>NZ_MLCE01000026.1 GCF_002300165.1 Streptomyces sp. Tue6028 | reverse complement strand
CCACGGCTTCTACTGGTTCCGGCTCCGCAAGGACGCCCTCTAGGACCCGGGTGGCGGGGCGGTTTCCCCCGCCCCGCCCTGGGCACGCATCAGTAACACCCCGACTCCGGGGAAAGGACGCGACGCCATGTCGGAAGCCGCAACCCACTCTGCAACGGCCCCCGTCGCACGCCCCGAGCTTCTCGCGTCCCTCGATCCACTGCTGCGGGAGTGGCTGCCGCGGCAGCGCTGGTTCGCGGGCAAGGGGCGTCCGGTGACCGGATTCTCGCTGGTCTCGGCGGTGGAACTGCTGCCGCCCGGGGCGAAGGCGGGCCTGCTCCACCTTCTCTTACGAGCGCATCAGCCGCTCACTCCGGCGCAGGGTGCCGCCCCGCAGCCGGGCGACTGCTACCAACTGCTCATCGGTGTCCGGGAGGCGCTGCCGCCCCGGCTCGCGCCCGCGCTGATCGGGCATCCGGACGAGGGGCCGCTGGCCGGGCGCACCGTGTACGAGGCGCTGTACGACCCGCGCCCCGCCGGGCTGCTGCTGGAAGCGCTGCGCAGCCGGGCCCGGGTCGGCGAGCTGCGCTTCGAGCGGGACACGCGCCAGGAGATCCGCAGGGACCTGGTGCCGCGCCTGATGACGGCGGAGCAGTCCAACTCGTCGATCGTGTACGGAGATACGTTCATTCTCAAGCTGTTGCGCCGGATCGTGCCGGGCACCAATCCCGATCTGGAACTGCCGCTGGCGCTGTCCCGGGCGGGCTGTGCGCGCGTACCGGCCCCCGCGGCGTGGATGCTCGCGGACCTGGGCGGGCAGACGTCCGTCCTCGGTGTGCTCCAGCCGTTCGTGCAGGGCGCGTCGGACGGCTGGGAGCTGGCGCTGCGCGAACTGGCCAAGGGCGAGGACTTCGCCGGCGAGGCGCGGGCGCTGGGCCGGGCCACCGCCGAGGTGCACACGGCGCTCGCCCGTACGCTGCCCACGGTGACGCTGGGCCGCGCGCAGATGGAGCTGCTCGTCGACGGCATGACGGAGCGTCTGGAGGCTGCGGCGCAGGCGGTGCCCGCCCTGCGTCCGTACGCGCCCGGCCTGCTGACCGCGTTCGAGGCGCTGGCCGATCTGGCCGCCGAGGGACACACCTGGACCGCGCAGCGCATCCACGGCGATCTGCACCTGGGGCAGTGTCTGCGCTCCCCCACCGGGGAGTGGTCGCTGATCGACTTCGAGGGTGAGCCGTCGAAGCCGATCGCCGAGCGCCGGATGCCGCAGCCCGTGGCGCGTGACATCGCGGGCATGCTCCGTTCGTTCGACTACGCCGCCCACTCGGTCCCCGGCGCCCCGGGCGCCGCCGGTGTGCCCGCCCCTCTGATACCCGGCTGGGCCGACGCCTGCCGCGCCGCGTACTGCACCGGCTACGCGGAGGCCGCCGGCGTCGACCCGCGCACCGACCCCGTCCTGCTGCGGGCGTACGAGACGGAGAAGGCGGTCTACGAAGTGCTGTACGAGGCCCGGCACCGGCCCGACTGGCTGCCGGTGCCGATGGCGGCGGTGCGCCGGCTGGCCGCGTCGCCCTGAACCCCGCTCCCCTGGTCCCTTCGATCCACCTGGTCCCGCGATGTCACCCGATCCTGCCGAGGAGGCCCTGCCCGTGACGCCCCGCCCTCCGTCCGACGACAGTCCGAAGAAGTCCGGCGCGAAGAAGTCCGGCGCGAAGAAGTCGGCTGCCGCCAAGAAGACGGCGACCGGCCCGACGGCGGCCGGGAAGACCCCCAAGGCTTCCGGGGCGGCGAAGGGGGCGGCGGGGGCTGCCGAGTCGGCCGCGGCCGAGGACGCGAACGGGAAGACCGCTGCCGGGAAGGGCGCGGCCGGGAAGTCCCCGGCCCGGGCGGCGGCCGGGAAGTCCGCCGCGGGCAAGGCGCAAAAGGCCGCGAAGACGCGCAGGTCCACGAGTTCCGCGAAGGTTCCGAGGCAGCTTCCCCGCCCGGAGGGGACCCCGGACACGCCACCGGTCCCGGAGCCGGCCCGCATCCCGGAGCAGGCGCCGGGCCCCGTCGCCGACCCCGCGCCCTTCTTCCCGGGCGTCGGGCCCGGCGACCGGGAACGGCTGCTCGACGGCACCCACCACGATCCGCACGGCGTGCTCGGAGCCCATCCGGTGCCGGACGGCGTGGCCTTCCGCGTCTTCCGCCCGTACGCGCTCGGGGTCACCGTCGTGACGGACCAACTGCGCGCCGAACTGCACGCCGACGGGGACGGGTTCTTCTCGGGACTGCTGCCGCTGCGTGACGTCCCCGCGTCGTACCGGCTGCTCGTGGCGTACGAGGAGACGGTCCAGGAGACCGAGGACGCGTACCGTTTCCTGCCCGCGCTGGGCGAACTCGACCTGCACCTGATCGGCGAGGGCCGGCACGAGGAGCTGTGGCGGGCCCTCGGCGCGCAGCCGATGGTCCACCAGGGCGTGACCGGCACGCGGTTCACCGTGTGGGCACCCAACGCGCGCGGTGTGCGTCTCGCCGCCGGCTTCAACTTCTGGGACGGCACGGGTCATCCGATGCGTTCGCTCGGCTCCTCCGGGGTGTGGGAGCTGTTCGTGCCCGCGATCGGCGAGGGCGAGCTCTACAAGTTCGAGATCACCCGCCCGGACGGGACGCGCACGCTGCGCGCGGATCCGATGGCCCGGCGCACCGAAACCCCGCCCCGCACCTCGTCGATCGTCCACACATCCCACCATGAGTGGCGGGACGCGGAGTGGATGTCGCGCAGGGGGCTGCGGGCGACGCACGAGGCGCCGTTCTCCGTGTACGAGGTGCACCTGCCGTCCTGGCGTCCCGGTCTCACCTACCGCCAGCTCGCCGAGCAGCTCCCCGCCTATGTGTCGGACCTGGGCTTCACGCATGTCGAACTGATGCCGGTGGCGGAGCATCCCTTCGGCGGGTCGTGGGGCTATCAGGTGACCGGCTTCTACGCCCCGACCGCACGGCTGGGCACCCCCGACGACTTCAAGTACCTCGTCGACGCCCTGCACCGGGCCGGCATCGGCGTCCTGATGGACTGGGTACCCGCACACTTCCCCCGGGACGACTGGGCCCTCGCCGAATTCGACGGGCGTCCGCTGTACGAGCACGCCGACCCGCTGCGTGCCGCCCATCCGGACTGGGGCACCCTCGAGTTCGACTACGGGCGGCACGAGGTCCGCAACTTCCTGGTCGCCAACGCCGTGTACTGGTGCGAGGAGTTCCACATCGACGGCCTGCGCGTCGACGCGGTCGCCTCCATGCTCTATCTCGACTACTCCCGCGAACCCGGGCAGTGGGTCCCCAACGAGCACGGCGGACGCGAGAACCTGGACGCGGTGGCCTTCCTCCAGGAGATGAACGCCACCGTCTACCGCCGCAACCCCGGCGTCGTCACCATCGCCGAGGAGTCCACGGCCTGGGACGGTGTCACCCGTGCCACCCATCACAACGGTCCGGGCGGATTCGGCGGGTTGGGTTTCGGGCTGAAGTGGAACATGGGCTGGATGCACGACTCGCTGGGCTACGTGGCCCACGATCCGGTCCACCGCAGGTACCACCACAACGAGATGACCTTCTCGATGGTGTACGCCTACAGCGAGAACTACGTCCTGCCCATCTCGCACGACGAGGTCGTCCACGGCAAGGGCTCACTGGTCTCCAAGATGCCCGGAGACTGGTGGCAGCAGCGGGCCACCGTGCGCGCCTACCTCGGCTTCATGTGGGCCCATCCCGGCAAGCAACTCCTGTTCATGGGGCAGGAGTTCGCCCAGGGCGCCGAGTGGTCCGAGGCGCACGGCCCCGACTGGTGGCTCCTCGATCCCGCCTACTCCGCCGAGCCCGACCACCGCGGTGTCCGCGACCTCGTCCGCGATCTGAACGCGGTCTATCGCCGCGAGCCCGCGCTGTGGCAGCGCGACACCGAGCCCTCCGGGTTCAGCTGGATCGCCGGTGACGCCGCCGAGGACAATGTGCTCGCCTTCCTGCGGTACGACGCCGACGGCACCCCGCTGCTCGCGGTCTCGCACTTCTCCCCCGTCGTGCGGCACGGCTACCGCATCGGCGTCCCCGAGGACGTTCCGGCCTGGCACGAGGTCCTCAACACCGACGCCGGCCGCTACGGCGGCAGCGACGTCCTGAACCCCGACCCCGTCAAACCCGAACCCCACCCGGCGCACGGCCGCCCGGCCGGCATCCGGCTGACCCTGCCCCCGCTCGCCACGATCTGGCTCCGGCCCGCGTAGCCGCGTGGAGCGCCGGACGGCCTGATTCCGGCCGTCCGGCGCTCGACGACGCGGCCGCTCAGGCCGGTTCGGGTGCGCTCAGGGACCGCGGCAGCGTCCCCGTGTGGAGCACGCCCAGCGACTGGGTGGCGCGGGTCAGCGCCACGTACAGGTCGCTCGTGCCGTACGACGCCGGGTCGACCACGAGCACGGAGTCGAACTCCAGCCCCTTGGCCTGCCGCGGATCGAGCAGCACCACGTCCCGTGTCAGGTCGGGCTCGGCATCCGCGGTGACCCCGTCCAGCCGCTCGGCCAGCGCGCCGTGCAGCGGGCGCGGCGCGATCACCGCGAGCCGCCCCTCGGCCGGGGTCAGTTCGGCCACCGCCTTGGCGACGGCTCCGGGCAGATCGACGCCGGCGTCCCGCACCCAGGGGCGTTCCCCGGTCGACCGGACGGACCGCGGCGGCTCGAAGCCGGGCTGCTCGGCCCGGACCACGGCCGCGGCGAGGTCCATGATCTCCGACGGGGTCCGGTAGTTGACGGCGAGCCGCGTGTGCTCCCAGCGGTCCTCCACGTAGGGGGCCAGGATCTCCTCCCAGGAGCCCACCCCGGCCGACTCCGCGGTCTGCGCCGGGTCTCCGACGAGGGTCATCGACCGGGTGGGGCTGCGGCGCATCAGCAACCGCCACGCCATCGGGCTCAGTTCCTGCGCCTCGTCGACGATGATGTGGCCGAAGGCCCAGGTCCGGTCGGCGGCGGCCCGCTCGGCGGCGCTGCGGTGGTCGTCCTCCTCGTGCCGTTCCGCCATCCGTTCGGCGTCGATGATGTTGTGCGCGGAGAGGATCTCGGAGTCCTCCTCGTCCTTGTCCTCGAACTCGTACGTCCGCGAGGCGTACGACACGTCGAGCACGCCCTGCGCGTAGGCGACCTGGGTGCGGCGCTCCTGGTCGGCGAGGGCGCGGGCGACGCGGTCGTCCTCGCCGAGCAGTTCGGCGGCCTCGTCGAGGAGGGGGACGTCCGCGGTGGTCCACTCCCGGGTGACGGGGCGGCGGACGGCGGCGGCGTCCTGTTCGCCGAGGTGGGTCTCGGGGGCGGCGAGGAAGTCCGCGACGACGCGCTGCGGTGTCAGCCGCGGCCACAGCTGGTCGACCGCGGACCAGACCTCGGGGTTCTCGGCCAGCTCGTCGCGGATCTGCGTGATGTCGCTGGGGTCGAGGAGGTTGGACCCGTCGAACGGGTCCGTGCCGATGCGTTCGGCGAGCATGTCGGTGAGGGTGTTGAGGATGTGTCCCTCGAAGTGCTCACGCGCCACGTTGTGCGGCAGCCCGGCCTCGCGGGTGCGTTCGCGGGCGACCTGCACGAGGCCCGCGTCGAGCATCAGGACGTCCCGGTCGTGCTCGATCGCGATGACCGGATCGGGCAGCGCCTGCCGGTCGCGGACGACCGCGGCGAGGACGTCGGCCATGTCGGCGCGGCCCTTCACGGCGGCGGCCTCGGGGGTGTCGCCGGCCGTGGCGTGCACACCGGGGAACAGTTCGCCGACGGTCGCGAGCAGGACGCCCGTCTCGCCGAGCGAGGGCAGCACCTCGCCGATGTAGCCGAGGAAGGCCGGGTTGGGGCCGACGATGAGGACGGCGCGCTTGGCCAGCAGCTCGCGGTGCTCGTAGAGCAGGTAGGCGGCGCGGTGCAGCGCCACGGCGGTCTTGCCGGTGCCGGGCCCGCCCTCGACGACGAGCACGCCCCGGTGCGGCGCGCGGATGATCCGGTCCTGCTCGGCCTGGATGGTCTGCACGATGTCGCTCATGCGGCCGGTTCGGGCCGCGTTGAGCGCGGCGAGCAGTACGGCGTCGCCGGTGGGGTCCTCGTGTCCGGTGCGTTCGCGGTCGCCCAGGTCGAGGATCTCGTCGTGCAGGGCGGTGACGCGCCGGCCCTCGGTCGTGATGTGCCGGCGGCGGCGCAGGCCCATGGGGGTGTGGCCGGTGGCCAGGTAGAAGGGGCGGGCGACCGGGGCCCGCCAGTCGATGAGGATCGGGGTGTGTTCGGTGTCGTCGGCGCGGATGCCGATGCGGCCGATGTGGTGGCTGACCCCTGACGGGGACTCCCCCTGCCCGGACGAGGAGGAGGGGTCGGGGGCGAGGTCGATGCGGCCGAAGCAGAGCGATCCGTCGACGGCGTTCAGCGCGGCGAGCAGGCCGGAGCGCTCGGCGACCAGCACGTCCCGTTCGAGCCGGGCCTGCATGGGCGTGTTGCCCTGGGCGAGCGCGTCCTCGACGGACGCCTCGGTGACCCCGCGCAGGGCGTCCACGCGCGCGTACAGCCCGTCGATGAATTCCTGCTCTCTCCGCAATTCATCGTCGGGAAATTCTGTGTGTGAGCCCCTGTTTGACAATTCCGCTCCCGCCCGGATATACTGTGGCCAGTGAACTTCTCCGCGACTTAATTCTCTTGAAGTCGCGAACCATCGAATATACGCAAAGAAATCCCCCGAGCGCAATCGCCAGGGGGATTTCTCGTATATCGGCCCGGATGCGGGCTCGTTCGCCGGGCGCGGTCAGAGCACGTCGGCGAGCTCTTCCATCAGCCGTCGCTTGGGCCGGGCGCCCACCATCGACTTCACCGGCTCTCCACCGCGGAACACCATGAGCGTGGGCATCGAGAGGACGCCGTACGCGATGGTCGTCTCGGGGTTCCTGTCCACGTCCAGCTGGACGATCTTGATCCGGTCGCTCTCCTCGAAGGCGATGTCCGCGAGGACCGGGGCGAGCTGCCTGCACGGTCCGCACCAGTCGGCTGTGAACTCCACGAGCACGGGCAGGTCCGCCCCGATCACCTCCGCCTCGAAGTCCGCGTCCGTCACCTCGGCCACACCCGCCACCTTGATCACCACGTCTGCCCTCCCAGTTCGCATTCCGGTTCCGGGCCGCCCGGAACCCGCGACTCGGCCGCCAGCTCGTCCCGCGCCTGCTCCGCCCGCAGCAGCTGCCCGGCGACCTGCGCGCGCACCGACCGCAGCTCCTCGATCAGCGTGTCGAGCTCACCGAGCTTGCGGCGGTAGACCGCGAGCGACGCGGGACACGAGTCGCCCTCGGGATGCCCGGCCCGCAGACACTCCACGAAGGGGCGCGTCTCCTCCAGGTCGAACCCGAAGTCCTGCAGCGTCCTGATCTGCCGCAGCAGCCGCAGGTCGTGCTCGTCGTAGGTGCGGTACCCGTTCTCGCCGCGCCGCGCGGGCAGCAGCCCCCGCGACTCGTAGTAGCGCAGGGTCCGGGTGGTCGTCCCGGCGCGTTCCGCCAGCTCGCCGATTCGCATGCCTGCGACGGTAGTCCTTGACGCCGACGTCAAGGCAAACCCTCCGGGCGCCGGACCGGCCCGTCCGGTGCCGGCCCGGCCGCCGCGGGTTCAGGCCGGCGGCAGCAGCGGCTTCCGCTCCACCGGGGAGGACAGCACGATCGACGTCGTCGTACGCCCCAGCGCGGAGGTCTGCTCCAGGATCTCCTCCAGGTGGATGGTGTCCTCGACGGCCACCTTGAGGATCCAGCAGTCCTCGCCGACGACGTGGTGGACCTCCACGACCTCGGGTCGCTCCAGCAGCTCCAGCGTCCTCGGGTGCTTGAGGGTGTAGCCGCCGTGCGGATTGACCCGGATGAAGGCCTGGATGCCGTAGCCGAGTCGGGGCGGCGAGACATGGGCGCCGTAGCCGGTGATGGCGCCGGCCGACTCCAGGCGGCGGACGCGTTCGGCGACGGCCGCCGGGCTCAGCCGGACACGGCGGCCGAGCTCGCTGAGCTTGATCCGGCCGTCGCTCTGGAGCTGCTCCAGGATCTGCCGGTCGAGCGCGTCGAAGGCCACCGACGTTTCGTTGGCGGCTGCGCGCAGATGCCGTGGTTCCTTCTGTGCCGCGGCCGGATCTCCCATGACTCCCCCTTCAGACCTCCTGCGTACGACGGGAGAATTATCACCACAAGGACCGGCGCGCCGAAGGCTTCGAAGCACGCCGGGCTCCACGGAATACGAAGCGGATCGGGGGCGTTCGTCATGCGCGAGATATGCGTCATCGGCGGAAACCGGTATTTCGGAAAGCGTCTGATAGCCCGGCTGCTGGCCGCGGGAGACCGGGTCACCGTGATCAACCGGGGGTCGTCGGCACCGCCCGCGGGGGCAATTCATCTCGTCGCGGACCGCAATGACGAGAAGTCCCTGGAGAGCGCGCTGGGTTCGCGGACGTTCGACGTCGTGATCGACCAGGTCTGCTACACGCCGCGGCAGGCCCGGATCGCGCGGCGCGTCTTCGCGGACCGCACCCGGCGCTATGTGATGACGTCGACCGTGGAGGTGTACGAGTACGAGGACTCGGCGGACCTCGTGGGCGAGGACGCCGTGGATCCCCGTACCGTCGCCGTCGACCTCACGCTGCCCTGGGACGACCCGGAGTTCCTGGAGACGCACTACGGCGAGGGCAAGCGGCAGGCCGAGGCGGTCCTCGCGGCCGGTCCCGCCTTCCCGTACGTGGCCGTCCGCGTCGCCCATGTGCTGGGCGGCGACGACGACTTCACCGGACGCCTCGACCACTACGCCGACCGCATCCGCACGGGCGATCCGATCGCCGTGCCCGCCGTGAACCGCCCGGCGACCTACGTCCATGTCGAGGAGATCGCGGACTTCCTCGCCTGGGCGGCGGGCCAGGACTTCACCGGCCCGGTGAACGCCGCCTCCCACGGGGTGCTCACCACCGAGGAGCTGTGCGCGGCGGTCGCGGTCCACGTCCCCGGGGGCAGGACCGTCTTCCGGAGCGTCGAGGTCGGGGAGGTCTCCCCGTTCTCGTTCGCCCGCTCCTACGGCATGGACAACTCCCGGGCCACGAAGCTCGGTTTCGCCTTCGGCGGGACGGACGAATGGCTGCCGCGCGCGGTCGCCGAGACGCTCGGAAAGGAGAACGGCTGACATGCGCCACCGCACTCTGGGAGAGGTGAGCGTCGGCGCGATCGGCCTCGGCGCGATGCCCCTGTCCATCGAGGGCCGCCCGGACGAGGCACGGGCCCTGGCCACGGTGCACGCCGCTCTGGACGCGGGCGTGACCCTGCTCGACACGGCCGACTCCTACCACCTGCCCGGTGCCGAACCCGGCCACAACGAGCAGTTGGTGGCCCGCGCTCTGGCGACGTACGGCGGCGACACGGGCGACGTGCTGGTGACCACGAAGGGCGGACGCGGCAGACCCGCCGACGGCAGCTGGACGGTGACGGGCTCGCCGCGCCATCTGAAGTCGGCCGCGCGGGCCTCGCTGAAGCGGCTCGGGGTGGACGCGATCGGCCTCTACCAGCTGCACAAGCCCGACCCGTCCGTGCCGTTCGAGGAGTCCGTCGGCGCCCTGCGCGAACTCCTCGACGAGGGCACAGTCCGGCTGGCCGGCATCTCCAACACCACCACCGCCCAGATCCGCGCCGCCCGTGCGATCCTCGGCGACCGGCTGGTCTCGGTGCAGAACCAGTACTCGCCCGCGGTCCGGGACAGTGAGGACGCGCTGCGGCTCTGTGCCGAGCTGGGCATCGCCTTCCTGCCGTGGAGCCCGCTGGGCGGGATCTCGCGCAGCTCCCTGGACGGCCCGCCCGGGGCGCGGTCCGCGGAACCGGGGTCCGGACCCTTCGGGGCCTTCCACGCGGTGGCCCGTGAACGCGGGGTCAGCCCCCAGCAGGTCTGTCTGGCCTGGCTGCTGGCGCGGTCGCCGACCGTGATCCCGATCCCGGGCGCGAGCCGCCCCGAGACCATCCGGGACTCGGCCGCGGCGGCCGACCTGCTCCTGACCCCGCAGGAGCTGGCCCGCCTCGACGCGACGACGGGCCGGTAGGGCCCGCCAGGACGCCGGGGCGCGCCGCCCGGCCGGTCACCCCCGAACGACCTCGACGGTGCTCGCCCAACTGTCGGCGGCGTGACCGCGGGCGACGGCACGGTCGGCGATCTCCTTGACCGAGCGCAGGGTGCTCACGTCGAGGCCGCGGTGCTCGGCGGCTTCCAGCACATGGCCCGCCCCCGCGGCCATCATGGCGAGGTTCGCGGCGGCGCCGGGATAGCGGCCGGCGTCGATGTCCTCGGCGGTGCCGGCCGCGATGGGCGGCAGGATGGCGGCGATGGTGTCCAGGTAGGGGGCGAGCGAGGCGGCCGGGACGCCGTCCGCCCCGGCCAGCGCGAAGGCGTGCACGAGTCCCGCCATGCTGGAGTAGAAGAAGTCGAGCAGCGCCAGGTCGTACACGGCGGCGAGGCCCGGCTCCTCGCCCAGGTACGCGGGCCGCCCGCCGAGCGCCCTCAGCGCGCGCTCGTGCTTGTCGTACGCCGCGCGCGGCCCGCTGTAGAAGACGAGCGCGTCGGGCCCGCCGATCGCCGGGACCGGCACCATGATCGAGCCGTCCAGGTGGTCGATTCCGCGCTCGTCCGCCCAGGCGGCGGTGGCGCGGGCGCGCTCGGGGGTGTCCGACGTCAGGTTCACCAGGACGCGTCCCGGCAGCTCGTCCGCGGTGGCGTCGAGGACGGCCCGCACCGCGCCGTGATCGACGACGCAGACGACGACCAGCTCGGCGGCGCGGACGGCTTCCGCGGCACTGTCCGCGCGGCGGGCGCCTCGCGCGACGAGGTCGTCGCCCTTGCCGGGCGAGCGGTTCCAGACGGTGGTGCGGTGCCCCGCGCGGAGGAAGGCCGCGGCGAGGGCCTGTCCCATGGCACCCAGACCGAGCACGGCGACAGAGGTGTTCTCAAGGTCGTTCGTCATGCCGGCCATGCTGGTCGGGGGGACAACTTCCCACAAGTACCGACTATTTGGTCAGCTACTGACCAAAAGGTAAGCGTGCGGCGGCCTCGGGGTCCTGCGGGCGGCCCCGTGCCCGCACAAGGGCTCGGGGCGCGCCGCGACGGGACGGGGCCGCTACGAGTGGGCGGGTTCCAGGCCCGCCGACTCCTCCACCTCCAGCAGCGAGGCGCTGTGCCGCTCCGCCTCGAACGCCCGGTGGCCGCCGCGCAGTCCGAACAGCCGCTTGGCGAGGGCGATGTAGAGCACCGCGAGGATGTTGAGGACCAGCGTGGTGATCTTCAACCAGCTGACGTGCTCGGTGAGTTCGTAGATCTCCAGCGGGAGGAAGGCGGCGGTGGCGACGACCGTGAGGTACTCCGCCCAGCGCTTGGCGTACCAGAGGCCGACCGCCTCGACGAGCTCGATCGCGGCGTAGACCAGGAGCAGCACGGCCACCAGCATCAGGGTGGAGTGCCGGTAACCGAAGGTCTTCTGGACGGTACCGACCACGGGTGAGTGGTCGAGGTCGTAGTGGAAGTGCCGGAAGACCGGACGGAAGACGTCGAGGTACTCGTCGAAGAGCCGGCGCACCGCGTCCTGGCTGTTGCTGAACTTCCACACGGCCGCCGCGACCAGCACGATGAACACCCCGCGCACGGCCCGCTCGACGGCGAGGAAGCGCAGGATGAACAGGTCGCGCAGGACCTTGCCGCGCGGTACGAGCGGGGCATCGTCGGCGGGCCCGGAGCCGTGCGGGGCGCCGAGCGCGAAGTCGCCGCAGCGCAGACACCGCCAGGCCTCGCCGAGACCCGTCTCGGCGCGCAGCCGATCGCGCAGGGCCCGCTCGTCGGGGGCGTACGTGACGTGACCGCGCCGGGCGCAGGTGCGCCGGTCCCAGTCGATCTTCATGCTCCGTGTCCTTTGCCGAACGTGCCGTGCCGTGCCGGTCCGACCGGCACGGCACGGTGATGCATGTCCTACGAGACGGCGGCCCTCGGGGTCACGGTTCCGAACGGATGTTCAAGAAAGGGTCAGCGACGGGCTCCGCCCGCGGGCTCGGGCGCGTCCTTCTCCTCGGCCGCGCCGTCGGGCGCGTCCTGCGCGGCGCCGCCCTCGGTCTCGGCTTCGGTCTCCGCTCCGGCTTCGACCTCGGCTTCGGCTTCGGCTTCGGTCTCCGCTCCGGCTCCGGCTCCGGCTTCGGGGCCGTCGGCCCCCGTACGCGCCTTCCGGGGCAGGAGGAAGGCGACGAGCACCGTGCCCACGCCCAGGATCACCGCTCCGACGAGGCTGGTGTGTGCCACCGCGTCCGAGAAGGACGAGCCCACCGCGTCCGCCATCTGCCGTGCGCCCTCGGCGAGCTGGTCGGCCTGGGCCTTCAGCTGCGCGGCCTGCTCGGGACCGCCCGCGTGGGCGGCCTGTTCACCGGCCTGGCGGGCCTTGTCCCCGATGCCCTGGGCGACGGCGTATCCGGCGCCGACGGAATCCTGCGCGGTGGACAGGGCGTTCGCCGGGAGCTTGCTGCCCGCCGTCGCGTCCGACAGGTGCGAGGAGTACGCACTCGACAGGACCGAGCCGAGGATGGCGATGCCGAGCGAGCCGCCGAGTTCCAGCGAGGTGTCGTTGACCGCGCCGCCGACGCCCAGTTCGGACTCGGGGAACGCGCCCATGATGGCGTCCGTGCAGGGCGACAGGGCGAGCCCGATCGCGAGTCCCAGGACCACGAGGGGCACGACGAGATCGCCGTACGACGATGCCGCGTCGACCCGGGCGAGCAGGGCGAGCGCCGCGGTGCCGCCGACCATGCCCGCGGTGACCGTGATCTTCATGCCGACGCGCGGGGTGAGGTAGCCGGTGAGCGCCGAGCCGACGAAGACGGCTCCGGCGAGCGGCAGCATGCGCACCCCGGTGTCCAGCGCGTCGTAGCCGAGGACGAACTGGAGGTGCTGGGTGAGGTAGTAGAAGGCTCCGAAGACGGCCAGGAAGAAGAGCGCGACGGCGAGGTTCGAGCCCGCGAAGCCGCGATGGGCGAAACGGCGCACGTCGACCACCGGCCGCGGGTGGCGCAGTTCCCACACCACGAACAGCGCGAGACCGACGCCCGCGACGACCGCGGCGGTGACGGCGTTGACGCCCCAGCCGAAGTGCGGACCCTCGATGATCATGTAGACCAGCGAGCCGATCCAGACCACCGACAGCAGGCCGCCCACGTAGTCGATGCGGTGGTGGTGCGCCGCCTTGGACGGCGGCACGAGGACGAGCGCGCCGACGATCGCGACCGCGGCGATCGGCACGTTGATGAGGAACGTGGACGACCAGCCGTGGTGCTCCAGAAGCGCTCCGGCGACCAGCGGGCCCGCCGCGATGGCGAGTCCGGCGGTGGCGGTCCACAGGGTGATCGCCTTGGCCCGCTCCGCGCGCGGGAAGGTCGCGGCGAGCAGGGAGAGGGTCGCCGGCATGATCAGCGCGGCCCCGACACCCATCACGGCGCGGGTCGCGATCACCCCGGTGGAGCCGTCGACGAGCGACCCGGCGACGGCGCCGCCCCCGAAGACGACGAGCCCGAGGATCAGGGCGCCGCGGCGGCTGTACTTGTCGCCGATCGCGCCGAGCAGCAGCATCAGCGCGGCGTACGGGACGGTGTAGCCGTCGATCACCCATTGCAGATCGGCGCTGGACAGGCCCAGGTCCTGGGTCATGTCGGGTGCCGCGACCGTGAGGGCGGTGTTCGCCATCACGATGATCAGCAGGCTCAGGCAGAGCACCAGGAGCGCCCACCAGCGCCGGGCGTAGGGACGTTCCATCCTCTCGACGGGTTCGTTCATGACGAGACGCATGGGTACGGGTCGCCCTTTCCTCGGTCGACGCGCACGGCGGTCGGCCGGCGCGGACGCGTGTACAGCGAGATCTATTTGCACAGCACTGTGCATTTACGCAACGATGTGCAATGTACGGTGCTGCACAGAGCTGTGCAAATCGAGGAGGTGGAGGCCTCGTGCCCGAGGACGGGAGGTCGGCGCACGCCGGACGGGGGCCGGCGACGGGCAGGCAGAATGGCAGTCATGACCACGGGTAACCTCAGCCGCGCGGACGTGAACCGCCGCCGCATCCTCGACGTCGCCCTCGCCGAGCTGCTGCGCGACCCCGACGCGTCCATGGACCAGATCGCACGGGCCGCGGGCGTCGTACGGCGCACGGTGTACGGGCACTTCCAGAACCGTGAGGCCCTGATCAGCGACCTCGTCGACGAGGCGGTGGACTCGGTGGCGGCGGCGCACGCGGCCGGCCGCGAAGGCGTCACCGACCCGGCCGAGTCGCTCGTCCGCTCCACGCTCGCCGTCTGGGAGATCGCCGACCGCTACCGGCTCCTCGTCGCCCTCGCCCAGCGCAGCGTCACCATGCAGGGCATCCGGGACCGCCTCACCCCCGTCCGCGAATCCTGCGCGGACATCCTGCAGCGGGGCCTCGACCAGGGCGTCTTCGAATCGCCGCTGCCGCCGTACGCACTCGCCTACGTGCACGAACAGACACTGTTCGCCCTGATGGAGGCGGTGAACGACGGACTGCTGCCCACGCAGGAGGCGGGCCGCTCCGCCGCGGTCACCATCCTGACCACGGCCGGCGTACCCGCCTCACGCGCCACCGGGCTGGTGGCCGAACTGAGCGCCTGACACACCGAGCGGCCGGGTCCACGGGGGAAGAACCCGGCCGCTCGGCGACCTCGGGGGCGTACCCGATCGGGCGGACGCCCCCGTCGGCAGGGCGCGCCCCGTTCAGGAAGGCACGCCCTGTTCACGGAAGTCCTACGCCTTCGCCAGCTCCTTCTCGCCGCCCTGCTCGGGCAGCTCGCTCCGGCCGGCGCTGTCGTCGTCCAGCAACGTCCGCTCGTCGAAGGGCAGTTCACCGGCGAGGACACGGTTCACGCGGTCCTTGTCGACCTCGCCCGTCCAGGTGCCGATGAGCAGAGTCGCCACCGCGTTGCCCGCGAAGTTGGTGACGGCGCGGGCCTCGCTCATGAAGCGGTCGATGCCGATGATCAGGCCGACACCGTCCACCAGGGCGGGCTTGTGCGACTGGAGACCGCTGGCCAGGACGGCGATACCGGAACCCGAGACGCCGGCCGCGCCCTTGGAGGCGACCATCATGAAGAGCAGCAGCCCGATCTGCTGGCCGATGCTCATCGGCTGGTCCATCGCGTCGGCGATGAACAGCGAGGCCATCGTCAGGTAGATCATCGTGCCGTCGAGGTTGAAGGAGTAGCCGGTCGGCACGGTGATGCCGACGACGGGGCGGCTGACGCCCAGGTGCTCCATCTTCGCGATGAGCCGCGGCAGCGCGGACTCGGACGACGAGGTGGACACGATCAGCAGGAACTCACGGCCCAGGTACTTCAGCAGCTGGAAGAGGCTGACCCTGGCCACCAGCTTCGTCAGCGTGCCGAGCACGATCACGACGAAGAGGAAGCAGGTGATGTAGAAGCCGAACATGATGGTGGCCAGCGCCTTGAGCGCGTCCATGCCGGTCTCGCCGATGACCGCGGCCATCGCGCCGAAGGCGCCGACGGGCGCCGCCCACATGATCATGCCGAGGACACGGAAGACCAGCTTCTGGATGTGCTCGACACCCCGAAGCACCGGCTCGCCCTGGCGCCCCATGGCCTGCAGGGCGAAGCCGACGAGCAGCGCGACGAGCAGCGTCTGGAGCACCTGGCCCTCGGTGAAGGCCGACACGAACGTGGTCGGAATGATCCCGAGCAGGAAGTCGACCGGCCCCTCGGCGGCGGCCTCGGCCTGGGTGTGCCCGACGCCCTTCACGGCCTCGGTCAGGTGCATCCCGCTGCCCGGGTGGACGATGTTGCCCACGACCAGGCCGATGGCCAGCGCCACGAAGGACATGGCGATGAAGTAGCCGAGCGCGAGCCCGCCGACCTTGCCGACCCTGGCGGCCTTCCGCACCGAGCCGACGCCGAGCACGATCGTGCAGAAGATGATCGGCGAGATCATCATCTTGATCAGGTTGACGAAGCCCGTGCCGAGCGGCTTGAGCTCCACGGCGAAGTCCGGCGCGGCGAACCCGACGGCGATGCCGAGGCCCACCGCGGCGATCACGGCGATGTAGAGGTAGTGCGTACGGTCCCGCTTCACAGCGGGTGCGTCAGGTGCCGTTGGGGATGTACTGGCCACGGCTGCCCTCCTTGACGACGTCGTCGGCATCATCCGGCGTGCGGCTCACGTCCGGCGGAACCCGGCGTGCGGCTCACGTCCGGGGAATCCGGGAGGCGTGGACTCCCGGGCGATGCGGTGACTATCTCCCGGCCTGTGAGGGCGGTCACCCTTCCGTTCATTGAGTTCACGCACATGAGGCGAGGCAGACTGACGGCATGCGTTTCCTCCGTGCCCCGCGCCCCCGCAGCCTGGCGGGGCAGCTCTTCGCGATGCAGGCCGTGCTGATCGCGGTGCTCGTCGCCGGGTACGCGCTGTTCACCTATGTCAGCGACCGCAGCCAGGCCGAGGAGTCGGCGGGCCGGCAGGCCATGGGCGTGGCGCGCTCCGTGGCGGACGCGCCCTCGGTGCACGCGGCGATCCGCACCGAGGACCCCTCGAAGGACCTCCAGCCGTACGCGCTGCGGGTGCAGCGGCACACCGGTGTCGACTTCGTCACGATCATGGACCCGCGGGGCATCCGCTGGACCCATCCCGACGAGAACCGGATAGGCCAGCACTTCCTCGGCCACACCGGTCCCGCGCTGGCGGGCCGGTCCTTCACCGAGACCTACACCGGCACGCTCGGCCCGTCCGTCCGCGCCGTCACCCCGATCCGGGACGACGGCCGCATCGTGGGGCTCGTCAGCGCCGGCATCAAGGTCGAGGCGATCACCAAGCGGGTCCAGGACCAGGTCACCGCCCTCGTCGGGGTCGCGGCGGGTGCGCTGGTCCTCGGCGGCATCGGCACGTACGTGATCAACGCCCGGCTGCGCCGCTCCACGCACGGCATGAACGCAGCCGAGCTCAGCCGCATGCACGACTACCACCAGGCCGCGCTGCACGCCGTGCGCGAGGGGCTGCTGATGCTGGACGGGCAGTTCCGGGTGGCGCTGATGAACGACGGCGGGCGGGAGCTGCTCGGTGTGAGTGACGACGCGGTCGGCCGTTCGGTGGCGGACCTCGGGCTGCCCGCCCCGCTGACCGGCGCGCTGCTGTCCGCGCAGCCGCGCGTCGACGAGGTGCACCTGACCGCGTCCCGCGTGCTGGTCGTCAACACGTCCCCGGTCTCCGGTGGTGAACGCCGTGGCACGGTCGTCACCCTGCGCGACGTGACCGAGCTCCAGGCCCTGACGGGCGAGCTCGACTCGGAGCGCGGCTTCACCCAGGCTCTGCGGTCCCAGGCGCACGAGGCCGCGAACCGCCTGCACACCGTGGTGTCCCTCATCGAGCTGGGCCGTGCCGATGAGGCCGTCGACTTCGCCACGGCGGAGCTGGAGCTGGCGCAGGCGCTGACCGACCAGGTGGTCGCAGCGGTCAGCGAACCGGTCCTCGCGGCGCTGCTGCTCGGCAAGGCGGCGCAGGCGAACGAACGGGGTGTGGAGCTGGTGGTGTCCGACGACAGCGCCATCGACGACGGTCTGCTCCCGGATTCCCTGCCCTCCCGGGACCTGGTCACCGTCCTGGGCAATCTGATCGACAACGCGGTGGACGCGGCGCAGGGGACGCCCGGCGCCCGGGTCACGGTGACGGCGTTCACCGACGAGTCCGTGCTGGTGATGCGGGTCGCCGACACCGGTGCCGGGGTGGATCCGGCGCACACCGAACAGCTCTTCCAGCGCGGCTGGACCACGAAGCCGGCGGGGCCGGGCGGACGCGGTCTGGGGCTGGCGCTCGTGCGGCAGACCGTGGAGCGTCACGCGGGCAGGCTGACGGTGCGCGAGGCGGCCGGGGGCGGGGCGGAGTTCGAGGTGCGGTTGCCGTTGCCCGCGGTGCCGCCGGCCGAGCGGTCCACGATGTCCACCGTGCCCGGGCCCGCGCGGCCCGAGGCCGTCCAGCCCGCTCTGCCCGGAGGCGACGCATGACCGACCCGATCCGCGTGCTCGTCGTCGAGGACGACCCGGTCGCCGCCGACGCGCACGTCATGTACGTCGGGCGGGTGCCCGGGTTCACCGCGGTGGGCAAGGCCCACACGGGCACGGAGGCCCGTCGCGCGCTGGACCGGACTCCGGTGGACCTGCTGCTCCTCGATCTGCATCTGCCGGACGTGCACGGGCTGCAACTGGCCCGCTCGCTGCGCGCCGCCGGTCACCACGCGGACGTGATAGCGGTGACGTCCGCCAGGGATCTGGCCGTCGTGCGCGAGGGGGTGTCGCTCGGTGTGGTGCAGTACGTGCTGAAGCCGTTCACCTTCGCCACCCTGCGCGACCGGCTGGTCCGTTACGCGGAGTTCCACGCGGCGGCCGGCGAGGCGAGCGGCCAGGACGAGGTGGACCGTGCCCTGGCCACCCTGCGCGCTCCCGGTCCGGCCGCGCTTCCCAAGGGGCTGAGCGCCCCGACCCTGGAACGCGTCTCCGTCGTCCTCCGGGACTGCGCCGACGGCCTGACGGCGGCCGGGGTCGCCGAGGCCGTCGGGATCTCCCGGATCACGGCCCGGCGCTATCTGGAGCACCTGGTCGAGGCCGGGCGGGCGGCACGTGCTCCGCAGTACGGTCAGGTGGGGCGGCCGGAGCTGCAGTACCGCTGGGTCAAGGGCTGACCGGGCGGCGGGTTCAGCCGTTGGGGAGGACGACCGCCCGGCCGTTGACCTTGCCCGCGTGCAGGCGCTCGTAGGCGAGGGGTGCCTCGTCGAGGGAGTACGTCTCGGTGTGGACGGAGACGGCACCGGCGCGCGCGAGGTCGAGGACCTCGATCAGTTCGCCGCGGGAACCCCAGTAGGGCGCGCTGACGGACACCTCGAAGGGCAGGGCCCCGAAGCCGACGGGCAGGGCGCCGCCGCCGATGCCCACGATGCCGATGTCGCCCTCGACGGCGGCGACGGCCCCGGCGGTCCGTACGGTCGGCTCCGCGCCGACGAAGTCGAACACCGCCTGGACGCCGACGCGGCCGCGCCGACGACGACGGCGGGGTATGAGGCTCATTGAGACATGAGTCCCACCGGGACATGACTAGGACTGCACGGTTCCCGGACGGTCGGGCAGGCGGGTGACCGCCGCGAAGGCCACGAGGGCGACGAGGCTCCCGGCGGCGAGGGCGGGCCAGTCGGCCCAGTCGGGATCGGCCGGGGCGGAGGCCGCCGCCCGCGCGAGGACCCCTGACCCCCAGCCGGCCGCCAGGCCGACGGCGAAGCCCGGCCACCGGTGCCGCACGCCCTTGATCACGTCGTCGGCCATCGCGTACACCGGGCCGAGCGCCATCAGCACCACCTGGTCACCCCACCCGAGGGCGGCGATGCCCGCCCCCGCGGCGATGCTGAAGAGCCCCACGCGGGCCAGCGGCACGACCTGCGCGGGACCTCGCGGGACCTCTCGGGGCCACCGGACGAAACGGCGCACACCCCCGGCGAACCCTCGCCCCTCGTCGTCCGGCATTACGTCTCCCTCCAGACGCGCGAAACGGACCAATGGCCGTCAACTCGCAGAAGGTGGACCCGTCGGCGCGGCGAAAGGTTGCGCGTACAGCACCACTTGGACTCCCAGACCCGCGACCGCCAGCGCCTCGGCCACCGACAGCGCCACCAGCCCGGCGGAGACCTGACCGCTCGCCCAGTACACGACCAGCCCCGCGAGCGGCACGAGACAGAACGCGAGCAGATCGACCCCGCACTGGATGAGCTTGCGCGACGCCCTGCGCGCGTCGCCGCGATGGGCGGTCTCCCACCTGAAGGCGGCCTCGGCGCCCGTGAGTTCGGCGAGCCGCGGCCCCAACTCGCCCCTGACGTACGCCCCGATCGCGGAGATCTTCTCGTCGTTGACCAGGTAGGTCCACCCGAGGACGACACAGACGGGCGGCAGCGCCAGCAGCATGGCCGCCTGCCCGGCCTGCGCGGACGCGGCGACGACGGCGGCCACCACCGCGAGCGTCACGTACAGCAGATTGTCCCGGAACCCGATCCGCGCCCGCTGCTCGTCCTTCACGCTCTGGTACTCGGCGAGCAGCAACTGCCCCCCGTTGACGCCCTGCTCCGACACGTGCGCCTCCCCCTTCTCCTCCGAGCACCAACACGCCTTCTGGGCAGGCGACTTGGCAGTACCTTAAGAGTGTGCCGGAGACAGAACCCACCGTCGTGGTCCTCACCGCACTCCCGTCCGAGTACGAGGCCGTGCGCCGGCGGCTCTCGGACGCGGAGGAACTGGAACATCCCGCGGGGACGCGGGTGGAGCGGGGCCGGCTCGCCGACACCCCTTGGTACGTGGCCGTGGCGGAGCTGGGCGAGGGCGCCCTGAACGCGGCCGTGCTCACCGAGCGGATCGTGGCCTGGCTGCGCCCCGAGGCGCTGCTGTTCGTGGGAGTGGCGGGCGGCCTCAAGGACGACATCCGGATCGGCGACGTCGTGGTGGGCACGAAGGTGTACGGCATCCACGGCGGCAAGCAGACCGACAAGGGCTTCCACGTCCGCCCCGAGGCCTGGCGTTCCTCCCATCGCCTGGAACAGGCCGCCCGGTTCGCCCTGCGCGGCAAGGTGCACCTGAAACCGATCGCCGTCGGCGATGTCGTGCTGGCGGACGCGAAGTCGGACGTCGCCGAGCATCTCAGGGCCCACTACAACGACGCCGCCGCCATCGAGATGGAGGGCTCGGGGGTCGCCCATGCGGCGCACCTCAGCGATCGGCTGGACGCGCTCGTGATTCGCGGGATCAGCGACTACGCCGACGTGGGGAAGGCGGCGGCCGACGCGTCGGGATCGCAGCCGCGTGCCGCCGACGAGGCCGCGGCGGCGATGGTCGCGATCCTGCGCAAGCACCGGCCCCTGCGCGACCGCACGACCGCTCCGGGCACCCCGGACGACTCCGGCTCCCAGGAGGGTCCCTTTCCCCCTTCCCGGTACGGCGGCGATCACCTCGACTTCCGGGGCAGCACGTTCCACGGGCCGTTCGTGGCGAAGTCGGTCGGAGGACGAGGGGACCAGGGATAGGGCAAAGGCGAACTCGGGCCGCGTTCACGGGCCGGTCCCAGTGGCGACCGCTGCGCTTCCGGCCGTGCCCGCGGGATTCACCGGGCGGGATGCCCCCCTGGCCCGCCTGCTGCGGGTTCTGGACCCGGCCGCCGAGTCCGACCTGCCCGTCGTGATCTGTGCGGTGTCCGGGCTGGGCGGCATCGGCAAGACGTCGCTGGCGCTGTCCGCCGCGCACAAGGCGCTCAGGCACGGCTGGTTCCCGGGTGGAACCCTGTTCGTGGACTTCCGGGGCTACGACCCCGATCCGGTGACGGCCGACCAAGCACTGCTCGCACTGCTGGACGGGCTCGGGGTGCGGGGCTCCGACCTTCCCCAGACACCGTCGGCGCAATACGCCCTGTACCGCACCCTGCTCGCACAGCGGCGCGACCCGACCCTGCTGCTCCTGGACAACGCCTCCGACCCGGAACAGCTCACGCCGCTCATGCCCGGAACCGATCACCATCGCGTACTGATCACTTCCCGCAACCGGCTGACGGATCTCCCGGCCCGGCTCATCGACCTCGACGTCCTCGAACCCGCGGCGGCGGCCGACCTCGTCGACAAGGCGCTGCGCCTCAGCGACGAACTGGACGACCGGCCCGCCCACGAACCCGAGGCCGTCGCCGCGCTCGCCGCGGTGTGCGGTCACCACCCGCTCGCCCTCCGCATCGTCGTCGGCATGCTGCGCAAACGCCGGTACCGCAGCATCGCCTCGCTCGTGGACGACCTCCGGGAAACCGGCGACCGGACCGCGACGCTGGGAGTACGGCCGATCTTCGACTCGGCGTACGGGCAACTTCCGCCGGACCAGGCGAGGTTGCTGCGCCTGCTCACCCTCGCGCCCACGGCGGAGGTCGGTACGCACGCCGCGGTCGCGCTGGCCGACCTCCCCACCGACCGCACGCTCGCGCTGCTGGAGGAACTGGCCGCCTCACACCTCGTCACGCCCGCACCGACGGACGGCGGTGTGCGGTGGAGGCTGCACGACCTGGTGCGCGACTACGGGGCGGCGGCAGCGGTGAGCTCCACTGCCCTGAGGGAGGAAGGCGAGGCCGCTCGCGACCGGTTGCTGGAGTTCTACTGCCGATGGGCACGGGACGCCGATGCCCTGTTGCGGAAGCGCCCCCCGGGTGCGACGCCCGAGCATTTCACGACCCGGCATGAGGCGCTGGCCTGGCTCGATGCGGAGCGGGCGGCCCTGGTGGCCTCGGTTCAGTGGTCGGAAAAGGGGCGCCATGCCGACCAAACGGTCCGATTGACACTGCATCTCATGGACTACGGACTGAACTGGCGTAGGGACTGCGTCGAGTGGATCGCCATGAGCCGCCCCGCACGCGCCGCGGCTCGGCGGACCGGCGACCGGATCGCCGAAGCACGCATCCTCAACAGTCTCGGTTTCGCCCTGCGAGAGCTCAATCAGCTGACGGAGGCAATGGACGCCCACACAGACGCACGTGACCTCTACGAGACCACCGACGACCCGCACGGTACAGCCAGCGCTTGGAACAACATCGGGCTCACCCTGGCAGACCTCGGCCGGTCGCCGGAGGCAGCCGAGGCCCTCACCCACGCCCGCGATCTGCACCACGCCACGGGCTTCGTCAGCGGCGAAGCCGCAGCCTCCCACAACCTTGGCAACACCCTTCAGGACGTGGGTCGTCTTACTGAGGCGATCGACGCCTACTCCCGCGCGTGCCATCTGCACCATGCCGTCGACGACCTGCCTGGCGAAGCCATGGCATGGGCCGGCCTCGGATCGGCCTTGCAGGAGGCGATGCGCTGGGACGAGGCGATCGAGGCGTGTGAGACGGCCCTCCGCATGTATCTGGAGTTCACGGACTGGGAAGGAGCGGGCCGGACCTCGCTGAATCTCGCCCGCATGTACGAAGGTGCAGATATGCCCACGGCGGCCCGCGCGTACTACCTCCAAGCCGCCGGAGCCCTCACCCGAGCCGGCGCACCGGAGGAAGCCGCCCAAGCCCGAGCCGCCGCAAGGTCATTGACCTGACATACGCACACCTCCTAAGTTCACCGAGCAGACAACTCGGCTCGCCCGACAACGATGTCGGTCAGTAGGAGGTCGTGCCCGTGCGCCCCACCGCCGCCCCACTTCTGCTCGCGACAGTGCTCGCCGCCACCACACTCACCGCATGCGGATCCGGGTCGGGGAGTGACCCCGACACCGTGAAGATCTCCTTCAAACAGTCGACCGACAACTCGGTCCGGGTGATGGACACCTACCTGGCCGACATGAAGAAGCAGTTCGAGAAGGCCAACCCCGGCAAGAAGGTCGAGCTCGTCCCGATCAAGGCCCCGGACTCGGAGTACTACACCAAGCTCCAGCAGATGCTCAGATCGCCCAAGACGGCCCCCGACCTGGTCTACGAGGACACCTTCCTCATCAACTCCGACATCACGAGCGGGTACTTGAAGCCCCTCGACCCCTACCTCGACAAGTGGTCCGACTGGGGCCAGTTCATCGACACCGCGAAGGCGGCGGCGAAGGCGCAGGACGGCAAGACGTACGGCGTCCCGGACGGCACGGACACCCGCGGCCTCTGGTTCGACAAGGGGATATTCAAGAAGGCGGGCCTGCCCGAGGACTGGCAGCCGAAGACGTGGGACGACGTCCTCTCCGCCGCGCGCACCATCAAGAAGAAGGTCCCCGGCGTCACACCCCTGAACGTCTACACCGGCAAACCCGCCGGTGAGGCGGCCACCATGCAGGGCTTCGAGATGCTGCTGTACGGGACGGGCGACGGACAGTCCGACCCTCTGTACGACTCCGCCTCGAAGAAGTGGATCGCCTCCGGCCAGGCCTTCAAGGACTCCCTCGGCTTCGTGGAGACGGTCTACAAGGAGAAGCTCGGCCTCGACGTCCCCGACGCCCTGGACCCCAACATCCAGACCCGGATCCGCGGCGAACTGCTGCCCAAGGGCAAACTCGGCATCAACCTCGACGGCAGCTGGCTCCCGCAGGACTGGCTGAAGGGGGCCGGGCACGAATGGCCCGAGTGGTCCCAGAATCTCGGCCTCGCCTACATGCCCACCCAGCACGGCCAGGCACCGGGCAAGGTGAGCATGTCGGGCGGCTGGACCTGGTCGATCCCGGCCAAGGCGGCCAACCCCGACCTGGCGTTCAAGTTCATCGAGACGATGCAGACCAAGGCCAACGCCCAGAAGTGGTACATCGCCAACTCCGGTATCGCGGTGCGCAAGGACGTCGCCGCCGACCCCGCCTACGTGCAGGCTCAGCCCGGCATCAAGTTCTTCACCGACCTGGTCGCGAGCACGCACTACCGGCCCGCGTACCCGGCGTACCCGAAGGTCTCGACCGCCATCCAGGAGGCCATGGAGAGCGTCACCACGGGTGACAGTTCGGTCGACAAGGCGGCGAGCGGCTACGACGAGGAACTGAAGTCGGCCACCGACAACCAAGTGATCGAGAAGTGAGCGTCGGTACGCACACGGCGTCCCCGGTCGGCACGGTGGGCAAGACGTCCGCCCCCGTGCGCCGGGGAGGTCTCCTGCGCTCCCTGACCCGCGCCCTGCCGCTCGCCCCGGCCGTCGTCCTGCTGCTGCTCTTCCTCGCCGGCCCGATCGCCTACTGCGCGTACATCGCCTTCACCGACCTCCAGCTCACCGGCCAGGCCCAGTCGTCCTTCGTCGGCCTGGAGAACTTCCGTGCGGCGTTCCGGGACGACGCGTTCCGCAACGCCGTCTGGCTGACGCTGGTGTTCACCGTGGTGTCGTCGCTGCTCGGCCAGAACACGCTGGGTCTGGCGCTCGCCTCGCTCATGCAGCGTGCGTCCAAGCCCGTCCGCACCGTGGTCGGCGGGATCGTCATCACGGCCTGGGTGCTGCCGGAGGTGGTGGCGGGATTCCTGCTGTACGCCTTCTTCCGCCGCGAGGGGACGCTGAACGCCATCCTCGACTGGCTCCATCTCCCCACCCAGAACTGGATGTTCACCCTGCCGATCCTCGCGGTGTCCTTCGCCAACGTATGGCGCGGGACGGCCTTCTCGATGCTGGTCTACTCGGCCGCCCTGAACGAGATCCCGAAGGAGATCACGGAGGCCGCCGAGGTCGACGGGGCCGGTGGCTGGCGGCGCCTGTGGCACATCACCCTGCCGATGATCCGTCGCTCCATCGGCACGAACCTGATGCTCAACACCCTGCAGACGCTGTCCGTCTTCGGGTTGATCTGGGTGATGACGCGCGGCGGCCCGGGCAACCGCAGCCAGACCCTCCCGCTGTTCATGTACGAGCAGGCCTTCCAGAAGAGCATGATCGGGTACGGGACGGCGGTGGCGCTGCTGCTCCTGGTGGTGGGCTCGCTGTTCTCGCTGATCTACATGCGCCTGCTGCGGACGGAGGTGTGAGATGGCCGTACTGACCCGCGGGACGACGCTCAAGTCGCGTCCCACCGGGCGGGGTGTGACCCTCAAGTCGCGCCGGACGGGCAGGAGGCTGGCCGCGGACGCCGGGCTCCTCGTCGTGGCGGCGGCGTTCTCGCTGCCGCTGGCCTGGGTGGTCCTGTCCTCGCTGGACGCGCACGCCGATCTGCGGGTGAAGGCGCCGGACGGCCTCACCCTGTCCAACTTCGACGCCGTCCTGAAACCGGACATCACCTTCACCCCCCTGCTCAACAGCCTGATCCTGTGCGGCGGAGGCACCCTGCTCACCGTGGTGTGCGCGGCGCTGGCGGCCTACCCGCTGTCGCGTTTCCGCTCGCGTCTGAACCGCCCGTTCCTCCTGACGATCCTCTTCGCGACGAGCCTGCCGATCACGGCGATCATGGTTCCGGTGTACGCGCTGTTCGTGCAGGTGAATCTGATCGACACCATGCAGGGCACGATCTACTTCTTCGCCGCCTCCCAACTGCCTTTCGCCATCTGGCTGATGAAGAACTTCATGGACGGGGTGCCGAAGGAGCTGGAGGAGGCGGCCTGGACGGACGGGGCGTCCTCCCTCCAGTCCCTGGTGCGGATCGTGCTGCCGCTGATGGGTCCGGGCGTGGCCGTCGTGACGGTCTTCTCCTTCGTCATGATGTGGGGGAACTTCTTCGTCCCCTTCATGCTGCTGCTGACACCGGACCAGATGCCGGCGTCCGTGAGCATCAACGAGTTCTTCGGCAACCGCGGCATGGTGGTGTACGGGCAGCTGGCGGCGTTCTCGATCATCTACTCAACGCCGGTCCTGCTCCTGTACGTACTCGTCGCCCGCCGCCTCGGCGGAGGATTCGCGCTGGGGGGTGCGGTCAAGGGCTGAGACGCCCGGCAGGTACGGGAGCAGCAGGCCGGTCGCGTGCGGGTATCCCCAGCCGGATTCGGCCGGTGCCGGCACCGGCACCTCGGCCTCGGCGAGAGCCCGCGCGGCCCGGTCGGGGGCGTCGGCCTCGGTGAAGGCCCGGGCGGCCCGGAGCCAGCAGTCGCGCGCCTGGTGGGGGGCGCCCGCCGCTCCCTGGGCCCGCGCGAGGTTCTCCAGGGCCCGGCCGGTCCGGTACCAGTCCTCGAACTCCTGGTAGATCCCCACGGCACTGCGGTACGACTCGATCGCCTCCCGCACGCGTCCCGCCTGCATCAGCGCGCTGCCGAGGTTGTTGCAGGCGATGCCCTCGCGGTGGCGGTCCCCGGTCGCCCTGAACAGTCCCTGGCTGCGGGTGTGGGCGTTGATGGCCGCCTCCGCGCGGCCGTCCTGGGCCAGCGCGAGACCGAGGGTGGTCCAGGCGATGGCCTCGCGGTGCCGGTCCCCGGCCGTGAGCTGGTACAGCGCGAGAGCGCTGTTGAGCGCGTCGATCGCGTCCGCGGAGCGGCCCTCGTCGCGCAGGGCCGCTCCGAGGCTGCTCAAGGCGATCGCCTCGCCGTGCCGGTCGCCGGCCAGCTGATAGCGCTGCCGGGCGTGGGTGAGGGCCTCGATGGCGTCCGCCGCCCGGCCCGCGCCGCCGAGGGCGTTGCCCAGATTGCTCCAGGCGGCGGCCTCGCTGCGGTGTTCCCCGGCGTGTTCCGCGGCCTGCTGGGCGGCGCTGCTCACCACGATCAGGTCGTCGAAGTGGCGCCGCCAGTCCAGGTAGACGGCCAGCAGTTCGGCCAGCCGTACCGCCGCGGCGGCGTACCGCTCCTCCTGCGCCCACTGCACGGCCGCCACCAGTCCGGCCCGCTGCTCGTCCAGCCACTCCAGCGCCGCTGCCCGGTCGGCGAACAGTTCGGGCTCCGGCATTCCGTCCAGCCAGCGCAGCCGGGCGTCGGCGGCCTCCGTCCACCGGCAGAAGAACGCGAGCACCCGCGAGCGGGCCGCTTCGCCCTCCTCCGCGAGCGCCGGGTCCCGCTTCACCACGTCGATCCCGAACGCCTTCACGAGGTCGTGCAGCCGCCATCGGCCGCGCTGGGTGCCCTGTTCGACGAGATGGGCGCGAGCCAGTGCCTCCAGGGTCCGCGCCGGTGGGCTCTCGGCGCCGATCAGCGCGTTGACGACCTGTGTGGTGACTTCGGGTCCGGGCGCGAGCGCGAGCAGTCCGAGGAGGCGGGTCTGCTCGGGCGACAGCCGGCGGTAGGACAGTTCGAAGGCGGCGCGGACACTGCGTTCGCCGTCGTCGAGGGCGAGCGGGTCCCGTAGCTCGGTCAGTTCGGCCGTGAGTTCGGCGACCGGCTTCGACCGGTCCAGTGCCAGGCGGGCGGCCGCGATCTGGAGGGCGAGTGGCAGGTGCTTGCAGAGGGAGGCGAGCTCCTCGGCGGCCGCGGCCTCGTGACGGATCCGGTGGTCGTGGGGATCCGCCAGCCTCAGGGCCCGGTCGAGGAGGTCGAACGCGGCCCGGGGGGTCAGCTCGTCCAGCGGCAGGAGTCTGGCCCCGTGCTGGGGCAGACGTTCGCGGGAGGTCACCAGGAGGCGGTGGTTGACGCCGCCGCCGGGAAGGAGGAACCGCACCTGCTCGGACAGGCCGACGTTGTCGGCCAGGATCAGCATCGGGCCCCGCTCGCGGGCCCGCTCGGCCAGCGCCGAACGGTACAGCGCGGCCCGCTCCTCCGCCCTGCTCGGGATGTGCTGGGACGCGGTGCCCAGGGCCCGCAGCAGAGCCTCCAGGGCCTGTTCGGCGCTGACGGATTCCTCGTTGTAGTCGTATCCGTGCAGGTCGACGAAGAGCACTCCGCCGGGAAACCAGCCCCGCTCGCACGCCTGGTGCGCCGCCTCCACCGCGAGCGCGGTCTTGCCGATGCCGCCGAGCCCCGACACGGCGGTGACGACGACCGTCGCGGGACCGCCGGACTTGGACGGGGCCAGCACGTCCAGCAGCACCCGCAGCTCGCTGTCCCGGCCGGTGAAGCCGCCGACCCGCATGGGCAGCGCGTCCAGCGCGGTGGGCGCCGGCCCGTGCTCGTGGAATTCGGCCTTCGCCGTGAAGGGACCCGTGAAGTTCCCGCCCCGGAAGTCGAGATGGTCCCCGTCGTACTCGGTCATCGTGCTGTCCCCCGTGCCGCCTCCGAACCTCGCCCGACATCACAGTACGCCGCGCCGGCCGACCCAACACCCGCGCTGGACAGGCGACTTGGCGATACCGTATGGAGCGCGCCACGACGGAACCGCCGAGGCGGCGCGGGTGGCCTTCAGCCGTCCCGACGACGGCCGGAACCGTATGTTCCTACAATCCGTGATTGTGGCCGAACAGCCCGTAGTCACCGCTGCACCGTACCCATACTTTGTGCGCGTGCAGCTACCGCAAGCCCATCAGCCCACCCCGCCCTTCAACGCCCCCGCCGCCCGCAGACTGCGGGCTGCGCTCGGCATGGGGCCCGAGCACGTCGCCTACGGCATGCGGGCCTCGTACGGACTGCCGTACGTCACTCCGGACCTGGTCACGGCCTGGGAGCGCGGGATCGCCGTCCCGAGCTCGCCCGAACTCACCGCGCTCGCGGGGGTGCTGTGGTGCTCACCGGGCGAACTCATCGGGGCGCCGCGCACCCTGCGCGAGCACCGGGTCGCACGGGGGCTGGCGCAGGAGGACGTGGCCCGCGCGGCCGGTCTGGAACTCCTCGCGTACCAGCGGATGGAGGAGTCCGACGCGTGGCGCGGCAACGAGCGGCAGTCGACCGCGCTCGCCGACATCCTCGAACTGTCGCTGCCCGACTTCATCACCGTGACGGGGCGCGACGAAAAGCTCGCGGACCTGCTGCGCAGTGCCATGACGACGCGCTGGCAGGCCTATGTGCGACCGGTCGGGAAGATGGTGCCGCTGGACCGGCATCTCCTGGAGGTCGTCCTGGAGAAGATGCACATGGACTATCAGGGGCAGATGGTCGCCACACTGAGCTGGGGCGGTGGTTCGGCCGCGGCCGACTCCAGCGAGTCGGGACGCGACTTCCTCGACCGGATCGTCGATCGTTTCTGGACGATGGTCCAGAGCACCACCGACTGACGCACGCGCCCGCCGCCCCGTGACCGTGACAGCACCGGGCCCGCCGGAGTCGCGGCAGTGCCGCGCCCAGCGGAGCCGCGACCGTCCGACATCCGGCCCACGGCCCTGATGCCCGGCTCCGGGCCCCGATGCCCGGCTCCGGGCTCCGGGCTCCGGGCTCCGGGCTCCGGGCTCCGGGCTCCGGGCTCCGGGCTCCGGGGCGATCAGAAGACCGACTCGGCCTCGTCCATCCGGTCCTTCGGCACGGTCTTCAGCTCGGTGATCGCCTCGGCGAGCGGCACCATCACGACCTCCGTGCCGCGCAGGGCCGTCATCCTGCCGAAGTCGCCCCGGTGCGCGGCCTCGACGGCGTGCCAGCCGAAGCGGGTGGCGAGCACACGGTCGTACGCGGTCGGCGTGCCACCGCGCTGGATGTGGCCGAGAATGACCGGCTTGGCCTCCTTGCCGAGGCGGCGCTCCAGCTCGCGGGCGAGGGCGGTGCCGATGCCCTGGAAGCGTTCGTGACCGAACTGGTCGATCTCGCCGTGGCCGTAGTCCATGGTGCCCTCGACGGGGTGGGCGCCCTCGGCGACGCAGACGACGGCGAACTTCTTGCCGCGCGAGAAGCGCTCCTCGACCATCGCCACCAGGTGGGCGGGGTCGAAGGCGCGCTCGGGCAGGCAGATGCCGTGGGCGCCGGCCGCCATGCCGGACTCCAGGGCGATCCAGCCGGCGTGCCGGCCCATGACCTCGACGACCATCACGCGCTGGTGCGACTCGGCGGTCGTCTTGAGCCGGTCCATGGCCTCCGTGGCCACGCCGACGGCGGTGTCGAAGCCGAAGGTGCGGTCCGTCGACGAGATGTCGTTGTCGATCGTCTTCGGGACGCCGACGACCGGCAGTCCGGCGTCCGCCAGCATGCGGGCGGCGGTCAGCGTGCCCTCGCCGCCGATCGGGATGAGGACGTCGATACCGAATTCACGGGCCATGTCCTGCGCGTTGTCGCAGGCCTCGCGGAGCCGGTCGCGCTGCAGACGCGAGGAGCCGAGGATGGTGCCGCCGAGAGCGAGGATGCCGCCGACCGCGTCGAGGTCGAGGGTGCGGAAGCGGCCTTCGAGCAGGCCGGCGTACCCGTCCTCGAAGCCGATGACCTCGTCGCCGAAGTTGGTGACCGCTCGGTGCACGACCGACCGGATCACTGCGTTCAGGCCCGGGCAGTCGCCGCCTGCGGTGAGAACTCCGATGCGCATCGTGCTGTGTCTCCTGCTCGCTGTTGATGCCGGTGAGCCGATCCGATTGTTTCACGGCTCCCCGGCAGCGTCGCTTCCGTCCTGTGCATCCTGGTCTGCACCTCGTGACCTCGGGTCCGGCGGGCGCCTTATCCAGCCGCGGGGGTATTGTCAAGAGGGTTCTGCTCACCTCAGCGGGCCATTTTTCCGCGCCATAAAGCGGGCAGGGTCGCGAAGAGTACAGACCGCGAAGACCACGACGCCCCGAAGTGCACGATCGGGATGAAACGGAGAGCACGCGTGACGCGCAGCGTGTACGTGACCGGAATCGACCGCGGTGACGGCCGCCAGGTCGTCGAGCTGGGGGTCATGGAGATCCTGACCCGCCAGGTCGACCGGGTGGGGGTGTTCCGTCCGCTTGTGCACGACGGTCCGGACCGGCTCTTCGAGCTGCTGCGCTCCCGCTACCGGCTGTCCCAGGACCCGGCGACGGTGTACGGCATGGACTACCACGAGGCGTCCGCGCTCCAGGCCGAGCAGGGCACCGACGAACTGGTGTCGACGCTCGTCGACCGTTTCCACAGCGTCGCCCGCGAGTACGACGTCGTCCTCGTCCTCGGCACCGACTTCGCCGCCACCCAGCTCCCCGACGAGCTGGCCCTGAACGCGCGGCTCGCCAACGAGTTCGCCGCCTCCGTGATCCCGGTCGTCGGCGGTCGCGGGCAGAACGCCGAGTCGGTGCGCGCCGAGACGCGCAACGCCTACCGCGCCTACGACGGGCTGGGCTGCGACGTGCTCGCCATGGTCGTGAACCGGGTGGCGCCCGAGGACCGCGCCGAGATCCTCGAACGGCTCGACTCCCGCCTGCCCGTGCCCTGTTACGTGCTGCCCGACGAGCCCGCGCTCTCCGCGCCCACCGTCGCACAGATCACCCATGCCCTCGGCGGCAAGGTGCTCCTCGGCGACGACGCCGGGCTGGCCCGCGACGCGCTCGACTTCGTCTTCGGCGGCGCGATGCTGCCGAACTTCCTGCGCGCCCTGACCCCGGGCTGCCTCGTGGTCACCCCGGGGGACCGCGCCGACCTCGTCGTCGGCTCGCTCGCCGCGCACAGCGCCGGCACTCCCCCGATAGCCGGCGTGCTGCTCACCCTGAACGAGCGGCCCAGCGACGAGATCCTCACCCTGGCGGCGCGTCTCGCGCCGGGCACCCCGGTCGTCTCGGTGGCCGGGACCTCCTTCCCGACCGCGGCGGAGCTCTTCTCCCTGGAGGGGAAGCTGAACGCCGCCACGCCCCGCAAGGCGGAGACCGCGCTCGGCCTCTTCGAGCGGTACGTGGACACGAGCGACCTGCTGAAGCGGGTCTCCGCCCCGAGCAGCGACCGGCTCACGCCGATGATGTTCGAGCACAAGCTGCTGGAGCAGGCCCGCTCCGACAAGCGGCGCGTCGTCCTCCCCGAGGGCACCGAGGAGCGCGTGCTGCACGCCGCCGAGGTGCTGCTGCGCCGCGGCGTGTGCGACCTGACGCTGCTCGGGCCCGTCGACCAGATCCGCAAGAAGGCCGCCGACCTCGGCATCGACCTCGGCGGATGCCAGATCGTCGATCCGCAGACCTCCGAGCTGCGGGACGTCTTCGCGATGAAGTACGCCCGGCTGCGGGCCCACAAGGGCGTCACCGTGGAGCTGGCGCACGACGTGGTCGCCGACGTGAACTACTTCGGCACGCTGATGGTCGAGGAGGGTCTCGCCGACGGCATGGTCTCCGGCTCGGTGCACTCCACGGCCGCCACCATCCGGCCCGCCTTCGAGATCATCAAGACCAAGGCGGACTCCAAGATCGTGTCGTCGGTCTTCTTCATGTGTCTCGCCGACAAGGTCCTGGTCTACGGGGACTGCGCGGTGAACCCCGACCCGAACGCCGAGCAGCTCAGCGACATCGCCATCCAGTCGGCGGCCACCGCCGAGCAGTTCGGTGTGGAGCCGAGGATCGCGATGCTGTCGTACTCGACGGGCACGTCCGGCTCCGGCGCCGACGTCGACAAGGTGCGCGAGGCGACCGAGCTGGTGCGGCTGCGCCGCGCCGATCTGAGCGTCGAGGGGCCGATCCAGTACGACGCCGCCGTCGAGCCGTCGGTCGCCGCGACGAAGCTGCCGGAGTCGGAGGTCGCCGGGCAGGCGTCCGTGCTGATCTTCCCGGACCTCAACACCGGCAACAACACCTACAAGGCCGTGCAGCGCTCGGCCGGCGCGATCGCCGTCGGGCCGGTCCTCCAGGGGCTGCGCAAGCCCGTCAACGACCTCTCCCGCGGCGCGCTCGTCCAGGACATCGTCAACACCGTCGCCATCACGGCGATCCAGGCCCAGACCCCCGACCAGAAGGCTTCCCAGCAGTGAGCTCCCATCCGTCGCCCACGACCGCCGCGTCCGGCGGGCCGCGCCCGGCCACCCGTGCCTCGCGCGTCCTCGTCCTCAACTCCGGCTCCTCGTCGGTGAAGTACCAGCTGCTCGACATGCGCGACAGCTCACGGCTGGCGGTCGGCCTGGTGGAGCGGATCGGCGAGGAGACCTCCCGGCTCAAGCACACTCCGCTGACCGGCGGCCGGACCCGCGAGCAGGTCGGCCCCATCGCCGACCACGACGCCGCGCTGAAGGCCGTCGCAGCGGAGCTGGCCGCGGACGGGCTCGGCCTGGACTCCGCCGAGCTGGCCGCGATCGGCCACCGGGTGGTGCACGGCGGGCAGCGGTTCACCGAGCCGACGGTCATCGATGACGCCGTGCTCGCGGAGATCGAGCGGCTCATCCCGGTGGCGCCGCTGCACAATCCGGCGAACCTCACCGGCATCCGCACCGCCATGGCGCTGCGCCCGGACCTGCCCCAGGTCGCCGTCTTCGACACCGCGTTCCACACGACGATGCCGGAGTCGGCGGCGCGCTACGCGATCGACGTGCGGACCGCCGACGAGCACCGCATCCGCCGCTACGGCTTCCACGGGACCTCGCACGCGTACGTGTCCCGCGAGACCGCGAGGCTGCTCGGCAAGGCGCCCGAGGACGTGAACGTCATCGTGCTGCACCTGGGCAACGGCGCTTCCGCGTCGGCCGTGCGGGGCGGCAGGTGCGTCGACACCTCCATGGGGCTCACGCCGCTGGAGGGGCTCGTGATGGGTACGCGCTCCGGTGACGTGGATCCGGCCGTCATCTTCCATTTGCAGCGTGTTGGCGGGATGTCCACGGACGAGATCGACACTCTTCTCAACAAGCGGAGCGGTCTGATCGGACTGTGCGGCGACAACGACATGCGGGAGATACGCCGCCGCGTCGACGAGGGCGACGAGCAGGCCCGCCTCGCCTTCGACATCTACATCCACCGCCTGAAGAAGTACATCGGCGCCTACTACGCGGTCCTCGGCCGGGTGGACGCCGTCGCCTTCACCGCCGGGGTCGGCGAGAACGCCGCGCCGGTGCGCGAGGCGGCCGTCGCCGGGCTGGAGCAGCTGGGCCTCGTGGTCGACGGCGATCTGAACGCGGTCCGCGGCGGTGAGCCGCGGCTCATCTCGCCGCGGGACGCGCGGGTCGCCGTCGCCGTGGTGCCGACGGACGAGGAACTGGAGATCGCCACACAGACGTATGCGCTGGTCGGAGAGAGCAGTGGGAGCGGCGCCGGACTCGGAGAGAGCAACGCCTGAGCGGCCGTCCGCCCATTTGTATCTTCCGCCAGACGGAATATTCCGTAGCGAAACAAACCGATAGGATCGCCCCATGCGCCGTTCGAAAATCGTCTGTACTCTCGGCCCCGCGGTCGACTCCCAAGAGAAGCTGGTCGCGCTGATCGAAGCCGGCATGAATGTGGCCCGCTTCAACTTCAGCCACGGCACGCACGAGGAGCACCAGGGGCGGTACGACCGCGTCCGGGCCGCCTCGGCCGAGACCGGCAAGGCCATCGGGGTCCTCGCCGACCTCCAGGGCCCGAAGATCCGGCTGGAGACCTTCGCCGAGGGTCCCGTCGAGCTGGAGCGTGGTGACGAGTTCACCATCACCGTCGAGGACGTGCCCGGCGACAAGCACATCTGCGGCACGACCTACAAGGGCCTGCCCGGCGACGTGTCCAAGGGCGACCAGGTCCTCATCAACGACGGCAACGTCGAGCTGCGGGTCGTCGAGGTCGACGGCACCCGGGTCAAGACGGTCGTCATCGAAGGCGGCGTGATCTCGGACCACAAGGGCATCAACCTGCCCGGCGCGGCCGTGAACGTGCCGGCGCTGTCCGAGAAGGACGTCGAGGACCTGCGCTTCGCGCTGCGGATGGGCTGCGACATGGTGGCCCTGTCCTTCGTGCGCGACGCCAACGACGTCAACGACGTCCACAAGGTGATGGACGAGGAGGGCCGCCGGGTCCCCGTCATCGCCAAGGTGGAGAAGCCGCAGGCGGTCGAGAACATGGAGGGCGTCGTCGCCGCGTTCGACGCGGTGATGGTGGCCCGTGGCGACCTGGCGGTGGAGTACCCGCTGGAGAAGGTCCCGATGGTGCAGAAGCGCCTCGTGGAGATGTGCCGCCGCAACGCCAAGCCGGTGATCGTCGCGACCCAGATGATGGAGTCGATGATCACCAACTCGCGTCCGACGCGCGCCGAGGCATCCGACGTGGCCAACGCGATCCTGGACGGCGCGGACGCGGTCATGCTGTCGGCGGAGTCGAGCGTGGGCGCGTACCCGATCGAGACCGTGAAGACGATGTCGAAGATCGTCGTCGCGGCCGAGCAGGAGCTCCTGTCCAAGGGCCTCCAGCCGCTCGTGCCGGGCAAGAAGCCGCGCACGCAGGGTGGTTCGGTCGCCCGTGCCGCGTGCGAGATCGCGGACTTCCTCGGCGGCAAGGGCCTGGTGGCCTTCACCAAGTCCGGTGACACGGCCCGCCGGCTGTCCCGCTACCGCGCGGCCCAGCCCATCCTCGCCTTCACCACGGACGAGGGCACCCGCAACCAGCTCACGCTGAGCTGGGGCGTCGAGTCGCACATCGTGCCGTTCGTGCAGAGCACCGACGAGATGGTCGACCTCGTGGACCAGCAGCTGCAGCAGCTCAAGCGGTTCAACGACGGCGACATCGTCGTGATGACCGCCGGCTCGCCGCCCGGCGTCCCCGGCACCACCAACATGGTCCGGGTGCACCACCTGGGCGAGAGCGGCCACCACGGCTGACCGCCGGGCCCCGTACGCCGCTGAGGGCGCCCCCTGTGCCAGGGGGCGCCCTCAGCGTCTTCTGCGGCTCCCGGAAAGGCTCTCGGCGGCGCTCAGTCGGTCGTGTACTGGTGCAACCCCGGCACGGTCAGCGTGCCGCCGAACTGACCCGCCTGCACGACCTTCACCTTGGTGAAGTAGATGAGCGGGATGTTCAGCGGCGGCGGGTTGTCCGGGTCGAACGTGATCGGGATCAGACCGAGCAGGTTGCCGGAGATGCTCTCCGTGTACATGATCGTCTTGCCGTCGCGGATGGTGGACGTCGAGCCCTTGGCGGCCTGCACGTGGTAGGTCTTGCCGGACTGCTTGTCGTTCACCGTCTGGTGCAGGTCCCCGATGTCCGTGCCGTCGGAGATGACGTACTTCAGGACCCTCTTGGTGCTGCCGTTGGCCGTCTTCACCTTGACGATGCCCTTGTAGTCGGCACCCTTGAGCAGCAGCGAACTGGCGTTCAGGTACCAGGGGTCGTCCGGCAGGGCCACCGGGTTGTCGACACCGCCCTCGTCGTCGGTCGCGACCGGGCAGTCCGAGGCGTCGGTGCTCTCGCTCGCGGACGGGCTGGGCGAGGCGGTCGCCGCGTCGGCGGCCTCCTGGACCTTCTCCGTGGCGTCCGAAGCCGCCTTGGAGGCCGTGTCGGTGGTGTCCTTCACGGTGTCCTCGACCGTCTTGGTGACCTTGTCGGTCGTGTCCTTGACGGTGTCCGAGACGCTCTTGTCGTCCGACGCGGAGGAGTCCTTGCTCGCGCTCGCCGACGCGGACGGCGTGGGGGTGGGGCTCGCCGTGTCGTCGGGCGTGAGGAGGTCCTTGAGGGCGTCGCCGACACCCAGCGGGTCGAGCGGGTTCTTGCTGCTCTCGGACGCGGACGGGGCCGGCGTGGACGCGGCTCCGTCCGAGGAGTTCTGCGAGGTGCTCGCGGAGGACGAGGAGGCGGACGGCGTCGGCTCGGCCTTGTCGTCGGAACCTGAATCCGACGAAGAGGTCTTGTCCGAGGAGTCCGAGCTCGACGAGGGCTTCGGTGTGGCCTTGTCCGCGGACTCGCTCGCGCTCGGCGAGGCGGAGGGCGACGCCGTGTCCGACGCGTCCTTGCCGTCCTCGGAGCCCGTCACGGCCTCGACGCACTTCTGGTACTCGTCGGCCGTCAGGCTCTTCGCGGTCGGGTGGTCCTCGGCCTGGGCCAGCGTGGGGGTGAGGCCCATTCCCATGAGGACAGCCGTGGGCATGGCCGCCAGGGCGATCGCCTTGCCGGCCGGCATGTGGAACCTGGTGAACAGCGGCTTCCTTGGGGCCGCGTGGCGCGGCCCGGTTCTCACACGGGACTCGTCCACCTCAGTCCCGTGGGTCACCTCGTCAGCCGGCACTGTGCCTCCCGTTCGCCCCGTTGGTCGGGCTCGTTCCTGACAGATCGTTCGGCTCACCCACACCGTTCGCGGCGATCGCGGGCTCGGCGTTTACGCCCTCCGGGCCGTCCCCCTTGGCGAGGGAGGCCGACGCGGGCCGCTCCTCGGCGGGAGGTGCGGCCGGGGCCCAGGAGACCGCCATCGCGCCGCCGATCATGGCGAGCAGGAAGCCGATCAGGAAGCCGCCCAGGTTGGCCACCGGGATGGACACCAGGGCCAGCAGGATCGCCGCCACACCAGCGAAGGTGCGGACGTGCTTCTGGAACCAGAGGCTGATGCCCAGCACGACGAGCAGAACGCCGATGATCAGGGAGCCCGCGCCGGCGGTGGTCGCCATCGCGAGCGTCAGGTGACCGATCTGGAGGTTCGCGTACGGGAAGTAGGCGATCGGGAAACCGCCGAGCAGGACGAACAGGCCGGCCCAGAAGGGACGGTCGCCCCTCCAGGTACGGAAGTTCCGCCGGAAGACCCGGAGGTAGTGCTCGTTGTGTCCGGGCGCGGCAGGGGTCTCGGCGCTCATGGAAAACAGCTCCCTGGAACAGCTTTGCTGTGAGAAGTACGCGTGAGTGGTCCGCGTACGGCGGTGCGGAGCGGGGCGGGCGAGGCTGCCGGAGCCTCCTCACCCGCCCCAGGGAGTGCCTAGTAGCACTCCTTGACGCCCTTGGACAGCGACATCTTCAGGCCGCTGAGCTTGAACGTGCCGGCGGTGGTCGCCCACGCCGTCTGCTTGACGTCGGTCAGCGTGGCCGAGTCGGCCTGCTGAGCGAAGCCGTAGGGGTTCGCCGTGTCGCCCTTGGCGATGCCCGGACCCTTGCTGGCGTCCTTGGCCGCAACACCGATGTCGATGCCGCGGAAGGTCGCGTTGGCCTCGAGGTCCTCGACGTCGATGTACAGGTTCTCGGCCTCGACCGGGGTGTCGCCACCGCCGGCCTTGAGCACGAGGCTGACGGACCCGAGCAGCGGGATGTCCGGGGTGACCACGGACTGGCACATGCCCTTGATCGTCGCGGACTTGAACGCCGAGACGGCGACGGGGTGAGCCGTCTTCTTGCCGTCCAGGGTGTAGCCCGAGTCGATGGCTCCGTACTGCGAGAAGCCCGTACCGTCGAGTCGGTCCGCCGTCACCTTGAACGACTGACCGGAAACGCTGAACGACGCGGCGAGAGCACCCTGCGCGAGGGCGACACCTATCGCTGCCGTGGCGGCCACGCTGGGCACCATCACGACCGCGAACCGCTTCCATCTGGTCCCGCCACGCACCTGGGACTCCATATTTCCTCCTTCTCGGACGTACATCTCCTGGCCCTGACTGCCCCGAAGTCGGCGGCTCAGCCGGGCAGGGATGGGAGAAGTGCTACGTCCTCGGGAAGGAGAGCGCCCGTACTCGGAGGTGCGTACAGCACCCGAATCACCGGCGATCACCCCCGAGCGACAACCACTGGTCGCGCCTGACACACATCACGCACAACCTGCTGGACAGGCTCCGCCGAACGGCAGAGACCCCCCTGTCCAAGAGCCGGCGCCACTGCCGTCGGCTCTACTCGGTGGGGACCCAGAAAATCCGTTGACCCGATTGGTTGTCGGGGTACGGGAATGGACCGAGCGTCGCCGATCGTGGTGCATTCTCGCCGCCCGCACAAGGGGGTTCGTTACTCGCTAGTAACGGCCGGATAACCGAACAACGACCCGTCGGTATCGGGCGGCAACACAGGGTGGCATCAGGTGGGGTGACACAACGGTTGATTAGTGGACGGAATCCGACAGATCAACAGCCCTGACTTACTCCAAGTAACAGCGGCCGCGTTTACCAAGATTTGGTAAAGCGCGGCCACGTGTCGACCTGTCGGCCAATCTTTCACCTGGGCATCACAAGCCCCGGCGTTTAGAGACTGGTCAGAACAGAGCCCTGGCCAACGCCCGGCGTGCCGCCACGACCCGCGGATCGTCGGCCCCGACCACCTCGAACAGTTCGAGCAGCCGCAGCCGTACGGCGTCACGGTCGTCACCCGCCGTGCGCTGCACCGTGTCGATCAGCCGCCCGAAGGCGTCCTCCACGTGCCCGCCCACCAGGTCCAGGTCGGCGGCGGCGATCTGCGCCGGCACATCGCCGGGCTTGTCGGCGGCGTCCTTGCGCACCTGCTGCGGGTCGACGTTCTGCACGCGCTGGAGCAATTCGGCCTGGGCGAGACCCAGTTTGGCCTCCATGTTGGCCGGGTCGTCGCCCAGCACGTTCTTGTACGCCTGGACGGCACCCGCCAAGTCGCCCGCGTCCAGGGCCTGCACGGCGGCTTCGAGGAGCGCGTCGTACGGGCCGGCAGGCACCTCGGGCGCGGCCTGGACGTCGCCGGGCGCGGCGTCCGGGTCGACCGTCAGGCCGGTGAGCCCGAAGCGCTGCTCGGCGACCTGGACGAGCTGGTCGAGGGTCCCCCGGATCTGCGCCTCGCCGGCGGCCCCCTGGAAGAGCGGCAGGGCCTGTCCCGCGACCACCGCGAAGACGGCCGGGATCCCCTGGACCCCGAACTGCTGCATCAGCATCTGGTTGGCGTCGACGTCGATCTTGGCCAGGACGAAGCGTCCGGCGTATTCGAGGGCCAGGCGTTCGAGCACCGGGCTCAGTTGCTTGCACGGCTCGCACCACTCGGCCCAGAAGTCGATGACGACGGGAACCTCGGTGGACCGCTGCAGGACATCGCGCTCGAAGCCCGCCTCGTCGACGTCGATGACGAGGCCTGCGGGGGACACGGCCCCTGTTCCGCCGCCCTGCCTGGCCGCTTCCGCGCGCGCCTGCTCCGCCTTCGTCTTGGCCTCCTGGGCCGCCTTCACCGCGGCGAGGTCGACGACTCCGCTCATGGACATGTTCCGTGGCTGCATGAGTACATCCTCCCCCTTCCGCGCGCACGTGTGAAAAGCGTGGTGAAAGCCAGACCTGTTACGTCTTGATCGGATCCGCTCGGCGCCGGGTCCCCACCTGGCGCCAGTGGTGTGCTGGTGTGTCACTGTGGTTGTCGCTCGTGCGTGATCATGCCGCGCACGCTTTCGCTACGAGTCGTAGCGTAACTGTCCCGGGGCGCCGCCGTGCACCCTCCCCCGGTGATCTCCCTCACGACTTCACACAACCGCCGGATTCGGCCATCGAGATTGCCGGATATGGTCACTGACATGCAGAGTCGCACTTCAGCCACCCGTACGGGGCGCCCGCGCAGCGCCGCCGCGGACGCCGCGATCCTGGAGGCGACGCGCGCGGCCCTGGTCGAACTGGGCTGGTCCAAGATGACGTTGGGGGACGTGGCGACGCGCGCGGGGGTCGCCAAGACGACGCTCTACCGCCGCTGGGCCGGCAAGAACGAGCTCGTCGTCGACGCGGTGGCGGTCCTCTTCGACGAGCTGGAACTCCCCGACCGGGGCAGTCTCGCCGCCGACATCGAGGGTGTGGTGCTCCAGTTCGCGGCGATCCTGGACCGCCCGGAGGCGAAGACCGCGCTGATGGCGGTGGTGGCCGAGTCCACCCGCGACGAACCCTTGCGCGAGCGCATCCGCACCTCGATCGTGGACCGCCAGAAGCGGCTGGTTCTGGAGGGGCGCGCCCGCGCCACCGCGCGCGGGGAACTGCCCCCGGAGACCGACGCGGCCGCCGCCGCCCGCACGGCCGACCTGATCTTCGACGTGGTCGCGGGTGCCGTGGTGCACCGCACCCTCGTCAGCGCGGAGCCCGCGGACGAGGAGTGGGTGCACAGCTTCACCCGGGTGCTGCTGCTGGGCCTCGCCGGCGCCTCGGCCCAGCCCTGAGGACTTCCCCGGAAACGGAGCAGGGGTGGCCGGGGCCGAGCGAACGGCCCCCGGCCACCCCGGGGAAGGGAACCCCCGGCCGGGCCGGGGAGCGAAAAGAGGGTCAGAAGCCCGCCGGCTCCGTGTAGATGCCCCACTCGTCCCGCAGGGCGTCGCAGATCTCGCCCAGCGTGGCCTCCGCCCGGACGGCCTCCAGCATGGGGGCGATCATGTTCGACCCGTCGCGCGCGGCCACGAGCATCGCGTCCAGCGCCCCGCGCACGGCCGCCTCGTCACGTGCGGCCTTGCGCCCGCCGAGCACGCGCACCTGCTCCCGCTCCACCTCGTGGCTGACCCGGAGGATCTCCAGGTCGCCGGTGACGGAGCCGTGGTGGACGTTGACGCCGACGACGCGCTTGTCGCCCTTCTCCACGGCCCGCTGGTACTGGAAGGCGGACTCGGCGATCTCGCCGGTGAACCAGCCGTCCTCGATGCCCCGCAGGATTCCGGAGGTGATCGGTCCGATCGGGTGCTGCCCGTCGGGGTGCGCCCGCAGGCCCCGTTCCTTGATCTGCTCGAAGATCTTCTCGGCGTCGGCCTCGATCCGGTCGGTGAGCTGCTCGACGTACCAGGAACCGCCCAGCGGGTCGGCCACGTTGGCGACGCCGGTCTCCTCCATCAGCACCTGCTGCGTGCGCAGGGCGATCTCGGCGGCCTGCTCGGACGGCAGGGCGAGGGTCTCGTCGAGGGCGTTGGTGTGCAGCGAGTTGGTCCCGCCGAGCACCGCCGCGAGCGCCTCCACGGCCGTGCGCACCACGTTGTTGTACGGCTGCTGGGCGGTCAGCGAGACTCCGGCCGTCTGCGTGTGGAAACGCAGCCACTGCGCCTTCTCCGACTTCGCGCCGTACACGTCGCGCATCCAGCGGGCCCAGATCCGCCGGGCCGCACGGAACTTGGCGATCTCCTCGAAGAAGTCGACGTGCGCGTCGAAGAAGAAGCTCAGGCCCGGGGCGAAGACGTCCACGTCGAGACCGCGGGACAGACCCAGCTCGACGTACCCGAAGCCGTCGGCCAGCGTGTAGGCCAGCTCCTGCGCGGCCGTGGCCCCCGCCTCCCGGATGTGGTACCCGGAGACGGAGAGGGGCTTGTACGCGGGGATCGAGGAGGCGCAGTGCTCCATGAGGTCCCCGATGAGGCGCAGATGCGGCTCGGGCTGGAAGAGCCACTCCTTCTGCGCGATGTACTCCTTGAAGATGTCGGTCTGCAGGGTGCCGTTCAGGACGGCCGGATCGATGCCCTGCCGCTCGGCCGCGACCAGGTACATGCAGAAGACCGGGACGGCCGGTCCGCTGATGGTCATCGACGTCGTGACGTCGCCCAGCGGGATGTCCTTGAAAAGGACCTCCATGTCGGCGGCCGAGTCGATCGCGACACCGCAGTGCCCGACCTCGCCGAGCGAGCGCGGGTCGTCGGAGTCGCGGCCCATGAGCGTGGGCATGTCGAAGGCCACGGACAGGCCTCCGCCGCCGTTGGCCAGGATCATCTTGTAGCGCTCGTTGGTCTGCTCGGCGTTGCCGAACCCGGCGAACTGCCGGATGGTCCACGTACGCCCTCGGTAGCCGGTCGGATAGAGACCGCGGGTGAAGGGATACTCACCGGGCCATCCGATCCGCTCGAAGCCCTCATATGTGTCCCCGGGCCGGGGACCGTACACCGGCTCCACGGGGTCGCCGGAGAGCGTGGTGAAGTCGGCCTCGCGCTTGCGCGAGGCGTCGTAGCGGGCCTGCCAGCGGCGGCGGCCTTCCTCGATGGCGTCAGCGTCCATGTCTTCGAATTTACTAGGACGTCCAAGTAAATGTCGATGGGGAACCGCCGTACGGTGTCGTACGGCGGTGTGAACTATGCCTTGGCGACCGCGGGAGCGGCGTCCGCGACCCGCGACTCCAGCTCGCGCGAGATCCTGCGCTCCACGAAGAAGGCGGCCGTGGGGATCGTCCCCGCCAGCAGCACCCACAGCTGCTTGCCGACCGGCCACTTCGCCTTGGAGCCGAGATCGAAGGCGAAGACCAGGTAGACGACGTAGAGCCAGCCGTGGGCGATACCGACGACGCGCGTGAAGTCCGCGGCACCGTCCATGTCGAGCACGTACTTGGCGATCACACCGAGGGTCAGCAGGACCAGCAGCACACCGGTGACGTAGGCCATCACGCGGTACCTGGTCAGCACGCTCTTCTTCATGGGCACGAGCGTAACCACCCCATTTGCGCGATCTTCGCGCGCCCCCGCCCCCAGCCTCGTCCACCGGACGTGTGCCCCGCCACGCACCCGCGGTGCCGTGCGCGGCGGTGCGGTCCCGGTCGCCCCCGGTGCCTTACGCATCGGCGCGGTCCTGCTCGCCGCGGTGCCGTGCGCGCCGGCGTGGTCCTACTCGTCCGCGAAGTCGTGCGCCGCGACCCGCAGCGGCCGCAGCATCGCGAAGATCTCCCCGCACTCCTCCGCGTCGTACACCCCGAGGCCGAAGTCCATCGCCATCAGGTCGCGGGTGGCCGCGTCGCAGACCTCACGGCCCTTCGCGGTGATGGAGGCGAGCGTGCCACGCCCGTCGTTGGGGTTGGGCCGCTTGTCGACGAGCCCGGACCGCACCAGCCGGTCCACGGTGTTCGTGACGGACGTCGGGTGCACCATCAGCCGCTCGCCGATCTTGGACATCGGCAGCTCGCCCGCCTTGGAGAAGGTGAGCAGCACCAGCGCCTCGTACCGCGCGAAGGTCAGTTCGTACGGCTTGACGACGGCGTCCACCTCGGCGAGCAGGATCTGGTGCGCGCGCATGATCGATGTGATCGCGGCCATGGACGGAACCGATCCCCAGCGCTGCTTCCAGTGTTCGTCGGCGCGGGCGATCGGATCGAAGGCAAGACTGAGGGGCTTCGGCACGCCAAAGACCTTACCGGCCGGTCACATCGTGGTCAGCCCCGTCTCGCCTTTCGGTCGCCGGCCCCGGTCCGACGGGGATTCCGGCCTCTTTGGCACGGGCCGCCACCCCCTCGTCCGTGCTCCGCGCGACCTCCCGGTCCGCGCTCCGCACCCGCGCCGATTCCGCCCGTCGTGCCTCCACCACCAGCAGGACGCAGCAGACGGTGCCCAGCGCACCCGCGCCCGCGACCGCCGCCCGCACCCCGGCGAACTCCGCGGTCACCCCCGCCAGCGCCATCCCGAGCCCCTGGACGGTCATCAGCCCCGCCGTGTTCAGGGTCATGGCCCGCCCCCGCAGCTCCTCCGGAACGGCCCGCACGAACCACTGGTCGAGGCCGAGCGTGTACGCCGACCCGGCACCCGCCAGCAGCAGCAGGACCAGCGACCAGCCGAGTCCGGGCCGCAGGGCGTAGCCCAGGTAGGGAAGCAGGGTGACGCAGACGAGCGGGAGGGCGAGCCGGGTGCGGGTGGCCGGGCGCAGCCTCGCTCCGGCGTACAGCTCCCCCGCGATCGTGCCGACCGGCAGCGCGCACATCAGCAGACCGAGCCCGGCCGGACCGGCGCCCAGCCCGTCGGCGTACGGAGCGGCCAGCGCCTCCGGCGCCACGGCGAACATCGGCGGCACCCAGAACAGCAGGAGCAGCGCGCGCACACGCCGGTCGGCGAGCACGAGCCGGGTGCCGCGCAGCGAGTCCCGCACCAGGGCCCCCGACTGCCGGGCTCGCGCCGGGCGCCGCCGGGTGCCGAGACGCAGCAGTGCGGCGGACGCCAGGAACGTGCACACGGTGACGACGAGGGCGTGCCGCGGCGTGACGACGGTCAGCAGCAGGCCGCCGGCCGCGAAACCGGCGAGCAGCGCGCTCTGCGAGACGATCCGCAGCAGGGAACGGCCGAGCACGAACAGGTCCCCGTCGCCGAGCACGTCCGCGAGGGTCGCCGTCCGTGTCCCCTGGAAGACCGGCGAGACCACGGCGAGCGCGCACCGCATCGCGAGCAGTACGGCCGTGGGCGCGCCCGGCGTCACCATCACGGCCACGCACCCCGCGCACAACAGGTCGCACACCACCAGCACCCGCCGGGCCGGGAAACGGTCGGCGACGCCCGCGAGGAGGGTTCCGCCGACGAGGTACGGCAGGAAGCCGAGCGCGAAGGTGAGGGAGCTCAGCAGCGGGGAGCCCGTCAGGTCGTAGACCAGGACCGACAGGGCGATCTCGCTGACCACGAGCCCGAGCAACGACAGGGCGTGCGCGGCGAAGACGGCCCTGAACTCCCGTACCGCGAAGACACGGCCGTAGCCCGTGACCTCGGGGTCGGCGTCCGCGGCGGACGGCACCGGGGTGCCCGCCGGTCCTGCCGGCCCCGTCCCCCCGGCGTCCCGCGCTTCCGTGTCCCGCGCTTCCGTGTCCCGCGCTTCCGTGTCCCGCGCTTCCGTGTCCCGCGCTTCCGTGTCCCGCGCTTCCGTGTCCTGTGCTTCCCGCATGGGCAGCAGCGTGCCCGCACGCCGGCGGGACCCGTAGAGTTTCGGCGTCAGCCGAATCTTCGAGATCCCGCGCGGGAGGTGCCGTGCCGTCCCTGCTGCACTTCGGGGAGGACGACCTCCTCAACTGCCGCTTCGCGGTGTCCCCGCTGTGGGAGACCCTGGAGGCGGTGCGGACCCTGAACCGTCCCGCACGCCACGGCTACCACGCGCACTGGCTGCGCCGGATCCGTGCCGCGGCCGCGGGGCTCGACCTCGCGCCCCTGTGGATGCTCATGCCGCACCGCGGCTACTCCCCCGACTGGCTCGGCCGGCCGCCGATCGGTCCGGCCGCCGGCTTCGAGGAGGAGATCGCCGCGGTCCGCGCGGCCGACCCCGAGGCGGCCCGCGAGGAGACCGCACGGTCGCTCGCGGACACCCCCGGCGCCCTCGCGTCGGCCCGCGGACGGGCCCTGCTGGACGACCCGGTCCGCATGGTCGGGGAACTGGCCGACCTGGTGGAGGAGGCCTGGCACACCCTTCTCGAACCGGACTGGCCACGGCTGCGGGCCCTGCTGGAGGCGGACGTCTCGTTCCACTCGCGGCGGCTCGCGGAGGTCGGACTCGGCGGGCTGCTGCCGGAGATCGACCCGCGGTTCGGCTGGCGCGCCCGGACGCTGGCCGTCGAGTGGAAGGGGCTCCACGAGCGGGACCTCGCGGGGCAGGGGCTCGTCCTGATGCCCAGCGTCTTCATCTGGCCCGACGTGGTCAGCTCCTACGACCCGCCCTGGCAGCCCACGCTCGTCTATCCGGCGCGGGGCATCGGCGGTCTGTGGGCCGAACCGTCGGACCGGGCTCCCGACCCGCTCGTACGGCTGCTCGGGCGGGGGCGGGCCGCCGTCCTCACCGCACTGGCCGAGCCCGCCACCACGACGGTCCTGGCGCGGCGTCTCGGGCTCGCGCCGTCCTCCGTGTCGGCCCACCTCGCGACGCTCCGCGACGCGGGCCTGCTCACCTCCCGCCGCTACGGCCACCAGGTCCTCTACGAGCACACGCCCCTGGGCCTGGCGCTGGCGTCCGGAGCGGGGTGACCGCGAGGGCTCCGCGCCCACGGCGTCGGCCGGAGCGCGCCGACCTGCGCGGGCCACCGGACACGAAGAAACCCCGGCCCAGGGGCCGGGGTTCGACAAGGGACCAGGTACGGAAGGCGCAGGGGCCGCCGGCCTACGCGGACAGGTGCCGCTCCACCGTCTCCACCTTGGAGGTCAGACCGTCCGTGACGCCGGGGCGGATGTCCGCCTTGAGAACGACCGAGACACGCGGCGCGCGTTCCTCGACCACGGCGACGGCGCGCTTCACGACGTCCATCACCTCGTCCCAGTCGCCCTCGACGGAGGTGAACATCGCGTCGGTGCGGTTCGGCAGACCCGACTCGCGGACGACCCGGACGGCGTCGGCGACGTACTCCCCCACGTCCTCGCCGACGCCCAGCGGCGTCACGGAGAAGGCGACGATCATGCGTTCACGATCCCTTCCTTGCGGGCGCGGGACGCGATCACCGCGTCCTCGGCCTCGCGCTTGAGCTTGCGCTCGGCGAAGAAGCCGCCGGTCGGCAGGACGGAGAGGACGAAGTAGAGGATGCCGGTCCCCGCGCTCCACTTGGCGCGGTTCCAGGCGTCCGCCCAGAAGATCACGTACAGGATGAACAGAACACCGTGGAGGGCGCCCATGACGGGCACCGCGTTGAAGTCCGTGGTCCGCTTGAGCACCGAGCAGACGAGCAGCAGCAGGAAGGAGACGGCCTCGGGGGCCGAGACCAGGCGGAGGCGGCGGAGGGCGGAGGCGGTCTTTATGTCCACGGTTCACCTTCGGTGAGAGATTCGCTGTCGACTTGATCGTCGCGTGGTGGTCGTACGGGTGGCGCCGGGGCTCGCTTTGTGAACGCAAGCACAAGCGTCGGTCCATTGTGGCACCCGGACTCCGGCCGCCCCGGCAGGGGGGTGTCGGGGTGTCCTCGGGGTCGGGATCCTCCCCGAGGACCTGTCGGCGGCCCCACCCTGCGGCTACCTTCACAGCGTGGCGATGTTCCGACTTCAAGGCAGCAAGGTGCTGGCCGTCGACATGACCGGGGACGCCGTGAAGGCGAAGAACGGCTCGATGGTCGCGTACGACGGCCAGATGGCGTTCAAGAAGCTGAGCGGGGGCGGTGAGGGGATACGGGGGATGGTGACCCGGCGCCTCACCGGTGAGCAGATGACGGTGATGGAGGTGAAGGGGCACGGGACCTGTTGGTTCGCGGACCGGGCCTCCGAGATCAACCTCGTGAATCTCCAGGGGGACAAGCTGTACGTGGAGTCGAGCAATCTGCTCGCGACCGACGCGGGGCTGCGGACCGGGACGACCTTCACCGGGCTGCGCGGCGCCTCGCAGGGCAACGGGCTGTTCACGACCACGGTCGAGGGGCACGGGCAGGCGGCGATCACGTCGGACGGCCCGGCGGTGGTGCTGCGGGTGAGCTCTCAGTACCCGCTGACGGTCGACCCGGGCGCGTACATCGCGCACCAGGGCAATGTGCGGCAGTCGTTCCAGTCCGGCGTGACGTTCCGCACACTGCTCGGCGAGGGCGGCGGCGAGGCGTTCCAGATCCGCTTCGAGGGCGACGGTCTGGTCTATGTGCAGCCCAGTGAGCGCAACACGATCGCGGGGGACGTGTGACATGCCGTTCCGTGAGGTGAACTCGAAGATGGTCGAGGCCACGGTGCTGCCGGGTCAACGAATGTTCAGTCAGCGCGGTGCCATGCTCGCCTACCGGGGCGAGGTCTCCTTCACCCCCAACGTCCAGGGCGGTCAGGGCGGTGTGATGTCGATGATCGGCCGCCGCCTGGCGAACGAGGCGACCCCTCTCATGACCGTGGAGGGCTCGGGCACCGTGCTCTTCGGGCACGGCGGCCACCACGTCCAGGTGATCGAGCTCACCGGAGACACCCTGTACGTGGAGGCGGACCGGCTGCTCGCCTTCGACGGCACGCTCCAGCAGGGGACGATGTTCCTCGGCTCGCAGGGCGGCGTCATGGGCATGGTGCGCGGCCAGGTCACCGGCCAGGGCCTGTTCACGACGACGCTCAAGGGGCACGGCGCGGTCGCCGTCATGGCGCACGGCGGCGTCTTCGAGGTCCCGATCACCCCGCAGCGCCCGGTGCACGTGGACCCGCAGGCGTACGTGGCGCACCACGGGGACGTGCGCAACAAGCTGTCGACGGCGCTGGGCTGGCGCGACATGGTCGGACGCGGCTCGGGCGAGGCCTTCCAGCTGGAGCTGAGCGGCAACGGCGCGGTGTACGTCCAGGCCTCGGAGGAGAAGCTGTGAGCGCGTACGGGACCCCGGGCGGCCCGGTCATCCACGACCCGATGACCCTGCCGGTCGACGACAACGTGAACAACTACACCTTCTGCGTGGAGCTCAAGGGGAGCCAGTGGTTCCTGCAGAAGGGGAAGATGATCGCCTACTACGGCTCGATGGAGTTCAACGGCGTCGGACACGGCCGGCTGGACCGTCTGGTGCGAACATCCTTCCATTCGCCTCTGCACGCGAGCGACTGGGTCGTGGCGGAGGGCTCGGGCAAGATGCTCCTCGCCGACCGGGCCTTCGACGTGAATTCGTACGACCTCGACGAGGGCAACCTGACCATTCGCTCGGGCAACCTGCTCGCTTTTCAGCCAAGTCTTGCCCTCAAGCAGTCGATCGTGCCGGGCTTTCTGACCCTGATCGGAACCGGAAAGTTCGTGGCCGCGTCCAACGGTCCGGTGGTGTTCATGGAACCCCCGATCAGGGTGGACCCGCAGGCCCTGGTCGGCTGGGCCGACTGCCCGTCCCCCTGCCACCACTACGACCACGGGTACCTGACAGGTGTAATGGGCGGTCTACGTGCGATGACGGGACTCGGCGGGGCCTCCGGCGAGGAGCATCAGTTCGAGTTCGTCGGGGCCGGCACGGTGCTGCTGCAGTCCACCGAAACCCTCATGGCCGAGCAGGCCACGGGGGCGGTTCCGCAGCAGGCGGGAGTGCCGGGCCCGGGCGGGGTACCGGGTCAGCACGGGGCGCAAGCCGGCGCACCGCGTCTTCCCGGACAGCTGGGGGACCTCCAGCGTCGCTTCGGGCTGTGAGCGGTAGTCTGCGGAGTGTGACATCGAACGCGTGCGCACCGTCACACCACCCTCACTAGTTCGCCTTTCAACATTTTAGGTAGACTTCATTCATGGAGACCGAGACGGCCACGCGCTGGCTGACCGATGCGGAGCAGTGCGCCTGGCGCACCCACCTGGAGGTCAACAGGCTGTTGACGTACCAGCTCGAGAGGGACCTCCAGCCGTTCGGGCTGACGATGAACGACTACGAGATCCTGGTGAACCTCTCCGAGTCGGAGGGCGTACGGATGCGGATGAGCGACCTCGCGTCCGCCACCCTCCAGTCCAAGAGCCGGCTCTCGCACCAGATCACCCGTATGGAGAACGCGGATCTGGTGCGCCGCGAGAACTGCGAGTCCGACCGCCGGGGACTGTATGCCGTCCTGACCCCGCACGGCATGGAGACGATGAAGAAGGTCGCGCCCCATCATGTGGCGTCCGTGCGCAAGCACTTCATCGACCTGCTGTCCCCCGAGGCGCTGGAAGACCTCCACAAGTCGCTGCGGCCGATCGCCGAGCACCTGCGCGGACAGCGCGGAAAGCCCTGACGGAGCGGGCGGGCGGCGGGAACACCGTCCCGTCGCCCGCCGCTTCTCATCGGGACGAGGATCCCGCCGAGCCGCCGTGCACGGAAGACGGCGCCGGACCTTCCGCGGCCGACGGCGCACCGGACGCCACGGCGGGCCGAGAGCGTCGGCTCCGGCCCGGCTCCGCAGCCCTGTCCCCCTCACGCTCCGGACTCTCCGGGCCCATGTGGGGCCCCGCCCCCTCCGCCGTGGCCCGGCCGCCCCAGCCGGAGACCAGCGCGGCAAGCAGTGCCACGGCTCCCGAGACCGCGAAGCACACACTCAGCGGCAGCCGCCCGACCAGCAGACCGATCGCCGCCGTGCCTCCCGAACTGCCGGCGTTCACGGCCGTGTTCACCCAGGCGCCCGCCTGGGTCCGGGAACCCTCCGGAGCCGTCTCGTCCGCCAGCAGATACGCCGTGGTGAGCGCCGGAGCCACGAAGAAGCCCGCGCAGGCCACCGCGGCCGCCAGCGTGCCGAGGCCGGGGGCGAGTCCGGCGGCGGCCAGGGCCAGGCCCAGTCCGACGGCCAGCAGCGGCAGTCGGACGCGGGCGCTGGTCCGCCAGTCGACGGCGCCGTTCAGCAGGCCGCCGACCGCGCTGCCGGCCGACAGCGCCGCGAGCACCCAGGCGACCACGTCGTCGCCGTGGTGCCGTTCCCCGGCGAAGGCGAGGACCAGCAGGTCGACCGCGCCGAGGCACAGCCCGACCCCGGCGGCGACGACCACGGGCCGCACCAGCGCCCGCGCTGCGCTCGGCCGGGCGGCGTCCCGCCCCGGCCTCCGCACACCGGACGGCCGCACGTCGCGGACGGCCGGCGACGCGACGAACGCGAGCGTCCCGGCGCCCACCAGCAGCCCGCTGAGCGCGACGCCGGCCGCCGGGGGCGCGATCTGCACCAGCGCGCCGACCAGCAGCGGGCCGGAGACGAACAGCACTTCCTCGGCGACACCGTCCAGGCTGTAGGCGCGCTGCAACAGCAGCCGGTCGCCGACGAGTTCACCCCAGACCGCGCGCATCGTGGGGCCGAGCGGAGGTGTGCAGGAACCCGCCGCGACCGCGACGGCGCCGAGCACCACCGGGGGCACGCCGGGCCGCCAGCTCGCCGCCGCGAGCGTGCCGAGGAGCGCGGCGTAGAGCAGGGCCATGGGGAGCAGCGCGGCGCGCGGACCGTGCCGGTCGACCAGGGCCGCGCGCGCCGGGGACAGGAAGACGCTGGTGGCGCCGAACAGCGCCATCACCGTGCCGGCGACGGTGTACGACCCGGTCGCCCGGGTCACGGCCAGCATCACGGAGAGGGAGACGATCCCGTACGACAGGCGGCCCAGCAGGGCGGCGCCGAAGGTACGGCGGGCGTACGGGATGCGCAGCACGGCGGCGTACGAGGGCCGCCCGGTGGAAGGCGTGGACATGCTCGTGAATCCTCTGTCGAGGCGAAAAGGGGACACCGAGGGACCGCGACGGCGCAGCCTGCGTACTGCCGACCGATCGCGGGCCTGGGCGGGCCCTACGCACAGAGGAGGAACATGCGCCCTAACTTAACAGCGGACACGACGAGTTGACCACCATGCCCACCGCCCCTCGATCGCCGGACGGACTGCCTCGGCCCACCCGGCACCCCTTGAGAACCGGGGCACGCCACAGCCCGTCCAGCGCTTGAGAACCGGGGGCACGTTTCAGCCCGTCCGGCGCTTGAGGACGAGGCCGTCCAGGCCGATGCCCCTCAGCCCGTCCGACGCCCCTTGAGAACCGGGGACGCACTTCAGCCCGTCCGGCGCTTGAGGACGAGGCCGTCCAGGCCGATCCGGGGGTCTGGGGGCGGAGCCCCCAGGGGCAAGGGACGGGCAGGGGCGGAGGGGGCGAAACACGTCGGCCCCGGACGCCGCTGGGCAGCGGTCTCCGGGGCCGGACAGGTGCAGAGCCGGAGGGGGTCACCCCTCGGTCAGCCGTCCCACGCAGAAAGGGTCAGCCCTCCCACGCAGGAGAGGTCACCCCCCGGACGGCCCTTCCGCACAGGAAGACGTCAGCCCTCGGTCAGCCCCTCCACCAGCGTGTCCGCGGCCCGGTACGGGTCGAGCTCCCCCGCCACGATCCGCTCCGCGAGCGCCCCGAGCCGCCGATCCCCGTGCAGGTCACCGATCCGCTGCCGCAACGCGGTGACGGCGATCGTCTCGACCTCCTGCGCGGCCCGCGCCCGGCGCCGCTCGCCGAGCACCCCGTGCTCCTCCATCCACGCCCGGTGCTTCTCCAGCGCCTCGACGACCTCGTCGATCCCCTCGCCACGGGCGGCGACCGTCTTGACGATCGGGGGCCGCCAGTCCCCCGGCGCCCGCGACTCCCCGAGCCCCAGCATGTGATTGAGCTCGCGGGCGGTGGCGTCGGCGCCGTCCCGGTCGGCCTTGTTGACGACGTAGACGTCGCCGATCTCCAGGATTCCGGCCTTCGCGGCCTGGATGCCGTCACCCATCCCGGGCGCCAGCAGGACCACCGAGGTGTCCGCCTGGGAAGCGATCTCGACCTCGGACTGCCCGACTCCGACGGTCTCGACGAGGATCACGTCGCAGCCCGCCGCGTCCAGCACCCGGATCGCCTGGGGGGCCGCCCAGGCGAGTCCGCCGAGGTGGCCGCGGGTCGCCATCGAGCGGATGTACACACCGGGGTCCGAGGCGTGCTCGGACATGCGTACGCGGTCGCCGAGCAGCGCTCCGCCGCTGAACGGGGAGGACGGGTCGACGGCCAGCACTCCGACCCGTCTGCCCTGCTTCCGGTAGGCCGTGACCAGCGCCGACGTGGACGTCGACTTGCCGACGCCCGGCGAGCCGGTCAGCCCGACCACGTAGGCGTTGCCGGTGAGCGGCGCGAGCGCCGCCATGACCTCGCGGAGCTGCGGTGCCGCCCCCTCGACCAGGGAGATCAGCCGGGCCACGGCCCGCGGCCGGCCTTCCCTGGCCTGGGCCACCAGCGAGGAGACGTCCTGCATCACAGCTCCGTTCACGAGGGTTCTACGAGGAAAACGTGTCAGGCCTTGGGTACCCGCACGATGAGCGCGTCACCCTGACCGCCGCCACCGCACAGCGCGGCCGCGCCGACACCGCCGCCGCGCCGCTTCAGCTCCAGCGCGAGGTGCAGCACGAGCCGCGCGCCGGACATCCCGATCGGGTGACCGAGGGCGATGGCACCGCCGTTGACGTTCACCTTTTCCGTGGACACGCCGAGGTCCTTCATTGACTGGACGGCGACCGCGGCGAAGGCCTCGTTGATCTCGATGAGGTCGAGGTCCTCGACCTCCAGGCCCTCCTTCTTCAGCGCGTGCAGGATGGCGTTGGAGGGCTGCGACTGGAGAGAGTTGTCCGGGCCGGCCACGTTGCCGTGGGCTCCGATCTCCGCGATCCACTCCAGGCCGAGCTCCTGCGCCTTGGCCTTGCTCATCACGACCACGGCGGCGGCGCCGTCGGAGATCTGCGACGCGGTGCCCGCGGTGATCGTGCCGTCGCGGGTGAAGGCGGGGCGCAGCTTGCCGAGGGACTCGGCGGTGGTCTCGCCGCGGATGCCCTCGTCCTTGCTGAAGACGACGGGCTCGCCCTTGCGCTGCGGGATCTCGACCGGCGTGATCTCCGCCTCGAAGATGCCGTTCTTCTGGGCGGCGGCGGCGCGCTGGTGCGAGAGAGCCGCGATCTCGTCCTGCTCCGGACGGGCGATGCCGAGGCGTCCGTTGTGCTTCTCGGTGGACTCGCCCATGGCGATGCCCTCGAAGGCATCGGTGAGTCCGTCGTGCGCCATGGCGTCGAGCATCGCGATCGCGCCGTACTTGTAGCCCTCACGGGACTTCGGCAGCAGGTGCGGCGCGTTCGTCATCGACTCCTGGCCGCCCGCGACCACCACGTCGAACTCGCCCGCGCGGATCAGCTGGTCCGCCAGCGCGATGGCGTCGAGGCCGGACAGACACACCTTGTTGATGGTGAGCGCCGGGACGCCCATCGGGATGCCGGCCTTGACGGCGGCCTGGCGGGCCGGGATCTGGCCTGCCCCGGCCTGGAGCACCTGGCCCATGATCACGTACTGCACCTGGTCGCCACCGATCCCCGCACGGTCGAGGGCGGCCTTGATCGCGAAGCCTCCGAGCTCGGCTCCGGAGAAGGACTTGAGGGAGCCCAGCAACCGTCCCATCGGGGTGCGGGCACCCGCGACGATCACGGAGGTCGTGCTGTTCGTTCCAGACATGAGGTGCGATCCCCTTCCAGCTTGCACAGCTGAGGAGTGAACGAGGGTTTACTCGAATGTACTGAGCGGTAAGCCACGCGTCATCCGGCCCGCGGTGTGATCGCGCGCACGTTGCGTAACCACTCGCGGAGCGCTGCACTGACTCCATGCTGACGCGAATCGACCACATTGGGATCGCCTGTTTCGACCTCGACAAGACCGTCGAGTTCTACCGGGCCACGTACGGCTTCGAAGTCTTCCACTCCGAGGTCAACGAGGAGCAGGGCGTGCGCGAGGCCATGCTCAAGATCAACGAGACGTCCGACGGCGGCGCCTCCTACCTCCAGCTGCTCGAACCCACCCGCGAGGACTCCGCCGTCGGGAAGTGGCTGGCCAAGAACGGCGAGGGCGTGCACCACATCGCCTTCGGCACGGCGGACGTGGACGGCGACGCCGCCGACATCCGCGGCAAGGGCGTACGGGTGCTCTACGACGAGCCGCGGATCGGGTCCATGGGGTCCCGGATCACCTTCCTGCACCCCAAGGATTGCCACGGTGTCCTGACAGAACTGGTCACTTCGGCGGCTGTTGAGTCACCTGAGCACTGACCTCCGTATATCTGGGCCGGTAGGGTTGGGGGCGGCCGTCGCCTCAGTGCGGTGACGGCCGAGGTCCTGCCGTATTCCAGCGAGCAGGACCGAGGGCCGGGGTCCAGGTTTCGGGGGTCGAGCGTCGGGGCAGCAGCCCATGCTCCGCCGTTGATCTGACACCATTCCCCGGGGGCCCCGTTCAGCGGATGGACGGAGCTCGTTCGGAAAGACTTGCGACCAGGGGACGGATGGGACCGCGCAGTGCGGGGCTACGAACGCCAGGAGCGAGAGCCGGCGGCTGACGTCGACCACCTCTCTCGGTTCGAGGCCGAGATGGAGCGGCTGAAGACCGAGCGGGAGAAGGCGGTCCAGCACGCCGAGGACCTCGGCTATCAGGTCGAGGTGCTGCGCGCCAAGCTGCACGAGGCGCGGCGCAGTCTGGCGACCCGTCCTGCCTACGACGGCGCCGACATCGGCTATCAGGCCGAGCAGCTGCTCCGTAATGCGCAGATCCAGGCCGACCAGCTGCGCTCGGACGCCGAGCGCGAACTCAGCCAGGCCCGCGCGCAGACCCAGCGCATCCTTCAGGAGCACGCCGAGCAGGCCGCCCGGCTCCAGGCCGAGCTGCACCAGGAGGCGGTCAACCGTCGCCAGCAGCTCGACCAGGAGCTGGCCGAGCGCCGTCAGACCGTCGAGTCGCACGTCAACGAGAACGTGGCATGGGCGGAGCAGCTGCGCGCCCGCAGCGAGTCGCAGGCCCGCCGTCTCCTCGACGAGTCGCGCGCCGAGGCGGAGCAGGCGCTGGCCACCGCCCGCGCCGAGGCCGAGCGGATCGCCGGCGAGGCCCGCCAGCGGCTCACCAACGACGCCGAGTCGGCCCGCTCGGAGGCCGAGGCGCTGCTGCGCCGGGCCCGCACCGACGCCGAGCGGCTGCTGAACGCCGCGTCCACGCAGGCCCAGGAGGCCACTGACCACGCCGAGCAGCTGCGCAGCTCCACGGCGACCGAGTCGGACAGCGCACGCCGCCAGGCCTCGGAGCTGAGCCGGGCCGCCGAGCAGCGCATGTCGGAGGCCGAGACGGCGCTGCGCGAGGCGCGCACGGAGGCGGACAAGGTCGTCGCCGAGGCGAAGGAGGCCGCGACCAAGGCCCTGGCGAGCGCCGAGTCGACGAACGAGCAGCGCACGCGGACCGCGAAGGAGCAGGTCGCACGCCTGGTCAGCGAGGCCACCAAGGAGGCCGAGAACACCAAGTCCGAGGCCGAGCAGCTCGTCGCCGACGCCCGTACCGAGGCCGAGAGCATCATCGCGACGGCCAGCGAGAAGGCCCGCAGCCTCACGGCGGAGGAGACCGCCTCCCAGCTCTCCAAGGCGGCCCGCACCGCCGAGGACGTGCTGAACAAGGCGTCCGAGGACGCCAAGAAGACGACGAAGGCCGCGTCCGACGAGGCCGAGCGGATCCGTTCCGAGGCGGAGGCCGAGGCCGACCGGCTGCGCGGCCAGGCGCACGACATCGCCGAGGAGCTCAAGGGCGCCGCCAAGGACGACACCAAGGAGTACCGCGCCAAGACCGTCGAGCTCCAGGAGGAGGCCCGCCGGCTGCGTGGCGAGGCCGAGCAGCTGCGTGCCGACGCGGTCGCCGAGGGTGAGCGCATCCGTGCGGAGGCGCGGCGCGAGGCCGTCCAGCAGATCGAGGAGGCGGCCAGGACCGCCGAGGAGCTGCTCGCCAAGGCGAAGGCGGACGCGGACGAGCTGCGGGCGACGGCCACGGCGGACAGCGAGAAGGTCCGCACCGAGGCCATCGAGCGCGCCACCACGCTGCGCCGGCAGGCCGAGGAGACGCTGGAGCGCACCCGGGCGGAGGCCGAACGGCACCGCGCGGAGGTCGTCGAGCAGTCCGAGACGATCAAGGCGGAGGCCGAGCGGGCCGCCGAGGGACTGCGCGAGGAGACCGAGCGGGCCATAGCGGCACGCCAGGCCGAGGCCGCCGAGGGACTGACCCGGCAGCACACGGAGGCCGAGGAGCGCCTCGCCGCCGCCGAGCAGGCGCTGACGGACGCGCGTGCGGAGGCCGAGCGGATCCGGCGCGAGGCCGCCGAGGAGGCGGACCGGCTGCGGTCGGAGGCCGCCGAGCGGATCCGTACCCTCCAGGCGCAGGCCGAGACCGAGGCCGAGCGGCTGCGCAACGAGGCGGCGGCGGACGCGTCCGCCTCCCGGGCCGAGGGCGAGGCCATCGCCGTACGGCTGCGGTCGGACGCCGCCGCGGAGGCCGAGCGGCTCAAGTCGGAGGCGCAGGACACCGCGGACCGCGTGCGGGCCGAGGCGCAGGCCGCGGCCGAGCGGCTGGCGACCGAGGGCGCCGAGACCCTGGCCGCCGCGCAGGAGGAGGCCGCCCGCCGGCGCCGCGAGGCGGAGGAACTCCTCGGCTCCGCGCGCCAGGAGGCCGACCAGGAGCGCGAGCGGGCCCGCGAGCAGAGCGAGGAGCTCCTGGCGTCCGCCCGCAACCGTGTCGAGGAGGCCCAGGCCGAGGCGGTTCGCCTGGTCGAGGAGGCCGACCGGCGCGCCACCGAGATGGTGTCGAACGCGGAGCAGACCGCCCAGCAGGTGCGCGACTCCGTCTCCGGGCTGCACGAGCAGGCCCAGGAGGAGATCACCGGGCTGCGGTCGGCGGCCGAGCACGCGGCGGACCGTACGCGCAGCGAGGCGCAGGAGGAGGCGGACCGGGTCCGCGCCGACGCCTACGCGGAGCGCGAGCGGGCCTCCGAGGACGCGGCGCGCCTGCGCCGTGAGGCGGCCGAGGAGACGGAGGCCGCCAAGTCGCTCGCCGAGCGCACGATGTCCGAGGCGGTCGCCGAGTCGGAGCGGCTGCGTTCGGACGCCGCCGAGCACGCCCAGCGCGTACGCACCGAGGCGTCGGACACCATCGCCAACGCCGACCAGGACGCCTCGCGCACCCGCGCCGACGCCCGTGAGGACGCGAACCGGATCCGTTCGGACGCGGCCACGCAGGTCGACACCCTGATCACCGAGGCGACGTCGGAGGCCGAGCGGCTGGCGACCGAGACCGCCGCCGAGGCCGAGCGGGTCCGCGCCGAGTCCGTGGCGAAGGCCGAGAAGCTCATCGCGGACGCGACGGGCGACGCGGAGCGGCTGCGCGCCGAGGCCGCCGAGACGGTCGGGTCCGCGCAGCAGCACGCCGAGCGGACCCGGGCCGAGGCGGAGCGCGTCAAGGCGCGGGCCGAGGAGGAGGCCGAGCGGCTCACCTCGTCGGCGCGCGAGGAGGCCGAGCGGACGCTGGACGAGGCGCGCCAGGACGCCAACAAGCGGCGCTCGGAGGCCGCCGAGCAGGTCGACACGCTCATCTCGGAGACGGCGTCCGAGGCGGACAAGCTGCTCGCCGAGGCGCAGCAGAGCGCGCAGAAGACCACGGCGGACGCCGAGTCGCAGGCCGACACGATGGTCGGCGTCGCGCGGGGCGAGGCCGAGCGTCTGGTCTCCGAGGCGACCGTCGAGGGCAACACCCTGGTGGAGCGGGCCCGCACGGACGCGGACGAGCTGCTGGTCGGTGCGCGCCGGGACGCGACGGCGATCCGGGAGCGCGCGGAGGAGCTGCGCGACCGGATCACCTCGGAGATCGAGGACCTGCACGAGCGGGCGCGCCGCGAGTCGGCCGAGGCGATGAAGACGGCCGGCGAGCGCTGTGACACGCTGGTGAAGGCCGCCGAGGACCAGCTCGCCGAGGCCGAGGCGAAGGCGAAGGACCTGGTCTCGGAAGCCAATTCCGAGGCGAGCAAGGTGCGCATCGCCGCCGTGAAGAAGGCTGAGGGTCTCCTCAAGGAGGCCGAACAGAAGAAGAACTCGGTCGTCGGCGAGGCGGAGAAGATCAGGTCCGAGGCCATCCAGGAGGCCAAGGCGGCCGTCGAGGAGGGCAAGCGCGACCTGGAGGTCCTGGTGCGGCGCCGCGAGGACATCAACGCCGAGATCTCCCGCGTCCAGGACGTCCTGGAGGCGCTGGAGTCCTTCGAGGCGCCGTCCGGCGGCAAAGACAGCGGAGTCAAGGCGGGTGCCGCCGCCGGCGCAACCCGTTCGAGTGGCAAGACGTCAGAGGGCTAGCCAGAAGCACCGATTCCGTGCTTTGCCGGGACCTTTCACACAGGCTCTGGCAAGCCCTCCGACAGCTAGCCACCCAAAAGGAGTGTCATTCTCCAGATCAAACACGTATCCGCTCGATGACACACCGCTTTGGCCCCTAGGATTCCCCTATCACCTCACCGGTCTCATTCGACAGGAACCCCATGAGCGACACTTCCCCCTACGGCTTCGAGCTTGTGCGGCGTGGGTACGACCGCGCGCAGGTGGACGAACGCATCTCGAAGCTTGTCTCCGACCGTGACAGCGCTCTGGCCCGCATCACTGCTCTGGAAAAGCGCATCGAGGAGCTCCACCTCGAAACGCAGAACGCCCAGGCCCAGGTCACCGACGCGGAGCCGTCGTACGCGGGTCTCGGCGCGCGGGTCGAGAAGATCCTCCGCCTCGCCGAGGAGGAGGCGAAGGACCTGCGCGAGGAGGCCCGTCGCGCTTCCGAGCAGCACCGCGAGCTCGCCGAGTCGGCGGCCCAGCAGGTGCGCAACGACGCGGAATCGTTCGCCGCGGACCGCAAGGCCAAGGCGGAGGACGAGGGCGTCCGGATCGTCGAGAAGGCCAAGAGCGACGCCTCCCAGCTGCGCTCCGACGCGCAGAAGGACGCGCAGTCCAAGCGTGAGGAGGCGGACGCCCTCTTCGAGGAGACCCGCGCCAAGGCCGCGCAGGCCGCCGCGGACTTCGAGACGAACCTCGCCAAGCGCCGCGAGCAGTCGGAGCGGGACCTGGCCTCGCGTCAGGCCAAGGCCGAGAAGCGTCTCGCGGAGATCGAGCACCGCGCCGAGCAGCTCCGCCTGGAGGCCGAGAAGCTGCGCACGGACGCCGAGCGCCGCGCCCGCCAGACGGTGGAGACGGCTCAGCGCCAGGCCGAGGACATCGTGGCCGACGCGAACGCCAAGGCCGACCGGATCCGTTCGGAATCCGAGCGCGAGCTCGCGGCTCTCACCAACCGCCGCGACTCGATCAACGCCCAGCTCACCAACGTCCGCGAGATGCTCGCGACGCTCACGGGCGCCGCGGTGGCCGCTGCCGGCACGCCGGCCGAGGACGAGCCGATCTCCCGTGGTGTTCCGGCCCAGCAGTCCCGGTAATCGCAGGACCGGCTGACGACGCCGCAGGCCCGCACTCTCTCCTCGGGGGTGCGGGCCTTCGTCGTGCCGGGATGCTCAAGTGGCAGGCCCCTGCACCCCGTCTTAGCGTGGCCGCATGATCGAACTCGTGGGGCTGACCAAGCGGTACGGCGAGAAGGTGGCGGTCAACAACCTCTCCTTCACCGTCAGACCGGGCATCGTGACGGGCTTCCTCGGCCCGAACGGCGCCGGCAAGTCCACCACGATGCGGATGGTGCTCGGGCTCGACCACCCCACCACGGGCGACGTACGGATCGACGGCCGCCACTACGACCATCTCAAGGACCCGCTCAAGTACATCGGCGCCCTGCTGGACGCGAAGGCCATGCACGGCGGGCGCAGCGCCTTCAACCACCTGCTGTGTCTGGCCCAGAGCAACGGCATCCCGAGGGCGCGGGTGCACGAGGTCCTCGACACGGTGGGGCTCACGGCGGTGGCGAGGAAGAAGGCGAAGGGCTTCTCGCTCGGCATGGGCCAGCGGCTCGGCATCGCGGGCGCGCTGCTCGGCGACCCGCGGATCCTGATGTTCGACGAACCGGTCAACGGCCTCGACCCCGAGGGCATCCACTGGATCCGCAACCTGATGAAGTCCCTGGCCGCCCAGGGGCGTACGGTCTTCGTCTCCTCGCACCTGATGAGCGAGATGGCGCTGACCGCCGACCACCTGGTCGTCATCGGCCAGGGCCGGCTGCTCGCCGACACGTCCATGGCGGACTTCATCCAGCAGAACTCGCGGTCCTACGTGCGGATCCGCTCCCCGCAGCGCGAGCGGCTGCTCGACGTGCTGCACGGCGCGGGCATCACCGTCGTCGAGTCGGGCAGCGGCACGCTGGAAGTGGACGGCGGCAAGCCGGAGCACATCGGTGAGCTGGCCGCCCAGCACCAGATCGTGCTGCACGAGCTCAGTCCGCAGCAGGCCTCCCTGGAGGAGGCCTTCATGCAGCTGACCGCGGAGTCGGTGGAGTACCACGCGCACGCGGACACCCCGCACGCACCGCCGGAGCCCCGCCGGGAGTGGGGCAGCGACTGGAAGAGGGGGGCCTGACCATGGCCGCGTCCCAGGTCCTGCGGTCCGAGTGGACCAAGATCCGGTCGGTCTCGTCGACGGTGTGGACCCTGAGTCTCGCCGCGGTCGTCACGATCGCCCTGGGCATCCTGATCTCACTGCTGTCGAAGAACGAGTTCGACCGGATGAGCGTGAAGGACCGGCTGTCCTTCGACCCCACGTTCATCAGCTTCGCCGGCATGAGCCTCGGGCAGCTGGCGATGATCGTGTTCGGGGTGCTGGTGGTGAGCAACGAGTACAGCACCGGCATGATCCGTACGTCGCTCGCCGCGGTACCACAGCGCGGCATGTTCCTGTCCGGCAAGATCACGGTCGCCGCGGTGCTCGCCCTCGTGGTCGGCCTCGTCACCAGCTTCGTCGCCTTCTTCCTCGGTCAGGCCGCGCTCGGCCCGCACCGGGCGTCGATCGGCGACACCGGTGTCCTGCGCGCGGTGATCGGCGGCGGGCTGTACATGACGCTGATCGCCGTGTTCTCGATGGGCGTCGCGACGATGCTGCGCAGTCCGATGCTCTCGCTGGGCATCCTGATGCCGTTCTTCTTCCTGATCTCCAACATCCTGGGCGCGGTCTCCGCGACCAAGAAGGTGGGCCGCTATCTGCCCGACCAGGCCGGCAGCAAGATCATGCAGGTGGTGACGCCACTGGGCGACGACACCCCGTACGGGCCCTGGGGCGGCTTCGGGATCATGGTGCTGTGGGTGATCGCGGCGCTGCTCGGGGGGTACGCACTGCTGAAGAAGCGGGACGCGTAACGCTCAGCGGGCGGCGGGCCGCACCGCCTCACGGCCGTACGAGTCCTCGTCGTCCGGGCCGGGCTCCGGCGGCCCCTCACGGCCTTCACGGTCTCGCCGTCCGGGCGGTCCCGGCCCTCAGTCGTCAGGACCCCGGCCGTCCGGGCGGGGTGCGTCAGGGTCCCGGCCGTCCGGGCGTGGTGCCAGCAGGCCGTCGAAGTCCGTCCACCCCTCCCAGCGCCAGACGTCCTTGTCGAGTTCGGGCTGGAGGGGCACGAAGCGGCCGAGCTCGAAGTCGCCGGCCTCCAGGTCGAACCAGCGCTCGTCGGCGACCTCGGTGCCCAGGCCCACGGTCCGCGCGGTCAGCCGCACGAGCAGTTTCACACCGCGGGAGTCCGACAGGTCCTTGCCCTGGATGTGCCGGAACGGCAGCTCGGACACCGGCGCCTGGACTGGTATCCACACGGTGAACGGCGCCCCGCGCTCGACCGCGAGCCAGTAGCGCTCGTCGGCAGGCTCGCCCTGCGCGTCCAGCACCTTCAGCCACTGCTTGTAGATCACGAGGCTGCCGTCGTGCGGGGACTCCTCCAGGTAGCGCAGGTGCGCCCGGGCCCGCAGGTCCACGACCGAGAGGTTGTCGAATCGGTTGTAGAAGCGGACGGCGATGATCGCGTCGTCGCTGTGGGCGTGCCGACGCGAGTAGCCGGGGAAGTCCGCGGTCCAGGCGTGCGAGATGCTGGCCCGCTGCCGCCAGACGAAGGGCCGCAGCGCGAACAGCTTGATCAGGACGATGCCGAGGAGCACCGCGGGCGCCAGCGCGCCGGTGACGGAGGCGACCGTGGCGAGCAGCTGGTGCGCGGTGCTGTCCGGTTCGGGGTTGAGGTTGTCGGTGCCGACGCTGGCGCGCAGCACGGACAGGCTGAGGTCGAAGAGCCGCTCGCCGTCCGAGAAGCGCTGCGCCATCGACCGCGTCGAGTGCTCGGTCAGGGTCCACCCGACCGCGATGAGCACGGAGAGCCCGGCCAGCGCGCCGAGCGTCATCAGCACCAGGGCGTGGACCGTGCGGCCGGCGATCCACCAGCGAACGGACGTACGGAACCGCGGATGCACCCGGCCTCGCCCCGAGCGCCTCTGTAAGCTCAACTCACATCCCCCGTAACCGACTTGGTCCCACTCGTACAATGGGACGGCATCATTCCCGGTGTCCGTTCCGGCCAACCCCGTCCACGTGGGGAGACGAGCCCCCGCCCCGGGTACATCCCGCGTGGAAGGCTGTGCCCGTATCGCGCGACCACCCCGGAAGGGCGTCACCGTGACGACGAAGGACCGAAGCCTCGAGGCGCTGGGCCTGGACGACGTGCCCGCGAAGAAGCCGCTGACCTATCCCGGCCGCCCCACGACGGAGCCGTCCCTGCTGACCGGCGGGGAGCTGCTCCAGCTCGACGTACGGCCGCTGCGCCTGGGTGAGTGGTACGTGGAGGAGCGGCAGGAGCAGCAGCGGCTCGACGAGGCGCTCGCCGACCTCGGTCAGGTGGTGACGGGGCGCCGCCACCCGGTCATCGCCGTCGGCTCCAACGCCTCCCCCGGCCAGGTCGCCCACAAGCTGACCCGGCTCGGGATCCCCGCGACGGTGCCGATGGTCCCGGTGCGGGTGCACGGCATCGCGGTGGGCTGCTCGGGGCACATCAGCCCGGCGGGCTATGTGGCGGGGACGCCCTACGTGGACCGGGCCGCCTCGGCCACGCTGGTGGTGACCTGGCTGGACTCGACGCAGCTGAAGGCGGTCGACGACACCGAGTTCCCCGACTATCGGCGGGCGATACTCCCCGGCGACACGTTCGCGATGACGATGCCGTCCGGGGAGCGCCTCGGCGGCGCGTACATCTACTTCAGCGCGCACGGTGTGCTCGCCGACCCGGCCACCGGACGGCCGCGCGCGGGCGGCGGCGACCAGGCCGAGCTGCTCGCCCACCTGCTCGCCGACTCGGCGCGGCTGCGCGACCTGCTCGGGCCCGACCCGGCCACCTGGGTGCGGCGGGCCGGAGCCGACCGGTCGCTGCGGGAGCAGGGCACGCTGGTCTTCGGCGAGGAGGGCTGGGTCCTGCCGCAGACCGACTTCCTGCCCTACGTCGACGATTCTGCGGACCTGCGGCTGTACGACGACCTGCCGCCGTTGGGCGACTCGCTGCCGTAGCGCACACCGATGGCGCACACCGGGCGGGGCACCGGGGGTCCGGGTGGCGTGTCTCCGGGCCCTTCGGGACGTTGCCGGAACACGGCGGTTTCTGCCCCTCGGGGTTCCGTTTCGCCCCTGGCCTGCGAAGACGCGTACCTGACAACGCGAGCGTGTGACCTGCGTAGTTTTACTTTCCCTTGAGTGGAACCGTCAGCGCCCCGATATCCTCCTAACCCTTACGGGGGCGTGTGCCCCGACGTCCTGAACCTTTCGATGGGTGCGGAGCATGATCGAGGCAGTCGGCCTGACGAAGCGCTACGGCGCCAAGACGGCCGTGTACAACCTTTCCTTCCAGGTGCGGCCGGGCGCCGTCACCGGCTTCCTCGGGCCCAACGGCTCGGGCAAGTCGACCACCATGCGGATGATCCTCGGCCTGGACAACCCCACCTCGGGGCATGTGACCATCGGCGGCTTCCCCTACCGCAAGCTGCCGAACGCGCCCCGTCAGGTCGGCGCGCTGCTCGACGCCAAGGCCGTGCACGGTGGCCGCCACGCCCGCAACCATCTGCTGTGCCTGGCCCAGCTGTCCGGCATCCCCGCCCGCCGGGTGGACGAGGTGCTCGGTGTCGTCGGCCTCCAGGACGTCGCCAGGAAGCGCTCCAAGGGCTTCTCTCTCGGCATGGGGCAGCGGCTCGGCATCGCCGCCGCGCTCCTCGGCGACCCGCAGGTGCTGCTCTTCGACGAACCGGTCAACGGTCTCGACCCCGAAGGCATCCTCTGGGTCCGCAACCTGATGAAGTCCCTCGCCGCGGAGGGCCGGACGGTCTTCGTCTCCTCGCACCTGATGAGCGAGATGGCGCTGACCGCCGACCACCTGATCGTGATCGGCCGCGGCCAGCTGCTCGCCGACATGAACATCAAGGACTTCATCTCGCACAACTCGGCCGACTTCGCCCGGGTCCGCACCCCGGACACCGAGCCCCAGCAGCGCGAGAAGCTCACCGCCGCGCTGACGGAAGCCGGCGGCCAGGTGCTGCCCGAGCAGGACGGCGCCCTGCGCGTCACCGGTCTGCCGCTGCCCCGCATCAGCGATCTCGCACACTCCGCCGACGTACGCCTGTGGGAGCTGTCGCCCCATCAGGCCTCGCTGGAGGAGGCGTACATGCGGATGACGCAGGGTGCCGTCGACTATCGCTCGACCATCGACCAGAAGGCCGGTCTCCAGCAGGAGCTGCCGCCGGGCGCCGTGCCCCAGCCGCAGATGCCGGTCGCCGGCCAGGGCCAGCCGGGCTGGTACGCCCCGCCGCCGCCCCAGCAGGGCGGGCAGCCGTTCTCGATGCCGCAGGGGCAGCCCGGCCCCTACGGCGCCCCCGCGGGCGGTGCTCCGGGCCCGTACGGCGCTCCGTCCGCACCCGCGGGCGCGGACGCCAACCCGTACGCCCAGTCCGCGCCCCAGGCGCCCGCACAGGCTCCCGCGCAACCGCCCGCCGCACCGGCTGTTCCCGTCGCTCCCGCCGCCGCACCCGACCTGACCAAGCCCGAGGACGCCCGATGAGCACGCCCCAGCCCCCGATGCCGCAGCAGGCCGCCGCTGCCCCCAACTGGCAGGCGGCGCCCGGCGCTTCGTACACCTCGCCGATCCCGGTCACCCGCACCCACATCGGTCACGCGCTCACCTCCGAGTGGACGAAGATCAAGTCGGTGCGCTCCACGATGTGGACGCTCGGTATCTTCCTGCTTCTCGTGATCGGCATCGGCTTCCTGGTCGCCGCGCAGACCACGAACGAAGACTTCAGCGATGTCCCGTACACCATCCCGGCCTTCTTCGGCCTGATGCTCGGGCAGATCTGCCTGATCACCCTGGGCGTCCTGGTGGTCTCGTCCGAGTACGGCACGGGCATGATCCGTACGACCTTCACGGCCTCCCCGCAGCGTCACCGGGTACTCGCCGCGAAGCTGATCATCTTCTTCGCGGTGGCGTTCGTCGTGTCGGCCTTCTCGATCGCGCTCGTCGGCATGATGACCTCCGGGATGCACGGCGGCTCCTCGGACGTCAGCTGGGGCGGTTCGGTGATCATGGGTGCGCTGTACGTCTCGCTGCTCGGGGCCCTCGCGCTCGCGGTCGGCTCGATGCTGCGCCACTCGGCCGGAGCGATCACCACCATGCTCGGTGTGGTGCTCGTGCCCGCGATCATGCCCGCGTTCCTGATGATGTCCGACAGCATGCGCACCATCGGCGAGAAGATGCAGGAGTACAACGCGCCCAACGCCCTCGCCCGGATCTTCCAGCTGGACACCGAGAGCGGTCACGGCGGGGCGCAGCTCGGCCTGCTCGCCGGGGTCACGGCCGCGGCGATCATCGGCGCGTTCGTGCTGCTGGAGCGCCGGGACGTGTGAGTCCGCCCCCGAAGAGGGGCGCGCAAAGGCGACGGGGCGAAGGTCTTCACGACCTTCGCCCCGTCGCCTTTGTCTTGTGACCGTCACACCCCGCCGTCGGTGGCACCGGCGTCCGCCCCGGCACCGCTGTCCGCGGGAGCCTGGTCGGCAGCGCCTTGGTCGGTGGCGCCTTGGTCGCTCGCGCCCTGGTCGGTGGCACCCTGATCGGTCGCGGTCTGATCGGTCGCGGTCTGATCGGTCGCGTCCTGCTCGGTGACGCCCTGCTCCTGACCCTGCTGATCGTCGGTACCTTGCTGCGCCGGGTCCGTGGTCTGCTGGTCGTCGGTGCCCTGCGCCGGGTCCGTGCCCTGCTGGTCACCAGTGCCCTGCGCGTCACCCGTGCCCTGCGCCGGGTCCGTGCCCTGCTGGTCGCCGGTACCCTGCGCGTCGCCAGTCCCTTGCGCGTCCGGCGGAGTCTTCTCATCGGACGGGGTCTTCTCGTCCGGCGGGGTCTTCTCGTCCGGCGGGGTCTTCTCGTCCGGCGGAGTCTTCTCGTCCGGCGGAGTCTTCTCATCGGACGGGGTCTTCTCGTCCGGCGGAGTCTTCTCGTCCGGCGGAGTCTTCTCGTCGCCCTCCTTCTTGATCCCGTCCTCGTCCTTGAACTGCTTCGGGTCGTTGATGTTGATCGTGACGTTGATATTGACGTTGTTTATGTTGACGTTCGTGATGTTGGTGACGTGCTGAACAAAGAAGCGGGGGTTGTTGCGGGTGGCCACGAAGTACCGCGGCTCATGGTTCTTGATGACGTAGTAGCACTTGTGGTGGTCGTCCCAGTAGAACTTGTAGGTCTTGTACCAGCACGAGTACTTCTGATGTTTGTGGTGCTTGAAGTGCTTGGACTTCTTGTCCCAGCAGTAGTTCTTGTGGTGACCCTTGTGTCCGTCCACCGTGGCCGCGGCCGACGTCGGGGTCATCGGGGCCGCCGTCGCGGCGGTCGCCGGCAGAATCACGGCTCCGCCGATTACGGCAGCCGACGCCGTCATCGTCGCCAGGCCGAGCAGACCCTTGGAACGAACGCCGTCACGCTTGCGGGTAATGCGAGTCATGGTTCTCTCCTCCTGAAGTGAAAGGCGCTTCCGCGCCTCCGGAGCCTCGGTTTCTTCCGGCGAGGTCCGCACTTCAAGTAGGCCCGCATCCCGCGGCAGGGTCACGCTCCGAGGATTCGGGGCTTGACGGCACACGGGACCGCAGGTAAAAGCCGCGTCGACGACCCGCAGGAGCCACCGGCACCCGCTCGACCGGGCTCCCGGGCCCCTCTAGAACCTGGGCGCGTTACGGGACCGCTGCACCCGCGAGGTACGGCGGTCCTTCGCGTTCCAGCAGGCCTTGTGCCAGTGGCGCCGCTCGTCGACGCCCGAGTGCTCCGGCCACGCCACCACATGCGGTACGCCCGAGGGGATCATCTGGTCGCAGCCGGGGCAGCGGTACGTCTTGCCCTCGGCGCTCGCGCCCGCGACGTGGCGCACGCTCCACTCCTCGCCCTGCCAGCTCTCCGTGGACTGCCAGCCGCCGTAACGATCGGCCCGGTCGTCCTCTGCGGACGCGCTGCGGCCAGGGCTGCCGGCGCCCTTCGAACGGTTGCGACGCGGGGACACGGAACACCTCACGGAGCTATACAGGGAGCAGCGGCCATGTCCAGCCTACGCGGCGCGCACAGGGGTACGCGTACTCCTCCAACCCGCACAGATCCCCCACCGGGCGGCCCATTTCGCAGACAATCCGCAAATCTCTCCGCCAGGCCGTGACTTCGGCACGTGTCACGCGGTTATGCCCGGTGGGGGAGCTCCGTGTCGGAGCCGAGGAAGCAGGAAGTGCCATGCACGTTGGAAGTTTTGTACTGGCGGCGCAGTTCCCGGGACAGGGCCACGGGGAGGCCCTGCACCGCGCGGTGCGGTCCGCCGAGGTCGCGGAGGAGGCGGGCCTCGACTCGGTCTGGCTGGCCGAACACCACTTCGTGCCGTACGGCACGTGCCCGTCGGCCGTCACGCTCGCCGCGTATCTGCTCGGCCGCACCAGCCGGATCCGGGTCGGCACGGCGGTCAGTGTGCTGCCCACCGCACATCCCGTGGCGCTCGGCGAACAGGCCGCGCTGCTGCACCTCACGTCCGGCGGACGGTTCTCGCTGGGCGTCGGGCGCGGCGGCCCCTGGGTCGACCTGGAGGTCTTCGGCTCGGGTCTCGACGCGTACGAGAAGGGGTTCCCGGAATCACTCGATCTGTTGGTGCGCTGGCTGCGCGAGCCGGCCGTGGCGAGCGACTCAGGGCGCTTCCGGTTCCGTGAAGTCCCCGTGGTTCCCCGGCCGTCGGAGGCGCTGAGCGGCGTCCCCGGTCCCGAGGTGGTCGTCGCCTGCACCTCTCCGGCGAGCGTGCGGCTCGCCGCGGAGCGCGGGCTGCCGATGCTCCTCGGCATGCATGTCGGGGACGAGGAGAAGGCCGAAATGGTGGCCCTGTGGCGGCAGTGCGCGCGTGTGGCGGGACGCCCGGCGGACGAGGTGTACGGGGCGGCCCATGTGTCCGCCGGTGTCTGCCAGATCGCGGACCGGCGCAGCGACGCCGTCGAGACGCTCGTCAAGGCCATGCCGGGCTGGCTCAAGCACGGTCTGGAGGCCCATGTGACGGTCGACGGCCGCACCCGCTCCATGCGCGACCCCCTGGCGTACACCGAACTGCTCTGCGGCCTGCACCCGGTGGGGACTCCACGCCTGTGCGCCGACCGGCTCGCGGCGACCTCGGAGCGCACCGGCATCACCCGCTTCGCCCTGCTGGTCGAAGGCTCGGGAGACCTCGCGGCGACCGAGGAGAACGTCCGCCGGCTCGGGGCCGAAGTACTGCCCCACCTCGGCTGACGTGACGCGGCCGGCCGCACGGGCCGGATGTGCGGGGAGCTTGCCGCCCCGTACGAATGCACCTCCCGCGTACGGAGCGGCAAGCCATACGGCATCACCGTGTCAGCAGTCCCGGAACTCCGGGGACTGGTTCAGCACCTGACTGCGGACGGAGGTGAAGCGTGCCAGCGTGTCGTCCACCGAGGCGTCCAGCGGGAACACCGCCACCCGGTGGCAGTTCTGGAAGGCCAGCCGCACTCCGAAGTGCCGCTGCAACGCGCCGCGAATCGCGTCACTCGCGAGCGCACGCAGCAGCTGCCCACGTGCCTGCTCGTCCGGCGGGGGCGTCTGGTTGTCGGCGAAGTTGCCGCCGTCCACCTTCAGCTGGGCCACCAGGGAGCTGATCATCTCCCACGCGTAGGGCAGGGAGGTCCGGACGCAGTCGACGAATTCAGCTTCGTCGACCTCGCCTCGCTCGGCCTGTTCGAGTAGGGCCGGTGAGACGTCGAGCGACATGGGTTCTCCTCTCGCACCCCCAGACCTCGGGGGTTGCCGGACAGGGACAGGGAATTCGCGATGTCGAACACGGTGAGTACACACACCGCGACCTCCCGTTTATACGGTAAGCAACGGACGGTGACGGCACCAGGAGAATGCGCACATAGCGAACTCCCAGTAGGGACACAATCAGCCACGACGGAACATGCGCCTTCCAGGGCGAATCGCGTGCACCCTGGCCCGTCGAGTAGCGTTGCCGACCATGCGTCTCGTCATTGCCCGCTGTTCCGTGGACTACGCGGGCCGGCTCACCGCCCATCTCCCGTCGGCCCCCCGCCTCATCCTGGTGAAGGCGGACGGCAGCGTCTCGATCCATGCCGACGACCGGGCCTACAAGCCCCTCAACTGGATGTCGCCGCCCTGCACGCTGAAGGAGGGTTCCGGTGACGAGGAAGGCACCTGGACCGTCATCAACAAGGCGGGCGAGAAGCTCATCATCACGATGGAGGAGGTCCTCCACGACTCCTCCCACGAACTCGGCGTCGATCCCGGCCTGATCAAGGACGGCGTGGAAGCTCACCTGCAGGAGCTCCTCGCCGACCGCATCGAGACGCTCGGCGAGGGCTACACGCTCATCCGCCGCGAGTACATGACGGCCATCGGCCCGGTCGACATCCTGTGCCGGGACGCGGAGGGCCGGACCGTCGCCGTGGAGATCAAGCGGCGCGGCGAGATCGACGGCGTCGAGCAACTCACCCGCTATCTGGAGCTGTTGAACCGCGACCCGCACCTCGCGCCGGTGCGCGGTGTCTTCGCCGCCCAGGAGATCAAGCCGCAGGCCCGCGTCCTCGCCACCGACCGCGGCATCGGCTGCACGGTCCTGGACTACGACGCGCTGCGCGGCATCGAGGACGACAAGCTGCGGCTGTTCTGACCCCCTGAGGGTCCCGCCGGGGCATGGGAGAGGGCCCGCACCGTCCGTGGACGGTGCGGGCCCTCTCCCATGCCCTGTGCGGTCAGATCAGCGCGCCGCCCGGCGACGCGGCGGTGCCGCCGCTCGCCGGCCCGCTGCTCTCGGGGGCGCTGGCCGTGGTGCTGGCCGGTGCGCTCGACGCGGGGCCGCTCGCGCTGTCCGACGTGGTCGGTGTCGTCGTCGGCGTGGTGGTCGTCGGCGTCTCCGTCGGAGTCGGGGTCGAGGGCGTCGTCGGGGGCTTCGACGTGGACGACGGCGGCTTCGAGGTGGACGACGGCGGCTTGGACGTGGACGACGGCGGCTTCGACGACGAGGACGGCGGCTTGGTCGACGGCTTCGAGCTGTGCGAACCGCTCGGTTCGTCGGACGGCTCGCCGCTGTCGGTCGCCGACGGCGGCGTCGGGTCGTCCGACGTGCCGTAGGTGCCGTCGGGGCCCGGGTCGGTGGGCGTGGGCACCGACCCCGTGTCGGAGTCGGAGTCGTCGTCCTTCTTCGCCTTGTCCGCGCCCAGGCTGTCGTCGTCGCCGCCCTGGGTGGCCGAGGGGTTGACGCCGACCTTCTCGGACGGGGGGTTGTCCTCGTGGTTCGAGGTCGCGCCGAGCGTCACCACGGTGCCGAGCACCGCGACGAGGAGCGCGCCGGCCCCGGCCGCCACCAGATTGCGGCGGGTGCCGCTGACCAGCCGGCCCGCGACGCCCATGGGCTTGCCCGTGGAACGGTCGGGCTCCACCCGGTGGGTGACCAGCGTCGTGGGTTCCGCGGGCGGCTCGGCGAGCACGAAGGCGGCCGGCACCCCGCCGGGCGGCGATGCCGACTCCTCGTAGCGCGCGCCGGACACCTCCTCCCCGGCAGCCGTGCTGGCGCCGGACCCGGCGGTCCCGGAGCGGTCGGCGACCAGCGCGAGGGCGCGGCGGCCCGCGACGGTGCCGCGCTTGTCGGCGAGCGCGCCGCGCAGCCCGATGGACGCCTCCAACTCCGCGCGGGCCCGGTCGAGCTGGCCTCCGCAGAGCGCGAGGATGCCCAACTCGTGGTGGAAGTAGGCCTGTTCGGCGACCTCACCGGAGAGCCGGGAGGCCTCGGAGCCGGCGCGCAGCATGCGTTCCCAGGCGCTCCAGTGCAGACCGGCGGCGAAGGCGGGCGCCGCGGTGCGGGCCAGCCGCACACCGTGGTTCTCCTCGTCCTCGTCGTCGAGCGGAGCCGTGGAGAGCGGCACGAGCACGGTCAGGGCGGCGAGCAGGGCGTCGGCCTCGGCGCACACCCGTTCCGGGGTGACCGAGGGGTGGCCGGCCCACCAGGTGTAGTGCCGGGCGGCGGTGAGCGCCCGCTCCTCCAGGTCGTCCGTGTATCCGGCGGCCTCCAGCTGGGTGAGCACGCCGGCCGCGAGCCGGTAGCGGGAGCCGACCGGGGAGACCAGCGCGCAGTTCGCGAGCTCGGCGAGCGCGGCGTCGGCGTGGGTGTCGCCGACGAGTGCGGGCAGGTGCGCCTGGTGCGGGACCTCGCCGCCGAGCGCGACGGCGAAGCGCAGGGTGGTGCGAGCCGAGTCGCTCAGCCGGGACGCGAGCAGCGCGGCGGGCGCGGCACCCTCGGCGAGCGAGGGCAGCGGTACGTCGTGGCCGTCGCCGGCGTCGAAGGGCGCGTCGACCGGCGCCTCCTGGAAGACGCCGAACTCGTCGAAGGCCTCCTCGCTGGCCCGCAGCCGGTCGCGCTGCCGCAGCAGCGCCCCGGCCTGCACGAAGCGCAGGGGCAGGCCCTCGGACTCGAACCAGAGGTCGCCGGCCCAGTTCGCCTCGTCCTCGGTCAGCTCGCGCCCCACGGCCCGTTCGAGCAGTTCCAGGCCGCCGCTGCGGTCGAGGCCGCCGAGGAGCACCTCTTCGAGGAGCGAGTCGGCGGACGGCGCGGGGACGTCGGGGGTCGCGGCGATCAGGAAGGCGCACTCGGGGGTGGCGTCGAGCAGTTCGTCGAGCGCGCTGCCGCCGATCTCGGCGTCGTCGAGGACGACGACCGCGCCGATCTCATGGACGTGCCGGAGCAGCTCTTCGTGCTCCGGGCGGTACAGGGGTGCGGAGTAGACGGCCGTGAAGAGGTCGTGCAGCAGATCGGCCGCGGTGCGCCGGTGGCCGGAGAGGCGGACGACGCCGTCGGGGGCGAGGTCCGCGCAGTCGTCGGCGACGGCGTCGAGCAGGCTTGTGCGGCCCGATCCCGAGGGGCCGGTCAGCCGGACCGAGCGCCCGCGCGCGAGGAGGCGTACGAGCCGCTCACGCTCCTCCTGGCGCTCCAGGAGCGGCAGCCGGGGCTGTGCCGGGCCGGGTGGCACCGGCGGCCGGGCGGCGCGGGCCAGCTCGGCCCGCTCGGCGGCGTTGAACTTCACCGGCGGCTGCGGCCGCTCGTTCGGCGGGCAGTTCTCTATCTCGCTGCCGTCGACGGGATTGACGGTGAGCAGGAAGTCGCCCGCGACGAGCTGGACGGTGCGGGCGAGTGCGGGCGAGTGCTGACCGAGGTCAGCGGTGAGCGGGTCACGAGGCGGGCGCGAACGAGGCGCCTGGCCGTCGTCTTCATGGCCGTACTCTTCGGGTCCCCGGTTGTTCGGGTCCATGTTCCAAGCCCCCCAAAAGCGTCGTGTGCCAAGCCCCTCCCGGCCTTGCTGCACACCGCGCTGTCGCTTCTGGTCCGGTGCCCGCTCTCAGGGTTTCGGGCGGCGGGCAGCCGAACCCTAAACCTTCGCACAGTATCTATGAACAGGCGGGGTACCGCGCCGTCCGAGACGTCACAGCTTCGTGAGGATTGTGCGCGTGGTGCCTTTAATACGCCGGTCGGGACGGGTACGAGGGCTCACACCCGGGGCAGGGAGTCGACGCCGATGCCGCCCTCGATCGCGAGGATCCGGTGCAGCCGGGTGGCGACGAGCAGGCGTTGCATCTGTGGTGGCACGCCGCGCAGCACGAGCCGTCGCCCGCACCGCCCGGCCCGTCGATGGGCTCCCATGATGACGCCGAGTCCGGTGGCGTCCCAGGAGTCCAGTTCGGACAGGTCCAGCACCAGGTCGCCGGCTCCGTCGTCGACGGCCGAGTGCAGGACGGTACGGGCGTCCGCCGCGCTGCGTACGTCGAGGCGGCCCCCGACGACCAGCTCGGCGTGGTCGCCCCTGATGTACATATGCGCTCCCCGAGAGTGCGTCTCGTACTCCGCGTTGTGTCTGTGTTGCATCGTCTGACTGGCTGAGGCCCGCAGAGGTTGCCGTCTGTAAGCGAACCGATACCGAATTCACCTCATGGAGTGATGCTCCAGAGGCTCGTGCGGATTCCGTGCCGGATGCGGCGCCCGGTGTCCGGGCGCCGCGTGGTCGTTCAGTGCTTGTAGAAGCCCTGCCCGCTCTTGCGCCCGATGTCACCGGCGTCAACCATCCGGCGCATCAGCTCCGGCGGTGCGAACTTCTCGTCCTGGGTCTCGGTGTAGATGTTGCCGGTGGCGTGCAGCAGGATGTCGACGCCCGTCAGATCGGCCGTGGCCAGCGGGCCCATGGCGTGTCCGAAGCCCAGCTTGCAGGCCAGGTCGATGTCCTCGGCGGTCGCCACGCCGGACTCGTACAGCTTCGTCGCCTCGACGACGAGGGCCGAGATGAGGCGCGTCGTGACGAAGCCGGCCACGTCGCGGTTGACGACGATGCAGGTCTTGCCGACGGACTCGGCGAACTCCCGCGCGGTGGCGAGCGCTTCGTCGCTCGTCTTGTAGCCGCGGACCAGCTCGACGAGCTGCATCATCGGCACCGGCGAGAAGAAGTGCACGCCGACGACGCGCTCCGGGCGCTCGGTGACCGCCGCGATCTTGGTGATCGGGATCGCGGAGGTGTTGGAGGCGAGGACGGCGTCGTCGCGGACGATCTTGTCGAGCGTCCGGAAGATCTCGTGCTTGACCTCGAGCTTCTCGAAGACGGCCTCGACGACGATGTCGGCGTCGGCGGCCGCGTCCAGGTCGGTGGTGGCGGTGATGCGCGCGAGCGCCGCGTCGGCGTCCGCCGCTTCCAGCTTGCCCTTGCTCACGAACTTGTCGTACGAGGCCTTGATGCCGTCGAGGCCACGGGTGAGGGCCTCGTCGGTGACGTCGCGCAGGACGACGTCCCAGCCCGCCTGCGCGGAGACCTGGGCGATGCCGGACCCCATGAGTCCGGCTCCGATGACGGCAAGCTTCCGTGCCACTCCGACTCCCCTACTGCGTTTCCCCGGGGGACGCCCCCCGGACCCCCAGCCGAAAGAAAGGTCAGCTGGGTCGACCGGCGCTGACTTCGCAAGGCGACCCGGGGTAACCCTGAGTTGCCTCTCCGGCGGACCCTAGCGCTCGTGAGGGCCTGTGTGACCGGTAAGTAATGCGCGTCACGTCTCATCTGACGGACATCACACCGGCACGGGTCATGGCGCCCCCCGTACGGCGTAGTTGAGGACCTTCTCGCTCAAAAGGTCCTCCATGTCGTCGAGGAGGACGAGCACCTCGCGTGACACTTCGCCCGGGTCGCGCCCGGCCATCATCTTCCTGCCGATGACGGACATCACGGTCTGGTGGATCCAGTTGATCTGGCCGGCCACCAGACCGGGCAGCGGGTCGTCGTCGGCCGCGCCGGTCTCCTCGCGCAGCGCCTCCTCCAGGTTGTCGAGGACCTCCTGGGCGATCGCCCACAACCGCGAACGGAGCGCGGGGGCTTCGTGGATGACGTGCATGAAGCGGGCATATCCGACCATCAGGCCGAGCCGGGGCGAGACGGCCTCCGCCTCCTCCCGCAGTTCGCGCAGGACCGCGGCGGCGGCGGACTCACCCTCGCTCCGGCCGCGCACCCAGCGCGCCAGCCGGTCGACGACACCCCGGGAGCGGTCGAGGAAGAGGTCCTCCTTGGCCGGGAAGTAGTTGTAGACGGTGTTCACGGAGACGTTCGCCGCGTCCGCGACCTCCGCCACCGTCACCGCGTCGAAGCCCCGTTCCAGGAACAGCCCCGTGGCGACGTCCGAGATGTACTGCCTGGTCTGGCGCTTCTTCCGCTCCCTGAGCCCTTCAGCCATGCCCGCATCGTAACTTTCGCTGGAGCTCCTGAAATCTTGGAGTCATTGCAAAATTTCAGTGACTCTGTTTTTCTGGGCGGCATGGCAATCATCAGTACGGCCGGCCTGGCCCGTACCTTCCAGACGAAGAGCGGCCCCGTGGAGGCGGTGCGCGGCATCGACCTCACCGTGCGGCCGGGCGAGATCCTCGGATTCCTCGGCCCGAACGGCGCGGGCAAGACGACCACGCTCCGGATGCTCACCACCCTGCTCGCGCCGACGGGCGGCGCCGCCACCGTCGCGGGCCACGACCTGGCCACCGACCCCGCCGGGGTGCGCCGGGCCTGCGGCTACGTCGCGCAGTCGGGCGGCGTCGACGGGCAGATCACCGCGCGGGAGGAACTGGTCACCCAGGGCCGCCTGTACCGCCTGCCGAAGGCCCGAGCCGTGGCGCGCGCCGAGGAACTGGCCCACGACCTCGGCCTGACGGAGCTGCTGGACCGCAGGACGTCGGCGCTGTCCGGCGGCCAGCGGCGCCGCCTGGACATCGCGATGGCCCTCACGCACCGGCCCCGGGTGCTCTTCCTGGACGAGCCGACGACCGGTCTGGACCCGGGCAGCCGCGCCGACCTCTGGGACCTGATCCGCCGTCTGCGCGACGACCACGGCACGACGGTGTTCCTCACCACCCACTATCTGGACGAGGCCGACGCCCTCTCCGACCGCCTGGTGATCGTCGACCGGGGCGTGGTCGCGGCCGAGGGCACGCCGGACGCCCTGAAACTCGCGTACGCCGGCTCGGCAGACGCCTCGCTCCAGGACACCTTCCTCGCCGTCACCGGACGCGGGCCGGCCCCGGCCGACACCGCCCCCGTAGCCGTATAGGACCGCCCCGATGCTTCTTCACGACACCGCCCTCATCTACGGCCGGTACCTGCGCCAGTCGCTGCGCTCGCGCTTCGCGCTGCTCTTCGGCGTGCTGATGCCGCTGCTCTACCTGCTGTTCTTCGGCCCCCTGCTCACCGGGCTGCCGCTGGGCGGGCGGGGCAGCTCGTGGCAGCTGCTCGTGCCCGGACTGCTGCTCCAACTCGGCCTGTTCGGCGCAGCGTTCGCGGGCTTCGCCGTCATCATCGAGAACGGCCAGGGGGTGCTGGAGCGGATGCGGGTGACGCCCGTCAGCCGGCTCGCCCTGCTGCTGGGCCGGGTGCTGCGCGACGCCACCGTCTTCGTCTTCCAGGCGGTGCTGCTGGTGCTGGCCGCGGTAGCGATGGGGCTGCGCGCCCCGCTGCCGGGCGTGCTCATCGGATTCGCGTTCGTCGCGCTGCTCACCGTCTCGCTGGGCTCGCTGTCGTACGCGATGGCGATGAAGGTCACCACCCCGCAGGAGTTCGGTCCCGCGGTCAACGCCCTGACCATGCCGTCCATGCTCCTGTCCGGCCTGATGCTGCCGATGAGCCTCGCGCCGGGCTGGCTGGACGTGCTCTCGCACTTCGTCCCGTTCCGCTATCTGGTGGACGCGGTGCGCGACGCGTACGTGGGCTCGTACGCCACGGCCCACATGCTGTACGGCGTCGTCGCGGCCCTCGCCTTCACCGCGCTCTCCGTGACGGTGGGCACACGGGTCTTCCGGACGGCCGGAGCGTAACTACGCTGGCCTCATGGTCAATCTGACACGCATCTACACCAGGACCGGCGACCAGGGCACCACGGCCCTCGGCGACATGAGCAGGGTCGCCAAGACCGACCTGCGGATCTCGGCGTACGCCGACGCCAACGAGGCGAACGCGGTGATCGGCACGGCGATCGCGCTGGGCGGGCTCGACGAGGAGATCATCACGGTCCTCACCCGTGTACAGAACGACCTGTTCGACGTGGGCGCGGACCTGTCGACGCCGGTGGTCGAGAACCCGCAGTTCCCGCCGCTGCGGGTGGAGCAGTTCTACATCGACAAGCTGGAGGCGGACTGCGACCGCTTCAACGAGCGGCTGGAGAAGCTGCGCTCCTTCATCCTGCCCGGCGGCACTCCCGGAGCGGCGCTGCTGCACCAGGCCTGCACGGTGGTCCGCCGTGCGGAACGGTCCACGTGGGCCGCGCTGGAGGTGCACGGCGAGGCCATGAACCCGCTCACCGCGACCTACCTCAACCGGCTGTCCGACCTGCTGTTCATCCTCGCCCGCACGGCGAACGGCGAGGTCGGCGACGTGCTCTGGGTCCCGGGCGGGGAGCGCTAGCCCCCACGCCCGAAGCCATCGGGACGGCGAGGGTCGCCCCGGCCGGTCCGCGTCACGCGGACCGACGTGCCGTGGGCGCCCCTCGCCTTCTTCCTTCCCGCCGGTCACCGGACCGCGCCCGTCACTTGTCGGTGCGCGCGTCCCGGTCGGCCTCCGCCGCCGCAGACTCGGCGGCGTCCACCTTCTTCTGCATGTCGGCGTACCCCGAAGGGGTCGAGGACGACGGCTCGTCCGCCGGACCCTCGTGCGCCCCGCAGCCCACGGCGAGCCCCAGGGCGAGCAGAACCGCCGGCAGGACCCGCAGCGCGCGCATCAGCTCGCTCCGTTGTCGTGGTCCGCGCACCAGGTGCGGACGTCCTTCAGATCCTTCTGCCGCTGCTGAAGCGTCGTCACCAGCGACGTGCGGAAGGTCAGCCGGTCCTTCAGGTAGGTGGCGATCTCGTCGTGACCTGCCTTCTTCGCGTTGGCCACGCGCTGCTCCAGCCGGGCGACCGAGCCACGCCTGCCCGGGCCTGCCTGGAGGCGCTTGAGCGCCCGGTCGATCCGGTGGTCGATCTTCGGCGCCCGCTTGCACAGCGCCTGCGCCCCGTCGCCCGTCGGCCCCGCCGCGGGAGAGCTCTCCGCCGAGGCCGCGCCCGTGACACCCGCGAGCAGTGCCACCGTGGCCAGCCCCGCGATGAGCGGTCGTCGTCCGTACATGTGCCTCTCCGTTCCCCGGACGGCCCCGTCGTCCGTCCGCCGCAGCGGAGGCTAGGAGGCGTCCTTGGGGAAACTCTGTGACCGGTTCGCCCCCGCTGTGCCGATCAGCCAGTCCCTGCGTCCGGGCAGTTCGCCGCCCGCTCGCGGCAGCCGCACCTCGAAGCGCGCCCCGGTGCCGTCCGGGCCGTCGGCCACCGTGACGCTCCCCCGGTGCAGTGCCGTCTGCTGGGCGACCAGGGTCAGGCCGAGGCCGGAGCCGGTGCTGGCCGGGCCCCGCCGGAAGCGTTCGAAGATCTGGGCGCGGGCCTGCGGCGGTACCCCCGGTCCGCGGTCGTCCACCGTGATCAGCACCTGCTCCCCCGCTCCCCGTACGGCCACCGTCACCTCGGCCGGCCGCTCCGCGTCCCGGCCGTGGGCGAGCGCGTTGGCGAGGAGGTTGTCGAGCAGCAGTCGCAGGCCGGGTTCCCAGCCGTGGACGGTGAGCCCGGGGTCCGTATCCAGGGTGATCCGGGCTCCGGGGGCGCGCCGCCGGGCCTCGGCCACCGCGGCGTCGGCGGCCTCCGGCAGGTCGACGGTCCGCAGCGCCTCCGCCTCCACCAGGTCCCCGCGCCCCAGTTCGCGCAGCATGACCAGCAGGCCGAGCAGCCGTGCGTGTTCGCGGCGCAGGTCGGTGAGGACCTCGGTGCGGTCCGGGTCGGGGAGGCCTGGATGGTCGGCGAGGATGTCGAGGTTGGTGCCCATGCTCATCAGCGGGGTGCGCAGTTCGTGCGAGGCCGCGGTGGCGAAGGAGCGCGCGGTGTCCAGGGCCTCACCGGTGCGCACGGCCTGGGCGTCGTAGCGGGCGAGGACCGTCTGCAGGGTGGCGGCCAGTTCGTCCACCTCGGTCAGCCCGGTCGGCTCGTGGTGCAGCCGGGCGGTGCTGGTCCGCGGATCGAGGCCGGCGGCGCGGCGGTTGAGGCGGCGCAGCGGGCGGCCCGCCCCGGCGGCGACACCCCACGCGAGCAGGCCGGAGAGCGGGGCCGCGAGCAGCGCGGTGGTGACCACGCGCCGACGCACCAGATGGAGTTGGGCACGGTCGGCGGTGTCCTGCGCGAAGACCCACAGGGTGCCCGACACACGGGCGCCCGCGACCGGCACGGACAGCGCCCGCCAACTGTCGCCGTCGGCGCGGACGGTGACCGGGACGGACGTGTGGTCCGGCAGCGGGACGGAGGGGTCCGGCTGCGGTCCGCCGCTGTACGTCGTCCCCGGTCCGACGACGCGTACGCCGACGTCGAGGGCGGCGCTGTAGAGCCGCCGTTCCCTGGTGTCGGCAGCCTTGGGGCGGTCGTTGGCGCCGGCCCGCAGCAGCGCGAGGGCGTCGGGGACGACGGCCGCGGCCCGCTTGCGCAGGTGGTCGTCCTCCACCCGGTGCAGGTCCCGGGAGACCAGCTGGAGGAGGAGCCAGCCGGAGGCCAGGACGAGCAGGGGCACGGTGAGTCCGACGGCGAGCCCGATACGGGTCGAGAGCCTCACGGCTCCTCCCGCAGGACGAAGCCCACCCCGCGCACGGTGTGCACCAGCCGCCCGGCTCCGCCCGCCTCCAGTTTGCGGCGCAGATAGCTGACGAAGGTGTCCACGGCGTCGGTGCGCACATCGAAGTCGTAGCCCCACACGCGCTCCAGGAGCTGGTCGCGGGTGAGGACGAGCCCGGCGTTGCGGGCGAGCACTTCGAGGAGTTCGAATTCCCGCCGGGTCAGCTCCAGGGCCCTGCCGTCGCGCTCGGCGGTGCGGGCGGCCGGGTCGACGACCAGGCCCGCCACCCGCAGCACCTCGTGACCCGTCGGGGGGCGGCGGCGCAGCAGTGCGTGCAGCCGGAGCACGAGTTCCTGGAGGGCGAACGGCTTGACCAGGTAGTCGTCGCCGCCCGCCTGGAGTCCGGCGATGCGGTCGGCGGTCTCGTCGAGCGCGGAGAGCATGAGCACCGGCAGGTCCCGCCCGTCGTCGCGGAGCCGGGTGCACACCTCGATGCCGCTCATGCCGGGCATCGAGACGTCCAGGACGAGCACGTCCGGCGGCTCGTCGCGGACCGCGTCGAGGGCCTCGGGACCGCTGTCGGCGGTGCGGACCCGGAAGCCGCTCAGTCGCAGCCCGCGTTCCAGTGACCGTCGTATCGCCGCGTCGTCGTCGACGACCAGTACCGCACCGCTCATGCGCCTCGCCCCTCCTCATCGCCCGGTCAGGGTACGGCCCTCCTTCTCGCGGGCGGCAGCGGCGGCCGGGCTCCTCTTGGGCCAGAGCAGGTAGGACAGCGCGATCAGCCCGTGGATCACGACGATCCGCAGGGCGACCCACTGCCAGGAGCGCAGCGGGCCGGTGTCGCCGGAGTCGCCCACGTACCAGACCGCGGACTGGAGCAGGCCGAGGGCGACGGCGGACGCGAGCAGAGTGCGCAGCCAGAGCCGGCCCTCGTACCGGGCGCGGGCCGCCCCGTGGCGCGGCGGTTTCGGCGGGCGCGGGCCGCCGGCCAGCCGGTGGGCGGCGTGGCCGTCGAGCCATCGGACCGTGAAGTGCCCGTAGCCGACGGTGAAGCCGATGTAGAGCGCCGCCAGGCCGTGTTCCCAGCCCGGCTCGCCCCCGTTCCTGAGGTCGACGGCCGTCGCCACGAACAGCACCACCTCCAGCAGCGGCTCGCACAGCAGCAGCGCCGCGCCGGTGCGCCGCAGTCTCAGCAGGTAGCGGGCCCCCAGGCCGGCGGCGAGCAGCACCCAGAAGCCCACCTCGCAGGCGATGACCAGTCCGACGATCACGGTTCGCTCCTCTCGCTCGTCGTTCCAGGCTCGTCGCTGCAAAGGCGCGCTTCGTCGTCGTCGGTGACGAAACCGCGATACATCGAAAGATGCAGTCGGGGACCGTTCCCCGGGAGCACGCGGGCGGTCCGGCGGCCGTGTTGGATGGAGGGCATGGCCCTGACGCTCCCCCGCCCGCACCGCGACGACGTGCGCATCGCGGTCGGCGGGCTGCTCGGCGGGCTCACGCTGTGGGGCGTCGGTCTCCACAGCCGTGGCCCGAACGATCCGATGGCGCGCGTCGACCAGGGCTGGGCGGTCCTCGTCCCGCTGGTCGTCCTGGCCGGCTGTGAGCTGATGCGGCGCACCCGGCCGCGGACCGCCCTGCTCATCGGCACGGTCGCCCTCGTGGCGGATCTGCTGACGCGGGGCAGCCTGGCCAGCGTGGTGTTGTTCACCGACCTGGTGTACGCGGCGGTCCTGTACGGCTCGCCGGCCGCGGCCCGCCGCATTCCCTGGATCACGGGGCTGGTCACGGTGATCTCGACCGTGTGGCCGGTCGCCCTGTGGCGGAAGCCGGAGGGCCTGCTGATCGGGGCGTTCACCGGTCTGGTGACCTTCACCCCGGCGGCCACCGGCTGGATCGTCCGCAACCACCGTGACACCGCCGTCGCGGAACGGCTGCGTGCCGAACAGACGGCGCTGCTGGCCGAGATGGACCGGGTCCAGGCGGTCACGGCCGAACGGGCCAGGATGGCACGGGAGTTGCACGACATGGTCGCCAACCACCTGTCCGCCATCGCCATCCACTCCACGGCCGCGCTCTCGCTCCGCGATCCGAAGACGTCCGAGGACGCCCTCGCCGTCATCCGGGAGAACAGCGTCGAGGGACTCGCCGAGATGCAGCGGCTGATCGGCATCCTGCGCGACGGCAGCGGGGACAACAGGCCGGCCGCGGCGCCCACCCTGGACGGGCTCGGCGCGCTGGTGGACGGTGCACGCGCCAACGGGCTGGACGTCGGGCTCAGCGCGGACCACGGCAAGGTGCCCGCGCCGGTCGAGCTCGCCGCGTACCGCATCGTCCAGGAGTCCCTGACCAACGCGCTCAAGCACGCGGGCCCGGGCCGGGTGACGGTCGCGCTGGCGCTGCGGGACGACTGGCTCACCACGCGGGTCAGCAGTCCGTACGCCGACCGGGACCGACCGCGGGCGCCGGGCTCGGGGGCCGGCCTGGTCGGCATGCGGGAACGGGTGGCCCTGCTGCACGGCACGTTCGAGGCCGGTCCCGAGGACTCCCCCGCCGGGAGGGTCTGGACCGTGCGGGCCGCCCTGCCCCTGAACCGAGGAGTAGCCGCATGATCCGGGTGGTCGTCGCCGAGGACCAGTCCGCCGTGCGCGCCGGCCTTGTCCTCATCCTGCGCAGCGCGCCCGACATCGAGGTGGTCGGTGAGGCGGCGGACGGGGAGGAGGCGGTGCGGCAGGCTCGCCTGCTACGGCCGGACCTGGTCCTGATGGACGTGCAGATGCCCCGGCTGGACGGGGTGTCGGCCACCCGGCAGGTCGTCGCGGAGCGGCTCGCCGACGTCCTGGTGCTCACCACCTTCGACCTCGACGCGTACGTGTTCGGTGCGCTGCGCGCGGGCGCCGCCGGCTTCCTGCTGAAGAACACCGAGGCGCAGGACCTGCTGACGGCGGTACGGACGGTGGCGCGCGGGGAGGGGATCGTCGCGCCGGCGGTCACGCGCCGGCTGATCGCGGAGTTCGCCGCCGGGCCGGTGCGCGAGCCGTCCGCCGACGCGGCCGTGCTGGACACCCTGACCCGGCGAGAGCGCGAGGTGCTGTCCTGCCTCGGCGAGGGGCTGTCGAACGCGGAGATCGCGGCGCGCCTGGACATGGCGGAGGCGACGGCGAAGACCCATGTCAGCCGTCTGCTGGGGAAGCTGGAGATGCGCAACAGGGTGCAAGCGGCGGTACTGGCGCAGGAGTTGGGCGTCTAGCGCGCCGTACTGACACCGCATCATCCTCACTGGTCCAGACCTATTGACCTATGGTCCAGACCTTTCTATTCTCGCCGCACTGCGCTTAGCCATGCCCACGACACCGCCTGCCCCCACAGGCGATCAGACTCAAGAGGAGAGGCATCATGCGCTTCCGGCAGAGAGCCCGACACAGAACCGTGGCAGGGCTCACCACCCTGCTCCTCCCCCTCGCCGCACTGGTCGGCCTCGCGGGCCCCGCCCACGCGGCCGCCGGCGCCAAGGCCACGTACACCAAGACCCAGGACTGGGGTACCGGCTTCGAAGGCAAGTGGACGGTCACCAACACCGGTACCACCAGCATCAGTTCCTGGACCGTCGAGTGGGACTTCCCCTCCGGCACGTCGGTCACCTCGGCCTGGGACGCCGACGTCACCTCCTCCGGCAACCACTGGACCGCCAAGAACAAGTCCTACAACGGCACCCTCGCCGCGGGCGCCTCCATCTCCTTCGGCTTCAACGGCTCCGGCTCCGGCTCGCCCTCCAACTGCAAGCTCAACGGCGACAGTTGTGACGGCACCACCGTGCCCGGGGACGCGGCCCCCTCCGCGCCCGGCACCCCGACCGCCTCCGCCATCACCGACACCTCGGTGAAGCTGTCCTGGTCCGCGGCCACCGACGACAAGGGCGTCAAGAACTACGACGTCCTGCGCGACGGCGCCAAGGTCGCGACGGTGACCACTACCTCGTACTCGGACACCGGGCTGACCGCCGGCACCGACTACTCGTACACCGTGCAGGCCCGTGACACCGCCGACCAGACCGGACCGGTCAGCGGCGCGGTCGCCGTGCACACCACGGGCGGCACCACCGACCCGCCGCCCACCGGCAACAAGGTCAGGCTCGGCTACTTCACCGAGTGGGGCATCTATGGCCGCAACTACAACGTCAAGAACCTGGTGACGTCCGGCTCCGCCGCCAAGATCACGCACATCAACTACGCCTTCGGCAACGTCACGAACGGCCAGTGCGCCATCGGCGACTCCTACGCCGACTACGACAAGGCCTTCACCGCCGACCAGTCCGTCAGCGGCACCGCCGACACCTGGGACCAGCCGCTGCGCGGCAACTTCAACCAGCTGCGCCAGCTGAAGGCCAAGTACCCGAACATCAAGGTGCTGTGGTCCTTCGGCGGCTGGACCTGGTCCGGCGGCTTCGCGCAGGCGGCGGCCAACCCGACCGCCTTCGCCCAGTCCTGCTACAACCTGGTCGAGGACCCGCGCTGGGCCGACGTCTTCGACGGCATCGACATCGACTGGGAGTACCCGAACGCCTGCGGCCTGAGCTGCGACACCAGCGGGGCGGCGGCCTACAAGAACCTGATGCAGGCGCTGCGCGCCAAGTTCGGCTCGAACAACCTGGTCACCGCGGCCACCACCGCTGACGGCTCCTCCGGCGGCAAGATCGACGCCGCCGACTACGCGGGCGCCGCACAGTACGTCGACTGGTACAACGTGATGACGTACGACTTCTTCGGCGCCTGGGCGGCCCAGGGCCCGACGGCCCCGCACTCCCCGCTCACCTCGTACAGCGGCATCCCGACGGCCGGCTTCACCACGGCCGACGCGATCGCCAAGTACAAGGCGAAGGGCGTGCCCGCGAGCAAGCTGCTGATCGGCATCGGCTTCTACGGGCGCGGCTGGACCGGCGTCACCCAGGACGCCCCCGGCGGCACCGCGACAGGACCCGCCGCCGGCACGTACGAGCAGGGCATCGAGGACTACAAGGTCCTCAAGACGTCCTGCCCCGCCACCGGCACCATCGCCGGAACGGCGTACGCGCACTGCGGCAGCAACTGGTGGAGCTACGACACCCCGGCCACCATCGGGACCAAGATGACCTGGGCCAAGAACCAGGGCCTGGGCGGCGCCTTCTTCTGGGAGTTCAGCGGCGACACCAGCAACGGTGAACTCGTCAGCGCCATCAACAGCGGCCTGTCGTAGGAAAGTCGGAACACCCGGGCGTCTCTGACGCCCCTCCCCGGACCCGGTCCGGGACATCTCACCCGGCGGGTGGACGTGACCTCTCAGGCCACGTTCACCCGCTGTCCGGGTGGTGCGGCCTCCAGCCACGCGAGGAATCCCGTCAGGGCGTCCTCGCTCATCGCCAGTTCGAGCCGTGTCCCGCGGTGCAGACAGGCGAGGATGATCGCGTCGGAGAGCAGGGCCAGCTCCTCCTCGCCCTCCGGGGCGCGGCGGCCGGCCACCTCGATCGCGGAACGCTCCAGCACACGACGCGGGCGCGGTGCGTAGGAGAAGACGCGGTACCACTCGATGCGGTCGCCGTTGTAGCGGGCCACCCCGTAGCTCCAGCCCTTGCCGCTGGGGTCGCCGTCCTCCGGGACGTCCCATCGCAGGCTGCAGTCGAACGTACCGCCGGACCGCTGGATCAGCCGGCGGCGGAGGCCGAAGACGAAAAGGCCCACGACCACGAGCGCCACTACCAACCCGCACACAGTCAGAGCGAGGACCATCGACACCGACCTCCTCGTCTCCTAGGTAAAGCAGGTAATGAAACGGAAAAAAGTACCCGCATCGCCTCAGCCGCGGCCCGGTCTGGATGTCTCCAGTCCCGGCCGCGGCTGAGTCACGTCATTCCGTGCGCGCTGGGGTCAGCGCGCCGCCACCGCCCGCAGGCGGACGTCCGCGCGACGCTCGGCGGAGGCATCGCCCTCCGCCTTCGCGCGCTCGAGCTCCCGCTCCGCACGCTGGACGTCGATCTCGTCCGACAGCTCGGCGATCTCGGCCAGCAGTGACAGCTTGTTGTCGGCGAACGAGATGAAACCGCCGTGCACCGCGGCGACGACCGTTCCACCATCACTCGTACGGATGGTCACCGGGCCCGACTCCAGCACACCGAGCAGCGGCTGGTGACCGGGCATGACGCCGATGTCGCCGGACGTGGTACGCGCGACGACCAGGGTGGCCTCGCCGGACCAGACACTGCGGTCCGCGGCGACGAGCTCGACGTGCAGCTCAGCAGCCAAGGTGGGCTCCTCGGGTCACCACCCGGCGTTGCTGCCGGGTGTTGGGTCAAAGTCTAGTAGGCGTACGGAGGGGGACGGGACGCGCCCCGCGAGGTGCGACCCCGCCCCCCTCACGCAGAACACGAGGTTCAGGAGACGCCGAGCTCCTTGGCGTTGGCCTTGAGGTCCTCAATGCCACCGCACATGAAGAACGCCTGCTCCGGGAAGTGGTCGTACTCACCGTCGATGATCGCGTTGAAGGCCGCGATCGACTCGTCCAGCGGGACGTCCGACCCGTCGACGCCGGTGAACTGCTTGGCGACGTGGGTGTTCTGGGACAGGAAGCGCTCCACGCGACGGGCACGGTGGACGGTGAGCTTGTCCTCTTCGCCCAGCTCGTCGATACCGAGGATCGCGATGATGTCCTGGAGGTCCTTGTACTTCTGCAGCACCGACTTCACGCGCATCGCGGCGGTGTAGTGGTCCTGCGCGATGTAGCGCGGGTCCAGGATGCGGGACGTGGAGTCCAGCGGGTCCACGGCCGGGTAGATGCCCTTCTCGGAGATCGGACGGGACAGAACCGTCGTCGCGTCGAGGTGGGCGAACGTGGTGGCCGGGGCCGGGTCGGTCAGGTCGTCCGCGGGGACGTAGATCGCCTGCATCGAGGTGATCGAGTGACCACGGGTCGAGGTGATGCGCTCCTGGAGGAGACCCATCTCGTCGGCCAGGTTCGGCTGGTAGCCCACCGCGGAGGGCATGCGGCCGAGCAGCGTGGAGACCTCGGAACCGGCCTGGGTGAAGCGGAAGATGTTGTCGATGAAGAACAGCACGTCCTGCTTCTGCACATCGCGGAAGTACTCCGCCATGGTCAGACCGGCCAGGGCCACGCGCAGACGGGTGCCCGGGGGCTCGTCCATCTGACCGAAGACAAGGGCGGTCTTGTCGATGACGCCCGAGTCCGACATCTCCTCGATGAGGTCGTTGCCCTCACGGGTGCGCTCACCGACACCGGCGAACACGGAGACACCGTCGTGGTTGTTGGCGACGCGGTAGATCATCTCCTGGATGAGCACCGTCTTGCCGACGCCGGCACCACCGAACAGACCGATCTTTCCACCCTTGACGTACGGGGTGAGAAGGTCGATGACCTTGACGCCGGTCTCGAACATCTCGGTCTTCGACTCGAGCTCGTCGAAGTTCGGGGCCTTGCGGTGGATGGACCAGCGCTCGCCCGTGTACTGCTCGTCGACGTTCAGCACCTCACCGAGGGTGTTGAACACCTTGCCCTTGGTGAAGTCGCCGACCGGGACGGTGATGCCGTCGCCGGTGTCGGTGACCGGAGCCTGGCGGACCAGACCGTCGGTGGGCTGCATGGAGATCGTGCGGACCAGGCCGTCACCCAGGTGCTGGGCGACCTCCAGGGTCAGCGTCTTCTTCTCGCCGGCGTTGGCCGGGTCGGCCACCTCGACGTGAAGGGCGTTGTAGATGTCCGGCATCGCGTCGACGGGGAACTCCACGTCGACGACCGGACCGATGACCCGGGCGACGCGGCCCGTGGCAACGGCCGTCTCTGAAGTCGTCGTCATTACTTGTCACTCCCCGCGGTCGCGTCGGCAAGGGCGCTGGCGCCACCGACGATCTCGCTGATTTCCTGGGTGATTTCGGCCTGGCGGGCCGCGTTGGCAAGACGGGAGAGCGTGTTGATCAGCTCGCCCGCGTTGTCGGTCGCCGACTTCATCGCGCGTCGCGTGGCGGCGTGCTTGGAGGCAGCCGACTGGAGCAGCGCGTTGTAGATTCGGCTCTCGACGTAGCGCGGCAGCAGGGCGTCGAGGACGTCCTCCGCCGACGGCTCGAACTCGAACAGCGGGAGGATCTCGCCCGTGCCGGACGCCTCCTCCGCCACCTCTTCGAGGCGAAGCGGAAGCAGTCGGCCGTCGATGGCCGTCTGCGTCATCATCGAGACGAACTCGGTGTAGACGATGTGGAGTTCGTCCACGCCGCCGTCCGCCGTCTCCTTCTCGATGGCCTCGATGAGCGGACCCGCGACCGTCTTCGCGTCCGCGTAGGTGGGCTCGTCGGTGAAGCCCGTCCACTGCTCCGCGATCTTGCGCTCACGGAAGTTGTAGTGGGCGACACCGCGGCGGCCGACGATGTACGTGTCGACCTGCTTGCCTTCCGCCTCGAGGCGCGCCGTCAGCTGCTCGGCGGCCTTGATGGCGTTGGAGTTGAAGGCGCCGGCCAGTCCGCGGTCGCTCGTGAGGAGCAGCACCGCGGAACGGGTCGCCGTCTCCGCCTCCGTGGTCAGCGGGTGCTTGGTGTTCGAACCGGTACCCACCGCCGTGACCGCGCGCGTGAGCTCGGTCGCGTACGGCGTGGAGGCCCTCACCTTGCGCTGCGCCTTCACGACACGCGAGGCGGCGATCATCTCCATCGCCTTGGTGATCTTCTTGGTCGCGGTGACGGATCGGATGCGACGCTTGTAGACCCGGAGCTGGGCTCCCATGAGTCAGGTCCCTTCCTTACGTCACTTGGCCGCGGCCGGGGCGTCCTCGCCGAGAAGCTTGCCGTCCGAGGTCTCGAACTGCTTCTTGAAGTCGGCGATCGCGTCGGCAACAGCGGTGAGGGTGTCGTCCGACATCTTGCCGCCCTCCTTGATGGAGGTCATGAGGCCCTGCTCCTTGCGGTGCAGGTACTCCAGGAGCTCCTTCTCGAAGCGGCGGATGTCGGCGACCGGCACGTCGTCCATCTTGCCGGTGGTGCCGGCCCACACGGAGACGACCTGGTCCTCGGTCGGCATCGGCTGGTACTGAGCCTGCTTGAGCAGCTCGACCATGCGCTGACCGCGCTCCAGCTGCGACTTCGACGCGGCGTCCAGGTCGGAACCGAAGGCGGCGAACGCCTCCAGCTCACGGAACTGGGCGAGGTCGACGCGCAGTCGGCCGGAGACCTGCTTCATCGCCTTGTGCTGGGCGGAACCACCGACACGGGAGACGGAGATACCGACGTTCAGCGCGGGACGCTGACCGGCGTTGAAGAGGTCCGACTCCAGGAAGCACTGGCCGTCGGTGATGGAGATGACGTTGGTCGGGATGAACGCCGACACGTCGTTCGCCTTGGTCTCGACGATCGGCAGACCCGTCATCGAACCGGCGCCCATGTCGTCGGAGAGCTTCGCGCAGCGCTCCAGCAGACGGGAGTGCAGGTAGAAGACGTCACCCGGGTAGGCCTCGCGGCCCGGCGGGCGGCGCAGCAGCAGGGAGACGGCGCGGTAGGCGTCGGCCTGCTTCGAGAGGTCGTCGAAGATGATGAGGACATGCTTGCCCTCGTACATCCACTGCTGGCCGATGGCCGAACCGGTGTACGGCGCCAGGTACTTGAAGCCGGCCGGGTCGGACGCCGGGGCGGCGACGATGGTCGTGTACTCGAGCGCGCCGGCCTCTTCCAGGGCACCGCGCACCGAGGCGATGGTGGAGCCCTTCTGGCCGATGGCGACGTAGATGCAGCGGACCTGCTTCTTCGGGTCGCCGGTGCGCCAGTTGTCGCGCTGGTTGATGATCGTGTCGACGGCCAGGGCGGTCTTGCCGGTCTGGCGGTCGCCGATGATCAGCTGACGCTGGCCACGGCCGACGGGGGTCATCGCGTCGACGGCCTTGTAGCCGGTCTCCATCGGCTCGTGCACCGACTTGCGCTGCATGACCGTGGGGGCCTGCAGTTCGAGGGCGCGGCGGCCGGTGGTCTCGATCTCGCCGAGGCCGTCGATCGGGTTGCCGAGCGGGTCGACAACGCGGCCGAGGTAGCCCTCGCCGACGGCGACGGACAGAACCTCTCCGGTGCGCTGCACCGGCTGGCCCTCCTCGATGCCGCTGAACTCGCCGAGGACGATGGCGCCGATCTCGCGCTCTTCCAGGTTCAGCGCGAGGCCGAGGGTGCCGTCCTCGAACTTCAGCAGTTCGTTGGCCATGGCCGAGGGCAGGCCCTCGACCTTCGCGATGCCGTCGCCGGCAAGGGTGACCGTACCGACCTCCTCGCGCGAGGCCGCGTCCGGCTTGTACGACTGGACAAAGTTCTCCAGCGCGTCCCGGATCTCCTCCGGCCGGATCGTGAGCTCCGCCATCTGGGTTCCCTGCTCTCCTTGTTGGGCCCGAAGTTTCACTTTGGGGGGATGGGGACTCCCCCCTAAGAGAGGTGAATCCTCTGCACGGCCCAACGAGGGCCGTAATTACGTACTTCTTTTTGAGTTGCTGCTAGCCGGCCAGGCGGCGGCCTGCGTCCTCAAGTCGATCCGCGATGGAGCCGTTGATGACCTCGTCGCCGACCTGCACCCGGATCCCGCCGAGGACCTCGGGGTCCACGTCGAGGTTGAGGTGCATCTGACGGCCGTAGAGCTTCGCCAGAGCGGCGCCGAGGCGCTGCTTCTGTCCGTCGCTCAGCGGGACCGCCGAGGTGACGACGGCGACCACGCGGTTGCGGCGCTCTGCGGCGAGCTTGGACAGGGACTCGAGTCCCGCTTCCAGGCTACGTCCACGCGGAGCGGTCACAAGGCGCGTCACCAGGCGCTCGGTGGTCACGTCGGCCCGTCCGCCGAGCAGGCTGCGCAGCAGCTCGCTCTTGGCCGCCTTGGAGGCGGCGCGGTCGGTCAGCGCGGCGCGCAGCTCGGTGTTCGAGGAGACGATCCGGCCGAACCGGAACAGCTCGTCCTCGACGTTGTCGAGGCCACCGCTGCGCTGCGCGGCCGTGAGGTCGGCCGTCGCGGTCAGTTCCTCCAGCGCGTCCACCAGGTCGCGGGGCTGCGACCAGCGGGAACGCACCATGCCGGACACCAGGTCGGCGGCCGTGCCGCTCACCTGGCCGCCGAGCAGGCGCTGCGCCAGTTCGGCCTTGGCCTCGCCGGGCTGCGCCGGGTCGGTCAGGACCCGACGCAGCGACACCTCGCGGTCGAGCAGCGCGGTGACGGCGGCCAGCTCGTCGGCGAGCTGCGCCGCGTCCACGGACGCCGAGTCCGTCAGCGCGTCGAGACGCTCACGGGCTGCTGCGAATGCCTCGCGGCTCGCTCCGTGCGCTGTCATCGAGCTGCCTCGGCCTTCTCCTCAAGCTCGTCGAGGAAGCGGTCGATGACACGGCTCTGCCGGGCGTGGTCCTCGAGGGACTCGCCGACCAGCTTGCCGGCCAGGGCCGTGGCCAGCTGGCCGACGTCCTGACGCAGCGCCTGGGCGGCAGCCTTGCGGTCCGCCTCGATCTGCGCGTGACCGGCGGTGACGATCTCCTCGCGCTGCCGCTGGCCTTCCGCACGCATCTCGGTGATGAGCGTGGCGCCCTGTTCCTGCGCCTCCTGGCGCAGACGGGCCGCCTCGTGCCGGGCCTCGGCGAGCTGCGCCTTGTACTGCTCAAGAACGCTCTGGGCCTCGGTCTGAGCGGCCTCGGCCTTCTCGATACCGCCCTCGATGGCCTCGCGACGCTGCTCCAGAACCTTGTTGATGTTCGGGAGGAGCTTCCAGGCCAGGAAGCCGAAGACGATGACGAAGGCGATCAGGCCGATGACAAGCTCGGGGATCGGCGGGACGAGGGGGTTTTCCTTCTCCTCGGCCGCCAGAATGAGCAGGTGGCTCATTTCAGTGCCTTTCGTCTAGTGGGCTGTTGCTGATCGGTCGATCAGGTGCCGTAGACGAACGGCATGACCAGACCGATGAGGGCGAGCGCCTCACAGAAGGCGAAGCCGAGGATCTGGTTGGCGCGGATCAGACCGGCGGCCTCAGGCTGACGGGCGAGCGCCTGGGTGCCGTTACCGAAGATGATGCCGACGCCGACGCCGGGGCCGATGGCCGCGAGGCCGTAACCGATCGAGCCGAGCGAGCCGGAGACAGCGGCAAGGGTCTGGGACATGCCAGTTCTTCCTTTTCTTTACGGACCGGTGGGGGTTGGCCACCGGACGAGTGCGGGGTCGAGAGGGGCTGCGCTCAGTGGTGCTCGGCCAGCGCGCCCTGGATGAAGGTGCAGGTCAGCAGCACGAACACGTACGCCTGCAGGGCCTGGATGAACAGCTCGAAGGCCGTCATGACGAGCGTCATGATGAACGAGACACCCGCGTAGGCGATGCCGATGCCGTTGAGCAGGTACCAGCTGGCGATCGTGAACAGCAGCAGCAGCGTGTGACCCGCGAACATGTTCGCGAACAGTCGCACGGCGTGCGTGAACGGCCGGACGATCAGGTTCGAGAGGAACTCGATGAACATGGCCAGCGGGAGGACCGGGCCGAGCGACTTGTCGTAGCCGGTGAAGTTCTTGAGCGCACCGACGAAGCCGTGCCGCTTGAAGGTCAGCGAGACCCACAGGACGTAGACGATCAGTGCCAGAACGGCGGGGTACGCGATGATCGCGGTGACCGGGAACTGGGCGACCGGAATGATCGACCAGAGGTTCATCATCCAGATGAAGAAGAACAGCGAGACGATCAGCGGAACGTACTTCTCGCCTTCCTTCTTGCCGATCGTCTCGTAGACGACGCCGCGGCGGATGAAGTCGTAGCCCGCCTCGGCGACCATCTGCAGCTTGCCCGGGACGACCTTCGGCTTGCGGAAGGCGGCCCAGAAGAAGCCGATAACGATGATCGAGCCGAGCAGCGCCAGCAGCATCGTCTTGTTGAAGTACACGTTGCTGTCGCCGTCGCCCCAGAGGGGCTCGAACAGGAACGAGTGCAGGCCGGGAGCCGGGAAGCCACAGCCGTCGAAGATGTGGCAGTCGGTCTCGAAGGCGAGCACCTGCGTCGGGTCAGCACTCACCGCGGGCTCCTTCAGCGTGGCGCATAGGTACGGCAACCTCGTTGTGTCGGCGCGGCGCGCAGCCGCGGTTCGGCACTGGACTGGTGTTACGGATGTGGGGGCGGCTGTGGGGCATCAAGCCTCGCGATTGAGCAGGCGTCAGCTCAGATGCCCGCGCCCGCGATGCCGCAGTTGGCACCGGACGATAGCAGGATCTCTTACGCGCACTTATCCCGGCCCTACCCCTCACGACGAGTGCCCCGACTTTTCGGGCTTGTCGCCCTTCGAGGAGTCGGGTTCGACGTAAAGGATCTTGGCCTTCATGTGGGCACGCGCCTGTGCGCCGATCCACACGAGCGTGGTGGCGACCAGGGTGAGCGCGAAGGCCTTGGGGTTGAACAGCGACGTGTTCTTGAACGCGGCGACGAAGACGAACAGCAGCAGGATCTGCGCCGTGTAGAGCAGCAGACCCATCGCCTGGAACAGGTGCGGAAGCGATTTGGCGGTGCGCTGCAGGACGTAGAGCCCGAGCCCCATGAAGAGGATCACGACAAGCGTCGCGACGACGGCCCCGATCGCTCCCTTGCCGCCGGCGACCACACCACTGACGACGGCGGCAACAGCGCCGACGGCAGCTGTGGGCACAGCGGCCTGTAGGAGGATCCGGGCGTCATTGGACGGCATGGCGGCAACTCCGCTTGTAAGGGGGGCGTGTCGTCATGGACGAGCGTAGTCCCGGGCTGAGAGAGAACCTCACGCCAAGGAACCGTCGCACTACGGTCCTTCGGCTCTATCCCGGGTTCTCGTGAACCGTATCACAAACTATTTGATGAGGTCTTTACCTGGTTGGTGTGCTCGCTGTCACACATGAGAGTGAACCTGCGCGTCTGTGCAAGAACAGCGTGGACTTGTCTGTTATTGGGGTGCTTTGCACCCCCACGACTTGGTCACGCGTTAGTCAGATTCTTACCTTCGCGTCAGCGCGACGACCCGGCATTGCGCCCATCCAGGAAGCGCGAACGGGGGCCGATGGCCGTCGCTCCGTTGACTCCCGAGACGCCCGCCACGACCGGCGCACGGTGCTCGCGCGCCTCGTCCGGCTCCTCGGCCTCCGCCGTCCCGTGCGTGACCTCCTGCCCCGCCTCCGCGGCGGCCGAGGAGGCCGCCCTGCGGCGCCGGTAGCGCGGCGGCACGAGGCGCTCGGCCCACTGCGGGGTGCGCGGGGTGAAGCGCGGCAGCAGGAGCAGGACGAGGCCGACCGCGCTGAGCGCGGCGATGCCGAGGACGATCCACATGGACGCCGAGTTGACCGAGAAGGCGAGGGCGCCGAAGGCGATCAGCGCGGACCAGAAGTACATGATCAGGACCGCGCGGCTGTGCGAGTGCCCGACCTCGAGGAGACGGTGGTGCAGGTGCCCGCGGTCGGCGGCGAACGGGGACTGGCCGCGCCAGGTACGCCGCACGATCGCCAGCACCAGGTCGGCGGCCGGCACCGCGATGATCGTCAGCGGGAGCAGCAGCGGGATGTAGACGGGCACCGTCTGGTGCACGGTGTTGCGCTCCGAACCGGAGAACAGGTTCATCGCGTCGGGGTCGATCTGCCCGGTGATGGAGATGGCGCCGGCCGCCAGCACGAGCCCGATGAGCATCGAGCCGGAGTCGCCCATGAAGATCCGCGCGGGATGCATGTTGTGCGGCAGGAAGCCGAGGCACATGCCCATGAGGATGGCCGCGAAGAGCGTCGCCGGGGCCGCGGCCTCGATGCCGTAGCTGTACCAGATGCGGTACGCGTACAGGAAGAACGCGGCGGAGGCGATGCACACCATGCCGGCTGCGAGGCCGTCGAGGCCGTCCACGAAGTTCACGGCGTTGATCGTGATCACGACGAGGGCCACGGTCAGCAGCGTGCCCTGCCACTGGGTGAGCGCCACCAGGCCGACACCGGGGATGGGCAGCCACAGGATCGTCAGACCCTGCACGACCATCACGCCCGCGGCGATCATCTGACCACCCAGCTTGATCAGCGCGTCGATCTCGAACTTGTCGTCGAGGACGCCGATGAGCCAGATCAGCGCGGCACCGGACAGCAGTGCCCGCGGCTCGTTGGAGTTCGAGAAGACCGCGTTCAGGTTCCTCAGGTGGTCGGCGACCAGCAGTCCCGCGCACAGCCCGAAGAACATCGCGATCCCGCCGAGGCGCGGAGTGGGTTCCCGGTGCACGTCGCGCGCACGGATCTCCGGCATGGCTCCGGCCACGATCGCGAATTTCCGTACCGGTCCTGTCAGCAGGTACGTCACCGCGGCCGTGATGCAGAGCGTCAGCAGGTATTCACGCACGGGCTTCCCCACAGGTCTCGCTGGCCATCTCAGCCCCACACCCTAGCGATGCACGCATATGGTTGGGGACTTCCGGGTAGCGACGATGGTTGCACGAGTGGCTGTGCACGAGTGTGCGAGTACCCCCGCTCAGTCCGGATAGGGCGGAAATCTGCCGGTGAGCTCCCGCACATCTTCACGCGCGGTCCTGGCGTCGACGTCCTCGCGCAGCACCCCGGCGAACAGGTCCGCGATCCACACCATCTCCGCCTCGCCCATGCCCTGCGTGGTCAGGGCGGCGGTGCCCAGCCGCAGACCGCGCGCGTCACCGTGGGGAAGCGCACACGTGTCGAGGACCATGCCCGCCGCGGCCAGGCGTGCGCGCGCGGTGCGTCCGTCGAGGCCGAGCGGCGCCGGGTCCGCGGCCAGCAGATGGGTGTCGGTACCGCCGGTGGTGATGTGCAGGCCCTGCGCCGCCAGCCGCTCCGCGAGCACTCTCGCGTTGGCGACCACCTGGTGGGCGTAGGCGGTGAAGGCCGGGGTCGCCGCCTCGCCGAACGCGACGGCCTTGGCGGCGATGGTGTGCATCTGCGCACCGCCCTGCGTGAACGGGAAGACCGCCCGGTCGACCCGCTCGGCCAGCTCCGCCCCGCACAGGATCATGCCGCCTCGGGGACCGCGCAGCACCTTGTGCGTCGTCGCGCACACGACATCGGCGTACGGCACCGGGTTGGGTGCGGCTCCCCCGGCCACGAGCCCGATGGGATGTGCTGCGTCGGCGATGAGATAGGCGCCCACCTCGTCGGCGATCTCGCGGAAGACGGCGTAGTCGATGTGGCGCGGGTAGGCGATCGATCCGCACACCAGGGCCTTGGGCCGGTGCGTCCTGGCGAGCGTGCGCACCTGCGCGTAGTCGATGAGCCCGCTGTCGGCCTCGACGCCGTATCCGACGAAGTCGAACCAGCGGCCGGAGAAGTTCGCGGGCGAACCGTGGGTGAGGTGACCACCGAAGGGCAGTCCCAGGGCGAGCACGGTGTCACCGGGCCGCAGCAGCGCGGCGTACGCGGCGAGGACCGCCGAAGACCCCGAGTGGGACTGCACGTTGGCGTGGGCGGACCCGAAGAGCGCCTTGGCGCGGTCCACGGCGAGACGCTCCGCGACGTCGACGATCTCGCACCCGCCGTGATGTCGGGCGCCGGGGTAGCCCTCGGCGTACTTGTTGGCGAGCGGCGAGCCGAGCGCGGCCAGCACGGCGGGCGAGGTGAAGTTCTCGGCCGCGATCAGCTGGAGCGTGGTGGACTGCCGGTCGAGCTCCCCGAGGATGATCTCGGCGAGCTCGGGGTCCTGGCGGCGCAGGACATCCGCTTCGAGCGTTTGTGTGACCGGCATGGTGGACTCCGGACCTCGGCGGGGGGACGCTACGTCCCAATGTAGAACCGGGGCCGGTGGGGCGCCCGGTATCACCACCATTCGCACCGCGCGCGGTCGTTGCGCCTAGGCCCGGGCCGGCACACCCGTCAGCGCGGTCACCACGGGGTCCAGCGCCTCGTTGATCTCGTCCCCGATCGACCGGAAGAAGGGCAGCGGCGCCCCGTAGGGGTCGTACACCTCGTCCGCCTCGGCGGTCGGGGCCAGCAGCCATCCGCGCAGCGCGGCGGCGGCCCGCACGAGGGCGCGGGCGCGTTCGACGACACCGTCGTCCAGCGGCGGAAGCGTCGCCGGGTCTATCGCCCGTACGAGGCGGGTGAACTCCTTCAGGGTGAAGGTGCGCAGGCCCGCGGAGTGGCCCATCGAGATGACCTGGGCCCGGTGGTCACGGGTGGCGGTCAGGACCAGGTCGGCGCGGATGACGTGTTCGTCGAGGAGTTCCCGGCCGACGAAGCCGGAGGCGTCCGCGCCGAAGTCGGCGAGGACCGTCTCGGCGTTGGCCTCCATGGGCGCGCCCTCGTGGCCCCAGGTGCCGGCGCTCTCCACGATCAGGCCGCCCCACAGGGGGTCGCCGAGCCGGTCCGCCAGGGCATGCCGGGTCAGCCGCTCGGTGATCGGCGAACGGCACACGTTGCCGGTGCTGACGTGGAGGATGCGGAAGGACCCGCCGGCGAGCCCGCCGGCCTCCGTGATCCCCTCGCCTATGCCACGCATGGGGGTGCCCCCTGGTCGAGCGGAGCCGCGGGCCGGGAGGTGTCAGGGGCTGTCAATTCGCCACCTCGAGGTCGGGTACGACCTTCCGGAGCTCGTCCGCCGACAGTGCGCCCGCACGCAGCAGCACGGGCACCTTGCCGGTCACGTCGACGATCGAGGAGGGCACGTTGCCCGGGGTGGGGCCGCCGTCCAGGTAGACCGAGATGGAGTCGCCGAGCATCTCCTGCGCGGCGTCGCAGTCCTCCGGCGCCGGGTGGCCGGTGAGGTTCGCGGACGACACGGCCATCGGGCCGACCTCGCTGAGCAGTTCGATGGCGACCGGGTGCAGCGGCATGCGCACGGCGACGGTGCCACGGGTGTCACCGAGGTCCCACTGGAGGGACGGCTGGTGCTTGGTGACGAGCGTCAGGGCGCCCGGCCAGAAGGCGTCGACGAGCTCCCAGGCCATCTCGGAGAAGTCCGTGACGAGGCCGTGCAGGGTGTTCGGGGAGCCGATGAGGACGGGGGTGGGCATGTTGCGGCCCCGGCCCTTGGCCTCCAGGAGGTCGGCGACGGCCTCCGAGGAGAACGCGTCGGCGCCCACGCCGTACACGGTGTCGGTCGGGAGGACCACCAGCTCGCCACGGCGGACGGCGGACGCTGCCTCACGCAGACCGGTGGTGCGGTCGGTCGCGTCGTTGGTGTCGTATCGCCGTGCCATTTAGCGGGCCTCCTCGTACACGTACTGCTGGCTGGGGAACGTGATGCGCGTGCTCACGGCATCGCCTTGCGGGCGGTCGCGAACCGCGGCCGGTTGTTGAGGTCCGGGTGGTCGGCCGCGTCGGCCCAGCCCCGCTCCTCGGTGAAGATCCACGGCACCTGTCCGCCCTGGGTGTCGGCGTGCTCGATGACGACGACGCCGCCGGGGCGCAGCAGCCGGTGCGCGGTGCGCTCGATGCCGCGGATGAGGTCGAGTCCGTCCTCGCCGGAGAACAGGGCGAGTTCGGGATCGTAGTCCCGGGCCTCCGGAGCGACGTACTCCCACTCCGTCAGCGGGATGTACGGCGGATTGGAGACCACCAGGTCCACTTGGCCGTCGAGGTCCGGGAAGGCCTCCAGGGCGTCTCCCTGGCGCAGGTCGACCCTGGACCCCTCGACGTTCTTGCGCGTCCACCGCAGGGCGTCCTCGGACAGCTCCACGGCGTGCACGCGGGAGCGCGGCACCTCCTGCGCCAGGGCGAGCGCGATGGCGCCCGAACCGGTGCACAGGTCCACGATCAGGGGTTCGACGACGTCCATCGCGCGGACGGCGTCTATGGCCCAGCCCACCACCGACTCGGTCTCCGGCCGGGGCACGAACACTCCGGGCCCGACCTGGAGTTCCAGGTAGCGGAAGTAGGCCCGCCCGGTGATGTGCTGGAGCGGCTCGCGGGCCTCACGGCGCGCGGTCACCTCCCAGTAACGGGCGTCGAAGTCCGCGTCCTTGACGGTGTGCAGCTCGCCCCGCTTGACGCCGTGCACGAAGGCGGCGAGCTCCTCCGCGTCGTTGCGCGGCGAGGGCACGCCGGCGTCGGCCAGCCGCTGGGTGGCCTGGGCCACTTCCGCGAGCAGCAGGTTCACGCTGGTCCTCCGGGGCTGAGCTGTTGTCGTGTGCTGGGTGTAGCCGCCGCTGTTACGCGGCGGCGAGCTTGGCCGCCGAGTCCGCGTCGACGCAGGCCTGGATCACCGAGTCGAGTTCGCCGTCGAGGACCTGGTCCAAGTTGTACGCCTTGAAGCCGACCCGGTGGTCCGAGATGCGATTCTCCGGGAAGTTGTACGTACGGATCTTCTCGGAGCGGTCGACGGTACGGACCTGGCTGCGGCGGGCGTCCGCGGCCTCCCGCTCCGCTTCCTCCTGCGCCGCCGCGAGGAGCCTGGAGCGCAGGATACGCATCGCCTGCTCCTTGTTCTGCAGCTGGCTCTTCTCGTTCTGGCAGGAAGCGACGACTCCGGTGGGAATGTGCGTGATGCGCACCGCCGAGTCGGTCGTGTTGACGGACTGGCCGCCGGGACCCGACGAGCGGTACACGTCGATCCGCAGATCGTTCGCGTGGATCTCGACGTCGACCTCCTCGGCCTCCGGCGTGACCAGCACGCCCGCGGCGGAGGTGTGGATGCGGCCCTGCGACTCGGTCGACGGCACCCGCTGCACGCGGTGCACCCCGCCCTCGTACTTCAGACGGGCCCACACGCCCTGGCCGGGTTCGGTGGCGCCCTGGCCGCCCTTGGTCTTCACGGCGACCTGGACGTCCTTGTAGCCGCCGAGCTCCGACTCGGTGGAGTCGATGATCTCGGTCTTCCAGCCGACGCGCTCGGCGTACCGCAGGTACATGCGCAGCAGGTCGCCGGCGAACAGGGCGGACTCGTCGCCGCCCGCGCCCGCCTTGATCTCCAGGATCACGTCCTTGTCGTCGCTGGGGTCGCGCGGGACCAGCAGCAGGCGCAGCTTCTCGGTGAGCTCCTCGCGCTGCTTCTCCAGGTCCTTGACCTCGGCGGCGAAGTCGGGGTCGTCGGCGGCGAGCTCCTTCGCCGTCCCGATGTCGTCCCCGGCCTGCTTCCAGGAGCGGTACGTCGCGACGATCGGGGTCAGCTCGGCGTAGCGCTTGTTGAGCTTGCGCGCGTTGGCCTGGTCGGCGTGGACCGACGGGTCAGCGAGCTTCTTCTCCAGGTCGGCGTGCTCGCCGATGAGTTCCTCGACCGCCTCGAACATCTCCGGCTCCAATGGACTGTCCCCAGCTCCATCATGGGCTCGGGACGTAGGTACGGCATGGGGGTCCCCCCTGCTCGGGCGTGTGCGCGAGCTCGGGGGAGGGGGCTGCACCGCAAAGCGCCGGTCCCGGCGCCCCCGTGCAGGGGACACCGGAGACCGGCGCTGTGGGCTCGCTACTTCTTGGCAGCGGCAGCCTTGCCGAAGCGGGCCTCGAAGCGGGCCACGCGGCCACCGGTGTCGAGGATCTTCTGCTTGCCCGTGTAGAACGGGTGGCACTCGGAGCAGACCTCGGCACGGATGGTGCCGGACTCGATCGTGCTACGCGTGGTGAACGACGCGCCACAGGTGCAGCTGACCTGCGTCTCGACGTACTCGGGGTGGATGTCGCGCTTCAAGGTGTCTCCTAGATTCGGGAGGGCGCCGGGTCGCCGCCGCGGGATGCGGGAGCGTGAACCGGAGCCGACGTACCAGTCTGCCAGGACTGGGCGCATCCCCCAAAACCGGGGTGGTGGAGGATCTATTCCCGGCCCGCCCCGAGACCGCTCCCGCGCCTTCCCCGGACCGCTCACGGGCCTTCCCCGGGCTGTTCCCGGACCTTCCTCGGGCTGTTCCCGGCGCGCTTTCACGCGCCCCGGCGTGCGCCCCGGGAGCCCGATGGGCCCCGGGCGGGCGCCTCAGGAGGTGACGACGCCCTTGGCGGTGCCCGTGGCGGTGCCCTTGGTGGCCGCCGCGGGGATCGCCCGGTCGTTCTTCAGGGCGTCCCACACCAGCTTCGACTTGGCCTTGTCGACGAGGACGCGGTTGGCGTCCGCGGCGTCGTACTGGACCGGCATCGTCACCATGGTCATGCGGGACGAGTTGATGCCCTTGAGGCCGTCGGCGAAGGACGCGAGCTCGGCGACCGAACCGATCTCGGAGTCGGTGGTGACGGTCTTGGTCGCGGTGTCGGCGAGGTCGTACAGCTTCTTCGGGCTGCTCAGCACACCGACGTCCTTGACCTGCTGCACCAGGGCCTTGATGAAGGCCTGCTGGAGCTGGATGCGGCCGAGGTCGGAGCCGTCGCCGACGCCGTGCCGGGTGCGGACCAGGCCGAGTGCCTGCTCGCCGTCGAGCGTGTGCGGTCCGGCCTTCAGATGCAGGTGGCTGTCCGGGTCGGAGATGTCCTTGGTGGTGGTGATGTCCACCCCGCCCAGGTCGTCGATGAGCTTCTGGAAGCCGCTGAAGTCGACCTCGAGGTAGTGGTCCATGCGGATGCCGGTCATGGACTCGACGGTCTTGACCGCGCAGGCGGCGCCGCCGGTCGAGTAGGCCGAATTGAACATCACGCCGGAGGCCGCGTCGTGGGTGGCGCCCTCGGGGTCGGTGCAGGAGGGCCGCTCGACGAGGGTGTCGCGGGGTATGGAGACGACGCTCGCCTTCTTGTGGCCCTTGTACACGTGCACGACCATCGCCGTGTCGGACCGGGCGCTGCCGTCGTCGGCGCCGCCGCCGAGTTTCTTGTTGCTGCCGGAGCGCGTGTCGGAACCCAGGACGAGGATGTTCTCCGAGCCGTTGTCGACCTTCGTCGGCCGGTCCGTGCCGAGGGCGCCGTTGATGTCGACGTTCTTGAGGTTGCCGTTGAGCTTGAAGTACAGGATTCCCGCGCCGGTACCCCCCAGCACGACCACACCCGCGGCCGTCCAGGCCGTGATCAGGAGGGCCTTGCGCCGCGCGCTGCGCGTCTTGCGGCGTCGGCCCTTCCCGCGCTGACGCGGGGCGCTGGTGCCGGGGTCCCCCGGTATGCCGGGTTCCGGCGTGCTCTCGGCAGGCATGTGCTCCTCAGTCCTGTGTCTGCGGTCGGTTACCCCCTGCTTTCAGGGCCAAGCCCATCAGGTCGTGACTACGGGTACCGCTCCATGGTCACTCCGTACGGTCAGACGGGGAAACCCGGGAAAGGGTTGCACAACGCGATGTGCCCACCGCGTGGCGCGATGGGCACATTGCGTCACCGGCGAAAGCGGGCGAACCCGCGTTCACCTGCGATTTCAGCCGAAGATGTCGTACTGCTTGAAATCGGTGCCGACCGAGATTCTTGTGGCGAAGATCTCCGTGGTCGCCTTGCCGGTGCCCGGGTACAGGTAGAGCGTGCCGCCGGGCGTGCGGGCCAGGAAGTCGGCCTTGCCGTCGCCGGTCACGTCTCCGGGGGCGTCGAAGGCGTTGTAGCCGCTCCAGGTGCGCACCTTGATGCGGCTGGAGAAGGCCTCGCTGCCGGTCTTGCCCGTGCCCTTGTAGAGGTAGACGTACGAGCCGGTCTTGCTGCGCGCGATCAGGTCGGCCTTTCCGTCGCCGGTGAAGTCGCCGTGCCCGCGGATGGAGTTGTACTGGTTCCAGCCGGTGCGGACCTGGATACGCGCCGAGAAGGTGCCGTTGCCCTTGCCCGGGTACTCCCACATCGCTCCGGCGGAGTCGACGGAGAGCATGTCGGGCAGGCCGTCGCCGGTGATGTCGCCGGGGGCGATGATCCGGGTGCGGGTGCCCCAGCTGCTGAAGATCTTGTCGGTGGACCAGTTACCGCTCGCCTGGACGTAGTGCGCCCAGTAGACGTTGCCGTTGCTGCTGTCGCGGTAGACGAGGTCCTGGTAGCCGTCACGGTTCAGGTCGGTCTGGAGCACGACGTTGACGCCGTTCCAGTCCCCCCACGTCTGACGGGCGGCGAACGAGGTGCCCTTGGAGTCCTTCTCGTACCCGGTCTTCGTCGAGGAGTTGCGCACCCACAGGTCGGCCTTGTGGTCGCCGCTGAGGTTGGTGTCCTCCACCCGCGGCCAGGCCGCGCCCACGTACGTGCTCACCTTGGAGAAGACGCTGTACGCGCCCTTCTCGACACAGTCCTTCACACCCCAGGAGACGACGCCGACGATACGGCCGCCGACGATCAGCGGGCCGCCGGAGTCGCCGTTGCACGCCGTGGTGGTCCCGGTGTCGCTGCCGGTCGCCGCGTCGCCCGCGCAGACCATGTGGCCCTTGACGAAGTCGCTGCCGTAGTAGCCGGCGCAGGTGGTGTCGGACTTGATGGGCAGCGTGGCCGTCTTCAGCGTCTCGGAGATGTCCTCGCTGGTGGAGCTGGTACGGCCCCAGCCGTACAGCGTCGCCTTGGTGCCGGACGCGTACGAGGTGGTGTCACCGGACGTCGTCATGCGGATCGGCTTGGCCGTGACAGGGCTCGCCAGCGTGATGACCGCGATGTCGTTGTCGATGGTCGTCGAGCTGTACGAGGGGTGGTTCCACTGCCGCCAGACGCCCGAGACGGTGCCGCCGTGCAGATTGGTGTTGCCCGAGGAGTCGGTGGTCGGCAGCTGCGCGGTGCCCGTCACGACGGCGCCGTTGGCGTGCCAGTCGTAGCCCTTGACGCAGTGCGCGGCGGTGAGGATCTTCGTCGGCGACACGACGGAGCCGCCGCAGAAGAAGCCGAGGTCGTCGCTCTCGCTCGTGGTGCCCTTGTCGTCGTAGTACCAGAGCTGCGCCATCCACGGGGCGGTGGTGATGGTGGTCTGGCTGCCACCGATGATCTTCGGGTCGACGCTCGCGCTGTCCGTGCTCGCGCTCAGCGACGACTTCTTGGTCGTCTCACCCGCGGTGTCGTCGCCCGCCACGGCTCCCGCGACCCGCTTCGTCAGCTCGCTCAGGGAGGGCGAGGACGTGCTGGGCTTGACGGTCGGCGTGGGCAGCGCCGTGGCGGCGTTCGCGGACGACATCAGGAGCGCGCCGGCGACCGCTGCCGCCAGGCCTGCCGCCGCGACGGGCACGGCGATGCGTATCCGACGTCTGTGACGACCACGGCCGGATATGGATGTATCCACTCAAGTCCCCCCTGAGACAGGTGAATTCAATGCTGGAATTCAGTGAATGCTGAAAGAAGCGAGATCGTACACCTGCCCCGGGCAGCGCAAAGGGCCGCCCCCGTCACCTGCGTGACGGGGGCGGCCCTTGTCTTGCTTGTCCTACGGACTCAGTCGTTGCCGTTGCCCGGCATCGGCGTCGTCTTCTGGATCTGGAGCAGGAACTCGGCGTTCGACTTCGTCTGCTTCATCTTGTCGAGCAGCAGCTCGATCGCCTGCTGCTGGTCGAGCGCGTGCAGCACGCGGCGCAGCTTCCAGGTGATGGCGAGCTCGTCGCTGCCGAGCAGGATCTCTTCCTTACGGGTGCCGGACGCGTCGACGTCCACCGCCGGGAAGATGCGCTTGTCGGCGAGCTTCCGGTCGAGCTTGAGCTCGGCGTTGCCGGTGCCCTTGAACTCCTCGAAGATCACCTCGTCCATGCGGGACCCGGTGTCGACGAGCGCGGTCGCGAGGATGGTCAGCGAGCCGCCGTCCTCGATGTTGCGCGCGGCACCGAAGAAGCGCTTCGGCGGGTAGAGGGCCGTCGAGTCGACACCACCGGACAGGATGCGGCCGGAGGCCGGGGCGGCGAGGTTGTACGCACGGCCCAGACGCGTGATCGAGTCGAGCAGCACGACGACGTCATGGCCCAGCTCCACCAGGCGCTTGGCGCGCTCGATGGCGAGCTCCGCGACCGTGGTGTGGTCCTCGGCCGGACGGTCGAAGGTCGAGGAGATGACCTCGCCCTTCACCGACCGCTGCATGTCGGTGACCTCTTCCGGACGCTCGTCGACCAGGACGACCATCAGGTGGCACTCGGGGTTGTTGTGCGTGATCGCGTTGGCGATCGCCTGCATGATCATGGTCTTGCCGGTCTTCGGCGGGGCCACGATCAGACCGCGCTGGCCCTTACCGATCGGCGCGACGAGGTCGATGATGCGGGTGGTCAGCACGCCCGGGTCGGTCTCCAGACGGAGCCGGTCCTGCGGGTACAGCGGCGTCAGCTTGGTGAACTCCGGGCGGCCGCGGCCGTGTTCGGGCGCCATGCCGTTGACGGAGTCGAGGCGCACGAGCGCGTTGAACTTCTCGCGGCGCTCGCCCTCCTTGGGCTGACGGACCGCGCCGGTGACGTGATCGCCCTTGCGCAGACCGTTCTTGCGGACCTGGGCGAGGGAGACGTACACGTCGTTGGGACCCGGCAGGTAGCCCGACGTACGGATGAAGGCGTAGTTGTCGAGGATGTCGAGGATGCCCGCGACGGGGATCAGGACGTCGTCCTCGGCGAGCTGCGGCTCGGCGATCTCGTCACGGCCACGACGGCCACGACGGTCGCGGTAGCGCCCGCGCCGGCCACGGCGGCCGCCCTCGAAGTCGTCGTCCTCGTCGACCCGCGGTCCGTTGTCACGCTGCTGCTGGCGGTCCTGGCGGCCACCGCCACCGCCCTGCTGCTGACGGTCCGGACGCTGCTGCCCACCGCCCTGCTGCTCGTCGCCCTTGCCGCGGCGGTCACGGCCGCCCCGGTCGCGGTCGCGACGGTCGCGACGTCCCTGACGGCCGTCGGTGCCCTCGGTGTCGGTCTTGGCCTCGCCCTGCGTCTCGGCCTTCGCCTCGGCCTTCGGCTCGCCCTTCGCCTCGGCGGCGACCGTCTCGGGGCTGCCGGCCTCGGCGGTGGCACGGCGACGACGGCGCTCCACGGGGGCGTCCTCGCTGGCGGGCTGGCCGGGAATCTCGATCTGCTGCTGAGCCACGGCCTTCTCGGCGGCGGGCTTCTCGGCCTTCTTCTCGGCCGGAGCGGCGGCGTCCTCGCCGGTACGAGCCTTCGAGGTGGTCCGGCGCTTCGGCTTGGTCTCGGTGGCGGCCTCGGCCTTGGCGGCCGGAGCACCCCCGGCCTGCGCCTCCTTGATGACCTCGATCAGCTGGCTCTTGCGCATGCGCGCGGTGCCCCTGATGCCGAGGCCGGATGCGACCTGCTGCAGCTCGGCCAGCACCATGCCCTCGAGGCCGGTACCGCGGCGCCGCCGGGAGCCGGCACCGGTGGCAGGCGCGGAGGCGTCCGTGGCGGGCGCGGCAGCGGTCTCCTCGACACGTGCGCCCATCAGATCGGTGGTGTCGCTCACGAAGGGTCCTTCCCTGGAGCGGACGTCGGCCTGTCTGGCTCGGCGACCGGTTGTGCTGTCCGACGTTGGTCCTTGCTTGTGTGGACCGTGCCGGGGCGGTGGTCCGCCAAAGCGGCGGAAGAAATATCTGGTGATGACGATTCCGGGCCCGTGGCACTGAATTGCGGTGTCATCGGCTCGGTCACGCCGGTTCCGGAGCGTGCTCAGCACTGCTCAGCGCATAGCACCCAATGCGTGGCACAAAGCAGTTTGGGAGGCTCCCGGAAGAATGGTTGTCCCGGACGGGGACGCGAAGCACCTCGCCATGGTGGGGTCGGGTGCAGACTTGAGGTTAACACTACCGGATCCAACAAACATTCCCCCTCTCCAAATCCGGCAACCGTGCGCCGTCAATTGACCCCGACGGGTGCGAGCGGCAGCACGCTCGCCCCTTGGGCGTCGAGGTCCAGCCGGTTGGCGGCCCAGCCCTGACCTGCGAGATCGGCAACCTTGTCGGCCGACGCCCGGTCCGCCAGAGCGAGGACTGTGGGGCCCGCGCCGGAAATCACCGCGGGAATTCCGTCCGCGCGCAGACGCTCCACGAGGGCCGCGCTCTCCGGCATCGCCGGGGCCCGGTACTCCTGGTGCAGCCGGTCCTCGGTGGCGGGCAGCAGCAGCTCGGGGCGCCGGGTGAGGGCCTCGACGAGCAGCGCGGCACGGCCCGCGTTGGCGGCGGCGTCGACGTGCGGCACGGTGCGCGGCAGCAGTCCGCGCGCGGTCTCGGTGAGGACCGGCTTTCCCGGTACGAAAACCACCGGAACGATGGAATCGGCGGGATCCATCCTGATGGCACGGGCCGCGCCGGCCTCCATCCAGGAGAGCGTGAAGCCGCCGAGCAGGCAGGCCGCGACGTTGTCGGGGTGTCCCTCGATCTCGGTGGCGAGCTCCAGCAGCGCGCTGTCGTCGAGCTTGGTGTCCCCTCCTATGGTCACCGCGCGGGCGGCGACGATGCCGGCGCAGATGGCGGCGGAGGAGGAGCCGAGGCCCCGTCCGTGCGGGATGCGATTGGCGCAGACGATCTCCAGTCCGCGCGGCTGTCCGCCCAGCAGGTCGAAGGCGGTGCGCAGGGAGCGGACTAGGAGGTGGCTCTCGTCGCGGGGCAGGGTGTCACTGCCCTCACCTGCGATGTCGATGTGCAGCCCGGAGTCGGCCACCCGGACGACCACGTCGTCGTAGAGCCCCAGTGACAGGCCGAGGGCGTCGAAACCCGGGCCGAGGTTGGCACTGGTGGCGGGGACGCGCACCCGGACGGCGGCGGCGCGGAACGCTGGACCGGCCATCGCTCGATGACTCTCCTTGAGCTGCGTGATGTGCGAGATTCTCGATGAACTGCGATACGTACCGAAGACCCGGAGGCCGCAATGACGGCGCGGCACCGCGGCATATGCGGCGGGCGGGTTCGGTACAGCCTATCGAAGGAAGGTTCTGTGGCGACATAGGGCGCACAGGAGGCGCACGATGCGTGTCGTAAGCCCCCTGTGCACCCCCTGTCGGGTTGCCACGAGGGTGCCCCCTTCGTCGGGCGGTTTCCGTCGGCTTCTGGCGATTGTCCACCCGTGTCCGAGGGGATCCGCCCGTTTCCCGGGCCTGTCGACGCCGTTTCGGCGACGACGTGGCGGCTTTACGCCAGGCGGCTTTCCGCCAAGTCGGGCCACGAGCGCCTTTCGGCCGGTGCACACACCCACTTCTGCCCGGTGCGTGCTCCTGTTTCCGGCGGATGCGCACACCCGCTTCGGGCCTGCACCCGGTGGCCGGTACGGGCCGGACCACGGCCGACGGGGGCGGACCGGGAAGGACCGGCCCCCGCCGACGGTGTCATGCCAGGCCGAGCCGCTCCGCCGCGGTCGCCGCGTCCACGGGGACGGTGACCGGCTGCGGGGCGCCCGCGACGGCCCAGTCGGGGTCCTTGAGGCCGTTGCCGGTGACCGTGCAGACGATCGTCTGGCCCGGGTCGACCATGCCCTGCTCGGCGGCCTTCAGCAGACCGGCGACGGACGCGGCGGACGCGGGCTCCACGAAGACGCCCTCCTGCGCGGCCAACAGCCGGTAGGCGCGCAGGATCTCACGGTCCGTCACCTCGTCGATCAGGCCGCCCGACTCGTCCCGGGCCGCCAGCGCGAACTTCCACGACGCGGGGTTGCCGATGCGGATCGCGGTGGCGATGGTCGACGGGTCCTTGACCACCTCGCCGCGCACGATGGGCGCGGAACCGGAGGCCTGGAAACCCCACATGCGCGGGGTCCGCTTCGCGACACCGTCGGCGGCGTACTCCGTGTACCCCTTCCAGTACGCGGTGATGTTGCCCGCGTTGCCCACCGGGAGCACATGGATGTCGGGCGCGTCGCCGAGCATGTCCACGATCTCGAAGGCGGCGGTCTTTTGGCCCTCGATACGCACCGGGTTGACCGAATTGACCAGCGCCACGGGGTAGTTGTCGGACAGCGACCGGGCGAGCGTGAGGCAGTCGTCGAAGTTGCCGTCGACCTGGAGGATCTTCGCGCCGTGCACGAGGGCCTGGCCCATCTTGCCGAGCGCGATCTTGCCCTGCGGCACCAGGACGGCGGACACCATCCCGGCGCGTACCGCGTAGGCCGCGGCGGAGGCGGACGTGTTGCCGGTGGAGGCGCAGATGACGGCCTTCGCCCCCTCCTCCTTGGCCTTCGTGATGGCCATGGTCATACCGCGGTCCTTGAAGGACCCGGTCGGGTTGGCGCCCTCCACCTTGAGGTGGACCTCGCAGCCCGTGCGCTCGGAGAGCACCTGCGCGGGCACGAGCGGCGTACCGCCCTCACGGAGCGTCACGACCGGCGTGCTGTCGGATACCGGCAGCCGGTCCCGGTACTCCTCGATGATTCCGCGCCACTGGTGGGTCATTGCTGGTTACTCTCCTTCAACCCGCATGATGCTGGCGACACCCCGCACGGTGTCGAGGCTGCGCAGCGCCTCGACGGTCCCGGTGAGGGACGCGTCGGACGCACGATGCGTGACGACGACGAGGGAGGCCTCGCCGTCCTTGCCCTGCTGGCGAACCGTATCGATCGACACACCGTGCTCGGCGAAGACGGTGGCGACCTGGGCGAGAACACCCGGCTTGTCGGCCACATCGAGGCTGATGTGGTAGCGGGTGACGACGTCGCCCATGGGCGAGACCCGCAGCGCGGCGTACGCGGACTCACCCGGTCCGGTCGCGCCGTTGAGCTTGTTGCGGCACACGGCCACCAGGTCGCCGAGGACCGCGGAGGCCGTGGGGGCGCCGCCCGCACCCGGCCCGTAGAACATGAGCTGCCCGGCCGCGTCGGACTCGACGAACACGGCGTTGTACGCGCCGCGCACGGAGGCGAGGGGGTGGCTCAGCGGAATCATCGCGGGGTGCACGCGCGCGGTGACCGACCCGCCGTCGGCGGCCCGCTCGCAGATGGCGAGCAGCTTGATGGTGCAGCCCATCTCCTTCGCCGAGGCGAAATCCGCGGCGGTGACCTCGGTCATGCCCTCGCGATAGACGTCGTCGAGGCGCACACGCGTGTGGAAGGCGATCCCGGCGAGGATGGCGGCCTTGGCGGCCGCGTCGAACCCCTCGACGTCGGCGGTCGGGTCGGCCTCGGCGTACCCGAGCGCGGTGGCCTCGTCGAGGGCCTCCTGATAGCCGGCGCCGGTGGAGTCCATCTTGTCGAGGATGAAGTTCGTCGTTCCGTTGACGATGCCCATCACGCGGTTGATCTTGTCGCCGGCGAGGGACTCGCGCAGCGGGCGGATCAGCGGGATGGCACCGGCGACGGCGGCCTCGTAGTAGAGGTCCCTGCCGTGCTCGTCGGCCGCGGCGTGCAGGGCCGCGCCGTCCTGGGCGAGGAGCGCCTTGTTCGCGGAGACGACGGAGGCGCCGTGCTCGAAGGCGGTGGTGATGAGCGTACGGGCGGGCTCGATGCCGCCGATGACCTCGACGACGACGTCGAGGTCCCCGCGTTTGACGAGCGCGGTGGCGTCCGTGGTGACCAGCTCGGGCGCGATGCCCTCCCGGACCTTCGAGGAGCGCCGGACGGCGACACCCGCGAGCTCGACCGGGGCTCCGATCCTGGCGGCGAGATCGTCGGCGTGCGTCGTCATGATGCGCGCCACCTCTGAGCCGACAACCCCACAGCCCAGCAGCGCCACCTTCAGCGGACGCGTACGCATCATCCGACCTCGTTTCCTCATACCGTTCTCGGTTCGACCAGTCTCACTCACCGGACTGGAGTTTCTATCCTTCGTCCGGATCGTGAGACGTCTATTTCATTTTCACGGCGGCGGACCGCAGGAGATCTTCCGCCGCAGGTCAAGCTTCTCAGCCGGCGTCCCCCGATGTCGGCCGAGTGGGTGGACAGGCCACCTCTCGGCCGACATCACCGACACCGGTTCGAACACCGCTCAGCCCACGTCGAGGCGCAGCAGGTCCTCCTCCGTCTCGCGCCGGACGATCACCCGGGCCGCCCCGTCCTGCACGGCGACGACCGGCGGACGCAGCGCGTGGTTGTAGTTGCTGGCCATGGAACGGCAGTACGCCCCGGTCGCCGGCACCGCGATGAGATCGCCCGGAGCCACGTCGGAGGGCAGGAAGGCGTCCTTCACCACGATGTCGCCGCTCTCGCAGTGCTTGCCGACGACACGGACGAGCATGGGGTCGGCGTCCGAGGTCCGCGACACCAGCGCGACGCTGTACTCGGCGTCGTACAGCGCCGTACGGATGTTGTCGGACATGCCCCCGTCCACCGAGACGTACGTACGCAGCCCGTCGAGGGGCTTGATCGTGCCGACCTCGTAGAGCGTGAAGGCGGTCGGGCCCACGATCGCCCGGCCCGGCTCCACCGAGATCCGGGGCGTCGAAAGCCTGGCGGCCTCGCACTCCCGCGTCACGATCTCGCTCAGCGCCTTGGCGATCTCGTGCGGCTCGCGCGGGTCGTCCTCACTGGTGTACGCGATACCGAGACCGCCGCCGAGGTCGATCTCGGGCAGCTCGACGCCGTGCTCGTCACGGACGGCGGCGAGCAGCCCCACCACGCGCCGGGCCGCGACCTCGAAGCCCGCCATGTCGAAGATCTGCGAACCGATGTGGCTGTGGATCCCGACGAGTTCGAGCCCGTCCAGATTCAGGGCCCGGCGCACCGCCTCCGCGGCCTGCCCGTCGGCGAGCGCGATGCCGAACTTCTGGTCCTCGTGCGCCGTGGCGATGAACTCGTGGGTGTGCGCCTCGACGCCCACGGTGACGCGGATCTGCACCCGCTGGCGCTTGCCGAGCGACTGCGCGATGTGCGAGACCCGCACGATCTCCTGGAAGGAGTCGAGGACGATGCGCCCGACCCCGGCCTCGATCGCCGCGCGGATCTCGGTCTCCGACTTGTTGTTGCCGTGGAACGCGATGCGGTCGGCGGGCATGCCGGCCGAGAGCGCGGTGGCCAGCTCGCCGCCCGAGCACACGTCGAGGTTGAGGCCCTCCTCGTGCAGCCAGCGCACGACGGCACGCGACAGGAATGCCTTGCCCGCGTAGAAGACGTCGGCGTCGTGCCCGAACGCGGTGCGCCAGGCGCGGGCGCGCTCCCGGAAGTCGGCCTCGTCCAGGAAGTAGGCGGGCGTGCCGAACTCCTCGGCGAGCCGGGTGACTTCGATGCCGCCGACACTGACGACCCCGTCGGCCGTACGGGTCACGGTGTGGGACCAGACCTTCGGGTCGAGGGCGTTGAGGTCGGCGGGCGGCGCGGTGTAGTGGCCCTCGGGAAGCACATCGGCGTGACGGGGCCCGGCGGGGTGTGCGGAACGGCTCATCTCAGGTGTCGGCTTTCTGCGGTGTCTGAGGCAGTCAGAGGTGGTCGGGTGCGCTGATGCCGAGCAGGGTCAGGCCGCCGGCCAGCACCGTCCCGGCGGCGTCGGCGAGCGCGAGCCGGGCACGGTGGGCGGCCATGGGTTTCTCGTCGCCGACCGGCAGCACGGTGTGCTGGACGGCGAGCAGGGCATCGGCGGTGACGACGAGGTGCCGGGCGAGCCGGTCGGGGGTGCGGTCGGCCGCGGCGACGCGCAGGGCGTGCGGGTACTCGGCGAGGGCGCCGAGCAGGTCCCCGGCCCGGTCCAGATCGCGTACGTCGCCGGGGGCGCCGGTGTAGCCGAGCGCCGCGGCGTTCCGAAGCAGGGCCCGGGTGCGGGCATGGGCGTAACGGACCCGGAAGAGAGGGTTGCTCTCGCGCTGGACGAGGTGATCCGCGCTGATCCGGGGCCGGTCGTGCGGTGCGGGGTGCAGCAGGGCCCAGCGGGCGGCGTCCGTGCCCAGTGGGGCGGGGTCCTCCGGGGCGGGTACGGGGCGCAGGTTCACCGGCTCGGGGTGGCGGGGCTCCGGGTGCCGCACCTCGGCTTGCCGCACCTCGGGGTGGCGTGGCTCGGGGTGGGCCTCCTGGGGGCCGGCGACTCGTACCCCCCGATGCTCTGGTGCGAGCACCGACCGGGGGTTCCCCGACTCGACGTGCCGGACCTCGACGCGACCGCCCTGGGTGGCGACGATCCGTACCAGCGCGTCGGCGACGACCTCGGCACGGGTGTCGAACGGCACGCGCAGCTCGACGACCTGTCCGGCGAGGGCGTCGCCGTGTCCGTACCCGGCGCCCTGTGCCAGCACCTCCGCCACCAGGGCGGCGGAGGCCTCGCGGCCGAGGCTGATGTTCAGGAAACCGGGTCCGGTGATCTCGACGCCCGCGACGCCGGCGGCGCCGCCGATGTGCGGCCGCAGGATCTCGGCGACCTGCCGCGCGGGCCGCCCGGCGGGCCGCGCGAGCTGCAACGCGACGTTGGTCGCGTAGTCCCCGCACCCTCCGGGCCCCGGCACCGTCACCAAGACCCGTGCGGGCACGGCCACACTCAGCTCCCCCGAATCGACAGCACGCCGCACCGCGCACAGCACGGTCCGGGACAGCTCGACGGGGGTCACGGGACAAGCGTATGGGAGGAGGGGGGTGGGGAGGCTAATGGGTTTGGGGTGGGGTCCGGGATGTGGACGGGGTGAGGGGGTGGGGTGTGGACGGGGTCGGGTGCGGTCGGGGGGTGGGGCCGGGGTCAGGGTCGGGGGCCGGATTCTTGGCCGTACGGTCGGCGTGGTGCGGTCGGGTGGTGGGGTGTCCTCGTGGGAGTGGGGGGCTGGGCTCGCGGCGGGTTGGGGCCGGGGCCGGGGGGACGGATTCTTGGCCGTACGGGCGGCGTGGTGTGGCTGGGGCTCTGGGGTGACGGGAGTCTCTGGGGCCACGGGCGCCACCGGAGTCTCTGGGGTCACCGGGGTCACCGGGGTCACCGGGGTCACCGGGGTCACCGGGGTCACCGGGGTCACCGGGGATGATCAGGACGGCGGTGCGGATCAGAGCAAGGACCACTGATCAGGACGGGACGGGGCGGGGTGGGGCGCTGATCAGAACAACCGGATACCGGAACCCTCGGTCAGTGCCCGGCACGTCCGGCGCGCTCGGTTTCGTCGAGGCCGAGGCCGGCGTCGGGCCCGCCGCCCGCCCCGAAGGCGTCGTCGAAGGGGCGCCCGCCGAAGGGATCCGCGTCGAAGGAGGGGTCCTCGAAGGCCGGGTCGGGTGAGCCGCCCTCACGACTGCTGCCCGCACTCCCCTCGCGGCTCCCCCCACTCATGGCACGCTCGCGGTCGGACTCACGCCGATCCATCAACTGCCGGACGAGCCGTACGAGTTCGGAGGGCTCGAACGGCTTCGCGAGGAAGGCGTCGACGCCGACGTCGAGACCGCTTTCGACCTCGTGCTGGGTGCAGGCGCTGACGATGGCGAGGGGCACGTTCCGCGTGCGGGGGTCGGCACGGAGGCGGGCGGCGGTCCGGAGACCGTCGAGCCGGGGCATCACGACGTCGAGGGTGACGACATCGGGCCGCACCTGATGAATGACGTCCAGACATTCGGCACCGTCGGCCGCGGTCACGACCTCGAGACCCTCCAGTTCGAGGTTGACCCTGATCAGCTGCCGGATGACCTTGTTGTCGTCCACAACAAGCACCCGACCGGACGCGCCTGGCACAACTCGAGAGTAGGTCCGCACCCACCGCCGCGTCCGGGTTTTCCCGACTTCCACCCCCTGGGGGACGCGCGCCCCTCCCCCGGCCGGCCCGCCCGGACACCCCCAGCCTGCCCACCCCCCCCTCACAACACGACGCCTCCGACCACCAAAACCCATGGCAATCACCCCCGAAAGAGCTGGTAGGGTTCTACCCGTCGCCGCGAACACCGCGCCCGACACGCCCCCGTAGCTCAGGGGATAGAGCAACGGCCTCCGGAGCCGTGTGCGCAGGTTCGAATCCTGCCGGGGGCACCCTGTATGAGGTGCCCAAAGACCCCGTCACCAGCGGAAACGCTGAGGCCGGGGTCTTCGCGTATCTACAGCCCTGTGCAGCCGTATGCCGCCCTGAGCGGCCCCATGTCAGCGTCTGTGGACTATTCGTGGACAGGATCTTGGAACGTTTTCCCTGGTCAGACCCCACAAAACGGCGCAGGCCCCCGGAGAGGTCCAGGGGCCCAGCGTAGGATGCGCGACGCGCGCCGGTCAGTCGTACTCGTTCAGAAGATCTTCGATGCGACGGTTGGCCACCTCCTGCCTCCCGTCCAGGCACTTCGCGTACCGGCTGAGCAGGACCTCAACACTGTTGCCAGCCCGTTCGGCTACCTCAGTCGGGTCGACGCCGGCGTTGAGCCACGTCGACAGAGCGGAGTGGCGAAGGTCGTACGGTCGGCGCGCCAGCGGCGATGCCACCGCGGCCGGCGGAAGGGCAAGCGTGCGGGCATCCTGCCAGGCCCGCCAGTACGTCGACGAGGCGACCACTCCCCCACCTTCGCTCTGGAAGAGGCGTCCGTCGGCAGCCGTCCCGAAGACGGCGAGGTGTTCACGGAGCATCGCCACGAGTTGAGGCGGGATCGGTACGCGGCGCACGTCTTCGGCCGGTCGGTTCTTCAGCCCGCGGTCGTCGTGGCTCTCTCCGGAATCCGTCCACCGCTTGCCGACGCTCGGACGCGTCCGATGTAGGACCACGGCGCCCCAGCCCTGCTCAGGCAGAGTCAGGTCGGATTCCGTGAGCCCGACAGCTTCGGCGGGCCGCAGGCCGGCGAAGTACATACAAGCGAAGAGCCCGACCAGTCGACGACCGCGGGCCCTGCGATATCCGCCCACATAGGAGACGGCATGGAGGAGTGAGAGGGCCTGCTGCGGATTCACCACGACGCGCGGGTCCACCTCGCTGGACACCTTGGGCTTCTGCCAGCGCACGGCCGTCAGCGGATTCTCTTTGAATTCACCGAGGTCAACGGCGTAGTGCAGAGCATTGACGAAGGTGCGTCGCTTGCGGCGTACCGTCTCGGCCGCAGCAGCCTTCCCATCGAGACGGACCTTGAACGAGTCGAGTACCTCGCGCGCCGTCACAGGATCGGCCAGATCATTCAACGAGCGCGACGCCTTGGCGATCCAATGCAGGGTGTTCGCGATCTCCGTAGGCACCTCCCGTTCAGTCGGCCCGGGCAGGACGAAGGCCCAGTTCCGCAGGGCCTGCCTGATCAAATCGGCACTCGGCCGTCCGGCGCGGTCGTCGAGGAGCGCGATCGTCACGGAAGCCAGTGATTCATTGATCCCGTCACGGGTGTTCGGCGCGGCATGCGGCCACTTCATCGCCAGGTACTTCAAGGCGAAGGTGTACCAGGTCAGCTCGGCCTTCTTCTCCGCCATCGAATCCGGAAGACCCGTGACATCGTCGAATTCCTCACCGTCACGCGCGGCGACCACGAGCTTGGTTCGGTAATGATCCGCCAGAGCTTTAGTCCGGAAAGTCTCGGAAAAGACCCTGTCGGCCACCGACCAACGCACGTTGTAGGAAGGCCGCTTCGAGGCACGCTTGCGAACCCCCCAAATCTTCACGTTCAGAGACTTCACGCGGCTTCCTCCCGCTCACGCAGCCACGCGGTGAAGTCGCTTCGCCACACCCGCAGTTCGCCGTTGGGCAGCTTCAGGGCCTTTGGTGCCTGCCCCAGCTCCCGCCAGCGGTAGAAGGTGCGCCGCGAGACCTTCCCCAACTCGTTGAGAATCTCCGGAACCGTCATCAGTTCGTCCCTCACAGGTGCGCCCCTTCCATGGCGAGCTCGCCTCGTAGGGCTTCGCGGGCTGTTTCGCGGTTGAGCTGGAGGTCACGGGCGATCGACGCGGCGAGGGCGGATTCGCCGGGGGTGTGGCCGTGTCCGGCGTATTGCCAGGAGGCGAGGACGAGCACGGTTTCCGGCTCGCGGTCGTCGAGGCCGAGTTCTTGGCGTTCCTGCAGGGCGCGGTAGTTGGCGCGGGTCTGGCGGAGTTCGCCGAGGGTGGTGGAGTAGCGGCGGGACTTGGAGCTGAAGTGGCCGCGGAAGCCGAGCATGTGCGCCCAGGCGCGTAACCGGCGGTCGGGGTAGAGGGGGTCGAGGTCGAAGCAGGCATCTATAAGGCGGCGGGCGTGGTCGGGGACGCCGAGGAGGGTTGCGGCTTCGCGGTTGCCGATGGGGCGATCGAGGGTGCCTGTCGACTCGGCTGCCTTGGTGGCGTACTTGGCGACATAGGAGGCGACCGCCTGCTCTGTCAGGTCCGTTCCGTCGCCGAACGCCTTGACGGGGCGAACGTCGAGCTGTCGGCCCCAGCGGAAGGTGCGGGCCGGTTGGTCCCCGGCAGCCGGGGCGGTGACCGTGGCGTAGGGGTGGACGGCGGCGGCACGGATCGCATCGTCAAGGAGCGCGGTGGTGGCCCAGGACGGCGGCGGATCTTCGGGGCCGTCGGGTCCGTCGAGACGGATGATCGCGTGGAAGTGCACGGCACCGCGTTTCTGGAACTCGGCGACCTTGCCGTAGGAGACGCGGCAGGTGTCGGCGAGTTCGCGCTGTGTCAGTCCAGCGCGTGCGGCGATCTCGCGGCGGAGGCGCTTGGCGAAGCGGTGCCACAGCTCCCCGGCATGGTTGTTGAAGAGGACTGCGCCCGCGTAGTCGTAGGTCACCGGGTCGAGCGCGGTGCCGAGCGCGGGATCGTCGTCGGCGTGCTGGATGCCGCAACGGCAGTGCCCGTGTGCGGGCCGGTTGTGCACGGGCCCGAACGAGGGGGCGGTGAAGGTGGCGAAGACGCGCGGGCACTCGCGGACTGTGGACGGGATGTCGTAGCGGTCGTCGCCGGCCAGACCCGCGCGGATGAGGTGGTAGGTGTCTCCGGCGTAGGTCCAGGCGCAGGCCGGGCAGCGGGAGGCGCGGCGGTTGCCGCAGGCGATGCGGAGGCGGCCACCGGGCTCATGCTCGGTGCTGTAGTGGCGCAGGGTCTTGCCGGTCGTGCGGTCCTTGGTGAGGGCCCAGCCGGTCAGATGGATGGGGTTGGCGCATCCTCCGGTGCGGCGGATCTGGTCTTGCCAGCGGTCGAAGCCAGGCGATCCGGCCACCCGCAGCACGTCGGCGAGGGTTGCCGGGTCCATCATCAGGTCAGATGTCACAGCACCTCCAGGAGGGCGGTGGCAATCCATTGGGCGACGTTGGCAGGGACGGCGTTTCCGGCCTGTTTGGTCTGCTCACCGCCGTGGCCGAGGACGGTGTAGTCGTCGGTGAAGCGCTGGGCGCGCAGGTGTTCGCGGGCGGACAGCATCCGGAAGTAGCAGTCCTCGACGTCGATCTGTCCCGGGGTGTCGTCGGCGCCGAGGACCAGGGCGGCGGATTCGCGGGTGGCGATGGTGTGCAGCGGGACGGCGGTCGTGGTCGGGGTGCCCTTGCGGTAGGGGATGACGAGGCCGTGGTGGTTGCCCCCGGCGGTGATCGCGGCGAGCGGGTCGCCGATGCCCCGTGTGGTGGAGCCTCCGCCGCGATGTTCGGTGATGAACGGGGCCGGTACCAGGAGGGCTTCGCTGTCGCGGGTGGTGCGGGTGTGCATGGGCACGGTGACCGGAACCGCGTCGGTGTTCCAGCTTCCGCCGGCCGGGACGAGCAGGGGCGGGATGGCGATGCCGTCGCCGATGCGGACCGTGCGGGTGGGCAGCGGCGCGGCCAGGGCGGGGAAGGCGCGGCCGTCCCCGGCGTCGGAGTGGTTGACGGTGACCACGGACGGGACGCGGTGTTTGGCCAGGCCAAGGTGGATCTTGCGGAGGGTTGCGTCTGCGAGGGGTCCGCGGCCGTGGGCGGCACGGTCGCCGATCCTGATGCCAGGGTCGTCCCAGTTGATTGCGCTCGCTGCCGGGCGCACGTAGGGCTCGACGATGCGGTACCGGCAGGTGGCGTTAGGGCAGCGGTAGTCGTACTGCTGGCGGTACTTGCCGATGGTGCGGCCGTTGCGCCATGACTGCACCGCCGTTACGTCCTTCTCGCAGCCGGGGCACCACGCAGGCGGGCGCAGGTCGAGGTTGGGGGCGCGCATCTGGGTGCGGGTGAAGACGATGAAGATGCGATCCCGCCATTGCGGGGCGTGCGGGTTGTCCGCGCCTCCCACGTGTGCGGCGGACACGGAGACGACCTGGTGTCGGAAGCCGAGGATCTCCATGCCGTGCAGCCACCAGACGAACAGCGGCCAGGCGGTCGCGAAGCGGGGCACGTTCTCGCAGACCACCGCGTCGAAGTCGTGGACCTCAGCGGCACGGAGGATGTCGTAGGCGGTCGCCCGGGTGCGTTCCCAGGCGGCATCCTGCATCGGGCCCTGCTCGAAGAGGTCAAGCTGTCCGGGGGTGGGCGGGGCCTTGCGGCGCCTGATGCCGTCGGCGGGACTGCCCTCGGTGCAGATGGGCGAGCCGACCAGGACGCGGGCCTTGGGCAGACGTCGCATGTCGTAGTGGTCGAGGTCGACGCAGAGGTGTTCGGCCTCGGGGAAGTTCGCGGCATGGGTCTCCACCGCGCGGTTCCAGTGGTTCGCGCCGAGTACGACGTCGAAGCCGGCGCGGCGGAAGCCGTCGGAGTCTCCCCCGGCACCGCAGAACAGGTGGATGGAGGTCGGACGGGAGGTCGGGGAGCGTCGCATCACCGGGACACCTCCCGCCGGTCCGAGACGACGGCCACGAGGACCGGGGCAGGAACGGAGCGGGACACGGTGCCGGTGCCGTGACAGGCCGGGCAGTTGACGGTGAGGGTGCGCAGGTGGCCGTGCCGGTCGCGGCCGCCGGAGGATACGGCGGCGGAGGCGAAGCCGTGGCAGTCCGGGCAGATCGGCGGCACGGCACGGGCGCGGTCGGTCATGATGAGACTTCCTTCCGGTTCAGTGGATCAGACAGGGACGGCGCCCGGAGCGGACGAAGTTTGGCGACAGAGGCCGCTCCGGGGGCCGGTCAGCGTCGCTTTGCGTCGGTGGTGATCAGAGAGCGGATGACCAGGGCGCAGATGGCGAGCGAGGCGCCCGTGACGGCCACGGCGAGCAGCAGCGAGACCAGGACCGCACCGACGACCAGGACCACGGCGACACCGCCACCGACGACGGCCACGACAGAGACCGGAGTGAGCTGGACGGCGGGCCGGGACGGCGCGGGGATGACGGGGGCTGGGGTGTGGTGCTGGCAGCCGCAGGGAGCTGCCGGGGTGTGGTGGGGCTGCTTGATAGCGGTCGGCGTGACTACCGGCACCGGCTGCTTGGCCGGGGTCGGGTTGACCGGGATGCGGGGCTGGAACACGAGTTGATCTCCTTTCACTTGGTGGCGGTGTCGATGGCGGGGGCCAGGAAGCTGCCGGCGAGGAGGTAGCCGCCGAGTAGCAAGACCAGGACGAGCCAGAGCGGCGGGCGCACGAGCTTGATGCCGACCCATCCGACGCAGGCGATGAACAACCACAGCGGCACGGACACGGGAGATCTCCCTTCAGCGGACGGGGCAGCGGTGGCCCTGGGCGGCGACCATGGCGGCGGCGTAGGTCTCGTAGGAGCTGGACCAGCCGCACTCCTCGGTCCCGCAGGCGGCGACGTACGAGCTGTGGCCGTTGCGGTCCTGGCCGCTGCCGACAGTGGTGGTGCCGACGCGGTGCAGTTCGCGGTAGATCCGGTACAGGCCCATGGGTGGTGCTCCTTTCGGGTCAGGTGAGTTGGTCAGCGATCGCGTCAGCCAGCGAGGCGGGGACGCCGAGGCGGGCACGCAGGGTGTCGGTGTCGATCCGGACTCCGGTGCGGGCGCGGTGGTCGTCGGCGACCTTGCGGGCGTGCGCGACCAGCGCGGCCGGAACCGCGGGAGCGGGGGCCGGGTCGGCAGCGGGCAGAGCCGCGGGCCCTTCGGCAGCGGCGATGGGTACCGCGTTCGTGTCCGGGGTGGTGATGTCGGGTTCGAGTGCCGGGGCTGTAGGCGCCGGCGGAACCGGCCCTCGGTCCGTGGCGGCGTTCGACGAGTGGGCGAGCAGCGTGCCGCCGAGGAAGGCGAGGGCGGGCCATCCAGCGACGCCGAAGCGCAGCCAGGCAGGGGGGTGGGCCAGATCGAGGAATCCGGCGGTGGCGACGTTCGCGCCGAGCGAGGCGGTAAGGGCGATCAGGAACCAGGACCAGGCCAGCCGGGACGGGCCGTCAGCGCGCAGTCGTCGCCACGCGGCGACCAGCAGCAGGTCGACACTGATCGGGTAGGCCCATGCCTTCCAGCCGGTCTGTCCGGCCGCGGAGGCAAGGTCGTGCAGGTGGGCGAAGGACAGCGCCCCGGCAATCACGGCCTGTACGAGTACGGCATCCGGGCGGATCGAGCGGGTCATGTCTTCACCTCCTTCGCGGGGGTTGAGCCGGGGCAGGGCGGGGATCGGGTCCGACCGCCCCGCCCTGGCGGGGTTCAGTCGGTGGCTTCGCCGGTGCCGAAGCAGGCGAGGCAGATGCCGGTCTGCTGGCCGACCGGGCGCTTTGTGCGACCCACGCGGACGGTGCGGGCAACCTCACCGGTGCCGTTGCACGGCCCGCACTGTTTGGCAGCGGGCACGGGCACGGTGGCTTTGCGGGGCTTGCGCGCGGCCACCGTCCTCACCCCTGGCCGGGGTAGTCGGGGCCGTCGGTGGGGTCGTAGCCGGGCGGGAACATGCCGGGCGGCGGCTCGGGCAGCGACGAGGCCAGGGACGGGCCGATCGCCTCGATGAACGAATGGTCGGCGTCGGGCTGATCGGCGTACACGGCCAGCGAGCCGAGCATCAGCACCGTGCGGTGGAAGTCCTCGATGTGCTCGCACATGGCGGTCTCTCCTGTCGGATCGACGGTTTTGGGCATGGAGCGGGTAGGGACTTGGCGCGAGGCGGTCGCGCCGGCCGGTCAAGCTGGATGGGTCAGGCGGCTTTGGCCACCGAAGCCGCCTCTACAGGCGCGAGATCGACCAGCGGCTTGAAGCGGGCCAGTTCCGGCAGGTCCGGGGTGAGGTGGGCGTGCCGGTTGCAGGCGGTCACGGCCTGGCGCATCGAGGTGTGCGGGGTGCGAATGCGGACCCATTCGCCGGAGGAGTAGCCGACCACGGCCATCCCTCGCCGCGTATTGGGAATCTGAGTGGCGGCGAACACGGCGTGCGCAGAGATGTCACCGAACGCCATCTTCGCGGACGACTCGTCGTTGACGCGGTGCACGGTCCGGCCGGTCAGCTGGGCGCGCAGCATAGTGATGCCGTTGCCAAGTTCGGAGCCGAAGCGCTGCCCATAGATGTCGAGGAACATCCCGGCGGCACGGCCGAGCTGCGCCAGGCGGACCAGGGCGGTGATGCATCGGTCCCGGCGCTTCTCGTCCGCCCTGGAGGAGGTGAGAGCGAGTTCGGCGATCTCGTCGATCGTGACCACGACGGGCACCGGCCGCAGTTTCTCGGGCAGGCCCCAGATGTCGGCGGTGATCTCCGCGTTGGGGATGTCGGCGCTGAGCCGCTGTTCCCGGCGGATCAGGTCGTAGATGCCGTCCATCCGGGCCACGAGCGCTTCGAGGAGATCGGCGGCGTCCTCGGGGTTGTCGGCCAGCGCGGAGAAACGGCGGGCGAGCGGGCCGAGTTCGACTCCGTTCTTGCAGTCGATACCGACCAGGGCGACGCGCTGCGGAGCGAGTTCCTTGACCACCTGACGTTGGTAGACGGACTTGCCGGACTTGGTGGCACCGAGGGTGACCGAGTGCGGGGTCTCCTGGTAGTCGCGGTAGTGCACCACGCCGTCCTCGGCTAGCGCGACCGGGATCTTCAACGGTCCGCTTTCGGTCTTGGCAGGCATCTGCACCCGCTTGAGGACGTCGTAGCCGGTCATCGCGATCTCAACGACACCGGGCTTGATCTCGCGGGAGGTGACCTGATGTACGGCGAAGGAGTGGCGCAGCCGGTCGGCGGCGGCAGAGAACTCGAAGGCGTCCTGACCGGGACGCATCCGGATCCGCAGCCGGATGCCGGTCCGGGTGGGCCTCAGCCACAGCAGCCGGGGCACCTGTTGACGCGGGATCTCCCGCTTGAGCATGCGGGCCAGCGCGAGGCGCCAGCGCGGCGGCGGAACGGTGAGGTGGCAGGCCTCCATCACGGACGCGTACCGCAGCCGCACCCGCAGCACGGCGAGCAGGACGCCGAAGGTCAGCCAGTACCAGGCGGGGCGGCGCCACTTCAGCAGCAGCGCCAGCACGACCAGAGCCGCGAGAGCGGCGAGCACTAACCGGCCCATGATCAGGCCGCCTTGGGCTTCGACGCGCCGGCGGCGAGCGAGGTGACGGCGACCGCGCGGAAGCTGATTCCGTGCTTCTTCTGGCCGTTGAACTCGTTCTCCCAGGGACGGGCGACCAGGCCGGTCAGCGCGACCGGGGTGCCCATGGCCAGCTCACCGGAGATGTCCGGCTCGGCGACCGTGATGGTGACGACCTCGGCGTTGCCGTTCATCACGAACAGCACGTCGACCGTCACGAGCGTGTGGCCGGTGTCGAGGTCGGTGGCGATCACGCCGTTGCGCTTGTCGCGCATCTTCGTCTGCGGGGGCTGGGCAACCATCAAGGTTGCACCGTTCGTGTCGACGGGGATCTGACGCATGATTGAACTTCCCTTCAAGGGGCGAAGGAGGGCGGCGTTCTGCTTGGCGGTAGTGGCGTCGCCCTCCGAGGTTCGCGGCCTCAGCCACATGACATAGCTTGCTCTATAGCAGACTAGATCACAAGAGGTAGGGCGCCATAGGGTGCACTACTTCGAGTGGGGTCGATACGCTCAGGTCATGACCGTTGCCGCCCATGACCCAAGGCCCAAAAAGGTGCAGATCGCGGACACGTTGCGTCCAGAGATCGCCGAGCTTCCAGACGGGCACCGGCTCGCGTCTTTGCGCGAGCTGGCCGACAGGTTCGGAGTCACGACCGTGACCGTGGGCAACGCGCTCCAGATCCTCATCGACGAAGAACTGATCGTGTCCGTGCCGACGCGGGGGTACTTCGTGCAGTCATCGACGGACGGTGACGATGTCGAGGTGCCAACCGGCCCGATCGACCGAGAAGAGATCAACGCAATCCACTCCGAGATCCGACAACTTGCCGCTCGTGTAGCCGAGTTGGAGAAGCGAAGCGATCACACGGGCAGCGCCTGACACGTGACCCACCATGCGCACAGAGTGATCCCCCAACCAGTGACAGCGGTGGTGTCACCAGGGGACAGCCCCGGTGTCAGCCCCCTGTCACCGCCCGTGTCACCGGCTTCTGAGATGCCAGACTCGAACCAGGCACTCGATGGGAGGGCACCACATGAGCGACGAACGGCCGGCATGGGCCCGGCGGATTGCAGCCGAGCGGCAAGCGCGGCAGTGGTCACAGGCCGAAGCCGTGGCAGCGCTTCGCGCGCACTCTCCGAAGCGCCTGCCCGAGGGTTCGAGCATGATCCGGCAATGGAAGCGGTGGGAGTCCGGCGAGGTCACCCCCAGTGACTTCTATCAACCGATCATCGCGTCCACCTTCGGCACAGTGACTCACGCGATCTTCCCTGTTGAGGGGCGCCGGGACGGCAACGCCGAGATCACCACGGCGAGCGGCATGGAGACGCTCGACATCCTCAGCCGCTTGCAGGCATCCGACGTCGACAATGCGACCCTGGATGCCCTACGGATCACGGCCGATCGCCTCTGCTCTGAATACCCGTACCTCCCGAGTGATCAACTCGCCTTGGAAGGGCGTGAATGGCTCAGGCGCGTAGCCGGTCTCCAGTCCCAGCGGCTAACGCTGGCCCAGCACCGCGAGGTGCTGACAATCTCGGCGTGGCTCGCTCTGCTCGTCGGATGCGTCGAGTACGACATGGGCGACCGCGCGGCGGCGGAGAGCACCAGGCGCGCCGTACTGTCGCTGGCCAACGAGGCTGAAAACTCCGAAGTTGCTGGATGGGCCCACGAGATGCGGGCATGGTTCGCGCTCACCACCGGCGACTATCACGGCATCCTCGCCGCCTCCCAAGCCGGTACCGAGGTCGCCACTCACCACGGTGTCGCCGTCCAACTCGCGGCCCATGAGGCGAAAGGATGGGCGCGGCTCGGGGATCGGAGGAAGACAGAGGTAGCCCTCGATCGCGGACGTAAGTTGCTGGAAGGGATGCCCTACCCCGAGAACCTTGATCACCACTTCGTGGTAGACCCAGCCAAGTTCGACTTCTACGCGATGGATTGCTACCGCCTGCTTGGGGAGAACGCCCTCGCGGAGACCCTGGCCAACGAAGTAATCCGAGTCGGGACCGACTTCGATGGCACTGAGAAGTCGCCCATGCGGATGGCCGAAGCCAGGGTCACACTCGGAGTCGTCGCGGCCCGGCGCGGGGATCTTGAACAGGCAGTGGACTATGGCGAGTGGGCCCTTAAGGGAGATCGGCGTTCTCTGCCCTCGCTCCTCTTGGTCAGCCGCGAACTCGCCGCACTGGTCAACCGTGACTTCTCCGATGAGAACTCAGGACAGGGTTACTTGGAGCACCTGAACACACTCAGCCACGTCAAGTAGAACCGCCGGATTCCATCTGATGCTTGACGTTCCGGTCCCAGAGCCGACTTCTGCTGATCGTGGCCGGGCTGGCAGTGTTGGCTACCAACCCGGCCCTGTTGAGCACGTTCAAGGTCACCAACCAGCAGGCGGTTGGCTTCACCGTCCCCCAGGACAGCCGTACAACGCACTAGCGTCTGTCGACCATCCTGCGAGAGTGCTCAGACGACCGTCGTGAGCATGCGGCTGCAGCCATCCTCGACAGCGAGCCGCTTCCCGCTGGAACGCGATCAATTCCAGAGCGTGCGGTGGTGCGAACGCCACGGACCGTGACCCGGCCACACGGGCCGTCCCGGCCATGCAGTGCTCGGGCCGCCAGCGGACGGATTCCCTGCGCCCGGGGCCACGGACGGTGCCGACGGTGCAGCACTCGGGCCGCCAGTGGACGGATTCCCCGTACCCGGAGCCACGGACGGTGCCGACGGTGCAGCACTCGGGCCGCCACCGGACTGGTTCCCCGTACCCGAAGCCTGCGCGCCTCCGCCGGCCCACAGCTCGTCGACACGCGCACGCTCGGTGGCGTTCGGGTTGCGGTTGGTGCAGGACGGGCCAGGGCCGCCGCCCGACATCAGCTCACTACACGGCCCGCTGTAGTCGTCCGGCAGGCCCAAGACGTGCCCGGTCTCGTGGGTGACAACGCGAATCGAGTCGTACTGCTGGATCTGGGTGTAGTCGAGGAAGATCTGGCCGCCTCCGTGGCCGTCAGTGGAGGCGTGGGACCCGCGGGGGTCGTTGCCCTCGGTGTAGGAGAAGTCGGCGCTGCTCGAACCGCTCGAAGCCTCCGCGAGCTTCACGTTGGACTCGGAGCTGTTCCAGATCTCGGCCGCGCTCGATATCTGCGAACGGAAGCTCGGTGCCTTGGAGGCGTCGTAGTGGAGGGTCACCGCCTGCCCGCTGGGCTGAGCAGCACTCTTCTCGGCGACCGACTTGAGCACAGCCTCGAAGAATGCCTTGTTGTTCGCGGCCTCCCCAGCCGACCCGTCGTACCCCGCCACGGAGGTATCGGCGGAATCGGAGGGGGTGGCGGCCGGCTGGGCGCTCGCCGGCACAGCCACGGCCAGCGTGCTGGAGGCCAGACCCAGGCCAAGAGCGAGGGCGAGGAATCTCGGAGATATTCGGGACGAAATCACGTGGGGGGTGCTCCTACTCACTCGGTGACGCCGAGCGCCACAGCGCGCGGTCGACTCGGCGTGAACACCGGTTCCGAACTGCAGCGACGTCCTGTGGGTCGACATTCTTAGAACCGCCCGACAGAGCACGCAATGGGTCCCACTACTACGTCGCTCCGTAGATCTCAGGACCGCGCCAAGACCGCGCGTGGGCCTCCGATCCCCACACAGCGACAGGAGGAAAAGCTGTCGCAGCGTCAGAAGCCTTACAGCGCACGGCAGTGTGCATGCGGGCAGGCTGGGCGGAATTCCCCACACACACCGCAGGATCCACATCCAGGTCAAGACGGACAAATACTCAGATGTACGCCATGCCTCATCTACTAAGTGCACCGGTTGATTCGTAGAGCACTGTGACTGACGTCACGAAATAAATGGCTTCCGCTCCTTTTGCGACCCGTTGACCCCGAGTCGCCCTCCCCAGGAAGTCACCCCCAGCGCAGGGCAGAGCCCCTCACCACCGAGCCACCACCGCTCAGTCCTGATCAGGATGGAAGCCGGGCCCGCCTTGCGGCGCAGGAAGGGGTCGGTCGGCTCCTCGCCCGCCTCCAGCAGCGTGTCCGCCGCACCCGGTGACTGCGGGGCTATGAGGGCCAGGCTCTCGTCAGCCACACGAACGAGGTGCGCACGCAGTCGTAGGTAGTGGCCAGGCTGACGCTCGAAATCCGCTAACCGCCGGGTCTGATGACGGACGCCGAAAGTCCCCCGGACGTGGACTCAGCTGCACGGTCCGCCGACATCACGCTCAGTGGCGAACCTCAGTCGATCAAAACCGGTTCTGGCACTGCGACAGGTCGAGCGATGGCCAGTAAACGTGCCGTGACGGGCTGTGGTGGAAGCGGACTGGCCCAGAGCGCGCGAGATGTCCACGTGGCTCAACACTGAGAGGCCAGCGAAGTCCCCGCGGTGACGAGGTGGTGGCGGAGGTTCAGTCGAGGCTGTGCGCGACGGGGTGCAGCGGCTGGTAGAGGGGCAGTTCACTGCCGCTGGGGAGGCGTACGGCGGTGAGGCGTCCCCACCGCTCCTCGGTCACCTCGCCGGTGAGCTCCGCGCCGCGCTCTGCAAGCTGAGCGCATACGGCGTCCAGGTCGTCACACATCAGGTAGAACTCGTGCTTCGGCGCGCCGTTGGTAGGGTGCACGGCGACCTCGGCGGGCGGCAGCTTGAAGATCAGCCAGCCATGGCCCGCGTCAACATGGGCGAAGCCGAGGACGTCCTTAATAAAGGCCCGGTCGGCCTCAGCATCCTGGGAGTAGAGGATCACGTGTGCACCTGTGAGCATGCCCCGATGCTCGCATGACCACCGTCGATATTGATGGCACCGCGCACAGGCCTGTGAGACGCACGTAGCCAAGCCGAGGCAAGCGGTGTCAAGCATCAACTGAAGCCACTGCGTCAAGCATCAACCGAGACAAGACACACGCCATGTAGAGCCATGCGGTCAAACTTTCCCTACATCATCAAGGCTCGCTGCGCTCGCTCGCCGGGCGGTGAACGGCGCCCAGCGATCATCGCCAACCCGACCGCCGCACACTCCGCCCGAACGCATCAACGGCCGCGTACAGCCCGCATGCCACCGCCACCACGATCCGGCCTCGGGAGGGGAAAGACGCAACAGCGGTCGGACTTCAACGCCCCGCTTCCGGGGCCACGCCGCACCCCTTTCCACCCGGTTGCCTACACCAGTAGGTCGGATCAACCAAGGGCCACACAAGCGCGGCGGCGCCGGCCGGTCGCCGCCGCGCCGCCTCCATGTCTTCGCCACCGGCCGCACGTCGCCGCCCGTCCGTCGCCACACGCAGCGGCCACATTCCAACACGGGCACGGGGGCGGATGTGATCCCCAACGGTGCAGGTCAAAGACGCTTTGTGTCACCAAAAGAGGCCGGATCGTGGTGGCGGTGGCATGCGGGCCGACGCTGCCAGATGCGCGGGCTTCGTACGGCCCGCTGATCCCGCACCGGGCGGCCAGCCGGATGGCGGGTGCGGCCCTGAGAGGGGAAAACCCCGTCGTCGCTGGGGCGGTCGGCTCCACGGCTTTAGCCAGCCACTTTGGCGCGAGCCTCGAAGATCACGGCCCCACATCGAGCACTAACGGGCAGGTTCACAAGCCTGCCCGATCCGCGGGCCAGCGTAAGGGGCCATGATCACTCGCGCCAAAGCAGCTCCCGGCCAAAGCCGCTACACCGACCTCTCGGGTTCGGCAGCAAGCTGACGCGCTGAAAACGTCTCGGGCGGGCGTCGTGACAAGCTACTGAGCACGGCGGGGTGTATCACTGGGTGCAACCAGCCGTACTCTTAGGTGGTTCTGGCGTCGGCGTGCCTACCTGACGAACAGAACGATGTAGCCCGTGACTCCGATGATGGCCGTCGTCGTAATCAGGGACTTCAGGCGGGCGGTCCGGGACTCGTCGGCAATTGCGAACCGGACCGTCTGCCCAACTTGCGAAAACAATTCGCGCACGGTACCTCCACTCATTTCATTTCAAGCACTCTCGCTTCTAACCTTCTCTGCATCGAGACAAGAAAAGCCCGATTCCTAATCACTCCGGCACTAAAGCACCATCATCGCGAAAAGAAATCAGGCTTACGATTTCACAAATATTTACTTATTAAGATTCGAGCTCTAACACTTCTCCACGCAAAAAACCCGCCTTGAGTCCAGCTCGGGGCACGAGGAGATCGAGCCCCATAACTGTACCACAGCCCTGACCTGCAACTGCACCCGGCTCCACGTGAGTTGAGGGCGGGCAGCTGGCCGAACACCAGCCCGTTAGTTACTGCCGAGCCAGCGGCAGCCCTTGGGGCCCATACATCACCAGGCGCTGTCAACAGGCCCAAGAATCACAGTTCCCCGGGCCGGCCGGGCGCCTCCGGCTAACCACGTTCTTCACGTCGCGCCTGTTGGACGGCATCTGTGATCCGGTGGCTTGCCTCGGCTGGGTCCTCGTGCTCCCAAACCCGGATCACAGTCCAACCAGCGGCCCGCAGCAACTCGTTCGTCTCAGCGTCACGTGCGCGGTTACCTTCGAGCTTCGCAGTCCACGCCGCCGCGTTCTTCTTGGAAGAGCGCATGTGTTCAGGGCAGCCGTGCCAGAAGCAACCATCCACGAAAACGGCGATGCGATCCTTTACGAAGACAATGTCTGCCCGCCGGCGGACACCCTCCAACGGTGGGATGTCCACTCGGTAGCGCAGGCCAGTCCGGTGGAGCAGGGAACGAAGCGCCAGTTCCGGCTTAGTGTCACGGCTGCGGTTAGCGCGCATCACCGCGCGCACCTCCCAGGAGGATGCCTTCGAATCGGGGGGCAACGGCTCTTCGGCCAAGAGGCCAGAGGCCGCAGCTTGCTGCCAGGCCTGAGCGAGGTTAGCGGCGCGCGTAGCTTGGTCCACCTCTCCGATATAGCGCTCCTCGGTCTTGCCTTCTTGGGACCATCGCAAGTACGCACGGATGCGGCGGTTGCACCTGGGCAACCGCAGCGAGACAGACGCACGCGCGTACCGGCCATCTCCAATTGCTACGGTGCGACGATGACGGCCGCCAGCGGCGCGGTCCTGCTCCACAGTCGGCTTGGCACCTCTGCGCGGCTTGTACGCGCTTTCTGGTGGCCGCGCTTCCTTCCAGGTACGTGAGTCCGAGACCATCACTCCGCCTAATGACCGACCGACGCGAGGGCGGCAGCGACCTTCTTCGCGAAGAACTCAGCGAGCACGACGGGCACAGCATTGCCAAGCTGGCGCATCTTCTCGCCACGCCGTCCAGCTCCGTGCCATTCATCAGGAAACGTCATGACTCGCGCTGTCTCACGAACAGTCATGTAGCGGTGCAGCCTCCGCCATCCGTCCTCAGCGCTGGCATCGGGCACTTGGTCGTCCAGAAGCATTACCGACTCGCCGCCGGGGACTCCATGCACGCCAGCCTTGACAGTTTTGGCCGGACGATCGAGATCGTTGGGGGTGTGCCCCTTATAGATTCGGGCATCAGGCCAGCCGATGTGGTCAGTGATGCTGCCAGCCTGCTCCGTCTTTCTGTCTAGCTTCTCCAAGTCAATCTTGGGCAGTGCTGGAAGACGCTCGTCGGTGCCGTAGCCGTGGATGGCATCGCGCAAGGTCCGCCATGGCCTGACCCCGCGCTCCTCGTTCTCCTCCTCATGGCCGAGCCCCTTCGGGAGCCGGGCTCTGACTGCATCGCGTACATGTTCCGGAACAGCCTCCTTATGCCGCACCCAATAGGAACTGTCTTCGTCCCGCATCGTGCGAAGTAGAGCATCGTCACTGAAGCGAATACGGGTGACATCCTGGACAAATGCATCCATGTCCACATCTAGGTCTTCACGGAAAGCCACGAGGATCACACGGTGACGGATTTGGGGCACCCCATAGTTAGCCGCGTTGACAGGGATGTGCCGGACTACGTATCGCTGATCGGCAGCCCCTCCCCCGCCTCCCTTGATGAGCTTGGTCAGCTCTTGGTCGTGCTCCTGCCAGGGCACCTCTTCGTCACGTTCGACGAACGGCAAGGTGAGCTCGCGTTTGATGTACTCGAAGTAGCCCTCGAACGATGGGCGCAACAGTCCACGCACGTTCTCGCAGATGACGGCCTTCGGCTGGATCTGGCGAATAGCCGTGAACATGGCGGGAAACATGTTCCGCTTGTCCTCGTCGCCTTTGGCCACACCGCCCGCACTGAAAGGCTGGCACGGGGGACCGCCAGCGAGAACGTCGACCTTGCCGTGGAAGGCGGTCAAATCGAGGTCTCTCACGTCACCGGGGAACAGAGGAGCTGGCTCACCCTCCCCGGGCGGCTCTGGCTTGGTCTCCGCGGTGCGCTCAATGCCGTCTCGACCTAGCGTCCGCGTGGCGCTCGCTTCCAGCGTCTCGCAAGCGTGATTGTTGAACTCGTTGAACAGCAGTGGCCGGAATCCGGCATGGTGGACTCCCATCGCCAGGCCTCCACCACCTGCGAACAACTCAACGCTGGTGCGACCTACTAGTTCGTGTCCACGCTGCTCAACCATGCCGGAATCGTACCGCGGAGTTGACGATCTTGTGACGCGATTCCGATACGAGGTCGCTAGAGGTACCCAAGATCCCATAGGGTGCCCCGCAGGCGACCAGCAGGGGAGGACTCGTTGCGACGAGACGGTCTAGGGGCCAAAAACCATCGCGACTTCCGGCTGAGTATCACTCAGGCACTCGGCGACCAACTCGCCAAGGCTCTAGACGAACTTTCGCCGGCGCCCCTCACGGTCCAGAACCTGGACGAGCTGGACCAGCGTCCCGGGGTGTACCAGCTGTACCGCAACGGCGAGTTCGTCTATGTAGGCAAGGCAGACAAGTCCCTACCCACGCGGATCCACAAGCACCTGCGTAAGGTTTCTGGACGCACGAACATATCTCTGTCCGAGATGACCTTTACCTGCCTGTACGTTGCGGAGGACTTTTCCGCTCTCGCGCCGGAGAAGCTCCTCATCAAGCACTACTCGAAGCAGGGTCAAATACCCTGGAACAACAACGGATTTGGAAACAACGATCCCGGCAAGCGCCGAGATGAGACCGTGGTCAAAGCCAACCACTTCGACAACCTCCACCGGATCGACATCGATCGGGTGCTGTCCTCCCTCCCCCAGGGCTCCATGACCCTGCACAAGCTGTTGCCTGCCGCCGCGAAGGAGATCCCATACACCTTCCGCTATCTGAAAAAGGGCTGCGGCGACACCTACAAGACCGTCATTGACGTACCTGCCGACCTGACGATCAATCACTTCTTCGAGATCATCGCTGCCGCCCTCCCGGAGAACTGGCAGATCGCTCTCCTTCCCGGTCGAGCCATCATGTATCCGGACAGCCGGCGAACCTACCCCAGCGTGTGGCGCTACTACCGAGGTAAGCAGGTTCTAGACGTTGATCCTGAGATCGAGGAAGCTGGCGAAATCCTCGATGAGGAAGAGCACGACGAAGACTAAGAACGACATAGCTGCGTATCCAGCAACAGCGATCCGTGGTGATGCCGTGCAATTGGCGCTGGGCAACAGGATGACCGAACGCTAAAACGGATCTCTCGCTAAGCGATGGCAGTCGGGTAATCATTTTGCAGCTGGAGGACATGCCGTTCGTCGGCACGGCCTGGTTGCGATGACCAGGTCTGGATAGTGGTACCAGCTGTGATAGCTGGCTGCCGTGTAGGCGTGACCATACTGCCCGAGAGGGTGAGCTTTCGGGCCGGGCTCCAATGCATTACCTTCATCACTTAGCGCGGATAAGCGACCGCTACAAAAGTCCTGGGTCCTGGCCAAGCTTCCCTTCCAGGAAATTCATAAGGACCCTGACACGATAAGCCAGCGCCTTTCCATCGTTGGCACTTTGTCCGTACCTGTCGAACTCAAGCAGCTCAAACTGTGCCTCTGAGAGGTCGGCTTCGGCTACGACGCGATTAGACTTCCGAAGATCCTCAAACTCGGCAAATTTCTCTCGGGTTGGATTCGCTTCCCGCTTCGTTCGAGCAACTTCCTGAAATACAAGGTAGTAGACCGAGACCATCCCCACCTGGGACAGGAGCTTATCCCTCTCCTGGAAACAGGCGCCCATTGCATCGAGCACGCTCATCGCAGCCATCTCAGCGTCATTGACCGCTGCCTGACCCTCCGAATCCTTCTTCTTCATGTCCTTGGCGAACGAGTCCAGATGGAACTTCTTCACATCGACAACCCGACCCATGTGGGACCAATAAAGGAACTTAACCGCCAAATCCCAATGGCGGTACCTTGTGTTGCCGAACGTGAGACGCTCTTTAAAGAACGGGTGTTCAGCCAATGCCCGAATAGCAGGAGGAACAGGGCCCCCGAGGGCGTTCCTCTTCTCTGCGGCGTTCAGCGGGATAGCCTCGTTTAGGCGAGAGAACATTTCTTCAATTATTTCGAGATCATCCGTCCTGATGGCGATGATATCAAGAGTGGTCGCATTGAAATAAGCCGCAATTTCCGGGTTCTTTTCCGCCAGCTGAGAGTAGGTCAGGTTCCTGACATCTACGTCCGGATCCTCAAAGTACTTGAAATCATCCGCTAGGGGAAACTTGTTGTCAATAAACTCCCAGATTGCTTGCAGGCGCTGCTTGCCGTCGATGATCGCGTACCGCAGACGCTTCCCATCCACCGTCCGCCGGGCGGCGAATTCGTGGAAATAGATCTTTGGCACGTCGAATCCATTGATCAGTGAGTCGATAAGCAACTGCTGCTTTTCGACAGACCAAATACCGCCCTGACGCTGGTAGACGGGGTCCATCTCAATCTGAGGACGCTGCTGATGAATATATGCGACAGAGCTATTGCGCAGCGGCGCGATAGAAAAGTCTTCCATTAGAATTCCTCTTTCACATACACAGCCAGATGTGCGAGATCCGGGTACACCGTCATTGCGTTGATGCCGAGCGTCTTTAGCTGTTCGCGTATAAACGCCTTTCGGGCCAACGGTATGACATAGCTATCTAGGAAGTCTCCAGAGTGGGCTTTCTCCAGCGGGTCGAAAGAACGATGACAAATAGTGAAGGTTCCACTCTGGGCCACGATTCTGTCGAAGGAACGGGCAGCTACAGCCGCCACAGGAGGCTGAACCGCGACTGGGCCTCTTGCCTTCTCTGGAAGATAGGAGTCAAGGAGTTCGTCCTGTCCGAACAGCAGGACTCCCGGAGAACCTGGACTACTCTTCGCATTCAGATCACTCGGACGAAGAACCCACAAGCAACCGTCTGTGTCGTGATCAGATTCGCAAGCGAAGTACAGGGCGATGAGCGGATTCTCGCTCCAGTCGAGAAGACGCGTCGGAAGACCATGATGCTGAGCAAGAAATAGCCAATCCCATTCACCAACAGGAGCGCTCACGAGACGAGGAATCGCGTTCTGTTTGAACTTTTTCAACAGGAGAAGTTCATTCTCCATCCATTCTCGTTTTCGCGCCAAGGAAGGAGTGAGCTCCCACTGAACGTTTGCGTGGCCTCTGTACCAACGAGGCTCAAGCCCTCCCACTGGCTCCAGGACACGCATGAGGTCTTCGACGTTGTTAACTTCCCCGATTGGATCGCTCATCCGCTGCTGGCTGCTCTCAGTCCGTCTTCTCCACCCCAGTTCCACGGATCATCGCACAGCGGCTCGGTCTGCGGGTCAAGAGTCCGCGATCCGCGGCTGCGACTGCGACTGCGGCAGAGCGAGATGCTGTTCCGGGCGTCTCTAAGTCGGCCGAGGGTCATCTCGTCGCGGTCTCCACAAGTCGCGACGGGGCGGCAGTGCCCGGGCCGACTGTGGACCTAGGCGAGGTCAACTGAGCCGCATCAGGCGGGCTGCAGGCCAGCCGGCGGCTTGGCAACTGGACATCTGGCCTGCCAGCTAGTGTTCCGAGTCGGGATTTCCATTCAGATGTATAGGCTTGCTCTATGGCACGGATGGGGCGGCCGAAGGCCGAGTTGACGCTGTCGGACGAGGAACGGGCCGCGCTTGAGGAGTGGGTGCGGCGTCGTTCCACGCCGCAGGCGTGGGCATTGCGGTGCCGGATCATCCTGGCCTGCTCAACCGGCGCGTCGAACAAGGACGTTGCGGAACAGTTGGGTTCGACCCCTCATGCGGTAGGCCGCTGGCGGGCCCGGTTCGTGCAGTACCGGATCGCGGGCCTGGGTGACATGCCACGTCCGGGCGGCCCCAGGACGGTGACGGACGAGCAGGTCGCCGCAGTGGTCGCCAAGACGCTGGAATCCACTCCGAAGAACGCAACGCACTGGTCGACGCGGTCGATGGCGAAGGAGATGGGCCTCTCGCAGTCGTCCGTGTCACGGATCTGGCGGGCGTTCGGCCTTCAGCCGCACCGGTCGGAGACCTTCAAGCTGTCGACCGATCCCTACTTCGTCGACAAGGTCCACGATGTCGTGGGCCTGTATTTGGATCCGCCGGAGCGGGCCCTGGTGTTCTGCGTCGACGAGAAGTCGCAGATCCAGGCTCTGGACCGGTCCCAGCCCGTGCTGCCGATGATGCCGGGGGTTCCCGAGCGGGCAACCCACGACTACGTCCGCGCCGGCACCACCACGCTGTTCGCCGCGCTCGAGGTCGCCACAGGCAAAGTGATCGGCTCCCTGCACCGCAGGCATCGGGCGGAGGAGTTCAAGAAGTTCCTGGTCAAGCTCGACAAAGAAGTGCCTGCCGACCTGGATATCCACCTGATCTGCGACAACTACGCCACCCACAAGACCCCTGCGATCAAGAAGTGGCTGTTGGCCCACCCACGATTCCATCTGCACTTCACGCCGACCGGCTCGTCCTGGCTGAATCTCGTCGAGCGCTGGTTCGCCGAACTGACCAACAAGCAGATACGGCGAGGCGTCCACCGATCCGTCCAGGCCCTGGAGAAGGACATCCGTAACTGGATCGCCGCCTGGAACACCGACCCCAAGCCCTACATCTGGACGAAGAGCGCGGACGAAATCCTCGAACGCCTCGCCTCATATCTGAACAGAATTCCCGACTCGGAAGACTAGCGTGACGTTGCACGGCGCGTTGGGCCAGGAGTACCGTCGTGGCGCCTTCGGGCACCTCGTCTCCGGACCAACTGCCTTCGGGCCTCTCGTAGGGGATCCTTTTGATCACTCTCACACCCGTCGAGCGCGACATTCACCGCGCTCTTCGTGCACGCGCTCAGGGTGCCAATCCGGCGCATCCTGCCACGGCTTGCATCAGCTACAAGGAACTGGGGCTGATGATCGATCCGGAAGCCAAGGATCGAGCGGTGTCGCGAGCCCCATTCCGCCGTATGTTCCCCGCTCTTGGACATGTAAGCGCCTACGAAGCAGAGCACGGTCGACCGATGCTATCGGCTCTCGTAGTTCGTGAAGATTCACGTAAGCCCGGCTCAGGTTACATCCAGCTCGCCCGCGAGTGTGGCATCGCTGCTGAGGATGAGGGTGAAGAATTCTGGGAGCGCCAGCTGGCAGAGGTCGTGCGGTTCTGGGCAACTGGGGACCCAGTGCTGCTATTGGACGCAGCCGTCGACAAGCTGATGAGCGAATTTGCCACCCTGAAGGGCCTGGTACGTAAATCGATGACAGGACATGGCGGTTCCACGTCGTGAAGAAGGTCGGTGGAGGTGTTGCGACCTCTGCCAGTCGGCCAGAGCGGTGAGTGCCCGCACGAGGGCTGTGGACCAAACGTGGACACGGAACCATCTACAGCCACTTAGCGCGCCCGTGACCTGCGGTGTTTCCATATAGCTAAGCCCCCTCCGGAGCCGTGTGCGCAGGTTCGAATCCTGCCCGGGCACTCGCCACACAGCCAGCAAAAATTACGCGCGGAGCTGGGCGGATGCTGAGAAGAGAGAGCGTGAGTCAGCCTCATTGACTCCCGCTCTTTCTCGCTGTCTCGCACTGTCTGCGATACACACGACACACCTCCGACACGCGAGAGACCCACCGCTGGGTTACGGGCGACCGTGGATCAGACCTGGGCAGTAAAGCTGGGAGCAGGGATCAGCATTGCCAGCGCGGCGCTAGGCGCCATGGGGTGTTACGCCGGCGGCTGGGCGCAGGCTCGCGGCACGGTCCCGCCAGTACACCCACCGCGTCGAATACGTCCGACCCTGTACGACGGGGACAGCCTTGAAGACCGTGGTCGTCGCCTCATCGAGATCCGGACCTGCCCACCGGAGCGGTGACCGGCCTCATGGTCCGCACGGCGCGCTGGCTCACGTTGCGCTGAGGCCCGCGCACGGCCGCTCGCGGTCGGCCAGGACGCAAGGTGTCGGGTCCGCAGCGATCGCGGCGGACCCGACACCTTGACCGTCGCAGCCGTTACCGCCGGCTCGGCCCCCACCAGCCCGCCAGCACCGCGGGCATCACTTCACCACGACGTTGTCCCCGGACGACGTCGACGGCCCGGTGGTGGTGTTGCCGTAGTACACCCAGCGCCACGTACCCGTCTTGGAGGCCTTCACGGTCGTCCTGAGATCACCCGAGCCGTTCGCGTACACCTTCTTCACCGTGGTGTAGGAGGCGGTGCCGGCAGGCTTGAACTGCAGGCTCACCAGGCGGCCTCCGTAGGAGGCGTACTTCCTGGTCTCCCAGTTGGCCCGCGTGACCTTTCCGGTCACGGTGATGGTCTTGTCCTTGGACACCGGTTCGGGCGAGGCGTTGACGGTCAGGCGGGAGTTGCGCTTGACGTGGACCGTCAGACCCTTGTCGTCGGTGTCACCACCGCCTCCCTCGAAGTACACCTCTGCCCCGACCTTCCAGGCCCCGGCCTCGCTGTTACGCATGTCCCACACGCTCGGGTCGAAGTACATCGTCTCGTTGAAGTCGCAGACGCCCGAACTCACCTTGATGCAGTCGCTCGTCTCGACGGCGTGCCACAGCCGATCACCCGCACCACTGCGGTACAGGAACACCGCTGGCCACTTCCACTTGTGAGTGGTCGCCATCCGGAAGGAGGCGGGCACCGCGACCTCCTTCGACACCCCGATCACAATCGACTTGCCGCCGTTCACCTGGACACGGGTGAACGAGACTCCACCCTCGGCCGCTCCGGCCGGCACCGCGGCCACGGCCGTGAACACCGCGGCCGCACCCCCGGCCACGACGACTCTCCAGACCCGCTTCCCCACCTGATCCCCAATCTCCTTACGGAAAGGCACCAAAGGATCACCCCTCCAGCGCCTTACAGACAGCCGGCATCCACACGGGGTTGTACACCCGCGAATCACGATGGGGTATCAGACAATCTCCGCCACCCGCGAGACGGAGAGGTCGGTGCGGTACGGCAGGCGAAACACGCACCCCCAGCAAGGGGTGGGTCTCAGCGGGATGCAGAGGCGACTAGGCCGCGTCGCCCTCCTCCCCCAGCGCCTTTTCGATCTTCGCATTGGCTGCATCCTCGTGACCGTCGTTCGAACCCTGCCGAGGACACATGGGCAAACGCCTCGGACCGATCTTGGTCCGAGGCCTTTGACGGTGCCGTGGCAGGCGTCCTGCAGCCGGATCACGCGGAGGCCGGCGGACTGGGCGATGCGCGTGAAGGGCTGGTAGAGGTTCCGTGGCTCGCCCGGGCGACCGGTGCGAGTGGTGAAGACGTGGGCGGACTCCCGGTGGGCCGCAGGGCTTCACCCTTCACTCCGGTGCCGCCGGTTGATCAGCATTGTGTGTGCGGCCAGGGCGAGACAGGCAGCTACCGCTGCAAGGCGGGTAATGCTCCATGCTGTCTCACCGACTGGCCCTTGCACTGAGACCTCGGCTCGCAGCCGCGCCGACGTCTCCACGACAGCCAGCAGTGGGATCATCAGTCGAAAGGGGAGACCGCGAAGTCCACGCTTGCGTGCCAGGTTCCCCGCCAGTCCCAGAATGGGCCCGACTGCCAGAGCGACCGCACCCCATGCGAGTGTGGCCGACAAAGCCCCTGCCCAGGTGGTCTGCTCATGCACCGCGTAGTAGGCAGTGACAGCCGCTGCCAGGGACGCTGCAGCCACGGCGGCGGACGCGACCCTGGATGCGCAGGCGAGGCCGGCACAGAAGGCCAGGGCCGACCAGGGCCATGCCTCGTTCAGGACGAGATACGCGGAACGGCCTGCCGTGGAGGTGTTCGTCTCAAGGAGGCGGGTGAGGACTCCGAGTGCCGCACCGGCTGCCAGCGCGGCCACGGGTGCCAAGATGAAGGAGCGTGATGAGAACACGGCGTTCCACAGAGTCCTTTTCGGTAACCAGGCGTCTGAGACCCGGCCTCTGCACAGGTCTCCGATCGTCGTCGTCGTGAGTTCACGGCTGCTATTCGCTCAACCCAACCGGTGAGGTCGGTGGGACATGAGGCGCTGAGTGAATAACTGATGTGGTGTGGCGGTTCCCTTGCCGGAACGGCGGAGGTGCTCACCGTGTCGCTCGCGGGTCGGACGGCGGGGCGAGTGACACGGCAGCCTCCCCACGCTCGCTCGCGAAGGGGATGCGGAGGCGAAGGGTTGACGGGTTTCGGGAGTGTCCGCGAAGTCGCCCAATTCGCCTTCAGCGTGAGGCTCGTGGTGAGAGCACCCACTCACCGGACAGGCGTGGCTTCGCGGACCCCCTTGAGTGTTGGCGCGGCCGCAGAGCCTACTCGTCGAGGCTCCAATACGCGTTGCACGTGTACGCGGAGCCTGCCGTTGCGCTGGCCTTGGCCGTTTGTCGGGCGAAGGCGTAATCCTTGTTCTCGGCGTTGCCTATTCGCGCCGTCGCATGGTGCATCTTCGAGCCATGGAAGTAGTGGGAGAAACAGCGCTTGCCGCCGGTCGTCAGCTCCCAGCCATAGGTCCAGGAGCCACCACCGACGTCCTTGGTGTGAGTCTCACCGCTCGCCGACCTCAACGATGAGTTGATGTTGATGACGGCCATGCCTGACTTCGCGGGCTTCAGTTCAGCCGCGCCGGCCGACGCAGCCGGGGCGATGACGGCTCCGGCGGTCAGGGCCGCGGCGGCTGCGGCAAACAGCACGGACTTACGAAGAGCTTTCAAGGTCAACCCCGTTTTGTGTGGGTAGCGTTGGATCGCCTGGAGCGATAACTGACTCCAACTAGGCCTTGGTCAATGGGCAGTTGAGGTCAGTACCCGCATACGGTATGTCCGCTTCCACGGCCGTCTCAAGATCCCCATTCCGTTGTGGATGTCACACGGAAGACAGCAACCGATGCAGTCCTCGCAGCCTCGACCAGAGGCCGACCGTGGATACCCGATTGCTGCCATTACAGATGCCGCGGCATCGCAACCAGCTCCGGGGAGTGGACAGCTTCCACCGCATCGCGCAGGCGCTCGACAGGGCAGCTTCCCTGCCTCGCTCCTCTCTCCAATGCGGCCGGCGCCACCTGGCGGCTCGCCTACGTCCTTCCCCGACGCGTAGTCACCAGCCGCAACCACCTCGTGGAAGAACTGGGACTCAATTCCGATTCCGCGGCCAAGCGACATCCATCGCTGACATCAACGTCGGTGAACAGCACCGGAGTCCAGCAGCTCAGCCGGGACTGGGCGTCCTGGGCGGCGGTGCGCCAATGGGCGCGAAGGGATCGAACTCCGCGGGGAAAACGAGCGAGCTGTGCGCAATGGATCGGGCCTGCTTCTGTGTAGTCGGCCGGTGCTGTCGGTTCTGCGGTGTGTAACTGTCTACCGGTCCCAGCCGCTTCGTGACCGCTGGGCTGGCGAGCGAATGGTGGGGGCGACCCGGGGCGTGGTGGGGCCGACCACAGGCTTCGTGTCCTCACCGTGACCGTGATGGGGCCTCGTGATCGGTCGTTCGGTCGAGGCCGGCGGACTTCCTCAAGGTCAGCAACTGGCGCGTACATGCGCCGGGCGACCAACATGGTGAACTATTCAGGGCGGGTGACACTGGCGCAGGGTGTCGACTTCTCCCAGTAATCTCCAAGTCCGGCTGCTGTAAAAGGACATGACGCCGTGTCCGTGCGTCGTACGGTGAGATGCCGCGACCGTTCACAGCGGTGGTAGTTCAGTTTCTGTGGGATCTGCGGGCAGGTGTGGAATTTCGGGCCGCGTGAACATATGCCATTGGCATATTCCATGCGACATTTCGGCGTCCTTGGCGGTACGGGAATCGATTTCGCGGTATTCGTGACGTTGCGCACTACCGGGCACGGAAACCTAGGCAACTGGCGAATCGTCGGCGACCGTTGATGCCGACATTCCCCCCATGCACCGAAGGCTCCGCCATGCGCGTTTCGTCCGACGTTCCCGTACAGCCCCACGCCGTCACCGTCGCCGAAGTGATTCCCGGTGATCTCCTCGCCCTCTCGGAACAAGAGGTGGCGGAGGACACGTGGCACGTGGTCATGCACACACTTCCGGAAAGCCCGCACACCATTCGGCTGACCCTGCGGCCGCCCCTCGGGGGAATCGATCACGACCAGGTGCTCGAGCGCGACCACCGGGTGACGGTGGCCTGCCGTCGCATGGACGTCTCCGGAATTCCGCGGATCACGTCGGCCGATCTCACCGAGGTGGAGTTCCGTGATGGTGACCGCGTCACCTCGCTGCGCACCGTCGACCCCAAGGCCGTCGAGGAGTCGTACACCCGCCGGTGGGGCCGGTGGCACCGGGACCTGGAGAGCCGGACCGAGGAGCCCGTGCCGGACGCCGTGCTGCGCGAGCGTCTCGACGCCGCGGCCCAGGACGGTCGTGTCGTACGGCACTTCCCCCGGCCGCGGCGCGACGCGGCGGGCGGGGCAGGCACGCCCCGGCGGGTCGTCGTCACCGGCCTCGGTGCGGTCACGCCACTTGGCATCGGCGTCGAGGAGCTCTGGCAGGGGCTGGTGGAAGGCCGCTGCGGGATACGGGAGCTGGAGGGCGAGGAGTTCGCCGAACTGCCCGTACGGGTGGCGGGCAGCGTCCCCGTCGACCCGGCCGGGCTACTGCCGCGGCCGCAGGCGCGGCGGATGAACCGCGCCGCCCAGCTGGCGGTGCTCGCCGCGCGCGAGGCGTGGCAGAACGCCGGGTTCGACGTGGCCGGCACCGCCGAGAGCGGGCTGGACCCCGAGCGCGTCGGTGTGAGCGTCGGCGCCATCCTCGGCGACGCCTCCGTGCTGGTCGGCGGTGACCGCAAGCTCCGCGACAAAGGGCCTCGCGCCGTGTCACCGCTGACCACGCCGATGACGGTGCCCTCGCAGGCCGCCTCCCAGGTGTCGCTCGCACTGCGGATCACGGGCGAGGCCCGCACGGTGACCAGCGCGTGCGCGTCCGGCACCGAGGCCATCGGGCAGGCCATCGACCGCATCCGGTACGGGCACGTCGACGTGGCCCTCGCAGGTGGCGCCGAGGCCGTGGTCACCCCGGCGATCATGGCCTCGTTCGCGGCGATGCGCGCCCTGTCCACCCATGGGCTCGGCGCCACCAGCCCGTCGCGGCCCTTCGCCAAGGACCGTGACGGCTTCGTCAACGGCGAGGGGGCGGGCTTCCTGCTGCTGGAGTCCGAGGAGCACGCGCGCGCACGGGGCGCGCGGATCTACTGCGAGGCCGCCGGCTGGGGGCTGTCGGCCGACGCCCACCACATGGCGGCGCCGGACCCGTCGGGCAGTGGTGTCGCGCTCGCGCTGCGCCGGGCGGTACGGGACGCGGGCGCCCACGCGGTGGACGTCGTGCACGTCAACGCCCATGCCACCGCCACCACGGACGGCGACCTCGCCGAGGCGAGCGCTCTGCGTGCCGTACTCGGCGGGGACGTCCCGGTGACCGCGCTCAAGGGGCACCTCGGTCATCTCCAGGGCGCGGCGGGCGGGGTGGAGGCGGTGGCCACCGTCCTCACGCTCCATCACGGCCTGATCCCGCCGACCATCGGCTGCGAGGAGCAGGACGACGCCATCGAGCTGGACGTGGTCACCAAGGCTCCCCGTGCCCTTCCGGCCCTCGGCGACCTGGCGCTCAGCAACTCCTTCGGCTTCGGCGGCCACAACGCGGTACTGGCCCTGCGCCGCACGGCCTGACCCCGGACCCGTCGGACCACGCCTACGCGGGAGGGGCGCCCGGGCGTATGGGGCGCCCACCTGCGAGGGCGGGTCCTCCGGGTGTAGGGGGTCGGCCTCCGGAGGGGCTAACGGTCCGGTCCGTCGGGCCACGGGAACCCCTGCCCGGACCCCTGGAGCGGGCCTCGCGGCAACGGTCCCCACGGGCCCCGGCCCGGGGCCGGTCTCCGCACGGCTCCGCCCGCGGCGCGCCCGCCGAGCCCGTCGAGCCCGTCGACCCCGCCCTCAGGCGGAAGCCCGCTTGCGTCCCGTCGTCTTCTTCGCGGCCGTCTTCTTGGCGGCGGTCTTCTTGGCCGCCGCCTCCTTGCCGGTGCTCTTGGCGGTCTTGGACGTGCTCTTGGACGCCGTGCCGGACGCCGTCTTCTGGCTGGTCGACTTCCGGGCCGTCGACTTCTGCGCCGTCGACTTGTGCGCCGCCGACTTCTGGGCCGTGGTCTTCCTGGCCGCCGTCCGCTTCGTCGACGTGGACTTCTTGCCGCCGACCTCCTTGGGGGCCGTACGGGCGGACTTGCGGCGGGCCGGGAGCGGGGTGACCTCCGCCTCCCCGCCCGCTTCCGCCGCACCCGCTTCCCCGCCGGCCGCCTCGCCCCGCGACTCCTTGGCCACGCGCACGCTCTTCTCCAGCGCGGCCATCAGGTCCAGCACCTTGCCGCCGCCCGCCTCGCGCTCGGGCATGCTGGGCGCCTCCACGCCGGAGGCCTTGGCGGTGATGAGTTCCTCGACGGCTTCGCGGTAGTCGTCGTGCAGGTCTTCGAGGTCGACCTCGCCGAGGGTGTCCATCAGCGCGTCGGCGAGGTCCAGTTCCTGCTCGCGGACGGTGACGCCGGTGTCCGGGGCGACCTCGTCCGTGGCGCGGATCTCGTCCGGCCAGAGAAGGCCGTGCATGGCGATGACGTCGTCGACGACCCGCAGCATGCCCAGCCGCTCGCGCCCGCGCAGGGCGAACTTGGCGATGGCGACCTTGTTGCTGCGCTTCAGGGCCTCGCGCAGCAGGGTGTACGGCTTGGCGGCGGGCACGCCGTTGGCGGAGAGGTAGTACGCGGTGTCCATCTGGAGCGGGTCGATCCGGTCGGCCGGCACGAAGGCGACGATCTCGATGGTCCGGGCGGTGGGGATCGGCAGTGAGGCCAGGTCCTCGTCCGTGATCGGGATGAGCGTGCCGTCGGCATCCTCGTACGCCTTGCCGATCTCCGGGGTCGTGACCTCGCGGTCCTCCAGTTCGCAGACCTTGCGGTAGCGGATCCTGCCACCGTCGTCGGTGTGGATCTGGCGGAAGGAGATCGAGTGGCTCTCCGTGGCGTTCACGAGCTTGATGGGGATGCTGACCAGGCCGAAGGAGATGGCGCCGTTCCAGATGGATCGCACGTGCGGCATCCTTCCGATCGATATCCGATATCAGCCGGTTTCGTGGGATTCTCATCGTATGACGCCGATCACGGAGGTGGAGGGGCGAAGGCTCGCGCTCAGCAACCTGGAGAAGGTCCTCTATCCCGCCACCGGCTTCACCAAGGGCGAGGCGCTGCACTACTGCGCGACGGTGGCGGACGCCCTGCTCCCGCACCTGCGCGACCGGCCGGTGTCCTTCCTGCGCTACCCGGACGGGCCCGAGGGCCAGGTCTTCTTCACCAAGAACGTGCCGCCGGGTACGCCCGGCTGGGTCACGACCGCCGAGGTGCCGCGCATGGAGGGACCCGCCCGCATGGTCCTGGTCCAGGACCTCGCCTCGCTGATGTGGGCGGCGAACCTGGTGACCGAGTTCCACACGCCGCAGTGGACCATCGGCACGCCCGGGATCGCCGACCGGCTGGTCCTCGACCTGGACCCGGGGGCGCCGGCGACGGTGGTCGAGTGCTGCGAGGTGGCCCTGTGGCTGCGGGAGCGGCTGGGCGAGGACGGGATCGAGGCGTACGCGAAGACGTCGGGGGCCAAGGGGCTGCATCTGCTCGCCCCTGTGGCGCCGACGCCGTCCGAGGACGTCAGCGCGTACGCGAAGGAACTCGCCGTCGAGGCCGAGCGGGCGATGCCGGGGCGGGTCACGCACCGCATGACGAAGAACCTGCGGCCGGGCAAGGTGTTCGTCGACTTCAGCCAGAACGCGGCGCGCAAGACCACGGCGACGCCGTACACGCTGCGCGCGCGGCCCGAGCCCACCGTGTCCACGCCGGTGACGTGGGACGAGGTCGCGTCCTGCACGCGGGCGTCACAGCTCGCCTTCCTCGCTCCGGACGTCGTGCCGAGGCTGGAGCGGTACGGGGATCTGCTGGCGCCCCTGTTCGACGCGGGGCGGGCGGCCGCCCTGCCGTGACGGCCCAGGGCGGCGCTTCGCCGCCCTAAACGCGCAGCCAGGTGTGGCGGTCGCGGGCCATGGCGTGGAGGGCCTCGACGTCGGCCGGCTTCAGGACGCCGCCGAGGCGGGCGAGGTTCGACAAGTCGGCGTCCTGGAGGATGCGGATCTCCCGCGGTGGTGCCACGACGTCCAGGGTGGCGGGGCCCGCCACGGCCAGCACGGGGTGGACCTCGGCGGTCAGCGCGTACGCGGCGCGGTCGGCGTCCGCGCGGAGCCGGCGCAGCAGCGGACGCGGTTCGTGGCGGCCGACGGTGACCATGGGGTCGGTGACGAGGACGCGCTGTTTGCGCGCGTAGAGGGTGCGTACGGCGAAGATGCCGGCCGGGCCGACGACCAGGTGGTGGATGCGTTCGCCGCCGGGCAGGGGCACGGAGTGGAGGGTGTGCCACCCCGCGCCCTCCATCCGGTCCAGGGCCTCGCCGACCGCCTGCTCGGCGGCGAGCGCGCGGCGCCGCGGGTCGGGCCGCAGGCGGCGTGGCGGGCCGGGGTCTCGGTCGAGGGCGACCACCAGGGCCTCGCCGGGCCGGTTGGGCGCGAGGTCGTCGTCGGGGTGGAGGGTCAGCCGGGCCAGCTCGGCCGGGGTCGGGACGGGCGGCGGGCCCACCGTCACGGGGCCGGACAGGAACGGGCCGAGCGCGTCGAGCACGTCCTCGCGCCGGTCCTCGCTGAGCAGGTTGACCCGGGCCGTCTCGCGGTCGTACCAGGCGACGTTCCTGCCGTCCGTCAGGCACACGTACAGCCGCTCCTGACCGTGCCGCCAGGTCGGTACGACGCGCAGTCCCTTCATGCACCATCACCCCTTGACCATGGGAACAGGCGGGGTGCTCCAGGGGCAAGAACCCGGATACCTTTGTGGACAGCTGGGGAGTTGGGTGGGAGGCGCCGTTGCGGACCCGCAGGACACAACCCGATGTACCGGCTCCGGACAGCCCGTGGAGCGAGATCGTGCCCGGCCTGTGGATGGGCGGGCACGCGTTCGCGGGCCGCGCCGGGCAGCCGGAATTCGCCGTCGTGCACGACGAGTTCGACCTCGTGCTCACGCTGCTGCGGCTGCCGGGGCACGGGCCGGACCCGGGGATAGAGCACCATGTATGGCCGATTCCGGACGGACCCCTCGACGGTACGCAGCTGGCGGGCGTGATCCGGCTCGCCCAGGCGGCGGACGACGCGCTGGAGGCGGGGCGCCGGGTCCTGGTCCGCTGTTACCACGGCTACAACCGTTCGGGACTGGTCGTGGCGCACGCGCTCGTCCTGGCCGGGCACTCCACCGACGAGGCGATCCGGCTGATACGGAGCCGGCGCTCGCCCTGGGCGCTGCACAACGAGCTCTTCGAGGAGTACCTGCGCGCCGGGCTCGCCACCGCCCGGCTCCTGGAGGAGCTCGCGGAGCCGTGAGCCGGCGGGAGGCTCGTCCGCGACCGCACCCACAGGGGTCGCGCGCGGTCCGACCCGGGCGCGCACCCGATGTCGCCGGGGCAGGCGCACCGCCCGGCAGGAGCGCACGGCACGCGGGAGGACGGGCGCGGCACGCGGGAGGGCGGACGCGGTCCACGGGAGGACGGACGCGGCCCTCGGGACGGCGGCGCGGCCCGGTGGCTGAACAAAAAGGACTTCCATACGAATAAGGTGTATACGGCGACCGATCATCTCGCGCCGTGTCCGCACACCCGTCGCGAACCGGTCGCGGACGGTCACCGCTTCGACGACATCGTTCTCCACGCCGACCCCGTGCCCGAGCGCCTGCGAGCCGGGGTGGCCCGGACGCGGGAGTGCAGTGATCCACAGCCGCCGTGCGCGCACAGCCCTCGGTGCCGCCGCCGCGAGCGCCCTGCTGGTGGCGGCGCCGGCGGGCTGCGGCGACCCGGGCGACCTGCGCGGCGCGGGCGCGACGCCCACCGCCGTCGGCCCGACCCGGCTGTGGCCCCAGCTGCCGCCGGCCTCCACGCCCGCCATCGACTACGGGGAGGCCGACACCGAGACGGTCAAGGGCATCACTGCGCCCGGCGACGACATCCACAAGGTGGACCCGCTCGCCGTGGTGCGCGCGGAGGTCGCCGCGCACCCGGCCGAGTACAGCGGTCCGCACGCGACGTACGCGCAGACCGCCGACCGGCTGAAGGACTGCGGCAAGAAGGGCGCGACCGGCGAGAAGTGCCCGGTCCTCCAGGCGTACTACCGCGATCTGACCGGGGACGGCAAGGACGACATGGTGCTCGGCATCCGCTTCCCCGCGGACCAGCTCGCGGTGCGCGTCTACACGTTCCTGGACCACAGGCTGGTGCAGGTGATGGGGACCGCGGACAGAGTGGTCAGCGTGGAGCTCGCGGGCCGCCAGGTGATCATCCGCTCGCCGTCGACACTGCCGGGCTACGAGTTCCGCACGGTCTGGAGCTGGGATCCGCACCAGAACGCGATGCTCGCGACGCGGGACGAGATCCTCCGCGTCGGGCCTCCCACCGGGGCCGCCACACCCACGCCCTCCGCCACTCCCTCCGCCACACCCACACCCTCCGCCGCGCCCCCGGCCCCGCCGTCCGCGTCGGCAGGCACGCCCGCGCCGTCCGCGAGGGCCTCATGAGGCGGCCCCTCCTGCGTCTGCCGCGCTGGACCGCCACCCTCACCTGGAAGGCGGCCGCCTTCATCACGGTGATCTGCTGCGGCCTGGCCGCGCTCCTCGGGATCCTCGTGCACGTCTCGGTGACCAACCAGACGGTCGGCGAGGCACGCGGGCGCGCGCTCGACCGGCTCACGGACGTGACGGCCGCGTACGAGGCGGGCGACCGGCTGCCGGCCGGCGCGGGCGTCGACCCGCCCGGGCTGCCGGTCACGCTGCGCGCGCTGGCGGCGGGTGGGAAGCGCGGCACGATGGTCGCCGACCGGACGGCGCACCCCACCATGTGGGCGGCCGGGCCCGCGGACGGGGGACGCGCGCTCGCCGTCCAGTACGACTACGCGCAGGGCGCGCACACCATCGAGACCCTGGACCGGTCGATCGTGTGGTCTTCGGCGCTGGCGATCGGCGCGACGCTGCTGGTCGGCTCGTTCGCGGTGACGCGGGTGACGCGACGGCTGCACGCGACGGCCCTGGTGGCGCGGCGGATCAGCGCGGGTGATCTGGACGCCCGCGTGAACGACCCGTGCGCGCAGGACCCCACGCGCCCGCAGGACGAGGTGGCCGCCGTCGCGGGGGCCCTCGACACCATGGCGTCGTCGCTCCAGAGCAAGCTGCTGAGCGAGCAGCGCTTCACCGCCGACGTGGCGCACGAACTGCGCACCCCGCTGACCGGGCTGCACGCGGCGGCCGAACTGCTGCCGCCGGGACGGCCGACGGAGCTGGTGCGCGACCGGGTGGCGGCACTGCGCACGCTCACCGAGGACCTGCTGGAGATCTCCCGCCTGGACGCGCGCAGCGAACGCCTCGACCTGGACTCGGAGCAGCTCGCCCCGCTGGCCGAGCGGGTGGTGCGCGCGTCCGGGACGGACACCGAGGTCAGGGTCGTACGGGACGCGCGGGTGGAGACCGACCGGCGGCGGCTGGAGCGGGTGCTCGGCAATCTCGTGGCGAACGCGCACAACCACGGCGCGGGCCCGGTGATGCTGACGGTGGACGGGCCGGTCGTCACGGTGCGGGACCACGGCGAGGGCTATCCGGACTACCTGCTGGATCACGGGCCGCAGCGCTTCCGCACGGAGGGCGGGGCGAAGGGACACGGGCTCGGGCTGACGATCGCCCTGGGCCAGTCCGAGGTGCTGGGCGCCCGGCTGCTGTTCGCCAACGCCCCCGACGGCGGCGCGGTGGCGACGCTGACGCTCCCTCAGTCCGGTCCCTCCTGAGCGCCGCACCCGCACCCGGCCCCGCGGACGACCGTACGGAGCAGCCCGGTCCCCGATGGCGCAGCGTGACCTGCGTGCGCCCGACTCCGCTCCTAATGTGGCGATAAGTCAGATCCGCGCCTACTCGGAGGAGTCCCCCATGTTCCTGCGGTCCACGTGCAGCAGGCTCGGCATAGCGGTCGCCGCCGCGAGCCTCTTCGCCCTCGCCGGAGCCGGCCCCGCCCTCGCCGACGAGGCGATGACCTCGGGGCTCGACGTCGGCCTCAGCCAGGAGGCCGATGCCACCTTCGACACGGGCATCGGGCGCAGCATCGGCTTCGACGACGAGTTCGGCTTCGGGTTCAGCGGCATCGACGCGGGGTTCGTGACCCGGGGCAGGGTCGACGCCCCCCGCGGGCTGGCGCTGCGCAGCGACCCGTTCCGCGGCGGGCGGTTGATCCGTATCGCCCGGCACGGCGAGCCGGTCGGGATCTTCTGCAGGACCAATGGCGAGCCGGTCGACGGCGACACGATCTGGTACCTGCTCGCCGACGGCACCTGGTCCTGGGCCCCGGCCCGTTCCATCGAGACCTTCGGCGTCACGCCCCCGTGGTGCTGAGTTCCGGCTCACCGGTGTACCTCACCGGGATCGCACCCCGTGAGGTACACCGGAACAGCCCGTTTATCACTACATAACGGGACATCAGGTTCACCGCTTGCTACGTTCCGGACATGATCCAGCCCGGACTGCCCGGAACGACCGTGGTGGCGGACCCGCCCACCCCGGCCGTACGCCTGCCCCGGCGCCGTGGCATCGAGTTCACCCTCATCGTCGTCGCCGTCCTGCTCTGCGTGTGCGGCTACTGCGCCGTGGGTCTCGCACGGCACGGCACCGTCCCGCCCGGCGCCGCCGGATACGGCGCCGGGCTCGGCGTGCTCGCCCTCCTCGCGCACGTCGCCGTGCGGTTCCGGGCGCCGTACGCCGATCCGCTGCTGCTCCCCATCGCCGTCCTCCTCAACGGTCTCGGACTGATCCTCATCTACCGGCTCGACCTCGACACCCCGGCCGACCAGGCCGCCCCCATCCAGCTGATCTGGTCGACGCTGGGCGTCGCGTTCTTCATCGCGGCCGTGCTCTTCCTGCGCGACCACCGGGTGCTCCAGCGGTACACGTACGTCTCCGTGGTCGCCGCGCTGGGCCTGCTGACGCTGCCGATCTTCTTCCCGGCGGTGAACGGCGCCCGCATCTGGATCAGGATCGCCGGATTCTCCATCCAGCCGGGCGAGTTCGCTAAGGTGCTGCTGGCGGTGTTCTTCGCCGGATACCTCGCCGCCAACCGCAACGCGCTCGCCTACGCGGGCCGCCGGATCTGGCGGTTCGAGCGGCTCCAGCTGCCGGCCGGCCGGGTGCTGGGACCGATCGTCGCGATCTGGCTGCTGAGCGTGGGCGTGCTGGTGCTGGAGCGGGACCTGGGGACGTCCCTGCTGTTCTTCGGGCTGTTCGTGATCCTGCTGTATGTCGCCACCGGACGCACCGGCTGGATCGCCGTCGGGCTGCTGCTGGCCTGCGCGGGCGCGATGGCCGTCGGCCGCCTCGAACCGCATGTGCACGGCCGGGTGCAGGACTGGATGCACCCCTTCGCCTCGATCGAGGCGGGCCAGGGACCCAACCAACTCGCCCAGTCCCTCTTCTCGTTCGCCGCCGGAGGGGTGACCGGTACCGGTCTGGGGCTCGGCCACTCCATCCTGATCGGCTTCGCCGCCAAGTCGGACTTCATCCTGGCGACCGCGGGCGAGGAGCTGGGGCTGGCCGGCCTGTCGGCGATCTTCCTGCTCTACGCCCTGCTCGTGGAGCGCGGCTACCGGGCGGGCCTCGCGCTGCGCGACCCGTTCGGGCGGCTCCTCGCGATCGGCCTGGCGTCGATCGTCGCGCTCCAGGTGTTCGTGATCGCGGGCGGGGTGACCGGCCTGATCCCGCTGACCGGGATGGCGATGCCCTTCCTCGCGCAGGGCGGCTCGTCGGTCGTCACCAACTGGATCATCGTGGCGCTGCTGATCCGGATCAGCGACGTGGCCCGCAGCCAGTACGACGGGACGGCGGCGCCGTGAACGGCCGGGAGGTCGCGCCATGACCAAGTACATCCGCCGGGCCGCCGGGCTGTGTGCCGTGCTGCTCGTCGCGCTCCTCGTGAACGCCGCCCGCGTCCAGGTCTTCCTGGCCTCGTCCTACGACGACAACGTGGCGAACCGCCGTCAGGCGATCGCACGCTACGAGCAACCGCGCGGGGACATCCTCGTCGACGGCAGGACGGTCACCGGCTCCGCGGACACGGGCGAGCAGCTGCGCTTCGAACGGACGTACACGGACGGCCCGTTGTACGCGCCCGTCACCGGCTTCGCCTCCCAGCTGTACGGGACGACGTTCCTGGAGAACGCGGGCGACGAGATCCTCTCCGGCACCGACCCGATGCTCGCCCCGCTCCCCCTGTGGAACGACGTCACCCGCACCCAGAACCCCGGCGGAAAGATCGTCACCACTCTGAACTCGGCGGCCCAGCGGGCGGCGTACGACGGGCTCGCCGGGCGCCGGGGCGCGGTCGCCGCGGTCGAACCGGCCACGGGGAAGATCCTCGCGCTGGTGTCCACGCCGTCGTACGACCCCGCGGAGCTGTCCGGGACGGGACCGTCGGCGACACGGGCCTGGAACCGGCTGAACGACGCGCCGAGCAAGCCGATGCTCAACCGCGCGATCCGGCAGACGTATCCGCCCGGGTCGACGTTCAAGGTGGTGACCGCCGCCGCGGCGCTGGACGCGGGCGTGGTGAGGGACCTCGACGCGCGGACCGAGTCGCCCGACCCCTACCGGCTCCCCGGCACGACGACCTCGCTCACCAATGAGGTCGACGGCTGCGAGAACGCCTCCGTGCGGTACGCCTTCGAATGGTCCTGCAACTCGGTCTTCGCGAAGCTGGGAGTGGACATCGGCCTCGGCGACATGACGCGCGCGGCGACGGACTTCGGCTTCAACGACCGGAAGCTGAAGATCCCGTTCTCCGTCTCGCCGAGCAACTTCGACCTGACGCTCGACAGGGCGCAGCTGGCGCTCTCCTCCATCGGACAGTTCGACACCCGGGCGACTCCCCTGCAGATGGCGATGATCTCGTCGGCCGTCGCGGGCGGCGGCTCGGTCAAGGCGCCGTACCTGGTGGAGCGGACGACCACGCAGGGGGGCCGCACGGTCGCCACGACCGGGCAGCGGACCCTCCACCAGGCGATGAGCCCGGCGACCGCGCAGCAGATGCGCGAGCTCATGACCGACGTCGTGCGCGAGGGCACCGGCAGGAACGCCGCCATTCCCGGCGCCACCGTCGGCGGCAAGACCGGCACCGCCCAGCACGGGATCGGCAACTCCGGGGTGCCGTACGCATGGTTCATCTCCTGGGCGCAGGCCGAGGGCTCGCTGGAGCCGGCGGTGGCCGTCGCGGTCGTCGTCGAGGACGCGGCCGCCGACCGCGGGGAGATCAGCGGCGGCGGGAACGCGGGGCCGATCGCCAAGGCGGTGATGAAGGCGGTGCTCGGGTTCTGAGACGGGGGTGTCGCCCGGCACCCACGCCGACCTAACGTTCGGTCATGACTCAGTCTCCTGCCGTGCACGAGCTCGCCCAGGTGAACATCGCCCGTCTCAAGGCCCCTTTGGACTCGCCTCAGTTGAAGGATTTCGTGGAGGCGCTCGACCCGGTGAACGCCGTCGCGGACGCGGCGGACGGCTTCGTCTGGCGGCTGCAGAGCGAGTCGGGCAACGCGACGGACGTCCCCGTGTTCGGGGACGACTGGCTGATCGTCAACATGTCCACCTGGCGCGACACGAACGCGCTGACCGCGTTCATGTACCAGGGGCAGCACCGTGAGCTGCTGGCCCGCCGCCGCGAGTGGTTCGAACGCCTCGACGAGGCGGTGACGGTGCTGTGGTGGGTCCCGGCGGGGCACCGGCCGACCGTGCGGGAGGCCGAGGCCCGTCTCCTCCACCTGCGTGAGCACGGGCCGACGGCGCACGCGTTCACCCTGCGGACGTCGTTCCCTCCGCAGGGCTAGGGGGTTTCGGTACGCGGCCCGGTGCGGGCGCCGTCGATTTCCGCCCGCGGTGCGGGGGCCGGTGCCGTCGATGCGACGGGGTCGGCCGGGACCGCCCCGGTCCGGCCGGTCAGGACTGCGCGCCCTGCTCGACGGCGTCCGCCACCTCGGCGACGCGTTCCTTCTCCTCCTCGGCGAACCGCCGCGCGTCCAGTTGTTCGGCGATCTCCTCGTCCTGGGCCATCAGCAGGTCCAGGTTGGAGTCGCCCATCTCGAAGACGCCCATGTCGACGTAGGCCTGCTGGAGGCGTTTGCCCCACAGACCGATGTCCTTGACGCAGGGGACGATGCGGCTGAAGAGCAGCCGGCGGAACAGGTGCAGGAACTCGGACTGCTCGCTGTACTCCTCGGCCTCGGCCTTCGGGATGCCGAAGTTCTCCAGGACCTCGGTGCCGCGCAGCCGGTCCCGCATCAGGTAGCAGCCCTCGATGACGAACTCCTCGCGCTCGCGCAGTTCGGCGTCGGAGAGCTGCCGGTAGTGGTCGCGCAGGGCCATGCGGCCGAAGGCGACGTGGCGGGCCTCGTCCTGCATGACGTAGGCGAGGATCTGCTGCGGCAGGGGTTTGTCGGTGGTGTCGCGGATCATGCCGAAGGCGGCGAGGGCCAGCCCCTCGATCAGGACCTGCATCCCGAGGTACGGCATGTCCCAGCGGGAGTCGCGGAGGGTGTCGCCGAGGAGTGCCTGGAGGTTGTCGTTGATCGGGTAGAGCATGCCGATCTTCTCGTGCAGGAAGCGCGCGTAGATCTCCGCGTGACGGGCCTCGTCCATCGTCTGGGTGGCCGAGTAGAACTTGGCGTCGAGGTCGGGGACCGATTCGACGATGCGCGCCGCGCAGACCATCGCGCCCTGTTCACCGTGCAGGAACTGGCTGAACTGCCAGGAGGCGTAGTGCATGCGCAGTTCGCTCTTGTCCCGGTCGGTGAGCTTCGCCCAGTACGGGGTTCCGTACAGCGTCATCGACTCGTCGGGGGTGCCCAGCGGGTCGTACGGGTCGACCTCCAGCGCCCAGTCGATGCGCTTCTGGCCGTCCCACTGCTTGTCCTTGCCCTTCTGGTAGAGGGCGAGCAGCCGGTCGCGACCGTCGTCGTACTCCCAGCTGAAACGTGCCGCCCCGGAGGCCGGAACCTCCCAGCGGGGATCCCCCGCGTCCTTCGCGTACAGCTCATGAGTGGACATACATCGCAGGCTCACACGGGGTAGACGCGTCGTCAACAAGTCGCGCGCAGGGGATTGACGAGCTTGCTGACAAGCAGTCTCATAAGACGTGACCGCCGGTAACTCCTGTAGATCCCGTACGACGAGGTGGGAACAGTCATGACGACGGTGACGGAAGACGCACTCGATGGTCTCCGCGACGCGCTCGGTCGGCTCAAGGACCGGGAACAGGTGGCCGAGCGGCTGCTCGACTCTTCCGCCAAGCACTCCTTCGATCCGGACAAGGAGCTGGACTGGGAGGCGCCCTTCGAGGAGGGCAAGTGGTTCTGGCCCCCGGAGCTCGTGTCCCTGTACGACACCCCGCTGTGGCGGCGGATGAGCGAGGAGCAGCGGATCGCGCTCTCGCAGCACGAGGCCGCGGCCCTGGCGTCGCTGGGGATCTGGTTCGAGATCATCCTCATGCAGCTGCTGGTGCGGCACATCTACGACAAGGCGGCGACGAGCGCGCACGTGCGCTACGCGCTGACCGAGATCGAGGACGAGTGCCGGCACTCGAAGATGTTCGCCCGGCTGATCACGCGCGGTGGAACGCCGTACTACCCGGTCAGCCGCGCCCATCAGAACCTCGGGCGGCTCTTCAAGACCATCTCGACCACGCCCGGGTCCTTCACGGCCACGCTGCTCGGCGAGGAGATCCTCGACTGGATGCAGCGGCTGACCTTCCCGGACGAGCGGGTGCAGACCCTCATCCGCGGCGTCACCCGCATCCACGTGGTGGAGGAGGCCCGGCACGTGCGCTACGCGCGGGAGGAGCTGCGGCGCCAGATGGTGACCGCCCCGCGCTGGTCCCAGGAGTTCACGCGGCTGACCTCCGGCGAGTTCGCGCGCGTCTTCTCGGTCGCCTTCGTCAATCCCGAGGTCTACACGAACGTCGGACTCGACAAGCGCGAGGCGTTGGCCCAGGTCAAGGCCAGTGGCCACCGCCGCGAGGTGATGCAGACCGGCGCCAAGCGGCTGACGGACTTCCTCGACGACATCGGGGTGCTGCGGGGCGCCGGGCGCAGGCTGTGGAAGTCGTCCGGTCTGCTGGCCTGACGCCCGTCCGCCCGGCGTACGATCGCCCGCCCGGGCGGCCACGGGTCCGTACGCCTGTGCCGGCGTTCCGGCCCGGGGCGGTCGCGGGCGCGTGAGGGCTGTCCGTCGCTGTCCGGTTACGCTGCCGGACATGACCTCGCAGGCGCCCACCCCCGCATACCGTCGGCTCAGCGTCGAGGAACGGCGCAGCCAGCTCCTCGACGCGGCGCTGTCGCTGTTCGCCCAGCGAGCGCCCGAGGAGGTCTCGCTGGACGACGTGGCGGAGGCGGCCGGGGTGTCACGGCCCTTGGTGTACCGGTACTTCCCGGGCGGCAAGCAGCAGCTGTACGAGGCCGCCCTGCGGTCCGCCGCGGAGGAGCTGGAGCAGTGCTTCGCGGAGCCGCCGCAGGGGCCGCTCACCCAGCGGCTCGGGCGGGCCCTCGACCGCTATCTCGCCTTCGTCGACGAGCACGACGCCGGGTTCAGCGCCCTGCTCCAGGGCGGCAGTGTCGTGGAGACGTCCCGGACCACGGCCATCGTGGACGGGGTGCGCCGGGCCGCCGCCCAGCACATCCTCGATCATCTGGCCGTCCGCGATCCCGGGCCGCGGCTGCGCATGACCGTGCGGATGTGGATCACCGCCGTGGAGGCCGCCTCGCTGATCTGGCTGGACGAGGACAAGGAGCCGCCGCTCGACGAGCTGCGGGACTGGCTCGTGGAGCAGTTCGTCGCGACGCTCGCGGCGGGTGCGGGCCGGGACGCGCAGACCGCGGCGGTGGTGAAGGCGGCACTGGCCATGGAGACGGCGGACGGGGCGGTGGGCTCGCTGGCCCGCCGCGTGATCCCGGTGCTCGGGGACGCCGCGCACCTGCTGTGACGCGCGTGCCGCCGCGGCCGGGGCGCTCATGGGCCGGTGCGACCGCTGCGTTTGTGACACTGGGGGCGTGAAGAGCCAAGACACCCCCTTCGTGGGCGGCCCCCTCGACGGGCGGGTGCTGCCGATCCTGCTCGGACCGACCGGACATCCGCCGAAGACCTACCGCGTCCCGGTGCCGGACAAGGACGGCGGCCCGCCCACCGTGCTCGTCTACCGGCGTGTCGAAGCGGGCCGCAGCAAGCGGCTCGGGCTGCACCAGGGCTGGAAGTACGAGTACGACCCCGAGGGGAAGCGGGGACGCGGGCCGGTGTGGCCGTGGTCCAGGAACAAGGGCGGGACCACGACCGGGGCCGAGGGCGAAAACGGGGAGACGGCCGGCGGCGCCACGCCGGGCCCCCATGCCGACGAGTGACCTTCTTGGGCCGAAGCGGCCAGTCTGCGCGCGATCGGGATGCGCTCGTCCCATCCTGCCGGTGCGAGGTGGAGGTACCACCCCGGCACCGGAGGTGATGACGTGTCAGGAAGGCTTCTGCGTCTGGTCTGTACGGCGGCGGTCGCGGCCGGGACGCTGCTCGCGCCCACGCCGGCGGCGGCCGTCCCGGAACCGGGCCCGGGTACGGGCACCCAGGCGGACACGTCCGCGGGTACCGCCGGAAAGCGCTCCGTCGCCCAGCTGCTGACGGACCTTCAGCGGCTCTACCGGGACGCGGAACGCGCCACCGAGACGTACAACGGGACCGCGGACAAGCTGAAGAAGCAGCGCGCCGAGGTCACCCGGCTCGACACCGACCTCGCGCAGGCCCGCCTGTCCCTGCACGACAGCCGCGGGGAGGCGGGGCGGCTGGCCCGCCAGCAGTACCAGGGCAGCGGCGAGATCTCCTCGTACGTGCGGCTGCTGCTCGCCCGCGACCCGCAGCACGCCCTCGACCAGGGCCACGTACTCGGGCAGCTGTCGCTGGAGCGCGCCGAGACGGTGCAGCGGGTGACCGGGAGCGAGAAGCGCACGGAGACGCTGGCGCTTGCGGCCCGCAAGGCACTCGACACCCAACTCGGCCTCGCCGAACGGCAGAAGAAGGACCAGGACGATGTGCGCAAGCGGCTCGACGCGGTGCAGGACGTGCTGGCCTCGCTGACCGCCGATCAGCTCGCCGAGCTCGACCGGTTCGAGAAGTCGGGCGTGGCCGCGGCGCAGAAGAAGTTCCTGGCCTCGGGCTCGCTCAGCAGCGCGAAGCCGCCGTCGCGGGAGGGCGAGAAGGCGGTGCGGTACGCCGTGCGACAGATCGGGAAGCCGTACGTGTGGGGTGCCGAGGGCCCGAAGTCCTACGACTGCTCGGGGCTCACCTCGCAGGCGTGGGTCCACGCCGGGGACCCCATCCCCCGGACCAGCCAGGAGCAGTGGGCGCGGCTGCCGCGGATCCCGCTGAGCGAGCTGCGCCCCGGCGACCTGGTGATCTACTTCCCCGAGGCCACCCATGTCGCCCTCTACCTGGGCGACGGCATGGTGGTCCAGGCGCCGCGGCCGGGAACCAACGTGAAGGTGTCACCGATCGCGGCGAACCCGCTGCTCGGCGCGGTCCGCCCCGACCCCGCCGGGAAGCCCCTGCGGCACTACACCCCTCCGAAGCTCCCGGCACCGGCGACGAAGGGCTCGGACACGGGCAACAACAGGACGTCGTAGCCCGCGGCCGACGGTCAGGCGACCCCGGCGACCCCGGTGACCGACACCAGGTACGCCTCAGCCTTCTCCGCCTCGCAGACGCGCGCCCACGGCCCCATGAGCCGTTCGCCTGCAAGACCTCCCCAACAGGAGGGCTCATCGCGGGCCGTGGGCCGTCAAGCTCATGCCGGCCTTTGTCGCACACAGTTGCGATCGCTTTGTCGCCTGGCCGGCCTTGCTCGTCCGCGCCTCAAGGCAGAGCTCGTTGAAGATCGGCAAGGACCGTGTGTGCCAGCTCCGCCGTCCCGCTGGCAGCACCCGTGGCGGCACCCGCGGCTATCGGAGCCAACACACCTTGGATACGCCCCAGCAAGCGACGCAGGCGCCCTACGTCCGGCGCTGATCCCGTCGCCTCCTCCAGAGCGGCTTCCGCATCCTGGCGTACTGCCGCCTCCTCCTCGGCACCGAGCCTGAGATTCTCCAGCGCTTCCAAGACCGAATTCACCGCCGTGGTGAGACGGTCGCCGAGGCCGCCGTCAGCGGTCACATATTGCGTCTGTGACACATCATGGTTGCCGATCGCGATCTGGCTTCCATGTATGGGCCCGTGGAACTGGGGACCGCCCGCACTCGTCATGACCCTGCTCCTCACACGAGTCCGCTGCGGTCTCGCCGGCTCTCGGATGAACACGAACTGTTCCCGACACGCGAATCAGCCGGTGAGGAGCCAGGTGCCTGCAGTTTCCCTGCCAGTTGGGCACGGATCTCCGTAATTGCCGCGTGAACGCGGGCTGTGTCGACCGGGGTGCGACTGAGCTCGGACTGAAGCTCCGCCACTGCCCGCCGGACGGCCTGCTGAGCCCCGATGTCCAATCCCAGTTGATCAAGTCGGGCCAGCAGGTCGTCGAGCGCGCGCAGCAGCTGCTCTTCGACAGAGCGATTCGGCACCGATGAGGCGCTGACTTGGCCGGCCGTGTCCGCCGGCAATGACTTCCCTACCGGCTCACTGGGCAAGGCATTCTTGCCTGACGGGGAATCACCGTCCGGCCGTCGGGGTGTCCGGGCCGCATTCGCCCGATATGACTCGGACGGCCCCTCCACCATGGTCTGAGTCACTGTGCCATTGTTGATCGCCACCTGGCTGTTGGTGATCTCGCCGAGGAACAGCACCATCAAGGTGTCCGGTGTGTCGACACTCGAGGGCTGGGTCGTTCCGGGCAAGGCGCCCGGATCGAGAGGAGACTCTCGCACGGGCTGCGAGGACCGCCGCGGCCCGACGGCCGGTGATGTCCGTGGCGATGACCCGTCCGACCGCGACCCCCGCGCCGGCGTCTCCAGCGACGGCACCTCCACCGACCTCGACCCCCGCGCCGGCGTCTGCGACGACGACACCTCCACCGCCCGCGACCCTCGCACCGTCGTCCGCGGCGACGGCTCCCCCCGCGACGACGTCCGCGGCGACGGCTCCCCCCGCGACGACGTCCGCGGCGACGGCTCCCCCCGCGACGACGTCCGCGGCGACGGCTCCCCCCGCGACGACGTCCGCGGCGACGGCTCCCCCCGCGACGGCGTCCGCGGCGACGGCTCCCCTCGCGACGGCGTCCGCGCCGGCTCCGGAGGCTGCGGCGTGCGCCGCTCCACCACGGACGGCGACGTCTGCGGCTCTGGCTCTGGCTTTGGTTTGGGTCGCAAGCTGGCCATGGAACCCCCCATAGTCCTGGCGCCTCATGACAAGGTAGCGAACGAAGCCCGGCGGCCAGTGCCGTGTGAGGCTGGAGGGTCACAGGTCTCTTGTTCGTCTCGATTTTCGTCTCGGGCAACCTCATACAGAGCCGTCCAGACCGTTCGCACGGCGTCGGCGTGCCACAAGCATCGACTTTCGAAATCAACCATTCCGACCGGCAGTCGGCTGCGCTGCCCCAGTGATCTAGTCGTCAATCACGCACATGGGGCCAAAAGTGGACACGATGCCCGCCTCTGGCTAGGCTCGAATGACGAACGCCACGCCTGAAGAAGCACTGGGCACGCATGGAAGTTGGCGTGGAAATACCGGAGTCAACCGGTTCACCAATGACATTCGGCGTCTTCCAGCGCGACGCACGGCCGACCCCATTGCATGAATCAGCGGTCGGGTGCGGCCCTCGGCGGCAGGCGCACGGAGTCACATGACGGCGCAGTCGAATATTCGCGATGCAGTGCCGCGGCCTGCGTCTTACGCGGGCCGACACTCTCGACAAATATTTCTGGAATCAGTACGGGAGTCTGAGATGCGGAATTTCAGCAGCAAGAGAAAGACACTCGGCCCCGTCGCGGTCGTGGCCTCGCTGACACTCGCCGCATCCCTGGCGACAATCAGCACAGCGCACGCCGCCGTCAAGGTCACTGTCTCTGGAACCGTGAGCTGCGCCAAATTCCCTGATTCAGCACCGAAGACAGTGACGATAACCCCCAAGAAGGGGACCGCCGACTCGGACGAACCGCCCGGCGAGGCCAAGGTCGAGAAGTACACCGTCAGCCTCGGAGGCATTCCGAAGGGCGGCACGGTCGGCACCGCCAAGGTTGTCTGCGCCGACGACGAAGGCGACACGAATACGTACAAGATCAGCAATATCCAGATCAAGAAGCCCGCGAGCGGCTCCCTGACCGTCAACCTCGCATGACTTGATCAAGACTCGATCCAGACTCGGAAGCCCCCGGACGCCGTGTCCAGGGGCTCTGAGTCTCGTACGTGACGGGTCACGCCGGCCGTCTGCGGGCCGTCCGAGGGTGTCCGGCGGCAACCCGGCAGCGAACGGCCGGGGCGCCGGTCAGGCGGATGTCACGCCCCGGCGACCGACGCCAGGTACGCCTCCGCCTTCTCCGGCTCGAAGAAGAAGCTCTCGAAGTCGGCCGGGTTGTCGAAGCCGTTGGCGAAACGGTCCGCCACGGGCTGGAGCTGGCCGGCCGCGCCGATCAGGTTCAGGACGTGCTCCGGCGGCACGCCCAGCATCGCGTTGGTCCACTTCGTGACGTGCTGGGCGGTGTCCCAGTAGCGGTCGAAGGTGGCCTGCATCCACTCCTCGTCGAAGGGCTTGTCGCCCTGTTCGAGGATCGAAGCGAGGTACGCGGCCGCGCACTTGGAGGCCGAGTTGGAGCCCTGGCCGGTGATCGGGTCGTTCGCCACGACCACGTCGGCGACGCCGAGCACCAGGCCGCCGCCGGGCAGCCGGCCGATCGGGTTGCGGACGGTCGGGGCGTAGCGCCCGGACAGCGTGCCGTTCGCGTCGGTCAGTTCGACCTTGGTGGCGCGCGCGTACTCCCAGGGCGTGAACCGCTCCATGAGTTCCAGGGTCAGGGAGAGGTGCTCGGCGGGGTCCTTGACGCCGTTGAAAGCGTCGAGCGGGCCACCGGGGATGCCCTCCCAGAAGAGGATGTCGGCGCGGCCGGAGGTGGTCAGGGTCGGCATCACGAAGAGCTCGCCGACGCCCGGCACCAGGTTGCAGCGGACCGCGTCGAAGTCGGGGTGCTCGGGTCGCGGGCCCAGACCGTGGACGTAGGCGACGGCGAGGGCGCGCTGCGGCTCGCTGAACGGGGAGCGGGAGGCGTCGCGGCCGAACATCGACACCAGCTCGCCCTTGCCGGCCGAGACCAGCACCAGGTCGTAGGTGCGGGAGAAGTAGTCGAGGTCGGAGACCGCGGCGCCGTGGATGACCAGCTGGCCGCCGCGCTGGGCGAACGTCTCCATCCAGCCGGCCATCTTGACCCGCTGGTCGACCGACTGGGCGTACCCGTCGAGCTTGCCCACCCAGTCGATCGCGCGCTGCGAGGGGCCCGGGTCGAAGGAGCCGGGAGCGGCGACCGAGACGCCGAGCCCTTCGATCTTCGGGGCCTGGGTCTCCCAGAAGTTCAGCTGGAGATCGCGCTCGTGCTGCAGGGCCGTGTCGAACATGCACTGCGTCGACATGACACGGCCGGTACGGATCTCGTCCGCCGTCCGGTTCGACATCAGGGTGACCTCGTACCCGTGCGACTGGAGGCCGAGGGCGAGCTGGAGTCCGGACTGACCGGCTCCGACGACGAGTATCTTCCGCATGCGGCTTGTTTCTCCTAGGACCTAGGCGTCCCTATTCGGGGCTTACTTCGAGCGCGTGGCCGACCAGGGCCAGCAGGGTCTCCACGACCGAGATCCGGCGACGCGCGTCCATGATCATGACAGGTATGTGCGGAGGCACCGTGAGGGCCTCGCGCACGTCCTCGGGCTCGAACCGCTCGCTGCCGTCGAAGTGGTTGACGGCGACGACGTACGGCAGTCCGCAGCTCTCGAAGTAGTCCAGCGCGGGGAAGCAGTCCGACAGACGGCGGGTGTCGGCGAGGACCACCGCGCCGATCGCCCCGCGCACCAGGTCGTCCCACATGAACCAGAACCGCTGCTGACCCGGCGTACCGAACAGGTAGAGCACCAGGTCGTCGTCGAGCGTGATGCGGCCGAAGTCCATGGCCACGGTGGTGGTCAGTTTGTCCGGCGTACCGGTGAGGTCGTCGGTTTCCTCACTGGCCTGTGTCATCAGCGCCTCCGTCTGGAGGGGCTGGATCTCGGAGACCGCGGTGACCAGCGTGGTCTTGCCCACGCCGAAGCCGCCCGCGACGACGATCTTGGTGGCGATCGGGGCGCGGGTGCGGTCCGTCTGCCAGGCCTGCAGATTCTCCTCTTCGTCGAGGAGAGGGGCGACGCCAGGGGCGGCGTCAGAGACGACGGAGTCCACTCAGCACCCTTTCCAGCAGAGCGCGGTCCGGCTGTCCCGGGCCGTGACCTGTTCCGTACACGCGGATCTTTCCCTGGTCCGCCAGGTCGCTCAGGAGGACCCGGACCACGCCGAGCGGCATCCTGAGGAGGGCGGCGATCTCGGCCACCGTCCGCATCCGGCGGCAGAGTTCGACGATGGCGCGCATCTCGGGCATCACCCGGTACGCGGGCCGGCCGTCGGTGAGTTCCTTGCGCTCCTCGGGAGCTTCCAGCGCCGCCACGAACGTCTCGACGAGCAGGACGTGCCCGAAGCGGGTCCGGCCGCCCGTGAGCGAATAGGGCCGTACGCGGGCGGGCTTGCGATCGCCGCCGCGCACCGGGAGCCGGGCCGCGGCGGACGAACTGCTCGACGTACTCATCGGGTACTCCCCATCGAGTCGGACTCAAGGGATTTTCGGAGTTCACTGCGCAGTTCGGGGGTCAGCACATGTCCGGCACGGCCGACGAAGAGCGCCATGTGGTAGGCCACCACGCTCATGTCGCAGTCCGGCGAACCGTGCACCCCGAGCAGCGAACCGTCGCTGATCGACATGACGAAGACGCTGCCCTCGTCCATCGCGACCATCGTCTGCTTCACCCCGCCGGCGTCCATCAGCTTGGCGGCGCCGATGGTGAGGCTGCCGATGCCGGAGACGATGGTGGCGAGGTCGGCGGAGGATCCCTTGGGGCCGCTGGGGCGCTCCGTCTCCGCCGTCCGGGCCTCGGCGTTCCTGCCGGGGTCGGAGGAGAGCAGCAGCAGCCCGTCGGAGGAGACGACCGCGACCGACAGGAGTCCCGGCACCTCCTCGACGAGGTTCGTCAGCAGCCAGTGCAGATTGCGGGCCTCACTGCTCAGGCCGAAGGTACTGGACGCGGTCAACTGCTTGCCTCCTCGACGGTGCCCCCCGATGCTTCTGCGTCTCGCGCGTTGAGCGTCTGCGGCGCGTTGGTCTCCGTGGTGCGTTCGGCGATCTCCGCCTCCACGTCGCGGCGGCCCTCGACGGCGCCCCGGTGGAAGCCGCCGAGCCTGCGCCGCAGTGCCTCGGCGTCCACACCGCCGGTGCGCGGGCGCGGGGCCGGGGCGGGCGCGGAGATCTTCGGCGTCCGCTTGGGCAGGCCCTTGTCGGTGATCCGCGGAGTCTCGTCCGGCACCCGCTCATGGGTGTCCGGGCCTATGGCGTACGGATCGGGGGCCGCCTCGGCGGCTCCGTCCGCGTCCTGGGCCGGGCCGGCGGCGGGTCCGGAGAACCGGGGAGCCGTTCCCGTGGTCCGGGAGGTCTCAGCCCGGGGCTCGAACGCCGGCTCCGACTCGGGTGCCACCGGGCCGGATTCCGGCGCGGGGGCCGCGGTCTCGGGCGCTCCGGTCCCGGGCGTGGCCGGTCCGGACGTGGCCGGTCCGGACGTGGCCGGTCCGGACGTGGCCGGTCCGGACGTAGCCGGTTCCGGCGCCGCCGGTTCGGCCGGCGGGAACGGGAGCAGGAGCTCCATCGTGGTCTCGGGTGCCGACGTGTCCGCGAAGTCCGCCTCGGGCGCGGTCCGGGGCTCGGCCTCGCGCCGGGGTCCGGGCACGCGGTGCGGCTCGGCGGCGGCCGGCGCCTCGGGCGCCTGTTCCGGCTCCGGCGTCCGCTCCGGCTCCGACGCGACGACGTCCTGCGACCGGCCGGTGCCCTGAGACAGGTCGATGTCCTGCGACCGGCCGGTGCCCTGAGGCAGATCGGTGCCCTGAGACTGATCGGTGTCTTCGGGCCGGGGTTCGGTGTCGGCCTCGCGGACGGCCGCCTGGGCCGCGGCGATCAGCGGGTCCTCGTCCCCGGCGGGGTCCGAGGCGGTGAGCGCCGCACGCCCGCGCAGGACGTTGGAGTTGGCCTCGGCGTCCGCTCCGGGGAGGGTCACCGAGGGCGCGCCCCCGACGTGCCGCGCGGTCGTGGGGACGGCCGCGGAGGGCGCGGCGGCGAGCAGCGCCTTCGGGAGGACGACCACGGCGGCGACGCCGCCTTGCTTCTGCTCACGCAGCTGCACGCGCACACCGTGCCGGTGCGCGAGCCGCGCCACCACGTACAGGCCGAGGCCGAGGCCCTCGCCGCTCTCCTGGTCGTACGTGTCCTCGGGGTCGAAGGCGGCGAGGCGGTCGTTGAGCTGGGTCATCCGCTCCGACGTCATGCCGATGCCCTCGTCCTGCACGGAGAGCATCACCTCGCCGCTCTCCAGGAGCCAGCCGGAGACCTCGACGGGGAGGTCGGGCGGCGTGAACGACGTGGCGTTCTCCAGGAGTTCGGCCAGCAGGTGGCTCATGTCGTCGGCGGCGAAACCGGCGATGTGGGCGTGCGGCGGCAGCGCGGCGATCCGGACCCGCTCGTAGCGCTCGATCTCGCTGACCGCGGCACGGACGACATCGACGAGCGGGACCGGGCCCGCGTGGTGCTGGACGTGCTCGGCGCCCGCGAGGACCAGCAGGTTCTCGCTGTGCCGCCGCATGACGGTGGCGAAGTGGTCCAGCTTGAAGAGCGTGGAGAGGCGGTCCGGGTCCTGCTCGCGGTCCTCCAGACCCTCGATGACGCCGAGTTGACGCTCGACGAGGCCGAGCGTGCGCAGCGCGAGGTTGACGAAGGTGCCGTGGATGGTGCCGCGCACCTGCTCCAGGTGGGTGGCGGCCTCAGCGAGTTCGCCGCGCAGCCGGTCGCGTTCGTCGGCCATCAGCTGGCGCTGGCCGATGAGGTGCTTGCGATCGCCCTCGAGGGTGGCGAGCCGCTCGTGGAGTCCGGCCGCGTGCCCGTGCAGCGCGTTGACGGAGCGGACCACCTGGGCGAACTCGTCGTTGCGGCCGGTGAACTTGACCGGTTCCTCGGTTCCGGGGTCGGCGGCGAGACGGGCGGAGCCCAGGCGCAGCACGGCCAGCGGGCGGGTGAGCGAGCGGGCCATGGCCATCGAGACGCCGACCGCGACGAGCAGCAGCGTGCCGATCACCGCGATACGGATCTCCAGCGCGGTGACGTCGTCGTCACGCAGCTGTTCGAGGTCCTCGGTGCGGTGCTCGTTGAGGGAGGCCTCCGCGCCGCGCATCAGCTCGATACGGGCGGACAGCGCGGCGTCCAGCTTCTTCACGGACGTGTCGAGTTCGGCGCCGGCGAGCGTCGGCTGGTCGGTCAGGCGCGCGAGGTACCGGTCGGCGGTGCCGACGTCGGGTCCGGTGACCGTGGAGTCGTAGGAGGCCTTGGCGCTCTTCGGCGCCGTCTCCCGGAAGTCCGCGAGGGCCGCGTCCGAGCGGAGGCGGGCCTGCTGGGCCGCCGTGCTCAGCGCGTCCCGCAGCTTGGTGTCGGCGGCGGACGAACTGCTGGTCGTGGTCGGCAGACCGGTGGCCGGGTCGATGACCGTCTGCGTGGAGCGCGGGACGGCGAGCGCCGCGAGGAGCAGGCCCCGGGCGGCGGCGGACTGCTGGACCGCGGAGTCGAGTTCGGCGAGGGCGTGCGCGCCGGAGCCCGCGCGGGGCGGCAGCTGGTCGGCCAGGTCCTCGGCGAGGGCGTGGAGTTCGGTGATGGCGGCGGAGTACGCCTGGTGCGCCTCGAGGGCGGTGCTCTTGCCGGTGAGCGCGGACCTGCGCAGGGCAGAGATGCCGTCGAGGTCCTTCAGGAGGGTCGCGGGGGCGTCCTCGTCCGCCCGCAGCTCCTCGACCTGCCGGTCGACCCGGGCGCTGCGCTGCTCCGAGGGTGCCTTGTCCTTCGGCCGGCCCGCGGCGACGTAGGACGTGACCTCGTCGCGCTCGTCGGCCAGCGAGTGCGCGAGAGTCAGCGCCTGCTGGGTCCGCTGGGCGAGCGTCACGAGGTTCTGGGAGTCGTTCAGTTGCTCGGAGGCGGCGAGCACGGTCGGGGCTCCCGCGCCGGCGATGGCAGCCGCGACGACCGCCACGGCGACGATCAGCCGGTTGCGTACGTGGGCGCGCCTCCCCCGGCCCGCCGTGTCGGCGCCGTCGCCGGTGGCGGCCCCTGCCAAGGGGCCCGAGGGCCCGGAGGGCCCGGTGGCCGTCTGCTTGCCTGTGCGCCTCGGCCGCGTCTTCTGCACCGGTGCTCGCATTCCTGACTCGTTAACCCATGGGCCCGGGTGACATCCCGTCAACTGCGGCGTCCGCCCGGTACGGCCCCGACCCTCCCAGTGCCGGTGGGCAGTGGTCCCGCATCATCTGACCCGCCACTCGAAGGAGTGAACCCCGGACGGGAGTTGGCGGGCAAGTTCCTCCGGCGCCCGCCGACGCCCCGTGCGGCGGGCCGGTTGGACGTCGGCGACGCCCTTTGGCAGTATTCGCCGCCACGCATTCCCGGAGTCGATCATTCCATGCCAAACCCGGCGCCTGAGCTGCTGGTCCGCAGGTGTTCGGCAACCGATGTCGCCCTTTCGTGGGCCTTGTGAAGGGCTCGTGCAGACTGGCTGGATGCGCACTGAACTCGTCTCGGAAGCGGGCGCCCCGGGCCGCCCCAATGAGGACTTCGCATCGGTCGGACTTCCCGCCTCGGGACAAGGGGGTTCACTGGTCGTCCTCGACGGGGTGACACCTCCCCAGGGGGAGTACGGCTGTCTGCATTCCGTCTCCTGGTTCTCCGCCCGGCTCGGCGGCGCCCTGACCGAACTGTCCGTTTCGCTCAGGGATTTGACGCTGACCGAGATCCTTTCGCGTGCCATCACGAGGGTGGCCGAGACCCATGCCGACACATGTGACCTTTCTCACCCGCGCACGCCCCAGGCAACCGTGGTCCTCGCCCGGTGGTCCCCGACCGAGGTGGAGTACCTGGTCCTCTCGGACTCGGCCCTGCTGGTGGAGTCCCCCACCGGCGAGGTGACGGCGCTGCTGGACGACCGGTTGTCGCGCCTGCCGCGCGCCTCCCTCGCCACGGACGCCGTCGCCGACGCGACCGTGCGCAACAAGGAGGACGGCTTCTTCACGGCGGCGGCGGATCCTTCGGTGGCCTCCCGCGCGGTGACGGGCACACTGCCGCGGGACTCCGTCCGCGCCCTGGCCGCGCTCACGGACGGCGCCACCCGCTGGACGGAGAAGTTCCGCGCGGGCGGCTGGTCCGAACTGCTCGGCCTCGTGCGGAAGGAGGGCGCACAGGCGCTCGTCGACCGTGTACGGGCCCTGGAGGCCGCGGACGCGGAGGAGCGGGTGCATCTGCGCCGGAGCAAGACGCACGACGACGCGACGGTCGTGTACGTGGAGCTGTGAGCGGGGCCCGGCTGGGGCGCGGGCGGGGTGCGGGGCCCGGCGGGGAGGTCCGGGCCGACCCGAACGACGCCCGCTAGCGCTGTTCCATGCCCGTGTTCAGCTGGTGCAGCAGACGGGCGAGTTCGGCGACCTCGCGGGGGTCCCAGTCCGCGAGCTGGCGGACGTAGCGCGCCCGGCGGGCCTCGCGGACCTTGCGGAAGCGTTCCCGCCCCTCTTCGGTGAGGTGGACGAGCCAGGCGCGGCCGTCGGCGGGGTCCGGCTCGCGGCCGACCAGGCCGAGGTCTTCGAGGGCCCGGAGCTGCCGCGACATCGTGGCCTTGCCCACGCCGATGTACGCGGCGAGTTCCGTGGCGCGCTGCCGGCCACACTCCTCCAGCCGGAAGAGCAGCCCGTACGCCGAGGACTCCAGGTCGGGATGGACCTCCCGGGCCATCTCGCCGGAGGAGGCGCGGGCACGCCGCAGGAACACCGTCAACTCGCGTTCCAGTGCCGGGAATTCCTGGTCCACACCACTTCCCGACGTCGCGGATTCGACACGCTGCCCGCCGCCGTTTCCGTTGTCGTGCACGTCAGCACCCCTGACCCGGTTTCCCGATCCTGAAAGTTTCCGCCAGAACTCGCCATTGCCGCAGCTCCGTCAGTATTTCGCAGGCGTAGACCAACGGCAGCCTCCGACCCCTCTTCCCACGCCGCGCTCTACGTGCGTAGCTTCTTTATCAGGCACTTACTGGCATGCGCACGCCATTCCGGGTCGACGAAGACCTGACTCCCCAGTTCCACGGCGGCGCGCATGCCCGCGCACTCCCCCCACCGAGCTCCACCGAGCCCTTCGGAGGCACGCACATGCCCGTGCACAGATCCGGAACGGCCCACCGCCTGCGTCTGCTCGCGGTAGGAATCCTGCTCGCCGCGTTCTCCTCGCTCAGCACACTCCCCTCGTCCGCCGCCGACACCCCGGCGCGGGGCACCGCCCGTATGGGCATGGGTGTCGTCGCGCACGACGGCCAGGGCGGCACCCCCAACAGCGGCGACGCCACCCAGACCGAAGGCGTCGACGTCTCCGGCCACCAGGGCAACGTCGCCTGGTCGACCCTGTGGAACAGCGGGGTCAAGTGGGCCTACACCAAGGCGACCGAGGGGACGTACTACACGAACCCGTACTTCGCCCAGCAGTACAACGGCTCGTACAACATCGGCATGATCCGCGGCGCGTACCACTTCGCGACGCCCGACACGACGACCGGCGCCACACAGGCCAACTACTTCGTCGACCACGGCGGCGGCTGGTCCCGTGACGGCAAGACGCTCCCCGGTGTCCTCGACATCGAGTGGAACCCGTACGGCGCCGCCTGCTACGGCAAGACGCAGAGCGCGATGGTCAGCTGGATCAGCAGCTTCCTCGCCCAGTACAAGGCCCGCACCGGCCGGGACGCCGTGATCTACACGGCCACCAGCTGGTGGGTCGACTGCACCGGCAACTACGGCGGCTTCGCCTCGGCCAACCCGCTGTGGATCGCCCGCTACGCCTCCGCCCCGGGCACCCTGCCGGCCGGCTGGTCCTACTACACGATGTGGCAGTACACGTCGTCCGGACCGACGGTGGGCGACCACGACAAGTTCAACGGAGCCCTCGACCGGGTGCAGGCACTCGCCAACGGCTGACACCGCGGGCGGACATGAGGAAGGCCCGGGCTCCCTCACGGACCCGGGCCTTCCCGTACCGGACGCACCGGCGGCGGCCGTCACGCCACCACCGGTGCCTCCGGGGTCATGCCGCGAGCGGTACCCGCGGGCTCGCGCCGTTCGTCGCCGGGGCGAGGGCCAGTTCGAGGACCTGGCGGACGTCCGTGACGGCGTGGACGTCGAGCTTCTCCAGGACCTCGGCCGGGACGTCGTCCAGGTCGGCCTCGTTGCGCTTCGGGATGATCACCGTGGTGACACCCGCCCGGTGCGCGGCGAGCAGCTTCTGCTTCACGCCGCCGATCGGCAGCACCCGCCCGGTCAGGGAGACCTCACCGGTCATCGCCACGTCCGTGCGGACCAGCCGGCCCGACAGGAGGGACGCCAGCGCCGTCGTCATGGTGACGCCCGCGCTCGGCCCGTCCTTGGGGACCGCACCCGCCGGGAAGTGGATGTGCACACCCCGGTCCTTCAGGTCGCCGACCGGCAGCTCCAGCTCGGCGCCGTGGCTGCGCAGGAAGGACAGCGCGATCTGCGCCGACTCCTTCATCACGTCGCCCAGCTGACCGGTCAGGGTCAGTCCGGCCGCGCCCGTCTCCGGGTCGGCGAGCGACGCCTCCACGAAGAGCACGTCGCCGCCGGCGCCCGTGACGGCCAGACCGGTCGCCACGCCGGGCACCGCGGTGCGGCGCTCGGCCGGGTCCTGAGCGGACTCGGGCACGTGGTGCGGCCGTCCGATGAGACCGCGCAGGTCCGCCTCGGTCACTGTGAACGGCAGCTCACGCTCACCCAGTTCGTGCTGGGCCGCGACCTTGCGCAGCAGTCGCGCGACGGCCCGCTCCATGTTGCGCACGCCCGCTTCCCGCGTGTACTCGCCGGCCAGCTTGCGCAGCGCACCCTCGTCGAGGTTGACCTCGTCCGGCTTGAGACCGGCCCGCTCCAGCTGACGCGGGAGCAGGTGGTCCCGGGCGATGACGACCTTCTCGTCCTCGGTGTAGCCGTCGAGACGGACCAGCTCCATACGGTCGAGCAGGGCCTCCGGGATGGCTTCGAGCACGTTGGCCGTGGCCAGGAACACCACGTCGCTGAGGTCGAGTTCGACCTCCAGGTAGTGGTCGCGGAAGGTGTGGTTCTGTGCCGGGTCGAGCACTTCGAGCAGGGCCGCGGCCGGGTCGCCGCGGAAGTCCGAGCCCACCTTGTCGATCTCGTCCAGCAGGACCACCGGGTTCATGGACCCGGCCTCCTTGATGGCACGGACGACACGGCCGGGCAGCGCTCCGACGTAGGTACGCCGGTGGCCGCGGATCTCCGCCTCGTCCCGGACGCCGCCGAGGGCGACGCGGACGAACTTGCGGCCCATCGCGTGCGCGACGGACTCGCCGAGCGAGGTCTTGCCGACGCCGGGCGGGCCGACGAGGGCGAGCACGGCACCGCCGCGACGTCCGCCGACCACTCCGAGACCGCGCTCGGAGCGCCGCTTGCGCACGGCGAGGTACTCGGTGATCCGCTCCTTCACGTCCTCCAGACCGGCGTGCTCGGCGTCCAGCAGCTCCTTCGCGCCCTGGATGTCGTACTGGTCCTCGGTCCGCTCGTTCCACGGCAGCTCGAGGACGGTGTCGAGCCAGGTCCTGATCCAGCTGCCCTCGGGCGACTGATCACTGGACCGCTCCAGCTTCTCGACCTCCTTGAGCGCGGCCTCGCGGACGTTCTCCGGAAGATCGGCGGCCTCGACGCGGGTGCGGTAGTCGTCGGACTCGTCCTCGGGGGACTCGCCCTTCAGGTCGCGCAGCTCCTTGCGCACGGCCTCCAGCTGGCGCCGCAGCAGGAACTCGCGCTGCTGCTTGTCGACGCCCTCCTGCACGTCCTTGGCGATGGACTCGGCGACATCCTGCTCGGCGAGGTGCTCGCGGAGCTGCTCGGTGGCCAGCTTCAGCCTGGCGACCGGGTCGGCGGTCTCCAGCAGCTCCACCTTCTGTTCGATGGACAGGAACGGGGAGTAACCGGAATTGTCGGCAAGGGCGGAAACATCGTCGATCTGCTGTACGCGGTCCACGACCTGCCAGGCGCCGCGCTTGCGCAGCCAGCTGGTGGCGAGGGCCTTGTATTCCTTGACCAGGTCGGCGACCCGGCCGGGCAGGGGCTCGGGCAAGGTCTCGTCGACCCGGGTGCCCTCCACCCACAGTGCGGCACCGGGGCCCGTCGTCCCCGCACCGACCTTCACACGCCCACGCCCGCGGATCAGCGCACCCGGGTCGCCGTCGGCCAGGCGGCCGACCTGCTCGACGGTGCCGAGCACGCCGGTGCCCGCGTACGTCCCGTCGATACGTGGAACCAGCAGCACCTGCGGCTTGCCGGGCGTCGAACGGGCGGCGGCCTGGGCGGCCTCCACCGCGGCGCGTACATCGGTGTCGTTCAGGTCCAGCGGAACCACCATTCCGGGCAGCACGACCTCGTCATCGAGCGGCAGCACGGGCAAGGTGAGCGGTGTGGACGTCGAAGCCATGATCTCCCCTTCGGCAGTCAAGTTGAGCTATGCCGACTCAATGCTGGGCGCGCTTCGATTGTTCCCCGGGTTCCGTTCGCTGTGAGCGATCGCTCATTTCCGGGCTCGGCCCGGGAGGTCCGCCTACGGCGGTTCGCCCGGGGAATGCCTGGTGAAGCCGGTGGTCGGCGCCGGGCGAGGACCATGGACCTCGATGGGGAGAGGGCCGCGGTCGGCGGCGCCGGGCGACTCCGGTGCGCACGGTGCCGCCCGCACGCGCCGCACCAGGGGCCACGTGGAGATCCCCACGGCGAGGGCCATCAGGTGTCCCCATTCGGTCATGGGGTCGGTGAAGGCGATCAGGTCCGCGACGAGCATCGCGCCGAAGCCGGTCAGGAGCGGCAGGCGCAGCCACGGGGACAGCAGTCCGGCGAGCGCGCCGACGCTCGTGGCGACGCCGAAGCTGATGCCGTAGTCGAGGCGGTGCAGAGAGCTGCCCGGCAGGTGGCCGGCCAGGACCGCGAGACCGACGGGCACCTCGGTGGCCAGCGTGGCGGCCATGTGCCCGAGCAGGAAGACGCCGGCCGCGCGCAGGCCGCCGGTCCGCCGCTCCAGTGCGGTGAGGACGAGGAGGAAGCCGATCGCGTACGGGGAGGTGACGCCCCCGGCGATCCAGAGCGCGCTGGCGATCAGCACGAGCATCGGGTGGGCCGCCAGATGGGCCACGTCCGTGCTGGAGCCCTGGTGCAGCGCGTGCACGAGGGAGGGGTCCGCGTGGCCGGCGGCGACCGAGACGGCCGCCAGGACGACCGCGTACGTGAAGGTGAAGGGCGTTCCGACGGGCGTGGGGAACAGCCCCCGGAGGCGCGGGGCACGCATGCGCGCCGCGCGGGGGCGCGGGGCGAATGGGTCCGGCTCGGGCGACCCGATTGCCGGTGCCGCGGCCGCGCGGGCCGAGGCCGATGCCGTCGCCGGCGTCCATGCCGGTCCCGGACCGGGCGCCCGGTCCGGGACCGGCATGGACGCCGCACCGTGGCCGGCGCGCTGGTGGGGCACACCGTCGAGCGCGTCGCCGAGGGGTGCGCCCGCCTCCGGGTGGGCGAGCGCGGTGTCGGCCCGCTCTGTTGTGCTGCGTTCCACGGCGGTGCTCCGGTCCACGGTGCGGCCTTCTGTCGCACCCCACCCTTCGCGTCCCGGGTGTCACTGTCCATGACCGTCGCCCCGCGCGGGCCCGCCACGGCACGTCCCCGGCGTCCGGTGCGGAGTCCCGGCCCGACGGTCGGCCACCGTGGCCGGCCGTCGGGCCGGGCGGCCCGCGCCCCACCGGGACACGTTCGGATGAATCCGCCGGGCAGCCCCGGCGGGCTGCCGCGCAGGGGGCCGGCGACGGCGCCCCTCGACGCGGGGTCCGGCGGCGTCCGGCGCCGGGCTTCCCCCGCGGGCACCGCCCCGGAAGCGGAAGTTCGGAAGCCTGTCCCGGGGGACCTGCCAGGATGGGCGCCATGACCACCTCGTACGACACTCCTGTAGTCGTCGACCGCAGCGAGGGCCCCTACGGCGAGGTCGTGCTGCGGCGACACGGTGCGCTGCTGCAGATCATCGCCAACGGGTGCTTCCTGATGGACACGTCCGACGGCCGCTCGGAGCGTCTGCTCGTCGACGCCGCGTACGACGCCCTGGACGGGCGCCGGGATCCTGACGTGCTCATCGGGGGTCTGGGCGTCGGGTTCTCGCTCGCACACGCGGCCGCCGATCCGCGCTGGGGGCGCATCACCGTCGTCGAGCGCGAGCCCGCCGTCATCGGCTGGCACCGGTCCGGCCCCCTGGGCGAGTTGTCCGCGGCGGCTCTCGCCGACCCGCGCACGGACATCGTCGAGGCCGACCTGCTCGCGTACGTCAATGAGACATCCGACACGTACGACGCGCTCTGCCTGGACATCGACAACGGACCCGACTGGACGGTCACCGAGAGCAACGAGGGGCTGTACGCGAACGCCGGACTGGCAAGCTGCGCAAGGGTGTTGAAGCCCGGCGGAGTACTCGCGGTCTGGTCGGCCCAGCCCTCTCCGGAATTTGAAGGAACCTTGCGGAATGCCGGGTTCCAACGGGTGCGTACCGAAGAGATCCCGGTTGCCCGGGGCGTTCCGGACGTCGTGCATCTCGCGGTCAGGCCTGGATAGCCGCGGCACGGTGACTGCCCGTACTCTGCTTCCCTGACGCGGATCATTCAAGCGTCAAGCGCAGTCATGGGATCACCCCACGGATTCCGGAAAGCACACCTCAGGGGCGGGCGATGGAGCAGACACACACCTCCCAAAACGGCACGGCGGCGACTCCGGGCGCTCAACGCCGGGTGCTGGTGGTCGAGGACGACCCGACGATCGTCGACGCCATCGCGGCCCGCCTGCGTGCCGAGGGATTCCTGGTGCAAACCGCGGGCGACGGCCCGGCCGCCGTCGACACCGCCGAGGCCTGGCAGCCCGACCTGCTGATCCTCGACATCATGCTGCCCGGCTTCGACGGGCTGGAGGTCTGCCGCCGCGTGCAGGCCCAGCGCCCGGTGCCGGTGCTGATGCTCACCGCGCGCGACGACGAGACGGACATGCTGGTCGGGCTCGGCGTCGGCGCCGACGACTACATGACGAAGCCGTTCTCGATGCGCGAGCTGGCCGCCCGCGTGCACGTCCTGCTGCGGCGGGTCGAGCGCGCCGTGGTCGCGGCGTCGACGCCGCGCAGCGGCATCCTGCGGCTCGGCGAGCTGGAGATCGACCACGCGCAGCGCCGGGTTCGGGTCCGCTCCGAGGACGTGCACCTGACGCCCACCGAGTTCGACCTCCTGGTCTGCCTGGCGAACACCCCGCGCGCGGTACTCTCGCGCGAGCAGCTGCTCGCCGAGGTGTGGGACTGGGCGGACGCGTCCGGGACCCGCACCGTGGACAGCCACATCAAGGCCCTGCGCCGGAAGATCGGCGCCGAGCGGATCCGCACGGTCCACGGTGTCGGCTACGCGCTGGAGACCCCGACTCCCTGAGCCGGGTCGTCGGGACCTTCGAGGGGGCTGATGTGATGAGCGGGCTCGGGGAGCACGGAACCGGCCGGCGCGAGTTCGGCCGGCACGAGTTCGAAGAGCGCGGGAGCGTGAGCCCCTGGGGCGGCCTGCGCCCCTTCTCGATCAAGACGAAGCTCGGCACGCTCGTCGTCGTCGCCGTGTTCATCACGACCGGGCTGTCGATGATCGCGGTGCACACCAAGACCGAGCTGCGCTTCATCACGGTCTTCTCGATGATCGCCACGCTGCTGATCACGCAGTTCGTGGCGCATTCGCTCACCGCGCCGCTGGACGAGATGAACGCGGTCGCCCGGTACATCTCGCACGGCGACTACACGCGCCGGGTGAGCGACAACCGCCGCGACGAGCTCGGCGACCTGGCCGAGACGATCAATCTCATGGCCGACGAGCTGGAGGCCCAGGACCGCCAGCGCAAGGAGCTCGTGGCGAACGTCTCGCACGAGCTGCGCACCCCCATCGCGGGTCTGCGCGCCGTCCTGGAGAACGTCGTGGACGGCGTCTCCGCCGCGGACCCCGAGACGATGCGTACGGCCCTGAAGCAGACGGAGCGGCTGGGGCGGCTCGTGGAGACGCTGCTGGACCTGTCGCGGCTGGACAACGGCGTGGTGCCGCTGCACAAGCGGCGCTTCGAGGTCTGGCCGTATCTGTCGGGAGTGCTCAAGGAGGCCAACATGGTGTCCTCCGCGCGCGGGGGCATCGCCTCGGGCTCCGGCAGCCACACACGCACCGACGTGCATCTGCACCTCGACGTGTCCCCGCCCGAGCTGACCGCGCACGCGGACCCGGAGCGGATCCACCAGGTGGTGGCGAATCTCATCGACAACGCGGTCAAGCACAGTCCGCCGCACGGCCGGGTGACGGTCAAGGCGCGGCGCGGCGACTACCCGGAGTCGCTGGCCCTGGAGGTCCTGGACGAGGGCCCGGGCATCCCCAAGTCGGAGTGGCACCGTGTCTTCGAGCGGTTCAACCGGGGCGGGGTGCCCGCGCCGCACGGTCCGGGCAGCGACGGCGGCACGGGACTGGGCCTGGCGATCGCGCGCTGGGCGGTCGATCTGCACGGCGGCCGGATCGGTGTGGCCGAATCTCAGCGGGGTTGCCGGATTCAGGTCACCCTTCCGGGGCTCCCCTCTCTGCCAAGTTGACGTAAAGTTCGAACCGGAGCCACAAGATCCATCCGTGTCGGCGCTGGCGGACACGTGTGATCAGGCAGAGGGCCGCGTGAGGACTGCCGCGACCCTGAGTCGCCGTACCCATTCCGTACCGGAACCTCGCTTGTTTCCCGCCATTTCCATGCCCGAAACACGCTTTCCGGTGTGACTTACACGACGTTGGACGGGCCCGGCCTGACCTTCTCGGCCATGGGGGCGTAGCCTTTATTTCCGCTGTCCATCACCTTGTGAAGCGGAAGAGGGCGGTTGCCGCCGTGTCGCCACAGTCCCCCAGTAACTCGAGCATCTCCACCGACGACCAAGCCGGGAAGAACCCCGCTGCTGCGTTCGGTCCCAATGAGTGGCTCGTCGACGAGATCTATCAGCAGTACCTCCAGGACCCGAATTCGGTAGACCGTGCCTGGTGGGACTTCTTCGCCGACTACAAGCCGGGGGCGGCTGCCGCCTCGGCTCCGGCGGGTACTGCGGCCGCGGGGGCCGCAGGGACCACGATCACGCCGGCTCCGGCCGCTCCCGCGGCCCCTGCCGCGCCCGCCGCGCCCGCGGCTCCGGCCAGGACCGCTCCGGCGGCTCCCGCTCCCGCGCCCGCTCCCGCGGCCCCGAAGCCCGCCGCCGCCGCCCCGGCTCCCGCGAAGGCCGCCCCGGCCGCCGCCAAGCCGAAGGCCGCCGAGGCCACCGCGGCCGCCGGAGGTCCCGAGCTCGTCACGCTGCGCGGCCCCGCCGCCGCGGTCGCGAAGAACATGAACGCCTCCCTGGAGCTGCCCACGGCCACGTCCGTGCGCGCGGTCCCGGTGAAGCTGCTCTTCGACAACCGCATCGTGATCAACAACCACCTGAAGCGTGCCCGGGGCGGGAAGATCTCCTTCACCCACCTCATCGGCTACGCGATGGTGCAGGCCATCAAGGCCATGCCGTCGATGAACTACTCCTTCGCGGAGAAGGACGGCAAGCCGACCCTGGTCAAGCCGGAGCACATCAACTTCGGTCTCGCCATCGACCTGGTGAAGCCCAACGGCGACCGCCAGCTCGTCGTCGCCGGCATCAAGAAGGCCGAGACGCTGAACTTCTTCGAGTTCTGGCAGGCCTACGAGGACATCGTCCGCCGCGCCCGTGACGGCAAGCTGACGATGGACGACTTCACCGGTGTCACGGTCTCCCTGACCAACCCCGGCGGCCTCGGCACCGTCCACTCCGTGCCGCGTCTGATGCCCGGCCAGTCGGTCATCATGGGCGTCGGCTCCATGGACTACCCGGCGGAGTTCCAGGGCACCTCCCAGGACACCCTGAACAAGCTCGGCATCTCGAAGGTCATGACGCTCACGTCGACCTACGACCACCGGGTGATCCAGGGCGCCGCCTCCGGCGAGTTCCTGCGCATCGTCGCGAACCTGCTGCTCGGCGAGAACGGCTTCTTCGACGAGATCTTCGAGTCGCTGCGGATCCCCTACGAGCCGGTCCGCTGGCTCAAGGACATCGACGCCAGCCACGACGACGACGTCACCAAGGCCGCCCGCGTCTTCGAGCTGATCCACTCCTACCGGGTCCGCGGCCACGTCATGGCCGACACCGACCCGCTGGAGTACAAGCAGCGCAAGCACCCCGACCTGGACATCACCGAGCACGGGCTCACCCTGTGGGACCTGGAGCGCGAGTTCGCCGTCGGCGGCTTCTCCGGCAAGTCGATGATGAAGCTGCGCGACATCCTCGGCGTGCTGCGTGACTCGTACTGCCGCACCACCGGCATCGAGTTCATGCACATCCAGGACCCGAAGCAGCGCAAGTGGATCCAGGACCGCGTCGAGCGCCCGCACGCCAAGCCCGAGCGCGAGGAGCAGCTGCGCATCCTGCGCCGGCTGAACTCCGCCGAGGCCTTCGAGACCTTCCTGCAGACGAAGTACGTCGGCCAGAAGCGGTTCTCCCTGGAGGGCGGCGAGTCCGTCATCCCGCTCCTCGACGCGGTGATCGACTCCGCGGCCGAGTCGCGCCTGGACGAGGTCGTCATCGGCATGGCCCACCGCGGCCGCCTGAACGTCCTCGCGAACATCGTCGGCAAGTCGTACGCGCAGATCTTCCGCGAGTTCGAGGGCAACCTCGACCCGAAGTCGATGCACGGCTCCGGCGACGTGAAGTACCACCTGGGCGCCCGGGGCACCTTCACCGGCCTGGACGGCGAGCAGATCGCCGTCTCGCTGGCCGCGAACCCGTCCCACCTGGAGACCGTCGACCCGGTCATCGAGGGCATCACCCGCGCCAAGCAGGACATCATCAACAAGGGCGGCACGGACTTCACCGTCCTGCCGGTCGCCCTGCACGGTGACGCGGCCTTCGCCGGCCAGGGTGTGGTCGCCGAGACGCTCAACATGTCGCAGCTGCGCGGCTACCGCACGGGCGGCACGGTCCACATCGTCATCAACAACCAGGTCGGCTTCACCGCCGCCCCGGAGTCGTCGCGCTCGTCCATGTACGCCACCGACGTGGCCCGCATGATCGAGGCGCCGATCTTCCACGTGAACGGCGACGACCCCGAGGCCGTCGTCCGCGTCGCTCGCCTGGCCTTCGAGTTCCGCCAGGCGTTCAACAAGGACGTCGTCATCGACCTGATCTGCTACCGCCGCCGCGGACACAACGAGTCCGACAACCCGGCGTTCACGCAGCCGCTGATGTACGACCTGATCGACAAGAAGCGCTCGGTGCGCAAGCTCTACACCGAGTCCCTGATCGGTCGCGGCGACATCACCCTGGAAGAGGCCGAGCAGGCGCTGCAGGACTTCCAGGGCCAGCTGGAGAAGGTCTTCACCGAGGTCCGCGAGGCGATCTCGGCCCCGGCCGAGGCGCACGTGCCCGACCCGCAGGCCGAGTTCCCGGTGGCCGTGCAGACCGCGGTCTCCCAGGAGATCGTGAAGCGGATCGCCGAGTCCCAGGTCAACATCCCCGACCACGTCACGGTCCACCCGCGTCTGCTGCCGCAGCTCCAGCGCCGGGCCGCGATGATCGAGGACGACACGATCGACTGGGGCATGGGCGAGACCCTCGCCATCGGTTCGCTGCTCCTGGAGGGCACCCCGGTCCGCCTGTCGGGCCAGGACTCCCGCCGCGGCACCTTCGGCCAGCGTCACGCGGTGCTGATCGACCGGGTCACGGGCGAGGACTTCACCCCGCTCCAGTACCTCTCGGACGAGCAGGCCCGCCTGAACGTCTACGACTCGCTGCTCTCCGAGTACGCGGTCATGGGCTTCGAGTACGGCTACTCGCTGGCCCGCCCGGACGCGCTGGTCATGTGGGAGGCGCAGTTCGGCGACTTCGTCAACGGCGCGCAGACCGTCGTCGACGAGTACATCTCGGCCGCCGAGCAGAAGTGGGGCCAGACGTCCGGCGTCACCCTGCTGCTCCCGCACGGCTACGAGGGCCAGGGCCCGGACCACTCCTCGGCCCGCATCGAGCGCTTCCTCCAGCTGTGCGCGCAGAACAACATGACGGTCGCCCAGCCGACCCTGCCGTCGAACTACTTCCACCTCCTGCGGTGGCAGGTGCACAACCCGCACCACAAGCCGCTGGTGGTCTTCACCCCGAAGTCGATGCTGCGCCTCAAGGCCGCCGCGTCGAAGACGGAGGAGTTCACCACGGGCGCCTTCCGCCCCGTCATCGGCGACGACTCGGTCGACGCCGCGGCGGTCCGCAAGGTCGTCTTCTGCGCCGGCAAGCTGTACTACGACCTCGAGGCCGAGCGGAAGAAGCGCGGCGTCACGGACACGGCGATCATCCGCATCGAGCGCCTGTACCCGCTGCCGGGTGCCGAGCTCCAGGCGGAGGTCAACAAGTACCCGAACGCCGAGAAGTACCTGTGGGCCCAGGAGGAGCCGGCGAACCAGGGTGCCTGGCCGTTCATCGCGCTCAACCTGATCGACCACCTCGACCTGGCGGTCGGCGCGGACGTCCCGCACGGCGAGCGCCTGCGCCGGATCTCGCGTCCGCACTCCTCCTCCCCCGCCGTCGGTTCCGCGAAGCGGCACCAGGCGGAGCAGGAGCAGCTGGTCCGTGAGGTGTTCGAGGCCTAGTCCTCGGAGCACGACAGCCCGAAGGGCCCGGTGCCCGATCCCCGTCCGCGGGGTTCGGCACCGGGCCCTTCGGGCTTTTCGCGTGCGGTCGCGGCCACGGGGCGACGGGCGTCCTGGCGAGCCGTCCCGGCACACATGCGGAAGCAGCCCACCCTCTTGACAAGAAACTTGACTGAGGATGACTGCGACTGTTGAAATTGATGCATCGGGAAGTCGGTCGAGGAGACAGGACAGCGATGGGGGACGACAGCACAGTCGGCATCATCCTGGCCGGCGGCCGGGGGGAGAGGGCGAAGCCCATCACCCTGCAGTCCGCCGACTACATCCGCAGCAAGGCACTCATCCCGTTCGCCGGCAGACCGCTCATCGAGTGGATCGTCGAGTCCTGCCGTGACCAAGGCATCCGTTGCTTCTACGTGGTGGCGCAGGGAGCGGAGAACCGCAGCCAGATCAAGCTCGTCCTGGGCCACGGCGAACGCTACGGCGTGGAGATCGACTACTCGCGGGCCCGCTTCGACCAGTACAACGTGGGCTCCGGAGCGGCCACGCTGCACAATCTGGAGCAATGGAACCTGACCGGCTCCGCGCTTGTCATGCCGGTTGACTCGCTGTTCGACTACTCGCTCGACGACCTGCGGGCCACCCACGAGGCGACCGACGCGGTGGTCACCGTGGCGGCCGTCCCCCGCACCCCGGAGGAGATCGCGGGGAAGTACGGCGTCATGCGGACCACCCGCGACGGCCTCGTCTCGGGGTTCCTGGAGAAGCCCCGACTGGGCCGTATCCACGAGGAGTTCGCCAGCATCGGCGTTCCGTGGGCGTCGTCCACGCTGCCCACCAACGCCGGGATGTACCTGATCGACTGCGCCCGGCTGCGGCTCGCCGCGCGCACCCCCGAGCTGATCCGGCTCGCCCAGCAGCGTCTGGACTGGGGGCACGACCTGCTGCCCTGGCTGGTGGGTCACGATCAGCCGGTGGCGGTCGAACCCATCGCGCGCCTGGGCGACCTGGGCAGCATCGGCGACTACCTCGGCACGCTCGGCGAGGCCCTCAACGGCCTCTACCCCTACATGAACCGCGCGCTCGGCGACCCGCTCAGCGAGAATCCCCGCTACTGGATCCACGAGACGAGCCTGCGCACCAAGGACAGCGTGAGCGGCACGACCCTCGCCCAGAAGATCGCCGAGGGCAGTGTCGTCCTCGGCCCCGGGGTGCGCATCGGCCGGCACGCCGAGATCGGCACCGGTGTCCACCTCCAGTACACGGACATCGGCGACGGTGTCGACGTCGCCGAGGGAGTACGGCTGGACCGGACCGTCATCGGCGACGGAGCCGTCATCGGCTCGCACGCGCACATCAGCGACTCGTACGTCGGCCCGATGGTCCAGGTGCAGTCGGACCGCCGTGCTCCGGTCCGGCTGGAACAGCACACCGCGGTCGGGGACGGCGCGCACCTGTGGCCGGGCACCCGGCTGTCCGGGGTCAGTGTCTATCCGCGGCTGCGCGTCCCCGCCCTGTCGGGGGTGCCCGCCGGCACCCAGCTCACCAGCTCGGACGACGTGTTGCAGTGGATATGAAGCCTGATCGGGAGAGTTCCGTGAAGAGTCCCATCGCCGTCATCGGCGGCACCGGCAGCGTGGCCCGGCTCGTCACACGCGAGCTGATGGCGCGGGGTGAGACCATCCGCGTCATCGGCCGCAGCACCCTGCGCACCCACCGTCATCTGCCGCCCCTGGCCCAGTACTTCCTGGCCGACCTGCGGCGGCCCGAGACCCTGCGCACCCCGCTGCACGGCTGCGGGGCCGTCGTCTACGCCGTGGAGCCGGGCCCGGACGCCCCGGGGGACTCCATGGAGACCGGGGTCATCAACACGCTGGACGTGCTGCGGAGCGGGGCCGTCCCGGGGAGGCCGCGGTTCGTCCTGCTCAGCCGTGCGGGCGAGGCCGCGGTGCGCGCGTCGGGGCTGCCCTGCACGGTGGTGCGGCCCGGCCGGCTCACCGAGGAGGACCTCACCGAGGCCTGCGTCGAAGCCGTGTACCGCCCCACCGTCTGAGGGTTCCGACGGCCCGGTTCACCCCGGGCGTCACGCGACCAGCGCGACCGACCATCCGCACATCAGCGAGGCAGATGACCAGGGGTGACTCGACATCCCTGTCATGAGACCGGGGAGAGATCATGACCGAGGCGCCGGACATCACAGCAGGACGTCCGCAGCCGCTGGGCAGCACCGTGGACGCGGAGGGCGTCAACTTCTCCGTCTTCTCGGAGCATGCGACACGTGTCGACCTGCTGCTCTTCGACCACTGCGACGACCCCGAGCCCTCCCGCACCGTCCAGCTCCACGCGGAGACGCATCGCAGCTTCCACTTCTGGCACTGCCACGTCGGTGGCATCGGCGCGGGGCAGGTCTATGCCTACCGCATGGACGGCCCCCATGACACGAGCAAGTCGGGTGCGCGGTTCGACCACCGCAAGGTGCTGCTGGACCCGTACGCCCGTGCCAACATCAACAGCCGCTGGGACCGCACCGCCGCCATCGGCCTGGAGGACAACGTCGCGCAGTCCATGCGCAGTCTGGTCGTCGACCTCGACGACTACGACTGGGAGGGCGACCGGCCGCTGCGGCTCCCGATGGCGGAGACCGTCCTGTACGAGATGCACGTGCGCGGTCTGACCGCGTCGTCGACCTCGCGCACGGCGAGCCCCGGCACCTTCTCCGCGGTCGTCGAGAAGATTCCGTATCTGAAGGAACTGGGCATCACCGCGGTCGAGTTGCTGCCCGTCTTCGACTTCGACGAGACGCAGGTGCTGCGCGTCGGCCCGGACGGCGAACGGCTGCCCAACTACTGGGGCTACGACCCCTACGGCTTCTTCGCGCCGCACACCGGTTACTGCACCTCGCCCCATCTGAACACGCACATCAGCGAGTTCAGGGACATGGTGAAGGCCTTCCACAAGGCGGGCATCGAGGTCATCCTCGACGTCGTCTTCAACCACACCAGCGAGGGCAACGAGTTCGGCCCGACCATCAGTTTCCGCGGCCAGGCCAACGAGGCGTACTACCACCTGTGGCCGCAGGACCGCAGCCACTACATGGACTTCACGGGCTGCGGCAACGCTGTCAACGCCAACCATCCCTTCGTCTCCAAGTTCATCGTCGAGTCCCTGGAGTACTGGGTCACCGAGCATCACGTCGACGGCTTCCGCTTCGACCTGGCCTCGGAACTTTCCCGCGGCGACAAGGGCTACGAGATGGCCGTGCCGCCCGTGCTGTGGGCGATCGAACTGTCGAAGGTGCTCGCCGAGACGAAGATCATCGCTGAGCCCTGGGACGGCGGCGGGCTCTATCAGGTGGGCCGGTTCCCCGGAAAACGCTGGTCCCAGTGGAACGGCCCGTTCCGCGACGACGTGCGCCGGTTCGTCCGCGGCGACGCCGGACTCGTCGGAGAGGTCGCCAAACGGCTCGGCGGCTCGGAGGACCTCTTCGGCCCGCAGAACGAACTGCCCACCAACAGCATCAACTTCATCACCTGTCACGACGGCTTCACCCTCAACGACCTGGTGTCGTACGACCACAAGCACAACTACGCCAACGGTGAGGCCGAGGCCGACGGCGCCAACGAGAACTTCAGCTGGAACTGCGGGGTCGAGGGCCCCAGCGAGGAGCACGACGTCGAGCGGCTGCGGGTGCGGCAGATCAAGAACCTGCTGTCCGTGCTGATGCTGAGCCGCGGTGTGCCGATGCTGCTGGCCGGCGACGAGTTCCGCAACAGCCAGGGCGGCAACAACAACGCCTACTGCCAGGACAACGCGACGTCCTGGCTGGACTGGGACCAGGCGGAGAAGGAGCAGGAGACCAAGGACTTCACCCACCGGATCATCGAGCTGCGCCGGCGCTACCGCACCTTCCGTGAGGCCCGGTTCTTCAACGGGCACCTCAACGCCCGGCGGCTGCCCGACGTCACCTGGCACGGCACCCGGCTGGAGCAGCCCGGCTGGGAGGACACCAACGCCCGGGTACTGGCGTGCACGCTCGGCGGGTTCGAGGGCGATCCCGACCTGCATCTGATCCTGAACATGTACCACCTGGGGCTGGACTTCGAGCTGCCCCGGATCCACGGCCACCGGTGGCACCGCGTCCTCGACACGGCCTGCCGCGGGCCGCACGACATCCTCGCGGAGGGCCGGGAGGAGCCGGTCGACGGCCACTCCCTGCACGCGCACGGCCGCAGTGTCGTCCTCCTCGTGTCCCTGCCGGACGACGCGGACGGCTCCCGGTGACGACCTGAGGGGGTGCCCCCGGCGGCGGTTCCTCAGCCGCCGGGGGCACCCTTCACCCAGCCGACCTTGGCGAAGTCGATGTCACCGAGCCCCGGGACGCCGAAATTGGCGAGGCCCTTGCGCACGGCCATCACCTGGGGGCGCTGGTAGAGCTCGACGTCGTGGCCGAGCCGCCATATCTCGGCGTCGGCCTGGTTGTAGAGCTCGGTGGCGCGGGTCCGGTCGAGGGTGCCGGCGGCCTGCTTGAGCAGGTGGTCCAGCTTGGCGTCGGAGACCCGCCCGTAGTTCAGGTAGGCCTGGTCGCCCTTGGGCTGCTGGTAGATCGACACGGTGGAGCTGGGGTAGACGAGCCCGGTGAAGCGGAAGATCACCATGTCGAAGTTGCCGGTGAACAGGTATTTCGGGCCGTAGTCGTTGGCCGGCACCTTGGTGATGTCCACCATGATGCCCACTTGGGCGAGCATCTGCTGGACCAGCTGGGCGAGGTCGAGGCCGAGGCGGTTGGTCGCGTTGCTCAGCACGAACCGCAACCGCAGTTCCTTGCCGTCCTTGACCCGTGGCCGGCCTTCGCCCCGGTTCTTCCAGCCCGCCCGGTCGAGGATGCGCCCGGCCTCCGCCAGGTCGTATTTGCCCCACGGTGCGGAGTGGTCGACGTAGCCGGGCTGGTTGGTCATGAAGATGTGGTTGCCGAGCAGCGGGACGCCGACGGGCAGTCCTTCGGCGGCGACGTCCGCGAGGGCCTGCCGGTTCACGGCCCGCTGGACCGCGTGCCGGACGTCGATGTCGGACAGCGGACCGCCGGCGCCGTTGAGGGACATATGGACCTCGTCCCAGGCCGAACCGATCCTGATGTCGCTGTTCTTGGCGCCCTTGAGCTTCCCGTAGTCCTCCGTGGTCGCCGCGTTGACCGCGTCGATCTCTCCGTTGAGGTAGGCCTGCTGGGCGGCGGCGGGCAGCAGCGTACGGAAGATGACCTTGTCCAGCCGCGGCGGCGTGCCCCACCAGTGCGGATCGGGCACCGCGGTGACGGTCTGCTCCGTGCGGTCGATCGACGCGATCCTGAAGGGGCCCGCGGTGACCGGGATCCGGTTGACCCAGCCCTTGTTGAACTGCTCCGGGGTGCCGACGGCTGACGCCGGGAAGAGCGGCGTGAACAGCCGCTGCCAGTCGGCGTACGGGGTGCGGAAGACCACCTTCACCTCGTGCGGTCCGGCTCCCTGCCGCACCTCCTTGATCCGGTCGTACCCGGACGGATCGGCGATGTTGTACCGCTCGTCGCCGGTGCCGAGGGCCCGCCACTGGGCCTCGAAGTCCGTCGCGGACAGCGGCCTCCCGTCGGACCAGCGGGCCTTGGGGTTCAGCCGGTAGGTCACGGTCTGCGGCGAGGTGGAGGTGACGGCCGCGGAAGCGAGGTAGTCCGGGTTGGCGTGCGGGACGCCCTTCGCGTCGAGGTGGAAGAGGACGGGTTCCACCAGGCTGTCGATCTGCGCGACCTGGTCGACGGCGCCGTCGGTCTGGTTGTAGTTGTACTGCGTCGCCCACTGCGGGATCGCCAGTGTGAAGGTGCCGCCCTTGCGCAGCTCGCTCGCGGGATGGGCGTTGATGTCATGTGTGCCGAACTCGACCGGCTTGGACGGGCTTCCTCCGTCGGGATGCGCGCCTCCTGAGGAGGTACATCCCGCCAGTACGACCGTCGTTGCCAGACCTAACCCGAGCCACACCCGACGCAAACGCCCCACACCAGCTCCTTCACTGACATTGAGGTGAACTGGGCGAACTGATCTACGATTCACGCGCGGAGACCATAGCATTGCCGAGTGTCACATCGGTGAAGCCCATGACCCCCACTGACCATGAGGAGTCGCATGGTCGGCCGCCTGTCCCAGCGTCTCATCCACAGTGCCATCCTGCTCGTGGTCTCGACCCTTCTCTCGTATCTCGTCAGCTCCGCCGCACTCGACCCGCGGGCGTACTTCGCGGACCGTCAGCCGCCGCCGCCCGCGGCCTCCGTCGACCGCGAGCTCGCCTCCTTGCGGCTCGACGAACGGGAGCCGGTCCTGGACCGGTTCGCGCACTGGTCCTGGCACGCGCTCCACGGCGACCTCGGACGCACCATCGACGGGGCCTCGGTCAACGACGAGTTCGGCCGCCGGGTGGGCGTCTCGGTACGGCTGCTGCTCATCGGCACGCTCGTCGGGACCGGCCTCGGCGTCCTCGCGGGGGTGTGGGCCGCGGTGCGCAGAGGCCGACTGCCCGACCGGATGCTGACGGTCTTCTCCTTCCTCGTGCTCTCGGTGCCCACCTTCGTACTGGCGCTGCTCCTCAAGGACGGCGCGCTCCAGCTGAACCAGGCCGTGGGCCACACGGTCATCCGCTACACGGGCGAGAGCACCCCGGGCCGCTCCGGCGGCCTGCTCTCCCATCTCCAGGACAGAGCGGGCCACTTGGTGCTGCCGGCGGCCACGGTCGCACTCGGCTCGATCGCGTCCTACAGCCGCTACCAGCGCGGGGCCACCCTGGACGTGCTGGGCTCCGACCACCTGCGCACGGCCCAGGCCAAGGGACTCACCCCCGGCCGGGCCCTGCTGCGGCACGGGCTGCGGACCTCGCTCATCCCGATGACCACCTTCTTCTCCTTCGGGTTCCTGACCCTGTTCACCGGTTCGGTCTTCGCCGAGCAGATCTTCGGCTGGCCCGGCATGGGCAGCTGGTTCATGGACGCGGCGCAGAAGGGCGACGTCAACTCGGTCGTCGCGGTCAATCTGTTCGCCTCCGTGACGGTCCTGCTCGCGGGCCTGGTCGCCGACGTCCTGCTCGTCGTGCTCGACCCGAGGGTGCGGCGCGGGTGACGCCGGGACTGCGCGGCCTGGCCCGCTCACCGCGTGCCGTCGCCGGCGCGGTGCTGATCGTCGCCCTCTTCCTGCTCGCCTTCGTGGGTCCCCACCTCACCTCCTGGAGCCACACCGACGTGGACTACACCGCGCTGCGGTCCGCACCGAGCACCCGGCACTGGTTCGGCACCAGCCGGATCGGCCAGGACGTCTTCGCGCAGACGGTCCGCGGTCTGCAGAAATCCCTGCTCATCGGGCTGTTCGTCGCCCTGTTCAGTACGGGGCTGGCCGCGGCCGTCGGCACCTGCGCGGGGTACTTCGGCGGTTGGACGGACCGCCTCCTGATGTTCCTGGTCGACCTGCTCCTGGTGATCCCCGGATTCCTGGTCCTGGTCGTGGTGGCGCCGGCACTGCGCGACGCGGGCTGGATGGCCTTCGTGGGGCTGCTCGCCGCGCTGGGCTGGATGCTCACGGCGCGGGCCGTGCGCGCCATGACACTCTCGCTGAAGGAACGCCCCTACGTCGTCGCCGCACGGCACATGGGCGTCCGGCCCTTCCTGATCATCCGGCGCCACGTCGTGCCGCACATGGCGTCCTTCCTGATCACCCACGCGACCATCGCGGTGGCCGGCGCGGTGATCAGCGAGACGGGCCTCTCCTACTTCGGCTTCGGCGTGCAGCCGCCGGACGTCTCCCTGGGCACGCTGATCGCCGACAGCACGGACGTGGCCCTCACCTATCCGTGGATGTTCTTCTTCCCGACCGGTCTGCTGCTCTGCTTCGTCCTCGCCGTGAACCTCGTGGGCGAGGCGCTGCGTGACGCGCTCGACCCGGTGGCGGTCCGCGCGGAGGTACGCGCATGACGGGGGGCGCGATACTCGAAGTCCGCGACCTGCATGTCTCGCTGCCGGGCGGGCGCCGGTCCGCGCCCGTTCCGGTCGTCCGCGGTGTGAGCCTGACCCTGCGCGCCGGCGAAGTCCTCGGCATCGTCGGGGAGTCGGGGGCCGGCAAGACCATGACGGCGCTCTCGCTGCTCGGGCTGACCCCGCCCGGTGCCGTCGTCCGCGGCTCGGTCCGGCTGCTCGGCACCGAACTCGTCGGGCTCCCCGTCCGGGAGCTGGCGCAGCAGCGCGGGCGCCGGATCGCCATGGTGTTCCAGGATCCGCTGACCGCCTTCACCCCGGTGCGGCGCGTCGGGGACCAGATCGGCGAGGCGCTCCGCATCCACCAACGGCCCCGGCCCACCCGGGAGTCGGCCCTGCGCCGAGCCGTCGGGCTGCTGGAGAGCGTGGGGGTGCCCGAGCCGGACCGGGCCGCCCGCGCGTACCCGCACGAGCTGTCCGGCGGACTGCGCCAGCGGGCCATGATCGCGATGGCCGTCGCCAACCGCCCCGACGTCATCGTCGCGGACGAACCCACCAGCGCCCTCGACGTCACCGTGCAGGCGCAGGTGCTCGACGCCCTCGCGGTGGCCCGCAAGGCGACCGGCGCCGCGCTGCTCCTGGTCAGCCACGACCTGGGAGTGATCGCGGGCGCGGCCGACCGGGTGGCGGTCATGTACGCGGGACGCATCGTGGAGTCGGCGCCGGTGGACGACCTGTTCTCCCGCCCCCGGATGCCCTACACCCTGGGCCTGATCGGCTCGGTCCCCCGGCTGGACGACGTGGGGACGCTCACCCCGGTCCCGGGCACGCCCCCCGCGCCCGGGACCGCTCCGCCGGGCTGTTCCTTCGCGCCGAGGTGCCCGATCGCGGACGCGCACTGCGAGGAGGCGGAGCCCCCGCTGGCCCGCGTCTCCGGTACGACCGCAGTGGCGGTGCCGGGCGCCGGGGACCGGCACCTGGCCGCCTGCTTCCACACCGGCACGACCGCCCGGCACACCGCACAGGAGCTGTTCCCACCGGCGGTGCCGGGCGAACGGTCCGGCGGGCCGGTCGCCGGGTCCAAGCCGGGGGCCGGCGCGGCCAAGGCGGCGATCGCCGGAGCCAAGGCGACGGCCCCCGGACTGAGACCGGGGGCGGACCATGTGCTGCGGATCACCGGGCTCACCAAGAGCTACCCGCTCCCCCGCCGTTCCGGCCTCCGGCTGCGCCGCCGCCCCGCGGAGGCCCTGCACGCCGTGGAGCGGGCGGACCTGCACGTCCGGCGCGGGGAGACCGTCGCCCTGGTGGGCGAGTCGGGCGCCGGCAAGTCCACCACGCTGTCCGAGGTCATCGCGTTCGCGGCGCCCGAGGCGGGCCGCATCGAGATACTCGGCCACGACACGGCGCACCTGCGCCGGGCGGACGTACGGGGGCTGCGCGGTCGCGTCCAGCTGGTCCTCCAGGACCCCATGGCCGCCCTCGACCCGCGGATGACGGTGGGCGCCATCATCGCCGAACCGCTGCTCGCCCAGCGGACCGACAAGGCGCGGGCCGCCGCCCGCACACCGGAGCTGCTCCGGCAGGTCGGCCTCGACCCCTCCGCCGCCGGACGCTACCCGCACGAGTTCTCCGGCGGCCAGCGGCAGCGCATCGCCTTCGCCCGCGCCCTGGCCGTCGAGCCGGAACTGCTGCTCCTGGACGAGCCGGTCTCCGCGCTCGACGTCTCCGTGCAGGCCGGGATCCTGGAGCTGCTGCGCCGGCTCAAACGGGAACTCGGCCCCGCCTGCCTCTTCGTCACGCACGACCTGGCGGTCGTCCGGCAGATCGCGGACCGGCTGGTGGTGATGTACGGAGGCCGGACCATCGAATCCGGGGGCGTCACCGAGGTGTTCACCCGGCCCCGGCACCCGTACACCAAGGCCCTGTTGTCCGCGGTCCCGCTGCCCGACCCGCGTGCCGAGCGGGCCCGTGAGCGGATCATCCTGCCCGGTGACCCGCCGCGAGCCGGAGGAGGCACGGCCGGCTGCCTGTTCCGTGCGCGCTGCCCGGTGTACCAGACGGCGGCGCCCGAAGCGCGTGCCCTGTGCGAGCGGGAGACGCCCATACCGGCCGGCCGGAGCGCCGACGATCCGCACGTGGCCGCCTGCCACTTCCCCTACCCGGACGGCAAAGCGCCCCTCCGACACCGGCCGGCGTCGAAGGGGCAGCTCTGAAGCATCGAGCGGGACGCCTGACCGGCGCCCTGGTTCACCGTACGGAGAGGACGTCCTGATAGACCTCCATCGTCCGCTCGGCGGCGCGGTCCCACGAGAACTCCTCGACCGCCCGCGCCCGGCCCGCTGTCCCCAAGGCAGCGGCCCGTACGGGATCGTCGAGCAGTTCACCGATCGCCGCGGCCAGTCCGCCCGCGAACTTCTCCGGATCCCGTGGCTCGCCCGAGGCATCGGAATGTGCCTCGAAACCGACCAGCGTTCCGGTCGTCCCGTCGTCGACGACCTCCGGGATCCCGCCGACGGCGGACGCCACCACGGGCGTACCGCACGCCATCGCCTCCAGGTTCACGATGCCCATCGGCTCGTACAGCGAGGGGCACACGAACACGCTGGCGTGGGTCAGCAGTTGTCGTACCGACGTCGTGTCCAGCATCCCGTCGATGCGGATCACGCCGTCCCGTTCCTTGCGCAGTTCCTCTACGAGCGCCGCCACCTCGGCGGCGATCTCCGGTGTGTCCGGTTGGCCGCAGCACAGTACGAGCTGGGCGTCCGCCGGCAGGTCGAACGCCGCACGCAGCAGGTGCGGCAGCCCCTTCTGCCGGGTGACCCTGCCCACGAACAGCACGATCGGCCTGTCCTCGGCGATGCCGAAGCGGCGGAGCGCCTCGGTGCCGTGATCGGCTCTGTACTCCCTTGTGTCGATGCCGTTGTGGATCACCCGGACCCGCGCCGGCGACACCTCCGGGTAGACCCGGAGGATGTCCTCCCGCATCGCGGCGGAGACCGCGATGACCTGGTCGGCCGACTCGACGGCGGTGCGCTCCATCCAGCACGAGAGCGCGTACCCGCCTCCCAACTGCTCGGCCTTCCAGGGGCGGAGTGGTTCCAGGCTGTGCATCGTCACGACGTGCGGTACCCCGTGCAGCAGTCCCGCGAGATGACCGGCCATGTTGGCGTACCACGTGTGGCTGTGCACGACTCCCGTACCGGCACAGTCACCCGCCATCGCCAGGTCGACCCCGAGGAACTTCATCGCCCCGTCGGCGTAGGCGAGTTCCTCGAGCGGTCGATACGCCTCGACGTCACGTTCCGCTCTGGGGCTTCCCAGGCAGCGCACCCTCACGTCGGTGAGCCTGCGCAGGCTCCTGGTCAGTTCGGCGACGTGGACGCCCGCTCCACCGTAGATTTCGGGTGGGTATTCGCGGGTGAGGATGTCCACGCGGGGCTTTACACCGCTGTCAGCAGCAGTCACAGCAGAGGGGCTTCACCGTCGCACTCGGTGCCCCGATAATCGCTCCATTTGCAGACCCCTCGGAAGCCGCGGCGAATGCACTGGAGGAAACACCGATCGCACAGATCAAAGAAGCGACGACCAGAAAGAAGCGCCTTCTCATTGCTTCACCTTTCAATCCACGGCGAATTGACTCCATGAGTCAAGTTCATCTTACTCATGCAGTCAAGTTTTGATTTGGTAAAAGATGACCTTTGATTGAAATCGGAATATAAGAATCCACTTCGAATGACCACTCCCGCTTTACCTGGCGTCGCTGTGGGTTAATTGACGCGTGCCAGCGTGTACATCGAGTTGACTTTTTGACAACCATCGGTCAAACTGGTAACTTGGGTTTGTAATCTGGACTGTGAAAGCTCCGGAAGGAGTCCAGGTGGACTACACCGAGGCGCACGTACCCACAGGCCTTGGCGATCGCATAAGGACGCTCCGCACGAGGCATGGCCTGAAGCAGCAGGATCTGGCTTCCCAAGATGTGTCGATCAGCTACATCTCCTTGATCGAAGCCGGTAAGCGCACCCCGTCGGACGCGGTGCTGGCCACGATCGCCGCCAAGCTCGGAAGCTCTGTCGAGTACCTCCGCACGGGGCGGGACGGGCAGGAGCTCGGCGAGACCCAGCTCAAGCTGGCGTTCGGCGAGATGGCCCTGCGCAACGGCGTCAACGGCGAGGCCCTGCAGACCTTCAGCGAAGTCCTGGCCCGCCGCTCAGCCCTGGACGCCGCGACGACACGCCGCGCCCTGGTCGGCCAGGCCACCGCGCTCGAGAAGCTGGACCGCCTGGAAGCCGCCATCCCGATCCTCGAGGACGTCTTCAACGACCCCACCCTCGCCGCCGGCTCGGACGACTGGTGCAGGATCGCCGTCGCTCTGTCCCGTTGCTACCGCAACGCCGGTGACATCACCGTCAGCATCGAGATCGGCGAGCGGGCGCTGGCAGAACTGGACTCGCTCGGACTCGATGTGACGATGGATCACATCCAGCTCGGCTCGACGCTCATGGGGTCGTACCGCATGAGGGGCGACCTGACCCGCGCGCACCTTCTCGGTGAACGGCTCATCCCGGCCTCCGAGGCGGAAGGCTCCTACGCGGCACGCGGCGCCGTCTACTGGAACGCCGGGCTCGTCGCCAACTCCAGAGGCAAGCTGAACGAGGCACTCGCCCTGGTCGAACGGGCCCTGGCCATGATGGCCGAGGGAGACAACCAGCGCCACGTCGCCATGCTCAAGCTGAACTTCAGCTACCTGCTGATGCAGAGCAGCATGCCCGACCCCGACCGGGCGAAGGAGCTCCTCGAATCCGCCCAGCAGTCCCTGGCCGAGGTCGGCAACGCGGACGAACTCGCCCACTGCGAGATCTCCCTCGCCGACGCGGAGAAGGCCCTCGGACACTGGGACGAGGCCGTGGCCCACGCGGAGCGCGCGCTGGGACTGCTCGGCACCGAGCCCCGGATCCAGTCCGTGACCGCCCGGGTGACCCTGGCCGAGATCTACTTCCTGAGGCAGGATCCCGACCGGGCACTGCAGTACCTGAAGGCGGCGACCCGGCACCTGCGGCACTTCCCGCCGTCCCGGGACACCACCCTCAACTGGCGCTACATCGGCGACCTGTGGCAGCGCCACGGCGGGGACGTCAAGGAGGCCCTCCAGGCCTACGACATGGCCCTCTCGGCGGCCGGTGTGGCCCGCACCCCGCACGTCCAGGCATCGCTCGCCGACGACCGGGGATAGCGACGGCCCCGCGCCGGTACGGAACATCCCCGCCCGTCACTCCTCATCGCCTTCCGGAGACGCGGGCGACAGCCAGAACACCCCCAGCGGCGGCAGCGTCAGCACCGCGCTCCGCGCCTGCCCGTGCCAGGGCAGTGGCTCCGTCCGGATCACCCTGCCGTTGCGTACGCCTGTTCCGCCGTACGCGACGGCGTCGGTGTTGAGGGCCTCCCGCCACGGGCCGGCCTCCGGCAGCCCGACGCGGTACCCGGCGCGCACCACCGGGGAGAAGTTGCAGACGGCCACCAGCGGGCGCCCCTCCGCGTCGCGGCGCACGAAGGACAGGACGTTGGCCTCCGCGTGGGACCCGTCGATCCAGGCGAAGCCGTCCGGTGAGGTGTCCAGCTCCCACAGGGCGGGCGTTGCCACGTAGACCCGGTTCAGATCGCGGACCAGGGACTGGACGCCCCGGTGGTCGTCGTGCGAGGGCCACTTCTCGTCCAGCAGCCACCACTGCGGGCCCGCGTCGTGGTCGAACTCCGCGCCCTGCCCGAACTCTTGTCCCATAAACAGGAGTTGCTTTCCGGGGTGGGCCCACATGAATGCCAGACAGGCCCGCAGATTCGCCCGCTGCTGCCACCAGTCCCCCGGCATCTTGGCCACCATGGCGCGTTTGCCGTGCACGACTTCGTCGTGGGAGAGCGGCAGCAGATACCGCTCACTGTAGGCATAGACCATCGCGAAGGTCATGTCGTCGTGGTGATGGACCCGGTGCACAGGGTCACGTTCCAGATAGCCGAGCGTGTCGTGCATCCAGCCGAGGTTCCATTTCAGATCGAAGCCGAGTCCGCCGAATCCGTCGGGTCCGACGTCGAAAGTGGGCCGGGTCACGCCCGGCCAGGCGGTGGACTCCTCGGCGATCGTGAGGGCGCCCGGCACCCGGCGGCGGACGGTGTCGGTCAGCTCCTGGAGGAAGGCGACCGCGGCGAGGTTCTCCCTGCCCCCGCGCTCGTTGGGGGCCCAACCGCCCTCCGGGCGGGAGTAGTCGAGGTAGAGCATGGAGGCGACCGCGTCCACCCGCAGCGCGTCGATGTGGAACTCGGAACACCAGTAGACCGCGTTCGCCACGAGGAAATTACGGACCTCGCGGCGGCCGTAGTCGAATTCGAGGGTGCCCCAGTCCGGGTGATTCGCGCGCCGCGGGTCGGACGGTTCGTAGAGATGCTCTCCGTCGAAACGGGAGAGGGCGAAGTCGTCCCGGGGGAAATGCGCGGGGACCCAGTCGGCGACGACTCCGATTCCGGCTGTGTGAAGCGCATTCACCAGATGCCGAAAATCGTCGGGTCCGCCCATCCGCGCGGTGGGGGCGTAGAAACCGGAGACCTGATATCCCCAGGAGCCGCCGAAAGGATGCTCCATCACGGGCATGAACTCGACATGGGTGAATCCCATGTCGGTGAGATAGGCGGGGAGTTCCTCGGCGAGCTCCCGATAGGTGAGCCCGGGGCGCCAGGACGGCAGGTGGACCTCGTACACGGACATCGGGGTGAGCCGGCAGTCCTGCCCGCCGCGGCTCGCCATCCACTCCGCGTCCGTCCACTCGTACGTGGAGGTGTGCACGACGGACGCCGTGGCCGGCGGGCACTCGGCGGCGCGGGCCAGCGGATCGGCCTTCTGGATCAGCCGTCCGTCGCGGGTGCGGATCTCGTACTTGTACCGGGTGCCGGCGCCCACCGCGGGCACGAACAGCTCCCAGACCCCGCTGGACCCGAGCGAGCGCATGGGGTGGGCCACACCGTCCCAGCCGTTGAAGTCACCGACGACGCGCACCCCTTGGGCGTTCGGAGCCCAGACGGCGAAGGCGGTGCCCGTGACGCCGTCGAGGGTCAGCACCCGTGCGCCGAGGACACGCCACAGCTCCTCGTGGCGGCCCTCGGAGATGAGGTGCAGGTCGAGCTCGCCGAGGGTGGGCAGGAACCGGTAGCCGTCGTCGTGCGCCTCCTCGCCTTCCCCGTACGTCACCAGCAGGCGGTAGCGCGGGATCTCGTCGACCGGCAGTGTGCCGGTGAACAGCCCCGCCGACTGGTGGACCAGGTCGACCCGGGCGCCGCGGTCGGTGAGCACGGCGACGGCTCCGGCGCGCGGACGGAGCACGCGTACGACGACCCCGGAGCCGTCCTCGGCCCGGTGGGCGCCGAGGACCGCGTGCGGGGCGTGGTGCGCCCCGGCGAGCAGTCGGTCGAGCTCGGCGTCGGCCATCCGTGCCCCGGTGAGCCCGGGTCCGGCGGTGAGGGCGTCGGCGTCCCGTGTCTGCAGCAACGGTGGGGGTCCTCTCGTTGTCGGTGGCTACCGGTACCGGTGGGGGCGTGGTGCCGGGCCGGTGCCGGGCGAACCGTCGGATCGGCGTGACTTCCGTGCGGGGGGTCCTCCATGGCGGCCCGGGTCGGGCGACGCGGCACTCAGCCGCGCACTCCGGCGAGACGGTGGACGGCGGTGAGGGGGATGCCGAGCCAGTCCGGACGGTGCCGGGCCTCGTACACCGCCTCGTACACCGCCTTGTCGGCCTCGAACGCGCGCAGCGGCACGGGGTGGCAGCGCGGGTCGGCGCCCCCGGCAGCGGCGTATCCGGCGATGAACGCGCGGCGGTTGCGGATCGCCCAGGCCTCCGCGCGGCGGGCGTGCCGCAGACGGAGCCCCGGGGTCCGGTCGGCGGACCGTTTCCGCACGGCGGCGAGACCGGTCTGCGCGGCGTAGTCGAAGGAACGCAGCATCCCGGCGACGTCCCGCAGGACGGGCTGGGGCTCGGCGCGCTCGGCGGCGGAGCGGTCCGGCTCGCCCTCGAAGTCGATCAGGCGCCAGCCGTCCGCCGTGGGCAGCACCTGCCCCAGGTGCAGATCGCCGTGGACGCGCTGGGCGAAGACGGGGCAGCCGCGCCCCGCGTGCCGTGCGTAGTCGTCGTAGAGCGCGCCGATCCGGCCGCGGTAGCGGTCGAGGGCGGGCACCTCGTCGGCGGCCAGCCTCAGCCGCTGCTTCATCAGCCGGGCCTCCTCGGCCACCTCCTCCGGCGTGACCCTGGTCCGCGGGAAGGCGTCGGCGAGCACGGCGTGCACCTCGGCGACGGCCTCGCCGAGGGCGCGGGCGTGCGCCGTGAAGCCGCCGGTGACGGGGGCCGCGCTGTCCCGCCCCTCCAGGCAGTCGCCGACCTGGCGCAGGGCGCTCTGCCACCCGTCCGCCTCGACGGGCAGGAACTCCTCGAACATGCCGAGGACCAGGCCTTCCCCGCCGGGGGCGTCGGTGTACAGCGTGCCGTGCAGTGCGGGGGTACGGGCGCAGTGCCGCTCGGTGAGGGCGCGCAGGGCCTCCACCTCCAGGTGCGGCCCCGGCTCGGGACGTCGGTAGATCTTGAACAGCAGCCGGTCGCCGTACACCACCGCGCTGTTGCTCTGGTCGGCGGACAGCAGACGGGGCACCAGACCGACGGGCAGGGGGTGCGCGGAGGTGCGCTCCAGGCGGGGTCCGTCGCGTCGGCCGCGGACGGCGAGGGAGCGCAGCAGCACCCCCATCAGTGCGGCGTCCTCCGTCGCCTCGTACAGCGTCCAGCCCTGCCAGCGGCCCTCGGGCACGGTGGCGACGGCCGCGCCCGCGAGACGTGCCGGCAGCGCGGGGCGCAGGCCGAGGAAGAGCTGGTAGAGCTGTTCGGCGCCGTCCGGCCGCGGGACGCCGAGCACGGCGTGCACGAGGACGGGCGCCTCGTCGTGGACGACCGAGACCACGACGGGCCTCACGGAGTCCAGGACCCCGCCGCCGAACCAGCGGCGGGTGCGCAGCCACGGCGTCAGCGCGGGCAGCAGGGGTTCGAGCACGGGCTCCGCGACGGCGACGGTCATGACGCCTCCCCCGAACCGGCGGGAACCAGCAGGTGGGCGGGCGTCAGCCCGGGTTCCAGGCGTACGTACGTGTGACGGCCCCAGCTGTGGATCTCGCCGGTGAGTTCGTCGCGCACCTTCAGCGAGCCGTCCTCGGGCAGGCCGAGAGCCGCGAGGTCCACGTCGACAGTGGTCTCGCACATGCGGTGCGGATCGAGGTTGACGACGACGATCACGGTGTCGGTGTCGCCGTCGGGCCGTACCACCTGCTTGGAGTAGGCGATCACCTGGTCGTGACCGGTGGGGTGGAAGCGCAGGTTGCGCAGTTCCTGGAGGGCGGGGTGGGCGCGGCGCAGCTGGTTGAGTCGGGTGATGAGCGGGGTGATGGTGCGTCCCCCGGCCTCGGCCGCGGCCCAGTCGCGCGGGCGCAGTTCGTACTTCTCGGAATGCCGGTAGTCCTCGGTGCCGCCCTTCAGCACGTCGTTCTCGCACAGCTCGAACCCGGCGTAGACGCCCCAGGTGGGCGCGAGGGTCGCGGCGAGCACCGCGCGGGCCTCGAACGCGGGCCGGCCGCCGTCCTGGAGGTAGCCGTGCAGGATGTCCGGGGTGTTGACGAACAGGTTGGGCCGCAGGAAGTCGGAGCTCTCGTGGGCGAGTTCGGTCGCGTACGCGGTGAGCTCCGGCTTGTCGTTCTTCCATGTGAAGTAGGTGTACGACTGCTGGAATCCGGCCTGGGCGAGGGCGTGCACCATGGCCCGGCGGGTGAACGCCTCGGACAGGAACACCACATCGGGGTCGGTCAGCGCGATGTCGCCGATGACCCGTTCCCAGAAGGCGACCGGCTTCGTGTGCGGGTTGTCGACGCGGAAGATGCGCACGCCCTGGTCCATCCAGTGGCGCAGCAGCCGCAAGGTCTCCTCCACCAGCCCCTCGAAGTCCGTGTCGAAGGAGAGGGGATGGATGTCCTCGTACTTCTTCGGCGGGTTCTCGGCCGGGGCGAGGGTGCCGTCCGCCCGCTGGGTGAACCACTCGGGGTGCTCGGTCAGCCAGGGGTGGTCGGGCGAGCACTGCAACGCGAAGTCGAGGGCGATCTCCAGGCCCAGCTCCCCCGCCCGGGCGACGAACCGGCGGAAGTCGTCGAGGGTTCCGAGGTCCGGGTGCACGGCGTCGTGCCCGCCCCGGGCCGAGCCGATGGCCCAGGGCGACCCCACGTCGTCGGGCCCGGCGGTGAGCGTGTTGTCCGGCCCCTTGCGGTGCGTGTGCCCGATGGGGTGGATGGGCGGCAGGTACACCACGTCGAAGCCCATGGCGGCGATCGCGGGCAGCCGCCGGGCCGCCGTCTCGAAGGTGCCGCTCACCGGGGGCGCGCCGGGCCGCAGCACGGCGCCCTCCGAGCGCGGGAACATCTCGTACCAGGAGCCGACCAGGGCGCGCCGCCGCTCGACGAGCAGGGGCAACGGCCGGGAGACGGTGACCAGTTCTCGCAGTGGGTGGCTCTCCAGCGCGGCGACCACCTCACGGCCGGTGGTCGCTTCGAGCCGGCGGGGGGAGGGGCTCGCTTCGTCGCGGAGCGCTCCGGCCACTGCCGTCACCGCCTCCCGGCGGTCCTTGTCCGGGATGCCGAGGGCGGCCCGCTCGTGCAGCAGGGCCCCCTCCGCGAGCATCAGCTCGACGTCGACCCCGGCGGAAATCTTCAGATGCGCGTCGCGGCGCCATGTGGTGAGCGGGTCGGCCCAGGCCTCGACGGTGTACGTCCACAGTCCGGTGCGGCCCGCCCCGACGACGACCGTGGCCTCCCAGCGGTCCGAGTCGGCGTCCACGAGGGTCATCGGGGTCCAGGGGCCCCGGCGGCCGGCCGGGTCGTAGAGGACCACGTTGGCGCCGACCGTGCCGGCGCCCTCACGGAAGACGGTGGCGCTGATGGTCAGGGTCTCGCCGCGCACCGCCTTGGCGGGCACCTGCCCGCCGCGCACCTGAGGGCGGATGTCCCTGATCGGGATGCGTTCCCGAGTCGTCGGGTGGGCGTGCGAGGGCACGATGGCGGTCATGTCCCGCTCCTCACCGGTGTCCGGCGCCCAGGGACGCCCGGCCTCTCCTTGCTCGCGAGGAGGTCGATGATGGTGCGGGCGAACACGTGACAGTGCTGGCCGGTGCGCGCGGTGACCAGGTCGTCGTGGACGACGACGTCCTCGTCGACGTACTCGCCGCCCATGTTGCGCAGGTCGCCGAGGAGGTTGTTGTGGACGACGGCGCGTCGCCCGCGCACCAGGGAGGGCAGCGGCGCGGTGAGCCACATGCCGTGGCAGATGATGCCCTTGACGATGGCCGGGTCCTGGAAGGCACGGCGCAGGAACGCGGACGCGGGCGGCAGTTTGTCCGGGTCCTCGGTGTAGCGGAGCCGGTCGGAGACCATCCCCGAGGGGACGATCACGGCGGAGAACTCCTTGAGGGCGAACTCGTCGATGTCCTCGAAGGACTCGGAGACCTCGAAGGGCATCCGGTGCTCGTGTCCCTGGAAGGTCATCGAGTCCTGGCCCCAGAGCCGGGACAGGAAGTGGACCTCGGCGCCCTCCTCCGGGAAGCGGAACTGGTAGTAGAGAATCTCGGGCTCGTAGAAGTCGCTCTCCATCAGGACGGCGATCTTGTGGCCGGAAAGCCGCACGGCTAGTCCCTCCCCCTGCCGGTGACCAAGTCGATCAGGAACGGCCCGTCGGTGCCCAGCGCCTCGGCGACGGCCGCCTCGACCTGGTCGGGCTTCTCGACGCGCACGGCGGGCACGCCGAGCGAGCGGGCGAGTCCGACGAAGTCGATCGCGGGCTGCGAGAGGTCGAAGATCTCCGGCTGCTCGTGCGCGTCGATGGACTGCGACCTCCAGTACTCCTCGATGTTGAGTTCGAGGAGCCGGTAGCTGCTGTTGTTGCAGATCACGAACTTGGCGCCGATGCCGTGGCGGGCCGCCGTCCACAGCGCCTGGATGGTGTACATGGACCCGCCGTCGCCGGTGAAGCCCACGACCGTACGTTCCGGGTGCGCGAGCCGGGCGCCGAGCGCGCCGGGGATGCCCACGCCCAGGGAGCCGCCGCGGGTCTGGAACCAGTGGCCGGGGCGGTTGGGCGGAAGGTGTCGCGAGATGTCGGGCGAGGCGGTCAGCGCCTCGTCGAACACCATGGTGTCCTCGGGGAGCCTGCGGGCGAGTTCGCGCAGGAACGCCGTGGTCGGCAGGGCCGTGGGAGCCAGTTCGCCGTCGTCGGGGCGGCGGGCGTCCGTGATCTGCCGCTCCCGCTCGGCGGTCCTGCGGCGCAGCCACTCCCCGGCGCGTGCGCGGCTCGCGTCGTCCATGCGGGTGCCGAGCGCGCGGGTGAGTCCCGCGAGGGTCCGCCGCGGGTCGGCCACCAGGCCGAGGTCGACGGGGAAGTTCTTCGCGATCGCGTCGGTGTCCAGGTCGATGTGGACGACCGGGGCGCCCTCGGCGAAGACCCCGTCGAGCAGCGGGTAGACCTCGGGCAGCGTGTACGTGCCGACGACGAGCACGGCGTCGGCGGCGGCGGTGACGCGCCTGCTGGACTCGCCGAACATGTGGCCCAACTGGCCTGCGTAGGCGGGGTGTTCGGCCGGGAGGTTGACCTCGGCCCAGTCCGCGCCCCACACGTCGGCGCCCCATGTCTCGGCGAGGTCGCCGAGTTCCTTCTCGGCCCCGGCGAAGTGGACGCCGTCGCCGGCGATGACGATCGGCCGCTCCGCGCCGGCGAGCAGCCCCGCGGCCCGGTCGAGCGTCTCCGCGTCGGGGACGCTGTCCGTGACCGGGTACGACGTCGGTACGGCCGCCTCGGAGGTGTCGCGGTCCATCACGTCGGCGGGCAGCACCACGAGGACGGGCCCGTACGGCGGTGTCGCGGCCACCTTGAAGGCGCGGCGCAGGACGCGCAGCGTGGACTCGGGGTCGACGACCCGGGTGGCCCACTTGGTGACGGGCTCAGCCATGCCGACCAGGTCGGCGGCCATCTGCGCCTCCATGGCCTCGTAGCGCAGGCCCGCCTCTCCGACGAGCACCACCAGCGGGGCGTGTCCGCGCATCGCCTGGTAGAGCATGCCGATGCCGTTGCCGAGGCCGACGCCGGTGTGCAGCTGGCAGACGGTGGGCGTGCGGGTGGCCCGTGCGTAGCCGTCCGCCATGCCGACGGCGGTGGCCTCCTGCAGCGCGAGGACGTATTCGAGCTCTGGGAAGTTGCGCAACTCGTCGAGGAAACCCTGCTCGACCGTGCCGGGGTTTCCGAACATGTACCGGACCCCGTCGGCCCGCAGCTGTTCGAGGATCGCGACCCGCGCGGGCCTGCTGACCATGATGCGTCCACCTCTCGATCGACTGTGCCTTCCGGGGGTCCCCCGGACCCCCGGCCGTGCCCGGGCCGTCAGCCGGCGGCCCTGAAACCCCACTGGCGCAGGCCGTTCTCCAGCACCTCGACGACCTTCTCGCCGGTCAGGTACGAGTCGGGCGTCGAACGACCGGTGATGAACGGGTAGTCGACGATGACGGAGGTCGTCCTGCCGAAGTTGCCGTGGAAGGCGCCGTCGGGGCCGGTCGCGTCGCGCAGGATGTACTCCAGCGGGTACGGCGGCGGGCCGATCACGAAGTCGGTGCCCATGAAGCCGGTGCCGTCCTTGTAGTCGTACTCGATGCAGTGCCCGGTGACGTGCTTGCCGCGGATGATGGAGCTGCGGTCCTCCTGATCGCGGGCGAAGGCCAGCGCGGCCACTCCGTAGCACTCGGCGGCGATCGGCAGGTCGAGGGCGTGGAAGGCGAGGATCAGGTCGTGGACCCGCCAGTTGTTGGCGAGGTCGACGATCGGGCCGCTGCCGCCGACGACGAGCAGCGCGTCGTAGCGGCCCGCGATCTGCTCGCGGATCTGCTCCAGGCGGGTGTTGTACGCCTCCCAGTCCCGCAGGAAGTACGGCTTGCTGCGGTAGGGGCGGTCGGGCAGCCAGGACGACAGGTCGAGCGGGTCGTCGAGGCGGGAGGAGCTGTCGATGGCCCGGACCTTCGCCGCCATCTCGGGCGTCGTGACCGAGCGGCCGAGGGGCGGGTCGATGTAGTCGGGGTCCATGCTCGGCGGCAGCGCCACCGGACGCTTTCCGGTCGGCGTGGCGAAACTGACGTGGTACCCGGCCTTGTCGAAGGTCTCCAGAGGGCCGATCAACTCTTCGCCCCAGTACCCGTATTCGGACAGGACGACGAGGATGCGCTTGCTCATGGGGATGTCCTCTCGTTCGGTTCGGTCCGCGAACCGTCGAACTCATGTCTACGTTCCGCGGGTTCGGGCCGACCACGAGTGGCTGATGTGATGGGTCCATATCGGCAAGTGGCCGGAAACACTTCCGCACATCGGGCATTCCTCCGGTGCCTGCCGGGCGGGGCGCGGTCCCGGTAGCCGACGGACCGGTGCCCGGAAGCGCGTCGACCGGTTCCTTCGCAGGTCGGGGTGTGTTCCCGTGCGGGGCCGGAGCGGCTTTCCGTGCGGGTCGCGGCCGGGTGCCGGCGGCGTGTGCCGTGCGGTCCGCGGGCGGCCCCGAGCCGAGATCAGCCTGTCTCCGCCCCGACTTGGCGATGTACGCCCGCTGTCGCGCGGGAGCCCGGTCGCGCCGGTCCCCGGGGCCAAGGATGAGAACCGGCTGTGCGCCGACGGACGAGGAGCGTCCGTGCGCCGCCCGAACCGTGCGCCGACCGAAAGGATCCCCAGCCATGCCCGACACCCCGAGCACGGACCTGAGCCCCCGCGAGGTCCTGGAGGCCTACCACCGAGCGATCGTCGCTGCGGACGCGGACGCCGTCGCCGAGCTGTACGCGGTCGACGCCGTCCACGAGTTCCCGTTCCTGTTCCCCGGGGTCACCGACTACCACGGCCGCGAAGAGGTCCGGGCCGGCTACCGGGCCGCCTGGGAGCAGAGCCCGGCGCGGACGGAGAAGGTCGTCGAGGTCGCCGTCCACGAGGGCAAGGACCGCGAACTCGTCATCGCGGAGCGCTTCTTCGAGGGGACGATCTCGACGACGGGCGAGTCCTTCCTCGTCCCCAGCATCCTGGTCCTGCGGGTCCGGGACGGCCGGATCGTCCACGCCCGCGACTACATGGACGGCCTCGGCACCGCCAAGGCCATGGGCGCCCTGGAGTACGTGGTGAGCGCGCTGGGCGCGAACGCCTGACGGCCCACACCCCCGCAGGACCCCCCACCCGCACCGGGCGGCACCGGAAACACGCCGCCCGGTGCACGCGTGTGCGCGCCCTCCGGGGGCTCCGCCCCCAGACCCCCGATCGGCCTGAACGGCCTCGTCCTCAAGCGCCGGACGGGCTGAAACAGCCCCTCCGGCGTTTGAGGAGCGGGGTCCGGGGCCGGAGCCCCGGGTACGGGACGGGCAGGGGCGGAGGGGGCAAAGAACGGCCGTTCCCAGGTGGGCCGGCGCATGCGAAGGCCCCCGCCGTCGGGGGAGGAGATGACGGCGGGGGCAGGGGGGCGGCCACGTTCGGTGCGACGTGGGCCCGCGACTCGCTAGGAGGCGGCCCCCGAGGCGTGCTGTTCGTCGACCGCGGTCTCGATGACCCGCGCGGCGGGCGCACTCTGCGCGGCCGGCCGCGTACGCGTCGCCATCCAGCCGATCAGCGCACCCACGATGATCAACGCGGCGGCCACCAGGAAGCCGAGCCGGAACCCGGCGGTGAGCGCGGAGTCGTCCACCGGCCCGTCCGCGATCCGGTCGCTCCGCCAGTTCGCCACGGAGGCGAGGATGGCGAGCCCCAGGGCGCCACCGATCTGCTGGGACATGTTGATCATGCCGCCGGCGATGCCGGAGCGCTCCGGGTCGACACCCGACACGGAGGACACCACGAGCGCCGTGAAGGCGAACCCGCTGCCGACCGCGAGCAGGAGCCCGGGGCCGAGGATGCTCCGGAGGAAGGAGCCGTCCGTCGACAGCTGGGCGAACCACAGGAAGGACACGGCGGTCAGGCCGAGCCCGATCACGAGGATGGTGAAGATGTGCAGCTTGCCCATGAGCCGGCCGACGACCACCTGGGACGTGATCACCTGGCCCACCGCGATCGGCAGGAAGCACAGCCCGGCCGCGATCGGACCGTAGTCCAGCACGCGTTGGACGTAGATGGTGACGAAGAAGGTCATGGCCACGGCACCGGCCGAGAACATCAGCATGATGACGTTCGCGGCGCTGAGCCCACGCACCCGGAAGATGCTGAAGTCGACCACGGGCTCGGGCACATTGAGCTCGGTGACCACGAAGACGGCGAGCAGGACCACCGCGGCGGCCAGCGCCACGCCCGCGCGACCGTCCCAGCCGTGCTCACCGATCCGCACGAACCCGTAGATCAGCGCGGACAGACCGGCCGTCACGCTGATCGCGCCGAGCAGGTCGAAGTGGCGGGCGTTGCCGCTGCGTTCGGCCTCGGTGAGCAGGCGTACGCCGACCAGCGCGCCGCCCAGCGTCAGGGGCACGTTGATCCAGAAGACCCACTCCCAGCCGAAGGCGTCGGTCAGCACACCGCCGAGCACCACGCCGGCCGCGCCACCGGCGGCGGCGACGGCGCCCCACAGGGCCATCGCCCGGTTGCGCTCACGCTCCTCCGGGAAGGTCACGACGACCAGTGAGAGGGCCGCGGGCGACATCAGCGCACCGCCCAGCCCCTGTGCCGCACGCGCCGCCACCAGCTGTCCGCTGGTGTCGGCGAAACCGCAGGCGAAGGAGGCGAGCCCGAACAGGGTCAGCCCGAGCAGGAAGACCCGCTTGCGGCCGAACAGGTCGGCCGCACGCCCGCCCAGGAGCAGGAAGCCGCCGAATGTCAGCATGTAGGCGTCGACAACCCACTGCAGACCGTCCTGGGTGAACCCCAGCGGGGCTTGCATCGACGGCAGTGCGATGTTGACGACGCTGATGTCCAGGATTACCACGAACTGCGCTATGGCCAGCAGGGTGAAGACACCCCAGCGCCGGTCGATTACCGATTTCACGGCTGTCATACGCTCCTCGAATTCTGAACTCTGCCCCGTGGGGACCGAGCCGCCTTCCGTCACACCCCGTCGGGCAGCAACGGCTCCACGTTCGGGTCCCAGACGACCGAGATGTTGAAGTGCAGGTGCCGGATCTTCAGGAACATCCGGGAATAGAGAGCGACGAACATCTCGGGACCCCGGGCCGTCGTGATGTCACCCAGGTCGAAAATGGTGTCCTCGCCCCAGCCGAACTGGCCGAGCAGGGAGGCGACCTCGTCCTTGGCGGCCTTGTCGTTGCCGCTCACGAAGACGTTGTGGTGTCCGGACAGCACCTTCGGATTCACCATGATGTCGCAGTTCATGGTGTTGAGCGTCTTCACCACCCGCGCCGTCGGGAAACGGCGCTGGATGCGCTCGCCGAGGCTGTCGTCGTTGAGAATGCCGAGCGAGGGCGGCTCCACCTCACTGGTGATGACCAGCGGGTTCGCCACATCCATGATGGTCTTGCCGGCGAGATTCTCCTCGCCGGCCGCCTCCAGCACGTCGAGCGAGATGATGCCCCGGGTGGCGTTCACGACGACGGATCCGAAGGCGGCGGCGTCGGCGAACGTACCGCCACTGGCCGACTCGCCGTTCTCCTCGACCCAATTCAGCAGATTCGCGTTGTCCGAGGTCCGCGACCCCAGACGCACTTCATGTCCGACTTCCACAAGGCGAGAAGCTATGGCCTTTCCGACCATTCCGGTGCCCAATACGCCGATGCGCATGCGATGCATCCTTCCGGTTGTCCGGCATACGAAGGCGATATCGCCCGCTCTTATTGCTAGCACCGGAAATGCGGGCCCGCCCGGGGCCGTGGCCGCCGTGCGGGAACTGTGTCAAGTCGCCGCCGGTGCTTCGTGATGACGCCCGCCACGGGCCACGGCGCACCGCCCACGATGGTGTGCCGCGCGAGGACCGCCGGGCGCCGCGACCTGACGCAGTGCGGTCGCCTCGCGCGGTGCTACGCGTGTCACGGCAGCTCAGCCGTCTAGCATGCGGCCGAGTTCTACACAGGAGGACAGACATGCTCTATCAACTGCTGGGGCAGACGGGGCTACGGGTGTCTGAACTGTTCCTCGGCGCCATGACGTTCCACGGACGGGACCGCGACGGTAATGCGCACAAGGAATACGAACGTATCGTCGAAGCCTATGCGCAGGCCGGCGGAAATGTCATCGACACCGCGGTGAACTATGGCGAAGGGGAAAGCGAGGAAATTCTCGGGGAATTACTGAAGAAGGACCGGGACCGATTCGTTCTGTCCACCAAGTACACGCTCTACCGCGACGCCTCGGACCCCAACGCCTCCGGTAATCACCGGAAGAACCTGAGGCTGTCCCTCGAGACCAGTCTCCGCCGGCTGCGGACGGACTACATCGACCTCTACTGGGTGCACATCTGGGACCCGAACACGCCGATCGAGGAGACGATGCGCGCCCTCGACGACGTGGTGCGCTCGGGGAAGGTCCTCTACCTCGGCATCTCCGACACTCCCGCCTGGGTGGTGGCGCGGGCCAACACACTGGCGGAGCAGCACGGCTGGACCCCGTTCTCGGCGGTCCAGGTGCCGTACAACCTGCTCAACCGGGACGTCGAGCGCGAGGTGCTGCCGATGGCGGAGGCGACCGGGCTGTCCGTGGCGGGCTGGGGTCCGCTGGCCAGCGGCGCCCTCTCCGGCAAGTACACCCGGCCCGACCGCAGGCCGACCGGCCCGACCCGCATGTCGGCGCAGGACATGAGTCCGCGCGACCGTGCCGTCGCGGAGGCCGTGGCCGAGGTCGCGGACGAACTGGACGCCACGCCCTCCCAGGTGGCGATCGCCTGGACGCGGGCACGGTACAGGTCGGTGCACCCGATCGTGGGCGTCCGTACGCTCGACCAGCTCACCGACAACCTGGGCGCCGCCGGCCTGTCGCTCTCCGCGGAGCAGCTGACCAGGCTGGAGGCGCCGACAGAGTTCAGCCGCGGGTTCCCGCTCGACTTCATCGAGCAGACGGCTCAGTGGGTCTACGGCTCGGTGGGGCACCGGGTCGTCCCGCGCGGTCGCTGAACACCCGGGACAGCGCGCGGAGTCGGCGCACGACGCGACGGTGGGCCGGGAGGCACCTGCCTCCCGGCCCACCGTCGTCCGGTCGCGGCCCGCGTCGCGGGCCGCGGCCGGGCAGCTCAGGCGAAGAACTCGTTGTACTCGGTGGTGCCGCTGCCGAAGATCGCGCCGCGACCCTCGACGATCTTGCCGTCGCGCCAGCGCATGACGTGCACCACGTCGATGTCGAGCTTGCGGGACGTGTCACCGGCGCGCGTGGCGGTGTTGTGCGTCAGGTCGACGCTGGTGTCGCCGAGCACGAGGGTGGCCGAACGCTCCATGACGAAGGAGTTGTCGGCGAGCGCGCCCACCTCGCCCATGAAGGAGAGGAAGTTGTCGAGGCCCTGCTTGAGGCCCGAGACCGGCGCCTCACCGGGAACCAGCCACGTCATGTCGGCATCCCAGTACTTGTCGATCTCGGCACGGTCGCCGCTCGCCAGCGCCGCGTAGGCGGCGACCACGCGCGCCTCGTCGAGACGGTGGGCGATCTGCTCGTTGGAGATGGCCTTGCCGCCGGCCACCATCTCCGCGTCCGCGACGACACCGCCGATGGACCAGGAGCCGGGCTTCACTTCCCGGATGAGGGAGAAGATGTTCGGCTTGGTGATCTCGCCGAAGACGTCGACGACCACGTTCGCGAGCCGGGTGATGACATCCGACTTCTGGTCGTCGTCGGCGAATCCCTCGACCAGGGTGAGCTCGATGATGGGCATGTGTGTCTCCTGTCTGGGTTCCGACCTAAGGGTGCGGGCCTGCTACTTGGCCCACCTGTCCGGAATGGGGGCCAAGTCGTAAGCGGCCCAGAAGAAGTTGTCGGCCGCGTACTGGTCGCTCATGTAGACCTGGACTTCCGCGATGCGCCCGTCGCGAATGCGGTAGTGCGTGCAGTTCAGCGCGTCCAGCACGGCGCCCCGGGATTCGCCGTATCCGCGGTGCACCTCGACCACGGTGTCGTCGCCCCAGGCGTCGATCTGAACGATGTCGACCTTGATTCCCGAATTGACGAGACCGCCGAAGAAGGCGATGACCTCGTCCGGTCCGTTCTTGACCCCACCGACCGGATTGCGTCCGGGCAGCGTCCATACGAGGTCCGCCGCGAAGACTTCTTCCTTCAGGAGGCTCAGGTCCCCGGTATTGAAGAGCTCATACATCCGTTCGACCAGCGCCACATTCCGCTTGGCCGGCTCATCGTCGTGCGGCACAGCTTCTCCCTTCGGCACTGCGGTTTTCTCCCGTTCAGCAGTGAACTTCCGAAGGCGTCCGGTCCGCGACAACTTGAAAGTGCTTGCCCCACACTTCTGGGAGTCGACCTGGTATTCGACAGTGCGCACCACAAAGGCCCGCACCCCTTTCACCAGGGGTACGGGCCTTCGGCGCGCGTGCGGTGACGCTCAGGTCGACTGGGGTTCGAAGTCCCAGTAGGGCCGGTTGCGGGAGCGCGCAGAGATGGTGTGGACATGCTGGTCGCCGAGGGTGGCGGCCAGGTCGGCGAGAGCCTCCTGCTCGATCTTCTCGGCCTGCTGGCGCTCCCTGAGGCCGCGCAGGTCGGCGGCGAGGGCGACGCGCGCGGACAGCGTCAGGGGGTGGGTGCGGCCGAGGGTCTCGCCGGCCTGGGTGACCGCGGTCCGGCTGAGCGCGGCGGCGCCCTCGGGGTCGCCCACGAGGTTGCGCAGGGCGGCGGCGTTGATGGCGCAGCCCAGCGTCCAGGGGTGGGCCTCCCCCACCGCGGCGGTCATGTCGGCCAGCGACTGTTCGATGAGGACGTGGGCGTGGTCCCGTTCGCCGACACTGCGCAGCACCAGGGCGTGGTTGGCGCGCACCCCGGCGATGTAGGGGTGCCCCTCGGCGAGCATCACCTCGTAGCGGGCGACGACGGACTCGCCGAGCTCCCGGGCCTGGTCGATGTCGCCGTGCTCGCGGGCGAAGCAACTGGTGGTGGTCGCGAAACGCAGTGTCTGCGGGTCGGTCTCGCCCAGGACGCGCTCGCAGCGCTCCAGGACGCGGCTGAGCATGGGTCCGGCGGTGGCGCGGTCGCCGCTGCGGTAGTGGCACAGGGCGAGGTTGTGCTCGGCGTCCAGGGTCTGCGGCCGGTCGGCGCCCATGACGATGCGGTTCTCCCGCATGTTCTTCGTCTGGATCGACGCGGCCTCGGCGTAACGGCCGAGCAGGCGCAGGTCGGTGGCGTACGAGTTCTCCGAGTTGAGCGTCCAGGGGTGGCGGGCGCGCAGCAGCAGTCTGCGTGCCTCCAGCGTCCGCCGGTCGGTGTCGAGGGCCTCCTGGTACCGGCCGAGCAGGCGCAGCGAGACCGCGAGGTTGTTCTGGGCGCCGAGGGTGCGGGAGTCCTGTTCGCCGAGGAGGTCCCGGTAGGTCACCAGGAGCCTCTGGGAGAGCGTCAGGGCCTCGTCGTACCGGGCGAGGCCGCGCAGGTCGGCGGCGAGGCCGCTGACGGCGCGGGAGTGGTCGAGGTCCTGCTCGCCGCGCTGCTCGCGCAGATGGTCGACGGCGGCACGCTCGATGGCCTCGGTGCGCTGGTAGTCGCCGACCGCGCGGAGCAGGTTGGCGTAGTGGTGGGTCAGCTCCCAGATCCTCGGGTGGTTCTCGCCGAGCAGCCTGCGCCAAGCCTTCAGGGCACGTTCGCCGAGCTTGATGCCCGCGCGGTACTCGCCCGAGATGTACATGTAGCGCAGGCAGTTGAAGACCAGCGACTGCACGGCCGGGTCCTTGCTCTGCAGGACGTCCGCGTACTTCAGGTGCGGGACGATCTCCGCGTAGCCGGGCCAGAGCCGGGTGTCGGTGGGCCGTCGGGGGTCGGCCGCGGCCAGGGCCCGCCGCACCACCTCGATGAACTCGGTGCGGTCCTCGTCGGGCATGTCCTTGTGGACGATCTGGTGGACCATGCGGTGCAGATAGAGGGACTCGCCGGAGGAGGCGGTCTCGTCGCCGGCCGACTCGTGGGACTCCAGGCGGACGACGGAGTACTGGCGGAGCTGGTTGATCGCCTTGTTCCACAGCAGCGGGTCGTTGAGGAGGCCGGCGATCTGTTCGGGGAGCTCGTCGTGCGGCATCTCCTTCAGCAGCCGCACGGGGATGAATCCGGGCGCGAAGAAGGTGCACAGGCGCAGCAGGTCCACGGACTCCGGGACGGTGTCGCGGAGCTTGTTCAGCAGTATCGACCAGGCGGTCTGGAAGGCGACCGGGAAGTCGGTCGAGATCTTGACGACGTCCTGGTCGATGCCGCCTTCGAGGAGGCCGATGTACTCCTCGACGGAGAGGGCCGAGTCGTTGAGCCAGCCGGCGGTCTGGTCGAGCAGGAGGGGCAGGTCCTCCAGTGCCTCGGCGAGCTGGTCGGCCTCGGCCTCCGAGAGCCGCGGGGCGCGCCGGCGGATGAAGGCGACCGACTCGTCGCGGTCGTAGACCGGGACCTCCAGCAGCCGGCTGTTGTGCTCGCTCCACTCGGGGTTGCGCGAGGTGATCAGGACGTGTCCGGGACCGTTGGGCACCAGGTCCCAGATCTGGTCCGGTTCGTCCGCGCCGTCCAGGATGAGCAGCCAGCGCGCGTACGGGTCGCCGCGGCGCAGCGAGTCCCGCACGGCGCGCAGCCGCTCGCCGTACTCGGCGCCGGTGCTCAGACCCAACTGGGGTGCCAGCTCGGCCAGTCGGCGCCGGTAGGTGACGCGTTTCTCGGCGTTGACCCACCACACCACGTCGTACTCGGAGCCGAAGCGGTAGACGTACTCGGCCGCCAGCTGTGTCTTGCCCACGCCGGACATGCCGTGCAGGGTGACCACGCCCGCGCCCGGCTCGGCGCCCTGGAGGAGGTGGTAGGCGTCGTTCAGGAGCGGCTCACGGCCGGTGAAGCGGGTGTTGCGGCGCGGTACTCCGCCCCACACCTCGGGCATGGCCGCGGGGAAGCGGGGGCCCTGGCGGGTGCCGTCGGCGGGGGCCGGGAGCGGGTCGGCGGGCAGGTCGAGACGGTCCAGGACGCGCCGCTCGGCCTCGTCGGCACCCATGTTGTTCAGCTCGACCGCGCCGAGGACGGCGGCGGCGGCCGGCAGGGTGCTGTTGGTGACGGAGACGGCCGCGAACCGGGCCGGATCGGGGGCGACGACCTCGCGCAGGGCGGTGTTCCACTCCTCGTGGGTGCGCGGGCCCAGCTGGAAGTACCACTCGCTGACGATGACGAGGATGCGGCCCTGGGCCAGCATCAGGTCGCGCAGCAGGTCCACGAGCGCGACTTCGGCCGGGGAGTCCCAGCGCTGGTACACGACGCGATGGCCGCGCCGCTCCAGGCGGTCCCCGATCCAGGCCGCCCAGGCCCGGTTGAAACCGGCGAAGCTGATCGTGACGGTCTGCTTCGCGGCCCCCCTCTCGGTTGGCCCGACCGGCGTACGAGCTCCAGACATGCAGCGGCCTCCCCGCGTGATTTTAGAACCTGAGCCCGGCAACAACCAGTGGCCTGCCACCAGTAGCCGCTGCCGTGGTTCGTTTCCTCAAACGCGACGATCTTCGCGCAAGGATCTTGAAACGGCTGGCATCCGGCATTATTCGGCGGGTGCATGGCGCTGCGTCCACAGGGCGCGCGCCGCCCGGACGTACGCCGCCGCCCGTGCGGCCTGGCCCCGGGGTGCCGGGCGCTCGGCCAGTCGTTCGTACACCCGGACCATCTGGTTCACGAACCTGCGTCCCGGCTCGGTGAGATCACCCGACCCCACGAGCGTCGGCAGGGCGGCTCCTACCTGCTCCTGGTAGCGCGCGTGCTGGGCCCAGGCGGCGTCCCGGTCGGCCGGGCGGTCGGTGGCGAGGGCGCGGCGCTGGAAGAAGTCGGCCAGCGCGAGATGGGAGTAGGTGCCCTGCAACAGGCCGTCGTACGGCCGCGGGTCGGGTCGCCACGGTGCGAAGTAGCGTGCGTTCGCGCTTGCGTGATGGAGCGTCAGCATGTCGGTGAGCGCGGCAAGTTTGGTGTGCTGGACCTCGTGGACGAGGGTGGCGGCCAGCGCGGTGGGCCCGGCCGGGGTGCTGCTGAGCACGGCGCCGAAGGCCTCGCGCCGGGTGACACTGCAACTGCCGCCGGGGCGTCCGCCGGGCACCGAGCCGGGCGGCGCGGACAGCGGGACCAGACAGCGCAGCAGGGACACGGCCTCCGCGAGCCGCTGCGTGCCGCCGAGTCCGAGTTCGGGCGCGGTACCCGACCAGGCGTGCAGCCAGTGCTTGCGTTCCTCGTCGTCGAGCGTCACCGGGCCGCTGAGCGTGTGGGGGCGGGACCCGCCGCGTGCGGTGCGGTAGGGGTCGAGGTCGTCCAGGGGGACGGGCACCGAGCCCGGGAGCAGACCGGGGAGCGCGTGCGCCGGGGTCCAGGCGGCGGCGTCGGACCACGCTCCGACGCCGGTCTGGAGGTGCACGACCACGTCCGCCGCGCCGGCCCTGCGGAACGTCAGGCGCCCGCGGCGGTGCACCACGTCCACCGGGGTGTCCCCCGAGGTGGGCGTGCGCAGCGCGCCGAGCGAGGGCAGCGTGAGCACGCCGTCGAGTGCGGTCAGGCGTAGCGCGAAGGCGATGCCGGCCCGCGTGGCCGCGGCGGCGGCGAGTGCCCCGAAATGGGCGAGCCCGCAGGCCAGTTCACGCGCGTCGCGGTCCGTGCGCGGCCCCGGCAGGGTACCCAGCCCGCTCAGGCAGTGCCGGGCCCACGGGCCCACGAACGGATGCAGCAGGAGGGCCCGGACGGGGGACAACGGCGGGGCGGCGAGGGCGGAGACGGCCTCGGCCGCGCCACGCACCACGGGGTCCGCGTGCACGACCGGATCCGCGTGCACCACGGGGTCCGCGTGCGGTGCGGGGTCCGGGGGCGGCCCAGGGTCTCCGTACGCCCCGAGGTCGCCCTGCGTCCAGCGATCGCCGCGCGTCCCGAGGGCGCCCCGCGTGCCGAGATCGCCGTGCGGCCCGGCGTACCCGCCCTCCGCCCGTGCGGAGGACACCGGGCACCGGTGGGCCCGGCCCGGCCGTTCCACCCGGTCGGCCTCCTCCAGGAGCGCCCAGTCGTCCCGCAACCGGGCCCGTGCCGCGGCGGAGCAGACCGCCGGGCCGGCCGCCTCCGCCGCGTCGAGCACCGCCCGCAGCAACAGCAGCCGTCGCGTGTGCTGGTCGCGGACGAGGAGCCCCAGGGTCTCGGGGCCGCCTTCGGTGCGGCCGAGTTCGGTCAGGGCCCGCTCCGGGACCGCCGGCAGGATCACGGGATGCCTCCTTCGCGAGAGGCGGGGACGGGCGCGGCCCCGGCGAGCCTCACCGCCACATGGCGGATGAAGCGCTGGAGGTCGGCGCAGTAGACGGAGGGGTTGGCGAAGCCGTGGCCGGCCCGGTATCGATGCGCGTAGTGTCCGCCGCCGCAGACGGAGAGCAGTGGGCAGGCGCGGCAGCTCGTGGCGAGCCCGGCGGAGCCGGCCTGCCGGGCCACCACACCGGGGTGACGCAGGGCGTCGTCGAAGCTGTGCCGGAAGACGTCGAGGCCGGTCTCGGCCGCTCCTTCGTAGCAGGACTTCAGCGAGTCGACCTGTTCGATCGACCCGTCGGTCTCCACCACCACGGCGTCGAAGGGGGCCAGGCCCAGCGACTCGGTGGCGGCGGGCAGCCCGAGCAGCAGCGCGACGCACTCCTCGAAGAGACGTACCCGTGTCTCCCGGCGTCCGGCTCCCCACCAGCGGTCGAAGACGGCGCACAGCCAGTCCCCGTACGGGGTTCCGGTGCCGTCCCGGCCCGGTGGCGGGGCGGACCAGTTGCCGTGCGGCAGCAGCAGGTCCAGAGCCGGTGGCCGCAGCGCGAGCAGGGACTCGTAGACCTCGACGGGGTCGGTCGTGGGGTCCACGACGGTGAGGATGCCGGCGTACGCCTCGGGGTGGCGGTCGGCGATCAGACGGGCGCCGCGCGCGGCGGCGGGCCAGGACGGGCGCCCGGCGCGGTCGGTGCGCAGCGCGTTGTGGGCGGGCAGGCCGCCGTCCAGGCTGATCCCGACACGGATGCCGTGCCGGGCGAGGACGGCGAGCCGCCGCTCGTCGAGCAGGGTGGCGTTCGTCTGGACGGTGGCGTGGACGGCACAGGCGTCGGGAACACGGGCCCGCACGAGACCGGTGAAGCGTGCGAGCGTGTCCGCGCCCGCGAGCAGCGGCTCGCCGCCGTGCAGCACCAGGGAGACAGCCGTGGCCCGGTGGGCGCGGGCGTGTTCGCCGATGCGTCCCGCGGTCCGCTCCAGCACGGCGGCCGAGGCGGCGGCGGGGCGGGTGCGCCAGCCGCGGTCGGGGCCTTCGTAGAGGTAGCAGTAGCGGCAGGCGAGGTTGCAGCGGCCGTGCATCTTCACGATGAACTGCCGGAAGGGGAACGGCGGTTCGGGAGTACTCACGCGGCCGCGCGGGACCGGGGAGCGCGCCGGCGACCCGGCGGACGCCACCTGCGCCGTGGCGGCTGCGGGAGCCGGAGTACCGGTGGGTGTCGGAGTACCGGTGAGGCGGCCCGGAGCCCCCGTGCGGGGCGCGGGCGCGGCAGGGGCCGCAGGGGTGGCGGGTGTCGTCGGGATCACGGAGGTCACCTCGTCAGACACTCCGGCACCCCCATGCTGTCCGGCCCGCGGCTTCGACCGTACGGTCCGTGCCACGGGCCCCTGCCCGTACAGAGCGCCATCCCCCGGCGGTCCGTACGGGGCGCCATTCCCTGACAGGGGCCCGACACAAACGCGGCACGTTGGAACTTGTCCGGTTCAACCACAGCGCCGACCGGAACTGACGCTTAATGAGCGAAGATTGACCGCTTTTCGCTCGGCTCACCGGCCTCGTGCGCCCGTCAGAACGCGTTGTTGAACCCCCACAGCATCTCGCTCGGCTGCCCGGCCCGGTCCCTCAGCTCCGTCAGCACCTCGGCCAGCACCGGGTGCTGGATCGTCCTGAGATCGGCGAGGTCCAGCTCCAGCAGGTCCGGCAGTTCCTCCGGAGCCGGCAGGTCCGCCGGGCCGGGCAGCCGCTCCGCGGCGACGTCGCAATCCAGTGCTTCGTCCCGTGCACCCATGTCCTCCCCCTCATCCTCACTCGCCCCGGCGGCCGCCGGTACGCGCTCCCTCACTCCAGCTCGGCCAGTCGCTGAGCCGTCTGCCGGGCCGTCGGCTCGCCCGTGCGCACGGCGCCGTCCGGCAGCCGGGACCACTCGCCCCTGGCGGCCCGGTAGGCCTCCCTCGCGGCTCGCGGACGCGCCGCCGCCTCGTAGGACATACCCCGCCAGTGGTGCGCCTGCGCACCCAGCTCCACGGCCTCCTGGCGCCGCCGGTCCGTCTCCGCGTCCTCCTCGGCCTCACGCGCCGACTCCGCCGCCGCGCGGAAGGCGTCGATGGCCTCGTCGAGCCGCGCCGGCCGGCCGAGGCTCTGGTACGCCTCGAACTGCGCCTGCCCGAGCTCCAGCCAGCAGCGCGCGGCCGTCAGCGGTTCGCCGGCCTCCAGGGCCGCGAGCCCGAAGAGGTGCTCGGCCTCCCTCAGGTCCACCCGGTCGCCGCGGACCCGGTAGCGCAGCATCAGGGCACGGCCCAGGAGCAGCAGGCGGTGCGCCAGCTCCGCGCTGCCCGCCGGGGTCTCGGTCCGGCAGTCCCGCAGCACCCGGATGGCCCGGGAGAGCGTCTCCCGCGTGCCGTCGCCGTCGTCCAGCACGGCGCGGCGCAGCAGCGCCTCGCCCCATTCGGCGAGCACGTCCGCGTGCGCGGGGGCGTCCCGGGGCACGCCGCGCGCAGCGTGCTCGAACCGCTCCGCGGCGTCCTGGAGTTCACGCGGGTCGCCCGACTCGCCGTAGCGCGCGACCTTGATGCGCCCGGCACGGACGGCCAGTTGCGCGCGCAGCCCCTGTTCACGGGTCAGGCCCAGCGCCTCGTCGACATGGGCCTGCGCGTCGTCCAGCGCGCCGCCCGACTTCAGGAGCGCGTCGACCAGGTCGAGGAGCACGCGGACACGTTCGCGCGGGGTCTCGGCCCCGGCCGGCCGGTCGCCCTCGGGCTCCGACTCCAGGGCGGCCCGCAGGGAGCGCGCGCCCTGTTCCGCGTACAGCCTGGCCTGCTCGTGGTCGGGCGTGGCCCGCGACAGGTGCAGCAGCACACGGCCGTGCGCCAGCGGGAGTTCGGGCGGCCGGTGGCGCCGGTCGGGCCAGGCGTCCGCGAACGCCTCCAGCATCCCGACCGCGCCCTGGAGCAACGCGCTGTCGCCGCCGAGGCGCCACTGGGCCTCCAGCGCTCGCACCCGCTCCAGGGTGAGCCGCAGCGCCTCCGCGGCGTCCAGACCGGGTGCCGCGCAGGCCACCGCGTACTCGCGGTCGGCGCGGCGCAGCAGGTCGAGCGCGCCGCGCCGGTCCCCGCGCCGCCTGCGGTCGGTGGCGGCGGCGTGCAGCACCCGCGCCAGTACCGCCCGCTCGCGCAGGGCCCGTGGGTGCGCGACGGCCCGCTCGGCGGCGGTCTCCGCCTCGCGCAGCAGCTCGGCGCCGCCCTGCACCTCCCACAGCCGCAGCAGGCAGTTGGCGTACTCGGCCCACAGCTCCGGGTCGGCGCCGGCGGGCCGTTCGTGCTCGGTGGCACCGCGCAGGAACTGCACGGCGTCGATGAGGTCCTGCACCATCCCGTCCGTGTCGAACTGCTCGACGAGGGTGCGGGCCCGGATCACCGCCGTGTGCGTGGGCCGCTCGTCGGTCAGGTCCGCGCGGCCCCGGCCGCCGTACAGCGCGAACTGCTCGGGCAGCGGCATGAACCGCTCCAGGACCCGGGCGGCGACCTCCGCGAAGGGCTGCGGGACCAGCGTGGTGCCGCCGTTGTCGCCGTTGTCCCCGTGGCCGCCCGGATATCCGGTGCCCGGCGCGTAGGGCCGCCCGGAGCCGCCGTCGCCGAGCTGCGCCAGCGCGAGGGCCGGGAAGTTCGGGCCGCCCTTGCCGAAGCGGTACTCGATGTACTCCGAGCAGTGTTTGAGCACCAGCATGGCCTCGTCGCGGCCCAGCGGCGACAGCAGCGCCTCCTGCACGCCGGGCGCGAACTCGTACCACTGGGTGCCGTCCGCGCCGTGCTCCTCCGCCTTGGCGCGCGACACCAGGCCGCTGAGCAGCACCTCCGCGAGCTCGGACGGTCCGGAGTCGGGCAGCATGGTCCGCTGCACCAGCTGCATCACCGGCAGGCTGAGCGGGGCCGCGGCCAGATAGCCGGCGAGGCGTCCGGCCGCCTTCGAGGCGTTCGAGCGGAACCGGCTGACCAGTTCGAGGGCGGACAGCCGTCGGCCGGGGCGGGCGGCCCGGGCGGGCGGATGGTCGTGGCGCACCCAGCCGACGGCTCCGGCCACGGGTCCCGCGCCCGCACCGGACAGCAGGCGGGCCCAGGCACCGAGCGCGGCGGGCTCGGGCGGCAGGACGGGCACGGGGAGCGCCCCGGCGCGGGCCTCGGGCGGGCTGCCGGCCGGCAGCCGGACTCTGAGCGTCGCGGCGCCCGCGAGGGCCTCGCCGCGCGTCAGGTCCCCGTACGAGACGGGCAGCCGGGTGCGGTTCCACATGCGCTGCGGCAGGGGCTGGAGCACGGCGGCCGGGCCCAGCCGGGACAGGTGGTGCAGCAGCCGGTGGGCGTGCCCGCTGTGCCACAGGGGGCCCGCGCAGTCACTGACCAGGAGGGTGATCCGGCGGCCGGTGGGGTCGCTGAGCCGGTCGGCGGAGTGCAGGGGGGCCGCGCCGGGCTCGGCGCTGCGGCTGACGGCGGGCTCGCCGTCCGGCCCCTGGTGCAGATGACTGACCTCTATGTCCCAGAAGGCACCCAACTGGCCGAAGACCTGCTCCAGTTCGGCGAACATCCGGTCCCAGACACGCATCGACGAGGAGGCGTCCATCACCAGCTGGAGCGCCGCGTCGGCCCGGGTCACGCCGCGGAACACCGGCAGGACGAGTCCGCCGGCCCGCGCGCTCAGCTCCGCCGTCGCCGTCTCGTCGAGGACCGTGCGCAGGGGTGGTGCCGCGGTGCGGTACCCCTGCAAGGGGCGTAATGCGCGCTGGAGTTCGAGCGGGGAGGGGAACGCGGGGGCCGCGGGAACCCCGACCGGGAGCACCGTCACCCGGCCCTGTCCGTACCCCCGGGGCGCGCCGTCCCGCGGCACCGGGTAGAGGGCGACGCGCCGGTCCGCGCTCTCGTCCTGCGGCGGTGGCTCGGGCCGGTCGTCCGTCACGGGCGGGACGGCATCGCGCGGGTCCGCGCGTTCCGGCACCGGGTCGCGCCCCGCCCCCGGCGTCGTACCGGTGGGCGCGCCTTGGCCCGCCGGTGGTTCGGCGGCGTCGGTGGGACGTGCCCAGCGGGCGAGCCACAGCGTGTCGCAGAGCTGTCCGGCGTCCGGGTCGAGACCGATCTGCCGCATCCTGGCGACCAGCTCGGCGATCGGATCACCGCCGGAGCCGGTCACGGGTCCGCCGGAGCCGGACGGTCCGGCGGGCCCGGACGGCGTGGCGGGCCCGGACGGACCGGCAGAGTCGGCGGGCCCGGACGGACCGTCGGGTCCGGGGGGTACGGCAGGCACGGCGGGCTCGGGCCCGTGGCGCGCCGCGGCATCAGGCATCAGGCATCACCTCGGACGGTCGAGTCGCTGGATGAGGAGATCCGCGAGCCGGTCACGACTGGGCGGTGCCGCCGCGTCGGTGAGGTAGATGGCGTTCAACAACTGGTCGGCGGCGACGAGTTCGCTGCGCGAGCGCTCCAGGAAGTGGGTGATGAGGTCGTCCCCGGCCCGCGCCGCCTCGTCGCCCAGGTGCGCGCGTACGAAGGTGGCGAGCCGCTTGTGGTCGGGCCGGCCCAGTTCGAGGTGGATGCAGCGGCGCATCAGCGGGGCGGGGAAATCGCGCTCGCCATTGCTGGTGAGCACCACGAACGGGAAGGCGCGGCAGCGCACCCGGCCGTCGCGCACCTTCGCCTTGGTGCCGTCCGCGGTGAGCACCTCGGCCTCGCCGCCGGGCAGCCGGTCGGCGACACGCTCCAGCTCGGGGATGGCGAACTCGCCCTCTTCCAGCACGTTCAGAAGGTCGTTGGGCAGGTCGATGTCGCTCTTGTCGAGCTCGTCGATGAGCAGCACCCGCGGAGTGTCGGAGGGCAGCAGCGCGGTGCCGAGCGGGCCGAGGCGGATGTAGCTGCCGATGCCCTCGACGGAGCCGGGCGCCCCGGGAGTGGCCGGATCGCTGCCCAGCGGTGCGGCGATCTGGACGTCCTGGAGCCGGGCGATCGCGTCGTAGTGGTACAGCCCGTCCTGGAGGCTGGACCGGCTGACGATCGGCCAGCGCAGCACGTTGCCCAGGCCCAGTTCGTACGCCACCGAGTGCGCGAGCGTGCTCTTGCCCGCCCCGGGGCTGCCGGTGACCAGCAGCGGGCGGCGCAGATAGAGCGCCGCGTTGATCATTTCGAGTTCCTCGGCGCCGGGCCGGTGCAGTTCGGCCAGGTGCCGGTGCGCGCCGAGCCTGCGGTCCTCGGAGCCGTCGCCGTCACTCCCGGCCGTGTCCCGGCTCGCGAAGTCCCGCCACGGAGGCGGTGCGGGGAGACGGGCCAGGCCGTCATGGGGTTCGCCGGCGCCTCGATAGATGAGCCACTCACTGGATTCGGTCATTGCCCAGCCCTCGTCGTCACTCGACCCCCCACGGCAGCCGTCGATCGTGCTTCACCGTATCGACCCTCGGTGACCGCCGTAAGGGCCCGGAAGGGGCTCCTGACGGTGACTCGGTGCGGCCCTCCCCCGGTTCCTCCGGCGGTCGCGGTCACGGCGCCTCCAACAGATCCCCGGCCCCCGGCAGAGGCCGGCGCGGATCGTCGTAGAACAGGGCGATTCCGTCGGCCCAGAAGGTCTCCGGCTTGCCCGCCCACAGTCCGGCGCGCAGCGCGTGCACCAGCTCCGGGAGCCGGTCCGCGCTGCCCGCACCGGCCACCGTGTCCCCGGCCCTTCGGTGGAACTCCCCGCATACTGCGTCGAGTTGGCCCCGCCAGCGCCGCCACAGGGCGACTCCGTACCCGCCGTGCACGATCCGCACGAGCGCCACGGGGTCGCCGTCGAAGCGGTGGTCGCCGTAGCGGCACAGCACCGGGATCGTCCTGTGCGGCAGCCCGCGCAGCCACTCTCCGGGCGGCACGGGTACCCGCAACCCGTCCTCGCAGTCGAGGACTTCGGCCCGTGCGCCGTAGGCATGGATCCACCGCCATCTGGCCTCCCGCTCGTCCTGCTCGTCGTCCGGGGCGAATTCCTTCCCGCCGACCGCGAAGAGGGCGTCTCCGTCAGGAAGTTGTTCGCGGTCGGCGCAGCGCACGACGACGGGCCGGTGGGCGCCGAGCGGAGGCTCGTCCGGCCCGAGCTCCCAGGCGTCGACGTCGAGACCGAGGAGCAGATGGGGCAGCGCGACCTGGAGGTCCGCGGGCCGCCCCGGTTCGTCGCACTGGCGGAACGCCTCCGCGAGCGGCTGGGCGAGGACACCGGGCAGATCCTCCAGCGGGGCCCGCTCGCCGTCGCGCAGGCGCGCCACCTCACCGGTCGGGTGGCCCACCGAGACGTGCCAGTCGCAGCGGCCTGGTTCCCAGCCGAGCTGCTCCAGTTCGAGCAGGACGAACATGCGGGGCGCGCGATCGGCCGCATGCGCCGCCGCGCGCGCCGCCCGTGCATCGGCCGGGGACGGGTCGCGCCGCGGCACCTGGAGCCGCTCGATCCACTGCTGACTCAGTCGCCGCCGGTACGCCGGGCCCGGGCGGCCCTCCGCGATCTGCCGCACCCACTCCCACAGCGCCCGCTCGGCGGCCTGGGTGCCCGGGGTGACGAAGGGACGCTCGGCGGACATGGCCCGCATCGCGTAGTCGAGGACGAGTTCCAGGGCGCCGTCCTGGCGCGAGCTCTCGTACAGCGCCCCCAGGGCGTCGCGCCAGCCGCGCGGCGCCGGATGCGGGATCGCGGCCCGGCCGCCGAGGAGCGATTCGAGCAGACCGAGCAGGGAGCGGGTGCTGACCGGGGGCGGCAGGTCGGCCAGCCTGCCGAGCAGCTGGGTCCGCTCCTCCGGGCTGAGCGCCCGCCCGGGCCGCGCACCGAGCTCGTTCTGCACGTCGGCCCAGGTGCTGCGGGCGGTGTCGGGGTGCCGCTGCCGGTCGCGGTGGTAGCGGTCGTGGGCATGGAAGACGGCCTGATAGACGTCGTCGTGCTCGGCCAGCACCTCGTCCGCCGGCACGGGCAGGGACCGTAACTGCTCCACTCCCGTGCAGGTGCCGCCGAGGCCGCGGTCCGCCTGGGACTTCAGGACGCCGACGACCTCCCCGCGCGCGAGATCGACGACCGGCCCGCCGGAGACGCCGGGCGGCAGCACGTCGCCGCCCAGCCGGATCTGCTCGTCGTCCGACCAGCCGCCGAGGGTCCCCTGGACCTTGCACGTCCCGCTGAGCCGGCGCAGCTCGCCGCCGACCACGGACCAGCCCGAGTAGAGGACGACCGCCTCCTCGTAGTACGCGGCGGGCCGCTCGGTGACATAGGCGCAGTCGTGGTCCACGGGCTCGCGCAGCCGCACGAGCGCGAGGTCCGGGGCCGGCCACGTGCCCCGGACGGGACGCTCGGCGTGCTCCGGGAGGGCCGCCGCGACCTCGCCCGCCACGGCGGACGTACCCCGGCCCGGCCCCGTCTCGTAGACCACCGTCACCTCGCCCCCCTCGCCGCTCCGAGCCACGTGCGCGCAGGTCAGAACCCAGTTCGGAGCGAGGAAGAAGCCGCTCCCGAGGAACGTGCCGGGTTCGTCCAGGGCATACCCGGAGCCCGCGCGATGGATGCGCACCGTGGCCGCCATGACGAGATCACGCAGCGCACGGTGAGCGTTCCCGGGGCCGCCCGGTGCGCCCGGGGCGTGCCCGTCCGTCATGCCCCGCCCCCGGCGGAGGAGTCACCGGAGCCGCCGTGCGCCGGGGCGCCGGGGGACGCGCCCGCGTGCGGGCCGGCCCTCCCGTCCACCCGGGCGTTCGCGTCGGCAGCCGTGGCGCGTGTGTCGCCCCCGGTGCCGTCGAGGTCCGGCGGGCCGCCGTTCCATGTGAGCGTCACCGTGATCCCGGCCTTGGCCTCCCCGTCGGCGAGCAGGCCGACGACCTTGCCGGCCTTCGCCGTCAGTTCGATCCCGAACTCCACGCTGACCTCGTCCGGCCGCACGGCGCGCAGCGGCGCGGCCAGCGAACGCGCCACTCCCGTGATCACCGACTGGAGACTCTCGACCTGCGCCTCGATCCGTTCACCGAACCCGGTGTCCGTGAAGGACAGCTCGCCCGAGGACAGCTCCAGTTCCTCCGCCCCCGAGATCCGTGCCCACACCGGTGTCCCGTCCGGCAACTCGATCCGTGCGATCCGGGTCACTGCGTCACCCATGGCATCCCCCGTTCCCCCACGCCCCCGTGGTACCGCCGACCTTGCAGGCTAGCCGCAGGGGAGCGCCCACGACAGAGGACCTCCGCGCGCCACCCGCCCCACCTATCCTTTTCCCAGCGTTGCACTTCACTTTCACCGACGGAGCACCATCCATGTACTTCACCGACCGTGGCATCGAGGAACTTGAGAAGCGGCGCGGCGAGGAAGAGGTCACCTTCGAGTGGCTCGCCGAGCAGCTGCGCACGTTCGTCGACCTCAACCCGGACTTCGAGGTGCCCGTGGAGCGGCTGGCGACCTGGCTGGCACGCCTGGACGACGAGGACGACGAGGAGTAGCCCGGAGGTTCCCCGGGCCCCTGCCCCGGGCCGGGCAGCAGTGCCGGACACGGCGCCTGCGGCCCGCCTGTGCCGCCTGTGCCGCCTGCGGGAATGGGGCCCGCCGCCCGAAGGGACGACGGACCCCGCCGTTCACCGCTGCGTCCACCAGACGAGGCCGGTCACCGCGGCCGCGCCGACCGCGGACGTCAGGCCCTGGACCAGGCCGTGACCGGCGGTGCGGCCCAAGGACCGCAGACCGCTTCGTCGCTTCACCCGGAGGCCTCGCCCGACGTGGGACGAGGGCGAGGTGTCTGTCGGACGCCCGTGAACCGGGCAGATCGATGTGTCTTCCGGGTCACTCGTAGCATCGGGTTTGCAACCCATGGTTCTCTCCCTGATCGGTGGAGCTGTTGGGCTACGCACGCGGCCCCCTGTGAGCGCAGGGGGCCGCACCTGTCTCGTCCTCCCTTCGTCGGAGCGTCGGACCACGCGTGACGGCACCTGTGAGCGCAGGGCCGCGGCGAAGGGGACTCGACATCCCTTTCCTGCAAGGCTGTTGCCGCCGGCGGGACCGTACCGGGTGATCGGCACGGCAATCAGGTGTCGCAGCCGGCCCTCCAGCAGGTGTCCGGTATCGGGCAGCGGCCGGTACGGGTCGTCGTAGAACAGGGCGACGTCGTCGGCCCAGAGAGTCACCGACCGGCCTTCCCACCGGTGGAAATCCCCGCACACGGCGTCGGGCCGGCCCCTTCACGGCACGACCCGGGGCCGCCCTGCACGATGTGTGCGACAAGGCACTCCCCTCTGGTCGTCGTGAAGCCGGTCCCCCTGGTGGCAGAGCACCGGCACCCGTCCCGCGGATCCGCGGGCACAGGTCGGAACCCAGTTCGGAGCGACGAACAAGCCACTTCCGAGGAACGTGCCGGGTTCGACCGGGGTATACCCGGAGCCCGGGCGACGGGTGCGCACCGTGGCCGCCACGACGAGATCGCACAGCGCACGGCGACGGGTCCCGAGACTGCTCCGTGCCCCCGGGGAACCCGCTGTCGCAGCGCCTGCTCCGCGGGCGTGTGGCCCCGACCGCGCCGGGACCTGTGGTCCCGAGTCAGTCGAAGGCGCGCAGCCGGTCGTAGGCCAGACCGAGACCGCCGTGGACCGTCAGGAGCGCTCCCGCGGCGATCCACCCGGCGCTTCGCCGCCGCACGCCCCAGACGGTGAGCGGGAGGCCTGCGCCGACTTCGGCGGAGGCCAGGACGCGTGCCCTCGTGCCACGGAGCCAGGGCCCCAGGACTCCGTCCTCGGCCGTGCCGGGTTCCGCGCGCACGGCCGCGCTCCGACGGTCCCAGTCCGTCTGCTCGGCACCGGGCAGGATGCGGGCCACCTCACGGAGCCGGTCCACGGGCACCCCGGGACCGAGCCCGGCGGGGAGCACCATTCCCGTGCGCGTGAGGACGGCGAGGAGGGCCCGCACGCGCGCGTGCCCGTCGGCACCGGGGTCGGGCTTCGTCAGGTGCTCCAGGTCCTGCATGTCCAGCACCGGGTCCAGGCCGAGCCGGGCGGCGAAGGTGCGCATCGCCTCGTCCTCGCCGACCGGGGTGCCGTCCGCCAGCCATTCGTAGCCCACGGGGCGGCGGAACCCCGAGGCCAGGGTGCAGCCGCTGCGGTCGGCGTCCCACCACAGGGCCAGTACGGGCCAGGAGGTGCTGACGGCCAGGGCCGCGGCCCACCCGGTGAGAACCCGGTCGACGGGTTCGGCGCCGTGGCGCCAGGGACCGCCCTCCGGCACCAGCACGCTCCACTCGGGTCCGGCGCCGGCGAGCAGCATCCGCTCGTGCAGCAGCCGGGCGGCGGGACCGACGGACGCGGGGTGCGCACGGCACAGGAGCAGGGCACCGGGACCTTGGGCCGAGGGCTCACCGGACGCAGTCGACATGGTCACACTTTAGGACGATTTGCCCACTTCAAACCGCACTTGACCCCCAGAACGGGTGTCTTGACTTTCGCGATCCGCGATATATCGTGAATGACAGAAGACGCGATATGGCGCGTCGCGTTCGGGCTCACGTGGGGGTCCGGCCCGGTCGAGGAGGTCTGCACCATGTCCGAGTGGTCCGTCGCAGAGCCGCAGAAGCTCTCCTTCGACGACCCGGTGACGGCACTGCACGTGCGCGTCGTCAACGGAACGGTGAACGTCGTGGGCACCGACGAGGGTTCCGCCCGCCTGGAGGTCTCCGACCTGGAGGGCCCGCCGATCCGGGTGACCCAGCAGGACGGCACCCTCACCGTGGCGTACGAGGACCTTCCTTGGAAGGGCTTCCTCAAGTGGCTCGACCGCCAGGGCTGGCGGCGTGACGTGGTGGTCTCGCTCGCCGTCCCCAGCGACACCCGGGTCGAGGTCGGGGTGGTGGGCGCGGCCGCCGTGGTCTCCGGGATGGACGGGCGCGTCGAGGTGAAGGGCGTCACCGGCGACACGACGCTCGTCCGCGTCGCCGGGCCCGTGCGTGTGGACACGGTGTCCGGGAATCTGGAGGCGCAGGCCGTCACGGGCGACCTCCGCTTCAACTCCGTCTCCGGCGACCTGACCGTGGTCGAGGGCTCCGGGGCATCCGTGCGCGCCGACTCGGTGAGCGGCTCGATGATCGTGGATCTCGACCCCACGGGCACCCCGACGAACGTCCAGCTGACGAACGTATCGGGCGAGATCGCCATCCGCCTCCCGCATCCGGCGGACGCGGAGGTGGAGGCGAACACCGCGAGCGGTACCGTCTCCAACGCCTTCGAGGACCTCAGGGTCAGCGGACAGTGGGGCGCCAAGAAGATCACCGGCAGGCTCGGCGCGGGCAATGGCAGGCTGAAGGCGATCACCGCCTCCGGCTCCATCGCACTGCTGCGCAGGCCACCGGCGGAGGACGATCCGTACGACGACGGCCCGGAGCCGCTCGACGACACCCCGGTCGAGGCCCCCGCGGACACCGTGGCCCAGACCCCGGCCGACGACACGGTTACCGACGACACCGCAGCCGACGACACCGCAGCCGATGACCCCACTCCGACGGCCGGCACCACCCCGTCCGACGCATCGACCGCCGACAAGGACGCATCGACCGACAAGAAGGTGCTCTGACATGCCTCCCGTCTTCGCCCACGGCCGTCTGCGCCTCTACCTCCTCAAACTGCTGGACGAGGCCCCGCGCCACGGGTACGAGGTGATCCGGCTCCTGGAGGAGCGTTTCCAGGGTCTGTACGCACCGTCGGCCGGCACCGTGTACCCGCGGCTGGCCAAGCTGGAGGCGGAGGGGCTGGTCACCCACACCACCGAGGGCGGCCGCAAGGTGTACGCGATCACGGACGCCGGCCGCGCCGAGCTGGCCGACCGCAGCGGCGAACTGGCCGATCTGGAGCTGGAGATCCGCGAGTCGGTGGCGGAGCTCGCGGCGGAGATCCGCGCCGACGTCCGAGGCGCCGCGGGCGACCTGCGCCGCGAGATGCGGGCCGCGGCCACGGAGGCCAGGCGGGGCCCGAAGGGCGGCGGGGCGAAGGAGCGCGACGGCTCCACGGGCGACTTCGGCGGCATCGGCGACTTCCAGGACAAGGAGTCGTGGCGGGCCGCGAAGGAGGAGATGCGGCGCGTCCGCCAGGAGTGGAAGGAACAGGCCCGCCGCGCCAAGGACGAGAGCCGCCGCGCCCGCGACGAGGCCCAGCGCGCCCGCCGCCAGGCCAAGGAGGCCCAGGAGAGGGCCCGCGCCCAGGCGCAGGAGGAGATGCAGCGGATGGCCAAGCGGGTCCAGGAGCAGGTCCAGGACCATTTCGCCCGCGGCGACTGGCCCACGGGCGTTCGTGAGGGCCTGAGTGAACTGGCCAAGGAGTTCGGCGAGTTCGGCAAGAACTTCGGAAAGGACTTCGGCTTCGGCCGCACCCCGTCCGGGGCGCCCACGGATCCGGAGTACACGGACACACCGAAGGACTTCCCCGCCGACTACGAACCTTCATGGGCCCACGAGGAGTCCACCGGCAACCCGGCCCGCGATCTCGACCGCCTACTGGACCGCTTCCGCGACGACATCCGCGACGCCTCCCGCGACCACGGGGTCACGGAGGAGCAACTGCGGGAGGCCCGCCGCCACCTGTCGACGGCGGCGGCCCACATCGGTGCGGCGCTGCGGGGGCCGCTCGCCTCCGGCGAGCGCTGACCTCGGGACCATCACCCTGCCCCGGCCCCCGGCATTGCGGATCGCCGACCCCGGGGCGGGTAGGGGCCGTCGACCCCGGTGGTTCGCGCCGCCGGGGTCGAGTGGGGTGACCTGGCCCGGTGGGGGCAGGGCTTCCCGCCCCCACGTGGCCCGAGGCGGCCCGGGCCACCCGGGCCAACAGAGTCACGGGGATCGACAGAGGCGCCCGAGCACCACCCAAGCCGCTCCAGCCGCCCGAGCCGCGCGGGCGACCCAGCCACCCAGCCAGGCTGCCACCCAGCCAGGCTGCCCGGCTGCCGGACGGCCGGGCCCCGAATCCCCGAATCCCCGGGTCCCCGGCCCCCCTCTACCCCAGGCCCGTCCGAGCCATCCAAGGCACGGGATGTCCGCCCCGCTGGAGTCGATGCCCGCTCCACCATCTCCGCGTGACGCGAGAGCGGACCCGGACGGCGGCCTGACGCGGGGACCGGGCAAGCGGTGGGCGGCCTCGGTCTCGGAGGTGCCCTACGCCCCCGGACCTCACCCCGCCTCGGCCGCGCCCCCGTCGCCGTACAGCACCCGCGTCACCGACTCGTACGTCACCCCGTGGTCGGCGAGGACCTCCGTGGCGACACCGCCGCGCGCGGTGAGTGCCATGAGCAGGTGCTCGTCACCGATGTGCCGGTCCCGGCGGGCATGGGCCATCCTCAGGGACTGCACCAGCACCCCCTTGGCCTCCGGCGCGAAGGGCCGCCGCCGCATCCGCCGCCCGTCCCCGGACTTCGCCCCCGCTCCGGATCCCGGCTCCAACGCGCCCTCCCCGTGCGCCTCCTCGACCCGGGAGACGATCTCCGACAGATCGATACCGAGCCCGGAGAGGGCCTCGGCGTCGGCACGGGACAGGCCACCGCGACGGCGCGCCTCGGCGAGGTCGTGCTCGACCGAGTCCCGGCGGTCGGCGAGACCGAGCGCGGCCAGGGCGAAGGAGCCCCGGCTGCCCTCCCGGTCGAGGAGCGCGAGCAGCATGTGCTCCTCCGCCACGGTGTCGGCGCCCGTTCGCTCGGAGTGCAGCACCGCCCCCTCGACGACGGCACGTGCATCCTTCGTGAACCGCTCGAACATCACTGCCTCCCGTACTTCTTGTGCACGGCCTGCCTGCTCACTCCGAGTTCCGCGGCGATCTCCTGCCAGGACCAGCCCTGATTGCGCGCACTGCGCACCTGTACCGCCTCCAGCTGCTCCAGCAGCCTCCGCAGCGCGGAGACGGCCCGCAGCCCGATCCGCGGATCGCGATCACCCGCGCGCTCGGCGAGATCCGTTGCTTCGGTCATGATGTCAACTTACGTTGACACGCCCCTTCATGTCAACCATAGTTGACACATGCCGACGGCCGGCCCGGGAATCCGGACCGGCCGTGAAGGAAGCGCGACAGAAGAAGAGGGAACGTCAGCCGTTCGTCAGCACGATCTTCCCGAACTGGTCGCCCGACTCGAGGCGTTCGAACCCCTCGCGGGCACGGTCGAGCGGAAGCACCTCGTCGATGACGGGACGCACACCGGTCGCGGCGCAGAAGGACAGCAGGTCCTCCAACTCGTCCTTGGTGCCCATCGTGGAACCGACGACCTTGAGTTCGAGGAAGAAGATGCGCGTCAGCTCGGCGTGGGACGGCCGGTCGCCGCTGGTGGCGCCCGAGATGACCAGACTGCCGCCGGGGCGCAGCGACTTCACCGAGTGCGACCAGGTGGCCGCGCCGACCGTCTCGATGACGGCGTCCACGCGCTGCGGCAGCCGCGCGCCGGACTCGAAGGCCTCGACGGCTCCCAGCTCGACGGCCCGCTTCCGCTTGGCCTCGTCCCGGCTGGTGGCGAACATCCGCAGCCCCGCGGCCTTCCCGAGCACGATCGCGGCGGTGGCCACGCCGCCGCCCGCGCCCTGCACGAGCACGGAGTCGCCGGGCCGCACCCCGGCGTTGGTGAACAGCATGCGGTACGCCGTCAGCCAGGCGGTCGGCAGACAGGCGGCCTCCTCGAAGGACAGCTCCTTGGGCTTCGGGAGGACGTTCCACGTCGGGACGGAGACCTGCTCGGCGAAGGTGCCCTGGTAGCGCTCGGTGAGGATGGAACGGGGCTCGTCGGGGCCGACCCCGTGTCCGCTCTGGCCGATGACGGAGTGCAGCACGACCTCGTTGCCGTCCTCGTCGACTCCGGCGGCGTCACAGCCGAGGATCATCGGCAGCTTGTCCTCGGCCAGGCCGACCCCGCGCAGGGACCACAGGTCGTGGTGGTTCAGCGAGGCGGCCCGTACGTTCACGGTGGTCCAGCCCGGCCTCTTCTCCGGGGCCGGGCGCTCCCCCAACTCCAGGCCGCTCAGCGGCTGGTCACGGTCGATTCGGGCGGCATAGGCAGCGAACATGACCTTGACGATAGGCTCCGCCCCCGCCGCACGGAACCATGTCCCGGTGTGACACAGGTCCCGCCACGCCCGGCGGCACGCCTCCCCACGTCTCTCGGCCCTCCGCCCCTGCCCGTCCCGTGCCCCTGGGGGCTCCGCCCCCAGACCCCCGATCGGCCTGGACGGCCCCGTCCTCAATCGCCGGACAGGCTGAAATCAGCCTCGCCGGCGTTTGAGGAGCGGGGCAAGATGCAGCCCCTCCGGCGTTTGAGGAGCGGGGTCCGGGGCGGAGCCCCGGGGACGGGACGGGCAGGGGCGGAGGGGGCGAAACACCACCCGCCCGGACCAACCCCCGGGCGAAGAGCCCAGCCGGACCGACCGCCCGGCGGGAAAGGACCCGGTCCCACGGACCCCCCGGGAAGGCACCGGACTCACCGGCCCTGGGAGAGGAACCCGACCGCCCCGGGAAAGGAAAGGGCCCCGCCGGGACAACCCGGCGGGGCCACAGCGCGCACCGCGTCAGCGGCGACGCGTCCCGTCAGCGTCGAGCCACACCCTCGGCCCGCGCGGCCGCGGCGACCGCCGCGGTGACCGCCGGAGCGACCCGCTCGTCGAACGGCGAGGGGATCACGTAGTCGGCGGAGAGGTCGTCCCCGACGACCGCGGCCAGCGCATCGGCCGCCGCGATCTTCATTCCCTCGGTGATCCGGGACGCCCGCACCTGGAGCGCTCCGGCGAAGATGCCGGGGAAGGCCAGCACGTTGTTGATCTGGTTCGGGAAGTCCGACCGCCCGGTCGCGACGACGGCCGCGTACTTGTGGGCGATGTCGGGGTGGACCTCGGGATTCGGGTTGGCCATGGCGAAGACGAACGCGCCCTCGGCCATCGAGGCCACCGCCGGCTCCGGCACCGTACCGCCGGAGACGCCGATGAAGACGTCGGCGCCCGCCAGGGCGGACTCCAGCGACCCGCTGATCCCGGCCTTGTTGGTGATCTCCGCCAGCTCACGCTTGACGTCCGTCAGGTCGTCCCGGTCGCGCGACACGACGCCCTTGCGGTCCGCGACGGCGACGTCGCCGAGCCCCGCCTCCAGCAGGAACTTGGCGATCGCGACCCCGGCCGCACCGGCGCCGGAGATCACCGCACGCAGGTCGCCGAGCGAGCGCCCGGTCAGCTTCGCGGCGTTCCGCAGGGCCGCGAGGGTGACCACCGCGGTCCCGTGCTGGTCGTCGTGGAAGACGGGAATGTCCAGCCGCTCCTGGAGCTTCCGCTCGATCTCGAAGCACCGCGGTGCCGAGATGTCCTCCAGGTTGACGCCACCGAAGGAGGGAGCGAGCCGTGCCACGGTCTCGACGATCTCGTCGACGCCCGTGCAGTCGAGCGCGATCGGGACGGCGTCCACGCCGCCGAACTGCTTGAAAAGAATCGCCTTGCCCTCCATGACCGGGAGGGAGGCCTCGGGACCGATGTCCCCGAGACCCAGGACAGCCGTCCCGTCCGTCACCACGGCGACGACGGACGACTTCCAGGTGTAGTCATGGACGAGTTCGGGCTGCTCGGCGATCGCGCTGCACACTTTCGCGACGCCGGGCGTGTACGCCAGGGACAGGTCGTCCTTGTCACGGACGGGCACGGTGGCCTGCACGGCCATCTTGCCGCCGCGGTGCAGCGCGAATGCGGGATCGAAGGAATCGAGGGGCTCGGCCCCTCCGTCTTGATCCGTATTGCTGTCGCTGCGAGGATTGACGATCTCCGCTGCCACTTTGTTTTACCCCTTAAATCTTCATGGGTTGAGGGTGACCACTCCTGGTTGAGGGGTGGGCGGGCACCGCGCAGACCCTGCCGCCGTGATTGCGTACGGGCCGTGCGCGACGGGCGCGCCGCACACGCGCCCTGAGCCCCGGATGAGGGGTGTAAAGAACCTTCTTACCCGACCGACAGTGCCGCCGACGAGTCCATAACGTGAAGGTCACACGACGGTGACATGACTCATGGCCAGATGCATTGACAAGTCCGGACATGCACTCATGTTGTCGCGAGCGCGGAGTAACGGTCGCCCGCATCGCGAGCTGCACCGAAGATCTTCCGGCCGGAATGAAAGATTCCCGCACAAGATCCGGCATCGATGTACCGGTCGGTAGGGGTTCGGGGGTCACCCGTTATCCGATTTTGACATAGCGAGTTCCCTGAATCGCGCAGTCCGAATGGCAAGATGCGGTCATCACACGAGGTCGCGACACCCGATGGTGTGTGTTCTCGTCGACCTATCGGCTACTCCCTCATCCGCCGGAGGAACCCACCATGACCGCAAGCTCCACCCGTCGTACGACCGCGAAGTCCCGGATAGCAGCGGTCGGTGCGATCGCGGTCGCTGGCGCCCTGATCCTCACCGGCTGCGGTGACCAGACCGACAAGGGCGGCAGCTCCTCGGAGACCGCCAAGTCGAACAGTGCTCCGCTGTTCTCCAAGCTGCCGAAGAAGATCCAGGACGCGGGCGTCATCAAGGTCGGCACGAACGCCGAGTACGCCCCCATGGAGTCGACCGAGGGCGGCAAGATCGTCGGTGTCGACCCCGACCTGGCAGACGCCCTGGGCAAGCAGCTCGGCGTGAAGTTCGAGTTCACCTCCGGCTCCTTCGACGGCCTGATCACGGCCGTCAACTCCGGCCGCTACGACATCGCGATGTCGTCCATCACGGACAACAAGCAGCGCCAGGAGGGTCTGGACGACAAGGGCAAGAAGCTCGGCGAGGGCGTCGACTTCGTCGACTACTTCGTCGCCGGTACGGCCATCTACGTGAAGAAGGGCAACCCGGAGAACATCCAGGGGCTCGAGGACCTGTGCGGCCGGACCGCCGCCGTCCAGCGGGGCACCACGTACGAGAAGGCCCTCCAGGACCAGTCCAAGAAGTGCAAGGACGCGGGCAAGAAGGCCATCGACATCGAGTCGTTCGAGAACGACACCGAGGCCCAGACCCGTGTGAAGTCCGGCGGTGCCGTGGCCGGCATCAACGACTACCCGGTCGCGGTCGACCTGGCCCGCAAGGCGGACGGTGGCAACGCCTTCGAGGTGATCAACAAGCAGTACGACGCCGGCCCGTTCGGCATCGTCCTCAGCAAGAAGAACACCGAGCTGCGCGACGTCCTGAAGGAAGCCGTCGACGCGATCATCAAGGACGGCTCGTACAAGAAGGTCCTCGAGAAGTGGGGCGCGCAGTCGGGCGCGATCGACCAGTCCGCGATCAACGGCGGCAAGTGAGCCGAGCGCACCACTGAAGGGCAGTCACGTGACTGACAATCTCGACAAGTCCCCCGCGGACACTCCGCCCTCGGGGCCGACGCTCTCCAAGACGTCGGTGCCCGCGGGCGGCCCGGAGGCCATCAAGGCGATCCCCGTGCGGCACTACGGCCGGTGGGCCAGCGCCGTCATCGTGGTCGCGCTCCTGGTGGCGCTCGGGTACGCGTTCTCGCAGGGCAACATCCAGTGGCACACGGTCGGCGACCAGCTCTTCGAGTCCAGTGTCGTCAAGGGTGCGGGCCGGACGCTGCTGATCAGCGTGCTCGCCATGATCGTGGGTGTGCTGCTGGGCATCCTCCTCGCGGTGATGCGGCTCTCGAAGAACCCGGTGACCAGCAGCGTCGCCTGGCTGTACATCTGGTTCTTCCGCGGCACCCCGGTCTACGTCCAGCTGCTGCTGTGGTTCAACCTGGCGCTGATCTTCCCGGTCCTCAATCTCGGTCCGATCTACAAGAACGAGATGACGGACGTCATGACCCCGTTCATGTGCGCCCTGCTGGGCCTCGGCCTGAACGAGGCCGCGTACATGGCGGAGATCTGCCGCGCCGGCCTGCTGGCCGTCGACGAGGGTCAGACGGAGGCCGCGCACGCGCTGGGCATGAGCCACGCCAAGACGCTGCGCCGGATCGTGATCCCGCAGGCCATGCGCGTGATCGTGCCGCCGACGGGCAACGAGTTCATCAACATGCTGAAGACCTCGTCGCTGGTGTACGCGGTCACCTACAACGAGCTGCTGCGTTCGACGTCGGCGATCGGTTCCACCAGTTACGCCGTGATGGAGATGCTCTTCGTGGCCTCCATCTGGTACCTGGCGATGACCAGCGTGTTCAGCGTCTTCCAGTACTACCTGGAGCGCTACTACGCCCGCGGTTCCAGCCGCAGCCTGCCGCCGACGGTCTTCGAGAAGATCAAGGCGAACCTGTTCTCGAAGGGCAGCCCGAGGGGAGCCGTGTGATGACCGCCATGGTGAAGGCCGAGGGCGTCCACAAGTCCTTCGGCCTGGTCGAAGTCCTCAAGGGCATCGACCTGGAGGTGAATTCCGGCGAGGTGTTCTGCCTCATCGGCCCGTCCGGGTCCGGCAAGTCCACCTTCCTCAGGTGCATCAACCACCTGGAGAAGATCAACGCCGGTCGCCTGTACGTCGACGGGGAGCTGGTCGGCTACCGCCAGAAGGGCGACAAGCTGTACGAGCTCAAGGACAGCGAGGTGGCTCTGAAGCGCCGGGACATCGGCATGGTCTTCCAGCGCTTCAACCTGTTCCCGCACATGACGGCCGTCGAGAACGTCATGGAGGCGCCCGTCCAGGTGAAGAGCGCCAAGAGGTCGGACGCGCACCACCGGGCGATGGAGCTCCTGGACCGGGTGGGTCTGTCCGACAAGGCCGGCAACTACCCCTCGCAGCTGTCCGGCGGACAGCAGCAGCGTGTGGCGATCGCCCGCGCGCTGGCGATGGACCCGAAGCTGATGCTCTTCGACGAGCCGACCTCGGCGCTCGACCCGGAGCTGGTCGGCGACGTCCTCGACGTCATGCGCGACCTCGCCGAGTCCGGCATGACGATGGTGGTCGTCACGCACGAGATGGGCTTCGCCCGTGAGGTCGGCGACTCACTGGTCTTCATGGACGGCGGTGTGGTGGTCGAGTCCGGTCACCCGCGTGACGTCCTGACGGACCCGCAGCACGAGCGCACCAAGTCGTTCCTGTCGAAGGTGCTCTGACCTCGGCGTTCGATTCCGCGAGAGCACGAGAAGGGGCGGTACGGGATTTTCCCGTACCGCCCCTTCTCCGTGTCCGCCCTGCCTGTGTCCGCCCTTCTCGGTGTCCGCCCGGCTACGGCAGCAGCTTCGGGTTCAGCGTCAGCTTGCGCAGCTGGTCCCGGTCGAGCGGTGGTGTCTTCAGCAGCGGGCCGAGTTGGCCCTTGCCCTGGAAGCCGCCGTTGGCGCGCACATGCAGGACCCCGCCGTCGGCGAGCCGGAGGGTCGCGACGAGCTCCGGGCCCCAGGTCGGATAGGAGTAGGTGCCGGGATCCGGCGCGCCCGTCCGGTGGATGCCCAGCACGTCGCCGTTCGGGAGCTTCTCGCTGGTGCAGTCCACGGTGCCGTCACGGGGCGAGTCCTTGCAGGGGTCCTGAAGCCCCAGGCCGCCCGTCTTGGCCTTGACCTCCTTGGCCGTGGACAGGTGGACGCTGATGTAGCCGACTCCGCCGTCCCGGCTGACGGCGTAGTCCCCGTCGTACGGTCCGACGGGCTTGGGCAGCGGGGCCTTCGGCACCTGCTTGACCAGCCGCAGCAGCGAGACCTCGCTGATCCTGCCGGTCCCGGCGGGCAGCAGCTTCGCGAACCGGCCCGCCCTGGAGGTGAGCTCTCCGGCGGTGGGCCGGCCGGCCACGCTCGTCTCCCGGCCCTGGTCGTCGAGCAGTCCCGGTCCGAGGACCAGTGCCGCCGCCACGGCCGCCGCGGTGACGCCGGTCGTCGCCGCCCGGCGCCGCCACCGGATCCGGGAGGCCTGTGCGAAGACGGCCTCGGTTCCGCGGCCGCGCGGCGTCCGGACGTCGTCCACGGCCCGCCCGAGCAGTTCCCGGACGCGTTCCGTCTCCATCTCCTGCAGGTTCATACGTATTCCTCCCGCACCGCGGCCCGCAGCGCCGCGAGTCCCCTGGCCGTGTGGCTCTTGACCGTGCTCTCCCGCATCCCGAGCAGCTGGGCCGTGGCGGCCACGCTCAGGTCCTCCCAGTAGCGCAGCACCAGTACGGCGCGTTGCTTGGGCGCGAGCCGCGCGAGGGCGGCCCGCACCACGAGTCCGGTGTCGCTGTCGACCGACAGTTCCGCGACGTCCGGCACGTCGCCGTACGCCTGCTCGCGCCGCCAGAAGCGGCGGCGCGCGGAGATGAAGGTGTTGACCAGCGTTCTGCGCGCATAGGCCTCGAGGTTGTCGAGGCGGCCGTGCCGGCGCGCACCGAGGACGACCTTCACCAGGGTCGTCTGGACGAGGTCCTCGGCCTCGTCCCGGTTTCCGCACAGCAGATAGGCGCTGCGGAACAGCGCCGTCCGTCTGCCCTCCACGAAGGCGTGCAGTGCGGCTTCCTCGCCGCGCGTCATCCCGCCCCCTTCCCCGGCCCGCGGTCGCGGGCCGTCTCACCCTTCCAGTGCGGTGGGCTCCTGCGGGGGTTGCAGAAGAGGCGGTACGGATTTTCCGTACCGCCTCTCAAGTGACGTACCGCAGCGGTTACTTGACCGCGAGGACCAGCGCGTCCGAGGGGGAGCGCCAGACCGTCCGGGCCTCCGCGAAGCCCTTCTCGCGCAGGGCGCGCGCGTGCCAGTCGGCGGACGGGGTGTCGCCGTCGGCGTGCTCGCCGTAGATCTCGAAGCGCCGGGCGGTGGGGCCGGCGAGGACGGGGTCGGCGGCGGCCAGCTCCCACCATTCGGCCCAGTCGAGGGCGCCGTCCTTCTTGGCCTGATCCATGCGGGCGTGCCGCTGGGCGCGTTCGGCCGCGTTGATCCTGGGGGTCGTCTCGTCGATCATGTGGTCGGCGTTCATGAAGACACCGCCGTCGCGGACGAGTCCCGCGATCCGACCGTAGAGGGCCGCGAGGGGTTCGCTGTGCAGCCAGTGCAGGGCCGTCGCGGTCAGGACGGCGTCGTAGGAGTCGTACGGCAGCAGGGACACCCAGTCCGGGTCCTTGAGGTCGGCCGTGACGAAGGAGACCCGGTCGTCGCCGTCGAAGGTGCCCTCGGCGATGGCGAGCAGGGCGGGGTCGAGGTCGACTCCGGTGCTGACGGCCTTCGGGAAGCGGGCGAGCAGCCGGGCGGTGATGGTGCCGGTGCCGCAGGCCAGGTCCAGGATGCGCGGCTCGGGACCGACGAGGGCCTCGACCATGTCGAGCATGACCCGGAAGCGCTCCTCGCGGTCCGGCATGTACCACTCCTGCTGCCGGTCCCAGCTCGTCTGCCAGGCTGCCCAGTCGGTTCCCGGTGTGGTTCCGGTCGTGGTGGTCATGGAGTCCCCTTCTTCGCCGCACCTCGTAATACCCTGGAAGCACGATCAGCCGTTACCCGACCGCAGGCATGACGATAGAGCGCGCCCGTAAGGACTACAAGTGGAACTGGCCTATTACTCGGATTACGCCGTCCGTCTCGTCAACAGCGAGGAACCGGCCCGGGGCAAGGACGCGCTGACCTCGGTCGAGGCGGTCCGCGACCTCTTCGGCGGCAACTCCTCGGCCGCGCGCCGCGCCACGGACGCGGACGTCACCCGCTTCCGCTCCGTACGGGCGCGGCTGCGCGGAGTCTTCGAGGCGGCGGACGGCGGCGACGAGACCCTCGCCGTCGACCTGCTGAACTCACTGCTCCTGGAGTTCCCCGTGAGCCCCCAGATCTCGGGCCACGACCATCGGGACGACGACGGCCGCCCCCTGTGGCACATGCACCTGGCGGACCACCCGTCGAACGCGACCGCGGGCTACGCGGCGATCGCCGCGATGGGGCTCGCCTTCCACCTCACCGAGTACGGCGTCGACCGGCTGGGCCTGTGCGAGGCAGCACCCTGCCGCAACGCCTACCTGGACACCTCGACCAACCGCTCGCGACGCTACTGCTCGGACCGCTGCGCGACCCGTGCCAATGTCGCGGCCTACCGGGCCCGCAAGCGCCTGGAGGCGGACCGGTCCGACAGCACGGGCCTGGCCGCGCCGAACGCCCAGCGCGCCAGCGCGACCGGCGAGCGCTGACCCCGCTTCAGGGGCCGGTAGCGGAACCACACCTTCCCGAGGACGAGTTCCTCGGGGACGGTTCCGTAGTCGGTGCTGTCCCCGCCCGCGAAGGCGTTGTCCCCGAGCACCCACCAGCCGCCCTCGCGCCGCTCCGCGGCCCGTTTGACGACCAGCAGGTCCTGCTGGAACGGATGGCGCAGGACGACGACGTCGCCGACTCGGACCCGCGCCCCCCATTGCACGACGAGCCGGTCCCCGTGCTGGAGCGTGGGCACCATGGACGGTCCCGTCACCTCGGCCGCACCGAACGGCAAGACGGCCCTCCCACGCTCGGTCTCCTGCGACAGCTCCGGCATCACCGGCACCTCCCCGGTCCTATCCTCCACCAGTCCCAGTTTCACCCTGGACTTTTGTCCTAAGCCCATGGGGGCACTCGCGAAAACCCGTCTTCCACGGAGTAATGTCCCACCTGAGAAGACGATCACGAGGAAGGACAGCTCAATGCTCTCCCGCCTGTTTGCCCCCAAGGTCAAGGTCAGCGCACACTGCGACCTGCCCTGCGGTGTGTACGACCCGGCCCAGGCCCGCATCGAGGCGGAGTCGGTGAAGGCCGTCCAGGAAAAGATGGCCGGCAACGACGACCCGCACTTCCAGGCTCGCGCCACCGTCATCAAGGAGCAGCGCGCCGAGCTCGCCAAGCACCACGTGTCGGTGCTGTGGAGCGACTACTTCAAGCCCCCGCACTTCGAGAAGTACCCGGAGCTGCACCAGCTGGTCAACGACACCCTGAAGGCCCTCTCGGCCGCCAAGGCGTCCACCGACCCGGCGACGGGCCAGAAGGCGCTGGACTACATCGCCCAGATCGACAAGATCTTCTGGGAGACCAAGAAGGCCTGATCCCGGATCACCTCCTTCTGCGCCGCGGTTCCGTCACCGCGGCGTCTCCCGACCGCACCCGGTCCGTACAGGGCGCCGAGCACGGCGTCCGCCACGGGCCGGGTGCGGTCGTCCTGTCACAGCCAGCCGCGCTCCTTCGCCCGCAGGGCGGCCTGGAAGCGGGTGGTGGCACCGAGCCGGGTCATCAGAGCGGCCACGTGCGCGCGGTACTTGCGCAAGGACACGTTCAGCGCGCGGGCGGCGGTCTCGTCCTTGTCGTGCTCGGCCAGCGCGCGCAGGACCCGCGCCTCCGTCGCGCTGAGGTCGAGCCCGTCGAGATCCGCGGCCCGCTCCCACAGTTTCTCGAACAGCGCGACGAGCGCGGCCACGATCCCGGGCTGACGGATCATCAGCGCGTCGGTGTCCGACCGGCCCGGTTCGAGCAGCACGAAGGCGACCCGCCGGTCGATGACGAGCAGCGGCAGGAACGGCTCGGCCGTGACGCGGTGCAGATCGCCCAGGCCGTGCAAATGCCGGGCGTAGGCCAGCTCTTCGGGCAGGTCGAGGGACGCGGCGCCGACCAGGGTCCGGCTGACCAGACCGTCGGCGAGCTGACGGCGGTAGCGGCGGGTGGCCTCCTCGGTGTGGTGCCGGCCGCGCGGCAGGGGCTTGGCGTTCATCGTCTCGGCCCGGTCGCGCATCGCGTCGACGCGCCGGTTCACGCCCGCGCTGTCCTCGATGCGTTCGACGAGTTCGACGGGGCGGCCCCGGCGCGCCTCCTCGGCCAGATCGCGCACCACGTCGAAGGCCGCGTCCAGGCGGGCCAGTTCGCGCGAGGTGCGCTCCACCTGGTGGCGGACGAGCAGGTCCACGGTGGCGGCGGGCGGCAGCGGGACCAGGGAGCGGTCGATCACGCCCAGCGTCCGCAACTCGTCGAGGACCGCCGCGAGACGGGGCAGGCCGAGTTCCGCCCGGGCCTCGTCGGGGTCGGCGTGCGGTGTGCGCAGGAGATAGCGGTAGACCCGTTCCTGATCATGCGTCAGCCCGAGGCTCTCCAGGCTCATCGGTCCCCCCGTCCCGTGCAGCTTCCTGCACCGAGTCTTGCATCTTCTCCCCGTGCCGAGGCGCACAGGTGACCGAGAAGCTGAGGGCCCCGGGTCCGACCGAACCCGGGTCGCACGAGCACTGGGGGACCACCGTCATGGGCTACATCCGCAGCTTCGTCCCGTGGATCGCCGTGGCCGCGCTCACCGGCACGGTCGACATCCGCGTCGCCGCGCTCACCGGCCTCGTCCTGGCCGCCGGACTCGTCGCGGTCCAGCGCCGCGCGGGCCGCGGCTGGGACGCCCAGGTGATCGAGGGCAGCGCCGTCGTGTTCTTCGCCGCCTACACCGTCGCCGCGTGCGTCGCGCCCGGCTCGTCCGCCGTCGTCCATTACGGCCCGCCGCTCTCCTCGCTCTGGCTCGCGGTCACCGCCTGGGGCTCGCTCGCGATCGGCCGCCCCTTCACGCTCGGCATCGCCCGCACCCAGGTGCCCGAGAACCGGTGGAACAGTCCGCTCTTCCTGCACGTCAACCGTGTCATCACCGTCGTATGGGCCACGGCGTTCACCCTCTGCGGCATCGGTGGGGCGCTGCTGTGGCGCTACCGGCCGGAGGCGGACACGGCCCGCACCCTGCTCACCGTCGCCGCGTTCGTCCTCCCCGTCCTGTTCACGGTGCGCTTCCCCGACATCGCACGCGCCCGTCACGCGGCGTCGCGCGACGCGGTCGCCGAGTGACCGAGCCGGCCGGGCGCGTCCCGGCCGGCGGCCTCCCCCGCTTCACCGGACGCGGCGGTCCCTGAGAGAGTGCGTTCGAGAAAGCACGATGAACGCCGAGGAGTCCCCATGCCGTCCGCGCGCCCCCGCGTCCTGTTCGTCAGTGACCTGGCCTACCCGGCCAAGGGCCGCCGCTACTGCGACGAGGACATCTTCCTCACCTCCCGGCTGCGCGAGGCGTTCGACGTCGCCCTGTGCCACCCGCTGGACGCCGAGCGACTGATGCACGCCTTCGACGTGGTGGTCGTGCGCAACAGCGGGCCGGTGCTGAACTATCAGGAGCAGTACGACGCATTCCGCGCGCGGGCGGTGGCGGACGGTGTGCGTGTGTTCAACGAGCTCTCCGGCAAGGGGGACATGGCGGGCAAGCGGTACCTGCTCGATCTGACGGCCGCCGGGTATCCGGTCATCCCCACCGTCGACCGTGCCGAGGACCTGGGCCTGCTGCCCGACGCCGTCCAGTACGTGGTGAAGCCCAAGCTGGGCGCGGACTCGATAGGCCTGGAGTTCGTCTCGCGCGAGCAGCTCGCCGGGCGCGCGTACGGCGACGTCCTCGTCCAGCCCCGTATCGACTTCCGCTACGAGGTGTCCTTCTACTTCGTCGACCGCACCTTCCAGTACGCCCTGTACGCCCCCGACCCCGACCGGCGGTGGGCCCTGGAGCCGTACGAGCCGACCGCGGCCGACCGTGAGTTCGCCCAGCGGTTCGTCGACTGGAACGACATCGACCACGGCGTCCAGCGCGTGGACGCCTGCCGTGCCCCCGGCGGTGAACTGCTGCTCGTGGAGCTGGAGGACCTCAACCCGTACCTCTCCCTGGACGTCCTCCCGCCCGGCGTCCGGGACTCGTTCGTCGCGAGCGTGAAAACCTCGTTGCGCGGGCTGATCGCGCGGGAGACGGTACGAGCCGTACCGGCCGACCGACAGGGAGCGCCCCGATGACCGAGCCGATCCGGTGGACCTACGCCTTCGTCGACCGGCCCCTGAAGGAGTCCGGCACCGCCCACGACTTCTGGACCGCCGTCACGGGGACGCGGTTGTCCGCACCGCGCGGCGACCGGGACGAGTTCGTCACGCTGCTGCACGACGGAGCGGACGCGTGCGTGAAGATGCAGGGCGTCGAGGACGGCGACGGGGGCGCGCACCTGGACCTGGCCGTCGAGGACGTGACCGGGCTGGTGCGGTCGGCGCGGCGCCTGGGTGCCGAGGTCGTCGCCGGGCACGAGGGATGGGCCGTCCTGCGCTCGCCCGGCGGGCAGTCGTTCTGCGTGGTGCCCTGGCAGGGCGAGTCGACGCGCCCACCGGTGGTCGAGGTCCCGGGCGGCGGGGCGACCAGCCGCCTCGACCAGGTGTGCCTGGACCTGGCTCCGTCCGTGTACGACGCCGAGGTGGCCTTCTGGGGCGAGCTGACCGGCTGGGCGTCCCGGCCCGGCGCGTTCCCGGAGTTCCACGTGGTCAGGCCGCCCGCGACGCTGCCGTTCCGCATCCTCCTGCAACGCCGGGACGACGAGCGTCCCGCGTCCGCCCACCACGACATCGCGTGCTCGGACGTCGACGCGGTCCGCGCCCACCACGAGAGCCTCGGTGCCGCCCTCGTCGCACGCGGCGCCCATTGGAACGTCATGCGGGACCCTGCCGGCGGCACGTACTGCCTGACGCCCCGGGATCCCGTGACGGGCAGCCTCTCCTAGGGGGTTTCGACAGGCCCTAGGCCGGCCCCGCGGTCTGCGGTTCCCAGGTCTCCACGTCCACGACGGCCTCCACCGGGATGGGGCCGTAGACGTGCGGGAACTCCTCGCCCCCGGGCTTCATCGCCTCGTAGCGCACCGGCGCACCGACCCGCTCGGCGTCGATGACGAGGACGACGAGCTCGTCGGGACCGGTGTACGAGCCGTAGAGGAAGGAGGCCACGCCTGGGAGTTGGCGGCGTGTGGAGCAGTGGACGAATCCCTCCTCGCCGAGGGTGCGGCCGCGCGTGGACATCTCGTACGTGCCCGACGCGCGGGCCGCGTCCCACAGGGAGCGCTCGGTGATGTGCAGCAGAGGTTCAGGCATGCGCCCACGCTACGGTCCCCCGTCCGCGGCCCGCACACGGATATTGCCCGCTCCCTAGGCGTTCGGGCGCGAGGCGTTCGGGCGGGCCGGCTCCTCGGGACGGTCGCCCGGTCCTTGTTCCGGCCGGTCGGCGGCCGCTCGGTCCGCCCGTCCGCCGGGCACGTCGTCCGGTGTGCGGCCCGGCGCGTCGGCCGGCTGATGGACGGGGTGCCGACCGGGCTCGGCGAGCCCGGCCTCGCACTCGGGGTTGTGGCAGGGTCCGGGGCCCCACACGGGGACCCAGGCGCCCAGGGTCTTGTGGCGTCGCACTACCGTGTCGACCGGCTGCCCGCAGGAGGGGCAGACGTGCTCGTCGGTGCCCATGACCCCAGGGTATTGCGGCGGCGGCCTCAGCGCTTCCTGCTGTACGTGCGCACGAGCACGCCGTTCTCGAAGGTGCGCACCGAGTCGAGCGCGAACTCGGCGACGTCGAACCCGGACCCGAACATCGGCATACCCGAGCCGAGCACCACGGGGTAGGTCTTGATGACGAGCTCGTCGACCTCGTCGATCAGGGCTCCGGCGAGCTGCGAGCCGCCGCAGAGGTAGATCCCGAGTTCGCCGTCCTCGGCCTTGAGTTCGCGGACCTTCCCGAGGACGTCGTCCCCGACGACCGTCACGTTCGGGTCGGGCGACTCCGCGAGGCCGCGCGAGGCGACGTACTCCCGCAGATGGGCGTACGGGCTGGTCACGCCGATGTCCAGCGCCAGGTCGTAGCTGACGCGGCCCTGGATCACCGTGTCGAAGCGGCGGTTGGCCAGATCGTCGATGCCGAGCGCCTGCCGGCCGTGGGTCGCCAGGGTCTCCGGGTACTCCGCCTTGAGGAAGTCGAAGTACTCCGCGTCGACGAACGGCATGAAGAACTGCCAGTCACCCTTCGGGTCTGCGATGAAGCCGTCGATCGAGCAGGCGATGAAGTACGTGAGCTTGCGCAAGCGGGTCTCTTTTCGTGGACGACACGTTCGGTGGTCCGGCCGCATCGGCCGAACCACTTCAGTTATAGTGCTTCACCTGTAGTGGTTACAAGGGGATTCCCGGAGGACGTCCACATGGCAAGGAACCCGGAGCGCAGGGCCGCCCTCGTCGACGCGGCCGTGGCGGTGCTGGCACGCGAGGGGGCGCGCGGGCTGACGTTCCGTGCCGTGGACGGTGAGGCCGCCGTGCCGGTGGGGACCTCGTCGAACTACTTCACCGACCGGGACGACCTGCTGAACCAGGTCGACGCCCACCTCCACACCCGCCTCGCCCCCGACCCGGCGGTGCTCGCCGACCTGCTCACCAGACCGAAGGACCGCTCGCTGGTGCTGGAATTCATGCGGGACCTGCTGGCCCGCGCCACCGGCGACCGCACCGGCTACCTGGCCCTGTTCGAGATGCGTCTGGAGGCCACCCGCCGCCCCGCGCTGCGGGCCTCGTACACCGACTCGGTGCGCGGTGACCTGGAGCAGGGCATGGCGTTCCACCGGGCGGCGGGGCTGCCCGGCGGCGACGAGACCGTGACGGTGCTCTACCTGGCCGTGCTCGGGCTGCTCCTGGAGCAGCTGACCCTGCCGAGTGTCCTGGACGGGGTACTGCCGGGTGTCGCCGTCCCGGACGAGCTGCTGGAACGGATCGTGGCGACGATCGTGCCCGAGGCCTGACGCCTCAGTCCTGCGGCTCGCGCCACATGGGCCACATCTGTGGCCCGTCCGGCAGGTCGAGCGGGCGGCCCTCGACGGCGAACCCGAGCCGCTCGTACAGCGCGCGGCTGCGCGCGCTGCTCGCCTCCAGATACGCGGGCAGGCCCTCCCGGTCGCAGCGGTCGAGGACGGACCGGATGAGCGTCGTACCGAGTCCCTCGCCCTGCCGTTCCGGCGCCACGGCGATCATCCACAGATACTCGTGGGCGCGGCCCGCGGGGTGGATGTCCGCCGTCAGCCGGCCGATCAGCTCGACGCGTTCGTTGCCCGGGTCGACGGCCTCGCGCAGCTGCGCCGGACCCTCCTCGTCCGCGTCTCCCCCGCCGTGGTCACCGGCGGGGACGGACAGCCACAGGGCGCAGGCCGTGCCGTCCTCGGCCAGGTCCACCCGGCCCTCGGCCAGCACGGCGTCGAGAAAGGCGGCCATCAGCTTGTGGTGCGTCGCACGGCGGTCCGCCTCGTCCGGGAAGACCCAGCCGCTGACCGGATCGTCCTGGAAGGCCTCGTCCAGCAGCCGGACGACCAGCTCTCTGTCGCCCTCGTCCGCCGCCCGGATCGCCACGCCCATGTCCCGCCCCGCCCTTCGCCCCAACTCACCTTGATCGTATGGCCGTTGCAGCCTAGTCGGTCTCCGCGCAGGGCGGGCACCGGAGGCCACGCACCGGGGACGACGAAAGGGGGCGGAGCCCGCACACCGTGGGGATGTGCGGGACCCGCCCCGTCCGGGGCCCGGTGCCGTACGGAGGTCAGGTGCCGTACGGAACCGGGCCCCGGGGCCTGCGGCCGGCGCGCGGGCCGGGTGACCTGCGCGCCGCTCCGGTCAGTTACTGCGCCGCGTGACGAACTCCGCCAGCGCGAGGAGGCCGCCCGCCGCCTCCGGGTCGGGGATCGCCCGGGACAGCTCGTGCATCGCCCGGGCCATCCGGTCGGCCGCCTGGACCTGCGCCCAGTCACGGCCGCCCGCCCGCTCGACGGCCTGCACCGTGCGCTCCAGCTCTCCCGCGTCTCCTTCCCCGTACGGCACTCCGTACAACTCGGCCAGTTCGTCCGCCGCCGGGGTCCCCGAACCGAGCGCGGCGACCACGGGCAGGGACTTCTTGCGGGCGATGAGGTCCGCTCCGGCCGGTTTGCCGGTGCGGCTCGGGTCCCCCCAGATCCCGATCACGTCGTCGATCAGCTGGAAGGCGAGCCCGGCCGCACGGCCGAACGCGTCCAGCGCCGCGACGTCCTCGTCGTCCGCCCCCGCGTAGAGCGCGCCGACCGCGCAGGCACAGCCGATCAGCGCTCCCGTCTTGGCCTCGGCCATGACCAGGCAGTCGTCGAGGGTGACCTCGTCCGGGCCCAGCTTCTCCATGGCCGTGTCCGCCTGCTGGCCCGCGCACAGCTCGACGACGCAGGCGGCGAGCCGGGCGGCGGCGGCCGAGGACGCCGGATGCGGGTCCTCGGCGAGCAGCTGCTGGGCCAGCGCCTGGAGCGCGTCCCCCGCGAGGATCGCGTCGGCGTCGCCGAACACGGTCCATGCGGTGGGACGGTGCCTGCGGGTGGTGTCCCGGTCCATGACGTCGTCGTGCAGCAGCGTGAAGTTGTGGACCAGCTCCACGGCCGCCGCGGCCCGCACGGCCGCGCTGTGCCGCCCGCCGAGCGCCCTGACCGCGGCCAGCACGAGCGCGGGCCGGATCGCCTTGCCCGCGTTGCCCGCCGCCGGGGTGCCGTCGGCGTGCTCCCAGCCGAAGTGGTACAGCGCGACCCGGCGCATGGAGCCGGGCAGTGTGTCGATCGCCCTGCGCAGCTCGGGGTCGACGGACGCCCGCGCGCGCTCCAGGATGCCCGCCGCCTCCTGCCCGTCGAGCGGACCCGGCAGGGCCTGCCTGTCCATGGGCCTCCCGGTGGGGCTCCGCCTTTCCAGGATCTCGGTCGGGCCCTGCTTCGTGTCCGTCATGAACTCACCCATGGGACCGCCTCGGAGGGTCTGCGGACAATGGCAACTCCACGGCTGCCGGGCGCGCACCCCCTCGTGCACCCGCCCCGCAGGACGGGGACACGGCGCCCGGCGTGCGGTGACGTCACCGCCAGCGGCCGATCTCGACGTTCTCCAGGATGCCGAGGGCGTCCGGCACGAGGACGGCGGCGGAGTAGTACGCCGTCACCAGGTAGGAGATGACCGCCTGTTCGTTGATCCCCATGAAGCGCACCGACAGGCTCGGCTCGATCTCGTCCGGGATGCCCGACTGCTGGAGGCCGATCACACCCTGCTCGGCCTCGCCCGTACGCATGGCGATGATCGAGGTCGTTCGGGTGTCGCTGACCGGGATCTTGTTGCACGGGAAGATCGGCACCCCGCGCCAGGTCGGGATGCGGTTGCCCGCCATCTCGACGGTCTCCGGGACCAGACCGCGCTTGTTGAGCTCGCGTCCGAACGCGGAGATCGCGCGCGGGTGCGCGAGGAACAGCTTGGTGCCGCGCCGTCGGCTGAGCAGCTCGTCGAGGTCGTCGGGGCTGGGCACGCCGTCGTGCGGCTGCAACCGCTGGTCGTACTCGCAGTTGTTGAGCAGTCCGAACTCCCTGTTGTTGATGAGCTCGTGCTCCTGGCGCTCCTTCAACGCCTCGACGGTGAGCCGGAGCTGCTGCTCGGTCTGGTTCATGGGCTGGTTGTAGAGGTCGGCCACACGTGTGTGCAGGCGCAGCACGGTCTGGGCAATGCTCAGTTCGTACTCGCGCGGCGCCGCCTCGTAGTCCACGAAGGTGCCGGGGATGTCCGGCTCACCGGTGTGGCCCGCCGCGAGGTCGATCTCCTTCTCGCCGTACTTGTTGGTGCGCTGCGCCGGGATGGAGCGCAGGCTCTGGAGATGGTCGCGCAGGGAGTCGGCGCGCTCCGCGACCTGTTCGAGGTCCTGGCGTGGCAGGGTGAGCACGGTGACCGAGGTGACCGCGCGAGCCGTGTACTCCCAGATCGCGTCCGGGTCGATGAGCGCCTGCTCGCCGAAGTAGGCGCCGTCGGCGAGGACACCGAGGACCGCGTCGTCCCCGTAGGGACCGGTGCCGATCTTCTCGACCCTGCCGTGCGCCAGCAGGAACACCTCGTCGGCCTGGCTGCCGAACGAGGCGAGCACCTCGCCCGGTGCGAACTCCCGCTGCCGGCAGCGCTGGGCGAGCTCGCCCAGTACTTCCTGGTCCTCGAACGACCTCAGCACGGACAGCTCGCCGAGCTCCGCCGGGATGACCTCGACCCGGTCGCCGGTCTTCACGAACGTCACGCGGCCGTCGCCCACGGAGTAGCTGAGCCGCCGGTTGACTCGGTACGTGCCACCCTGCACGTTCACCCACGGAAGCATGCGCAGCAGCCAGCGGGAGCTGATCTCCTGCATCTGGGGTGCGGACTTGGTGGTGGTGGCCAGGTTCCGCGCGGCGGATGTGCCGAGGCTCTGCTGCGGCTTGCCCTGCTGCGCGCGGGCCTCTTCGCCTACCGACATGAATTGCCCTCCCGGTCGTGCACTGATCTGCGCCGACCAGCCTTCCATCACGGAGCGTGCCGGTGCTATTACACGAATGAGGGGGAATGGATCACCGGCGAGTGGGCACTGGCCGCGATTCTGTCCAGGGAACTCCAAGATCCGGCCAACCGTTTGACCCAGCGACGGACAACGAAGGGAGACGGCAGTGGCAGGCTTCCTGGACCGCGCCAAGGAACAGGCGCAGCGCGGCCTCACACAGGGCAAGCAGAAGCTCGACGAGGTGCAGGCGCAGCGCGCCGGCGGCGACCTCCTGAAGAAACTCGGCGCGGCGTATTACGCGGAGCGGCGCGGCAGCGGCACTCCCGAGGCGACCCAGCAGGCCCTCCAGGCCCTGGAGAGTCACATCGCCGCGCACGGGGACGCGTTCTTGCACTCCTGAGCGGCCCGGCCGGATTTCGCGGTCCCGGCGGCCACCGGCCCAGCAGTTCGGCGGTCCGCCGGGCCGGTGGGGCGGTCCACCCGGCCCGCCGATCCACCGGTTCCACCGCTTCCGTCCCGCATGTCCGGATCGGCTCGCACGCTGTGCGAACGAGTAGTACCGGCCACGCTGTTGCGGGTAGAGCTGCGGTACGAGACGGCCACGAAAGGTGGCCGCCGTGCAGCACGAAGGAGGCGGCCGTGGCCCCACCCATGTCCGCGCGTACTTTCCTGGACCGGCTCAGGGACGAAGGCGTCACCGTCGTCGAGGTCGGCGACTGGGAGCATCACAACCGCAACCACAAGGGCCCGTGGGGTCCGGTGCACGGCGTGATGATCCATCACACGGTGACCTCCGGCAGCGAGCGCACCGTCGAGATCTGCCGCAAGGGCCACTCGGAACTGCCCGGGCCGCTGTGCCACGGCGTCATCACCAAGGACGGCGTCGTCCACCTCGTCGGCTACGGACGCGCCAACCACGCGGGCCTGGGCGACGACGACGTCCTGCGGGCGGTGATCGCGGAGAAGGCACTCCCCCACGACAACGAGGCGAACACCGACGGCAACCGCCACTTCTACGGCTTCGAGTGCGAGAACCTCGGCGACGGGGAGGACCCGTGGCCCGAGGCACAGCTGGAGGCCGTCGAGCGGGTCTCCGCCGCGATCTGCCGCCACCACGGCTGGACGGAACGCTCGGTCATCGGCCACCTCGAATGGCAGCCGGGCAAGATCGACCCGCGGGGCTTCACGATGCGATCCATGCGGGAGCGCATCCGCGACCGCCTGAAGTGACGGGGCGACCGCCGCCCCGTCCGGTCCAGCCGGTCCGGCCGGGGCGGCCGGGGCGGCCGGGGCGGCCGGTCCGGCCCAGGGCGATCCGGAGAGTCCGGGGCCGAGGGGAGCCGGGCGGCCTGGTCCGGGGTCGGCGGCAGTGGTGACCGGCCGGCAACCGCAGCCCGTTCGGAGGGGATCCCGGCGACCTGATCCGGGGCGGCGGCAGTAGTGACCGGCCGGCAACCGCAGCCCGTTCGGAGGGGAGCCCGGCGACCTGATCCGGGGCGGCGGCAGTAATGACCGGCCGGCAACCGCAGCCCGTTCGGACCGGGCGCGGGACCCGGCCTCGAGATCCGACAACGGTGAACCGTCGCGTCGGCCGAAGGAGAAGCAGGCGACCCGCCCCCACCGGCCCGAGGGGCGGGAGCCGGGGACCGGCGACGGTCGTGACCGGCCTGCGGCGCCAGGCCGTCGCGCCCGCCGGAGGGAGAACGGCCGCCGCGCGCCGGCCGGAGGGTCGGGGACCGGCGGTAGTCATGACCGGCGTGGGCGGCAGCCCCGTCGGTCCCGGCGCGGGACCCTGCCTCCGGGACCGACCACGGTGACCCGTCCCGCCCGCCGGAGGAGAAACGGCGGCCCCGCCCGTGTCCGCCGGGAGGGAAGCAACCGGCCCGCCCCGCGCCGGCCGGAGGGGAAAGAGCCGAGTGGCCCCGCGTCGACCGACGGAACCTGGCCGGCAGCGCGGACCCGTGCTGTGCCGTCTCCCCGGGGCGACGAGACAGGCGCGCGCCACCGGGGGCACCGGAGCGGGCCGCGAGGCGGGGGCACCGGAGCGGGCTGCGAGGCGGGGCACCGGAGCCGGCCGCGAGGCGGTGGCGCCCGCTCCGTGAACCCAGCCCGCGCCCGCTCCGGACACGTGTCCGACAATGGGCGGATGACCAGCCCCGACGTCCAGGACACCGCCGGTGCCCCCGAGCCTCCCGCCGCCGGGGCGGCCGGCGCCGCCGTGCTGCGGCCGCGGCTGCCGTCGCCGCTGCTGGAGGCCGGGGACGAGCGGTTCGCACGCCACGGCGTCCGGCTGCTGCTCAAGCGGGACGACCTGATCCATCCCGAGCTGGTCGGCAACAAGTGGCGCAAGCTGACCCCGAACCTGGAGGCGGCGGCGGGCCGCACGGTGGTCACCTTCGGAGGGGCGTACTCGAACCATCTGCGGGCCACGGCCGCCGCCGGCCGTCTCCTCGGCATCCCGACGCTCGGCGTGGTCCGCGGCCAGGAGCTCGCCGAACGCCCGCTCAACCCCTCGCTCGCCCGGTGCGCGGCCGACGGCATGCGCCTGCGCTTCGTCGACAGACGGACGTACCGCGCCAAGGCGGAACCGGAGACGCTGGCCGGAATCCTGCGGGCGGTGGACGCCGAGGACGCGTACGTGGTGCCCGAGGGCGGCAGCAACTCCCCGGCCGTGCGCGGATGCCAGGAGCTCGGCCGCGAGCTGGGCGACGCGGCCGACGTCGTCGCCGTCGCCTGCGGCACCGGCGGGACCCTCGCGGGCCTGGCCGCCGGACTCGCCCCCGGCCGCCGCGCCCTCGGCATTCCGGTCCTGAAGGGCGGCTTCCTGGACGCCGACGTACTGGCCCTCCAGCGGGCCGCGTTCGGCGCCCGCCGTGGCCTGTGGTCCCTGGACGACCGCTTCCACTTCGGCGGCTACGCCCGCACCACCCCCGAACTCGACGCCTTCGCCGAGGACTTCGAGGACCGGCACGGGCTGCCCGTCGAACGTCTCTATGTCGCCAAGATGCTGTACGGACTTGTCGCCCTGGCCGAGGAGGGCGCGTTCCCGCACGGCACGACCGTGGCCGCGGTGATCACCGCGGCACCGCTTCCCTGAGGGTGCGGCGCACCCGGACGGCGCCGGCGCACCGACGCCCTACGCCGTCTCGCGGTAGGCCGCCGCCTCCTCCAGGTCCAGCCGGCGCAGCAGCGTGCGCAGCATCTCGTCGTCGATGAAGCGGAGGTCGCGCAGCTTCACGAAGACCTCGCGCTCGGCGCCGATCATCTCCCGGGACAGCCGCCGGTAGGTGTCGTCGGCCGATTCGCCGGTCACCGGGTTGACCGCGCCGAGCCGCTCCCAGACGGCGTTGCGGCGGTGCTCCATGACTCCGCGCAGCCGGTCGGCGAGTGGCGGCGGCAGGGCGTTGCGCTCGTCGGTGAGCAGGTCGTCGAGCCGCTGCTCGGCGGCCCGGGACGCCTGCGCCTGCGCATTGGCCTCGGCGAGCGTCTCGGCCTGGACGTCGCGCCCCGGCAGCTTCAGGAGGCGGATCAGCGGCGGCAGGGTCAGCCCCTGCACGACCAGCGTCCCGATGACCGTCGTGAAGGTCAGGAACAGGATCAGGTTGCGGTCGGGAAAGGCCTCGCCGCCGTGGAAGGTCAGCGGGATCGAGAAGGCGATGGCCAGCGAGACCACGCCGCGCATGCCGGCCCAGCCGATGATGAAGGGGCCCTTCCAAGTGGGGTTGTCCTCGCGCTTCCTGATCCGCGCGGACAACAGCCGCGGCAGGAACGTCGCCGGGTACACCCACACGAACCGCGCCGCGACCACCACCAGGAAGAGGGCGAGCGCGTACCAGGCGGCGCTCGTGCCCTCGTACTGCCCGAGCCCCTTGAGGACGACCGGCAGCTGGAGTCCGATCAGCGCGAACACCGCCGACTCCAGGACGAACGCGACCATCTTCCACACGGCCTCCTCCTGGAGCCGCGTCGCGAAGTCCACCTCCCAGGCACGGTGCCCGAGGTAGAGGGCGACGACCACCACCGCGAGCACGCCGGAGGCCTTCAGCTGCTCGGCGACCCCGTACGCGACGAAGGGGATCAGCAGGGACAGCGTGTTCTGGAGCAGCGCCTCCTTCATGTGGGTGCGCAGCCAGTGGATCGGGATCATCAGGACGAGACCGACGGCCACACCGCCGACCGCCGCGATCAGGAACTCGCGGATGCCGCCCGCCCACGTCGCGCCCTCGCCGATCGCGGCGGCGAGCGCCACCTTGTAGGCGGTGATCGCGGTCGCGTCGTTCACCAGGGACTCGCCCTGCAGGATGGTGGTGATCCGCGAGGGCAGGCCCACGCGCCGCGCCACCGCCGTCGCGGCGACCGCGTCCGGGGGCGCGACCACCGCGCCCAGGACGAGCGCCGCGGTCAGCGGCAGGCTCGGCACGATCAGGTACGCGGCCCAGCCGACCACGAGGGTCGCGAAAAGGACGTAGCCGACGGACAGCAGCGCGACGGGCCGCAGTTGTGCCCTCAGGTCGAGGTACGAGCTGTCGGTGGCCGCCGTGTACAGCAGCGGGGGCAGCACCAGCGGCAGCACGATCTCGGGATCGAGTTCGTAGACGGGCACTCCCGGGATGTACGAGAAGACCAGGCCCGCCGCGACGAGCAGGAGCGGCGCGGGCACCGGTGTGCGGCGAGCCGCCCCGGCGACCGCGGCGCTTCCCGCGACCAGCAACAGCAGTGGCAAAACGTGCATCTGTCTTTCCGCCCGCCCTCGTTTTCGCGCGACTTCCCGCACACCCGACGTAACCTGGCCATCATGAAACAGTGCACGCACGCCGAAGCGCTGCCGCACCCCGAACCCCAGCCCCTCAGCGAGACGTGCCTGGAGTGCCTCGCGGCCGGCACGCACCCGGTGCAGCTGCGCCTGTGCCTGGAGTGCGGGCACCTCGGCTGCTGCGACTCCTCTCCGCTCCAACATGCGACGGAGCACTTCAAGACCACCGGGCATTCGATCATGCGCACGTTCGAGCTCGGGGAGAACTGGCGTTGGTGCTTCGTCGACCACGTACTCGTATGACACGACGCAGGCATACTGGAACAGCCCGCGGATCGCATACGCGTGTGACCGGCGATCCGGACGGTTCGACCGTCTGACGCCTGGGTACGTCAACCCGGCGCCCGCTCTTCCTAATTGGGCCCGCAGACCCCTAGCCACTGTCCGTACTCATAGGCTTACTATGAGTGACAGCAAGGGGCGGGGTCCCCAGGACAGGACACTTGGGAGCGCGGTAGCGTCACGGCTGAACGACATAGCGCGTTACCCGGGGGGCGACCCTCGGCCCCTGAAAGAGCTTGTACCACCATGGAGGTGAGGGTGTCCCAGATCGCAGGCGAGCCCGCGACGAAGGACTTCGTGGAAGTCCGGCTGCCGGCCGCGGGTGCCTACCTGTCGGTGCTGCGTACGGCCACGGCCGGGCTCGCGGCCCGTTTGGACTTCACCCTCGACGAGATCGAGGACCTGCGCATCGCGGTGGACGAGGCCTGCGCGATCCTGCTGCAACAGGCCGTCCCCGGCTCGGTGCTCAGCTGCGTCTTCCGGCTCATCGACGACTCGCTGGAGGTGACGGTCTCCGCGCCGACCACCGACGGTCACGCTCCGTCACGGGACACCTTCGCATGGACCGTCCTCTCGGCGCTCGCGGGCAAGGTCGACTCCTCCGTCGCCGAGGACAAGACCGTGTCGATCAGCCTCTACAAACAGCGCGGCGCGGGACCCGGGCCGGCGTGAGGAACGGGGACGGGCCGGTGCGGGACGAAGAGCGCGGCACACGGGAGCTTCCGTCCGGGCGCGTCGACGGCCTCGACGGGCCGCGGCGGACCGCGGACGGCGTCGACGGCGTCGACGGCATTCCCGAGCAGGCCCGGCCGCATCCGGAGGACGGCGCCTCACCGGTCGTCGCGCAGGCCGCGGCCGAACCGCGGACCGACGAGGACGAACGGGAGGAGCTCTCCGGCCGGGGCGATGGACAACGGGATCCGGAGGGTGCCGCGCTGAGCACGTCCTCGGGAGGGCGGCGGCTGGTGACGGGCGGGACTATGAGCGAGCAAGAGCGACACGACAAACCAGGGGCACACAGCGTGCAGGGCGCGCAGCACGGGCCGAGCGCCCAGCACATCGAGCACGACCCTCAGGACCGCAGCGGTGCACGGGCGATGTTCGTCGAGCTGCGCAAGCTCAAAGAGGGCAGCGCCGAGTACGCGGAGCTGCGCAACCAGCTCGTCCGCATGCACCTCCCGCTCGTGGAGCATCTCGCCCGCCGCTTCCGCAATCGCGGCGAGCCGCTGGACGACCTGACGCAGGTCGCCACCATCGGCCTGATCAAGTCGGTCGACCGCTTCGACCCCGAGCGCGGCGTCGAGTTCTCGACGTACGCGACGCCGACGGTCGTCGGCGAGATCAAGCGGCACTTCCGCGACAAGGGCTGGGCGGTCCGCGTCCCGCGCCGCCTCCAGGAGCTGCGGCTGGCGCTGACCACGGCGACCGCGGAGCTCTCGCAGCTGCACGGCCGCTCCCCCACCGTCCACGAGCTGGCCGAGAAGCTCGCGATCTCCGAGGAAGAGGTGCTGGAGGGCCTGGAGTCCGCCAACGCCTACTCGACACTGTCCCTGGACGTGCCCGACACGGACGACGAGTCGCCGGCCGTCGCGGACACCCTGGGTGCCGAGGACGAGGCGCTGGAGGGCGTCGAGTACCGCGAGTCCCTCAAGCCGCTGCTCGAAGATCTGCCGCCGCGGGAGAAGCGCATCCTGCTCCTCCGTTTCTTCGGGAACATGACGCAGTCGCAGATCGCCCAGGAGGTCGGCATCTCCCAGATGCACGTGTCACGGCTGCTGGCCCGCACCCTGGCCCAGCTGCGGGAGAAGCTCCTCGTCGAGGAGTGAGCCGGCCCCGCCGACCCCTCCCGCCCTGATCGAAACCCCCGCACCGCCGACCTCGTGGGAGACCTCCGCGCCGCCGGCCCTGCGGGACCGCTCTGGGCCGCTGCCCCCGCGGAACCGCTCCGCGCCGACCGGTCACCCCGGTCCGACGGACACGTCCGCGGTCACCCCGGCCCCACCGGGCGATTCAGCGCCGCATCGGGCGCTTCCGGTCCACTCGGGTCCCACGCACCGACCGGTCACCTCCGGTCTCGTCGGGACCCACCACCGGCCCCTTCCGGCCCCACCAAGTCATGATCGGTCACGACCGACCACGTCCGGTCCGACCACCGCGTCCTCGGCCGCTTCCGGACCCACCGGACACGCCCCGGACGCCTCCCGCACCGGCTGAACACCTCCGCCCCTGCCCGGGTCCCGCGCACGGACCGGTCACCTCCGAGCACACCGGATCCCGCGACAGGTCCGCCCGATGGCACAGGTGCACCGACCCGATCGACAAACACATCCCGACCGGTCACTGCCGATCGCACCGGCCGCCTCGGCCCCGGACGGAGGCCGGCTACAGCCCCCGTCGGCCGGCGCCCCGGCCGGTCACTTCTGGTCGGGCGCGTCGGCGCCGGGCCCTCGGATGCCGAGGGCCTTCGTCGTCTCCGGGTTCAGCAGCAGCACCAGGCCCACGATCGCGACGACCGCCAGCGCGATGCCGCCCGGGATCGCGACGCTGTCGGCCTGGAGCAGGGTGTAGGCCACGGGCAGCGACAGGATCTGGGTGATGAGCGCCGGGCCCCGGCTCCAGGAGCGGCGCAGCAGCAGTCCGCGCGCCGCCAGCAAGGGCAGCAGGGCCAGCACGATCAGCGTGACGCCGCCGGTGATGGCCTGCCCCCGGCTGTCCGGGGTGCCCGTGAAACCCCGGACGAGCACGTACACGCCCCCCGCGACGAGGGCGAGGCCCTGCAGCGCGGCCAGCGCAGCCGCGGCGGTCAGCCTCGCGGGTCGGGGTTCCGCGGCGGGGGCGTGCGAAGTGGTGGGGTTCTGCTCAGCGCTCACCCCTGAAGGGTAGCCGTCGGCGCTGCGGCGGCCGGGGCGCGGGGGCGGCGCCGGAGCGCGTCCGACGTGCGCAGGCTCACGTTGCGATCTCTTACCCGATCCCTACCTCGCTCTGGGCCCGGTACCCCCCAGTAGGTACGCTGCAACCCATGCGTGCACTTCTCGTCGTCAATCCGGCAGCAACCACCACGAGTGCGCGCACGCGCGACGTGTTGATCCACGCGCTCGCCAGCGAGATGAAGCTGGAGGCGGTCACCACCGAGTACCGCGGGCACGCCCGGGATCTCGGCCGACAGGCCGCGGAGAGCGAGGACATAGACCTGGTCGTCGCCCTCGGCGGCGACGGCACGGTCAACGAGGTCGTGAACGGACTGCTCCACGACGGCCCCGCCCCGGACCGGCTGCCCGGCTTCGCGGTGGTCCCCGGCGGCTCCACCAACGTCTTCGCCCGTGCCCTCGGCCTGCCCAACGACGCGGTGGAGGCGACCGGCGCCCTGCTGGACGCGCTGCGCGAGAGCCGTGAGCGCACGGTCGGCCTGGGTCTCGCCTCGGGCACTCCCGGCACGGAGGACGAAGCCGTGCCGTCCCGCTGGTTCACCTTCTGCGCCGGACTCGGTTTCGACGCGGGGGTGGTCGGGCGCGTCGAGCAGCAGCGCGAGCGCGGCAAGCGCTCCACCCATGCGCTGTATCTCCGCCAGGTGATGCGCCAGTTTCTGGACGAACCTCACCGCCGGCACGGAACGATCACGCTGGAGCGCCCCGGCGTGGACCCGGTGACCGATCTGGTCCTGTCCATCATCTGCAACACCTCGCCGTGGACGTTTCTCGGCAATCGTCCGGTGTACGCCTCGCCTAAGGCTTCGTTCGATACCGGGCTCGACGTACTCGGTCTCAGCCGCATGTCGACGGCCTCGGTTGCCCGGTATGCCACACAGTTGCTCACTTCGTCCCCCGAGCGCGGCCCCCATGGCAAGCACGCCGTCTCCCTGCACGACTTGACAGACTTCACCTTGCATTCGAAGGTCCCGCTGCCCCTCCAGATGGACGGTGACCACCTCGGGCTGCGAACAAGCGTGACGTTCACAGGCGTACGCCGTGCACTGCGTGTGATTGTGTGAGTAGAAGGGGCCAAAGTCCTTTCACTCGAACGTTTAGGCCAGGATCCACCCCATGGAAGTACGGCTGTGACCTAGTCGACACCGAGGAATCAAAAAAAACTTTCCGGAAGGGGTTGTATCCGCCGCTGAGGTTTGCGAGTCTCTACGTGGCGATCGGGACGGCCCGCAACATCGGCCCCACAGAGAGCCAGAACCCCTCCTCAAATCACAGGACCACGTCAGGCAACCTGACAGTCGGCCCTTCACTTGTTGAGGGATTCGTGAAAGCGTTCACATTCACAAGCAACTTGCATGTAATACCAAGGAGAGGTAGCAGCCATGGACTGGCGTCACAACGCCGTTTGCCGCGAGGAAGACCCCGAGCTCTTCTTCCCCATCGGCAACACCGGTCCTGCGCTGCTGCAGATCGAGGAAGCCAAGGCCGTCTGCCGCCGCTGCCCCGTCATGGAGCAGTGCCTGCAGTGGGCGCTCGAGTCCGGCCAGGACTCCGGCGTCTGGGGTGGCCTCAGCGAGGACGAGCGCCGTGCCATGAAGCGTCGCGCCGCCCGCAACCGGGCTCGTCAGGCCTCCGCCTGACACCCCACCCCGCACGAGCCTGGGCTTGGCGGCGCGTACAGCGAGTACGCATCTCCCGCCCCCGAGCCGCAGCGCGCAGTACCCCCGATGCGCATTTGAGCAACGAGCTTTCGGCCCCGGATCACCTGGTGATCCGGGGCTCATTGCTGTTTGCGACCGTGTGGATTGCTCCACCGTCGCGCAGGCCGGCCGCAGGGCGAACCGCTCCCGCCCGGCCGGGCGGGACTACTTGTGGCCCCGCACCGGGATGTCCAGGATCACCTGCGTGCCGCGCTCCGGGGCCGCCACCATGTCGAAGGTGCCGCCCAACTCGCCCTCCACCAGCGTCCGTACGATCTGCAGGCCGAGGTTGCCCGAACGGTGCGGGTCGAAGTCCTCGGGCAGACCCACCCCGTCGTCCTGGACCGTGACCAGCAGACGGGCCTCCTTGCTGGTGCCGCCGCGCACCGCGGAGACCTCGACGGTGCCCCGGTCGCCCTCGCGAAAGCCGTGCTCCAGCGCGTTCTGCAGGATCTCCGTGAGGACCATCGACAGCGGGGTCGCGACCTCGGCGTCCAGGATCCCGAAGCGGCCGGTGCGCCGGCCGGTGACCTTGCCGGGCGAGATCTCCGCGACCATGGCGAGCACCCGGTCCGCGATCTCGTCGAACTCCACGCGCTCGTCCAGATTCTGAGAGAGCGTCTCATGCACGATCGCAATCGAACCGACTCGGCGCACGGCCTCCTCCAGTGCCTCGCGGCCCCGGTCCGACTCGATGCGCCGGGCCTGCAGGCGCAGCAGCGCCGCCACGGTCTGGAGGTTGTTCTTCACCCGGTGGTGGATCTCCCGGATGGTCGCGTCCTTGGTGATCAACTCCCGCTCGCGGCGCCGCAGTTCGGTGACGTCACGGAGCAGGACGAGGGAGCCGACCCGGGTGCCCTTGGGCTTGAGCGGGATGGCGCGCAGCTGGATCACGCCGTCGTTGCTCTCGATCTCGAACTCGCGGGGCGCCCAGCCGCTGGCGACCTTGGACAGCGCCTCGTCCACCGGGCCGCGGGACGGAGCCAGCTCGGCGGTGGTCACGCCGAGGTTGTGCCCCACGAGGTCGGAGGCCAGGCCGAGGCGGTGGTAGGCCGACAGCGCGTTCGGTGAGGCGTACTGGACGATGCCGTCCGCGTCGAGCCTGATCAGCCCGTCGCCCACCCGCGGGGAGGCGTCCATGTCGACCTGCTGGTCGGGGAACGGGAACGTGCCCGCGGCGATCATCTGCGCCAGGTCGGAGGCGCTCTGGAGATACGTCAGCTCCAGCCGGCTCGGGGTGCGCACCGTGAGCAGGTTGGTGTTGCGGGCGATGACGCCGAGGACGCGCCCCTCACGCCGTACCGGAATCGACTCGACCCGCACCGGGACCTCTTCGCGCCACTCGGGGTCGCCCTCGCGCACGATCCGGCCCTCGTCGAGCGCGGCGTCCAGCATGGGCCGGCGGCCGCGCGGGACGAGATGGCCGACCATGTCGTCCTGGTACGAGGTGGGGCCGGTGTTGGGCCGCATCTGGGCGACGGAGACGTAGCGGGTGCCGTCACGCGTGGGAACCCACAGCACGAGGTCGGCGAAGGAGAGGTCGGAGAGCAACTGCCACTCCGAGACCAGCAGGTGCAGCCACTCGAGATCGGAGTCACCGAGGGCGGTGTGCTGGCGTACGAGGTCGTTCATGGAGGGCACGTGTGCGAGCGTACCCGGCGGATGCGGCAGGCCTCGAAAACGGCCGCCTCTGGGCTCGTACGGCGGCCTCGGAGGGCCCCGGAGACACCCGCGGGCCGCGGCGCCTGGGAGGGACCCTCAACCCTCCCGGCACCGCAGCCCGGAGCAACAACGGCCGCGGGGTGTGCGGTCCCGGTCGGCCGAAGAGAGGATCCGGTGCAGTCAGGGCAGAGAGCGCCGGTTCCTCGGTCCGCCTTCCTGTGCGGGGAAGACGGAGGCTTGTTCAGTCGCACCATCATTGTGGACTAGACCATGCTGCCGCGTCCATGCTCCTGCGCCCGCATGCCTTCTGTCCATGCGTCGGCAGGTGTTCGCCGCTGTCTGTTTATCCAACATGCAGCACTGTCCATCACGCAGACTAACCCGCTTCGGTTCGTGAACGGGCCGGATTGGCCGATGAATCGGGCCAGACGGCCATGGCGAGCGCGGCGAGGGCCTCCAACTGCTCCCTCGTGGCGCCGTCACGGGCCTGCTGCGACATGCCCTGGACGATCGCGCCGGTGTGGCGGGCGAGCGCGGCGGCGTCGGTTCCGGCGGGCAGTTCGCCCGCGGCGATGCCCGCCTTCATACGACTCTCGAACGCGGCGATGTTCGCGTTGCGCCGCTCGCGGAGGTCCTCCTCGACCTCCGGCGACGTGCAGTTGGTGGCGGCGTGGATGACCAGACAGCCGTGCGGGCGGCCCGGAGCGGTGTACTCCGCCGCGGCCTCGCGCAGCATCCGCTCGACCGCGGCACGGGCGGTGGGCTCCTCGGCCAGCGCGCGCTCGCCGAAGGACCCGTACCGCGTGCCGTACACACGGACGACCTCGTCGAAGAGGGACCGCTTGTCGCCGAAGGCCGCGTACAGGCTCGGGGCACCGATGCCCATGACCCGGGTGAGGTCGGAGACGGACGTCGCCTCGTACCCGTGCTCCCAGAACGCCAGGATCGCCTTCTCCAACGCGGTCTCCCGGTCGAAGGAGCGGGGCCGGCCGCGCTGCTTGGTCACGGCCTCGACGCCCGTGCGCGCGGTGGTTCCGGACTCGGTCTGCTGCCTGCTCACCATGGGGTGGATTTTATAGCGGGTACTAGAGAAATGTCGTCGGGTCGTTGTACGGTTTTTTCTGTAGCGATCACTAGGCAAATGCGGAGGGGGTGCCGACATGGGTGTGCTCGCAGGCAGGACGGCACTGGTCACGGGTGGCGGCAGGGGCATCGGGCGGGGCATCGCCGAGCGGCTCGGGCGGGACGGTGCGCGGGTGGCCGTGCACTACGGCAGCAATGAGGCCGCGGCGGACGAGACGGTCGCGGCGATCGAGGCCTCGGGCGGCTCGGCGTTCACGATCGGCGTGGAGCTGGGGCCGCCGGGCGACGCTCAGGCCCTGTGGGAGGCCTTCGACCGGCAGGCGGACGGCCTGGACATCCTGGTGAACAACGCGGCGATCGGCACCTCGCAGCCCTTCGGCGCGATCGACGAGCGGGAGTACGACCGGGTCTTCGCGGTGAACGTGCGAGCGCCCCACTTCATCACCAAGTACGGCGCCTCCCGCCTGCGGGACGGCGGCAGGGTCGTCAACATATCGTCGGGACTCGCTCGCAACGCGGTGATGCCGGACAAGATGGCGTACGCGATGACGAAGAGCGCCCTGGACGTCTTCACCCGCGACCTGTCCAAGGTCCTCGGCCCCCGCGGTATCACCGTGAACTCGGTGGCGCCCGGCATCATCGACACCGACGTCAATGCCGACTGGCTGCGGGCCGACGAAGCGGCCTGGGCGGGCGCCGCCGCACTGTCCGCCCTCGGCCGAGTGGGCACCCCCGCCGACGTCGCGGACGTGGTGGCCTTCCTCGTCTCGGACGACGGGCGCTGGGTGACAGGGGCCTGGCTGGACGCGACAGGGGGTTCGCTGACGTAGCGCCGGGGCGGGGCGCCGACCTGGTGCCGCAACGGCAGGTCGTGCGGGTGCGGGGCGCCTCTGTCAGTGGGTCTCCGTCACCTTCGCCAGGGCACGCGGCGCGTCCGGGTCCTGGCCGCGGGCGATGGTGACCTCATAGGCCAGCAGTTGGAGCGGGAGGATCTCCAGCATCGGCTGCACCTCTTCGGCGACGCCCTCGGTGGGCAGCACGAAACCGGCCGAGGCCTGTTCCACCTGGGCCCGCGGGCCCACCACGACGAGGTCGGCGCCACGCCCGCGCAGACGGTCGAGGACGGGCTGGAGCGCCTCGCCGCCGCGGCCGTCGGTGACCACCGCGATCACCGGGGAGATGTTGTCGACCATGGCGAGGGGGCCGTGCAGGAGGTCGGCACCGGAGTAGGACAGCGCGGGGATGTAGCTGGTCTCCATCAGCTTCAGGGCGGCCTCCTTGGCGGTGGGATAGCCGTAGCCGCGGGAGGTGATCACCATGCGCCCGGCGAATCGGTAGCGGGAGGCGAGGGCCCTGACCTCGTCCTGGCGGGCGAGAAGTCCCGCGGCCAGCTCGGGCAGCACCTTCGCGGCGGCGCCGTCCCCGCCGCGCAGACCTTCGACGAAGAGATACAGCGCGAGGAGGGAGGCGGTGTAGGTCTTGGTCGCCGGGAGGGCCTTCTCCGGCCCGGCCATGATGTCGATGTGGTACTCGGAGACGGCGGCGAGCGGCGAGTCCGGGTTGTTGGTCACCGCGAGGGTGATCGCACCGGCCTCCCGGGCGGCCCGGGTCGAGGCGACGAGGTCGGGCGAGCCACCGGACTGACTGACGGTGATCACCAGGACGTCACTGAGGTCGGGCCGTGCGCCGTACGCCGTGATCGTGGACATCGAGGTGAGTCCGCAGGGCATGCCGAGACGGATCTCCAGGAGGTACTTGGCGTACAGGGCCGCGTTGTCGGAGGTGCCCCGCGCGGCGAGCAGGACGAAGCGCGGCGAGCGGGAGGCGACCTGCCGGGCCACGTCCTGGATCCGCGGCGCTCCCGAGTCGAGGATCCGGCGCATCACGTCGGGCTGCTCGGCCATCTCACGGGCCATGATCCGGCCGGGACGGTCGCCCTGGGATTCCGGGGGCGTGGCGGTCATGGTGCCTCCTCGTGAGTCGGTGCGCGGCTTCCATTGCACTCCCGGGAGCGGGGGCACGCGCGTCCGGGCAGGGGTGGTGGTGTGAACGGGAGCGGACATGTCCGGTTGGGGGCGGGGTGTCCGGGTGCGTTCTCCGGGGCGACGTGAGGCGGGGCCTCTGCTAGATTGGTCTATACCACATGTGTCCCCTTTCGGGTTCCGGTTGAGTCCCCTGAGTCCCCTCTCCAGATCGGCAGGCCCAGCGTGGAAGTTGTCATCGTCCCGGACGCCAAGGCGGGCGGCGAGCTGATCGCCGAAGCCATGGCCGAGCTGCTCCGTCGCAAGCCCGACGCCCTGCTCGGCGTGGCCACCGGCTCGACCCCGCTGCCCATCTACGAGGCGCTGGCGGCCAAGGTGGGCTCCGGTGCCGTGGACGCCTCGCGGGCGCGGATCGCCCAGCTCGACGAGTACGTGGGACTGCCGGCCGAGCACCCCGAGTCGTACCGTTCGGTGCTCCGCCGCGAGGTGCTGGAGCCGCTGGGTCTCGGCATGGACGCGTTCATGGGTCCGGACGGCACCGCCGCGGACGTGCAGGCCGCGTGCGAGGCGTACGACAAGGCGCTGGCGTCCGCCGGCGGGGTCGACCTCCAGCTCCTCGGGATCGGCACGGACGGGCACATCGGTTTCAACGAGCCGTGTTCCTCGCTCGCCTCGCGGACCCGGATCAAGACGCTGACCGAGCAGACCCGGGTCGACAACGCCCGGTTCTTCGAGGGCGACATCGAGCAGGTCCCGCACCACGTGATCACCCAGGGCATCGGCACGATCCTGGAGGCACGGCACCTGGTGCTGCTCGCGACCGGCGAGGGCAAGGCGGACGCGGTGGCCGCGACGGTCGAGGGACCGGTGGCCGCGGTGTGCCCGGCGTCCGCGTTGCAGCTCCACCCGCACGCGACCGTCGTCGTGGACGAGGCGGCCGCCTCCAAGCTGAAGCTGGCGGACTACTTCCGGCACACCTTCGCCAACAAGCCCGACTGGCAGGGGATCTAGGCTCCGCCGCCGACCGGATCGCGCGCGCCGGACCACGGGGTCCGGCACGTTCGCCCGCTGTCTCCTGGCCCCTGCTCTGCCGGTGCCGACGGGTCTCCGGCCGCCGCGCCGTCCGCCCGCGCCGGCGCCGCTGCCGGTGCCGTCGCCGGTCCCCGCGCCGGCGCCGTCGCCGGTCCCTGTGCCGTCGCCGCTCCCGGTGCCGTCGGCGGTGCCGACAGCTCGCGGCCGGTCGGTGCGAGGACGACCGCACGGAAGCGTCCGCACCGCGCCGTCGATGCGAAGGCGATCCCCCGCAGGCGTGCACACGAAGGCGCCGGGTGCTCCTCCCCCGAGGGCACCCGGCGCCTTCGCACGTCGTGGGTCACGCCCCGACGACGACCTCCGCCGCCGCCTGGCCGCACACGCGCGCCGCGCCGTGCGTGGCGATGTGCAGGGCGCCCCGGGGCGCGGCCTGGGGTACGCCCATCTCCACGACAACGGTGTCAGGGCGGACGGCGAGCAGGGCGTCGAGGGCGCCCGCCATCCACGGGTGACGGTGTTCGTCGCGCACGACGGCGACGATGCGGCGGGATCCCGCGGCCTCGAGGGCTGCGGGGCCTGCGCCCTCACCGGTGAAGCTGCCCGTCTCGGTCCCGGGCAGCAGCCGGGCCAGCTCCGCGGCCACGCCCCAGGGGGTCTCGTCACCGACGGCGATGTTCGCGACCGGGGTGAGAGCGGCGACGTACGGGGGCTCGGTGAGCGGCGCGTACGTCTCGGAGTGGGTCACCGTGAGCGCGCGGCGGGCGGCGACCAGGCCGATCCCGGCCCGTTCCTCCGTGTCCGCGGCTGCCGCCTCGCGTGCGGCGGCGGCCGTCCAGCCGGCCAGCGCCCGCACCCGGGCGGCGGCATCGGCGAGCCTCTCCTCGGGGAGGTCACCGCCGCGGACCGCCGCGACGAGGGCGTCGCGGAGGCGGCACACGGTCTCGTCGTCGGCGAGTCCCCCGCCCACGCAGATCGCGTCGGCGCCGGCCGCGATGGCGAGGACGCTGCCGCGTTCGATGCCGTACGTCGCGGCGATGGCCTGCATCTCCATGCCGTCGGTGACGATGAGGCCCTCGTAGCCGAGTTCCTCGCGGAGCAGGCCCGTGAGGATGCGGCGGGACAGGGTGGCGGGCCGGTCGGGGTCCAGCGCCGGGACGAGGATGTGCGCGCTCATCACGGCCCGGGTGCCCGCGGCGATCGCGGCGCGGAACGGGGCGAGTTCACGGGACTGGAGCACGTCGAGCCCGGCGTCGATGCGCGGCAGCGCGTGGTGCGAGTCGACGGCCGTGTCACCGTGTCCCGGGAAGTGCTTGGTGCAGGCCGCGACGCCGGCGGACTGGAGTCCGGTGACGTAGGCGGCCGTGTGCCGGGACACCAGGTCGGTGTCGGCGCCGAAGGACCGTACCCCGATGACCGGGTTGTCCGGGTTGGAGTTGACGTCCGCGGACGGCGCCCAGTTGAGGTTCACCCCGCAGGCGGCCAGGCGGCGGCCGAGTTCGCGGGCGACGTCCCGGGTGAGCGCGACGTCGTCCACCGCCCCGAGCGCGTGGTTCCCGGGGAAGGAGGACCCGGTGCGCACCTCCAGGCGGGTGACGTCGCCGCCCTCCTCGTCGATGGCGACGAGGACGTCGTCGCGCTCCGCGCGCAACTGGGCGGTCAGGGCCGCCAGTTGCTCGGGCGAGGCGATGTTGCGGCCGAACAGGCCGACCGAGGCGAGGCCCTCGCCGAGGCGGCGGAGCAGCCAGTCGGGGGCCGTGGTGCCCGTGAAGCCGGGCTGGAGGACGGTCAGGGCGTCGCGTGTCGGACCGTCCTGGGCCGAATTGGACGCGGTGGTACCACTGGCGAGTGTCGTCATCGGGTGGCGTTATCCCTTCACGGCGCCCGCGGTCAGCCCCGCGGCCATCTTGCGCTGGACGATGAGGAACAGGACGACGATCGGCACGGCCATCATCGTGGAACCGGCCATCATCGGGGCGTATTCGGTGCCGTGCTTGGTGGTGAAGTTGCCGAGCCAGACGGTGGCCGTCTGGTTCTTCTGGCTCATCAGCATGAGGGCGTAGATGTACTCGTTCCACGCCTGGATGAACCCGTACACGGACGTGGCGACCATGCCGGGGGCGAGGAGCGGGAAGACCACGCGGACGAAGGCACCCGTGCGGCTGCAGCCGTCGACCATGGCCGCTTCCTCCAGTTCCCTCGGGATGTTGACGATGAAGCCGCGCAGCGTCCAGACCGTGAACGGGAGGATGAAGGTCAGGTACGTGATGATCAGGCCGGAGAGCTTGTCGTACTGGTCGAGGTCGTTCAGCAGCAGGAAGACCGGGATGATCATGGCGACCAGCGGGACCATCTGGACCGCGAGGATGCCGACGATCACGATCTTCCGGCCGCGGAAGGCGAAGCGGGAGATGGCGAGTGCGGCGAGCAGGCCGACGGCGACGCCGATCACGACCACCGCCAGGGAGACGATCAGGCTGCGGCCCACCGGCCCCCAGAAGTCGGCGATGTCGAGGGCGCGCCGGAAGTTGTCGAGCGTGAGCCCGGTGGGCAGCAGGCTCGGATCGGGGTCGATGGCGTCCTTGGCGGGCTTGAACGCGGTGTTCAGCATCCAGTAGACGGGGAATCCCGCGGTGACGAAGACGAGCAGTCCGAGCAGGTTCCAGCCGGCCTTGGACTTGCGGGCCTTGCTGGGCCCGGAGCCCTCGCGCTGCGGGGAGGACGTACGTCCCGGGGTGGCGACGGCGCTCATTCGACCTCTCCGATCTTCAGCATCTGACGCATGTACACGGCCACCACGCCGAGCAGGAGCAACACGGTGAGCAGGGCGATCGCCGATCCCTGCGCGTAGTCGTTGACGACGAACGCGCGGTCGTAGGAGTAGGTGGTGAGCAGCTGGAACTCGGCTTCCGGGTGGCCGCCTCGCATGACGAAGACCTGCGGGAAGACACCCATGTCCCAGATGACGGAGAGCGTCGTGAGCATCACGACGATGGGCTTGAGGATCGGCAGCGTGACGTACCGGAAGACGCCCCAGGAGCCCGCCCCGTCGAGGCGTGCGGCTTCCTCCAGTTCCTGCGGCACCTGGGTGAGCCCCGCGCTGAGCGTGATGACGACGAACGGCACCGCGCCCCAGACCACCAGGAGCATGATCACGGCCAGTCCCTGCGGACCGCTCGCGAACCAGTTGTGGCCGATCATGTCGACGCCCGGCAGCTTGCTGAGCAGCGCGTTGAAGATGCCGTAGTCGGAGTCGAAGAGCCACTTGAAGACGGTGGTGGCCACGATGATCGGCATGCCCCAGCTGGCCACCAGCGCGATGTTGATGAGCGTCTTCACCCAGCCCGAGACCCGCTGGAGCAGCAGAGCGATCAGCATGCCGACGACCATCGTGAAGATGACGGACCCGGCCGCGAAGACGAACGTCCGGACGACCACGGCCCAGAACTCGCCGTCGCCGAGCACCTTGCTGAAGTTGTCGAAGCCGACCGACTCGGCGGGCTGGAAGCCCCACAGCTGGGACTGCCCGAACTTCTGGAAGGACAGCGTGACCAGGCGGACGAGCGGATAGCCGAGGACGAGCGCGAGGATCAGCAGACAGGGCGCGAGCAGCATCCAGGGAAGCGCGACTCCACCCGGACTCCGCCGTGCGCGTGGCGCCTTCGGGACGGCTGGTGGCGGTGCCTGCCGCGGGGGCGGCACCTTGGCAGGGGTGGTCGTGTCTGCGGCACTCATCGCGCGCTCCTCAGCGGTCCCTCTGGTCGTACGTAAGCAGAGCCCCGCACGGCCGTGCCGTACGGAAGGCAGGGCCCCGCCCCTCCGTGGCGGAGGACCGACGGGGCCCTGCTCTCAGGTCACTTGGTGTTGATGACCTTGTCGATCGCGGCGTCCGCGTCCTTCGCGGCGGCCTCGACCGACTTCTTGCCGGTGCCGATGCTCTGCAGCATGGTCTGCAGGACCTGGGCCTTCTCGACCTGGCCCCAGCCCGGCGCCATCGGGACGAACCAGTTGGACTCGGCCGCGGTGGCCGGGACCTCCGTCTTCGGGTCGCTCTTCAGCGTCGCGAGGTCGGTCTTGTTGTTGGGCAGGTTGCCCTTGTCCATCAGGCCCTTCTGGCCCTTGGCACCCGTGAAGGCGTTGATCCACTCGCCGGCGACGGCCTGCGCGTCGGACTTCACCGGCACGGCGAGGTCGGAGCCGCCGAGGAACACCGGGAGGTTCTTCCCGGACGGGCCGGGCATCACGAAGTTCTCGAGGTTGCCCTTGAGCTTGCCGGTCTTGTCGCTCTTCGGGTCCTCGGCGGTCGCACCCTCCCAGGCGGCACCGAAGATCATGCCGGACTTGCCCTGGCCGTAGACGATGTAGCGGTCGGACTCGTCCTTGGTCTTGTCGCCGTGCATGTACTTGTCGACGACGTTCTTGAACTCGGTGAGGCCCTTGATCGACTCGGGCGAGGAGAGGTTGGCCTTCCACTGGCCGCCCTCCTCCTTGGCGATGGAGCCGCCGGCGTCGTAGACGAAGGACATCGCGGCGTACCAGTCACGGGTGGGCTGGTACCAGGCGTTGAACTTGTTGCCCTCCTTCTTCTGGATCTTGTCCAGGGCGGAGGTGAGGTCCTTGTACGTCTTCGGCGCGGTCTTCACGCCGACGGAGGCGGCGAGGTCCTTGCGCCAGTTGCCGACGCGGCCACCGGCGTAGTACGGCACGCCGTAGGTCTTGCCCTCGTACGTGACGGAGGCCTTGAGGCCGTCCAGCCAGGCGTCCGAGTTCTCGAACTTGCTCGCGTCCAGGGGAGCGAAGGCGCCCTTGACCATGTAGCCGAGCATCTCGGTGTTGCCCATCTCGACGACGTCGGGGGCCTTGTCGGTGGCCAGGACCGCGTCGAGCTTGGTGTTCTTGTCCGGCCAGCCGTAGTACTCGTGGTTGATCTTGATGCCGGGGTGCTTGGCCTTGACGGCCGCGTCGGCGGCCTTGACCAGCTCGGGCCAGTTGTTCTGCGCGTCGACGGTGAGCCAGACGGTCAGCTCCTTGGCGTCCGCGCCCTTGCCCGACCCCCCGGACTTGTTGTCACTGTCCCCGCATGCCGCGATGGAGACCATCATGCCCGCGATACCGATCGCGGCTATCAGCTTGCGCTTCACGCCACCCTCCTCAGGGATGCCACAAACCCCCCTGCCTCCCCGCGGTGACATACGCCGTACCGCCCGTGGGGCCGGGACTGGACCAATGGTGTAGACCAGTACGGGGAGCTTGGCCTAGACCTAGGGGGGTGTCAAGACATTCGCGGGCACCCCGACCGTCCGTTATGGGACCTACATATGCAGGGACCTTTAACTAGGTAATCCGCATATCGGGCAGGAGTGTTCAAGCGTCCGACCCGGTGCCCCGACCGGACCACCGACACGCGACGCACAGGCCGCGCGTCCGCGATGGACTAGACCAACGGGTGAGCCGACGGTATATAGAGGGGATCACGGAAGGTGCGGGGGGTACTCGCACATGAAGCCGTGCCACGATGTGAGCCGTGGCCGATGCGTAGGTCGGCCGCTTCGGCATCCGGAGCCGGGAAGGCAGAGCATGAGCACCGACGTCAGCAGTGCGGAGAACGAGGGTGGCGCGCCCATCCGTACCGCGCGCGTGCCCAAGTACTACCGCCTGAAGAAGCACCTGCTCGACATGACGGAGACCCTGCCGCCCGGGACACCGGTACCGCCCGAGCGCACCCTCGCCGCCGAGTTCGACACCTCGCGCACCACCGTGCGGCAGGCCCTTCAGGAGCTGGTCGTCGAGGGCCGTCTCGAACGCATCCAGGGCAAGGGCACCTTCGTCGCCAAGCCGAAGGTCTCCCAGGCGCTCCAACTCACCTCGTACACCGAGGACATGCGCGCGCAGGGTCTCGAACCCACCTCGCAGCTCCTGGACATCGGCTACATCACCGCCGACGAGACGCTCGCCGGCCTGCTCGACATCTCGGCCGGCGGCCGGGTGCTGCGCATCGAGCGGCTGCGCCTGGCGAGCGGCGAGCCGATGGCGATCGAGACGACCCATCTGTCCGCGAAGCGCTTCCCCGCGCTGCGCAGGTCGCTCGTCAAGTACACCTCCCTCTACACCGCGCTCGCCGAGGTGTACGACGTCCATCTCGCCGAGGCCGAGGAGACCATCGAGACCTCGCTGGCCACCCCGCGCGAGGCGGGGCTGCTCGGCACCGACGTCGGCCTGCCCATGCTGATGCTCTCCCGTCACTCGCTCGACAAGCAGGGCGAGCCGGTGGAGTGGGTGCGTTCGGTGTACCGGGGCGACCGGTACAAGTTCGTGGCCCGCCTCAAGCGCCCCCAGGACTAGGGGCACCCGGTCGGCGGCGCCGGAACGGGCCCGCGCACCCCGTCGGGAGCGGCGTCCGGGACGCCGCTTCGCATGCTGTCGAGTTGACGGGGCGTCGCGGTCTCATTGCTGTTGGGGACCGATATGCGGACGAGGGGTTCCGCTTTGCTGACGCCGTCGCCTACATTGCCTGCGCGCTACACAGGTGATCAGCGAGGGGACGGAGTCGCCGTATGTCAGATGTGCCTGAAGTGAAACCACCGGTGGTCACACCGGTACGCGTGGTGATCGCCCTGTGTCTGCTCGCGCCGTTCGTGGCGATGCTGTGGGTCGGCTCCTACGCCAAGGCCGACCCGGCCTTCATAGGCATCCCGTTCTTCTACTGGTACCAGATGGCGTGGGTGCTCATCTCAACAGCGCTCACGATGGTCGCGTACCAGCTGTGGCGACGTGACCAGCGGGCCCGCGCCTCCGCCGCCACCCGCACTTCCACCAAGGGCGCCCCGGCCTCCGCCGAGGGTGCCGAAGCATCCGCCGAGGGGAGTGCCGGAGCATGAAGGACGGCGTCAACGGCGTCGCACTCGGCGTCTTCATCTTCTTCTTCCTGGCCGTCACGGTCGTAGGGTTCCTGGCCGCGCGCTGGCGCAAGGCCGACAACGAGCACAGCCTCGACGAATGGGGCCTGGGCGGACGGTCGTTCGGAACCTGGATCACCTGGTTCCTGCTCGGCGGCGACCTGTACACCGCGTACACCTTCGTGGCCGTACCGGCCGCCATCTACGCGGCGGGCGCGGCCGGCTTCTTCGCCGTGCCGTACACGATCCTGGTCTACCCGCTGATCTTCACCTTCCTGCCGCGCCTGTGGTCGGTGTCCCACAAGCACGGATACGTGACGACGTCGGACTTCGTGCGCGGCCGCTTCGGCTCCAAGGGTCTGTCCCTGGCCGTGGCGATCACCGGCATCCTGGCGACCATGCCGTACATCGCGCTCCAGCTGGTCGGCATCCAGGCCGTCCTGGACGTGATGGGCGTGGGCGGCGGCGACAACACCAACTGGTTCGTCAAGGACCTTCCGCTGCTCATCGCCTTCGGTGTGCTGGCCGCCTACACCTACTCCTCGGGCCTGCGCGCCCCCGCCCTGATCGCGTTCGTGAAGGACACCCTGATCTACATCGTGATCGCGGTGGCCATCATCTACATCCCGATCAAGCTGGGCGGATTCGACGAGATCTTCAAGGCGGCGGGCGACAAGTACACCGCGGCCGGCGCGGGCGGGCTCGTGCCTCCCGAGGCGGGCCAGTGGACCTATGCCACGCTCGCGCTCGGCTCGGCGCTCGCGCTGTTCATGTACCCGCACTCGATCACGGCGACGCTGTCCAGCCGCAGCCGTGAGGTGATCCGCCGCAACACCACGATCCTCCCGCTGTACTCGCTGATGCTGGGCCTGCTCGCGCTGCTCGGGTTCATGGCGATCGCGGCCGGGGTGAAGGTCACCAACGGCCAGCTCGCGATCCCGCAGCTGTTCGAGAACATGTTCCCGGACTGGTTCGCGGGTGTGGCCTTCGCGGCCATCGGTATCGGCGCGCTGGTCCCCGCGGCCATCATGTCGATCGCCGCCGCGAACCTCTTCACCCGCAACATCTACAAGGACTTCATCAAGCCGGACGCCACTCCGCAGCAGGAGACCAAGGTCTCCAAGCTGGTCTCGCTGCTGGTGAAGGTGGGCGCGCTGGTCTTCGTCCTCACCATGGACAAGACGGTCGCCATCAACTTCCAGCTCCTGGGCGGCATCTGGATCCTGCAGACCTTCCCGGCCCTGGTCGGCGGCCTGTTCACACGCTGGTTCCACCGCTGGGCGCTCCTCGCCGGCTGGGCCGTGGGCATGCTCTACGGCACGATCGCCGCGTACGGGGTGGCCTCGCCGACGCAGAAGCACTTCGGCGGCAGCGCCAAGGAGATCCCCGGCATCGGGGAGATCGGCTACATCGGCTTCACGGCGTTCACCCTGAACGTGGTCGTGACGGTCGTCCTCACGTTCGCGCTGCGTGCGTTCAAGGCCCCGGACGGCGTCGACGAGACGTCCGCCGAGGACTACACGGCGGACGCGGGCGACCCGGGGGTCGAGGTCGAGCTGCCGGTGGCGGCCCACTGACCCAACGGTTCCACACTCCGCGGCGCCCCTCGGTCAGGGGGGCGCCGCGGTCTTTTCGCGCCCGCGGTCCTGCCGTCGTACGGTGACAGGTCCCACCGCCCGGGCCGGCGACGGGGCGGGTCCGCCGGGTCCGACCGACGCCGACGGGCCGGTGCAGATCGCCGGGTCCGACCGGCACAGGTGCGGGCGGGCCGCCGGGGCCGGGCGACGTCGACAGAGTGCCCCGCCCCCTGGGAATTCGGCGGCCCTCCCGCGCGATCTCCCACAGACTGTGCGCATGGACATAGTCATCCGCGTCGCGCGTCCCGAGGAGTACCCGGGCCTCGGCGAGATCACCGCCCAGGCCTATCTCCGCGACGGACTGCTCGACTTCGGGGAGAGCGACGCGTACCTGGGAGAGCTGCGGGACGTGGCCAAGCGCGCCGCCGCGGCCGACGTGCTCGTCGCGGTCGAACGCGAGTCCGCGCCCGGCGCGCGGCGGCTGCTCGGTGGGGTGACCTTCGTGCCGCGCGGCGGCGCCATGGCCGACATCGCCCGCCCCGGCGAAGCCGAGATCCGCATGCTCGCGGTCGCCCGCGAGGCGCGCGGCCGGGGTGCCGGGGAGGCACTCGTCCGCGACTGCGTCGACCGCGCACGGGCCACGGAGGGCTGCGTACGCATCGTGCTGTCCACCCAGCACTCCATGCACGCCGCCCACCGGATCTACGAGCGCCTCGGCTTCACCCGCACCCCGGACCGCGACTGGAACCCGATCCCGGAACTGGACGACGTCCGGCTGCTCACCTACGAACTGACGCTCTGACAGCTCCTCTGCCACCCTCCGAAGCCGACACGACACAACATGTGGGGGTGGTCCCGCAGCCCGGCACAAGATGTATGCTCATGCTCGCTGTCGCCGCAGGGGAATCCGGTGCGAATCCGGAACTGTCCCGCAACGGTGTACTTGTGCGTGTTCGCGTATCCGCCTGCACGCGCTGGCTTCAGTCCGAGGACCTGTCGACAGCGCACCCCGGCCGTCCGGCCCGGGTGCCGACGACGTCCGGGCCTCGCGGAATGGGCCGGTGGACGCGGTGCGCTGCCCTCCGGCCGGCGCCCCCGTGTGCCTCCGTGCCTCCCGACAGGCCCCGTGCCGAGCAGGGAGAGCCCCACGTGACCATCGCGCCAGCCGATCCGGCTTCAGCGTCAGCGCAGCAGGCCCCGGTGGAGACGGACGGTCCCGGTACCGCGCTGCTGCGGATCCTGACCGATCTCACCGCCGACCTCCCCGACGCCGACCCCGGCCGGGTCGCGGCCGCCGCGCTGCGCGGCCGGTCCGCACGGGCCGACGAGGCGGAGCTGCGTGAGCTGGCCACCGAGGCGGCGGCGGGACTCATCTCCGAGGACCCCGCGTACTCGCGGCTGGCCGCCCGGCTGCTGACGATCAGCATCGCGGCCGAGGCCGCCTCGCAGGGCGTCGCGTCCTTCTCCGAGTCGGTCGCCGTCGGCCACCGCGAGGGTCTTGTCGCGGACCGTACGGCGGAGTTCGTCCGCCTGCACACGGCCCGCCTCGACGCGCTCGTCGACGTCGAGGGCGACGACCGCTTCGGCTACTTCGGCCTGCGCACCCTGCACAGCCGCTATCTGCTCCGCCACCCGATCACCCGCCGGGTGATCGAGACACCCCAGCACTTCATGCTCCGGGTGGCGTCGGGTCTCGCCGAGGACGACACCGTCCGCTCCGTGGACGAAGTCGCCGCGCTCTACCGCCTGATGAGCCGCCTCGACTACCTGCCCTCCTCCCCCACGCTCTTCAACTCCGGTACGCGGCACCCGCAGATGTCGTCCTGCTACCTCCTCGACTCCCCGCTGGACGAGCTCGACTCCATCTACGACCGCTACCACCAGGTGGCCCGGCTCTCGAAGCACGCGGGCGGCATCGGGCTGTCGTACTCCCGCATCCGTTCGCGCGGTTCGCTGATCCGCGGCACGAACGGACACTCCAACGGCATCGTCCCGTTCCTGAAGACCCTCGACGCCTCGGTCGCCGCGGTGAACCAGGGCGGCCGGCGCAAGGGCGCGGCGGCCGTCTACCTGGAGACCTGGCACTCCGACATCGAGGAGTTCCTGGAGCTGCGTGACAACACCGGTGAGGACGCCCGGCGCACGCACAACCTGAACCTGGCGCACTGGATCCCGGACGAGTTCATGCGCCGGGTGAACGAGAACGGTGACTGGTCGCTGTTCTCCCCGGCCGACGTGCCGGAGCTGGTCGACCTGTGGGGCGACGAGTTCGACGCCGCGTACCGCAAGGCCGAGGAGGCCGGGCTCGCCCGGAAGACCATCCCGGCCCGCGACCTGTACGGCCGGATGATGCGCACCCTCGCGCAGACCGGCAACGGCTGGATGACCTTCAAGGACGCCGCCAACCGGGCCGCCAACCAGACCGCCGAGCCGGGCCACACCGTCCACTCCTCGAACCTGTGCACCGAGATCCTGGAGGTCACGGACGACGGGGAGACGGCGGTCTGCAACCTCGGTTCGGTCAACCTCGGCGCCTTCGTGCGCGACGGCGACATCGACTGGGAGCGGCTGGACGAGACCGTCCGCACGGCCGTGACCTTCCTGGACCGGGTCGTCGACATCAACTTCTACCCGACCGAGCAGGCGGGCCGCTCCAACGCCAGGTGGCGCCCGGTGGGCCTCGGCGCGATGGGCCTCCAGGACGTCTTCTTCAAGCTGCGGCTGCCCTTCGACTCGGCCGAGGCGAAGGCGCTGTCCACGCGGATCGCCGAGCGCATCATGCTCGCCGCGTACGAGGCCTCCGCGGACCTCGCCGAGCGCAACGGTCCGCTGCCGGCCTGGGAGAAGACCCGTACGGCCCGCGGTGTGCTGCACCCCGACCACTTCGACGCCGAGCCGACCTGGCCGGAGCGCTGGGCGGCACTGCGGGAACGCATCGCCGCGGTCGGCATGCGCAACGCGCTGCTGCTGGCCATCGCGCCCACCGCCACCATCGCGTCCATCGCGGGCGTGTACGAGTGCATCGAGCCGCAGGTCTCCAACCTGTTCAAGCGCGAGACGCTCTCCGGCGAGTTCCTCCAGGTCAACTCCTACCTGGTCGCCGACCTCAAGGAACTCGGCGTCTGGGACGCGCGCACCCGGGAGGCGCTGCGCGACTCCAGCGGCTCCGTGCAGGACTTCGCGTGGATCCCCGCCGAGGTCCGGGCGCTGTACCGCACGGCGTGGGAGATCCCGCAGCGCGGCCTGATCGACATGGCCGCGGCGCGCACCCCGTTCCTGGACCAGTCGCAGTCGCTGAACCTGTTCATGGAGACGCCGACGATCGGCAAGCTCTCCTCGATGTACGCGTACGCCTGGAAGCAGGGCCTCAAGACGACGTACTACCTGCGCTCGCGCCCGGCGACCCGCATCGCCCGCGCGGCCCAGGCGCAGGCGCAGCCCGAGAAGACCATCCCCGTCCAGCAGGTGGCCGACCCCGACGCCGTCGCCTGCTCCCTTGAGAACCCCGAGTCCTGCGAGGCCTGCCAGTGACCACCGCCCCGAACACCGAGAAGAACCTGCTCGACCCCGGCTTCGAGCTGACTCTGCGCCCGATGCGCTACCCCGACTTCTACGAGCGCTACCGGGACGCCATCAAGAACACCTGGACCGTCGAGGAGGTCGACCTCCACTCGGACGTCGCCGACCTCGCGAAGCTGTCCCCGGCGGAGCAGCACCTGATCGGCCGTCTGGTCGCCTTCTTCGCGACGGGCGACTCGATCGTGGCGAACAACCTGGTGCTGACGCTGTACAAGCACATCAACTCCCCGGAGGCGCGGCTCTACCTGAGCCGGCAGCTCTTCGAGGAGGCGGTCCACGTCCAGTTCTATCTGACGCTGCTGGACACCTATCTGCCCGACCCGGAGGACCGGACCGCCGCCTTCGCGGCCGTGGAGAACATCCCCTCCATCCGCGAGAAGGCCGAGTTCTGCTTCAAGTGGATGGACTCGGTCGAGAAGTTGGACCGGCTGGAGAGCAGGGCGGACCGCCGCCGCTTCCTGCTCAACCTCATCTGCTTCGCGGCGTGCATCGAGGGGCTCTTCTTCTACGGCGCCTTCGCCTACGTCTACTGGTTCCGCAGCCGCGGCCTGCTGCACGGCCTCGCGACCGGCACCAACTGGGTGTTCCGCGACGAGACGATGCACATGTCGTTCGCCTTCGAGGTGGTCGACACGGTCCGCAAGGAGGAGCCGGACCTGTTCGACGACCAGCTGGAGCAGCAGGTGACGGACATGCTGCGGGAGGCCGTCGAGGCCGAGCTGCAGTTCGCCCGCGACCTGTGCGGTGACGGTCTGCCGGGCATGAACACCGACTCGATGCGCCAGTACCTGGAGTGCGTCGCCGACCAGCGGCTCTCGCGGCTGGGCTTCGCGCCTGTGTACGGCTCGGAGAACCCGTTCTCCTTCATGGAGCTCCAGGGCGTGCAGGAGCTGACCAACTTCTTCGAGCGGCGCCCGTCGGCGTACCAGGTCGCCGTGGAGGGCACCGTCGACCTCGACGAGGACTTCTGACGGGTGCACCGTGGGCGACGCCGGGCCGCTTGTGCGGCCCGGCGTCGTCGTGTCGCGCCGGCCCCGCGGCGCCCAGCCGGGCCGGCGAGGCCTTCGCTGCGGCGCCGTGTCCCGCGTGCCGCCCGGCCGGCGGGGCCTTCGCCGCGGTGCCGTGTCGCGCGTACGGCGGGGCGGGAGCTGCCTGGCCGTGGCACCGCGTCCAGGAGCGAGTGGATCCTGGGGCGCCCGTGGCACGTCCAAAGGGCAAGGAGGTCATCTCATGCGCCGAACGACCCACCACCGGATGCCGGCCCTCGCCGCGCTGGCACTGCTTCTCGCGGGCTGCGGCACGCAGGGCGGGGGCGAAGCGGGCGGCAGCGGCACCGTGTCACCTGCCCCCACCACCCCGAAGGGCTGTGCCGCGGCACGGGCGGAGCTCGCCGCCACCGACACCGGCCGTACGTTCTGCCTGTCCGTGGGCGAGGTGATCCGGATCGGGCTGGACGGCACGTCCGCGCGGCCGTGGGCGCCCGTCAAGGCCGGCGGCAGCGGCCTGGAGGCCACCAACAGCGGTGTCGTCCTCCAGGCCGGTGACGCGTCCTCCGCGTTCAAGGCCGTCTCGGCGGGTACGGTGCGGCTCACCTCGTCCCGCCCGCTGTGCCCGAGCGATCCGGCCCGGATCTCCTGCGAGGGGCTTCAGGAGTGGGCGGTCACCGTGGTGGTGACGAAGCCGTGAGTCCGTGAGGAGCGCTCACCGCCCGCGGGCGGCAGGGCCCCGCGCCCGGGGCGGTCGGCCTCCGCGCGGGAGCGTGCCTCCCTCAGCTGCCTGTCCACGCGCCGCTCGTGGGCGAGTCCGATCAGCGACGGGAGGGCCACCGCTCCGAAGATCCCCAGGACGGTCAGGATTCCGACGAAGTTGTCCATGAGTGCGTTCATGGACACTAGTGTCGCGCCGTTCACTCCTTACCGGCAGTGGCAGTACTGCCGCACACCCTCGAATTACTGCCACTTCCACGGCACACTGGGGCGCATGCTGAAGAACGTGGCCGCCGTCCTGCTCGACGGCGTGCATCCCTTCGAACTCGGCGTGGTCTGCGAGGTGTTCGGGCTCGACCGCAGCGACGACGGCCTGCCCGTCTACGACTTCGCCGTCGCCTCGGCCGAGGGCCCGGACCTGGGTACGCACGTCGCGGGCCTCACCCTGTCCACCCCGTACGGCCTCGACCGGGTCGAGGAGGCCGACCTCGTCGTCGTCCCGGCCGGCGAGAACTTCACCGGCCGGGAGTACCCGCCCGCACTGCTGGAGGCCCTGCGCCGGGCCGTCGGCCGCGGAGCCCGGGTCCTCAGTGTCTGCTCCGGGGTCTTCGCCCTCGGCGCGGCCGGGCTCCTCGACGGACGGCGGTGCAGCGCGCACTGGCGCCACGCGGAGGAGCTCGCGCGCCGCCATCCCCGGGCGATCGTCGAACCCGACGTGCTGTACGTCGACGAGGACCCGGTGCTCACCTCCGCCGGCACCGCCGCGGGCATCGACGCCTGTCTCCACCTGGTCCGCAAGGAGCAGGGCCCGGAAGTCGCCAACGCCATCGCCCGCCGGATGGTGGTGCCCCCGCACCGCGACGGCGGTCAGGCCCAGTACATCGAGCGCCCGCTGCCCCGCTCCCCGGGCGACACGATCGGCGACGTGCTGGCCTGGATGGAGCGGCACCTCGCCGAGGACGTCACCGTCGAACAGCTCGCGGCCCGCGCCCACTTGGCTCCGCGCACTTTCGCGCGCCGCTTCCAGCAGGAGACGGGCACCACCCCGTACCGCTGGATCCTGCGTCAACGGGTGTTGCTGGCACAGGAGTTGCTGGAGGCCACGGACGAGACGACGGATGCGATCGCGAGCCGGACCGGGTTCGGCAACGCGGCGGCCCTGCGCCATCAGTTCGTCCGGATCCTGGGCACCACCCCGCAGACGTACCGGCGCACCTTCAGGGGCCCGCGGGCGGCCTGAAGGTGCGCCGGTGGGCGCGCGGGATCAGCGCGGACGTGCCGTGAGCAGCAGCTTGTGCGGGCGCAGGGTGATGCCGACACGGGTCGTGTCATTGGACCCGGACACCTGCTCGTAGCGCCAGCGGGACGCCACGGTCGCGGTGATCAGGGTGAGCTGCGCCATCGAGAAGTGGTCACTCGGGCACTTCCGGTTGCCCAGGCTGAACGGGCGCATCGCGTACTTCGGGATGTCCTTGGACCGTTCCGGAAGCCAGCGCTCGGGATCGAAATCCAGGTGCTGCCGGTACGAGCGGGGGTCGCGCTGGATCGCGTACGGGCTGTAGACGATGTCGGCACCGGCCGGAATGCGATAGCCACCGAGCTCGGTTTCGGTCACCGCCCGCCGCGTCAATATCCATACGGCGGGGCACAACCGCATCGCCTCGACGACGACATTGTTCGTGTGGGACAGCTTCCGGACGTCGTCGAATCCGACGGGCCGGTCCCCCACGACGGATTTGACCTCTGCGGCCACCTTGTCCGCCTGTTCCGGATGTTCCGCGAGGACCTGGAGGAGCCACATGATCGTGGACGCGATGGTTTCGCTGCCGGGCGTGAGTATCGCGACGACTTGGTCGTGGATCTCCTGTTCGTCGATGAGGTCGCCGTTGTCGTCCTTCGCTTCCAGCAATGCCGTCAGCAAATCGTCCGGCTTTTGACCAGATGACCGTCGTTCGTCGATGATCTCGTCGACGAGGTCATGCAAATCGGCCAATGCGTGGTCGAATTTGCGCAATGGGGGAAGGGGCAGCCGATAGAGCGGCCCCGCCGGGATGACCATGCGCCGGTACATGCCGCGGAACACGGTCGTGAGCGCGATGCTCAGCCGCTCCGCACGCTCGTCCATGAACTTGCCGCGCAGCAGGCAGCGGGCCGCGATCCGGACGGCGACACGGAACGACTCCGAGGTGCAGTCGACCGCCGTCCCCGGCTCCCAGCGGGCCGCGAACGCACGCGCCTCCTCCTCCATGATCGGCCCGTACTCGGGGATGATGTCGGCCCGGAACGCCGGCTGTATGGTGCGCCGTTGGCGCCGGTGCAGCGGTCCGTTGGCGGTCGCGACGCCCTTCTTGCCCAGCAGTCCTTCGAGGGACTCCCACAGCGGGCCGCCGATCTCGTAGTCGGGATCGAGGGCCAGCGCCCCGGTGAGCGCGGGAGTGGTGACGGCGTACACCGTCTTGGGGCCCAGCTTGAGCCGGACGACGTCGCCGTGGTCGCGCAGCTGGGCGAGGAAGCCCAGCGGGTCGCGGACCAGTTTCCAGCCGTGGCCGAGGCCCGGCACACCGCCGCCCGCGAGGGGCGGGACGGACAGCTCCGGCGCACGGGGGGCCGGAGTCCGCGGGGGTGCCGCCCGGTCGGGCGCGGCCGAGAGCTCGGGGGATGACTCGACGGTCATTTCTCACCTGCCGCTTCATTGTTGACGTACGGGGGTGTGGAGCGGTCGTCCCAGTTGTCGACCATGTACCGGCCCGACTCGTGGTGGAACCAGTACACGGAGCTGAACCAGTTCCGCATATTTCCGATGCACGCCCTGACGGCGACGCCCGTCGCCTTTTCCTCCACGGTGCCGTCCATGAGGGAGTCGGCGAACCGTAATGCGTCCCGTTCGGCGACGAGGAATTCACTGATGCATTCCTCGACGCGCCGCCTTATCTCCGTGACCGCCTCTTCGAGTGTCAGCCCGTCGTGATGAATGAGACTGATTCCGAGATTGTGGACCTCGTCACCCGCTATTTCCTTGGGAAGCGAACACAGATCGTTGTACCAGGCGGCGAATTCCTGACTGAGCAGTGCCGCACGCTCATAGGCCGGGTTTTTCCGTACGGCGACGGGAAGTTCGAACTGCGCGCTGGGCTCCAGCAGATCGGTCCAGATCCAGTGCGCGAATGTCAGTCGGCGTAGTTCCAGGTATGCGTCGACCGTGGGGACGGTGCCGGACGTACGGTTGCGGAATTCTCGGTCGTACGCCTCGATCACCGCATGGAAGTGGAGTGCGAACCGCTCGTTCCACTTCTTGCCGAGGAACGAGTACAGGCGCACCGTGCTGTCCGCGAACCCCGCGACCAGGGGATCGGGGTGGTGCAGGTGGTCCCCGGGAGAGTCGAGGGCCGCGTGGAGCCGGAACCTGAGTCTGCGCCAGGCGTCGGTCCGGCCGTGGATGACGTCCCGGTCGTGCCGGTCGTCCCAGACGAAGAACCAGGCGCTGTAGTCCGCTATCGCCTGCATGACGTCGTCGGGGGCGCCTATGTAGTAGCCCGCCATGAGGTCCGTGTAGCACAAGCCGTCGGCATATTCCTCGACCTTGTCCGCCGGCATGAGCCGTTTTTCGAGGAGCCAGGTCCTGGTCTTCTCCTGGAGTCTGGGCCAATACGGGTGCAGTTGACGGGGAAACTCTGACTCGATCACCGGAAGAGAGAGCGCTGGTGGAACCGCGACCGCTGTCGGTGTCGATGAAGTGCCGTGTGAGAAAGCATGCACGAACAAACCCCTCTCAGCCGCCTGTTGGCGGTACGCCCCTCCCTGTGCCGGGCGTGCGCCGTTGCGTATCCCCGCCTTCCCATTCAGCACCACAACTGACCGTTCTGGGAACGGATTTGCTTCACTCACTACCCCACGGTGCCGAGAATCTCCCCTTGTGTGACTGAATATGGATCACTAGAGGAGCACAAGGGATCGAACGTGCGACGCACACACGAACGGCGCCTGGTCAGGAAGGTTCCCTGGCCAGGCGCCGTTCGAGAGGGCTCACGAGAGGTCGTGAGTCCCAGCTGTCATTTTGTGTCTCAGTCGTTCGCGAGGGCGGGCGCCGGGTGGCTCGGCCGCTCCCGGGAAGGTCGCCGGACCGCTCAGTCGTTCGCCACGATCGGGTAGCGGGGCTCGTTCTCGGCCATCTGCCGCAGCGCGTCCTTGCGCTCACGCTTGGAGAGACGGTCGATGTACAGGTAGCCGTACAGGTGATCCGTCTCGTGCTGGAGGCAACGGGCGAAGTAGCCGGTGCCCCGCACCTTGACCGGGTTGCCCTTCTCGTCCTGCCCGGTGACCTCGGCGTAGTCGGGACGGGCGAGCGGGGCGTACGCGGTCGGCACCGAGAGGCAGCCCTCGTTGCTGTCGTCCAGACGGCGCAGCTCGGCGGGCAGTTCGACCAGCACGGGGTTGCAGACGACCCCGACGTGCCGCTTGCCCTCGTCGTCCATGCAGTCGTACACGAAGACCTTCAGGTCCACGCCGATCTGGTTCGCGGCCAGGCCGACGCCCTCGGCGGTGCGCTGGCTGGCGAACATGTCCGCGACCAGCTGGTCCAGCTCCGCGCCGAACTCCGTGACGTCCTTGCACTCCTTGTGCAGCACGGGATTCCCGACGACCGTGATCGGCCGCGAGGTCCCGCGCTCGCGGTAGGCCGTCTCGCGCTCCTCGCAGTCCTCGGTGTCGATGACGAAGCCGTCGTCGTCCACGGGGAGCACGCCCGCGTGCTGCTGATCGGTGTCCTGCTGCGCCATGACGACGTACGCCTTCCTCAAACCTTGGGAAATTCTGCGAGTACAGCCTACGGGGAGCGACCGGGTGACTTCCCGGCGATCCCGCGGGACGGTCGCAGCCCGGCCGGCTTCCGCGGCCGTCGGACCAGCGCGCTCAGCAGACCTCTTCCAGGTCCCGCCAGTCCCGGGAGTCGGGGCTGTCGGCCACCCAGCCGTCCAGCAGACCGCGCACCAGCGCGGCCGGCGCCGCGAGACCGCACTCCCGCTCGGGCACCCACAGCTGCCCGTCGGTGCGGTGGCCGAGCGGCCCTGGGTGCCCGGGTTCGCTGTGGTCGTGCGGGTCCAGGTGCTCGCCGTCACCCTCGTCGGACGGCATCCGCGACTCGGAGCACATCCGGCACAGCAGCCGTACGGAGGACGACCAGTCCTCGGCGGCGAAGCCCGCGTCCGCCGCGAGCTGCTCCAGCGCGTCACGGTCGTCCTCGGTGGCGGCCTCCAGGAGGACCACCCAGGTGGGAACGGGCGAGGGCGCCCACAGCTCGATCTCGTCGAAGACCGGGTAGGCGTGTCCGGCGGCCGTGGTCCGCTCCCCATGGGGCACCCCGTCGTGCAGCACGACCTCGCCCCAGCGCCGTCCGGAGGACGGCAGCGGAATGGACAGCACCTCCACACGGGCGGGGTCGAGCCGCCGCCCCCACACCACCTCGGCCTCCCCCTCGGGGGACAGCCGTACGGCAGCGCTGCCGAGGTCCATGCCCACCGGCTCCCCGGAGACCGCGGCGCCGCCCGGCACCCGCAGCCCGTACGCCTGCCAGGCGCGCCGGGCCAGTGGCCAGTCCTGAAGGGCGGTGGCCGCGATGCCCACGTTCCACCAGTCGGGCGCCCCGGTCTCCCGGTCGAGCAGCGCGACGGCCCGCAGGCCCGCCGCCCGTGCCTGTTCCCAGTCGTGCCGGAACTTGTGCAGCAGAGCCAGGTTGAACCAGGACTCGGAGAGCCACGGCTCCAGGTCCGCGGCGCGTGTCAGCAGCGCGCCCGCGTCCTCGTACCGGCCGTCGCCGATCAGCGTGAACGCACGGTCGGTGGCCTGCCGCCATGAGGCGGAGGGCCGGTGCCGTCCCTTGCCGAAGATCCTCACGATTCCCGCCTGCCAGTTCCTCGCGTTTCCCGCCTGCTGGTCCTTCGAAGAGTCCCTTGAAGACAGTGCAGCCCCGGGCTGGCCCGTGCCCCCGAACACCCTCTTCCTCGCATCCAACCACGTACCGTCGGACGGGCGCTCATTACCCATGGGTTACCCCGCCCGGGGCGAGGTCAGACCGGCCGTCGGTGCCCGGTCGCCGTCTCCGGTCCGAGGCTCTCACCCGTCGGCCCTGTTCTGCGACAGCACCCTGGCCAGCGACTCCACCACTTCCGGCTGGTAGTCGTGGGCCGTGGCCAGCCGGAGTCTCTCCAGCGCGGCCAGCGGCCCTCCGGGTCCTGCTTCCCGGGCCATCTCCTCGTATGCGTTCACGGTCCGGACGATCCGCGCGGTCATCGGCTGCTCCCGGTACGGGTCGGCCTGCCGCTCCACGACCACGGCGACCTCGGCGTCCACCCCGGTCTGGCGGACGACGGCCCCGCCCAGCAGGGCGATGCGCCGCTGCTCGTCCGCGGACAGCGCGGCGGTGGCCCCGGCGGGCACGGGGTCGACGAGACTGAGCTGGCCGATGTCGTGCATGAGTGCCGCGTACTCCAGCACGACGAGGTCGGGCGCGGTGAGCCCCAGCTCCCGGCCGACGGCCCGACTGAGGGCCGCCACCCGGCGTGCGTGCCCCACGGGCGTGTACCCGGCGATCTCGGTGGCCCGTGCCAGGGAGGCGATGGTCTGCCGGTAGGTGACCCGCACGGCCGCGTACCGGCGGAAGGAGAGCTGGGTGAGCAGCAGGGGGAGCGAGAAGACGGGCAGGGCCCACAGTCCGACCACGGCGACCGCCAGCGACATCACGGCCCCGGTCGCGCAGACGGCCGATCCGATGCCGAGCGTGGCCCGCAGTTCGTCCCGCAGCAGCGGCCCGAACGGCCACCGGGCGCGCGAGTGCGCCATCGCCGCCGTGAGGACGGCGTCGCACAGCGCGGTGAGCACCAGCAGGGCGACCAGGAGAACCGCGTACGCCGGACCGCCCCACTCCAGCAACCTGCCCTGGTTGTAGAGCGGTTGGAAGCAGATGGCGGCGAAGCCGACGGTCAGCACCCGCCGGGTGAGGTGATCCGTGGTGGGCGCGTGGCCCCTGGCCACGTGCGGCACGCTGCCGAGCAGGGTGGCGGCCGACACCACGGCGACGACCTGGAGGGCACCGTGCTCGCTGGGCCGTCCCGCCTGCTCCCCGAGCAGGGCGTACGACAGGGCCGCGGCGGCACCGAGCGGCGCGGACTCGCGTTCCTCGGCGCCGCTCCAGCGGGTCAGTTCCCCGAGGGTCACGAGGAGGCCGAAGGCGAGGGCGGTGCCCCGGTCGTCGAGCCCGTTCCACAGCGTGGAGGCGAGGGCGGCGAGCCCGAGCAGGGCGGCACCCGTGCGGGCGAGGGCGCTGAAGGAGGCCGTGCCCGAACGGGTGAGGGCGGGCGCCGGGAGCGGCCGGGACAGGCTCATGAGCCCCTCCCGATCCCGATGTCCTCGGGGCCACCCCGGACACCGTCCTCCTGCGACGCGCCGTCCCCCGGCACGGCACCGGACACCGCACCCTCGAAGGGTCGCCGGTTCACACGCGGGCCGCCGCCGGCACCGGACGGCGCCTGGCTCACGGGCGGGCCGTCCTCTTCGGCATCACCCGCCCACGGACCGACCCGCCGGGCCCCGGCCGCACGCGAACCGTCCAGCGGGGCACCGGTCGCACGCGAACCGCCGGCCCGGGGTTCGGTCGTGCCCGGGCCGCCGGCCTGAGGTTCGGTCGTGCCCGGGCCGCCGGCCTGAGGTTCGGTCGTGCCCGGGCCGCCGGCCTGAGGTTCGGTCGTGCCCGGGCCGCCGGCCTGAGGTTCCGTAGTGCCCGGGCCGCCGGCCTGAGGTTCGGTCGTGCCCGGGCCGCCGGCCTGAGGTTCGGTCGTGCCCGGGCCGCCGGCCTGAGGTTCGGTCGTGCCCGGGCCGCCGGCCTGAGGTTCGGTCGTGCCCGGGCCGCCGGCCTGGGGTTCGGTGACATGCGAGCCACCCGACCGCGTCCCGTTCACCCGCGTCCCGTTCACCCGCGTCCCGTTCACCCGCGGACCGTTCACCCGCGGACCGTCCGCCCGGGACTCGGCCGTACGTGGGCCACCGGCCCGGGGGTCGGTGACACGAAGGCCATCCGGCCGGGTGCCGTTCACCGGCGGCCCGTCCGCCCGAGGGCCGGCCGCACCCGAGCCACCCGCCCGGGGCCCGGCGACACGCGGACCGTCCGCCCGGCTGCCGCTCGTACGCGGACCGTCCGCCCGGACGTCGGTCGCGCGCGTGGCGGCGGGGCCGCCGTCGGGTGCGGGCGGGCCCGGCGGGCGGGAGCCGTTCGGGCCGGGGCCGCTTGGCGCGGGGCCCTGGCGGCTCCCCGCTTCCCGCGGGCCCGCCGGGACGCCGGCCGGCGACGTGGTGTCCGCGGTGACCACGGGATGCCAGCCGTGCCGGGAGAGCGCCCGGACGAGCGCCCGCACCATCCCGGGGTCGAACTGCGCTCCCGCGCACCGCTCCAGTTCCGCCAGCGCGGCGGGCACCGGCCGGGCCCGCCGGTAGGAGCGGGTGGACGTCATGGCGTCGAAGGCGTCCGCGACGGCCACGACCCGCGCGAACTCGGGAATCTGCGCCCCGACCAGGCCGTACGGGTATCCGCTTCCGTCGAGCCGCTCGTGGTGGTGGAGGATCGCCGACCGGGCCTCCCCGAGGAACCCGATGCCCCGCACCATCTCGTGCCCGTACTCGGGATGGAGTTCGATCACCCGCCGCTCCTCGGGGGTGAGCGGGCCGTCCTTGCGCAACAGCCGCGTCGGGACGCCCAGTTTGCCGACGTCGTGGAGGATGCCGGCGAACCGGAGCACCTCGACGCGCCGGTCGTCCATGTCCAGTTCCCGCGCGATCATCATGGCCGCCTGGCCGACCCGTTCGCTGTGCCCGCGGGTGTAGCCGTCCTTGATGTCGACGGCCTGGACGAGCGCGCGGATGGTGGCCTGATGGGCGGCCCGCTCCCGGTGATACTGGGCGAACACCCAGCAGGACACATACATCGGCAGCAGCACGAGCAGCGCGGCGACGGGCCCGTACGGGCTGCGCCACAGGACCGCCATCATCAGCCCCGCGAGCCCGTGCACGCCGACCGGCGCGAGGGAGCGCGCGAACAGCCCGCGCCATGCGGCGCGCGCCGGCACCCGTTCGGCGAGCGCCAGGATGCCACCGTCGAGGGCGGTCAGGACCAGGCAGAAGGTGAGCACCGCCGCCCCGGCGGGCAGCAGCGCGTACGGGAAGTCGGGCGCGAGGACCGCGTCCCGGCCGCCCAGCGCCCCGTGCACACGGGAGGCCGTCCAGACCGCGACGGCGAGTTGCGCGGCGCGCCAGACACGACGCAGCCACCGCGGGCGTTGTTCGACCCGGGTGAGCAGGGCGCCGGGCACGGCGACCAGCGCGGCGGCAGGGGGCGGCAGCAGAAAGGCCCCGGCCAGCAGCACGGGGAGGAACGTGCCCATCCCCGGCGGGGCATCGCGGCCATGGGCGGTTCTGGAGGCGCGCCGGAGCGGGATCCGCTCGCACCCGGCGTAGAGCAGGGCCATCAGCGCGACGATCCACCACGGGGCGCGCAGGTCGGGCAGCGGAGCCAGACAGGCCAGGGCCGCGAGGGCGACACACGCCACGTAGACGCGGGCCCACGCCTGGACCGACCCCATCTCCTCGCCCCCTCCCCGGCTTCCGGCTCCGGAGCCTAGGGCGGCGGGGACTGCACGGGGACGCGTATGAACGAATCCGCGGGCTCGGAGCCCGCGGATTAGCACGTTCGGGTGATTGGTGGACGATCTCCGTGAGGAGGCGACGCCGCGCCGGGAGTCAGGACTCCTGCGGCGTCGCGGTCACGTCGTGCTCGGGCACAGCCTGCCCGGAGCGGATCAGGTCGATGCGGCCCATGACCTTGGCGCGCAGGTCCGTCGGCACGTCGTCATGGCCGCAGCACCGCTTGACCAGCTTCTTCACGGCCTGCTCGAGGCCGTACTTCTCCAGGCACGGGGAGCACTCCTCGAAGTGCACCTCGAACTTGGTGCAGTCCGCGTCCGGCATCTCATGGTCGAGGAACTCGTACAGATGGTCGAGTACCTCACTGCAATCCGTCTCGTGCGGCTCTCCGCAGCTCATGAGCCCGAGCCTTTCGCTTCGTTCGACTCTCCGGCGCCGGCCGGAACCAGCCCGCGGTCACGCGCGTAGTCCTCAAGCATGCCGCGCAATTGGCGACGGCCCCGGTGGAGCCGGGACATCACCGTACCGATGGGTGTCCCCATGATGTCCGCGATCTCCTTGTACGCAAAGCCCTCTACGTCGGCGAGATAGACCGCGATGCGGAATTCCTCGGGGATCGCCTGCAGCGCCGCCTTGACGTCCGAGTCGGGCAGGTGGTCCAGCGCCTGCGACTCGGCGGAGCGCAGTCCCGTCGACATGTGCGACTCGGCACGTGCGAGCTGCCAGTCCTCGATCTCCTCGGCCGCGCTGCGCTGAGGTTCGCGCTGCTTCTTGCGGTACGAGTTGATGAAGGTGTTGGTGAGAATGCGGTACAGCCACGCCTTGAGGTTGGTCCCCTCGCGGAACTGGTGGAAGGACGCGTACGCCTTCGCGTACGTCTCCTGCACCAGGTCCTCGGCGTCGGCCGGATTGCGCGTCATGCGCAGGGCGGCCGAATACATCTGGTCGAGGAATTCGAGCGCGTCCCGCTCGAAGCGCGCGGTGCGCTCGGCGGACGACTCCGTGCCCGTGCCCTGGCCCTCGGGCTGCTCCGCCTGGCCGTGTTCGGTCCCTGCGTCGGTCCCAGTGACCGGACCCACCTCCTCAAGCGATGTCGTGAGACCGAGACCGGTCCCACTGGAATCGGAGGATAGACGAACATCAGGCCCACCCGCCGCCCGAATAGGGGCGTTCTTACCCGCGTGCAGCACCGTCCAGTCCAGGTCAGCGCTGCTGCGACGGCTCGGGCAGATGGTCGAACCCATGCGGCGGACTTCCTCTCCTCGGAACGGTCAGCACGGTTCGTGCTGTCTGCTCCACACAACAGTTGTCCGCCGCCCGGCATTCCCGTGCGTCACCCGAGTGACGCGGTCCACTTCGCGACACCGTCCGTGATGATCTTCAGCGCCTCGTCCTGGCCGAGCGGAGCCCGTTTCGGCACCGCGAAGCCGTGATCGCCGTACGACACCTCGATCAGCTCGTACGGGCCCTCGGGGAACTCCTCCGGCTTCCCGAACGGATCGTTGCCGCCCTGGACGACGAGCGTGGGCACCCCGGCGCCGAGCAGTTCGTCGGCGCGGGACTTCTCCGGCTTGCCCGGCGGGTGCAGCGGGAAGCTGAGGGCCAGCACGGCGGCGGCGCCCAGTTCCGTCGCGGTCCGGCAGGCGACGCGGGCGCCGGCGCTGCGTCCCCCGGCGATCACCGGCAGGCCCGGCCGCACCAACGCCGGCCACAGTCCGCGCCACCCCACGTCCAGCGTCTTCGGCGCGGGTGCCAGCTTCTTGCCCGCCACCCGCCAGGGCTGCTCGACGAGCGCGACGCTCACGCCGTGCGCGGGCAGCACCGCGGCCAGCGCACGAAGGTCGCGCGCCTCGATGCCGCCGCCCGCGCCGTGACTCGCGGCGAGGACGAGCCGCGCCTTCGCGGCCCGGTGCCAGGTGATCCGGGCCGTGCCGGCGTCGGTCTCGATCGTCTCGGTGGTCACGGTGGTCTCGTTCGTCCCGGTCGTCCCAGTGGTCTCGGTCACGTCAGAAGAGTGTGCCCTCTTCGGGGCCCTCCAGCTCCCTGAGCAGCTCCGGGCCGTTGTTGCGGACGTTGCTGACGGCCGTGGAGACGGGGTAGGCGCGCATCAGTCCGGCGGGCGGCGGTGCGAGCAGTTCGCGGAGGTCCTCGGCGTCCGTGCGGGCGGGGTCGAGCCAGGAGTCCCAGCGGTCCGGGGTCAGCATCAGGGGCATCCGGGGGTGGATGTCGGCCAGCGCGTACGGCCCGTCGGCGGGTGCGACCGCCAGGGGCGTGGTCTCGGCCTCGGTCGTGATCACGGAGCACGTCACCCACCAGGCCTGCGGGTGATCGTCGGGGAGCGTCCTGTCGCGCCAGAACTCGTACAGTCCGGCCATCGCGAAGACCGAACCGTCGGCCGGCGTGACGAAGTACGGCTGCTTGCGCGGACGCTTCTTCTTGCCCTCGACCTCCAGCTCGCGCTCGGCCGCCGCGGTGACCCACTCGTAGTAGCCGTCGGCGGGGATGATGCACCGCCGGGCCGCGAAGGCACGGCGGTACGAGGGCTTCTCGTGCACCGTCTCCGCACGTGCGTTGATCATGCGGGCGCCGCCCTCGGGCGTCTTGGCCCAGGACGGCACGAGTCCCCACTTGAGCCGGCGCAGCTGGCGAACCGGCTTCGGACTGTCCGCGTCCTTGAGAGGACGGTCGAGAACCGCGTACACCTCCTTCGTCGGGGCGACGTTGTAGTCGGGGGCCAGGGTCTCCTCGGGCTCCCACTTCTCGACCTCAAAGATTCCTGCGAGATCCTCGGGCCTGCGACTCGCTGCATACCGTCCGCACATACGTGCCACACTGCCAGATTCCGCGACACCACAGGGAGCCACCGCAGACAATGGACAGCACCGCATCCACCTCGCTGGCGAGCCTCTGGGACCAGGTCTTCGGCAGTCAGCCGGACCCCGACCTGTGGGTGGTGATCGCCACTCTGGTCGCCGCCCTCGCGGTGATCGTCCCGCACGGCGTCTGGCGGGTGTCCCGGAACGCCATCACCATCGCCCACGAGGGCGGCCACGGTCTGGTGGCCCTGCTCACGGGGCGCAGCCTCAGCGGTATCCGGCTGCACTCCGACACCAGCGGCCTGACGGTCAGCCGGGGCAAGCCCACGGGGCTGGGCATGATCCTCACCGCCGCCGCGGGCTACACCGCTCCCCCGCTGCTCGGCCTGGGCGGCGCCGCCCTGCTCGCGGCGGGGCACATCACCGCGCTGCTGTGGCTGGCGACGGCCCTGCTCGTGGCCATGCTGGTGATGATCAGGAACGCGTACGGGGCGCTCACCGTGATCGCCACCGGCGGCACCTTCCTGCTGGTGTCCTGGCTGGCGGGACCGCAGGTGCAGGCGGCGTTCGCGTACGCGGTGGCGTGGTTCCTGCTGCTCGGCGGTGTCCGGCCCGCCTTCGAGCTCCAGGCCAAGCGGCGCCGGGGCGGGGCGGGCGACTCCGACGCGGACCAGCTGTCGCGGCTCACGCACGTGCCGGCCGGGATGTGGCTGTTCCTCTTCCACGCGGTGTCGCTGTGCTCGCTGATAGGCGGCGGGCGGTGGCTGCTGGAGGTGTGACGGCCGGGCCACCGTCCGCGCCACCGTCCGGGCGGGCTCCGGGCCGGCCGGGTCGGCTCCCGGCACGCGGCCCGCGGGGACTCCGGGCCGGGCCGAGCGGATCTCGGGCGCGTCCCGAGGGGATATCGGGCGGGTCCTGAGCGGACTCCGAACGGGTCCTGAGCCGAGTCCGGGCAGGTCCGAAGGGCTCTCGGGCGCGTCCCTGGCGGGCCGCCTTCCGGAGCGCGGCGCGGGGGCGGGGCGTGCGCGCGGGGCCGTGGGCGTGCGCGCGGGCGTGGGGCCGCGTGAGATCGCGGGACGTCGTGCGGACCGGGAAGTGCGCCACATTCGCGCCCAAGCGGGCAAGAGGCGGCGCCGCACTTGACACAGCCCGCGCCCGCGCACGCATCCGAGGGCTGTTTCGCTCATGTTTCGCCGCTTTTGATCAAGATTTCCATCCATCGCCAGCCACTAAAGTGGGGCGCATGACCGTGAACCCCGCCCACACCGCCCTCTGGCCCGCCCCGCACGCGAGCGGAGCCGTCGACGCGACGGTCCACGTGCCGGGGTCCAAGTCGGTCACCAACCGCGCTCTCGTGCTGGCCGCGCTGGCCTCCGAGCCGGGCTGGCTGCGCCGCCCGCTGCGCTCCCGCGACACCTTGCTGATGGCGGGCGCCCTGCGCGCGATGGGCGTGGGCATCGAGGAGACGGTGGCCTCCAGCTCCACGGTCGCCGCGGGCCCGGACTCCTCCGGCGAGGCCTGGCGGATCATCCCCTCGGGCCTGCGCGGCCCGGCCACGGTCGACGTCGGCAACGCGGGCACCGTGATGCGGTTCCTCCCGCCGGTCGCCGCGCTCGCCGACGGCCCCATCCGTTTCGACGGCGACCCGCGGTCGTACGAGCGCCCGTTGAACGGCGTGATCGACGCCCTGCGCCTGCTCGGCGCCCGCATCGACGACGACGCGCGCGGCGCGCTGCCGCTGACCGTGTACGGCGGCGGCGCCCTGGACGGCGGCCCGGTGGAGATCGACGCCTCCTCCTCGTCGCAGTTCGTCTCCGCCCTGCTGCTCTCCGGCCCGCGCTTCAACCAGGGGGTGGAGGTGCGGCACGTCGGCTCCACCCTGCCCTCCATGCCGCACATCCGGATGACGGTGGACATGCTGCGCGCGGTCGGCGCCCAGGTGGACACCCCGGAGTCGGGCGGCGAGCCGAACGTCTGGCGGGTCACGCCGGGCGCACTGCTCGGCCGCGACCTGATCATCGAGCCGGACCTGTCGAACGCCCAGCCGTTCCTGGCCGCGGCGCTGGTGACCGGCGGCAAGGTCGTCATCCCCGACTGGCCCGTGCGCACCACCCAGCCGGGCGACCGGCTGCGGGAGATCTTCACCGAGATGGGCGGCTCCTGCGAACTGACCCACATCGGACTCGAGTTCACCGGTTCGGGTGCGATCCACGGCGTCGATGTGGACCTGGGCGAGGTCGGCGAGCTGACCCCCGGCATCGCGGCGGTCGCGGCACTCGCCGACTCGCCCTCCACGCTGCGCGGCGTCGCCCACCTGCGTCTGCACGAGACGGACCGGCTGGCCGCGCTCACCAAGGAGATCAACGAACTCGGCGGCGACGTCACCGAGACCGCCGACGGCCTCCACATCCGCCCGCGCCCCCTGCACGGCGGCGTCTTCCACACCTACGACGACCACCGCATGGCCACCGCGGGCGCGATCATCGGTCTGGCGGTGGAAGGCGTGCAGATCGAGAACGTGGCGACGACGGCGAAGACCCTGCCGGACTTCCCCGAGCTGTGGGCCGGGATGCTCGGGAACTGACGGGCGGACCGGGATCATGCGCCGTTACGGCAAGCACACCGACGAGGACGACATCCGCGCGCGCCCCAACCGCAAGGGCAACCGTCCCCGTACGAACATCCGCCCCAAGCACGAGGACGCGGCCGAGGGCATGGTCCTCACCGTCGACCGGGGGCGTCTCACCTGCCTCGTCGAGGACCGCGTGGTGCTGGCGATGAAGGCCCGCGAGCTGGGTCGCAAGGCCGCCGTCGTCGGTGACCGGGTCGCCCTGGTCGGCGACCTGTCCGGCAAGAAGGACACGCTCGCCCGCATCGTCCGCATCGAGCCGCGCGACTCGGTCCTGCGCCGCACGGCCGACGACGACGATCCGTACGAGCGGGTGGTCGTGGCCAACGCCGACCAGCTCGCCATCGTGACCGCGCTCGCCGACCCGGAACCGCGCCCCCGGCTGATCGACCGCTGTCTCGTCGCGGCGTTCGACGGTGGTCTGGAGCCGCTGCTGGTGATGACCAAGTCGGACCTCGCCCCGCCGGACGAACTCCTGGAGCTGTACGGCGCGTTGGACATCCCGTACGTCGTCACCAGCCGTGAGGAGCTGGAGAACGGCGACGCGGCGGACCGGGTCCGCGAACAGCTGGACGGCAGGATCACCGCCTTCGTGGGGCACTCCGGCGTCGGCAAGACGACCCTGGTGAACGCCCTCGTCCCGGCCGACCGGCGGCGTACGACAGGACACGTGAACGCGGTGACCGGCCGCGGTCGGCACACCACCACCTCCGCGCTGGCGCTGCCGCTCTCGGACGACGAGGGCTGGGTCATCGACACCCCGGGCGTCCGTTCCTTCGGTCTGCACCATGTCGATCCGTCGCGGGTCATCCACGCCTTCCCCGATCTCGAACCGGGCACCGAGGGCTGCCCCCGCGCTTGCAGCCACGACGAGCCGGACTGCGCGCTGGACCAATGGGTGGCGGACGGCCACGCGGATCCGCAGCGGCTGTACTCCCTGCGCCGTCTGCTGGCGACGCGGGAGCGCCACGAGGGAGACTGACCAGGAGGGCCGCGGCGGCCGTGGCCAGGTGTCCGAGGGACGATCTGACCTCGGCGGTGTTTGCGTCCGCGGCCCGTCGGTAAGGGTTTGGCCGGTCGGCAAATGCATAATCACACCGAGCGACCCGGAGAGGTTCGGGCACACCCCACGCCGCCCGGCACGCACCGCGTCCGGGGCCGCCGGCCGGGTCCGCCCCAGACGAAGCAGTCGACGTGCGGACACGGGAGGAAAAGAAATGGCGTGGCTGCTGGTCGTTGTGGCGGGACTGCTCGAAACCGGCTTCGCCGTCTGTCTGAAGCTCTCGCACGGCTTCACCAGACTCTGGCCGACGGTCGCCTTCTGCGTCTTCGCGCTCGGCAGCTTCGGCCTGCTGACCCTCTCCCTGAAGAAGCTGGACGTCGGTCCCGCGTACGCGGTGTGGACCGGCATCGGCGCGGCGGGCACCGCGATCTACGGCATGATCTTCCTCGGCGACCTGGTGTCGACCCTCAAGATCGTCTCGATCAGCCTCGTCATCATCGGGGTCATCGGGCTGCAACTGTCCGGATCGGCCCACTAGCCACGCGCTCGCTCGCGGGGGCGCCGGGCAGCGCGATACGGGCCGCGGGCCGCGATACGGGCGCGGGCCACAGGCGCGTACCGCCCATCGGTCCCGTCGGCTCCGTGGGTCTCGGCGGTCCCGCAGGCTCTGCCCGACCCCGTCAGTCCCGTCAGTCCCGTCAGTCCCGCAGGCGGCCCGCAGGCTCTGCCGACCCCGCCGTCCCGCAGACCCGCCCCTCCCGTGCGGACCGCTCAGATGCCCAGCCGGTGGGACGGTGCCAGCGCGGTCTTCACCAGATCGGTGACCCCGCCGTCTCCGGGCGGTGCCGCCACGCAGGACAGGGCCAGCCGGACGACGAGTTCACAGGAACGGGCCACCTCCGCCGTGTCCGCCGGAGAGGCGGCGAGCGCCGCGACGGCACGGTCGCGCACCAGCGCCACGAAGTCCACGGGTGAGGGCAGCGGCCCGTCGGCCCGTCGCTGCGCGGGCACCGCGGACGACGAGGGCACCGCCGACAGCGTCGGCGCGGGCAGCCGTTCGCTCCAGCACCCCGTGAGCATCGCCCGCACGAGCGCGTTGCTCCGCGCGGCCGAAGCGGTCCACTCGGCGGTCGCGACGAGCCGGTCCCGCGCGTCGGTGTGCCCCGCCAGCGCCCGTTCGACGCCGGCGAGATAGGCGTCCGCCTCCCGCCGTACGAGGGCCCGCGCGAGCCCCTCCTTGCTCCCGAACTCGTTGTACAGCGTCTGGCGCGACACTCCGGCCACGGCGGCCACATCGACCATCCGCACCGCGGACCATGCGCGACGCGCCAACGCCGTGTACGCGGCGTCCAAGAGGGAATCCCGCGCTGCAGGCATCATCGCCTCCCTGGGGCGAGCGAGTCTGCAGCTCAGATTTGACGCGCACAAAGGCACTGTCAAGGGTTCGCGGTGGCCCCGAGGGGCGCGCATCGTCCCGCACGCGCACCGGCCGGGGCGCGCGAGCCGCACGGGTGCCGCAGCGCCGGAGGCCGCCGACCGGTCGAGGCCGGCACGCGCCGGGTGCCCGCCCACCTGCCGGTGCCGCAATGATCCTCGGCCCGTGTAGCCCCGGCCTGACGCGGGCAGATACGGTTCGGTCATGCCCGACTATCTCGATGACCTGCGTCTCGCCCATGTCCTCGCGGACGCCGCCGACGCCGCGACGATGGACCGGTTCAAAGCCCTCGACCTGAAGGTCGAGACCAAGCCGGACATGACGCCGGTGAGCGAGGCGGACAAGGCCGCCGAGGAGCTCATCCGTGGTCAGCTCCAGCGGGCGAGGCCACGCGACGCGGTTCTCGGCGAGGAGTACGGCATCGAGGGCACGGGCCCGCGCCGCTGGGTCGTCGACCCGATCGACGGCACCAAGAACTACGTGCGCGGCGTGCCCGTCTGGGCGACGTTGATCTCTCTGATGGAGGCGGGCGAGGGCGGCTTCCAGCCCGTCGTCGGCTTGGTCTCCGCGCCCGCGCTGGGCCGCCGCTGGTGGGCGGCGAAGGGGCACGGCGCGTTCTCCGGCCGCAGTCTCTCCTCCGCGTCCCGGCTCCAGGTCTCGCGCGTCTCGCGCATGGCCGACGCCTCGTTCGCGTACTCGTCACTGAGCGGCTGGGAGGAGCAGGGCCGCCTCGACGGCTTCCTCGACCTCACCCGGGCGGTCTGGCGCACCCGCGGATACGGCGACTTCTGGCCGTACATGATGGTCGCCGAGGGCTCGGTGGACATCTGCGCCGAACCGGAGCTGTCGCTCTGGGACATGGCGGCGAACGCGATCGTCGTGACCGAGGCGGGCGGCTCGTTCAGCGGCCTCGACGGCCGTCCGGGCCCGCACAGCGGCAACGCGGCCGCGTCGAACGGCGTCCTGCACGACGAACTGCTGGGGTATTTGAACCAGCGGTACTGAACCGGGACTCCTGCGCACACTCCCCGGGCGCCCCGAACTCGCCGCACGCGCCCTCTTGTTGACCCTCTCTTTAACTGCCACCCTGAGAATCCCCCCACTTGTGAATTTGTGAACCCGCTCGCAAGCGCGAGGGATTCGTAGGAGGTGGCTCCGTCCATGCTCGTCCGCGACGCCATGAGCACGGTGGTCCTCACCATCGGCCCGGCACACACCCTCCGCCAGGCGGCCCGCCTGATGTCCGCACGCCGCGTCGGCGCGGCCGTGGTCCTCGACGAGGACTCCTCCGGCCTCGGCATCCTCACCGAGCGCGACATCCTCAACTCCCTCGCCCACGACCAGAATCCGGACGCCGAGACCGCGGGCACCCACACCACCACCGACGTCGTCTTCGCCGCACCCGCCTGGACGCTGGAGGAGGCCGCGTCGGCGATGGCCCACGGCGGCTTCCGCCATCTGATCGTGCTGGACGACAGCGGCCCGGTCGGCATCGTCTCGGTCCGCGACATCATCCGCTGCTGGGCCCCGGCGCGACAGCAGGTGCCCGCCTGACCCGCACTCCCTCGTCCCCGCCCATGCCGACGGGCCGGACCCCCTCGGGACACCGAGGAGATCCGGCCCGCCGCCCACGACAAGCGTTCCCTTGCTGGTGGTCAGCCGCGCAGGGCCTGGACCGCGGCCTCCAGCCGCTTGCCGAAGTCGCCGTCCGCACGCCGGAAGTTGTCGATCGCGCGCTCGGCGATATCGTCGCGCGAGACCTTGGCGATGAAGCCGGCCAGGTTCTCGACGAGCCGGCCCTTCTCGTCCTCGGACATCAGACGGTAGAGATTGCCCGCCTGCACGAAGTCGTCGTCCTCGGCGTGCACGGGAGCCGCATGGTTGCCGGTCCCGCCGGTCACCGAAGTGGACTGCCACAGCGGCCGCTCCGTCTGGAACGGCCCACCGAAGCTGTTGGGCTCGTAGTTCTTCCCGCCTCCGTGGCGTCCGTCGTACAGGAAGCCGTCACGGGAGTTGGTCCGGGCCTCGGTGGCGTGCGGGCGGTTCACCGGCAGGTGGTCGGCGTTGATGCCGACGCGGTAGCGGTGGGCGTCGCCGTACGCGAACAGGCGGCCCTGGAGCATCTTGTCGGGCGAGGGGCCGATGCCCGGCACGAAGTGCGCGGGGCTGAAGATCGACTGCTCGACCTCGGCGAAGACGTTCTGCGGGTTGCGGTTGAGCTCCAGCTTGCCGATCTCGATCGGCGGGTAGTCCTCGTGCGGCCACACCTTGGTGAGGTCGAACGGGTTGAAGCGGTACGTCGCCGCGTCCGCCGCCGGCATGATCTGCACCTGCACGGTCCAGGTCGGGAGGTCGCCGCGCTCGATGGACTCGCGCAGGTCGCGCTGGTGGGAGTCGGGGTCCTCACCGGCGAGTCGGTTGGCCTCGGCCTGGGTGAGGTTCTTGATGCCCTGGTCGGTCTTGAAGTGGTACTTGACCCAGAAGACCTCGCCGGCCTCGTTGTTCCACTGGTACGTGTGCGAGCCGTAGCCGTTCATGTGACGGTACGAGGCCGGGATGCCGCGGTCGCCGAACAGCCAGGTCACCTGGTGCGTGGACTCGGGGGACAGCCCCCAGAAGTCCCACACGTTGTCCGCCTCCTGCGAGCCGGTGTACGGGTCGCGCTTCTGCGTGTGGATGAAGTCGGGGAACTTGATGGCGTCCTTGATGAAGAACACCGGGGTGTTGTTGCCGACGAGGTCGTAGTTGCCCTCTTCGGTGTAGAACTTCAGCGCCCAGCCGCGCGGGTCGCGGACCGCGTCCGCCGCGCCCAGGTTGCCGGCCACGGTCGAGAAGCGCAGAAAGGTCTCCGTCTGCTTGCCGACCTCGGAGAGGAACGCGGCACGCGTGTACCGGGTGACGTCGGCGGTGACCGTGAAGGTGCCGTAGGCGCCCGCGCCCCGGGCATGCACGACGCGCTCCGGGATGCGCTCACGGTTGAAGTGCGCGAGCTTCTCCATCAGGAGCTGATCCTGGACGAGGACCGGGCCGCCGACGCCCGCGGTCTCGCTGTTCTGGTTGTCGGCCACCGGCGCGCCGGCCTCCGTCGTAAGCGGTCCCTGCGTCACGTGCGCCTCCTGCGTCGTTCCAGGCCAATCCTGTCCATCGGCCGACTTCGATCTCGACCCTACAATAGACATTGTCTAAGTCAAGCCAGCATCCAAAGTCACACCTATTCGTGAACTGGTCCCGTTGCTGATACGCTGACTCTCATGAGTGACCTGTTGGAACGGCTGCGCGGACGCGGATGGCGGATGACCGCGCAGCGACGTGTCGTGGCCGAGGTCCTCGACGGCGATCACGTCCATCTGACGGCCGACGAGGTGCATGCGCGGGCCGTGGTCAAGCTGCCCGAGATCTCCCGGGCGACCGTCTACAACACGCTGGGTGAGCTGGTCTCGCTCGGCGAGGTGCTGGAAGTCGCCACGGACAAGCGCGCCAAGCGGTACGACCCGAACGCGCACCGCCCGCACCACCACCTGGTCTGCGCCCGCTGCGGCGCGATCCGCGACGTGCATCCGGACGGCAATCCGCTCGCCGACCTTCCGGACTCGGAGCGCTTCGGCTTCACCGTCTCGGACGTCGAGGTGACGTACCGCGGCGTCTGCCCGAACTGCGCGGCGGCCTAGAACGCACACGAAGGCCCCGGCACCTGTGACAGGTGCCGGGGCCTTCGCCTTGCCTCCGTAGCGCTCTCCCCGGCCCTGCGCCGCTCCTGCCGACCCGGCCGGGAACACACCGAAGGCCCGGAACCATTGGTTCCGGGCCTTCGGCCTTCAGTAGCGGGGACAGGATTTGAACCTGCGACCTCTGGGTTATGAGCCCAGCGAGCTACCGAGCTGCTCCACCCCGCGTCGGTGAACTGAACATTACGTCAACCATGTGGACCAGCGCAAATCGCTTTGAGCGCGCGCCACGAAGCCACCCTCGCCGAGCGCCCCCGGTCCGTCCGGCGCGGGGCACGGGGGCGGCGCAGCACCGCGACATCCAGCCCGTCCGGCACGGGCACGGGGGCGGCGCAGCACCGCGACATCCAGCCCGTCCGGCACGGGCACGGGGGCGGCGCAGCACCGCGACATCCAGCCCGTCCGGCGCTTGAGGACGAGGCCGTCCAGGCCGAAGCGGGGGTCCGGGGGCGGCAGCCCCCGATACGGGACGGCTAGGGGCGGCGGGGGCGAGAACGGGCCCGCGCGGCCGCCCAGTGCCGGCAAGGGCGGCGGGGGCCAAGCAACAGCCCGCGGCTCCCCGGCACCGAAACCACCCACGGCCCGCGCAGCGTCAGGCGGACAGTTCCTCCCGGAGGGCGTCCCGCAACCGAGCGGCCCGCTCGGACACCTCCGCCGGCCCCAGGGAGACCGCCCGGTCGGCCCACCGCTGCCCCTCGGCGAGCTCGCCGCGTCGCGCGTACACGAGGGCGAGCCGGAGCGCCGCCCGCCCGTGCCCCGCGTCGGCCGCCCGGGTCCACCACAGCGCGGCCTCCGGCTCGCTCCCCTCGCGGGCGAGCAGCAGCCCGAGGTTGAACGCGCCGTTCCGCGACCCGGCCTCCGCCGCGGACCGGTACCACCGGGCCGCCTCCACCACGTCCCCGCGCGCGGCGGCCAGCATGCCGACCCGCACCTGCGCCCGGCGGTGACCCTGGGACGCCGCCCGCTCGTACCACTCCTCGCACTCGCTCTTCTCCTGCGCGGGCTCACCCAGCTCGTGGGCGGGCGCCGGCGGCCGGCGCGCGTCGAGCACGGCGGCGAGCCGGTACGCGGCCTCCGCGCTGCCACCGCCCGCCGCGCACCGCAGATGCCGTTCGGCGTCCTGCTCGTCGCCCTCCCGCAGCCGTGCGATGGCGACCTGGAGCGCCGCCTCGGTGTGGCCCGCGGCAGCGGCCCGCTCGTACCAGCGCAGCGCGGCGGTGTCGTCGTCCTCCGTGCTCCGCCCGGCGTGCAGGATCCCGAGGTTGAACGCGGCGTCGACGCTGCCGGCCTCCGCGGCCTTGGAGAACCAGGGCTCGGCCCCCGCGGCGTCGCCGACCTGGAGCAACAGGATCGCCAGCGCGTTCGCCGCCTCGCGGTGCCCCGCGTACGCGGCCCGCCGGTACCACTGCTCGGCCTGCCCGGTCCGGCCCTGCTCGGCGCAGAGCAGCCCCAGGTTGTACGCGCCGTTCACGTCGCCCGCGTCCATGGCGGCGCGGTACCACCTCTCGGCGGTCTGCGTCTCGCCGCGCTCGGCGTGCAGCGCGCCGAGCGCGTTCGCGGCATTGCCGTCGCCGTCCTGCGCGGCACGCAGCCACCACACGGCGGCGCTCTCCGTGTCACCTGCGTCGCGCAGCAGGAAGCCGAGCGCGCAGGCGGCCCGCGCCTCGCCGTCCTTCGCGGACGTCAGGTACCAGCGCCCGGCCTCCTTGAGGTCGCCGCGCTTCTCCAGGATCGCTCCGAGGTGCAGCGCGGCCCGCCGGTGGCCGCGCGCGGCGGCCTGCCGGTACCACTGCTCGGCCTCCTCGCCGGCCGCGCCGATGACACCGATGACACCGTTGTCGGCGCCGTTCTCGCCCGCGTCGGCGGCCTTCCGGTCAAGCGTTCGGGCCAGCCGGTAGGCGGCCTCGCGGTGTCCTCGTTCGGCGGCGGCTCGCATCCACTGCTCGGCGCCGACGTCGCTGCGGTGCTCCAGCAGATCGGCGAGCGCGTACGCGCCGAGGGCGTGCCCCTGCTCGGCGGACTGACGCAGCCAGTACTCGGCCGCGGGCTCGTCGCCACGCTCGCGGTGGTGCCGGCCGAGCGCGTGCGCGGCGGCGGCGGACCCGGCGACGGCGGCGATCCGCCACCATCCGGCGGCCTCTTCGGGATATCCGCGCTGGTGCAGGAGGACGCCGAGGTTGTTGGCGGCGGCACGGTCACCGGCCGCGGTGGCGGCGCGCAGCTGGGGTTCGGCTCCGTCGAGATCGCCGCGGCGCAGCAGCATCGCGCCGAGGACGCTCATCGCCTCGACGTCGCCGCTCTCGGCGGCGAGCCGCCGACGCGCCTCCTCGGCGGCCTCGCCGGCCTCGTCCCGGTCGGAAGGCTGCGCGAGATCCGCAGACTGCTCAAAGTCGGCAGGCTGCGCAAATCGCCCCGTTTCCAACAGAGTTGCCTTGTCCCCCATAACGTCCATCGTCGCACCACCTGCAACCTGGGTACACCTGGTATACCGCAGCCAGTGAGGTCACTTCAGCGTTTTGTCGACATGCCCACAGAGAGACAAGTCAAACACAGTTTTCCCAACTCCCCACGCAGGAAGCAGCACTTCGCACGAGACACCAGGTCACCGCGGGTGGCTCGGCGTGGCGTGACACACGTCGAGGGCCCGGATCCTGATCAGGATCCGGGCCCTCGACTTCAGTAGCGGGGACAGGATTTGAACCTGCGACCTCTGGGTTATGAGCCCAGCGAGCTACCGAGCTGCTCCACCCCGCGCCGTTGTGAGCCAACCGTATCACGGCGCGGGGTGTGCCTTCGCTCAGCCGCCGCCCGAGCTCTTGTCGCTGCTCTTGTCGGCGTTGTCGCTGGTCTTGTTCGCATTGTTGCCGCTGCCGCCCGCGGTCTTGTCGGCCTTCGACTGGGCGTCCTCGGCCCGCTTCAACGCGTCCTCAAGATCCTTCTGCGCCTCGCCGTACGACTGCCAGTCGCCCTTCTTCAGGGCTTCCTGGCCCTTGTCGAAGGCCTTCTGCGCGTCGTTCAACGCCTCCTGGACCGTCGGGTTGTTCGACGTGGGCGGTTTCGTGGTGCCCTCGTTCTTCGGTGGCACGGTCGAACTGTTCGCTCCGAAGACCTTGTTGAGGGCTTCACCGAGCGTGTTCTCGAAGGCGGTGCTGCCTCCGTACGTGACCAGCACCTTGCGCAGCAGTGGGTACTTGAGGTCACCACCGCGTACGTAGACGGGCTCCACATAGAGGAGTCCACCGTCGAGCGGAACAGTCAGCAGATTGCCGTACTCGACTTCCGAGTCGCCACCTCTGAGGAGTCTGATGGACTCGGCGATGGACGGCTCGGAGTTGAACTGGCTCTGCACCCGCTTGGGTCCGTCGACGGTTCTTCCGGTGGGCAGCTTCAGGATGGTGATCTTGCCGTAATCGCCGGTGCCCGCCTCGGCGTTGACGGACATGAACGCGCTCAGGTTGTCCCGGCCGTTCGGTGTCATCGTCGTCGTCAGCGAGAAGGCCTGGGACGTCTGGCCCGGCAGCTTCATGCTCAGGTAGTACGGCGGCACGGCGTCGCCCGACTTGTTGGTCGGGTCGTCCGGGATCTGCCACACCTCACTGCCGCTGAGGAACGTCTGCGCGTCCTTCACGTGGTAGCGGGTGAGCAGTTCGCGCTGGACCTTGAACAGGTCCTGCGGGTACCGCAGATGAGCCATCAGCGACGGCGAGATCGAGTCCTTGGACTCCACCGTGTTCGGGAACGCCTTCATCCAGGTCTTCAGGACCGGGTCCTTGGTGTCCCACTGGTAGAGCTTGACCTGACCGGTGTACGCGTCGACGGTCGCCTTCACCGAGTTGCGGATGTAGTTGACCTGGTTCTGCTGGGCCACCACCGCACGCTGGTTGTTGGCCGCCGTCAGCGAATCCGCCGTCGTGTCACCGAGGGTGGTGCGAGAGGCGTACGGATAGCCGTTCGTGGTCGTGTACGCGTCGACGATCCACTGGATCTTCCCGTCGACGACCGCCGGGTAGGCGTCGCCGTCGATGGTCAGCCACGGGGCCACCGCCTCGACCCGGTCCTTGGGCGTGCGGTTGTAGAGGATCCGCGAACCGTCACCGATCGCGCCCGAGTAGAGGATCTGCGGCTCGCCGAACGCCACCGCGTACGCGGCGCGGTTGACCGGGCTGGACAGGCTGACCCCGCTCTTGCCCTTGTAGCTGGTGGTCTTCTCACCGCTGTCGTCGGAGTAGTCGATCTCCTTCTGGGGACCGCCGACGATCGAGTACTGGGTGGTCTTCTCGCCGTAGTAGATCTGCTGCTGGTACTGGCCCAGGTCTCCGCGGGACGGCAGGTTGTACTCGGTGAAGACGGGCCGGCCCTCGGAGTCGGCCTCGGTGCCCTTGGCCGCGACCACGCCGTAACCGTGCGTGTAACGGAAGTGGTCGTTGATCCAGTTGCTCTTCGGGATGCCCTGGAGGTTGAGCTCGCGCAGCCCGATGACCGTGTCCTGGTCCTTGCCGTCCTTGCTGTAGCGGTCCACGTCCAGGTTCGACGGGAAGCCGTAGTAGTTCCGGACCTGCTGGAGCTGCTGGAAGGTCGGCGACACCACGTTCGGGTCCATGAGACGGATGCTCGCGGCATTGTCCGCGTCGTCGCGCAGCTTGGTCTTGTCCTTGGTGGTGCTCGCGCCCGGGTAGTCGGTCACGTCGGTGCCGTCGATCCCGTACGCCTCACGCGTCGCCTTGAGGTTCTTCTCGACGTACGGCGCTTCCTTGGCCTGCTCGTTCGGCTGGACCTGGAACTTCTGGACGATCGCCGGGTACAGGCCGCCGATGAGGATTGCCGAGAGCACCATCAGGCCGAAGCCGATCACGGGCAGCTGCCAGGTGCGCCGCCACAGGGTGGCGAAGAAGAGCAGCGCGCAGATGACGGCGATGCAGAACAGGATCGTCTTGGCGGGCAGGTACGCGTTCGCGTCGACGTACCTGAGGCCCGTCCAGTTGCCCGTGGCCTTGAAGTCGCTGGACTTCACGGCCAGCCCGTACCGGTCGAGCCAGTAGGCGACGGCCTTCAGCGCGACGAAGATGCCGAGGAGCACGGACAGGTGCCCGGTCGCAGCTGCCGTGGCGCGCGCCCCCGGGCTGGTGATCCGCAGCCCGCCGTACAGGTAGTGCGTGAGCGCGGCCGCGATCAGCGAGAGCACGGCGGCGGCGAAGCCGAAGCCGAGCAGGAAGCGGTACCAGGGCAGGTCGAAGGCGTAGAAGGAGACGTCCAGGTGGAACTGGGGGTCCTTCTGGTGGAAGGGCACCCCGTTCACCCACATCAGCCAGGTGCGCCACTGGCCCGAGGCGGACGCGCCGGCGATCAGCCCGACCAGCGAGGTGATCGCGAGGAGCAGCCACCGCTTGTAGGGGGCGATGCCCATGCGGTAGCGGTCGAGGCTCTGCTGCTCCATCGACATGGCGCTCAGCGGCGGGCGCATCTTGTGCGCGAGCCAGATGTTCACCCCGACCGCGGCCGCCATCAGCAGGCCGAAGACGAAGAACAGTCCGATCTTGGTCCACAGGGTGGTCGTGAAGACCGACGAGTAGTGAACCGACCGATACCAGAGCCAGTCCGTCCAGAACCCCGCGAACATGACGAAGGCCATGGCCAGCACGGCCAGCACGCCCAGTGTCATGAGCAGGGTCCGGACACGCCGGGACGGTCGGCCCACTCTGATCCGTGGCCCCGTCGGGCCTCCGCCGCGGTCCGGCATCTGGAAAGCCAAGGTGCGCACCTCGAAGTCGCTGTTGATCCGTCAGGCCCCCGTGATGGTGGACCGTCCGCAAGGCTCCGTGATCGTGGGGCCTCATCTATGCAACTTACTCACGCTTTACTCGGTTCCCGGATTCGGGTACGAACGAGGCAGGATTGTGACCATGTCCAACACTCCCATGGCAGCGACCCCCCTCACCCGGGCCGTACTCGAGATCGACGAGTACGCCTCGGGCCTCGGCTGGGACCAGCCCGCTCGCCTCTTCGCCCTCGTAGACACCGCACGGCTGCGGGCCCAGGAACCCGGCCTCGCCGCCCAGCTCGGCCTGGCGGACGAGCAGCAGGAGACCTCCGGTCTCACCCCGATCGAGCAGGACGAGATCCCCGCCGGCAAGGCGCTGGACGAGTTCCTCGGCACCATCGCGTGGCCGGACGCCGTCATCGGCTGCGCGCTCACCGTGGAGCGGCTGATGCTGCCGCCGTCGGCCGAGGCCTCCGTCCCGGAGGGTCTCAGCGAGAAGAAGCTCGCGCGCTGGGTCGCCGAGCACCCGGACCGCCAGGAGGTCCGTATGACCGTCGGCGTGCTGCGTGACGGCACCCGCGACTCCGCGCTCCGGCTGCGCGAGAAGGACGCCGCGACCGAGGTGCTCACCGGTTCGGACCTGGTGCCGGGGCTCGCTGAGGCACTCTCGGCGACGTTCGCGGACTGACCGTCGCGGCGGGGGCGGCCCGGCCGCGAGGTGCGCCCCCGTCCGGGGACGAGGGCGGGGTGCGTCCCCGTCCGGGGACGAACGGCTGTGGTCGGCTCAGCCCTTGGCGGAGCACTTCGGCAGGGCGGCGGTGTTGCCGGACTTGATGTCCTTGAGGGCGTTCAGCGCGTCGTCGATGGTGTCGACCTTGACGAGCGTGAGGCCCGCGGGGGTGTCCTTGGCGGCGGCCGCGCAGTTGTCCTTGGGCGTCAGGAAGTACTCGGCGCCCTTCTGGCGTGCGCCGACCGTCTTCATCTCGATGCCGCCGATCGGGCCGACCTTGCCGTTGTCGTCGATGGTGCCGGTGCCGGCCACGAACTTCCCGCCCGTGAGGTTGCCGGGGGTCAGCTTGTCGACGATGCCGAGAGAGAACATCAGGCCGGCGCTCGGTCCGCCGACGTCGGCCAGCTTGATGTCGACGGTGAACGGGAACGTGTGGTCGGTCCCGGCCGAGATCCCGACGATCGCGCGCTGCGTCCCGCCGTCGTCGGACTTGGCCGTGGTGATCGTCACGTCCTTCGTCGCCGTCGCCGTCCGGTTCTCCTTCTCGGCCGCGGCCTGCTCCTTGGCGGGCACGATCGTGAAGACGACCTTCTCGCCGGGCTTGTGCTCGGTGACCAGCTTCGCGACGTCGTCGGGCGCCTTCACCACGGTGCCGTCGACGGCCTTGATCACGTCACCGGCGTGCAGTCGGCCCTCGGCCGGGGAGCCCTTGAGGACGGTGGAGACGATCACCCAGGACTTCACCGGGATGTCCAGTTCCTTCAGCGCCGCCACCTTCGCGCTCTCCTGGGACTGGCTGAACTCCTCGGCGTTCTCCTGCGTCGACTGCTCCTCGGTCTTGCCGTCCGGGTAGAGCGTGTCGTGCGGCACGACCTTGTTGTCGTGCGCCAGCCAGCCGTAGACGGCCTCGACGAGGTTCATGTTGTAGTCGGCGCTGGTGACGCGGACCGTCGTCATGTTCAGGTGCCCGGTGGCCGGGTACGTCTTGTGACCGGAGATCTGCAGCACCGGCTCGCCGTCGTGGTCGCCCAACGTGTTCACCGTCGGACCCGGGGACATCTCCGAGTACGGCACTTTGATGAACACCCCCGCGCACAGGAGCGCGATCAGGATGAGTGTCGAGGCGAGCATCGTCGCGGTGCGGCGTGGCATGGAACGACAGTACGGGACGGTGCTGTAAGCGCACCGTCGGGGCCGTCCGTCCGGGGGCGCGGAGCGGCGGGATCAGTGGGCGTCGGAGTGCGACTTCTCCTTGGCCTCGGCCCGGACCTCGGTCCGCTCCATGGCCTCGCGGAAGCGCGTGTATCCCGCGAGCTCGACACCGTCCCCGGCCGTCTTGCGATTCCGGCCGGCCCAACTGCCCCACAGTCCGGCACCGACCGCAGCCACAAGCGGAATCAGCAACCAGGCAAGCGCCGCCATGTCGACCTCCCAACCCCATGAGCGACCGCAACTGACTGATCAGCAGATTAACCATCCGCAGTGCTAACGCTCACGGCAGGGGGCGAGTTACGCAACCGGAGGACCAGGCGCCACCCGGTCGGCCCTCAGCAGGCGCCGACCCACTCCTCCGTGCCGTCGGAGAACTTCTGGTGCTTCCAGATCGGCACGTCGTGCTTCAGGTCGTCGATGAGCTTGCGGCACGCCTCGAAGGCCTCGCCCCGGTGCGGGCAGGAGACGGCGACGACGACCGCGAGGTCCCCCACCTTCAGGTCCCCGACACGGTGGACGGCGGCCAGCGCCCGCACCGGATACTCGGCGACCACCTTCTCGGCGATCCGCCGCATCTCCGCCTCGGCGCTGGGATGACACGAATACCCCAGCTCGTCGACGTCGGCACCCCCGTCGTGATTCCGCACGGTCCCGACGAACAGCGCCGTCCCGCCGGCGGCGTCGTCCCCCACCGCCTTGAAGACCTCGTCCAGCGACAGCGGCGTCTCCCGGATGGCGATCAGCCTGATCGCGTCCTGCGCCGCCTGCTCACCGGGATGGTCGTTCGTGGATGCCATGAGCCCATCGTGCCCCACACCACTGACAACAAGAAATAGACCATTCCCCCGGCACACGCGCGTGCCCCTTTGGAGCCTCCTACAGAACGGACGCACCGGTGGGGCGCCGTCCAGCTCCGCGCCGGGGGGTGCTTTCAGCCCGTCCGGCGCTTGAGGACGAGGCCGTCCAGGCCGACGCGGGGGTCCGGGGGCGGCAGCCCCCAGGACAACGGGACGGAAAGGGGCGGACGGGGCGAAAAGCGCCGCCCGCGACACCTGCCGCGGGACAAGCCGGCGATCACCCCGGCCGGACGGCGACGGCTCCCCAGGGAAAGCCCGGCGGAAACAGCCACCCCAGATGGAAGCAGCCACCCGGTGGAAAGGGAGCCCGGCGCCCGAGGACACCCTCAGATGCGCCGCCGAGCCTTCCGCGCCCGCCGCACCAACGCAGCCGTACCCAACAGCGCAACCGTCGCCCCCGCGGCCCCCGCCGCCGTCGCATCCTTGCGCCCCAGCCGCCGCCCCGCCACGGTGTGCCGCCCGGAGACCTCCTCCAGCAGCTCCGCGAGAACCTCCTCGTTGGTCCACTGCGGCCGCCACCCGGCGTCGTGCAGCCGGCTCCCGCTGACCACCCACGGGTACATCGTGTACGCGAGGTCCCCGGCGGGCGAAGGGGTGAGCCCGATCCGGTGAAGTCGCGCGGCCGCCCCGAGCGCCACGGCGGACGGCAGCTCCATCCGCCGGATCCCGCTCAGCTCCTCGACCTCCTCCTGCTCCAGCCATCCGTCGCACCCGACGGCGAGCTCCCCCTCGACCTTCTCGACGACCGCGTACTCCAGGGCACTGCACAGGTCCTCGACGTGGCAGAACTGCCAGGCGGGCCGCGACCCGGCCACCACGAGCAGTCGCGGCGACTCGAAATACCTGGTCAGCGCGGTGTCGGTACCGCCGACGAGGACGGCGGGCCGCACCACCGTGACGTTGAGACCGGGATGCGCGCGCGGCGCCCGCCGAGCGAGCCGCTCGATCTCCAGGAGGTCGCCGACGCCCGTGGCCTCGGCCGTCGCCCGCAGCTCCGCGTCCTCGGACAGGGGCAGCTCGTTGTCGGGCAGCGCCCCGTAGACCATCGCCGAGGTGCACAGCACCACCCGGTGGACCCCGGCCGCCGCGGCGGCGGTCAGGACGGTCTGCGTCCCCCGGACGTTGTAGGCGGTCCGGGCGGCCGCGTCCGTCTCCAGATCGAGGTCGAGCGCCAGATGCACCACGACGTCCGCCCCGCGCAGCTTCTCGGCGATCGCCGGGTCCCGCACGTCGAGGATGTGCCACTGGGCCGCCGCGCACTCGCCGCGCCGCTCGTCGATCGCGATGACCTGCTTGATCGCCTCGCTGGCGGCGAGCCGCTCGGTGAGCAGGGCTCCCACGCCGGCCGCGGCGCCGGTGACCGCGACGACGGGGCCGCGCGAGGCGGGGCTGGTTGAGTGGTTTCGCGCTGCGCGAACCTGCGGATCTGGGGAACTCACCGGGCGTCTCCAGCGGTTGTCTTCAGTAACGGATGCGCAGGACGCGTCCGTACCAGGTGGCATCCATCCTGCCGCAGGCCGAGAGTCGGCGAAGCACTGAGGCCCGATCGGGCTGTGGTGTCTACGCTGGGTGGTGTTGTGGGCAGCCGCCGTCGGGAAGAACCGGCGGCCTTACCAGCCGAGGAACCCCGTGAGTGACACCCCATTCGGATTCGGCCTTCCGCCGGAGGAGCCGGAGAACGGCGACGAGGGCAAGAAGAAGGACCAGCAGGGCGGCGGTGCTCAGGGACCGTTCGGCTTCGGGCTGCCCGGAGCCGGTGGCCCCGGCGCCGACAATCCGCTCGCAGCCATGTTCGGTTCCATGAACCCCAATGACCTGGGCGCCGCGTTCCAGCAGCTGGGCCAGATGCTCTCGTACGAGGGCGGCCCGGTGAACTGGGACATGGCCAAGCAGATCGCCCGCCAGACGGTCGCCCAGGGCACGTCCGACGGCACCAAGGACTCCAGCATCGGCCCCTCCGAGCGCTCCGCGGTCCAGGAGGCCGTGCGCCTCGCCGACCTGTGGCTGGACGACGCGACGTCGCTGCCCTCGGGCGCCGGGACCGCGGTGGCCTGGAGCCGCGCGGAGTGGGTCGAGGCGACCCTTCCGGTGTGGAAGGAGCTCGTCGACCCGGTCGCCGAGCGCGTCGGAGCGGCCATGGGCGACGTCCTGCCCGAGGAGATGCAGGCCATGGCGGGCCCGCTCATCGGCATGATGCGCTCCATGGGCGGCGCCATGTTCGGTACGCAGATCGGGCAGGCCGTGGGCGTGCTCGCGGGCGAGGTCGTCGGCTCGACGGACATCGGTCTGCCGCTCGGCCCGGCCGGCAAGGCCGCGCTGCTGCCGCTGAACATCGAATCGTTCGGCAAGGACCTGGGCATCCCCCAGGAGGAGGTACGCCTGTATCTCGCTCTGCGTGAGGCGGCCCACCAGCGTCTCTTCGCGCACGTGCCGTGGCTGCGCTCGCACCTGTTCGGCGCGGTCGAGGGCTATGCGCGCGGGATCAAGGTCGACACCGCCAAGCTGGAGGACGTGGTCGGCCAGTTCGACCCGCAGAACCCGGAGGAGCTCCAGCAGGCGCTCCAGCAGGGCATGTTCCAGCCGGAGGACACCCCGGAGCAGAAGGCCGCGCTGGCCCGCCTGGAGACGGCGCTGGCACTGGTCGAGGGCTGGGTGGACGCGGTCGTGCACTCGGCCGCGAAGCCGCGCCTGTCGTCCGCGGACGCGCTGCGGGAGACCCTGCGCCGCCGCCGCGCCACCGGCGGTCCCGCGGAGCAGACGTTCGCCACGCTGATCGGTCTGGAGCTGCGTCCGCGCCGTCTGCGGGATGCCTCGCGCCTGTGGGCCTCGCTCACGGACGCGCGCGGCGTCGACGGCCGTGACGGCCTTTGGGCCCACCCGGACATGCTGCCCACGGCGTCCGACCTGGACGACCCGGACGGCTTCGTGCACCGCGAGCAGCTGGACTTCTCCGAGCTCGACAAGATGCTCGGCGAGGCGGCCGGCGGTTCCGAGGGCAAGACGGACCTCAGCAAGGACGACGCCCCCAAGGACGACGACAAGGGTGACGGCGCCGAGTGAACCTGCACGACGACGCGGTCCTCGTCCTGAAGGGCTACGAGGGCCAGGAACAGCTGTGCCAGACCTACCTGGACCATCTCGCCGCGCATCCGGACGGGATGTGGAAGGCCTGCCGGGACGGGCACATCACGGCCAGTGCCCTGGTGATCGACCCGGAGCAGGGGCGTGTGCTGCTGACGCTCCACAAGAAGCTGCGCATGTGGCTCCAGATGGGCGGCCACTGCGAGCCGGTCGACGAGACCCTGGCGTCGGCCGCCCTGCGTGAGGGCACCGAGGAGTCGGGCGTCTCGGGTCTGACGCTGCTGCCCGGCGGCCCCGTGCGCCTGGACCGGCATCACACGCCGTGCGCCTGGCACCTCGACGTGCAGTACGCGGCGCTCGCTCCGTCCGGGGCCGTGGAGGCGATCAGCGACGAGTCCCTGGACCTGCGCTGGTTCGCCTACGACGAGGTCGCGGACGTGGCCGACGAGTCGGTGGTCCGTCTGGTGGAGGCCACGCGCGCCCGCCTGTGACCCTGAGCAACGTGTAAGGGGCGACCGCAGTGGCGGTCGCCCCTTACGTTGCCTGCTGGACGGTCGAAGCCGAACCGTCGCCCGGACGGTCGGATCCGGGCCCCTGACGTGGGCGGTCGGATCCGGGACCGTCATCCGATGGTCAGCTCCAGGCGTTGCCCTGGTTCTGCGCGTGCGCGCCGTGCTGCCCCATGCCGTACTGGGCGCGCAGGCCCTGGCCGATCACGGCGTTCTGCGGCGGCAGCAGCTCGCTGGGCTGCACCAGCGCGTAGCCCTGCCCCATGAAGCTGAGCTCCCAGCCCTCACCGGTGTTGCCGCGGCGCCGCCACACACCCGAGGAGTGCGTCTGCGCCTGCATCTGCACCCGCAGACCGGTGGACCACGCCACGATGGCGTCGGCGTCGCAGTTGACGTACCGGTCGGGCGTGACCTGCATCAGCAGCGGCATCCCCGAGGTCATCAGCGCGACCTTGCCACGTCCCGTGATGTTGAGCTGGTACTTGCCGGAGCCGGAGATGCCGTACTGGCTGTCGACGGCGATGACCTCGTGGTGCAGCGAGGAGTCCATAGCGAGGACGTAGCTGCTGTCGACCGTGAGGCCTTCCTGGTCCACGTCCATGACGTGCACGTGCTGGGCGAGATTGGCCAGGTAGACCGTCCCCTGCCCATGACAGCGCATCAGGTCCAGGCCCTCACCGGTGTAGGCGCGGGCCCGGTGCTGGCTGTTGTTCTGGTACTCGGCGTCGAACTCGACGAGCCCCTGGTACGCGACCATCGTGCCCTTGCGGGCGAGGATGTCGTCGTGGCCCTCCAGGACGACCCGCAGCATCTGCGAGTTCTGCAGGCTGTAGCGGTCCTGGGTCTGCTGCTCGTTGTAGCCGAAAAGCGAGCTCTGCATGGTGTCCTGCTCCCCCTCAGCCCCGGACTCGGAGGCGGTCGGTGCTGTCCTCGCTGGGCTGCACGACGACGATGCCCGTCCCGGAGAACGCCATCTGGTACGCCTCGCCGCTGCCGCGTCCGATCAGCGACTGTGCCTTGAAGCTGCGCTTGCCCTTCACCTTGAGGTTCGGGGACCAGGCGACGAGCGCGTCCGGGTCGACGTACGTCTCGTCCTCACCACCGCCGCAGTCGACGACGATCGGCTTGCCCCGGGAGGTCAGCGCGACCCAGCCCTGACCGGAGATCTTGGTGTTCCACAGGCCCTGCCCGGCGAACTTGGCGAGCCCCTTCACCCGCTCGACACCCCACTGGAGGTGGGCGTCGAAGGCGAGCAGGTTCGTGGCGTTGACGGAGATCGCGTCCCCGTTGAGGTTGATGACGACCACGTTCGCCCCGTAGTCGGCGAGGTAGAGCAGGCCGTCACCCGAGCACTTCATGAGGGGTGCGCCCTCGCCGGTGACCCAGTCGCGCGCGATCTGGCGTACGGCGGGCGGATTGGGCTCGTACTGGACGAACCCTTCGTAGGCGACCATCGACCCCACGCGCGCGAGGAGGTCGCTTCCGGTCTGCATGGCGACCTTCAGCATGTGGTTGCCGTGGTTCTCCATGCGGGCGGACACAGGTGCAGGGGCGAAGCCCGCGAGTGGCTGGTTCATGACGGGCTCCCTCAGACCTCGTACGGCTGGACGACGATGAAATTGCCGGGCGCGCCGCGGAACTGGAGGTTCACGCTCTCGCCGGTGTCTCCGGGGTACGCGTTCCGGCGCATCCGCACCTGGCTGGAGACGACCACCTGGGAGGCCGCGGACCATGCGACGACAGCGTTGCAGTCGGCGAACGTCGTCGGTGTCACGGGCAGCACCACGGGGGCGCCGTGCGTCTTCACGACGATCGTGCCGGTCCCCTGGAACTGCATCGTGAACAGCGCGCCACCGGGGATGCCGTGCCCCTCGATGCGGCGTACCTCGTACTGGAGGGCTTCGTCGAAGGCGAGGACGTTCTCCGCGGAGACGCAGATCGCGTCGCCCTGGAGCTCGATGGGGTGCAGCATCGTGGAGTTCTCGGCGAGGAACACCTGGCCCTGGCCGGTACAGCGCATCAGCTGCATCTCCTGGCCGGTCGCGTTGCCCACGATCCGGCCGGCGAACCCGGCGCCCTTGTAGCTGAAGTCGACCTTGCCCTGGTAGAGCACCATGCTGCCCTGGCGGGCGAGCACGGGCTGGCCGCCGACACCGAGGTCGACCCGGACGAGCTTCTTGTTCTGCTGCGTCCATCGCTGGCCGGTGGGCGTCTCCTTGAAGGCGCCGAGTGCCGCCGCCACACCGGCACCGCCCTGCGGGGCGCCCTGGGGCGCACCGTACGGGGAGGGGGCCCCGGGCTGGCCCGGGTACTGGCCGGGCACCTGGCCGTACTGCGGCTGCTGGCCGTAGCCGGGGGGCGCGGGCGGGGCCTGCTGGCCGTAACCGGGAGGCGCGGAGGGCGGCTGCTGCCCGTAGCCGGGAGGCATCGGGGCCGTCTGGCCGGGGGGCTGCTGGCCGTAGCCCGGGGGCGGGCCGGGCTGCCCCGGCGGCTGCGCGTACGGCGCGGGGCCGGGCGGGTGCACGGTGCCGCCCGGCGGGGGGTTCAGGGGCGCGATGATGGTCGGCGCGGCGTGCACCGGAGGCGCGCTGGGCGTCGGTGCGGGGGGCGGCGTGGCTCCCGGCGGCGGAGCGAAGCCCGCGGCGGGCTGCGGCGCGGGGGCCGGAGCCGGGGCGGGAGCGGCCGGGGCGCCGAACGCGGGAGGCGCGGTGGCCTGGGCCGGCGGGGCGAAGGACGGAGCGGCCCCGCTCTGCGGCTGCGGCGCGGCGGGCTCCTCCTCGGCGACCTCGCCGCCGAAGTTCTTCAGCAGCGCGTCGAGGCCGCCGTCGAAGCCCTGGCCCACCGCGGCGAAACGCCAGACGTCCTTCAGGTAGAAGTCGCCCAGCATCACGGCACGCTCCGTGGAGAACTCCGCGCCGCTGAACGAGTACCGGGCCACCTCCTCGCCACCCGCGACGATTCGGAGGTATCCGGGGGCGATCTGCGACATCTGCCCGGAGCCGTCGATGGTCGCCGTGAAGGACAGCTTCTGGATCTGCGCCGGGATCCTGTCGAGGGTGACGCGGAAGGACTCGGTGTCGCCCGACTGGGCGCCCAGAAGCTGGATGGACTCCTCGGGGGACTTCGGCTGGTTGAAGAAGACGAAGTACCGGTCGTCCGAGAGCCGTTCGTCGGCGTCCAGACCGAAGCAACTGATGTCGAAGGTCAGTCCGGGGCCGGCGATCTGCACACCTACGTACAGATCGGTGCCCGCGGTGAGGTCACTGATCCTGGCCTTGTGGCCGCGTTGGAATTCCCTGGCCATGCGTAACGACCGTCCCCCATCCCGAATGCGAGTGCGTCGCGTCAGGCTAACGGCAAACTCCGGGAGTGGACGAAGCCGGTACAGACCCGGTACACAATCGCCCCTTGGGACGTGGGTGAACCGCCCCTACTCCTCGCGCGCGGCCGGCGAATGGGGCAGCCGGTCGGCGGCGACCACACCTTCGAGGTATCCGCGGGCACGCTCGGTGCGCGGATATGCCTCCAGGAGCCGCCAGAAGCGCGGCCCGTGTCCGGGTACGAGCAGATGGGCGAGCTCGTGGAGGAGAACGTAGTCGACGACGTACTCGGGCATGCCCTGGAGCCGGTGCGACAGGCGGATGCTGCCCTCGGACGGGGTGCACGAGCCCCAGCGCGTGTTCTGATTGGTGACCCAGCGCACCGACTTGGGACGGGCCCGGCCGTCGAAGTACTGCTCCGACAGGCGCTCGGCACGCTCGGCGAGCTCGGTGTCCCCGAGGAGCCGTTTGCTCTCCTGGGCGGCCAGCTTGTCGAGCATGACGGTCACCCAGCGTTGTTCCTCCGCCTCGGACATGCGGGCGGGGATGAGCACGACGGTGCGATCGCCCTCGCGGTACGCGGAGACCGTTCTGCGCCGTCGCGTGCTCCTTCGGACCTCGATCGCGCTCGCCACCGAGCCGCTCGGCGGCGGGCTCGTCGTGCTGCGCTGTGGTTTTCCGGCGCGGTGCAGTGGGTCGGCGGGCACGCCACGACGTTACCCGCTGCACATGGGGGAAGTCCCGCCCCCGGGACGGTTCGATGCTGATCCGCACCCCGAGCGCTTGATTTGTACGACTGACCCCGCCGCCTGTGGACAACTTTCGGCACGGTTCGTCACGGACGGGCATGCTGGCACTCGGTCGGCGGCGTGGGAGGCACACCGCCGGCGGCACACGAGGACGCTCTACGGGCTACGGGGGTAGGTCATGCATCCGATCGTGAAGCCCGCGCTGCGGCGCGGCTGGCGGGATCTCGACACCGTGCAGTTCGGGATGGCACCGGCGCACGCGATGGTGCTCGGCCCGATGGACACGGCGACGGCCGGCTTCCTCGATCTGCTGGACGGGACACGCGGTCTGCCGCTGCTGCATGAGCAGGGACGCGGCATGGGGCTGCCCGAGGACCGTGTGGACGAGCTGGTGGACCGGCTGGCCCGGTCCGGTCTGCTGGACGACGCGACCGGCGGCGGCCCGGCCGCGGACGCCCTGCGCGAGAAGAGGGACGTCCTGGACCGGCTGCGGCCGGACCTCGCTTCCCTGTCCCTCGTCTCACCGGATCCGGGCGACGCCATCAGGCGCCTCGCCACCCGTCGTTCCCTGCGGGTGCAGGTGCGCGGGGCCGGACGCGTGGGTGTGGTCCTCGCCTCCCTTCTCGCGGGCGCGGGCGTGGGCGAGGTCGAGGTGCGCGACGTCGGGTGCGTCGAGCCGTGGGACGTGGCGCCCGGCGGGCTGCCCGCCGACTCCGTCGGCGAGCGCCGCGAGGACGCCGCCCGCCGCGCCACGCGCCGAGCCGCACCCGACCGCCCGCCCCGGATGTCCGCCGAGCGGAAACAGAAGGAGAGGGAGAGAGCGAGGGCCACGGAGTCGGAGCGGGTCCCCGCGCTGGCCCTGGTCGTCCTCGCTCCCCGGGACGGCGTCGCCGTCCACGCACCCGATCCCGTCGCGGCGGAACCGCTGATCGCCTCCGGAACACCCCACCTTTATGCGGGTGTCGTCGAGGGCACCGGGGTCGTCGGCCCCTTGGTGCTCCCCGGTGAGACGGCGTGCGCCGGCTGTCTCGACCAGGGGCGAGCAGACCGGGATCCGACCTGGCCCCGTATGGTCGCGCAGTGGCGCTCGGGGCAGTCGCACCGGGTACCCGCCTGCGATCTCGCCCTGGCGGCCGGTGTCGCCGGACTGGCCGCGGGGCATGTACTCACCTTCCTGGACGGGGAGTTGCCCTCCAGCGCGGGGGCGCGCTGGGAGGCGTCGATTCCCGGATTCGACTGGCACGCGAGGCCGGTCCGGGGGCATGCTGCATGCCCCTGCGGCGCCGGGACGAAAGCCGAGGGGGAGCGCCCCTCGGAGGATGCCGGGCCGCACGAGACAATGGCGGGGCAACAGCCGTACGCGGCACGGCCGTCTGGGACTTGGAGGGCGCATGTCTGATCTTCCCCGGAAGGCGGTCACCCGTACCGCCAAACTCGCCGCGCTACCGCTCGGCTTCGCCGGGCGGGCGACCTGGGGCCTCGGGAAACGGATCGGCGGGAAGTCGGCGGAGATCGTGGGCCGCGAGCTCCAGCAGCGCACGGCGGAGCAGTTGTTCCGTGTGCTCGGCGAGCTGAAGGGCGGCGCGATGAAATTCGGGCAGGCGCTGTCCGTCTTCGAGTCGGCGCTCCCCGAGGAGGTCGCCGGGCCCTATCGCGCGGCACTGACCAAACTCCAGGAGGCGGCGCCTCCCATGCCGACCCGCACCGTCCACTCCGTGCTCGAGGAGCGGCTCGGCGAGGACTGGTCCGAGTTGTTCCTGGAGTTCGAGGACAAGCCGTCCGCGGCGGCCTCGATCGGCCAGGTGCACCGGGCCGTGTGGCACGACGGGCGCGAGGTCGCGGTCAAGGTCCAGTACCCCGGAGCGGGCGAGGCCCTCCTGTCCGATCTGACACAACTGAGCCGATTTGCCCGGCTTCTGGGTCCGCTGATCCCCGGCATGGACATCAAGCCGCTCATCTCGGAGCTGCGCGACCGGGTCTCCGAGGAGCTCGACTACGCCCTGGAGGCGCAGGCCCAGACGGCTCACGCGGAGGAGTTCGCGGACGACCCGGACGTCGTCGTGCCGGCCGTGGTCCACCAGTGCGACCAGATCCTGGTGACCGAATGGATCGACGGAACCCCCCTGTCGGAGGTGATCGCCGACGGCAGTCAGGAGCAGCGGGACCGCGCCGGACAGTTGCTGGCGCGCTTCCTCTTCTCGGGGCCTGCGCGCACCGGACTGCTGCATGCCGATCCGCACCCGGGGAATTTCCGTCTCCTCCCGGACGAGGAGAGCGGCTGGCGGCTGGGCGTGCTGGACTTCGGCACGGTGGACCGGCTCCCCGGCGGGCTGCCCCTGCCCATCGGCCACTCCCTGCGCATGACCCTGGACGGCGAGGCCGAGTCGGTCTACGGACTGCTCTGCGAGGAAGGCTTCGTCAAGGAGTCCATAGAGCTCGACCCCGACGCGGTCCTGGACTATCTGCTGCCGATCATCGAGCCGGCCCAGGCGGACGAGTTCACCTTCACCCGAGGCTGGATGCGCAGTCAGGCCGCCCGCATCGCCGACCCGCGCTCCCCCGCCTACCAGCTGGGCAAGCAGCTCAACCTGCCCCCGTCCTACCTGCTGATACACCGGGTGACGCTCAGCACCATCGGTGTCCTGTGCCAGTTGGGTGCGACGGTCCGTCTGCGCGACGAACTGGAGGAGTGGCTGCCGGGGTTCCTGACGGACGAGGAGATCGCGGAGGACCTGGCCGAGGACCTGGTGGACGAGGAGGTGTCGGCGGCGGAGGCGTGAGCCCGCGAAACCCCTGCCGAACGGCGAGGCGTCGGCGAGCGGGACGTGAGTCCCGCCGCTACCACCAGGCCGAGTCGAGCCGGCCCTCGATGGCCCTGAGGTTGCTGCGGGCGCAGTTGTCGCAGAAGTAATGGCGGGCGCCGTTCTCCACGGAACAGGTCCATGTCGGCTGGGGACCGTCGGCCGGGGTCCCACAGCATGCGCACACGATGCGCTCGTCCTCGCCGCCGTCGGACCGCGGTGCGGAGTCGGTGCTGTCACTGTCCCCGGGAAGACTCGTCACTCGGCGACGATATCCCCGCGACCGGTGCACGGCCCGGCACAACGCACCGCGGGGGCCGGTCCCTTCGGACCGACCCCCGCGAGGAGTTGCTGACTGCGACTGCTTCGGCTTACTGCATGACCGCCATGGCCAGCGCGCGCCGGGCTCGCATCGAAGCGCGCTCGGCCCGACGCTGCATCCGGCGGGCAGTCGCCAGGCGCACGGCCCGGCGTTCCTGCTCGGCCTCGTGCAGTCGCTCGTGCATATGCGCACGAGCCAAGGCTTCTGGGATGAGTTGCATCTCTCGGGTCCTGTTCTGACGCGAGTCGTTCGCGCCGGTGGTGGTGAAGTCTGGGATGGCGGAGCCGGCGGGCTCGCTGGTGGACGGCTTCATCGGGGCCTGCTTCTTGGGGTCGTGCGTCAGGGGGCGATCAATGGTTCCGCGGATGTTCATGCCGCGACCGGGTTCTTGCGCGGGCGGCCACGCGGCCGCTTGCGGGCCACGACGACACCCTGGACGAAGAGCTCGCCACCCCAGACGCCCCAGGGCTCACGCCGCTCCTTGGCGCCGGCGAGGCAGGCCTCCATCAGCGGGCAGGTGCGGCAGAGGGACTTGGCGTACTCGACGTCGGCCGGCGACTCGGCGAAGAAGACCTCCGGGTCGTAGGAGCGGCACGGGACGGGTACGCCGAGGTTCTCGATGGCGTCGTCGAGCGCGGTGAGCGCGGTGAGCGGGATCAAGGTGGAGTCCTCCGTGAGGCCGGGCGGGGGGATCGTTTCGGAAGGCGGTACGGACGGGGCGTGCGCTTCGAGTTGCACGGTTCGTCTTCCTCGTCTGGTCGTGCCGGCCTGTTGGCCGGTTGGCGGCTGGTACCGGGTTCTTTTCTTGTCCCGAGGCCCCTTCGCTCTGCCGTCCCTGGTCGGGGACAAACAGAAGGGCCGCGGATCCCGGGTGGGGTTCCGCGGCCCTGAAGGCGCCGGCCTGATCGAGGATCAGGCTGGATCACTCCAGGGTTCAGGCCCACGGAAGGCCCACATCGTGTGGTGCTGCGTCGTCTGCTTCAGGGCTCCGGCACCGGCCGCCGCAAAGGCATAGGCCTGCGCCTCTGCCACTACTGCCGCTTCCAGTGCCTGGGTCGGTCGCTCATTGCGCTCACGGACGGGAAGGCCCGCGAGAGACAGGGAGGACGCCGGCCGGGCGGCACGGATGCCGGACAGACCGGTGCCCAGGTTCGAGACGCCGAGCATGCACGTGGAGACGACCGAGCGATCGGTCATTTTGACGGTGCTGATGGAGCTGGCGTTGATGCTGATCACTGGAATCGCCTCCTCTCGGCGTCTTGGGGGACCAGGGTGAGCCGGTCCGACGGTTATTAAGTACAGCACGGAAGCGGGGCCTTGGAGAAGGCCGCCGTTTCCGTGCTTAGAACCTATGGGGATTGCTGGGGCATGCGCAAACTATTTTTTCGACGAGTTTGCATCAGTCACCCTCGTCTTCCCCCTCAGGGTCCTGACCTGCGCAGATGGTCAGAACATCGGCTCCGAAGCGGTTGAGCTTGCGTACTCCGACGCCGGGGATCCGGGCGAGCTCTCGCTCGTCCTCGGGCACGGTCTCGGCGATCGCCATGAGCGTCTTGTCGGTGAAGACGCAGAACGCGGGCTGTCCGCTGCGCTCCGCCTGCACCGCACGCCACTCGCGCAACCGCTCGTAGAGACCCTCGTCCATGTCGGAGGGGCAGTCCTCGCAGCGCATCAGCTTCATCTCACCGGCGTCGGTGAGGGTGCGGCCGCAGACCCGGCAGCGAGCCGGGGTCCGGCCGGTGCGCCGCACGGCCGGACCGCCACTGCTCCCGACACCCCGCTCGATGCCCCCCGCACCGCCGAACCCGGTGCGGCCCGCGGTTCTGACGGAGCCGGGGCGCAGGCCGTCCAGAAATCGGCTGGGGCGCCGGCCGGGGCGTCCGCCGGGCGAGCGGGACAACGCCCAGGAGACGAAGAGATGCTCCCTGGCGCGGGTGACACCCACATAGAGGAGGCGGCGCTCCTCCTCGATCTGCTCGTCGGTCTTTGCGTAGGTGATCGGCATCATGCCCTCGGCCACGCCGACCAGGAAGACGACGTCCCACTCCAGCCCCTTGGCGGAGTGGAGGGAGGCGAGGGTGACACCCTGCACGGTCGGAGCGTGCTGCGCGCTCGCCCGCTCGTCGAGCTCGGCGACGAGGTCACCGAGCGTGGCGGCGGGCTTGGCCGCGGCGAAGTCCTGCGCGAGGTTCACCAGGGCGGCGAGCGACTCCCAGCGCTCCCTGACCGCGCCCGAACCGGCGGGCGGCAGGCTGGTCCAGCCCTCGCCCGACAACACGGCACGGACCTGCGAGGGCAGGTCGACGGTGTCGTCGAGCAGTGAGTCGTTGCCGCCGAACCGGGCCGCGGCGCGCAGCGCGGCACCCGCTTTTCGCACCTCGGGACGGTCGAAGAACCGCTCGGCACCACGCAGCTGATAGGGCACACCGGCGTCGGCGAGGGCCTGTTCGTAGATCTCCGACTGGGAGTTCGTACGGAAGAGGATCGCGATCTCGCCCGCGGGGACGCCCGAGGCGACGAGGTCGCGGATGCGGCGCGCGGCTCCTTCGGCCTCGGCGGGCTCGTCCGTGTACTCCGCGTACACGGGCTCGGGGCCGGGGGAACGCTGCGAGATCAGTTCGAGGCGGTGTTCGGCGGCCCGGCCACGGGCCTGGGCGAGCAGGCCGTTGGCCAGATGGACGACCTCGGGCGAGGAGCGGTAGTCGCGGACGAGCTTGACGACGGTGGCCGAGGGGTGGCGGGTGCGGAAGTCGAGGAGATGGTCAGGAGTTGCACCGGTGAACGAATAGATCGTCTGGCTGGCGTCACCCACCACACAGAGGCTGTCGCGCTCGCCGAGCCACAGTTCGAGCAGGCGCTGCTGGAGCGGGCTGACGTCCTGGTACTCGTCGACCACGAAGTGCTGGTACTGGGAGCGAACCTGCTCGGCGATGTCGTGCCGGTCCTGAAGGATGGCGACCGTCAGCAGCAGGACGTCCTCGAAGTCGATGACCGCGCGGTCCCGCTTGAGGTCCTCGTACGCCGCGTAGATCTGGGCGATCTCGGCCGGGTCGCGGGGGGCCTCGCGTCCGGCCTTGGCGGCGGCGGCCGCGTAGTCGGCGGGGATGGTCTGGGTGACCTTGGACCATTCGATCTCGCCGGTGACGTCCCGCAGCTCACCCCGGTCGAGGCGGATGCGGCAGGCGGCCGCCGCGTCCGCGACGAGCTGGATCTTGCGGTCGACGAGCCGGGGCAGGCCGCCGCCGACCGCCTTGGGCCAGAAGTACTGGAGCTGGCGCAGGGCGGCGGAGTGGAAGGTGCGGGCCTGGACTCCCCCGGCGCCGAGCTGGCGCAGCCGGCCGCGCATCTCGCCGGCGGCGCGGTTGGTGAAGGTGACGGCCAGCACGCTGGAAGGGTGGAGTATCCCCGCCCGGACCCCGTAGGCGATGCGGTGGGTGATCGCCCGGGTCTTGCCGGTGCCCGCCCCCGCCAGCACGCACACCGGACCGTGCAGCGCGGTGGCGACCTCGCGCTGCTCCGGGTCGAGCCCGTCGAGCACCGCGTCGGCCGTGTCCGGAACCTGCGGGAAGAGGGTGGAGTGCGTTGCTGCTGTCACCCCGCCATGCTGCCAGGTCGCCGGAGGCGCACGAGCCGGTTGTCCACAGGGAGGCGCCCGCAGTCGTACTAATGCGACAGGCGTCACGCTCCTGATCCGACGGGAGGGCCGGATCAGGAGCGACGTATCGCATACCCCCGGTGGGAATGCCGGGCAGGTCACTTGCGTTCCACTGGCAGCTACGACGCACCCCCGAGCCGTGAAGGAGCGCAAAAGACATGCAGGGCACTGTGACGATGTACAGCACCACGTGGTGCGGTTACTGCCGTCGGCTGAAGAGCCAGATGGACCGCGAGGGCATCGCGTACACGGAGATCAACATCGAGCAGGACCCGCAGTCCGCGGCGTTCGTGGAGAAGGCGAACGGCGGAAACCAGACGGTTCCCACCGTTCTCTTCCCGGACGGTTCGACGCTCACGAACCCTTCGCTGGCGCAGGTCAAGCAGAAGATCGGCGTCTGAGCCGGATCAAGCGACCGCCCGCGTGGGCAGGGGCTTGCCGTACCAGAGCTCGATGAGGCGGGCCGCGATCGAGATTCCGTAGGGAGGCAGCACCTCCCCGGACTCGAAAGCGGCCCGCAGCTCGTCCCGGGAGAACCAGCGGGCTTCGTGGATCTCCTCGCCGTCGACGTCGATCTCCGACGAGGTGGCACGGGCCATGAAGCCGAGCATGAGGCTGGAGGGGAAGGGCCAGGGCTGGCTGGCGACGTACTCCACCTCGCCGACCGTGACGCCCACCTCCTCGAAGACCTCGCGGCGCACGGAATGCTCGATGGACTCACCGGGCTCCACGAAGCCGGCGAGCGTGGAGAAGCGTCCTTCGGGCCAGTGCACCTGGCGGCCGAGCAGGATGCGGTCGGCGTCGTCCGTCACCGCCATGATCACGGCCGGGTCGGTGCGGGGGTAGTGCTCGGCCCCGCAGGCGGGACAGCGGCGGATGTGACCGGCGGCGGCGATGACCGTGCGTTCGCCGCAGCGCGAGCAGAACCGGTGCAGTCGCTGCCAGTTCTCCAGGGCGACCGCGTGCACCATGAGGCCCGAGTCGCGCGGCGAGAGCAGGAGTCCGGCCTCGCGCAGGCCCGCCGGGCGCGCGGACTGGTCGATGCGGCCCGGCAGCGTGTCCTTCTGCAGTGCGAAGTAGCTCACACCGTCGTCGTCCGTGCCGAGGAAGTAACGGTGCGCCTCGGTGAGCGGCGCTTCGAAGGCGGGCGTCATCACCAGTTCGGTGGTGCCGTCCGCGGTCTCGTCGATGAGTACCTGACCGCCCGAGACCACGAAGACACGGGTCGTGGGGTGGCTCCAGGCCGCCGCGAGCCAGGCCTCGTCGAGCCGGTGGTGGGCGGCGCGGTCGATGCCGCTCGGGGCGGTGAGCGAGATGGGACGGTCGGCGGTGCTGTCGGTCCAGGTGGTCACGGGTGCTTCCAACTCCCCCGGTGTAACGGTTGTTTCGGCGGGCGGTTCAGCAGGACGGGTGTGCGGGACGCCCTCCAGGGCGCGGATCGGCTCCTTCAGTGTGCCTCGCGCCAGTTCTCGGCCAGATCGCCCCACAGGTGGGCTGCCGTCTCGACGCCCTTCATGAGGAGATCGAGTTCGACCTTCTCGTTCGGGGCGTGCCAGCCGTCGGACGGGACGGAGATCCCGAGGAAGAGCACGGGGGCCCCGAGGACTTCCTGAAGGTCGGCCGCGGGCCCGGAGCCTCCCTCCCGGGTGAAGCGGATCGGCTGCTCGAAGGCGCGGCCCATGGCACGTGCGACGGACTGGAGCGCCGGGTGGTCCAGGGGCGTGAGGCACGGGCGGGTGGCCGCGCCGAAGGTGATCTCGTACCGGATGCCGGCGGGCAGCTGCTCGGCGGCCCAGGCGCGTACCGCCTTCTCGATGTGGTCCGGGTCCTGCCCCGCGACCAGCCGGAAGGAGAGCTTGACGATGGCCGAGGACGGGATGATCGTCTTGCTGCCGGGGCCCTGGTAGCCACCGCCGATGCCGTTGACCTCGGCGGTCGGACGGGCCCAGATGCGCTCCAGGGTGGTGTGGCCGGCCTCGCCGTGGGTGGCCGTCGACCTGGCCGTGCGCAGCCACGTCTCCTCGTCGAAGGGCAGCTCGGCGAAGAGCTCGCGCTCGCGGTCGGTGAGTGCGGTGATGCCGTCGTAGAAGCCGGGCACGGCCACGCGCGCGTGCTCGTCGTGCAGGGCGGCGACGAGGCGGGCGGCGGCGGTCGCGGGGTTGGGCACGGCGCCGCCGAAGGAGCCGGAGTGGATGTCCTGGTCGGGGCCGTGCAGCTCGATCTCGCACTCCGCGAGACCGCGCATGCCGGTGCACACCGTGGGGGTGTCCTCGGACCACATGCCTGTGTCGGAGACGATCACCGCGTCGGCGGCGAGGCGATCCGCGTGCGCCTCGACGAGGTCACGGAAGTGCGGGGAGCCGGACTCCTCCTCGCCCTCGATCAGGAGCTTGAGGTGGACGGCCGGGGTGGTGCGCCCGGTGGCGGCGAGGTGGGCGCGGACACCGAGTGTGTGGAAGAACACTTGGCCCTTGTCGTCGGCGGCCCCGCGCGCGTGCAGGCGGTTGCCCCGGATCACCGGCTCGAAGGGCTCGCTGTCCCAGCCGTCCTCGCGGGCGGCGGGCTGCACGTCGTGGTGCCCGTAGACGAGGACGGTGGGTGCCTCGGGGTCGTCGGAGGGCCACTCGGCGAAGACGGCCGGGGCACCGGCGGTCGGCCAGACCTCCGCGGTGGTGAAACCGGTCTCCCAGAGCTTGGCGGCAAGCCAGTCGGCGCTGCGTGCCACGTCCGCGGCATGGTCGGGCTGGGCCGACACGGAGGGGATGCGCAGCCATTCCGCGAGGTCGTCGAGGAAGGCGGCTCGGTGGGTCTGGATGTACGCACGGACGGTGCTGACGGCGTTGTCAACGGGCTTGCTCATGCTCACGAGCCTATCCGCCCTCGGAGGCGTGTCCGCCCGGCGGTTCCTCGGGCGACCCGTCCCGGGAGCCCTGCTCTTCCCCCGGTGACCCGTCCCGGGAGCCCGTCGGGTCCTCGACGATCAGCCGCTCCAGCGCGGCACGGTCCGGCAGCTCGGGCCGGACGACCTCGCCGCTGCGGACGTACAGGAAGGCGGCCGTGACGGATTCCGGGGGCACGCCCTGCTGCTCGGCCCAGGCGAGGCGGTAGAGCGCGAGCTGGAGCGGGTCGGCCGTACGGGCGCGGCTGGTCTTCCAGTCGACGATCTCGTACGTCGCCGCCCGGCCGTCGCCCTGCTTGTAGACGGCGTCGATGCGGCCGCGCACGACGCGTCCGGCGATGGCGAGCTGGAAGGGCGCCTCGACGCGGTACGGGGTGCGCTGGGCGTACGGAGTGCGTTCGAAGGCTTCCTTGAGGGACTCCAGGTCACGTTCGTCGGCGATCTCGGCGTCGGTGCCGGGCAGCTCCTCGGGCCCCAGCATCGGCAGCCGCAGCTCCTCGAAGCGGGACTCCACCCAGGCGTGGAAGCGGGTGCCCCGGCGGGCCGCCGGCTGCGGGGGGCGTGGCATGGGACGTGCCAGCTCCTGCGCGAAGCCGTCCGGGTCGGCGGCCAGCCGCAGCAGCTGCGACGCGGTGAGCGAAGCCGGCAGGGGGACGTCGGTCACCGTCGCGCGGGCACGCAGCAGTTCCCCGGCCAGCGCGTCCAGGTCGCGGTCCCAGGAGGCGAGGGTGCGGGATTCCTCGGGGGTGAGCTGCCCGGGGCCCTCGCGATGCGGACGGCTTCCCGGGCCGGCCGCCTGACGGGGAACCGTCGGCCGTCCGGCCGGGCGGTCCGTCGTCCACGATTCCCAGTCGGCCTGATCGCCCTCGGGGAACGGATCGGCGCTGGAGCGCTGGTCGCCGCCGGCGAGCCGATCTCTGTCGGAGTGCTGATCGCCGGCGGAGAGCTGATCGCCGTCGGGCACCGGAGCGTGGTCCAGGAACGGATCGTCGTCGGAGAAGGGGTCTCCGTCGGCGAAGTCGCCCTCTTCGTAAGGCGGCTCGTCGGGCGGCCCGTAGAGGGATTCGTCGTCGTCCGGCGGGGGCGGCCAGTCGGGGTCGTCGTAGGACGCCGGGTCGTGCGCGGCCCGCGGCCCGGCCTGCCAGGTCCCGGGACCGGCCTCCTCGTGCGACGCGACCCGCTCCAGGTGGGCGAGTACGGTCTCGGCGGCCGCGCGACGGCGGGCGAGTGCCGCCTCGTCGAGCGGGAGCGGCCACGCGTGGTCGGCGGCCGCCTCCTGGAGGGCGGGATTCTCCTCGTCCTCGGCGGGCTCGTCGGCCCAGACCTCGATCTCGCCGTGTCCGGCCGCGCAGTGCTCGTACAGGGCGTGCAGAAAGTCCGAGGGGCCGCGCGGCCGCTTCTGGGAGGGGCCCCACCAGTGGCCGGAACCGAGCAGGAGGGAGCGGGGGCGGGTGAAGGTGACGTAGCCGAGACGGAGTTCCTCGGTGTGCTGGTGGTCCTTCATGGCCTCGTGGAAGCCCTTGAGGCCCTTGGCGTCCCAGGTCTCGACGTCGGGCAGTGTGTCGGCGTCGCCGCGCAGCTCGTGCGGCAGGACCTTGCCCTGGGCGGTCCACTTCTCCCGGCCCTGGCTGCTGGGGAAGGTTCCGGTGACGAGGCCGGGGACCGCGACAACGTCCCACTCCAGGCCCTTGGACTTGTGCGCGGTCAGCACCTTGACGGTGTTCTCGCCGCCCGGGAGGGCGTTGTCGAGGCCCTTCTCGTACTGCGCGGCGGTGCGCAGGAAGCCGAGGAAGGCCAGCAGGGTCGCCTCGCCGTCGCCGGCGGCGAAGGACGCGGCGATGTCCAGGAAGTTCGACAGGGTCTCACGGCGGCGGGCGGCGAGGGCGTGCGGGGAGGCCGAGAGCTCGACCTCCAGGCCGGTGACGGCGAGCACCCGGTGCAGGACGTCCATCAGCGGGTCGGCGAGCGAGCGGCGCAGGTCGCGCAGTTCCGCCGCGAGCCGCGCGAACCGTACGCGCGCGTCCGGCGAGAACGGCAGCCCGTCGTCGTCCCCCTCGGCCGCGATGGGCAGCTCCAGGAACGTGTCGAGGGCGTCCGCGAGCGATATCACCTCGGACGGGTCGACGCCTTCGACGGCCGCGGCGAGCCGGCGCTCCGGGTCGTCGTCGGCTCCCACGCGCGCGTGGGACACCAGCAGCCGGGCGCGCCGGCCCAGGAGAGCGAGGTCGCGGGGTCCGATGCGCCAGCGCGGACCGGTGAGCAGCCGTACCAAGGAGGCGTTGGCTCCGGGGTCCTGGAGCACCTCGCAGACGGCGACGAGGTCGGCGACCTCGGGCAGGTGCAGCAGGCCGGAGAGGCCCACGACTTCGACGGGGATGTCGCGGGCGACGAGGGCGCCCTGGATCTCGGCGAAGTCCCCGGCCGTACGGCACAGGACCGCGATCTCGCCGGGCGCCTTGCCGGTGCGTACGAGATGGGCGAGGGAGTCGGCGAGCCAGTCGATCTCCTCGGCGTGGGTCCGCAGCAGTGCGCAGCGGACCAGGCCGTCGCGCTCGGCTCCGGGTGCGGGGCGCAGTGCCTCCACGCCCGCGTGCATGGCGCGCAGGGGCTCCGCCAGGCCGTTGGCGAGGTCGAGGAGGCGGCCGCCGCTGCGGCGGTTCTCGCTGAGCGCCTGACGGGTGGCGGGGCGGCCGTCACGGTGGGCGAAGTGGTCGGGGAAGTCGTCGAGGTTGGCGACGGAGGCGCCGCGCCAGCCGTAGATCGCCTGGCAGGGGTCGCCGACCGCGGTGACCGGGTGTCCGGTGCCGCCGCCGAACAGTCCGGCGAGCAGGACGCGCTGGGCCACCGACGTGTCCTGGTACTCGTCCAGCAGGACGACGCGGAACTCGTCGCGCAGGATCTCCCCCACCTCGGGGCGGGTGCGGGCGAGGGTGGCCGACAGGGCGATCTGGTCGCCGAAGTCGAGGAGGTCGCGCTCGCGTTTGGCCGCGCGGTAGCGCCCGACCAGCTCGGCGAGTTCCCGCCGGGCGGCCGCCGCCTCGGGGACCTTGCGCAGGTCGGCGTTGGTGAGTTTGGCGCCCGCTAGTGCGCGCAGCAGCCCGGCGTCGTACGCGCGCAGGTCCTCGGGGCGTACGAGGTGTTCGGCGAGCTCGGAATCGAGGGTGAGGAGGTCGCCGACCAGATCGGCGAACGAGCGGGTCAGCGCCGGGAACGGCCCCGGTGCCTCGCGCAGCACGCGCGCGGCGAGCTGGTAGCGGGTGGCGTCGGCCAGCAGCCGGGAGGTCGGTTCGAGTCCGATGCGCAGGCCGTGGTCGGTCAACAGGCGGCCGGCGAAGGCGTGGTACGTGGAGATGACCGGCTCGCCCGGTGGGTTGTCCGGATCGATGACGTCGGGGTCGGTGACGCCCGCCTTGACCAGTGCCTTGCGGACGCGCTCGGCGAGTTCGCCGGCGGCCTTGTTGGTGAAGGTCAGGCCGAGGACCTGCTCGGGGGCGACCTGGCCGGTGCCGACCAGCCACACCACACGCGCGGCCATCACCGTGGTCTTGCCCGAGCCGGCTCCGGCCACGATCACCTGCGGGGCTGGCGGTGCGGTGATGCAGGCCGTCTGCTCCGGGGTGAACGGGATCCCGAGGAGCTCCTTGAGCTGCTCGGGATCAGTGATACGGGCGGACACGTCAGAGAGGCTAGCGGCGCCCACTGACAGCGGGGGCCACATCGGCCGTCGGGGCGGAAGAACCGCTGGTCAGCACGTGTGGTGCCGTACGTCACTCGCTGACGCGGTCCCGGGGCGGCTCACTCGCCGACGCGGTCCCGGGGCAGCTCACTCGCCGACGCGGTCCCGGGGCGCCGGCCGGCTCGCTTGCGCGGTCCCAGGGCTGCGGCTCACTCGACGACCTGCTGTCCCTCCGGCCGGGCGCTGCAGGATGCCCGGAAGGCGCAGTGTGTGCAGTGCTGTCCGGCGGTCGGCGAGAACCGTTCGTCGAGGACCTTCCCGGCGGCGGTGGCCAGCAGGTCGCCGACCCACTCGCCCTCCAGCGGCTCCTGGGCCTGCACCTTGGGTAGCGTCTCCCCGCCGTTCTTCTTGGCGGCGCCCTGGCGCAGCTGGACCAGTTCGGCACCGCCCGGCTCGGGGCGCACACCGTCGAAGGCGTCGTCGACGGCGCCCTCCCGGACGGCGAGCTGGTAGACGGCGAGCTGCGGGTGGTGGGCCACCTCGGCGGCGGTCGGCGCCTGCTTGCCGGTCTTGAAGTCGACCACGTAGGCGCGGCCCTCGGTGTCCGCCTCGACCCGGTCCATGGAGCCGCGGATGCGCACTTCGTAGGAGCCCGCGTCGAGCGTGACGTCGAAGTCGTGCTCGCTGGCCACCGGCGTACGGCCGGTGCGGTCCATGACGTGCCACTCCAGGAAGCGTTCGAGCGCCACGCGCGCGTGCTCCTTCTCCTGGGCGGACTTCCAGGGCGCGTCGAAGGCGAGCGCGTTCCACACGGAGTCGAGGCGCTCCATGAGGACGGCGAGGTCGGCGGGGGTGTGCCCGGAGGCGACCTCGTCGGCGAGGACGTGCACCACGTTGCCGAAGCCCTGGGCGGCGGTGGCGGGTGCGTCGGCCTTCACCTCGCGGCCCAGGAACCACTGGAGGGCGCAGGTGTTGGCGAGCTGGTCGAGGGCGCTCCCGGACAGCACGACGGGCTGGTCGCGGTCGCGCAGCGGCACCTTGCTCTCGGTCGGCTCGTACATGCCCCACCAGCGGTAGGGGTGCGCCGACGGGACCAGCGGACGGCCGTCCTCGTCGGCGAGTGCGGCGAGCCGGGCGAGGCGCTGGGCCGCGGCCTGCCTGAGGGTGTCCGAGACGCGCGGGTCGACGGTCGTGGCGCGCAGTTCGGCGACGAGCGCGGCGACGGCCAGCGGACGGCGCGGGCGGCCGGTCACGTCCTTCGGCTCCACGCCGAGCTCGGTCAGGAACCGGGAGGGCTGGTCGCCGTCGTCGGCGGGGGCCTTCACGGCGGTGACGACGAGGCGTTCACGCGCGCGCGTGGCGGCCACGTAGAACAGTCGCCGCTCCTCGGAGAGCAGGGCGCCGGGGGTGAGGGGTTCGGCGAGCCCGTCACGGCCGATGCGGTCCGCCTCCAGCAGCGAGCCACGGCGGCGCAGGTCGGGCCAGAGGCCCTCCTGGACCCCGGCCACGACGACCAGGCGCCATTCCAGGCCCTTGGAGCGGTGTGCGGTCATCAGGCGCACGGCGTCGGGGCGCACGGCCCTGCGGGTGAGGGTGTCGGCGGCGATGTCCTCGGCCTCGATCTCCTCCAGGAAGTTGAGGGCGCCCCGGCCGCCGGTGCGCTCCTCGGCGCGGGCCGCGGTCGCGAAGAGCGCGCAGACGGCGTCCAGGTCTCGGTCGGCGTTGCGCCCGGCCGCGCCGCCGCGGCGGGCGGCCCGCTCCAGGCGCTGCGGCCACGGGGTGCCTTCCCACAGGTCCCAGAGCGCCTCCTCGGCGGTCCCGCCGCCGGCGAGGCGCTCGCGTGCCTTGCGCAGCAGGGCACCCAGCCGCTGCGCCCCGCGGGCGTACGCGGGGTCGTGCGCGACGAGCCGCTCCGGCTCGGCGAGCGCACGGGCGAGCAGTTCGTCGGACGGCGGCGGTACGAGATTCCCGGCGGCGCGCTCCTCCTCGCGCAGCGCACGGCCCAGGCGGCGCAGATCGGCGGCGTCCATGCTCGCCAGGGGGGAGGCGAGCAGGGCGAGCGCGGTCTCGGTGTCGAGCCAGGACGACGCGGTCGCCGTCACGTCGTCGGTGCCTGCGTCACCGGCCTCCACGTCACCGCTGTCCGCGTCGCCGGCCTCCACGCCACCGGCAGTCGCATCACCCTCCGCGTCACCGGCCTCCACGTCACCGACAGTCGCGTCGCCCTCCGCGTCACCGGCCTCCACAGCATCGGTACCCGCGTCACCGCTGTTGACGTCACTGGCGTCCGCACCATCGGCACCAGGGTGGCCGCTGTTGACGTCACTGGTTTCCACACCATCGGCACCGGCGCCCCCATCGGCCTCGGTGGTCTCGGTGTCCGACGGCTCGCCCACCTCGGGGGAGGAGTCCTCCGGGCCGGCGTCCTCCGCGCGGGCCACCGCCCGCAAGGCCGCGAGCAGGGGTGCGACGGCCGGTTCGTGCCGCAGCGGCAGGTCGTCGCCGTCGATGTCGAGGGGGACCCCCGCCGCCGTGAGGGCCCGCCGGATCGTCGGGATCGTGCGGGCACCCGCGCGCACCAGGACGGCCATCTCGCCCCAGGGGACACCGTCCTCGAGGTGGGCGCGGCGCAGCAGGTCCGCGATGTTGTCGAGTTCCGTACCGGGCGTCGGGTACGTGTGGACCTCCACGCGGCCCCCGTCCCGGACCGGCGACAGCTCGCGGTGGGCGCGCACCTTCTCCGCCGGCAGGCGGGTCAGCGGCATGCGCTGGGTGAGCAGGCGGGTGGCCGAGAGCAGGGCCGCGCCGGAGCGGCGGGACGTCCGCAGCACCTCGACCGGTGCCGGACGGCCGTCGGCGCTCGGGAAGGCGTCGGGGAAGTCCAGGATTCCGTTGACGTCGGCTCCGCGGAACGCGTAGATCGACTGGTCGGGGTCACCGAAGGCGACGAGGGTACGTCCGCCGCCCGCTAGGGCGTGCAGCAGCCGTACCTGCGCGGGGTCGGTGTCCTGGTACTCGTCCACGTAGACCGCGTCGTACCGCGCGGCGAGATGCCGGGCGACCTCGGGGCGCCGGGCGAGGAGCACCGCGCGGTGGACCAGTTCCGCGTAGTCGAGCACCCCTTGCATGTCGAGTACGTCGAGGTACTCGGCGAGGAAGGCCGCCGCCGCGCCCCAGTCGGGACGGCCGATGCGGCGGGCGAAGGCGTCCAGGGCGTCGGGGCTGAGGCCCAGTTCACGGCTGCGGGCGAGGACGGCGCGGACCTCGTCGGCGAAGCCGCGCGTGGTGAGGCAGGCTCGCAGTTCGTCGGGCCAGCGCACATGCGCGAGGCCGAGCCGCTCCAGGTCGGGCTGCCCGGCGAGCAGCTCACGCACGGCCACGTCCTGTTCGGGGCCGGACAACAGCCTCAGCGGCTCCACGAACAGGTCGCTGTCCTGCTGCGCGCGCACGAGGGCGTAACAGAAGGAGTGGAAGGTGGTGGCCTGGGGCGCACGGGCGGCCCCTATGCGCAGCGCCATGCGGTCGCGCAGCTCGACGGCGGCCTTTCTGCTGAACGTCAGCACGAGCACCCGCTCCGGGTCGCCGTCGCGGGCGATCCGGGCGGCCACGGACTCGACGAGCGTGGTCGTCTTGCCGGTGCCCGGACCTGCGAGGACGAGCAGCGGACCGCTCCTGTGGTCAACCACCGCACGCTGCCCCGCGTCCAGACGAGGGGGGTCCACCCGGGCCGGCGGGGTACGCACCAGCCGGTACGCGCCGCGGGCCCCCTGACGCACCGAGGGGTGCGTCAGGCGCCTGGTGGAGGAAGAGGAGCTCACGTGGTTCGCCGGTCCTGGTGGTTGTGCGGTTCGTCACTGCGGGCGCGGAGCGCCGTCGTCGGGGGACGGTGGTCGGGAGACGGACGGAAGGACCGCCGCGCATGGGGCGCGGTGGCCGCGGGGTGAGGAAGGTGCGCGCCGAAGACGCTACGCCGGTGAGCTTCGCGGAAGCAGGGCTTCCCCTTCTTCCCTCACATCACCCGCGTCACTCACGTCCCCCGCACCACGAACGTACGGCATGTCACGGATGTGCCTCGTTTCCCTCGTACGGGCCACAGGCGCCCCGTCCGCCCCTCGAATGGCGGAAGCTGTCAGGTGTGACCTTCCGCGTGCTCGCCGCCGTCCCATCGCGCTCGTCTCATGTCGACGCGCGGCACATGCCCCTCGGAGGACCGGCCCGCCTCCCTCAGCGGCGTGCCCTCCTCGCGGTAGCGCGCGAGCGCCTCCAGTTCGTGACCGGGCAGCAGCACGCCGTCGGCGCGTATGACACGCCACCACGGAACCGCTCCTCCGTAGAGGGCCATCACGCGGCCCACCTGGCGCGGCCCGCCCTCCTCCAGCCATTCCGCGACGTCGCCGTACGTCATCACACGTCCGGGCGGGATCGACTCGGCGACGTCGAGGACCCGCTCCGCATACTCCGGCAGCGCGTCCGCCGGAAGGCTCTCCTCGCTCATCCGTCCCATCCTGCCCCACCCCACCGACAGTGCGACGCGGCGACCACTGTGCGTACCGCTCGCCCCGGCCGCCGTGCTTCGGGCAGACTGTGCGCCCCCGTATTGCACCCTGATGCCCCCGTGTGTCGGTCGGGCATGCCACCATCGTCCGGGCGGTGACTGGTGATACGAGATCAAGAAGAGACCATGAGGCAGCAGAGCGTGCACCCCGAAGACGCAGAGGGCACCTCCGAGGCCTCGTCACGCCCGGACACCGGTGGCGCCGAGGTGAACGACGGGGGCAAGAAGAACCACGGGTCCGTCCCCACGGCCGCCGACGAGACCGCCGCTGAAGCCCGCGAGAGCGTGGAAGCGCAGGTCGAGGCGGGCACGGACGACGGTCACACGGACGAGGTCGAGGGCGACGAGCCCCTGCTCCCCGCGCGCGTGCACCGTCCGTCCGATCTGATGCGGCTTCTGGTCGGGGTCCTCGCGATCGTCGTGCTCCTCGCCATCGCCGCGTTCGCGCACGGCACCACCTCGGGGCTCGAACAGGACATCAACAAGGGCACCGGCCAGGCGCCCGACCTGCTCATCAAGATCGCGGGTCTGGCGTCGAGCATCGCGATCCTCCTGGTGCCGGTCGCCTTCGCGATCGAGCGGCTGATCAAACGGGACGGGCTGCGCATCGCCGACGGCGTGCTCGCCGCGGTCCTCGCGCACGGGGTGACACTCGCCACCGACCTGTGGGTGGCGAAGGCGGCGCCGGACTCCATCCAGGAAGCCCTCACCCAGCCGTCCCCCGGGGACATCCACGCCCTCACCGACCCGGTGCACGGCTATCTCGCACCCGTCATCGCGTACATGACGGCCGTCGGCATGTCCCGCAGACCGCGCTGGCGCGCGGTGCTCTGGGTGGTGCTCCTCCTGGACGCCTTCTCCATGCTGGTCACCGGCTACACGACGCCGTTCTCGATCATCCTGACGGTGCTCATCGGCTGGACCGTCGCCTACGGGACGCTGTACGCGGTCGGCTCACCGAACGTGCGACCCACCGGCCGGACGCTCATGGCCGGCCTGCGCCACGTCGGCTTCCACCCGGTGAGCGCGGCCCGCGAGGAAGCGCCGGACGCCACGGAGAACGGCGACCGCGGCAGACGCTACTTCGTCACCCTGGAGGACGGCCGGCCCCTGGACGTCACGGTCGTCGACCGTGAGCAGCAGGCGCAGGGGTTCTTCTACCGCGTGTGGCGACGCCTGACCCTGCGCGGCATCACCACCCGCCGGAGCCTGCAGTCACTGCGCCAGGCACTGGAGCAGGAGGCACTCCTCGCGTACGCGGCCATCGCGGCCGGCGCCAACGCACCCAAGCTGATCGCGACCTCCGAGCTGGGCCCGGACGCCGTGATGCTCGTCTACGAGCACACCGGCGGGCGCACCCTCGACGCGGTTCCCGACGAGCTCATCACCGACGACCTGCTGCGCGACACCTGGCACCAGGTGCAGGCCCTTCAGTCCCGCCGCATCGCGCACCGCAGGCTCGCGGGCGACGCGATTCTGGTGGATCGTTCCGGCACGGTGATCCTCACCGATCTGCGCGGCGGCGAGATCGCGGCCGGCGACCTGCTGCTGCGCATGGACATCGCCCAGCTGGTCACCACGCTCGGACTGCGGGTGGGCGCCGAGCGCGCGGTGGCGTCGGCGGTCGGCGTGCTCGGCCCGGACGCGGTCGCGGACTGTCTGCCGATGCTCCAGCCGATCGCCCTGACGCGCTCCACGCGCGCGACGCTGCGCAAGCTCGCCCGGGAGCGTGCGCACCGGGAGCGCGAGGCCGTCCTCGAGGCCTCCCGGCAGGACAAGCTCGCCCGCGCGGAGGAGGCCCGGCAGAACGCCACGTCCGTGCAGGAGAAGCCCGGCAAGAAGGCAGTGCGGGCGGAGCAGCGTGCCGAGAAGCGGGCGATAGACGAGGCCCTGGACGAGGCGCGCGAGGAGGACCTGCTCACCCAGATCCGCCACCAGGTGCTGCTGATCAGGCCGCAGGCACCGGTCGAGCCCGCCCGCCTGGAGCGGGTCAGACCGCGCACGCTGATCAGTTTCATCGCCGGAGCGATCGGCGCGTACTTCCTGCTGACGCAGCTCACCCACATCGAGTTCGGGACCCTCTTCGACAACGCCGAGTGGGGCTGGGTCGCCGCGGCGGTGCTGTTCTCGGCGCTCAGCTACGTCGCGGCGGCGATGAGCCTGCTGGGCTTCGTGCCCGAGCGGGTGCCGTTCGCGCGGACCGTGGCGGCGCAGGTCGCCGGTTCGTTCGTGAAGATCGTGGCGCCCGCCGCGGTCGGCGGTGTGGCGCTCAACACGCGCTTCCTCCAGCGCGCCGGGGTGCGGCCCGGTCTCGCGGTGGCGAGCGTCGGCGCCTCCCAGCTGTTCGGCCTCGGCTGCCACATCCTGATGCTGCTCTCCTTCGGCTATCTGACCGGCACCGAGAAGACACCGTCCCTGTCGCCGTCCCGCACGGTCATCGCGGGCCTGCTGACGGTGGCGGTACTGGTCCTGGTGGTGACGTCGGTCCCGTTCCTGCGCAAGTTCGTCGTCACGCGCGTGCGCTCCCTGTTCGCCGGCGTGGTGCCGCGCATGCTCGACGTGCTCCAGCGGCCGCAGAAGCTGGTCACCGGTATCGGCGGCATGCTGCTGCTGACCGCCTGCTTCGTGATGTGCCTGGACGCGTCGATCCGGGCGTTCGGCCACGAGGAGTCGACCACGCTGAGCCTCGCCAGCGTCGCCGTCGTCTTCCTCGCCGGCAACGCGCTGGGGTCGGCGGCGCCGACCCCAGGCGGCGTGGGCGCCGTCGAGGCCACCCTCACGGTCGGTCTGATCGCCGTCGGGCTCCCCAAGGAGGTCGCGGCGCCCGCGGTCCTGCTGTACCGGCTGCTGACGCTGTGGCTGCCCGTGCTGCCGGGCTGGCTGTTCTTCAACCACTTGACGCGCAAGGGCGCGCTCTAGCCGGAAGGCGCGGGCGCGCACCGCCGCGCGTAGTGCCGCGCACCGCCCCGCGTACTGCCGCGCGCCGCCCCGCGTACTGCCGCGCACCGCTGCCCGTGGCGTCGCGCGCACCGCTGTCGCGCCTACCGCGAAGCACCTGGTCCGGGCGCTGCGGCGCACTCACCCACACGGCCCGCGCCCCGCGCGCACCGCCCCGTACGACCGCACGATGGGGACATGCCGAACCCTCCCGAGTCGCGCGCCGCTGCCCTGACCCTGACCGCCGTTGTGCTGATCTCCTTGCTCGCGGGTTGCAGCGACGGATCGAAGGACAAGGACGGGGACGAGGATCTGACAGCTCAGAAGCTGAGCTGGAAGGAGTGCCCGGCACCCTCCGAGTCCGAGGGCGGGGGCAACGCTCCGTCCCCTCTGCCGGGCGGCACGGAGTGGCAGTGCGCCACGATGAAGGCGCCCCTCGACTGGGCCGATCCCAAGGGCGACACGATCGGGCTGGCGCTGATCCGGGCGAAGACGAGCGGCGACCCGAGCAAGCGGATCGGCTCGCTCATCTTCAACTTCGGCGGCCCGGGCGGCTCCGGCGTCACCACGCTGCCCGCCTTCGGTGAGGACTACGCCGCCCTGCGCACCCGCTACGACCTGGTGAGCTTCGACCCGCGCGGCGTGGGCCGCAGCGCGGGCGTGAAATGCGAGGACGACCAGCAGCTCGACGAGTTCTTCCAGCAGGACGCCACGCCGGACGACACCGCGGAGCAGAAGGAGTTCCTGCAGAACACCAGGAACTTCAACGATGCCTGTGAGAAGAACTCCGGCACGATCCTCCCCCATGTGCGCACCACGGACGCGGCCCGCGACATGGACCTGATGCGCCAGGTCCTCGGCGACGCGAAGCTGCACTACTTCGGCATCTCCTACGGGACCGAACTGGGCGGCGTCTACGCCCACCTGTTCCCGAAGAACGTGGGACGCGCGGTGTTCGACGCGGTCGTCGACCCGACGCAGAACCCCGAGCAGAGTTCGCTCGGGCAGGCCAAGGGGTTCCAGCTCGCACTCGACAACTTCGCCAAGGACTGCACCTCCAAGGTCGAGGACTGCCCGATCGGCGACACGCCTCAGGACGTGAAGGACCGCATCGCCAAGCTGCTCAAGGACCTCGAAGTGAAGCCGATCCCCGGCGTCTTCCCCCGCGAGCTCACCCAGACCGCGGCGACCAGCGGCATCGCCCAGGCGCTGTACTCCAAGGACTTCTGGGAGTACCTGACCGAGGGTCTCGAGCAGGCCTACGACGGAGACGGCAAAGTGCTCATGCTGCTGGCGGACTCCATGAACGGACGCGACGCGAACGGCCAGTACAGCAATCTCGTCCCGGCGAACATCTCCATCAACTGCGCGGACGACAAGCCGCGCTACACCCCGGACTTCGTGCTGTCGCGGCTGCCGCAGTTCCGGGCCGCATCGCCGCTGTTCGGCGACTATCTGGCCTGGGGCATGATCAGCTGCACGGACTGGGCCGTGGCGGGCGCCGCCGACCACCCGAACGTCGCCGCCGCCGGTGCGGCGCCCATCCTGGTCGTCGGCAACACCGGCGATCCGGCCACGCCGTACGAGGGCGCCCGGAAGATGGTGGAGGCGCTGGGCAAGGGGGTCGGCGTCGAGCTGACGTACAAGGGCCAGGGGCACGGGGCCTACGACAGCAAGAACAAGTGCGTGCAAGGCGCCGTGAACGGCTATCTGCTGGAGGGAACCATCCCGCCCGCTGGAACCGTCTGTTCGTAGAAAACCGCAGGTCAATGAGTTATCCACAGGCTGTGACGGCTTCGGGCGCCGCCGCCTACTATTGCCTGCATGTGATCCGCGGATCGGGCGGACCACGGGTGAGGGGGGAAGCGCATGGCACGTTTCGCACGGTGGACGGCCGCGGCCGCCGCCGCGTTGCTGGTGGCCGGTTGCAGCAGTGGGTCGTCCGGCGAAGACACGGACGAGGGGAAGGGCGGCGACAAGTCGTCGTCCACAGCGCCTTCTTCGGGCACACCGTCGGGGCTGCCCGGCAAACTCACCTCGCAGAAGCTCGACTGGGGCCGCTGCAAGGGCACGTCCGACTCTCCCGCGCCGGGCAGCGACTGGCAGTGCGCCACGCTCAAGGTCCCGCTGGACTACGCGAAGCCGGACGGCGAGACGATCGGCCTCGCGGTGATCCGCTCGAAGGCGACGGGCGGCTCGGACAAGCGCATCGGCTCGCTCCTGTTCAACTTCGGCGGACCCGGCGGCTCGGGCATCTCCACCATGCCGTCGTACGGCTCGATCGTCGGCTCCCTCCACGACCGGTACGACCTGGTGAGCTGGGACCCGCGCGGCGTTGCGGCGAGCGAAGGGGTGCGCTGCCGCAGCGACAAGGACATCCAGGCGGCCGAGTCGGTGGACGCCACACCGGACGACGCCACCGAGGAAGCCACGTACTTCAAGGACGCCACGGACTTCGGCAAGGGCTGCGAGAAGGCCGCGGGCAAGCTCATGTCCCATGTGTCGACCACGGACACGGCACGCGACATGGATCTGATGCGCGAGGTCCTCGGCGACCGCAAGATGCACTACTTCGGCATCTCGTACGGCACCGAACTGGGCGGGGTGTACGCCCACCTGTTCCCGAAGAACGTGGGGCGCCTGGTGCTGGACGCCGTCGTCGACCCGAGTGCCGACACCGTCGGCCACGCCAAGAACCAGACGCTCGGCTTCCAGCGGGCCCTGGACGACTATCTGAAGTCCACCGGCCAGGACCCGAAGCAGGGCTCGCAGAAGATCGTGGACCTGCTGAAGCGCATCGACGCCCGGCCGCTGCCCGCCTCCGGCGGACGCAAGCTCACCCAGACGCTGGCCCTCACCGGCATCGTCCTGCCGCTCTACAGCAAGCAGGGCTGGCCCAGCCTCACCAGCGCGCTCAAGGCAGCCGAGGACGGGGACGGTTCGGAGCTGCTGACGCTCGCCGACGGTTACAACGAACGCGACCCCTCGGGGCACTACGGCACGACGACACACTCACAGCGGGTCATATCGTGCCTGGACGACAAGCAGCGGCCGACTCCCGAGGAGACGAGGAAGCTGCTGCCCGAGTTCGAGAAGATCTCGCCCGTCTTCGGCGACTTCATGGGCTGGGACACGGCGGGCTGGTGCCACGACTGGCCGGTGGCGGGCCAGTTCGACAACCCGGAGGTCAGCGCACCGGGTGCGGAGCCGGTCCTGGTCGTAGGCAACACCGGCGACCCCGCTACACCGTACGAGGGCGCTCGCAAGATGGCCGACGAGCTGGGCAAGGACGTCGGTGTGGAGCTCACCTGGAAGGGCGAGGGCCATGGCGCGTACGGCAGCGGAAGCGACTGCGTGGACTCGACCGTGAACAGGTATCTGCTGGACGGGACCGTGCCGAAGGACGGCAAGGTCTGCGCCTCCTAGGTCGCGGGGGCCGAGGGCACCGGTTCGGGTGCCCTCGGCCCACGGCAAAGGGCCCGGCACGCAGAGTGCCGGGCCCCACCTCCGAAGAGGGCGTATGCCTAGTAGACCGGCTTGTCGGGCTCGATCTGGTTGACCCAGCCGATCACGCCGCCGCCGACGTGGACCGCGTCGGAGAAGCCCGCGGACTTCAGGACGGCGAGGACTTCCGCACTGCGGACACCCGTCTTGCAGTGCAGGACGATCTTCTTGTCCTGCGGCAGGGACTCCAGGGCAGTGCCCATGAGGAACTCGTTCTTCGGGATCAGCTTGGCGCCGGGGATCGAGACGATCTCGTACTCGTTGATCTCACGGACGTCGATGATCTCGATGTTCTCGCCGTCGTCGATCCACTCCTTGAGCTGCTTGGGAGTGATCGTCGAACCGGCCGCCGCCTCCTGGGCCTCCTCGGACACGACGCCGCAGAAGGCCTCGTAGTCGATGAGCTCGGTGACGGTGGGGTTCTCGCCGCAGACGGCGCAGTTCGGGTCCTTGCGGACCTTGACCTGGCGGTACTGCATCTCCAGGGCGTCGTAGATCATCAGTCGGCCGACGAGGGGCTCGCCGGTGCCGGTGAGGACCTTGATCGCCTCGGTGACCTGGATGGAGCCGATGGACGCGCACAGCACGCCCAGCACGCCACCCTCGGCGCAGGAGGGGACCATGCCCGGCGGCGGGGGCTCCGGGTAGAGGCAGCGGTAGCAGGGGCCGTGCTCCGACCAGAAGACGGAGGCCTGACCGTCGAACCGGTAGATCGAACCCCACACGTACGGCTTGTTGAGGAGCACGCACGCGTCGTTGACCAGGTAGCGGGTGGCGAAGTTGTCCGTGCCGTCGACGATCAGGTCGTACTGGCTGAAGATGTCCATCACGTTCTCGGCTTCGAGCCGCTCTTCGTGAAGGATCACGTTCACGTACGGGTTGATGCCCAGCACGGAGTCGCGGGCCGATTCGGCCTTGGAGCGGCCGATGTCCGCCTGGCTGTGGATGATCTGGCGCTGCAGGTTCGACTCGTCGACCTCGTCGAACTCCACGATGCCGAGCGTGCCCACGCCCGCCGCGGCCAGGTACATCAGCGCCGGCGATCCGAGGCCGCCGGCGCCGACACACAGCACCTTGGCGTTCTTCAGCCGCTTCTGCCCGTCCATGCCCACGTCGGGGATGATCAGGTGGCGGGAGTACCTGCGGACCTCGTCTACGGTGAGCTCGGAAGCCGGCTCGACCAGGGGTGGCAGCGACACGGGGGCTCCGTTGGTCGGTCAATCACTACAGTTGTTCTCCCCGTAACACTGCCACGCCCTTCTTCATTCCGAGACACCCGTTCCGATCCGCGAGACGATTTCGTCCCAGTAGCCGGGCATCGTCTCCCAGGGGTCGGCCCGCCCACCGAAATCGGTGCGGTCGGTGAAGTAGATCGTCGAGGCGCCCTGCCAGCGGGCGATGCGCAGCGCCTCGTCGAGATGACCGCGCGGCACGCTGTGCACCAAGTGGCAGAACCGCTCGGGCGGGTAGTCGGCGGTCCACTCGGCGACCTGGGACCAGCGGTAGTCGCTCCAGGAGCCGGAGAAGGTGACCAGCTGGTCGGCGTTCTCCGCGTAGCCGGGATACGGGTGGGCGCCGTGCCCGAGCACGATGTGCGCATCCTCACGGAGCGTCCGGAGCGTGCCGACCGTCCGGCGGACCTCGGCGAGCGCGGTGCGTTCGGTGGGACAGCGGTCGAGGAGGTAGCCGTCGACCCGGTACCAGTCGATGTAGCGCTGGGCGTCGGAGACCAGTTCGCCGAAGGCGCGCGCGCCGTACGTCGCGTCCAGGCGCCCGAGCACGCGTACGCCCGCGTTGCGCAGCCGCCCGACGGCCTCCAGGCAGTGCGGGTCGGGACGGCTGCCGGGTCCGTTGGACACGTTCAGGGCGACCCAGTGCAAAGGGGCGCCGGGCCGGGTGAGTTCGGCCCACTCCAGCGGAGCGACGAGGGGATGTGCATAGCCGGGGATGCCGAAGCCGACCTTGAGGTCGGTGCTCGCGGTGCCGGCTGCGGTGCTGGTCAGATACGGCATGCCGCCTCCATCCAGATGTCTGCCAGGGATTCCTCGAGGTTGATGCGGGGCCGCCAGCCGAGCCGGTCGCGTGCGGTACGCACGTCGGCCTGCTGCCAGCTGCCGCAGCCGTCCGGGTACGGGTACGCGACCGGGGCCGCGTGGTCCGGTTCGTTGCGGGGGTGGCCGATGGATGTCCTCAGGGGGCCGGGAGGGCCGTCGAGTTCGTGCAGGGCGCCGCCGTAGCCGGCGACCCGGGCGAGGACGGCGGCCGCGTCGCGGAGTCGTACGGCACGTCCCGAACCGATGTTGATCACGCCCTGTGCGGCGGAGAGCGAGGCCGCGTGGACGGCACGGGCGACGTCGCGTACGTCGATGAAGTCGCGCTGGACGCCGAGTCCGCCGAGTTTGAGTTCGCCGTCGCCGGACTGCATGGCGCGGCGGAGGGCCTCGGCGAGTCGGCCCAGCGGGGATCCGGCGGGTGTGCCGGGTCCGGCGGGTGAGAAGACCCGAAGGACCACGGCGTCCAGGCCGGAGCCGAGGACCAGTTCGGTGGCGGCGAGCTTGCTGACGCCGTAGGGGCCGCCGGGGCGTGGCACGGCGTCCTCGGCGGTGGAGGAGCCGGGCTGGCTGGGCCCGTACTCGGCGCCGCAGCCGATCTGGACGAGCCGTGCCCCGCAGCCGCTGCGGCGGAGGGCCTCGCAGACGGTGGCGACGGCGACGGTGTTGTGCCGGGTCAGTTCGCGGGCGCCTCCGCGGGTGGCGCCGGCGCAGTTGATGACGACTCCGGGGTGCACCGCGTCCAGGAAGCGGGTGAGTGCGCCGGGACTGCCCGAGGCGAGGTCGAAGCGGACGTCGGCGTCGTCGCCCCGGCCGAGCGCGGTGAGCTGCACGGCCGGGTCGGCGAGCAGTCTGTCGGCCACGAAGCGGCCGAGGTATCCGTTGGCTCCGATCAGCAGGACCCTCATCGGGCGGCTCCCGGGGCGGACTCTCCGGTTCGGGAGGTGATCATCTGGCTTACTCCTTCAGGTGATGCCGTGGGTCGGGAGAGGGCCCGCGGTGTCGGCCCCGCGGGAGAAATGGGTCCGTGCTCGGGTACCGGGCGCGGAAGCACGGTTCACACCGCCTCGATGGGCAGTGCGTGGGCGGAGGCCCTGGTCAGGGTGCGCGTCGAGTGGACGAGCAGGACGAACGCCGCCGTGCCGCACACCAGAGCCGGTACGGCGCCGGGCCCCCAGGCCTCGACGACGGTCTCGACGGGCGTGGCGAGGAAGGAGCAGCCGGGCAGGCGGCCCGCGAAGACGGTGGCGAGCGCGATCGCTTCGGTGGCTCCGGCGCCGGCGAGCATCACGGCGGGCGCGTGGGTGAAGCCGCGCGCCGTCAGCAGACGGGCGAGCAGGAGCAGGGCGCCGAGGGCGCCGGCCCCGGTGTAGGCGGGGGGCTCGTCGAGCACGGTCGCGCTCAGGGCGAGCAGCCCGCCGAGGGTGCACAGGAACAGGGCGAACACGCCGAGGAGCAGGGGGCGGACGGTGGTGGCGAACTCGTCGAGGCCGCGGCTTGCGGTCAGTCTGCGGCGGGCGCTCACCACGAAGAGCTGCGCACACCAGGCCGCCGGGGCACACGCCGTCGAGAGGGCCAGCACAGGTGCCGTGGCGAGCGGCCAGGGGCCGTCGGGTCCGCCGTCGAGCGCGGCGCTGAGCAGTCCGTCACCGAGGAGGGCGTAGGCGACGAGCCAGCACATCCAGCCACGGGTGGCGCCGGTCGTGCGCTGACCGGCGCTCAGGGGGCCGCGGCGCAGGGCGTACCGCAGACCGAGGGTCACGGCGAGGACGCCGGCCGCGGCCACCGCGAGGCGTGGCCTGCCCTCGGTGACGCGCAGTCCGAGCGTGGCCGCCAGGCAGAGGACGCCGGGCAGCAGGGCGAGCACCGCCCAGTCGGCGCGCGCACCGGAGCGTTCCGGCTCCTCCGGGCGCGGGGTGTGTTCGCCGTCGCGCGAGGCACGGGCGTACATCTCCTCCGCGAGCGAGAACACGTCGCGGTGGCGGAATCGGGTGGCCGTCCGATCGGTCACACCGTGGGCCTCCAGACCGGCGGCGATCTCCAGCGGGTCGACCGCGCGCTCGCAGAGTTCGCGGTGCCGGTGCATGAGCGCTTTCACGGGGTCCGCGGCGCCACGGCGCGCGGTGGGCCTGCGCGCGCCGTCGGTACGACTCGCACTCCCCTCACTGCTGCTCGCACCACCTTTGCGTTTCCGTTCACCGGCGCCGCCGCCGTCCCGGCCGGCAGACTCACCGATGCGACCCGCGCCGCCGACGGCTCCCCCGCTCGCGTCACCCGCCTCTCGGTCGCTCGCACCCCCCGCGTCCCGGCCGCTCGCGTCGCCCGAGTCCCCGGCGTCCTCGCTGTCCAAGCCCCCGCCGCCCAGGCCGGCCAGGTCGTCCAGGTCGTCCAGGTCGTGCAGGGTGTGTGGTCCGCCCGGTGCGCGCGGTCCGGTCGTCTCGCTCATCGCGCTCCCTCCCCCGCGGGGACGGGAACCGTGGCGCGCACGGGCGCACCCGCCGCCCAACGCGGCCGGCCCACGGCCATGGGACGGACCTCGGTCCAGCGGCCCGGCACATGGGCCTCCGCGGGAACTCCGAAGGGCAACGGCTCGCCCTCTTCGTCCACGACCACCCGCCGGACCGGGGAGTGCGAGACGATCTCCAGGTAGATGCCGTGGAAGGCGGCGACGTTCTGCTCGACGGTGAACAGTTCGAGGGCGCGTGCGCGCGCGGCCGCGCCCAGGCGCTCACGGCGCTCGGGGTCACGCAGCAGCGTCACGCACGCTTCCGCCAGCGCCCGCGGATTGCGGGGCGGCACCACCAGCCCCGTACCGCCGATGACTTCGACGACCGCGCCCACGTCCGTGGAGACGGTCGCGCGACCGCAGAACATGGCCTCGACGAGACTGATCGGAAAGCCCTCGACGACGCTGGAGAGCACGACGACGGCTCCGGAGGCGTACGCCTCCGCCAGGCTGGGGACCTCGGGGCCGCCGATCTCCTCGAAGGACACCGGGTTGTCGCCGACGGCGTGCACGCCCTCCGCCTCGTCGGGGAAGAGCTGGGCGGCCAGGGCCCGGCAGTGGGCCAGATAGGTCGTGCCTTCGGGGCCGTCGGCGGGCGCGCCGACGATCCGCAGCCGCGTCTTCGGTTCCTCCTTGCGGATCTCCGCGAAGGAGTGCAGCAGCGAGATCAGATCCTTGGCGGGTTCGATGCGCCCGACCCACACCAGCGTGTCCGGGTCGGCGCATCCGCTGCCCTCCGCGCTCTCCCCCACGTCCGCGAAGCGGGACGCCTCCATGCCGGGGTAGACGGTGCGCAGTTTGGCGCGGTCGGCGCCGCAGCGCTCCTGCCAGCGGCGAGCGTGCGTGTTGCCGGGCGTGATGAGCGCGGCGGCGCGGTAGACCTCGGCGGCGAGCCTGCCGTGGAACCCGGCGAGCAGGGCGCGTACGGCCGGGCTCTCGCCGACGGTGGCGGAGGCCAGGTAGTGCGCGCGCAACTGCACCCCGTACTCGGTGACCAGCAGGGGCACACCGGCGAAGTGCCGGGCGAGGAGACCGGGCAGCGCCGCGGTGCCGCCCGCGGTGGCGTGGCAGAGGTCCACCGAGTCGAGTCCGTCGCCCTCGTACCAGTCCAGCGACAGGGGCCGCAGGGCACGTTCGACATGGGAGGCGAAGGCGAGCAGGTCGGGCACGCGCGCCGTGCGGGCGGTGCGCAGCGCGCCGGGCGCACGGCAGGCGCGTTCCAGTGCGCGCACGGCACCCTCCGAACGCAGGGCGCCGGCGAGACCGCCCTCGTCGCGGGCGAGCTCCGCGAGGGCGTAGAGCGCGCTGCCGAAACGGTCCGCCTCAACGCCGGCGGAGGTCGCCGGGTCGTCATGGGCTCCCGCACCGCCGCCGAGCGCCGAGCCGTCGGGAGCCCCCGGCCCCTCGCACACGGCCGCCGCCAGCTCTCCGTATGCGTCGGCGAAGCGTCGCCGCGCCCGGCGTCCGTACACCACCCCGTCGTCCTCGACGGTCCACAGAGGCGCCGTCCGCACCCTGCTGACCTGCGGCGGCAGCTGGATCCAGCCCTCGTCCTCCTGGCGCTCGCTGCGGCTGAGCGCGTAGATGTCGAACTCGTGCTGCCCGAGCCCGCGTACGAGCCGGTCGCACCAGAGTCTGGCGTCACCGCTCACATACGGATAGCCACCCTCCGTAAGCAGTCCGATGCGCACGACCACACCCCCGATCTCCCATATGGGGAGCCGCCGTTGACCCGGCGGCTCGCAGCGGGAAGAACGTATGCGGACATGACGGTGGCGCGACGGACGGTTGTCCATCACGCCACCAAAAGGGGTGAACGGTCGTAACTTTCCCGCGCAGGCCGCGTTCTGTCGCGCTAAGAGATCATGCGACTACGCTTCGTCGTCACGCATGCCTGGCCGTACGCGCCGACGGCGCCACTCGCACCGCGCACGCCGGCGGCCCCCCTCGGACCGCACCGCGCATGCCGACGGCCCCGCTCGGACCGCACCGCGCATGCCGACGGCCCCGCTCGAACCGCACCGCGCACACGCCGGCGGCACCGCTCGGACCGCACCGCGCACGCTGCACCTCTCGGACCGCTCCGCACGTGCCGACGGCCCCGCTCGAACCGCACCGCGCATGCCGACCCTGCGGCTCAGGCCGTCGCCGGCTCCCCGCGGGCGGCACGGCGCCGTGCCGCGACCTCCGGGTCGAGCGCCGGTACGGCGGCGAGCAGTTGCTCGGTGTAGGGGTCCCGGGGGGACTCGTACACCTCGTCGACGGGCCCGTACTCGACGATCCGGCCGCGCCGCATCACCGCCACCCGGTCGCTGACCTGGCGCACGACCGCGAGGTCGTGCGCCACGAAGACCAGCGCGAGCCCCAGTTCGCGCTGAAGCTCACCGAGCAGGGCGACGACTTGGGCCTGGGTGGTGACGTCGAGCGCGGAGACGGGTTCGTCGCACACGATGGCGCGCGGCTCCGCGGCGAGGGCCCGCGCGATGCCGACCCGCTGCCGCTGCCCGCCGCTGAACTCGTGCGGGTACCGGTCGTAGTGGTCCGGGTCGAGGCCCACGCGTTCCAGCAGCTCCCGCACGCGCCCCTCGATCCGGCCCTCGTCGCGTTCGCCTCGGGCCCGCAGCGGGTCGGCGATCGACTCGCCCACGCTGCGCCGGGGGTTGAGGGAGGACACCGGGTCCTGGAAGACCATCTGCACCGAAGGGCTCACGCCGGTCTGCTCGCGCCCCTCGTGGCGGACCGTGCCGGCGGTGGGCTCCAGGAGCCCGACCAGCATCCGTCCCAGCGTGGTCTTCCCGCTGCCGCTCTCGCCGACGACGCCGAGGGTCTCGCCCCGGCGGACCGTCAGCGACACGTCGTCGACGGCGGCGAACCGCCGCTTCCCCGTGCCGAACTCGCGCCGCAGCCCCACCGCTTCGAGGACGGTCTCGTCGCCGACGTCGCCCTCGGCGACACGTGGTGCGTCCACCCGCGGGACGGCACCGAGCAGTTCACGCGTGTACGTGTCGCGGGGTGCCCCGAGAACGGTTCCGACCGGGCCGTGCTCGACGGCGCGCCCGTGGCGCATGACGAGGATCTCGTCCACGCTCTCGGCCGCGACCCCGACGTCGTGCGTGACGAGCAGCAGCCCCATGCCGGTCTCCTCGCGCAGGGTGTGCAGCAGGTCGAGGATCTGGGCCTGGACGGTCACGTCGAGGGCCGTGGTCGGCTCGTCGGCGATCAGCAGGTCGGGCCGGCAGGCCAGGGCCATGGCGATCAGGGTGCGCTGGCGCATGCCGCCGCTGAACTCGTGCGGACGCGAACGGGCACGACGGGCCGCGTCCGGTATGCCGACGCGGTCGAGCACCTCGACGGCACGCGCGCGTGCCGCTCGCCGTGACGCCCTGGTGTGCACGCGGTACACCTCGGCGATCTGGTCGCCGACCGCGTGGTACGGGTCGAGGGACGACAGCGGGTCCTGGAAGACCATGGCGGCCTTCCCGCCCCGCAGCCGCCGCAGTTCGTCGTCGGAGGCCGCCTGTACGTCCACGCCGGCCACCCGCACCGCGCCGCCGACCCGTGCTCCGGTGCCCCGGTGCAGCGCCAGCAGGGCCGACGCCACGGTGGACTTGCCGGACCCGGACTCGCCGACGAGTCCGAGCGCGGCTCCCCGTTCCAGCCGGAAGGAGAGCCCGTCGACGGCGCGCAGGTCCCCGAACGCCACGGAGAGGTCGGTGACCTCGACAAGGCTCCCGCCGCCCGGAGCGGCGGGACCGGATCCGTCACCGGTTTCGGCGAGACCGTCCCCGCCGGCACCACGGCCGTCACCGACGGCACCCGGCACATCGTCACCGACGGCACGCAGCACCCCGTTACGGGCTGCAGGCAGCACCCCGTTACGGGCTGCAGGCAGCACACCGTCACCGACGGCACGCAGCACACCGTCGTCGGCTTCCGCAGGACTCACGACAGCACCACCCGTCGGTCGGCCACCGCGAACAGCACGTCCGCGACGGCATTGGCCAGGACCACGAAGAAGCCGGTGACCAGCACCATGCCGACCACCACCGGCAGATCGACGACGGTCACCGCGTGCACGAGTTCGCGCCCGAGCCCCGGAAGACCGAACAACGTCTCGGACAGCACGGCGCCGCCGATCGCCGACCCGAAGTCGTTGGCGCTCAGCGCGATGACCGGCGCCACGGCGCCCCGCAGGGCGTGCCGCCCGATGATCGAGCGCTCCCCCACTCCGTACGCACGGAAGGTGCGGACGTGGTCCTCCGCGAGCGTCTCCAGCATGGAGGACCGGGTCAGACGGGCGTATTTGGCGGACTCGATCAGCGCCAGCGACAGCCAGGGCAGCAGCAGGTTCCACGCCCACTGCTCGGGGTCCTCGGTGAAGGGCACGTACTGCGGGAAGGGCAGCAGCTGCAGCTGTCCGCAGACGACGATCATCAGCACCAGGCCGATGACGAAGACGGGGGTGGCCGTGCCGGCGAGGGTGACGGCGGTCAGCGCCCGCTCGGTGAACCGGCCGCGCCGCCAGGCGGACAGCACACCGGTCCCGACGCCGAGGATCAGCCACAGCACCATCGCGCCGAGCACGAGCGAGAAGGTGACCGGCAGCTTCGCCCAGATCAGCTGGGTGACCTGCTGGCCGCTCTGGTAGGAGACGCCGAGGCAGGGCGCACCGCAGTGCTGCACGGACGTGCCGGTCGAGTAGTCCTGGCCGACGAAGACGCCCTGCAGGAAGTGCCAGTAGCGCACGTACAGCGGGTCGTCGAGCCGCAACTGCTCGGCGACCTGGTGCACCTGGGCGGGCGAGCAGCGCGGGCCGCAGGTGATCTGTGCGACGTCGCCGGGCGCGACGTAGAAGACGAGGTAGATGATCACAGAGATCGCGAACAGGGTGACGACGGCCCCGACCAGGCGCCGCAGCGCGAAGCCCGGGAATCCGGCGAGCGAGCCGCTCAGCCCTTTGAGGGCGCTCATGCCTTGGCCTCCCGCCTGCGTCCCGTGCCGATGCGCAGCCGCGAGGCGGCGCGCGGGTCGAGTGCGGTGCGCACGCCGTCGCCGAGCACGGTCAGCGCGAGCACGGTGACGAACAGCGCGCCGGCCGGCAGCAGCAGGTACTGCGGGGCCGCCTGGTACCAGATGTCGGCCGCGGTGAGCATCTGTCCCCAGGACGGCGTCGGCGGCTTCACACCGACGCCGAGGAAGCTGAGCGCCGCCTCGACGGTGATGTTCGTGGGGACGAGCAGGGCGGCGTACGTGATGACGGGCGCGGCCAGCGCGGGCAGCAGCTCGCGGCGGGCGACGCGCCAGGCGCCCCAGCCGCTGAGCCGGGCGGCGGCCACGTAGTCGAGCTCCTTGAGGGTCAGCGTGTGAGCGCGGACGATCTTCGCGATCGAACCCCACGCCACCAGACCGATGATGAGCGCGACGAGCACGGGCCGCGGGAAGCTGCTGGGGACGATCGCGAGCAACGCGAGGGACATGATCATCAGCGGCATGGCGACGATGACGTCCGTGGCCCGGCTGAGCAGCTGGTCGACCCACCGGTTCCCGAGACCGGCCGCGACCCCCACCACGATGCCGATGAGGACCTGGACGAGCGTGGCCGCGAGCGCGACGCCGAGCGAGACGCGGGCGCCGTACACGAGGCGGGCGAAGAGGTCGCGGCCCGTCTGCGGTTCGACGCCGAGCCAGTGGTCGCCGCCGATGCCGCCGAGCGGGCCGACGGGCACACCGCCGCGCGCGGAGTCCACGAGGGAGGGGTGGTAGGTGGTCGGGTCCTGGCCCTCGATCGCGGTGAGCAGCGGCGCGGCGAGTGCGATCAGGACGAGCAGCGCGACGACGCCCGCCGCGACGAGGGCGGCGCGCTGCGCTCGCAGCCGCCGCCAGAACTGACGGGCCCCCGAGGCCCCCGGGACGGAGGAGTCCGTCCCGGGGGCCTGAGAGGCGACAAGTGCCTCGCTCACGGTGCTACTTCACCGCGACCTGGGAGATGTCCAGCACGCCGGTCCAGTCGCTGATCACGATGTTCTTGACGTCCTTGCCGTACAGGCGCTTGTAGACGGGGTGGAACAGCGGCACGGTCAGCGCCTGCTCGCCGATCTTCTTGTCCAGGGCGCCCCAGCGCTGGGCGGCCTGGTCGAGGTCGGTCAGCTTGTTGATCGCGTCGATCTCGGCGTTGACCGACTTGTCGTCGAGGAAGCCGGTGTTGAAGTTGGCGCCGTCCTTGACGATCTGGCGGCCGTCGAAGATGGGGGCCAGGAAGGGACCGCCGGAGGGCCAGTCGGCGCCCCAGTGGGCGAGGAAGAGGCCGGGCTCGGTCTTGGCGCTGTGGATCTTGTCGCTGTAGTCGTTGTCCTCGAGGCCCTGGAGCTTGACGGTGATCCCGGCCTTCTTCAGGGCGTCCTGGAGAGCCGTGGCGATCTCGGGGCTGGTCTCGAAGTCCTTGCTGTTGGAGTGCGTGAGCGTGATGCTCAGGCCGTTCTTGTAGCCAGCCTCCTTCAGCAGCTCCTTGGCCTTGGCCGGGTTGCCGGACTTGCCCGCCGGGAAGTGGTCGTACGGCGTGTAGCCGAAGGACTTCTGGTCGGGCAGGTAGGTGGTCGCGGGCTCGGCCAGCGACGAGCCGCCGGCCGCGTTGATCACCGAGGTGCGGTCCACGGCGTACGAGATCGCCTGGCGGACCTTCGGGTTGTCGAACGGCTTCACCTTCGGGTTGAAGGCGAGGTAGTTGGTGTAGCCGAAGTGACCGGTGCCGACGCGCGCGGCGAGGGCCTTGTCGCCGGACACCTTGGCGAGCTCGGCGGGGCCGAGGTTGGTGTCCGTGGTGACGGCGGCGGCGTCCGCTCCCTGAGACGCGGAGAGCCGCTGGTTGATCACGGACGAGTCCAGGCCGGACCGTACGTCGATCTTGTCCGGGTAGGCCTTGCGCTCGGCGTCGGTCGACGCGGACCAGTGGGTGTTGCGCTCCAGGACGAGCCGCTCGCCGTCGTTCTCGTTCTTGACGACCTTGTACGGGCCGGAGGAGACGGGGTGCTCCTCGTACTTCGTGCCGGTGTCCTTGGCCTTCGGGACGGGCGTGAACTGCGTCTGCGTGGCGAGGTAGGGGAACTCGCCCTCGGGCTTGTTCAGGTGGAAGACGATCGTCAGGTCGTCGGGCGTCTCGATCGAGTCGAGGCCCTTCTTGTCCTTGTAGGGGCCCTGGTAGTCGGCGCCGCCGATCAGCCAGTCCCGCAGGTAGGGGGCGCCGCCGGAGAGTTCGGCGGCGAAGGAGCGCTCGATGCCGTACTTGATGTCGGCGGAGGTGATGGGCGTGCCGTCCTCGTACTTGAGGCCCTTCTTCAGGGTGTACGTCCACACGGTCGCGTTCTTGCTCGGGCGACCGGTGTCGGTGGCGAGGTCGGGGACGACCTGGGCGCCCGCCGCACCGTTCTCGCGGTTGCGCGTGGTGAGCGTGCGGAAGACGAGCGAGGGGACGTTGCCGCCGCCGGAGGTGTAGAGCCGCGCCGGGTCGAAGTCTTCCTGCGGGTTGGCGTTCAGGACGGTGAGGGTGCCGCCCTTCTGCGGCTTGGAGTCGGCACCGGCGCTGCTGGCATCGTTGTCCTTCGGCCCGCACGCGGCGGCGCCCGCTGCCACGACCAGGCTGACGGATGCCGCGGCCACGCGGCGCGCTATGACGGACGGATGACGCATCGGAAGACGACCTCTCGAATGGTGAGACTGATTGACGCAATGTGAGACGGAAGAGCGCAGAGTTCGCCCAGGGCGTCAGGCGTCGGCATCCGACCGGACCGCGCACGTCACGAAAGACGGCACACGGAGAAGGAGTAACGAGAGGAAGAGCGACGCACTCGCCGGGGGCGGGCGTCAGCGACAGTGAATGTCGGCCACGCAGAGTGCGGTCACGCCGATCAGCGCCAGCTCAATGGCGGCGCGGACGGAGACGTGACGAGGCGACATGCGGAGAAATATGAACGAACTTTCGCCGCATGTCAATGTGACCTGTGGGCCTGCTGTCAACTCCCGGGATACGCCCAGGGGTTGGCCTTGCAGTGGATCCCGTCGTGGTCGAGGAACTTGGTCTGCTGCTGCATCACGGGGGCGAGTTCGCCGTCCTTGTCGCAGCTGACGTGGCCGTATCCGAGCCGGTGGCCGACCTCGTGGTTGATCAGCATCTGCCGGTAGGAGTGAATTCGATCACCATAGGTCTCGGAGCCCTGCGCCCAGCGATAGGCGTTGATCATGACCCGCTCGGTCGAGGCCGAGTCGCACGACACGTTGTCCTCGGTCGTGTCGAGCCCGGACTTCGCGCACCACGTGGCGGTGGTGCCCGGGCTCGCGAGCGTGATGACGAAGTCGGGCTTGCCGGAGGAGATCCGCTCGAAGGTACGGGCACCTCCGTGGGCCCAACTCCGTTTGTCGTTCAGGGTCTTCTGCACGGCCTGCGCGAAGAGCGCGGCGTCGAGGCCGAGGCCCCGCTCGACGTCGACGCGATAGGTGTACTTGCGTCCCTTGCCCGGCGCCTTGTCGAAGCCGGGGACGGTGTCGAACTTCCCCGAGCCCTTGAGCGTCGCGCCGAGCGCGTACGTCCTGGCCATCTTCTGGTCGTAGGTCAGCGTCACCGCGCTCGGCACCCCGGCCGGGGTCGGCCGGTCGTCGCCGCGCGAGGCGGAGTCGTGCGTCTGGCGGTCGCCACCGGTGGACCGGGCGTGCGCACTGGCGTCCTGCCGCCCGGAGACGACCTGTCCGGCCACCACGACGGCCAGCACGGTGGTGACGGCTGCCGCCGCGATCCCGGTGAACGCGCGCCCCTTGCCGCCCTTGCCCTGCGCCTTCTCCTGGGTGTCCGGCAGCGGGCTCTCGCCGGTCTCCGCGTCCGGTGCGTCCCAGTCGGTGACGGAGCCGTACGGGTCGGCGCGGTGGGCTTCCTCGCCACGGGTCGCGAAGGTGCCGGCGCGCGGTGCGAAGACGTCGCGGTCCTCGTCCTCGTCGGCGTCGAACGCGTCGATGTACGCCTGGCGGGGCGTGGAGCCCGGTTCCTGGCGCTGACGGGGGATCCGGGGACCCGTGGAACCGGGCGGCGCGCCGTGGGGCGCACCCTGCGGTGCCCCGCCCGGGGCACCGGACGTCCCGGCGCTCCCGAACTCGCCCCAGCCTCCGCCGGCTTCACGCTGCTCGGGATGGCCACCGCGCACCCGGGGGACACCGTGGGCGGGGGTCCCGTCGGAGAACCGCGGGACACCGTGCGCGGGCGTCCCGTCCGGAAAACGCGGCACACCGTGCGCAGGCGTCCCGTCCGAGAACCGCGGGACACCGCGCGCGGGCGTCCCGTCCGGAAAACGCGGCACACCGTGCGCAGGCGTCCCGTCCGAGAACCGCGGCACACCCTGCGCAGGCGTCCCGTCCGTCGCGGCCCGTGGGCCCGGTGCCCCCTGCGGCGGAATCGACCCCCGCCGGGCGGACGGGAAACCGGAGCCCGGGGTCTGGCCCGCGGCCGGTGCGGCCCCCGGGGCGGCACCCCGTGCGCGACCCGCCTCCTGCTCGGGAACCGCGGGTATCTCGGGTATCTCGGAGGTGTCGGTCCTGCCGTTCCGCCCCCGGCGACTGTGACGTCCCACGCCCCGCCTCAGCTTCCCGCGCCGGTGCCGGACGGGGAGGTCTGCTCGCCCGCGTCGGCGAGCAGTTCACGGAACGCGGTGGCCACCGTCTCCGGGTACTCCATCATCGCCACGTGCCCCGCCTCCGGCAGGGACAGCAGCCGGGAGTCGCGGAAGGCTCGGGCCGCGCGCTGGGCCATGCGGTAGCCGACGAGCTGGTCCCGGCCCCCGTAGACGAGGAGGGTCGGCGCGAGCACCCGCTCGGCCTGACGCCACAGTCCGTGCTGGCCGCCGAGCGTGTACGCGTTCACCAGCCCGCGTGACGAGCGGGCCATGGCGTCCCAGAAATAAGGGAGCGCGAGTCGGCGCTCCATCTCCTCCACGGCGTGCCGGAACCCCTCCGGCGTCACGATGCCGGGGTCGCCGTAACAGAGGGCCATCACCCCCCTGACGCGCTGCTCGGCGCTCCAGTCCTTGGTGAGCCTGGTGAAGAGCCCCGCCACTCCGGGCAGGGCCAGCAGCGCGGTCGGCCACGCGGTGCGCTGCGCGCGGATCTCCGGCAGCGCGGGCGAGACCAGGGTGAGCGTGCGGACGAGGTCGGGGCGTACGGCCGCGACACGCGTCGTGACGGCGCCGCCGAGCGAGTTGCCGAAGAGGTGCACGGGGCCGCGCTCGGCCGCGTCCAGATAGCGGATCACGGCGCGTGCGTGCGCCGTGACCGAGTAGTTCCCGTCGTCGGGCGGCGGGGAGTCGCCGAACCCGGGCAGGTCGAGGGCCTCGCTGTCCACGAGCCCGTCGAGGAGCGGCATCAGCGCCGACCAGTTCTGCGAGGAACCGCCGAGGCCGTGCACGTACAGCGCGGGAGGCCGTCCCTTGCGTGTCGCCGGTCTCGACCGCACGGTCAGGGTGATGCCCGGAAGGCCGACCGATCGCAGCCGCTCCCCGTCTCCGACCCTGACGGCGCCGACCCGGGGCGTGACGGTGGTGGCCAGCGCGGGCGGCAGCTCGGTCGAAGACATGCGGGCAATGTTACGAGACGATCACGCAGTGGTTCATGTGTTCGCCGTCACAGATGGCGTGCGGATCGCATAGCGTCCGGATCTCGTGTCTCCTAGGCTTCAGTCGAGGGCACTCGTACGCGTGAGGCAACGCACGCGCACCGTTCGGGAAGAGGAATCATGACAGTCGACCCGACAGACCCCGGGACGTTCGACGACCAGTTCCGGGAGATCCTCGACGAGGAAGCCCCGGAGGCCGACACCGCCGAGCAGCGCACCGAGCTGGACCCCGTGGAAGAGGTGGCCGTACCGCCGGGCGACCCCCTCAACGCCAACGAGGCCGATCTCGCCGAACAGGCCAGGGTCGTACAGCTGAACGAGGACGACTACCGGTGACGGGACGCCGCTGACCAGGCAAGTCGCGGTGAGATGGAATGCATCTCACCCGATTCGGGCCGCTCTGCGCGCTATCGGTCGCGTCCGGTCCGTGAAATTCTGCGCTCGCACCGCGCACAGCACGGTTACCGAAAAGTACGATGGCCGCGCGGCGCACACCGCATGTGGACGATTTTGGGAGGCGGCGTGACAGCCATCGAGCAGACAGAGGCGGCACGCCCGCGGGGCACTCGACTGCCGCGCCGGGCACGGCGCAACCAGCTCCTCGGCGCCGCCCAGGAAGTGTTCGTTGCGCAGGGGTACCACTCGGCCGCGATGGACGACATCGCCGAACGCGCGGGCGTCAGCAAGCCGGTCCTCTACCAGCACTTCCCGGGCAAGCTCGACCTTTACCTCGCTCTGCTGGACCAGCACTGCGAGTCGCTGCTCCAGGCCGTGCGGACGGCGCTCGCGTCGACGACGGACAACAAGCTGCGCGTGCGCGCCACGATGGACGCCTACTTCGCGTACGTCGAGGACGACGGCGGCGCCTTCCGGCTGGTCTTCGAGTCGGACCTGACCAACGAACCCGCGGTCCGCGAGCGCGTGGACAAGGTCACGCACGAGTGCGCGGAGGCGATCTGCGAGGTCATCGCCGAGGACACCGGTCTCTCGCGCGCCGAGTCGATGCTCCTCGCCTCGGGTCTCGGCGGACTCGCCCAGGTGGTGGCCCGCTCCTGGCTGCACAGTGACCGCAGTGTTCCGCGCGACCAGGCGGTCCAGCTGCTGACCTCGCTGGCCTGGCGGGGCATCGCGGGCTTCCCCCTGCACGGCACGGATCATCACTGACCGGCATTTTGTTCCCGTCCCCTGTTCGCTCCTGGCGTTCTCGGGCGGAGCGTGTACGTCCCCTCACCGGGCTAATGTGTGCTGCGTACGGCGCGTACGGACGCGCACATCACTGACCGTCGGAGGGACAAAGCCGTGGAGGTCAAGATCGGCGTGCAGCACGCGCCCCGCGAGATCGTTCTGGAGAGCGGTCAGACCCCGGAAGAGGTCGAGCGCGCGGTGTCCGAGGCGCTGGCCGGCAAGTCGCAGCTGCTCAGCCTCGTGGACGACCACGGCCGCAAGGTCCTGGTTCCGGCCGACCGCCTCGCGTACGTGGAGCTCGGCGAGCCCACCCAGCGCAAGGTGGGATTCAGCGCGCTGTAGTTCGGCGAGCGGAAGCATGAAGGGCCCGGTGACGACGTCACCGGGCCCTTGCTCGTACCGCCGGACCCGTTCCGCCTGCTCCGCTCCGCCGTCGACGCCCTGGCCGCCCTGCCCGCGACGGGTGTGGGCGGTGGTGCGGGCACGTCCGTGACAGCCCCGCTCGGAGCACGGATCGATCATTGGGGAGGATTGCATTCCGCACGTCACGGGTAAGACCGCCTACGACCGATTTGCACCCGGCCGTGCGGGAGGGACCCCCACCATGCTGTTGGAAACGCTCGGCTCCGCGTTGCTCGGTTTCGCACTGGCGTGGGCGGCCGCGTACCGCCTGCCGCACCGGCTGCCCGCCCGCAGTCTGGTGCTCTCGACCGGAGTGGCCGGAGCCCTGTTCGGTGCCTTCCTGACGCACACCGCTCTGGGCGCCGGCCACTTCCTGGTCATCCTGCTCGGCGCGGCCGCCGTCTCTGCGGCCCTGCTGTCCCTGCTGCTCCGTCCGGCGGAAAGATTTCGGCGCCGCTCGGCGACGGCGTGACCCCCTGCGCAAGGCGCTGAGCGACGCGCTGGGTCATGCCCGGGACCGGGCACACCACCGACCGCACGACCACAGCTGACCGGGGCCGCGCAGGCGGCCCCGGGCCATGGCTTGTCCGACGAGCCCTAGGCGGCCAGGCCCAGCGCCGCCATCCGCTTCGTGTGTGCCTCGGTGATCCGCGAGAACATCCGGCCGACCTCGGCGAGGTCGAAGCCGTCCGCGACACCGCCCACGAGCATCGTCGACAGCGCGTCCCGGTCGGCGACCACACGCTGCGACTGGGACAGCGCCTCGCCCATCAGCCGGCGGGCCCACAGCGCGAGGCGGCCGCCCACACGCGGGTCGGCGTCGATCGCGGCGCGCACCTTCTCGATGGCGAACCCGGCGTGGCCGGTGTCGTCGAGGACGGCGAGGACGAGACCGCGGGTGTCCGAGTCGAGGCGCGCGGCGACCTCACGGTAGAAGTCGCTGGCGATCGAGTCGCCGACGTACGCCTTGACGAGCCCTTCCAGCCAGTCGGAGGGCGCCGTCTGCTTGTGGAAACCGTCGAGGGCGGCGACGAAGGGCTCCATTGCCTGAGTCGGCTCGGCACCGATCGCCGCGAGCCGGTCGCGCAGCTGCTCGAAGTGGTGGAACTCGGCGGAGGCCATCTTCGCCAGCTCGGCCTTGTCGCTCAGCGTGGGCGCCAGCTTGGCGTCCTCGGCGAGCCGCTCGAACGCCGCGAGCTCGCCGTACGCGAGCGCTCCGAGCAGGTCCACGACCGCGGCGCGGTACTGAGGGTCGGCGGAGGCCGTGTCCCAGTCCTGGGCGGCGACTCCGGTTGCCGCCGGGGCGGCGTCGGTGGCCTCGGCGGGCTTCTCAGCGGCGTTGTCAGGCGTCGTCATGAAGCGCACAATAGCCCGCTCACCGCAGGACGGAAGTCCCTGGTCAACCAGTGTGACGCCGACGACGTGACCGAATCGGCCATCGCATGTGCGCGATTCCAGGGTATGGTGGTAATGCGCCCGGCGAGTATTCGACGGGCCGCACGAATGAGGATGCCCGGTCGGTGGCCCGATCGGCTCCGACCCGACAGCCCTCCTCGTCCGTACGGCACTGTGCGTACGACATCCGGAGGGACACCCTCAGCGGTACGAGCGCTAGAGCGTCGGCAGTGGTCCCATGCCACTCGGCCCGCCTGACAAGCGGCCGACGTCCCGGCACGGTCCGACACGACCCCCGCGCTCGCCTCGCACCGCGCACACAGAAGAGGCAGCACCCTGACTACGACTTTCCGAGAGCTCGGAATCCTTCCCGAGACGGCCGAGGCCCTGGAGGCCGTCGGCATCATCAACCCCTTCCCCATCCAGGAGATGACGCTCCCGGTCGCCCTCTCCGGCACCGACGTCATCGGCCAGGCCAAGACCGGCACCGGCAAGACGCTGGGCTTCGGCCTGCCGCTCCTCGAGCGCGTCACCGTCCCCGCGGACGTCGAGGCGGGCCGGGCCCAGCCCGAGCAGCTCACCGACGCACCGCAGGCCCTCGTCGTCGTCCCGACGCGCGAGCTGTGCACCCAGGTGACCAACGACCTGCTCACCGCCGGCAAGGTCCGCAACGTACGCGTCCTCGCCATCTACGGCGGCCGTGCCTACGAGCCCCAGGTCGAGGCCCTCAAGAGGGGCGTCGACGTCATCGTCGGCACCCCCGGGCGTCTGCTGGACCTCGCGGGCCAGAAGAAGCTCAACCTCAAGCACATCAAGGCGCTCGTCCTCGACGAGGCCGACGAGATGCTCGACCTGGGCTTCCTGCCCGACGTCGAGAAGATCATCAACATGCTTCCGGCGCGTCGCCAGACGATGCTGTTCTCGGCGACCATGCCGGGCGCGGTCATCGGCCTCGCCCGCCGGTACATGTCGCAGCCCACGCACATCCGCGCCACCGCGCCTGACGACGAGGGCGTGACGGTCGCCAACATCTCGCAGCACGTCTACCGCGCGCACAACATGGACAAGGCCGAGATGGTCGCGCGCATACTGCAGGCCGATGGCCGCGGTCTGGCGATGATCTTCTGCCGCACCAAGCGGACGGCGGCGGACCTCGCCGACCAGCTCCAGCAGCGCGGCTTCGCCTCCGGCGCGGTCCACGGCGACCTCGGCCAGGGCGCCCGCGAGCAGGCGCTGCGCGCCTTCCGCAACGGCAAGGTCGACGTCCTCGTCTGCACCGATGTCGCCGCGCGCGGCATCGACGTCGAAGGCGTCACCCACGTCATCAACTACCAGTCCCCCGAGGACGAGAAGACGTACCTGCACCGCATCGGCCGTACGGGCCGCGCCGGTGCCTCCGGTACGGCGATCACGCTCGTCGACTGGGACGACATCCCGCGCTGGCAGCTGATCAACAAGGCGCTGGAGCTCACCTTCAACGACCCGCCGGAGACGTACTCCACGTCCCCGCACCTCTTCGAGGAACTCAGCATCCCGGCCGGCACCAAGGGTGTCCTGCCGCGCTCCGAGCGCACCCGCGCCGGGCTCGCGGCCGAGGAGGTCGAGGACCTCGGTGAGACCGGTGGCCGCGGGGCGCGCGGTCGCGGCGGGCGCTCCTCCGCGCCGTCGTCCGCCGAGCGCGAGCGCCCGGCGCGCACGCCGCGCCGCCGTCGCCGCACGCGCAACGGCACGCCGCTGGACGAGGCGACCGCCTCCCCCGCGGCTCCGGCGGCCACGCCGGAGTCCGTTCCCGCGGACGCCGAGGTCTCCGAGCCCCGCACTCCGCGCCGTCGTCGGCGTACGCGTAGCGGTGCCACGGAGCCGGTCGCGGCGGCCACGCCCGCGGCGACCTTCGTGGAGCCCGCGGTGACCGAGGCCGCTCAGACTGCCGTGACGACCGCCGAGAGCGTCGTCGCGGAGGCCAAGCCCCGTCGTCGGCGGACCCGCAAGGCCGCCGAGTCCGTCACGGCCGTGGAGTCCGCGGTCGTGGAGACGGCGCCGGCGGCCGAGGCCGTCGTCGAGACCGTCGCCGCGGAGGTCACCGAGGCTCCCGCCAAGCCCGTCCGCCGCCGGACGCGCAAGGCCGCGACCGCTGCCGTCGACACGGCCGAGGCCGTTGCCGAGG
>NZ_MLCE01000025.1 GCF_002300165.1 Streptomyces sp. Tue6028 | reverse complement strand
GAGGTCGCCGAGGCCAAGCCGCGGCGCACCCGGGCCAAGGCCACGACCACCGCTGCCGCCGAGGCCGCCGTGGACACCGCCGAAGCCGCCGAGGCCAAGCCCGTCCGCCGACGCACCCGCAAGGCCGTCGACGCCGAGATCCCGGCCCAGACCGCCGCCGACGACACCGACGCCAAGCCCGTCCGCCGCCGGACGCGCAAGGCCACGACCGCTGCCGCGGAGCCCGCGGAGAGCTGAGTCGCCGACCTGAACGGCCCGGTCCCACCCGAGGTGGGGCCGGGCCGTTCGTCTTGCGCTCCCCCGGTCCCCGGCCCGACGGGGCCTTTCCCCACGCTCCCGGATTCGCCCGAACAGCGGGGTCCCCACAGCGGGGTCCCCTTCCCGGGGCGCCGCCCCCGGCCCCGCTCCTCGCAGGCCGTGTGACCGTCGTCGCGTTCGGCGGCGGGCGCGCGCGGCCTCTTGCGGGTGCCGATAGCCTCGGCTCATGAGTCGGCCCCCAACGTTCGTCCCGCCCGCCGGAGTCCGCGCCTACCGCCTGTCCACCGAGCGCGGCGAGTTCGCCGTGCTCGACGCGGCACCCCAGGGACGCCCCAAGGGAACCGCCCTGCTGCTGCCCGGGTTCACCGGGAGCAAGGAGGACTTCATCGCGCTGCACGAGCCGTTGGCCGCGGACGGATACCGGACGGTGGCCGTCGACGGGCGCGGCCAGTACGAGACCGAGGGCCCCAAGGACGACGAAACGCCGTACGCGCAGGAGGAGTTGGCGCGGGACGTGCTCGCCCAGGCGGCCGCGCTCGGCACTCCGCTGCATCTCGTCGGGCACTCCCTCGGCGGCCAGATCTCGCGCGCCGCGGTGCTGCTGGACCCGTCCCCGTTCGTCTCACTGACGCTCATCGCCTCCGGCCCCGCCCAGATCTCCTCCTCCCAGCAGGCGCGCGTCAAGCTGCTGCGGGACGCGCTGGCCGTGATGGGCATGGCCCAGGTGTGGGAGGCGATCCAGGCGATGGAGCCGCCGGAGGAGACGGACACCGGCGGTGTCGACTCGGGGCTCGACGACATCGCCGCGTTGCGCAGGCGCTGGCTCGCCAACAGCCCCGCTCAACTCGTCGCGACGGGACGCCAGCTGTGCACCGAGCCCGACCGTGTCGCCGAACTGGCCGCCCTCCCGCTGCCGAAGCACGTGCTCTCCGGTGCGCACGACGACACCTGGCCGGTGACCCTGCTGGACGAGATGGCCGTCCGGCTCGCCGCCCGCCGCACGGTCATACCGGGAGCCGAGCACTCCCCCAACACGGACCAGCCCCTCCTGACGGCCCGTGCCCTGGCCGGGTTCTGGAACGACAACCCGGGCGCCGAGTAGCCGAGGGGCACCCGGCAGGCCTAGTACTGCGTCTGCAGGTGCTCCCAGAAGCCGTCGCGCAGGGCACGGCGCAGATCGGACTGCCCCCGCAGGGAGTACTGGAGCATCCCCTCGGCCTCGACCAGCAGGTCCTGGTCGACCAGGCCGGGAAGGTACGGATGTCCGGGCAGGAGCTCCACGAGTGACTCCCGGCCCCGTGCGGCCAGCCACTTCGCCGCGATCTGGGCGCCTACGAACCGCACGTCCTCGCGGCTGGGCCGGCTCGCCGCCGCCGCGTCGTACGTGAGGGCGGTCCGCCGCGACACGTACGGCTTGAAGAAGTCGAGGTCGAAGGTGCGCTGGCTGTCGACCTCCCACAGCAAGGGCTCCGCCTGGTTGCGTCCCTCCGGGGCCTCGATCCCCCAGAGGTGGACGCGCGCCCCGTACCCCTGGGCCGCCTCGACCGCCGACACCAGGTCCTCGTCGCCGCCGAGCAGCGCGGCGTCGCTGATGGCGCGGTGCCGGGCGAGGGACTCCAGGTCGGACCTGATGAGTGAATCGACGCCCTTCTGCTGGTTGTTGGCGTTCAGGTTGCCCAGCCGGACCTTGACGTCGGGCAGTTCGGCGATCGACTGCTGCTCGCTGGTGTGGATGCGGCGGCGCGCCCCGTCGTACCAGTAGACGCGGAGCAGCCTGCTGTCGGCGAAGATGGTGCGGGCCCGGTCGATGAGGGCCTCGATGAGGCCCTCGGTGTCCAGGTCGAAGGAACGCCGGTCCTCCGTGCCGACGGCGAGCCGTCCCGCCGCCGCGTACAGGTATCCCGCGTCGACGAAGATCGCGTGTGTGGACGGCGTCTTCGCCACCTCGGCGAGCATGCGCTGCAGGAGCTCGTTCGTGCGGTCGATGCGGGCGCCGAGCGCCAGGAGGTCGTCGTTCATCGCCACTATTGTCCCGGCGGTCACGCTGCGAACACAACTGGTCCCGTTCAGTCCTCGAACAGTCTCCGCCATATCGCTTACCAGCCGGTAATTAGGTTCTCGAAAATTTTCCTTAGCGTAGGGAATGTTTGTAACACGCACCCCGTTGAATACGTACGGATGCGGGCGCACCGTCGCCTTGCATGCCTCACACGAGTAGTTCTCCTCAGGAGGATGACCAGACGAAGGGAGAAGCCCATGCGCTTCGAAATCATGCGACTCGACGATGTCGACGGCACCCCCGTGGACAGCACCGTCGTGGACGCCGCCTCCGTCAACCGGATCGTTCAGCAGGCCGCGGCCATCGGGCAGCGACTGTGGATCCGCCCGGCCGAATCGTCCGCCTCGTAGGACGAGGACGCGCTTCGTCACGCGGACGTCATCGGTTCACCGACTTCGGAGCCCCGCACGGCATCGGCCGTGCGGGGCTTCGCGTGCGTGTGCGCCCGGGCGCCGCGCCTCAGCTCGCCCGGATCACCTGGGTGACGCCGTTGATGATCTGCTGCACGGCGATCGCGGAGAGCATCATGCCCGCGAGGCGGGTCACCAGCACGACACCGCCGTCCTTGATGACCCGGATGATCACCAGGGAGTACCGCATCACGACCCACAGCACGACGTGGATCGCGAGGATCGCGGTCCACACCGACACCTGCGTGGCGACCGTGTCGGCCTTCTGCACGGCCAGGATCACCGACACGATCGCGCCCGGACCGGCCAGCAGCGGCATGCCCAGCGGTACGAGGGCGACGTTCACGTCCTTGGTCTGCTTGGGCTCGTCGGTCTTGCCGGTGAGCAGGTCGAGGGCGATCAGCAGGAGCAGCAGTCCGCCCGCGATCATCAGGGCGGGCACGGAGACGTGCAGGTAGTCGAGGATCTGGTGCCCGAGCAGTCCGAAGACCGCGATCACGCCCCCGGCCACGCAGACGGCCTGGAAGGCCATCCGCCGCTGCACCTTGGCGGGGCGCCCCGCGGTGAGCGCGAGGAAGATCGGAGTGATCCCGGGGGGATCCATGATGACGAAGAGGGTGAGGAACAGGGAGACGAAGACGGCGACGTCGAACACGGTGAATGGCCTTGCGAACGTGGTGAGAGCGGGTGTGCCGCTGGGGCGGGCGTTCCGCGCGGCATGTGACCGCGGTGGAACAGGACAGGTGAGGACAGGAGGGCGGGAGGCACCGGCCGGACGCGACGGACCGAACCGCTCGGCCCGGCGGGCCTGCGGGTACGGGGCACACGGACGGACCGCCGCGGGACGCGACGGGCCACGGAGTGCCGCGGGATCCGGCCGGACGGCCGGTTGCGGCCCCGGCCGGACGACCGGCTACGGCCCCGGTGGAACCGGGCGCCGGACGGCGCCGGCGGAGACGGCCGCGGTCAGCCCTGGGCGGTCAGGGGTCCACCGGTACCGGGCACGGGGAACGCGCCGGTGGCCCGGCGGGTGATCTCCCCGTACACCTCGGGATCGGTGGTGAATTCGCCGAGCACGCAGGTCTTGCGGCTGCCGTGGTAGTCGGACGAGCCCGTGGCCAGCAGCCCCAGCTCGGCCGCCAGACCGCGCAGCCGCGCTCGCGTCTCGGGCTCGTGGTCCATGTGGTCGACCTCGATGCCGTCCAGGCCCGCCGCGGCGAGCTCGGCGATCGCGGACTCCGGCACCGTCCGGCCCCGCTTGGCGGCGGCCGGGTGAGCGAAGACGGCGACACCGCCGGCGCCCTTCACCAGCCTCAGCGCCTCGAAGGGGTCGGTCTCGTGCTTGGGGACGTACGCGCGGCCGCCGTCGGCGAGCCACTGCTCGGTGAACGCGTCGGAGACGCTGTCCACGACCCCCAGCTCGACCAGCGCGGACGCGACGTGCGGACGGCCCACGGATCCCTCTCCGGCGATCCGGGCGACCTGCTCCCAGGTGATCGGCACACCGAGGTCCCGGAGCTTGGCGATCATGCCCTGGGCGCGCGGTACGCGGTCGTCACGGACGAGCTCGCGCTCGGCGAGCAGCGCCGGCTCCTCGGGATCGAAGAGGTACGCCAGCATGTGCATGCTGATCCCGTCGATGCGGCAGGAGAGCTCGGCGCCGGTGACGAGGGTGAGCCCTTCGGGGAGCGCGGCGATCGCCTCGGCGTATCCGCGGGTGGTGTCGTGGTCGGTCAGCGCGACCACGTCCAGTCCGGCCGCGGCGGCGTTGCGCACGAGCTCGGCCGGGGTGTCCGTGCCGTCGGACGCCGTGGAGTGGGCGTGCAGGTCGATACGCACTACGCGGGCTCCAGGCGGTGACGGGACGGGCGGGGACACTCAAGGATAACGGGCATCCGAGGCCCCTCTGTCACACCCTCTCCCCAGGTACGCCCCCTACGCGTTTTCCGTGAGCCGCACCTGCCGGGGCGTCCGTGCGGGCTTCCGACGCATCCCGCCCGCGACCACGCCACTCGACCGCCGAGCGTTCCAGCCCTTCACTCCAATGGAGCAGCGCCGGAGACCACGATGCGCGCACACGCCCTGCGCGACCGGCACTCCGGTGGTAGGGACTGGCCGCGACGACCGCCCCTGGATTCACACGGTCGGCCCGCAGCGACCCGCGCCCGGCGCTCCCTGCGCGCGGCCTGCAGACCGCCCGCCCTCACGCTCCCGCTGCGACGTACGGAGAAGACACCCGGGCAGCCGGCCGTCGGGCGATGGGCCCGCACCGCCGTTCCGCCCGCCGCCTCACGGCTCCAGAATGCGCGGCGACAGCGCCCCGCACGGCAGCAGGTCCACCTCCGCACCCGCGTCCCGGAGATCGGTGAGCACCATCTCGTCGTACATCAGCAGCCCGGTCTGCTCGGGCCAGACGACGGCCCACAGCCACAGCCCGAGCGCCTCGCCCGCGAAGACGGCGCGGTCGTCGGGGGTGCCGGAGACGTGCCACAGCGGAGTGGGCCGGCCGGCCGCGAGGACCTTGGCCTGGGGCGGTTTCTCGACACTCATGTAGGGGCCGGGGTCGGGCCCGTCGACACCGGCGTACCGAGCGCCGAGGCCCACGCCGAGCTCCTCGGCGACCAGCAGCAGCTCTCCCACGCCACCGAGCGGTCCGGGTCCGGAGCAGGCGACGACGGTCGCACGTCCACCGCTGCGGTCGTCACCGGCGAAGGCCGCGCCGGTGAACAGCCAGCCGACCGGTAGCGGCCACGGCATCCACACCGGTACCCGGGCGCGGTGCACGACCACGTCCAGGGCCTCGACGCTGGGCGGGATCACGGGCTGCAGCGGGTGCACCGTCCCGTGCACGTCGCACTGCCAGGTGTCGGCAAAGAGGCCGGGAGCCCTGACCCGGCCACCACACTTCGGGCAACTGGGTTCGCCCCTCATAGGGCCCAACGGTCCTCCCCGACGTTCGCCACGTCAAGGACGATCACCCGTCCGGCGTGTGCCTGTCACACCAAGGAACTAGGTGTAGCTTGCATTAATTAGCCCAGCTAACTTATTATGTGTATACGACAACCATCTCGTCGCACGCAGTGAAGGAGCGGGCATGATCAGCAGCACGGGAGGCCCCGCCGAAGGGGACACACTGGACACGGGCGCCACCAGCCTCCTGCGCCAGCCGAGGGCCGTCTGGGCCACCGCCGGCGCCTCTGTCGTAGCGTTCATGGGCATCGGCCTCGTCGACCCGATCCTGCCGTCCATCGCCAAGGGCCTGGACGCCACGCCCAGTCAGGTGTCCCTGCTGTTCACCTCGTACTTCCTCATCACCGCCTTCGCGATGCTGTTGACCGGATTCGTCTCCAGCCGCATCGGCGGACGCAGGACCCTGCTGCTGGGCCTGGCCCTCGTCGTCGTCTTCGCGGGCCTGGCGGGCACCTCGGGATCGGTCGGCGAACTCGTCGGGTTCCGGGCCGGCTGGGGCCTGGGCAACGCCCTGTTCGTCTCGACGGCCCTCGCCGTCATCGTCGGCGCGGCGGCGGGCGGAAGCGCCGCGGCCATCCTCCTGTACGAGTCTGCGCTCGGCCTCGGCATGGCCTGCGGCCCGCTGCTCGGCGCGCTGCTCGGCGACGCCAGCTGGCGCTACCCGTTCTTCGGCACCGCGTTCCTGATGGCGGTCGGCTTCCTGTGCATCGCCGCGTTCCTGAAGGAACAGCCCAGGCCCGCACGGAAGACCTCGCCGCTCGACCCCATCAAAGCGCTCGGCCACGGCGGTCTCGCCTCGGCGGCCGTCTCCGCGTTCTTCTACAACTACACGTTCTTCACCGTGCTGGCCTTCACGCCGTTCGTGCTGAACATGACCCCCTACAAGTCCGGCGCGGTGTTCTTCTGCTGGGGTGTGCTGCTCGCCGTCTTCTCGGTGATCGTGGCACCGCGCATGCAGGCGCGGTTCGGCTCGCTGAAGGTGCTGGGCGGCTCACTGGTGCTGCTCGCCGTCGACGTACTCGTCCTCGGCTACGGCGACCACACCACCGCCATCGTCTGCACGATCCTGTCCGGCGCCTTCATCGGCGTGAACAACACGGTCTACACGGAGCTGGCCCTCGGCGTGTCGGACGCTCCGCGCCCGGTGGCGAGCGCCGGGTACAACTTCGTGCGGTGGTTCGCGGCAGCCGCCGCCCCGTACTTCGCGCCGAAGATCGAGGAGTGGACCGACATCCACATCCCGTTCGTGGTCGCCGCGGTGACGGCCGCGGCGGGCGCCGTCGTGGTCCTCGTACGGCGCAAGGCGCTCACCCATGAGGCGGAGGAGCTCCAGCCCCGGCACGCCACCGAGGACAGCGTCACGGTTTTTGCCAACTGACGCTTTTCGGCCAGGAACTGAGCCGGTCTCAGTCCAGCGGAACGGACTTGCGCAGCGGATCGCGCAGGTCCGTTCCACCGTTCAGCCAGCGCTCCTGGAGGGCTCCCGCTCCGTGCACGCGCTTCCACGCGGCCTCGTTGGGCGTCATCGGCAGCAGCGGCAGGAACCGCACCGGATCGGCCGGCGCGTCGAGTTCCAGGTCCTCGATCAGGCCGCCGGACTCCGCGACCAGGACCGAGGTGAACGGCGCGCCCGGCCACAGCGGTTCACCCACGTCGAGCGAGGCGCCCGGCGACACGATCAGGCCTTCGACCTGCGGGGAAGCGGCGAGTACGGCGAGCGGGCGGAGCACCTTGTCGGTGTCGGCGCCGCCCGCGCGCACCGAGAGGACCAGTTCCGCCCGCGGGCCCTTCACCGGGTCGGCGACGACCGCCGTCGGGTCCGCCATCGGCTGGGCGGACATGCCGAGCGTCGCGTAGCGGACGACGTCGCCCTCTGTGAAGCGCAGCACTTCGATACGGTCGGTGCCGAGGAAGGTGACCCCGGCCCGCGCGTCGGGTTCGCCCAGCGCAGAGCGCAACCGGGCCTCGACCAGAGGAAGAACATCAGCCATGCCGTGAGCATAGAACTCGTCAGGAGCGGGCAAAGCGGCGCGTTGACGCTTCAGTGCGCTGATAGTCTTGGCCGCCGGTCGGAGCAGCACGCAGAAGCGTCGCTCTCAAGCTCCGAACGCGACGCACTGACGCTGGCTCCCCGGGGAGCCAGACTCCCCTGCGGGGGATGGATCGTCCCTCACGGGGGACCGACCGGAGGAGGTGGGGCTGCAATGGACCGAAGTCGACCGTGCAGTACCACCCGCTCTTCCGGTCGCTGAGTTCTGTAGCTGGATCGCCTGCCCATCGGCCCTGCCGGCTGCTGCCTCCCGCGAGCGTGTGCATACCTGTCAGCGTTGCCCGGTGCACCACGGAAGAGCGCTTCGATTCCGCATGATCCGTCTGATCTGCATCACCCGATCCGTCTGATCTGAATCAGTAGCGAAGCTGCCACCGCGACGGTGCGGTGCTCCCCGCTTTGTGGACGTGCCAAACATCCGCAGTCTGGACGTCCCCATTCCGGGCAGTTCCAACCGTCGTCGACGGCCTCCGGTGAAAAGGAGCCTGCCATGTCGATGATCCGTGACCTGCGTGCCGCGGTCCGCCCCCGTCCCTCGCTGCGCAAGGACGGCGGGACGTACGACACCACCCGCGACCCCGCCACCCCGTCCGCGGTGGTCGACTGCGCCGTCTACCGCGACGGTGCCCGCGTCGAGACGCGCGAGCCGCTCACCCCGCACGAGGCGATGCGCCAGGTGCACCGCGACGGCGGCTTCGTGTGGATCGGCCTGCACGAGCCGACGGAGGCCGAATTCTCCGGCATCGCCCGGGAGTTCGGGCTGCACCCGCTGGCCGTCGAGGACGCCGTCCAGGCCCACCAGCGGCCCAAGCTGGAGCGCTACGACGACTCCCTGTTCACCGTCTTCAAGACCATCCACTACGTCGAGCACGACCGACTGACCGCCACCAGCGAGGTCGTGGAGACCGGCGAGGTCATGTGCTTCACCGGACGGGACTTCTTCATCACCGTCCGGCACGGCGGCCAGGGCTCGCTGCGGGCCCTGCGGCACCGGCTCCAGGACGACCCGGAGCTGCTCGCCAAGGGCCCCTCCGCGGTGCTGCACGCGATCGCCGACCACGTCGTCGACGGGTACATCGCCGTCGCGGACGCCGTGCAGGACGACATCGACGAGGTCGAGACCCAGGTGTTCTCGCCGGGCCGCAAGGGCACTCCGCGCGGCACCGACGCCGGGCAGATCTACCAGCTCAAGCGCGAGGTGCTGGAATTCAAGCGGGCGGTGTCCCCGCTGCTGCGTCCCATGCAGCTGCTGAGCGAGCGGCCGATGCGGCTGATCGACCCGGACATCCAGAAGTACTTCCGCGACGTCGCCGACCACCTCGCCCGCGTGCAGGAGCAGGTCCTCGGCTTCGACGAACTGCTCAACTCGATCCTGCAGGCCAACCTCGCGCAGGCCTCCGTCGCGCAGAACGAGGACATGCGCAAGATCACTTCGTGGGCGGCCATCATCGCCGTACCCACGATGGTCTGCGGCGTGTACGGCATGAACTTCCAGCACATGCCGGAGCTGCACTGGCGCTACGGCTACCCGGTGGTCATGGGCATCACGGTCGGCCTGTGTCTCTCGATCCACCGCATCCTGAAGCGCAACGGCTGGCTGTGAGGCCGGGGCGGCCGGGCAGGTCCGCGCGCTGGCTAGGCTTGCCCTCATGACGGAACAGCTGCTCGACCGGGCCCTCGTCGAGGAGGCCACCAAGAAGTCCGGGCTGATCTGGGTGCGCGCCGCCGACGGGCCGGCTCACGCAGGGAGCCAGGACGGGCCCTCCCGCGCCCTGTGGCACGTGTGGCACGACGGCGCGGCCTGTCTCGTCGGCGACGGGCCGGGCGAGCAGCCACTGCCGGGCCTGGTCGACGGGGGCGACGCGGTCGTCACCGTGCGCAGCAAGGACAAGGGCGGGCGGCTCGTCTCCTGGGCCGCGAAGGTCGTGGAGCTGACGCCTTCCTCGCCCGAGTGGGAGGCGGCCGTCGGCGAGCTCAAGGGCAAGCGCCTGAACGCCCCCGACGGCGAGGCGATGCCGGACCGCTGGGCCCGCGAGTGCCGGGTGCTGCGCCTGGAGCCGTCGGGCGTCACCCGGGAGCTTCCCGACGGGTCCCTGTCGGCGGTGCCGCTGCCGACCCCGGCGACCACGCGCCGACCCATTCCGTCGGCCCTGCCACGGCTCCTGCTCAAGAAGCGCAAGCGCCGCTGAGGCGCCGGGTCCCGGCCAGGGCCTGCCCGACCATTCCCGGCGTCGCCGGGCAGGCGGGAACGGTCGGGCAGGGCCTGGCTAGGACGTGGGCAGCTGCTGCCCGTAGTCCACCGTCTCCTTCTTCGTCGGCTCCTCGAGCGCGAAGTCCTTGCCCCAGTCGGTCAGCCGGAGGGTGCCGGCGTTGCCCGCACGGACCAGGCGGACCGGGTACGGGGTGCCCTTCAGGGAGACGTCGAGCGTGCCGCCGGAACCCTTGTCGCCGGTGATGCGGATGGTGCGGATGCCCGCCTGCTCGTGGTGTCCGTCCGTGGCGAGCTTGCCGTGCAGGGTGAGCAGGCCTTCGAGGAGGACGTTCTTGTCGGTGAAGCCGCTGAAGCGCTTGTAGGCGGGGTCGCCGGTCGGCACCTTGACGTACATGCCCTCCAGCTTCTTGGCGGCCGTGCTGTCCGCCGAGGACTTGCCGCCCTTGGCGTCCTGCTGGGTCCAGAACTCGGCGTCGGCCTTCAGGAACAGGTGGTCGCCCACCCGCAGCAGCCGGAACGTCGCGCCCTTCGCGGTCACCGAGCCGGTGCCGCCGTCGGACTTGAGGCGCATGTCGAGCGTGTACGTCGTCCCGCCCGACACCACGCTTCCGGACAGCCGCACGGTCTCGGCCGCCTCGGCCGCCTTCCGCGTCTTCGCCTCAATGGTGGCGGCGGGCAGCTTGCCGACCCCGTTCGTGCCCGCGTCCGGGTCCTCGCCGCCGCCGCACCCCGTCAGCCCCACGCCCGACACGGCCAGTGCGCACGCGGCGCTCACCAGTGCGGCCCTGCGGGTGCGGCCCTGGGGAATTGCAGTCACAGGTGGGGTGCCTCTCGTGCGGGGTCCTTCGCGGCGTACGGCAGCGTACCGGTGCCGTACGCCACGGGCGGAGGCAGTCCGTCCGGACCGCTCACCAGGGCGTATCCGACCGGGACGGGCTAGCCTGAAGCCCACCAGCGGGGACAGAACGGGACGGAACAGGCGTACGCGGGCGCACGGAGACCGGGCACGTGCGCGCAGACCGCCCGCGCGGCCGCCCCGGGACCGCCGCGCGAAGGAGCCGGCCGGAGATCGCGTACACCCCCGTACGCAGACAAGGAGGCGCGGGCATGGCCGCAGGCGCCCCGCGGATCTTCGTCTCGCACCTCGCCGGCGTCGCCGTCTTCGACCCGAACGGCGACCAGGTGGGCCGGGTGCGGGAGCTCGTCGCCATGCTGCGCGTCGGGCGGCGCCCGCCCAGGCTGCTGGGCCTCGTCGTCGAGCTGTCCACCCGCCGCCGCATCTTCCTGCCCATGACCCGGGTGACCGGTATCGAGTCCGGCCAGGTCATCACCACCGGCGTCCTCAACGTACGGCGCTTCGAGCAGCGGCCCACCGAACGGCTCATCTTCGGCGAACTGCTCGACCGGCGCGTACGCCTGGAGGAGACCGGCGAGGAGGTGACCGTGCTCGACGTGTCGATCCAACAACTGCCCGCCCGGCGGGAATGGCAGATCGACCGGGTCTTCGTGCGCAGGGGCCGTGTCGGCGCCTTCCGGCGCAGCAAGGGCGAGACGATGACCGTCGAGTGGTCCGCCGTCACCGGCTTCTCCCTGGAGGAGCACGGGCAGGGCGCCGAGAGCCTGCTCGCCACCTTCGAACAGCTGCGCCCCGCCGACCTCGCCAACGTGCTGCACCACCTGTCCCCGAAGCGGCGCGGCGAGGTCGCCGCCGCGCTGGACGACGACCGGCTCGCCGACGTGCTGGAGGAGCTCCCCGAGGACGACCAGATCGAGATCCTCGGCAAGCTCAAGGAGGAGCGCGCGGCCGACGTGCTGGAGGCGATGGACCCGGACGACGCCGCCGACCTGCTCGCCGAGCTGCCCGCGGAGGACGTGGAACGGCTGCTCACGCTGATGCGGCCCGGCGACGCGGCCGACGTGCGGCGCCTGATGGCGTACGCCGAGCGGACCGCGGGCGGCCTCATGACGACCGAGCCCATCGTGCTGCGGCCCGACGCCACCGTCGCCGACGCGCTCGCGCGGGTCCGCAACCCCGACCTCTCCCCCGCGCTCGCCGCCCAGGTCTACGTGTGCCGCCCGCCGGACGAGACCCCCACCGGCAAGTACCTGGGCACCGTCCACTTCCAGCGACTGCTGCGCGACCCGCCGTTCACCCTCGTCGGCTCGCTCGTCGACGACGGCCTCCAGCCGCTGGACCCGGACGCCGCGCTGCCCGTCGTCGCCGGTTTCTTCGCGACGTACGACATGGTCGCGGCGCCCGTCGTCGACGAGAGCGGCTCGCTCCTCGGCGCGGTGACCGTGGACGACGTGCTGGACCACATGCTGCCGGACGACTGGCGGGAGACGGAGTTCCACCTCACGGACGAGGGGACCCCTCATGGCGCCTGAGCGCGAGAACCGCGAGCGGGTCGTCTCCGGGGCCACCGCCACCTCCCGGCCCCGCACGCGGCTCGACCAGCCGATGCCGCCGCGCCGCCGGCTGCTGCCCGAATGGGACCCGGAGGCCTTCGGACGCCTCTCGGAGCGCATCGCCCGCTTCCTCGGCACCGGACGGTTCATCGTCTGGATGACCGTCGTCATCATCATGTGGGTGGCGTGGAACGTCCTCGCACCGACCGACCTGCGCTTCGACACCTACCCGTTCATCTTCCTGACGCTCATGCTGTCGCTCCAGGCCTCCTACGCCGCCCCGCTGATCCTGCTCGCCCAGAACCGGCAGGACGACCGCGACCGGGTCAATCTCGAACAGGACCGCAAGCAGAACGAGCGGTCCATCGCGGACACCGAATACCTCACACGGGAGATCGCCTCGCTGCGTGTGGGCCTCGGCGAGGTCGCCACCCGCGACTGGATCCGCTCGGAACTCCAGGACCTGATGAAGGACCTGGAGGAGCACCACGGCGACGGGCAGGTCGTATTCCCGGCAGAACGGTCCGGCGGACGTGACGTAGACGACCGGTGACGGGGCTTTCCGGGTCCCGGGCCCGTCGCCGTACCATCTTGTCTATGGCTACGGAAGACGCGGTGCGCGAAGCACTGGCGACGGTGAACGACCCCGAGATCCAGCGACCCATCACCGAACTGGGGATGGTCAAATCGGTGGAGATCGGCGCGGATGGCGCGGTCGCGGTCACCGTGTACCTGACCGTCTCCGGTTGCCCGATGCGCGAGACCATCACGAAGAGCGTGACGGACGCGGTCTCGGCGGTCGAGGGCGTCACGCGCGTCGAGGTGACCCTGGACGTGATGAGCGACGAGCAGCGCCGCGAGCTGGCGTCCGCGCTGCGCGGCGGCCAGGCCGAGCGCGAGGTGCCGTTCGCCAAGCCGGGCTCGCTGACCCGCGTGTACGCGGTCGCCTCCGGCAAGGGCGGCGTCGGCAAGTCCTCGGTGACCGTGAACCTGGCGGCGGCGATGGCGGCCGACGGCCTCAAGGTCGGTGTCGTCGACGCCGACATCTACGGCCACTCGGTGCCCCGCATGCTCGGCGCGGACGGCCGTCCCACCCAGGTCGAGAACATGATCATGCCGCCGTCGGCGAACGGTGTGAAGGTCATCTCGATCGGCATGTTCACCCCGGGCAACGCGCCGGTGGTCTGGCGCGGTCCGATGCTCCACCGCGCCCTCCAGCAGTTCCTGGCGGACGTGTTCTGGGGCGACCTGGACGTCCTGCTCCTGGACCTCCCGCCGGGCACGGGCGACATCGCGATCTCCGTCGCCCAGCTGGTCCCGAACGCGGAGATCCTGGTCGTCACCACCCCGCAGCAGGCCGCCGCCGAGGTGGCCGAGCGCGCGGGCTCGATCGCCGTCCAGACCCACCAGAAGATCGTCGGCGTCGTCGAGAACATGTCCGGACTGCCCTGCCCGCACTGCGGCGAGATGGTCGACGTGTTCGGCACGGGCGGCGGCCAGACGGTCGCCGACGGCCTGACCCGCACGACCGGCGCCACGGTCCCGGTCCTCGGCTCCATCCCGATCGACGTCCGCCTGCGCGAGGGCGGCGACGAGGGCAAGCCGGTGGTCCTCTCCGACCCCGACTCGCCGGCGGGCTCCGCCCTCCGCTCCATCGCCGGCAAGCTCGGCGGCCGCCAGCGCGGCCTGTCGGGCATGTCTCTGGGCATCACCCCCCGAAACAAGTTCTGACCCAGACCTCGCGCCCCACAAGGGGCGCGAGGAACTGCGCGCCCAACCCCCACCCACCCGCGGACAACACCCACGGAAACGGCCCCGCCAGGGGCGCGAGGAACTGCGCGCCCAACCCCCACCGCCCCGCGGACGACACCCGCACCGAGAGCACCCCAAGAGCACGAAGAAGGGGGCGCCGCCCACCAGGACGGCGCCCCCTTCCCCGTAGAACCGCCGGCTAGGCGTACGCGCCGATGTCCTTGATCATCGCGAACCCCAGCCCATACGCACTCATCCCCCGCCCGTACGCGCCCACGTGGACGCCTTCCCGGGTGGATCCCGCGAGCACCCAGCCGAACTCGGACTCGCGGTAGTGGAAGGACGTCGGCACGCCGTCCACGGGAAGGGACAGCGTGGACCAGTCGGACCCGTTCAGGTCGTCGGCCAGGACCCACGCGGTCTCGGTCTGCTGGTCCAGCCAGTTGTCGCGCAGGCTGTGGTCCATCTGACCGGGCCAGGTGAAGGACAGCAGCCCCACACCGGCCAGCCAGGCCGCGGAGGACACCGAGGTGGCCTCCAGCAGCCCCGTGCCGTCCGCGCTGCGACGGTCGGGGCTGGCCGCGACGGTGACGACGACGGCGAACCGCTCCTTGTCCTCCGTCGACTCACTGCGCACCGTGGGCTCGTCGCCGTGCCCGATGGAACCGTGCTCGACGGCACCGTCCGCCGACGTACCGACCTGCATCAGCCAGCGCGGGCCCGTGAACGCCTCGTCGAGGCCGTACCACGGGAAGGGCGCCAGCAGGTAGCCGTCGACCGTACGCCGGGCGGAGGGGACCTGTTGTCCGCCCTCCGCGGCCGGCGCCTGCGCGCCTACCCGACTTGTCGTCTCCATCTGCCGGACGCCTCCTCGCTCTCGTCGGACCGGGCGGCCCGCCCCCCTCGGGCGTCCTTGTCGGTCCGCACAACAACTCGGCAGCATAGCCACCCCGATCGGAGCAGCAGAGAAACCGCCCGGCGCGTGGGCCGCTTACGCGCCTGATTCAGGCGCGCGGGGCACGCCCACGCAAGGGCAGCCGGGCGCCGAGCGCGGGTACCGGGCCTCAGGGGCCCGGTCACGGGGGCCGTACGGCCCGGTCACGGGGCCGCGGGGCCAGGGATCCACCGAAGAGCCGTACGGCCCGTCATGGGCGTACGGCCCGTCGAAGGGCGCCGTGACGGCTCAGGTGGCGTCCGCGTCGTAGGGCGGGCGCTCGTCCGGGTCGAGCTTCTCGCGCTTCTTGGTCATGTCGACGGAGCCACCGCTCGCGCCACCGGAGGACGACGAGGAGTGGTCGGAGTCGCGGCCGTGGACGGCGTCCGTGACCTCGGCCATCTCCTTCTTCAGGTCGAAGCCGTTGCGGATCTCCTTGAGCCCCAGCTCGTCATTGTCCAGCTGCTTGCGGATGAACGTCTTGGGGTTGAGGTCCTCGAACTCGAAGTCCTTGAACTCCGGGCCGAGTTCGTCGCGGATGTCCGCCTTGGCGCTCTCGGAGAAGTCACGGATCTTGCGGATCGTCCGAGTGACGTCCTGGATCATCTTCGGGAGCTTGTCCGGACCGAAGACGAGCACGGCGAGGACGACGAGCGTCACCAGCTCCAGCGGTCCTATGTCATTGAACACCTGATGCTCCTTGCGATGTCCTCGGTCCTCGGCCCTCGGCAGGTCTTCCGTGGTCCGGGCCGGGTCCACGGTACCTGTCGACCCCGTCCGTCCGGAACTGTCCCGGGGCTTCCGAGTTCATGTACACAGCGGGTTTTCCGTGATGTTTGCCCTTCGGAGCTGGGAGATTGCCTCCGGCTGTGACGTTCGTGTCAGTCCCCGTCGGCGGAACCGAGCACCAGGGTGACCTTCTTCTCGGCGCCGTCGCGCCGCAGGGTCAGCTGGAGCCGGTCGCCCGGCCGGTGGGCCCGTGTCTTCACGATCAGCTCCTCGCCGGAGTGCACACTCTGGCCGTCGACCTCGGTGATCACGTCGCCCGGCTCGATGCCGGCCTTCGCTCCGGGACCGCCCGCGGTGACCGGCGGGCCACCGCCGTTGCCCTTCGTGCCGACCCGGGCACCGTCGCCCGTGTAGTTCATGTCGAGCGTGACTCCGATCACCGGATGCGTGGCCTTGCCGGTGTTGATCAGCTCCTCGGCGACACGCTTGCCCTGGTTGATGGGGATGGCGAAGCCCAGTCCGATCGAGCCGGCCTGGCCACCCTCCAGGTCGGAGCCGCTGTCGGCGGAGCGGATGGCGCTGTTGATGCCGATGACGCGGGCCTTGGAGTCGAGGAGGGGCCCTCCGGAGTTGCCGGGGTTGATCGGCGCGTCGGTCTGCAGGGCGTCCACGTACGAGACGTCGCTCCCGTCGCCCTTCTCGCCGCCCGCGGTGATGGGCCGTTCCTTGGCGCTGATGATGCCGGAGGTGACGGTGTTGGCGAGGTCGAAGGGCGCTCCGATGGCGACGACGGGGTCGCCGACCTGGACGTTGTCGGAGTTGCCCAGGGGCATGGGGTCGAGTCCGCTGACGCCGGAGACCTTGACGACCGCGAGGTCGTAGCCGCTGTCGTGTCCGACGACCTCGGCCTCGGCGCTCTCGCCCCCGCTGAACGTCACGGATATCTCGCCGCTGCTGCCCGCCGGTTCGATCACGTGGTTGTTGGTGAGGATGTGGCCCTGGCCGTCCAGTACGAAGCCGGTTCCGGTGCCCTCCTCGTCGGAACCGCGCACATGCAGGGTGACGACGCTGGGCAGGGCGTGCGCGGCGATCCCCGCCACGCTGTCAGGGGCCCGCCCCGGCGCCTCCTTGGACGCCTGCGGCAGCTCGACGCCACCCATGCCGCCGTTGCGCTCCAGATACGCCCCTACGGCGCCTCCGACGCCCCCGGAGGCGAGGGCGAGCACCACGGCCGCGAACACCAGCACCTTCCTGCCCCGCCTGCGCCGCTGCGCCACGGTCGCCACGGCGGCCCCGTTCTGCTGGAGGGCTCCGGCGGCGGCCCAGGGGTCGTAGTTCTGCCAGGGGACGTGCGTGGCGACCCCCTGCCCCTGTTGGGCGGCGTCCTGGGGGCCGCCACCCGCGTACGGGGCCACCGGTGAGGCCGGCTGCACGGAGTGGCCCTGCGCTCCGTGCGGGACGGGTGCTCCCGCGGGCAGGTGTGTGCCGTGCGCGGGCGTACCCGTCGGGATGTGCGGGCCCGGAGCGGACGCACCGGGCGGGACGTTCGCGCCCGGAGCGGGCGCACCGGCCGGGATGTGCGAGCGCTGAGCGGGCGTACCGCCCGGGACGTGTGGGTCCGGAGCGGGCGCACCGGCCGGGACGTGCGGGCCGGGAGCGGGCGCACCGGCTTGTGTGGGCACCCCATGGGCCGGCGTTCCCTGCGGGACGGGCGCCGCCGCAGGGAAGTGCGTGCCGTGCGCGGGCGTGGCCACCGGGTGCTGGACCGGCGGAGCGGGCGCCCAGGGACCGGGCCTGCCGTAGGGCGGGGTGCTGTACGGATCGGGGTCGTGCAGCGGCTTGGGACGGTCCAGCTCGTAGTCGTCGGCGGTGTCCACCGGGGCGTCGTCCCGGCTCGCGGCAGCCACACCCGGCGCCTCGGGCTGAGCGGGAACACCCGCGACGGCGTCCGGCGCACCGTCGTCCGACGCCGGTCCGGGCACGGCACCCTCCACCACCGGTCCCGGCGCGGCGGAACCCGCGACCGGTCCGGGTACGGCCGAGTCCCCGACCGATGCAGGCACGTCGGAACCCACGACCGGTCCGGGTGCGGTGGAACCCGCAGCAGCGGCGGGCACAGCGGAACCCGCAGCGAGGCCGGGCGGGACCGCGTCCCCGGCCGCAGCGGCCGCCTCGATCGCGCGGACGTCATCCGGACCCGTCGGCGCGGTGTCGCGGGACAGGCCCGCATCGGGGGCCGCGGGCGCGGGCATGGCGTCCGAAGGGCCCGGATCCGGGTGGTGATCCGTGGTGGTTGCGGGCCCAGCGTCATGCGGCCGGGGCCTGCTCCACCACTTCGCCTTCGTGGGCTTCCCCTCGTCCATGCTCTCCCCACACCTGACCCGCGGCACAACTCGCCCACGGCCACCACAGATTGCCGACTCCGCGCCCGGGATCTCCCGTGCGGGCGCGGCTCACCCTGGATTCAACCAGGTTCACGGGCTGCCGCGCAGAGGGCGGGGTCAGTGAGCGGTACGAGAGGAGGGGGAGGCGGGGGACGGGGAGAAAGACGGGGACGACGTGGCGGCGGGGGCGGCGAGCAGGCCCGGAGTGGCGAGCTCCTGGACCGCGGACCATGTGGTCAGCGCGAGCGGCTGGACATCTGTCAGCGGACGTATGAGCGGGGACATCGCCGCGGCGCCGGCCATCACCGGTGTCGTCAGCGTGTGCACGGCGTCCTGGCCGCGGTCCGGAGCGGGGACTCCGGGCAGCAGCGGTGCGGACACCTCGGTCGGCGCCAGAGGGCTCTCGCCGGACATCCGCTGGCCCTGCGCGAGCAGGGGGCCGACGGACCGGCGGCGCTGCGACTCGGGGGTCGTCGCGGCTCCCGCGGTCTGCGAACGGGACGGCGTCACATTGCTGCCGGCCCCGGACCCACCCCGGGCGTCCGTGGTGTCCCCGGGCATGCCGGTGGTCACCCCGCCGAGCGCGACCGCGGCCAGCGACACCGCGCCGGCGGCGGCGAAGGCGAACCGTCGGCTGCGCGAGGACGACCGCTCGGCCTCGTGGCGGCTGACGTCATGGATACGGAAGCCACGCCCCGGGGAGGAGGGCAGGACATCGGCGTGCGGTCCGGCGGGGACGTATCCGAAAGGCTCGCCCCGCACTCCGAAGAGTCCGGTGACGCCGGCGCCTCCGGTCAGCCCGCCGCTGCCGAATCCGGCTCCGCCCAGCGGTGACCCGCTGTCGGGGTCGCCGCCCCCGGGAAGCCCCTGGAGGCGGGCGAGGAAGCTCTCGGAGGGCGGCGGTGGGGCGACTTCCGCGAACACGTTCTTCAGTCGGCGCTGGGCGTCCGCCTCCGCCTTGCACTTCGCGCAGGTGGCGAGGTGGGCGAGGACGCGCTCACGCGACTCATGACCGAGCTCTCCGTCCACCAGGGCGGAGAGGCGGTCTCCCAGATGCTGCTCAGCCACGGGCCTCTCGGCTGAATTCGGCCGGGTTCCACTCACGCGGTCGCGCCCCCTCCTCCCAGCACGGGTACTCCGGCCACGGCGAACGAGCGGCGCTCGGCGCGGGCCTCGGGAGAGCGGTGGGCCAGGGCCTTGCGCAGCTGCGAGCGGCCGCGGTGGATCCGGCTGCGGACCGTGCCGAGCTTGACGCCCAGGGTCGCGGCGATCTCCTCGTACGACAGGCCCTCGATGTCGCACAGGACCACGGCGGCGCGGAACTCGGGCGCGAGGGTGTCCAGCGCCTGCTGGACGTCGGCGTCGAAGTGCGCGTCGTTGAAGACCTGCTGCGGGGACGGCTCGCGGCTGGGCAGGCGCTCGGCCGCGTCGTCGCCGAGGGCGTCGAAGCGGATGCGCTGCTTGCGGCGCACCATGTCCAGGAAGAGGTTCGTGGTGATGCGGTGCAGCCAGCCCTCGAAGGTGCCGGGCGTGTACGTGGACAGCGAGCGGAAGACGCGGACGAAGACTTCCTGGGTGAGGTCCTCGGCGTCGTGCTGGTTGCCCGTCAGACGGTAGGCGAGGCGGTAGACCCGGCCGCTGTGCGTGCTGACGATCTCCTCCCAGGTGGGCGGAGTCCACGCCTGCGACTCCGCGTCGGTGGTGAACGTCGCGGTCTGCGCCGGGGCAGCATGGAACGTGTCAGCGATGTCGGTCACGGATTTCGGCTCACCCGCTGATCTGAGTAGGCGCCGCAGCACCCCTCCCCGATCCACAGGCGCAGCCGCACCTCCCCTGTCGGCTCTGGTGGTGTCCAGTGGAGCCCCTACCATAGCCACCTCGCCCGTTAGCTCCGGATAAGCGGTTTTACGAGAATTTGATGCGCGCTCATACGACTGCGTCAGCACTTGCTCGTCGTCCCGCTCCGCGTCCTGGTCCATACGTTTCCCCCCGCTCTTTTTCCCCACCCCTTTAAACGCCTGGTCCCATCTGCGGGTTCCCGGCACCAACGGATACAGTCACGCCGAGGCAATCACGGGGACAGGAGAGGGTCATTACCGGCAACCGGCAGACGAGCTGGGCGTTCGCCGACGCCTTTGTCGCCGAGGACGAAGCGCTGCGCTGGGCCCGGGACCGGGCTCGGGAGGCAGGGCTGCGCTCGGTGTCGCCCGGCACCGGCGCCGCGCTGCGTCTGCTCGCCGCCACCGTGGACGCGAAAGCGGTGGCGGAGATCGGGACCGGGACCGGTGTCTCCGGAATTCATCTGCTGCACGGCATGCGGCCGGACGGGGTACTGACCACGGTGGACCCGGAGCCGGAGCGCCAGCAGTTCGCCCGGCAGGCCTTCCGCGCGGCCGGATTCGCGAGCAACCGCGCCCGCTTCATCCCGGGCCGCGCGCTGGACGTGCTGCCCCGGCTGGCGGACTCCGGGTACGACCTCGTCTTCTGCGACGGGGACCGTCTGGAGTGCCTGGACTATCTCGCTGAATCGTTGCGCCTGCTGCGGCCGGGCGGGCTGGTCGTCTTCGAGGGCGTCTTCGCGGACGGCCGCACGGTGGACTCGGGGCCGCAGCCCGCGGAGGTCGGCAGGCTGCGTGAGCTGCTGCGCGCGGTGCGCGAGAGCCAGGACCTGGTGCCGTCGCTGCTGCCGGTGGGCGACGGTCTCCTCTGCGCGGTCAAGCGCTGACCGGACCGGCGCCACCGGGCCACCGGGCCACCGGGCCACCGGGCCACCGGGCCACCGGGCCACCGGGCCACCGGGCCACCGGGCGGATCATCACGCACGGCGCGGGGGCGACCCGGTGGGCGAGACCGGGTCCGGAACCGGGGCCGGGCCGGATCCTCCCGACGGAGCGGACCACCAGGACCGGCCGACGCGCGGGACCGGCCCATGGACCACCTGCCACCCCGCCGACCTGGCAGGACGCCGGTCCAGCGGGCCCGACACATCAGCCCCGCGCTCCTGAAAAACGACTTCCCCGGCACCGCGTACGATGCCGGGGAAGACGAACAGGTATGGTCGCTTTCCGCGTCAGCCGACGACCTTCTTGAGGGCGTCGCCGAGCGCGTCGGCCTCGTCAGGGGTCAGCTCGACGACGAGCCGACCGCCGCCTTCGAGCGGAACGCGCATGACGATGCCCCGCCCCTCCTTGGTCACCTCGAGCGGGCCATCGCCCGTCCGCGGCTTCATGGCCGCCATGCTCGTTCCCCTTCCTGAAACCAGCTCATCGTCGCCGACGGCCCCATGGAGGGCACGCACGTCCTCTCATCGGACACACGTCACCGGCATCGAACACATTGCTTCCAGGCCATTATCCCGCATCTCAGGACCCGATGACCAACATCAGTCGGCATCGCTTGCGCAACGCGCTCGACCAAAACCACTCAATTCGGGGATGTGCCTGCGATACTGCGCCGCCGCATGGACTTCCGCCGCTCGGAATTCTTTGACGCAGGTCACATGTCCGGTCCGCGCCACCGTCGGTGATCTCCGCCATGCTGTCATCGGACACATGACGTACCGACCGGTACGACCGAGCCGCGACACCGGAGGGGACCCACCATGGCCGACACCGTGCTCTACGAGGTGAGCGACGGACTCGCGACGATCACGCTGAACCGCCCCGAGGCGATGAACGCCATGAACGTCGAGACCAAGGTCGCCCTCCGGGACGCGGCGCAGGCCGCGGCGGCGGACGCGGGTGTGCGGGCGATCCTGCTGACCGCGGCCGGTGACCGGGCGTTCTGCGTCGGGCAGGACCTCAAGGAGCACATCGGTCTGCTGGCCGCCGACAAGCAGTCGGGGTCGGGGCAGACGATGAGCACCGTGCGCGAGCACTACAACCCCATCGTCCGAGCCCTGACGGGTGCCGCGAAGCCCGTGGTCGCCGGCGTGAACGGCGTCGCGGCCGGGGCCGGCTTCGGCTTCGCGCTGGCCGCGGACTACCGGGTCGTCGCCGACACCGCGGCCTTCAACACGTCCTTCGCCGGGGTCGCGCTGACCGCCGACTCGGGCATGTCCTGGACGCTGCCCCGGGTCATCGGCCCGAGCCGCGCCGCCGACCTGCTGCTCTTCCCGCGCAGCATCACCGCGCAGGAGGCGTACGAGCTGGGTATCGCGAACCGCGTCGTGCCAGCGGCGGACCTGCGGGCGGAGGCGGAGAAGGTGGCCCGCGCACTGGCCGAGGGCCCGACCCTCGCCTATGCCGCGCTCAAGGAGTCCCTCGCCTTCGGCTTGACCCACTCCCTGGACGAGGCGCTGGAGAAGGAGGACGAGCTCCAGGGCCGGGCCGGTGCCTCGGAGGACCACACGATCGCCGTGCAGGCCTTCGTGAACAAGGAGAAGCCCAAGTACCTGGGCCGGTGACCGTGCGCGGGGCCGCCGGCCGGCACGGGCCGGCCGCGGTGCCCGCACACCCGTCGTCCGCCCGGGCGCATCTCCCCGGATCCACGGGATGCCGGGCGGCCCCAGCGGGCTTCATTTGGATCAGGCCGGGTCCGCGACGCCCGGCACGGCACCTCGCCGCGTCGTCGGACCACCCGAGTACCCCCAGTGCGCAGGCGATCCTCCGCCTTGCGATGCACCGCACCGGACCCCACGGCCGATCCGACCTGATCCGAACGAAACCCCCTAGCGGGCGGCGCAGTCCGCCAGGTGGTCGTTCACCAGGCCGCAGGCCTGCATCAGCGCGTAGGCCGTGGTCGGGCCGACGAACCGTATGCCGCGCTTCTTGAGTGCCTTGGACAACGCGGTCGACTCGTCGGTGACGGCCGGCACGTCGGCCAGGGTCCTCGGGGCCGGGCGGGAGGCCGGGTCCGGGGCGAACGACCAGATCAGCTCGTCCAGCTCGCCCGCCGCCCAGTCGGCCAGCACGCGCGCGTTGGCCACGGTCGCCTCGATCTTGGCGCGGTTGCGGATGATGCCGGGGTCGGCGAGGAGGCGCTCCTTGTCGGCGTCCGTGAACGTCGCGACCTTGGCGATCTCGAAACCGGCGAAGGCGGCCCGGAAGCCGGGGCGGCGGCGCAGGATGGTGATCCAGGACAGGCCGGACTGGAAGGCCTCCAGGCACAGCCGCTCGTACAGTGCGTCGTCGCCGTGGACGGGGCGGCCCCACTCGTCGTCGTGGTAGGCGACGTAGTCCTCGGTCGACAGGGCCCAGGGGCAGCGCAGGGCTCCGTCGGGGCCCGCGAGTGCGTCGCTCACTGGGAGTCCTCCTCGGTGTCCTTGTGCAGCGAGGGGCCGGGGGTCGCGCGGGCGCCGGCGAGCGCGGACTCCAGGTCGGCGATGCGGGAGTCCCGCTCGGAGATCTCGGCGCCGAGGCGGACGAGCGCGTCGTCGACGTCGGCCATGCGGTAGCCGCGCAGGGCGACGGGGAAGCGCAGCGCGTCCACGTCGGTGCGGTTCACCGGCCGGTCCTGGGGCAGCGGGTCGGCGAGCAGTTCGGGCGTGGCCTCGGGCAGCGGCGCGCTCTCGCCGCCGCCCACGACGGACAGGGTCACCGCGGCGACCACGACGGCGAGCGCGACGACCAGGAACAAGAACATGTACATCGCTGAGGTCCCCACGCTCTGGTGCCGGCACGAGCGCGCCGACGCGGAAGTACGGAAGCTGAAACTGTCAGGGTCAGATCGTGCCATGCGAGTCTGACAGTTAGGGTCGCAGGCGGCTCATCGGCGGAACTTACTGGGAGAGGTCACAGGGGATGCTCAGGCTGGGCAGGCGTGAATTCGGCACGCACGAGCCGGTGATCATGGCGATCGTGAACCGGACCCCGGACTCCTTCTACGACCAGGGAGCCACCTTCCGCGACGAACCGGCGCTCGCACGCGTGGAGCAGGCGGTGGCCGAGGGCGCCGCGATCATCGACATCGGCGGGGTCAAGGCCGGGCCGGGCGAGGAGGTCACGGCCGAGGAGGAGGCGCGGCGCACGGTCGGTTTCGTGGCCGAGGTCCGCCGGCGCTTCCCGGACGTGGTCATCAGCGTCGACACCTGGCGGCACGAGGTGGGCGAGGCGGTCTGCGAGGCGGGGGCCGATCTGCTGAACGACGCGTGGGGCGGGGTCGATCCGCGGCTGGCGGAGGTGGCCGCGCGGTACGGGGTGGGGCTGGTGTGCACCCACGCCGGCGGGGCCGAGCCGCGTACGCGTCCGCACCGGGTCGCGTACGACGACGTCGTGGCCGACATCCTGCGGGTGACCGTGGGGCTCGCCGAGCGGGCGGTGGAGCTGGGGGTGCCGCGGGAGTCCGTCCTCATCGACCCGGGGCACGACTTCGGCAAGAACACCCGGCACAGCCTGGAGGCGACGCGGCGGCTGGGCGAGATGACCGCTACGGGGTGGCCTGTGCTGGTCTCCCTGTCCAACAAGGACTTCGTCGGGGAGACGCTCGACAAGCCGGTGAAGGAGCGGGTGCTCGGGACGCTGGCGACCACCGCCGTGTCGGCATGGCTGGGTGCCCAGGTGTACCGCGTCCACGAGGTCGCGGAGACCCGGCAGGTGCTGGACATGGTGGCGTCGATCGCGGGACACCGGGCCCCGGCGGTCGCCCGGCGGGGGCTGGCGTAGGGGCGCTCGCCCCCACGCCGCCCGCGGGAACTACCTGCCCGCCTCCTTCGACACCAGGGCCACCGCCTCTTCCACCTCGTCCGTCAGGTGGAAGAGCATCAGGTCCTTCTCCGAGGCCTTGCCCTGTGCGATGAGGGTGTTCTTGAGCCAGTCGACGAGGCCGCCCCAGTAGGCCGTGCCGAACAGGACGATCGGGAAGCGGGTGACCTTCTGGGTCTGGACGAGGGTGAGGGCCTCGAAGAGTTCGTCGAGGGTGCCGAGGCCGCCGGGCAGCACCACGAACCCCTGGGCGTACTTGACGAACATCATCTTGCGGACGAAGAAGTACCGGAAGTTGAGGCCGATGTCGACGTAGGGGTTGAGGCCCTGTTCGAAGGGGAGCTCGATGCCGAGGCCGACGGAGATGCCCTTCGCCTCGCAGGCACCCTTGTTGGCGGCCTCCATGGCGCCGGGGCCACCGCCGGTGATCACGGCGAAGCCGGCCTCGACCAGGCCGCGGCCGAGGGCGACGCCCGTCTCGTACTCGGGCGAGTCCACCGCTGTGCGGGCCGAACCGAACACGCTGATGGCGGGCGGGAGTTCCGCCAGCGTGCCGAAGCCTTCGATGAACTCCGACTGGATGCGCAGTACCCGCCAGGGGTCGGTGTGCACCCAGTCGGACGGACCGCCCGCGTCGAGCAGCCGCTGGTCCGTGGTGCTCGCCTGCACCTGGTCCCGCCTGCGCAGCACCGGTCCCAGCCGCTGCTCCTCCGGTGGCCGCTTCTTGCCCTCGGGGTTGCCAGTAGCCATGTCCGCTCCCTCCGCATCGGGGTCTTACCCGGCCCGGTCCAAGCCGGAGACCGGGGAAGGCCGTTCCGCCCCAGCGTAGATCCACGCCGGTTACGGAGGGGGGACGCGAGCATGTCCGCCATGAACCGCCGTCGAGTACGGCTCAGGCGGTGAGCCAGGCCCTCAACCGCTCCTCGCCCGCGAGGACCTTGGCCGTTTCGACCCTTTCGTCACGCTTGTGCGCCAAGTGCGGGTTGCCCGGACCGTAGTTCACCGCGGGGACGCCGAGGGCGCTGAAGCGGGAGACGTCCGTCCAGCCGTACTTCGGCTGCGGGGTGCCGCCGACCGCCTCGATGAACGCGGCGGCGGCCGGGTGGGAGAGCCCGGGGAGGGCGGCGCCGCTGTGGTCGTCGACGACGAACTCCTCGACCCCGCAGTCCGCGAAGACCTCGCGGACGTGGGCCACGGCCTCCTCCTCGGTGCGGTCGGGCGCGTAGCGGAAATTGACGGTCACCACGCACTCGTCGGGGATGACGTTGCCGGCGACGCCGCCGGAGACGGCCACCGCGTTCAGGCCCTCGCGGTACTCGAGGCCGTCGATGACGGGGTAGCGGGGCTGGTACTCGGCGAGCCGGGCCAGGATCGGGGCGGCCGAGTGGATCGCGTTCGAGCCCATCCAGCTGCGGGCGGAGTGGGCGCGCTCGCCCGTCGTCCTGAGCAGCACCCGCAGCGTGCCCTGGCAGCCGCCCTCGACCTGGCCGTCCGAGGGCTCCAGGAGGACGGCGAAGTCGCCCTCCAGCCAGTCGGGGTGCGCCTCCGCCACGTGCTTCAGACCGTTCAGGTCCGCCGCGACCTCTTCGTTGTCGTAGAAGACGAAGGTGAGGTCGCGGTTGGGGGCGGGGACGGTGGCCGCGATGCGGAGCTGGACGGCCACGCCCGACTTCATGTCGCAGGTGCCGCAGCCCCACAGCACGCCGTCCTCGTCCAGGCGGGAGGGGACGTTGTCGGCGATGGGCACGGTGTCGATGTGGCCGGCGAGGATCACGCGCTCGGCGCGGCCCAGGTTCGTCCGCGCGACGACGTTGTTGCCGTACCGGTCGACCGTCAGGTGCGGCAGGGCGCGCAGGGCGGCCTCGACGGCGTCGGCGAGCGGCTTCTCGCTGCCGCTCTCCGAGGGGAAGTCGACGAGCTGGGCGGTGAGCCGGGCGGCATCGAGGGTGAGGTCAAGCGGGGTGTCGGCCATGGCGTCGACCCTAGCGTTCCCGGTCCGTGGCTCCGCTCCGCGGCCGGAGGCGGCCGGTCGCCCCGGGCGGCTCAGAAGTTGTCCACAACCCCAGGTACCACCGACAGGACCCTCCAGTACCTTGTACGTCGTGTCAGAGCCGTCCCCCGCACCCGTCCGGCGCGGCCGCCTCCTCCGTTCCGGGGCGGCCGTCGTGGTCCTGCTCGCGCTCGCGGGCTATCTCGCCGTGCAGTACCTCACGGGAGGCACCGGCGCGCCGAGGTGCAAGGTCGTCTCGGGCAAGGGCGACGGCGCGTCGTACGAGTTCACCCCGGAGCAGGCGGTGAACGCGGCGACGATCTCCGCGGTGGGCACCTCCCGGGGCATGCCCGAGCGCGCGGTGACGATCGCCCTGGCCACGGCGCTCCAGGAGTCCGGCCTGCGCAACATCACCCACGGCGACCGTGACTCGCTCGGCCTGTTCCAGCAGCGGCCCTCGCAGGGCTGGGGCACGACGAAGCAGATCATGGACCCGACGTACTCGGCGGGGATCTTCTACGAGCACCTGGCGAAGGTGCCGGGCTATTCGCGGCTGCCGCTCACCGTCGCCGCGCAGCGGGTGCAGCGCAGCGGCTATCCCCAGGCGTACGCGAAGCACGAGCCGGACGCCACCCTGCTCGCCGCGGCCCTGACCGGCCGCGCGGCGGCCACGCTGACCTGCGAAGGGCGCCCGGACGCGACCGAGGCGGGCGGCTCGGACTCGGTGCGGACCGCGCTCGTACGGGACTTCGGACGCGACGTGCTCCAGGAGGCGGGTGCCGACGTGGGCGCCGGGGGTGCCTCCGCCGCGCCGTCGGCCACCGCGCCGACTCCGGCGACGCGCGGCAGCCGGACCGTGACCGTCCCCGTACGCGAGGGGACCGCCTCCGACACGGACGCCGCCCGGCGCGGCTGGGAGGTGGCGCACTGGGCCGTGGCGAACTCCTCGGCGCTGCACATCGAGCGGGTGTCGTACGCGGGGCGCGAGTGGACCGCCGGCAGCACCGAGGGCGAGTGGCGCACGACGGGTGCGCAGGGAAGCTCGGCCGCGGGGAAGGCCGTCACCAAGGTCCGGATCGTCACTGCGCAGTAGTACGGCGCCTCACCCGTCCGGGGGACTCGCACCGTGCGGCTCCGCCGATGTGCGCAGGTTTTCGCGCGGTCACCCTCGCCACCGTCGAATCCCTTGAGAACAAAGGGCGGTAAGGATTCAGCAGACTTTCCGACCGGGTGCCCTTTGCCCGCTTTTATCCGCAGCCGATAATGCGACGCATTGCCAACTCTTTACGTCGGGCCACCGCAACCTTCGCGGGTTTCGAGCGGTAGTCACTGCGTCCGACGCCCAGAACGATCACCGGCAGCCAGCCGGTCAACTTCCGGGCTCGGGTGGACACTTCCACGTTCTCTCCCGTCTAAGGAGCATCATGTCCCTCCCCCTGACCCGCCGGATCGCCCGTGCCGCGCTGCTCATCGCAGCGGGAGCGGCTCCCGTGGTCGGTGCGGCCGGCTCCGCCAGCGCTGCGGCCGAACTCCCGGCCACCCCCGACCTCGGTGGGCTGACCGCCCTGGACGGGGCGAGCGTCGGCAACACCGTCGACGGTGCGGCACAGAACGTCACCAAGCTCGCGGGCGACACCGGCGGCAAGGCGGTCAAGAAGGCCGTGCCCGCCGCGGGCAAGACCGGTGGGAAGGTCGCCAAGAAGGCGACGCCGGCCGCGCAGAAGGCGGCCGGCGGCGCGGCGGGGCAGGCCGGCGGTCTGCTCGGCGACACCACGAAGACGGCGACCGGTGGTGGCCTGCCGACGGACGCGGTGACCAAGGGCGGGCTGCCGACCGGCCAGCTGCCGCTGAAGGGGCTGCCGCTCGGCTGACCACAGGGCCGGTACGCCTGATCCAAGGCCGGTACGACGGAGGGGTCCGGGGAGCTGTCCCCGGACCCCTCCGCGCTGTTCGGCCGCGGGCTCAGGCCCGGCGGGACAGTCGCTCGACCGCCGCGGCGACCCGCTCGTCCGAAGCCGTCAGGGCGACGCGAACGAACGTCTCGCCCGCCGTGCCGTAGAAGTCGCCGGGGGCGACCAGGATGCCCAGCTCGGCCAGATGGGCCACCGTGTCCCAGCAGGACTCGTCGCGGGTGGCCCAGAGGTAGAGGCTCGCCTCGCTGTGCTCGATGCGGAAGCCGTGGCCGAGCAGCGCGTCACGCAGCGCGGTGCGCCGGGCGGCGTAGCGCTCGCGCTGCTCACGGACGTGGGTGTCGTCCGAAAGGGCGGCGACCACCGCGGCCTGCGTCGGCGCCGACGTCATCATGCCGCCGTGCTTGCGGATCTGGAGGAGCTCGCCGAGGACGGCGGGGTCGCCCGCGAGGAAGGCGGCACGGTAGCCGGCCAGGTTCGAGCGCTTCGAGAGGGAGTGCACCGAGACGATCCCCTCGTAGGAACCGCCGCACACGTCCGGGTGCAGCACCGAGACCGGGTCCGCCTCCCAGCCCAGCTCGATGTAGCACTCGTCGGAGAAGACCAGCACACCGTGCTGGCGGGCCCAGGCGACGATCCGGGTCAGCTCCTCCTTGGACAGGACCCGGCCGGTGGGGTTCGACGGCGAGTTGAGCCACAGCAGCTTCAGACCCGTCGGGTCCAGTTCGGTGGGGTCGTCGTAGACGACGTGCTCGGCCCGGGCCAGCCGCGCCCCGACCTCGTACGTCGGGTACGCGAGGCGCGGGTAGGCGACCTTGTCGCCGGGGCCGAGGCCCAGCTGCGTCGGCAGCCAGGCCACGAGCTCCTTGGAGCCGACGACGGGCAGCACATGGCGGTGGGTGACGTCCCGCGCCCCGAGGCGCCGCTCCACCCAGCCCGTGAGCGCGTCCCGCAGCTCGGGCGTGCCCCACACGGTGGGATAGCCCGGCGAGTCCGCGGCGGCGACCAGAGCCTTCTGGATCAGCTCAGGCACCGGATCGACCGGGGTGCCGACGGACAGGTCGACGATGCCGCCCGGGTGAGCGGCGGCCGTCGCCTTGTAGGGCTCCAGCTTGTCCCAGGGGAAGGTGGGAAGCCGGTCGGAGACTGCGGACACGGGATCGGGCTCACTTTCTCGTACGTACGACCCGTACGTATCGCTGGTACTCGCTGTGCTCGCCGCGGGCCGTACCCGTCGCGCGCGGCGCACGCGCCCGGTACGGCAAACGCCTCGGTCCCGTACGGCGACCGGAACGATCCGGCCGTACGGGACCGAGGCGGTGCGTGTGCGAGCCGCTTACTGGTTCTGCGGCGGCAGCGCTGCGACGAAGGGGTGGTCGCGCTCGATCAGACCGAGCTTGCTGGCGCCGCCGGGCGAGCCGAGCTCGTCGAAGAACTCGACGTTCGCCTTGTAGTAGTCCTTCCACTCTTCGGGAGTGTCGTCCTCGTAGAAGATCGCCTCGACCGGGCACACCGGCTCACAGGCTCCACAGTCGACGCATTCGTCCGGGTGGATGTACAAGGACCGGGAGCCCTCGTAGATGCAGTCGACCGGGCACTCCTCGATGCACGCCTTGTCCTTGACGTCGACACAAGGCTGCGCGATGACGTAGGTCACGCTGTCGTTCCTCCTCGATAGGGCGCTGGCGGGCCTCCGTAGGCTCCGCCGCCTGGCGCGCGGGAGCGCGGCGTCGTCGATGCCCGCCCCTAGTATCTCCGTTCTTGGGCATGATCCGAACAGGAGGGGTGAACTGACCTGTGGAAATCTCGTCGTCCGGCCGCCTTGAGGTCCGTATCACCGCTGCTGACGTGGGAAAACGTGTCTCGGTACGACGCTTGAGCGACGATGGAGACACGGGGGAGAAGTTCACCGACACGGTCGGTGTTCTCACATCATGGGACAACGGTGTGCTGCTGATCACACGGCGGACCGGCGAACGTGTCCGGATCGCGGAATCCTCGCTGGTCGCGGGCAAGGTCGTGCCGGCCGCCCCGGCGCGTCGCCGGGGCCCCGCGGCCTCGTACGAGGAGCTGGCGCGGGTCGCCGCGCGGGCCTGGCGGCCGGTGGAGAGCGAGCGGCTCGGCGGATGGGAGCTGCGGGCCGCCGCCGGGTTCACCCGGCGGGCCAACTCGGTGCTGCCCCTCGGGGACCCCGGCATGCCGCTGGACGACGCGCTGGCGTACGCGAGCGCCTGGTACGCCGCCCGTGACCTGCCCGCCTACGTCCAGACCGCGACCGGGGCCGAGGGCACGCAGGAGCTGCTGTGCGCGGACCTGGAGGAGCGCGGCTGGGTCCGTGAGGTGACGGCCGGCCTGTGGATCGGTTCGCTCGCGCCGATCGGGGACCGGGACGCGCCGGGGGTCACGCTCTCGCGTACGGCCGACGACGCCTGGCTGGGCCGCTACCAGCGCAAGGGCCTCGGCGAGGTGGCGCTGAAGGTGCTGGGCAGCGGGCCCTCCGTGTGGTTCGCGACCGTGCCGGGCGAGGAGGGCGCCGCGCCCGCCGCGATCGGCCGCTGCGTGGTGGACGGCCGCTGGGCCGGGTTCGCCGCCGTCGAGGTCGACCCGGCGCACCGGCGCAGGGGCCTCGGCACCGCCGTGATGGCCGCCCTGGCCCGCCGGGCCCTGGACGAGGGCGCCTCGGCCGCCTGGCTCCAGGTGGAGGACGACAACGCGGCCGCACGTGCGCTGTACACCGGGATGGGCTTCGGGCCCCACCACTCCTACCACCACTACCGCCGGGTCGCGGGCGCCGGAGCGGCCGGGCACGGTTTCGGCGCCGCCGAGCCGTATCGATCGGCGTGAAGGGGCACGAGTCCGGCATGCGTTCCTCTCCACAACCACCGGAACCGGAGCGGGCCGCCGAGGTGCGACGGCTCTTCGCCGAGGAGGCCCGGACCGAACGGCCGGACCTGTCGATGCTGTGCCTGCTGATCGGGGCGGCGGCCGACGGGACGCTCGACGAGGCCGGGACGGACGCGGCGCAGATCGAGCTGGACCGGCTGGCGGGACTGCTGCCGTTCCGCCCGGGCGGGCCGCGGTCCTGGGCCGCGGCCCTCGCCGAACTGCTCGGGGGGCGCTGCGGGTTCCACGGCTCGCCGGCCGACTACCAGCGGCTGGAGTCCTCACTGCTGCACGAGGTGCTGATGCGGCACCGCGGGCTGCCCATCCTGCTCTCCGTGGTGTGGATGGAGGTGGCGCGACGGGCCGGCGCGCCGGTGTACGGAGTCGCCCTGCCCGGCCACTTCGTCGTGGGCTTCGGACCCGCCGAGCAGCAGGTGCTCGCCGATCCCTTCGACGGCGGGCGGGTCCTGACCGGCCCGGACGCCGAACTGCTCGTCGCGGGGGCGACCGGCGCGCCCCTCGACCCGTCGATGCTCTCCCCCGCCGACCCCCTCGACGTCGTCCTGCGCGTCCTGAACAACATCCGGGCCTGGGCGGCCCCCCGTCCGGAGCGCTCCGACGTGTCGCTGTGGGCCGTCGAGCTGTCCCTCCTGCTGCCCGCGCACCCGGCGCGGCTGCGCTACGAGCGGGCCCAGCTCCTGGTCAAGCGCGGCGACTTCCTGGGTGGGGCCACCGAACTCGACGCGTACGCGGACGTGGTGGCCGCCGTCGACGAGCCGGCCGCGGTCCGGGTGCGCCACCAGGCCGACGCGGCACGGGCGATGCTCAACTGACCAGGCCTACAGCCAGCCCTTCTCGCGGGCGATCCGTACCGCCTCCGCCCTGTTGCGGACCGCCAGCTTCTGGATGGCCGTGGACAGGTAGTTGCGGACGGTGCCCTGGGAGAGATGGAGGGCGGCGGCCAGCTCGGCATTGGTGGAGCCGTCGGCCGCGGCGCGCAGCACCTCACGCTCACGGTCGGTCAGCGGGTTGGCCCCCTCGGCGAGCGCCGCGGCGGCGAGGGTCGGGTCGATGACCCGCTCTCCGTCCAGCACCTTCCGTACCGCCGCGGCGAGTTGGGCCGCGGGGGCGTCCTTCACCAGGAAGGCGTCCGCGCCGGACTCCATGGCGCTGCGCAGATAGCCGGGGCGGCCGAACGTCGTCAGGATGAGCAACTTGACGTCCGGGAGGGCCGCGTGGACCTCGGCCGCCGCCTCGATGCCCGTCCTGCCCGGCATCTCGATGTCGAGGAGCGCGACGTCGACGTCGTGCTCGCGGGCGGCGGCCAGCACCTCGTCGCCGCGCGCCACCTGGGCGACCACCTCGATGTCCGGTTCCAGGCCCAGCAGGGCTGCCAGCGCCTCGCGGACCATCGACTGGTCCTCGGCGAGCAGGACCTTGATCGTGCGGCTCATGCCCCGGATCCTACGGGGTCGTCCGCGGCGTCCGCGCCCCCCTCCGCTCCCGTCAGCGGCACCCGTGCGACCAGCCGGAACCCGTGCCGCACCCGGCCGGCCTCCAGTGTTCCGCCCGCCTTCTCCAGGCGTTCGGTCAGCCCGGTCAGACCGTTGCCGTGCGAGCCGCCGGAGCCGCCGGAGCCGTCGTCCTCCACGGACAGTTCGAGCACCGGCCCGTCCAGCGTCTGGCGGCGCAGGAGCTCCACGGCGCAGCGCCGGGCCCCGCTGTGCCGTACGACGTTGGTGACCGCCTCGCGCAGCGCCCAGGCGAGCGCCGACTCGCTCTCCTCGGGCACGCCGGTGAGATCGGGTTCGACCGGCAGGTCGGCCCGCACGCCCGCCGCGGTCAGCGCGACCTGGGTGCCGGCGAGTTCACCGGCGAGCCGGGGCCGGCGGTAACCGGTGACCGCCTCGCGCACGTCGACGAGGGCCTGGCGGCTGACCTGTTCGATGTCGGCGACCTGCTGGGCCGCCTTCTCCGGGTGGTCGGGAAGCATCCGCCCGGCCAGTTCGCTCTTCAGCGTGATCAGCGAGAGCGAGTGCCCGAGCAGGTCGTGCAGGTCTCTGGCGAGCCGCAACCGCTCTTCGTTCGCGGCGAGTTGGGCCACCGTGGCGCGGGCCTCGCGCAGCGCGATGGTGGTCCGCAGGAGCTCGCGCACGCCGGTCATGGCGAACCCGCCGAGGAAGGCGGGGATGAGCAGTCCCGCCAGATATGCCTTGCCGCCCGGGACGATCAGGGCGACCGTCGTCAGCACGGCCGCCACGGTGGGGATGGTCAGGCGCGCCCAGCGCAGCGGGAGGGCCGCGCCGGCCGCGATGGCCACGTACACGAACAGCACGAGCCATTCCCGCCCCAGCGTGAGGGAGAGGACGGCCGCCTGCGTCGCGAGGGCGCCCAGGGAGCCGAGCACCAGCCTGTTGCTCTCCCCGCGCCCCGTACGGAAGACGAGGGCGCCGTACCAGAGCACGAATGCGATCAGGCCGATCCAGCCGAGCACCACGACACCGGTGCTGTGTCCGCCGTGCACGAGGTCGCTGACCGGCGCGCTCAGGTAGACGAGCCAGATGCCGGTCCACACGACCTTGACGATCTGCTGCTTGCGGTTCTGCGGGCGCTGCCCGATGCCGACGCTGCTCACGCCTTCAGCGTGTCCTTCCGGTACAGCCAGGCCGCGCCGCCCACGAACAGGACGAAGGAGACGGCGAGGATGGCGAGGTCCTTCGCGTGCGGGGCGTCGCCGAGTTCGATGGCCTGCCCGAGGGCAGCGTACGCGTGCGTGGGCAGCCACTTGGCGATGTTCTGCAGCCAGTCGGGGAAGGTGGTGGTGGGCATCCACAGGCCACCGAGCATCGACAGACCGAAGTAGGTGATCATCGTGATCGGGCGGACCGCGTCACCGCTGGCGAGGTAGCCGATGGCGACGCCCAGCGCGGCGAAGACGAGGCTCCCGGCCCAGATGGCGAGGGTGAGGGCGATCCACTGCCAGGCGTCCAGCCGTACGTTCTTCACGGCCGCGGCGACCACGAAGACGATCACGATCGAGGGCAGGCTGATCACGGCGGCGCTCGCCGTCTTCGCGAACACATAGCCGCGGCCCGGGAGCGTGGTGAGCCTCAACTGCCGTACCCAGCCGCTCTCGCGCTCCTTGGCGATGCGCTCGCTGTTGCCCATCAGGACGGCGGTCAGGGCGCCGAAGGACGCCATGGAGACCATGAAGAAGGTCGGCAGGTTCAGGCCCGTCCCGTCGACCTCGGTCGTGCTGTCGGCGCTGCCCGCGATCAGCAGGAACAGGGCCGAGGGGTAGATCACCGAGAAGAACAGGAACTTGCGGTTGCGCAGGGCGCGGGTGATCTCCAGTTTGATCAGGCTGTTCACTTCGCCTTCGCCTCCTCGGCGGCCGTGATGGCGACGAAGGCCTGCTCGAGACCGAGCCCGGACACTTCGAGGTTGCGGGGGTAGACACCGAGCCCGTACAGCGCGTGCACGGTCGCGTCGGCGTCGGAGGACTGGATGCGGACGGTCTGCCCGGACACGTCGACGGACGTCAGGAAGGGCAGCGCGCGCAGCGGGCCCTCGTCGATCGGACCCTCCAGGTCGAAGGAGATCCGGCGGGCGCCGGCCTTCGCCTTGATCTCGGCCGCGGTGCCGTCGGCCAGCAGTCGGCCCCGGTGCAGGACGAGCACCCGGTCGGCTATCGCGTCGGCCTCCTCCAGGTAGTGCGTGGCGAACAGGACCGTGCGCCCCTGGTCGGCCTGTTCGCGCATGGTCGCCCAGAAGGACTGGCGGGCGGAGACGTCCATGCCGGTGGTGGGCTCGTCGAGCACGATCAGGTCGCTGTCGCCCGCGGTGGCGAGGGCGAAGCGGACGCGCTGTGCCTGGCCGCCGGAGAGCTTGTTGACCTTGCGGTCGGCGATCGGGGAGATCCCGGCCCGGGCGAGGACGTCCTGGACGCGGAAGGGCTTCGGGTGCAGGTCGCACGCGAGCTTCACCAGCTCGCCCACCGTGACCTCGTCCATCAGCCCGCCGCTCTGCAGCATGGCGCCCACCCGGCCGCCGACGATGGCCTCGCGCGGGCTGGTGCCGAAGACCCGGACCGCGCCGCTGTCGGCCTGCTTGAGGCCGAGGAGGAGGTCGAGGGTCGTGGACTTGCCCGCGCCGTTGGGGCCCAGCAGAGCGACGGTCTCGCCCGGGTGCAGGTCGAGGGTCAGCCCGTCCACGGCCCGTACGCTGCCGTAGGTCTTGGTCACCGATTCGAAGCCGACCACCGAGGTGGCGGTCGCCGCAGTCGTTGTCATGGCATCCATCCTGGCGACGGACGGGGTGCCCGGGGCAGTGCAGCTTGTCGTCTCTCGGAGATGACAGATGTCATGTGCGGCGGGTGGCACGCCACTTCGCGCCGCGCGTGGTCCCGGTCGCGCGGAAGGGGGCCCGGTCGTGACCGGGCCCCCTTCCAACCGGCTCGGGACTAATTCGGGTTGGTCTCGATGACCGCGACGCGGTTGGTCTTGCTCATCAGCGCCTGGCGGAGGGCGCCGTAGACGTCCTGCGGGGTGACGGGCGTCTTCTTGCCGTTGGCCCGGGTGATGAGCACCCCGTCGAACGTCTGACCGTACAGCTCCTTCAGGGCGTTCAGGTCCGGCTTGTCGGTCAGCTTGCCGTCGGGGGTCGCTTCCACCCCGAGGAACTTCCACAGCGAGTTCTGCGGGCTCATCGGGATCGAGTGCACCGCGTCCGTCTGCACGGTCACGTTGGCCGACATCGCCGGCTTCGCGAACTTCGCCATCATCCGGTCGACCTCGGCGTTCGCGACCTTCGGCTGACGCGTCGTGGTGGCGACCTTCACCGGAGCGGTCGCGCCGGTCTCCACCTGGGCGCGGTACGCGTCCTGCACGGCCTGGGTCGAGGAGGCCACGTCGATGCCCTTGCCCGCCTTGCCGTACACAGGGACGGCCTTGCCGGACACGAACTTGATCGTGCCGTCCTGCATCGACCCGGAGCCGCCCGCGACGCCCTCCAGCGCGGCCTGGAGCTTCTCCTCGTCGACCGGCATCACGGGCTCGACCACGCGCTCCTGGCCGAACAGCGACCCGATCACCGAGACGGGGTTGTAGTCGCTGCCCGCCGCGGCACGGACCGTGGCCTGGCTGTCGAGCTGGAGCCCGGCCTGGTCCGGCTTGAGGGCGACGGTGTCGCCGTCGACCGACAGCTTGAGCGCCGTGTTCGTGCGGTCGCCGAGGGCGTCGTCGAGCTTCCTGACGGCGTCGTCGCGGGTGCCGCCGCCGATGTCGACGCCGAGCACGGTGGTGCCCTTGGGCACGTCCGAGTGGTTCATCAGAAGGCCGGCGCCGTAGGCACCGCCGACGAGGACCACCACGAGGACGCCCAGGAGGGCCGGCTTGTTGCGGCCCTTCTTCTTGTTCTTGGCCGGCTTCGACGAGGCCGGGGGCTGCTGGACCGGCTCGGGAAGCTTCGGCGGGGTGTGCGGCATCGGTCCATCGGTGTGCGCGCCCGGCGCGAACGGAGCGTTCTGCGCGGACGGCACGACGGGGATGCCGCTGGTCAGGGTGTGACCGGAGACGTTGTCCCCGGGGGCGCCGTAGCCGCCGGGGCCCGGCTCGGGGGCCGGCTTCTGCGGCGTGAGGATCGCGGTGTCGTCGCTCAGACCGCCGCTGAGGCCGCCGCCGGGCACGGCACCGGGAGCACCGGAGCCGCCGGGTCCGCCCGGACCCTGCCTCGCGGCCAGGCTGCCGGGCGCCACACCGGGACCGGCGGGCGGCACCATCGGGCCGTCCCCGGTGACCGGGCCGCCGGTCGGGCCCGCGGGTCCGCCCTGGCCGTTCTCCGCGAAGTACGGGAGGTCGTCGCGGCGCGGCTCGGAGCCGCCCGCGCCGACGGCGGGGAAGGAGCCGGTGCTGCCGAGTGCTCCGGAGACGTCGAAGGAACCCGTGCCGCCACCGTGGCCGGGGGCCACGGGTCCGGCGCCGGTGGCGCCGGGCAGCCCGGCACCGTTCGTGCCGCCGGGACGGGGAGGGTTCGCCCCGCCACCGGGCCGGGCTCCGGCCGGGGGACCCGGCCGCGCGCCGTTCTGGCCACCGGGGCGCCCGCCCTGCGCGGGCGCGGCGGCCGAACCGCCGGTGACACCCGCTCCGTTGGTGGATCCGCCGCCCGGCCCGCCCTTGGGCGCACCGGACTTGCGGGGCGCGAACCAGTCGCTCGCCTTCTCCTCGGCCGCTGCGGGCGCAGCGCCGGATTGGTCAGCGGGCACGGGCGCGGGGGCGGAGCCGGCGGCCGGCGCCGGCGAACCGGCGTTCCGCGGCGGCTCCGACGGGTTCCCGCTGCCGTCGGCGGCGTCGGCGGACGTGTCCGCGTCCGCGACGGGTGTGCGCACGACGACGGGCGGGATGGGCCGCGATCCGGGGATGTTGATCCGGATGCGCGTCGTCAGCGTTGTCTCGGTCTTGCGCTCCTCCGGCGGATTGCCGGCGTCGGCACCGCTCTGGGAAGCCATGGGGGTCCCGTACGGCGGCGTCCCCGACGGGTACGCGGCTCCACCGCGCCCGTTGGGCCCGGAGGACGAACTGTCAGTTTCACGACTCAAGGCAGGTTCTCCCGGTTGGCTCCACCGCCCGTTTACTCGACCTCATCTCGGGCAGTTCGGCGGCGCGCACCACCATACTGGCCGTGTCCGGCGCGCAAACCTCGCCCGCGAAGGAAACCCGCACGGGACCCGCACCTGTCCGATGCGGCGAAGTGGTACGTCACTTGCCAAGTCGGACGTCGGAGGCGTCCGGTTGCCGCCCCTGACCGAGGGTGGCGCACATCACAGCGACAGCCATGCCGCCGAGCAGGAAGAGATAGGAGACAAGGCCCGCGCCGAACAGGAAGTCGCCCTCGGGGCGGCTGGCGGTGAGCAGGATGACGGCCACCAGCCAGCCGGCCGCGGGAGCGACGGCCCCGGCACGCGTGCCGGTCGCCCGGCTGCCTCCGAGGAAGAGTCCGGCCGCACCCGCGAGCGCGAGCAGCAGTCCGAGGGGGAACCAGCCGGACTGCACCAGCGCCCCGGCTGCGCCCACGAGGGCGCCGAGCAGAAAGAGCCCCAGGTAAACGGCGATCCGCCCGGCGGAGGGCCGTGTCAGCGGCTGCGCGAGCATGCTCCCGCGCTGTCCGGTCGTACTCATCGCGCGTCCGCTTCCTCTCGGTCGATCCCCGCGAACAGGTCGGTCTCCCGCGTCCCGGGCCGCTCCCCGCTCACCAACTCGTAGTACTCGGTGGTGAAGAGCGGCTGCGCCAGCTGGTTCGAGAGGATGAACCAGGGCTCGGACACCTCGATCTGGGTGGCGTGGGCCCGCATGGCGGCCGCTTTGGCGGCGGCGTACGCGGTTCCGTCGATCTCGGTGGTGATCGCCGTGTCGTCGACGACACCCGGGACGTCGGCGAGGTCGGCGGACCGGGTGAACGGCAGCTCCGGGAGCGCTTCCCGCAGCCGCGCGAACGCCTGCTCGCCCACGGAGCGCGGCACCCGGTTCCAGTAGACCTTGGTGATCTTCCAGGGGTCGCCGAGATCGCGGCGGAAGGCGCCGTCACCGGCGAGCTCGGCGGCGCGCACGGCCACGCGGTGGGCCTTGATGTGGTCGGGGTGCCCGTATCCGCCGTCGGGGTCGTAGGTGACGAGCACCTGGGGGCGCACCTCGCGGATCACGGCGACGAGGTCACCGGCGGCCTCGTCGAGGTCGGCGGACCAGAAGGCACCGGCGCGACGGTTCTGTTCGACGCCCATCATCCCGGAGTCGCGATGGCGTCCCTGACCGCCCAGGAACCGGTGGTCGGTGACGCCCAGTTCCTTCATGGCGGTGGCCAGCTCGCCCGCCCGGTACGGCCCGAGCCCGCCCTCGCGGTCGGGCGCCAGGTGGGCGAGTCCGGGCGGGATGACCTCGCCCTCCTCACCGAGAGTGCAGGTCACCAGCGTCACCTGGGCGCCCTCGGCCGCGTACTTGGCCATGGTCGCGCCGTTGTTGATCGACTCGTCGTCCGGGTGCGCATGCACCAGGAGCAGACGCCGGTCGGGCAGTTCCGTCATGGAACCCACCCTACGAGGCGGCCGCCCTCGTCCCGAGCCGGGCGCGGTCGCCGGACGGGCTCAGAACTTGATGCTGCCGATCATCCCCGCGATGTTCGTGGTCAGCTCGTTGATCGTGGGAGCGACCGTCGAGGAGGCGAGGTAGAAACCGAGCAGGACACACACGATGGCGTGGGCGGCCTTCAGCCCTGACTTCTTCACCAGGATGAAGACGATGATCGCCAGCAGCACCACCGCCGAAATCGAGAGTGCCACGGCGGTTCACCTCCAAAGATCCCAGGGACATGGGGGGTCGGACATGGGGGTCGTAAATACATACAGGAGCCAGCAGGTTCATACCCACGCAGCGCTAGTGATCATAACTATCCGTACGCGCGCATCGATCGGCGCACGGCCGCACAAGGGGGCGCATGGCCAATATGGTCGGGGCATGACGAGCGAGCCTTTCTCCTTCCCGCGTCGGTACGCCCGGACGCAGCGGTTCACCTCCGGCGCACCACGGGCGTTCACGGTGTCTCCCGACGGTTCCCGTGTCGTGTTCCTGCGGTCCCTCTCCGGTACGGACCGGGCGCATCACCTGTGGGTCCTCGATGTGCCCCGGGACGGGGCGGGAGCCTCCCCGGGCGGTGGCGGGGAGCGGGTCGCGGCCGATCCAGGGGCGCTGCTCGGCGGCGCGGGCGAGGAGCTGTCTCCGGAGGAGCGGGCGCGCCGTGAACGCAGCCGTGAGGGCGGTGCCGGGATCGTCGGCTACGCCACCGACACCGCGGTCGAGCTGGCCTCTTTCGCCCTGTCGGGGAGGCTTTTCACGGCGGAGCTGCGGGCCGGGACGGCGCGTGAACTCCCCGTGGCGGGACCGGTGATCGACCCGCGCCCGTCGCCCGACGGCCGGTTCGTCGCGTACGCGGCCGGGGGCGCCCTCCGGGTCGTCGGCGCCGAGGGCGAGGACGACCGGGCCCTGGCGGAGCCGGAGCCGGCCGCGGGCGAGGGGTCGGTCTCGTACGGGCTGGCCGAGTTCATCGCGGCCGAGGAGATGGGGCGTTCGCGCGGGTTCTGGTGGTCGCCCGAGAGCGACCGGCTGCTCGTCGCGCGGGTCGACGACACGCCCGTGCAGCGCTGGTGGATCGCCGATCCCGCGCAGCCCGGGACCGAGCCGCGGCGGGTCGCGTATCCGGTGGCGGGCAGCGCCAACGCGGACGTACGACTCTTCGTCATCACGCTCGACGGGGTGCGCACGGAGGTCTCCTGGGACCGGGCGCGCTACCCCTATCTGGCGCATGTGCACTGGTCAGCAGGGGGTGCGCCGCTGATCCTGGTGCAAGCGCGGGACCAGCGCAGCCAGCTGTTCCTGGCCGTGGACCCGGACACCGGGACGACCCGCATGGTGCACGCGGACGAAGATCCACAATGGCTGGATCTTTTCCCTGGTGTGCCGTGCTGGAGCCCCGCCGGACAGCTCGTGCGGATCGCCGACGAGGGCGGGGCCCGGGTGCTCGCCTTCGGTGAACGCCCGTTGACGGGGCCGCAGTTGCACGTGCGTGCGGTGCTCGACGTGTCGGACGACGACGTGCTGGTCTCGGCGTCGGCGGGCGAGGCGGCACCCGCCCCGGAGACCGGCGAAGTGCATGTGTACCGCGTGAACGAGCTCGGAGTGGAGCGCGTCTCGCAGGAACCCGGCGTGCACTCGGCCGTGCGCGCCGGCGGCGTGACCGTGCTCGCCTCCTCGGTGCTCGACCAGCCGGGCGTCCAGGTCCATGTCCTGCGCGAGGGGAAGACGATCGCGACCGTACCTTCCCTTGCGGAAAGTCCCGGTCTGTCCCCGCGCGTGACTCTCACACAGGGGGGCGCACGGGAAATCCCATGCGCCGTGCTTATGCCTACTGACTACGACGGTGTCACTCCCCTCCCCGTCCTCATGGACCCCTACGGCGGCCCGCACGGCCCCCGGGTGCTCGCCGCGCACAACGCCCACCTCACCTCGCAGTGGTTCGCCGACCAGGGATTCGCCGTGATCGTCGCCGACGGGCGGGGCACCCCCGGCCGCTCCCCCGGCTGGGAGAAGGCGGTCCGCGACGACTTCACGCTCTCTCTCGACGACCAGATCGACGCCCTCCAGGGCCTCGCGGAGACCTTCCCGCTCGACCTGTCCCGGGTGGCGATCCGCGGCTGGTCGTACGGGGGGTGGCTCGCGGGGCTCGCCGTGCTGCGCCGGCCCGACGTGTTCCACGCGGGCATCGCCGGCGCCCCGGTCACGGACTGGCGGCTCTACGACACCCACTACACCGAGCGGTACCTCGGTGACCCCGCGACCGACCCGCACACGTACGCGCACAGCTCGCTGATCACCGACGAGGGCCTCTCCGAGCCCGCCGCCCGGCACGCCCCGCTGATGATCGTCCACGGCCTCGCCGACGACAACGTGGTGGTGGCGCACGCCCTGCGGCTGTCCTCCGCGCTGCTGGCCGCCGGACGCCCGCACGAGGTGCTGCCCCTGTCGGGTGTCACGCACATGACCCCGCAGGAGCAGGTCGCCGAGAACCTGCTGCTGCTCCAGGTGGACTTCCTCAAGCGCGCCCTCGGACTCGCCTGACGCCCGGGCCCGCGGTTGCAGGTGCGCAGGGTCGCGGCGCACCGGACCGGACGGGTTCGCGGAAGGGGTCCCGCACGCCGGAGAGGTCCGGCGTGCGGGGCGGGACGGCGAGCGCCGTCAGTTGCAGGAGCCGACGCCGGAGTAGTTGTCGATGACGACCCTGCCGCCCGTCTTCATGTACGAGTACACCTTCCCGCAGTAGCCCTTCTTCTGGCGCACGGGTCCGGCGTAGGTGCTGAACGTGCCGAAGTCCTCGTCGTCCGGGGTGGCGGTGTAGTTGTCCTTCAACCGGATACCCATCGACTGGGCCGAGCCGGTCTCGTTGAACAGCACACCGCAGGTCGGCACGTCGTAGATGCGGTCACCGGTGGTGGTGCCGTCGGTGTACACGTAGACGGTCGCGTAGCGGGCGGAGTCGCTCGGCAGCCGCTCCGCGGTGATGACCTTCGTGTAGTCGGCCCCGCAGACCGTCCCGGCCCGGGCGGCGACCGACGGGTTCGCGGCCACGACGGAGCGGGTCTCCTTCGACGCCTGGCGCGCGAAGGTGAGGTCGTCGGCGTCGACGGCCGAGGCGCGGTGCGGCGGTGTGTCGGTGGCGGCCAGAGCCTGGCCCGGCACGGTCGTGCCGAGCAGCGCCAGAGCGGCGACGGTCATGACGGAGCGGAACGCGGTCTTCGCGCGCATGTGAACATCCCCCTGATGTCGGCGTCAACAGGGGCGCCCGGCCTGGTCGGTGGCCGGCTCCCCACGAGACACACGGGAACCTATCAACGCACCCATCACTTCAACAGATCTTTACCGGTCGCGGGCCACGAGCCCGCCCGGCACGGCAACGAGCCGGGGTGACATGGCGCACCCCGGCTCGTTCACGGCACCCGCACGGCCGTACGGTGTTCACCTTGGCGCGTCCGTATATCGGTACCGCTTCCGCCAAGTTGCCTGCGTGTTAACGACGTTCATCCGGGTTTGCACACTTATGGCGCCGACTCCGGCCCTTCCGCGGGGGGTTCACCGCCCGGCTCCTCCGGCGGGACGACCTGCTTCTCCTCCGCGAAGTGACACGCCGAGTCGTGCGCGGCCGGCCCCTCGGTGAACCGGAACTCCGCGGGCACCGCGAGCAGCGGCACTTCCAGCGCGCACCGCTCCTGTGCCTTCCAGCAGCGGGTGCGGAAGCGGCACCCGGACGGCACGTTCGCCGGGGACGGCACGTCGCCGGTCAGGATGATCCGCTCCCGGTGCTCCCGGGCCTCCGGATCGGGCACCGGCACGGCGGACAGCAGGGCCTGGGTGTAGGGGTGCGTCGGATGGTCGTAGATCTCGGCGTCCCTGCCGGTCTCCACGATCCGCCCGAGGTACATCACCCCGACCCGGTCGGAGATGTGCCGCACGATCGACAGGTCGTGCGCGATGAAGACGTACGACAGGTCGAACTCGTCCTGCAGCCGCTCCAGCAGGTTGACCACCTGGGCCTGCACGGAGACGTCGAGCGCGGACACCGGCTCGTCGGCGACGATGATCTCGGGCCGCAGCGCCAGCCCGCGCGCGATGCCGATGCGCTGGCGCTGGCCCCCGGAGAACTGGTGCGGATAGCGGTTGACGTACTCCGGGTTGAGTCCGACCACGTCGAGCAGATCCTGGACCCTCCTGCGGCGGTCGCCCTTCGGCGCGACCTCGGGATGGATCTCGTACGGCTCCCCGATGATGTCGCCGACGGTCATGCGCGGGTTGAGCGAGGTGTACGGGTCCTGGAAGACCATCTGGATGTTGCGGCGCACGGCCTTGAGCGCCCTGCCGGACAGCCGGGTGATGTCCTCGCCCTTGTACTTGATGGTCCCGGCCGTGGGCCGCTCCAGGTTGACCAGCATCCTGGCCACCGTGGACTTGCCGCAGCCGGACTCGCCGACGATGCCGAGGGTCTCTCCGCGCCCGAGGCGGAAGTCGACCCCGTCGACGGCCTTGACCTCGCCGATCTGCTTCTTGAACAGGATCCCCCGGGTGAGCGGGTAGTGCTTGACCAGCCCGTCGACCTCCAGGATCGTCTCAGCCGTCGTGTCGGCCATCGAGGCACTCCCTCCAGAAGAAGCAGGCGCTCCTGCGGGCCCCGCCGCTGCCCTCCACCTCCGCCTGCGGCGGCACGTCGGTCCGGCAGACGTCGCGGGCCATCGGGCAGCGCGGGTGGAAGGCGCAACCCGGCGGAATGCGCATGAGGTTGGGCGGCAGCCCCTTGATGGCGTAGAGCTCGTGGCCCTTCTGGTCGAGCCGCGGGATCGAGTCCAGGAGGCCCCTCGTGTACGGGTGGGCGGGTGCCTTGTAGATGTCGTGCACGGGTGCCGACTCCACGATCCGTCCCGCGTACATCACGGCGATCCGGTCGGCGACGTCGGCGACCACGCCGAGGTCGTGGGTGATGAGGATGAGCCCCATGTGGAGTTCGCGCCGCAACTCGGCGAGCAGATCCATGACCTGGGCCTGGACGGTGACGTCGAGCGCGGTGGTCGGCTCGTCGGCGATGATCAGAGCGGGCTCCAGGGCCAGCGCCATGGCGATCATGATGCGCTGGCGCATGCCGCCGGAGAACTGGTGCGGATAGTCGCGCACCCGGTCGGCGGCGGCCGGGATACGGACCCGGTCCATCAGCTCGACCGCCTTGGCGCGGGCGTCCTTGCGGGACATGCCGCGGTGCACCACGAACATCTCGCCGAGCTGGTCGCCGACGCTGAGCACCGGATTCAGGGCGGACAGCGCGTCCTGGAAGATCATCGCCATCCCGGCGCCACGGACCTTGCGCCGCTCGTCCTCCTTGAGCGTGAGCAGGTCCCGGCCCTGGAAGAGGATCTCGCCGCCGGTGATGCGCGCGGGGGGTGTGTCGAGAATGCCCATCACGGCCTGCGCGGTCACCGACTTGCCGGAGCCCGATTCGCCGAGCACGGCGAGGGTCTCCCCCTCGTCCACGCCGTAGGCGACCCCGTTGACGGCTTTGGCGACACCGTCCCTGGTCCTGAACTCCACGTGCAGGTCACGCACTTCGAGCAGCACGGCCGTCACCTCAGCTTCGGGTCGAGGGCGTCGCGCACCGCGTCGCCGAGCATGATGAACGCGAGCACGGTGATCGCGAGCGCGCCGGCGGGCCACAGCAGCATGTGCGGGGCCTGGCGGATGTACGCCGACGCCGAGGAGATGTCGATGCCCCAGGAGACGGTCGGGGGTTTCAGACCGACGCCGAGGTAGGACAGCGTCGCCTCCAGGGCGATGTACGTGCCGAGCGCGATGGTGGCGACGACGATCACGGGCGCGACGGCGTTCGGGGCGATGTGCCGCAGCAGCAGCCGGGAGTTGGAGGCGCCGAGGGCGCGGGCGGCCTGCACGTAGTCGTTCTGCCGGGTCGTGATGACGGAGCCGCGGGCGATGCGGGAGATCTGCGGCCAGCCGAGCAGGACCATGAACCCGATGACCGGCCAGACCGTATTGCTGGTCACCACGGAGAGGAGGACCAGACCGCCGAGCACGACGGGGATGGCGAAGAAGATGTCGGTGATGCGGGACAGGATCGAGTCCCACACCCCGCCGTAGAACCCGGCCAGTCCGCCGAGCAGTGAACCGAGGAGGGCGACACCGAGGGTGGCGAGGACACCGACGCTGATCGAGATGCGGGTCCCGTACACGGTGCGTGTGTAGACGTCGCAGCCCTGGCCGTCGAAGCCGAAGGGATGTCCGGGCTGGGAACCCTCCTGGGCCTTGGCGAGGTCGCACTGGAGCGGGTTGCCGGAGGTGATCAGCGAGGGCCGGACGGAGATGACGACCAGGAAGAGGATGACCAGCGCGGAGACGATGAAGACGGGATTGCGCCGCAGGTCCCGCCACGCGTCGGACCACAGCGAGCGCGGTTTCTCCTGCGGTCCGGTGCCCTCGGGTCCGCCCGGCGTCTTCTCCAGGGTCAGGGCCTCGCCGGCGCCGAGGTCCATGGTGCCGCCCATCCCCGTGGGGGCGATGACGCCTTCCGGCTGCTGCGGTTCAGGCATAGCGGATCCTCGGGTCGAGTACGGCGTACAGCAGGTCGACGAGCAGGTTGGCCACCAGGAAGACGAGGACGAGGATGGTCACGAAGCCGACCACGGTCTGGGTGTTCTGCCGGACGATGCCCTGGTAGAGCTGGAAGCCGACGCCGTGGATGTTGAAGATCCGCTCGGTGACGATGGCGCCGCCCATCAGCGCGCCGATGTCGGTGCCGATGAAGGTGATCACGGGGATCAGCGAGTTGCGCAGCAGGTGCCGCGTGATCACTCTGCGCCGGGGCAGCCCCTTGGCGACGGCGGTGCGGACGTAGTCGGACCGTCTGTTCTCCGCGATGGAGGTGCGGGTCAGCCGGGTCACGTAGGCGAGCGACACGGACGCGAGGACCAGACCGGGGACGATCAGCTCGCCGAACGTGGCGTCCGGGGAGACGGACGGTCTGATCCAGCCCCACTCGACTCCGAGGAGCAGCTGGAGCAGCAGACCGGTCACGAAGGTCGGCACCGAGATGACGACGAGGGTGAGCAGCAGGACGCCGGTGTCGACGGGCCTGCCGCGGCGCAGACCGGTGACGACACCGAGCGAGATGCCGATGACGATCTCGAAGAGGATGGCGACGACCGTCAGCCGGATGGTGACCGGGAAGGAGCTGGCCATCAGCTCGGTGACCGGCTGCCCGTTGAACGCCGTCCCGAAGTCACCGGTGAACACTTTGCCCATGTATGTCAGGTATTGCTGCCATACGGGCTTGTCGAGGTTGTACTCCTGGCGCAGCTGAGCGGCCGTGGCGGGGTCGCACTGCTTGTCGCCGCACAGGCCGGCGATGGGGTCGCCCATCACGTTGACCATCAGGAAGATCAGCAGGGTGGCGCCGATGAAGACCGGGATCATCTGGAGCAGGCGCCGGATCACATACCGTCCCATGGAGTGGCTCCGGGGGTCGTGGGACAGCCGGCCGGCCGCGGACGGTCCGGCTGTCCCGGCGGCTCAGCTGACCTTGATCTCGTTGTAGACGGGGACGCTGAACTGGTTGAGCGCCACGTCGGAGAGCCGTTCCGAGTAGCCGGCGCTGCCGTTCTGGTACCAGAGCGGGATGGCGGCCATGTTGTCCCGCACGACGCCTTCGGCCTGCTGGAAGAGCTGGACGGCCTTGGCGCGGTCGGTCTCGGCGTTCGCCCGGTCGACGAGCTTGTCGAAGTCCTTGTTCGACCACTTGCCGTCGTTGGAGGAGGCGTTCGTGTAGTACAGCGGCTGCAGGAAGTTCTGGATGAGCGGGTAGTCCATCTGCCAGCCGGCCCGGAAGGGACCGGGCATCTTGTGCTGGTCGATCTGCTTGCGGAAGTCCGCGAAGGTGCCGACCGGATTGCCGACACAGGCCTTGTCGTTGCTCAGCGCGTTGTTGATCGAGTTGCAGACGGCGTCGATCCACTCCTTGTGGGAGCCGGTGTCCGCGTTGTACGTGAGCTTGACCTGACCGCCGGGCAGGCCGCCGCCCTCCTGCACCAGCTGCTTGGCCTTGGCGGGGTCGTACTCGCAGGAGGCACCGCACAGCCCGTCCTGGAAGCCGCCGTCCTTGCCGAGGACCGGCGAGGTCCAGTCGCTGGCCGGAGTGCGGGTCTTCTGGAAGATCGTGTCGGTGATCTGCTTGCGGTTGATCGCCATCGACAGGCCCTGGCGGACCTTCTGCGCTCCGCTCGAGTCCCACTTCTTGTCGTAGAACGGGAAGGCGATCGTCTGGATGATGCCGGCCGGCGTGTTGATGTACCGGCCGCCGAGGTCGCTCTTCGCGTTCTTGAGCTGGGCGGCGGGCACGTCGTCGACGAGGTCGAGGTTGCCGGCCAGCAGGTCGGTGTAGGCGGTGTTGTTGTCGGTGTAGACCTTGAGGTCCACTCCGTCGTTGCGCGCCTTGTCCTGCCCGGGGTAGGCGTCCCACTTGCGCAGGGACAGCTGCGAGCCCTTGGTGTAGGAATCCACCGTGTACGGCCCGTTGCCGACCGGCTTCTGGAGCCAGGCCGCGTGGTCGCTGAAGAACGCGCTGGGCAGCGGCGAGAAGGCCGCGTAGCCGAGGGTGTCGGGGAAGGTCGAGAACTTCTGGTTGAGCTTGACGGTGAACGTGTCGGTGCCGGTCGCCTTGAGCCCGGACAGCGTGTCGGCGCTCTGGGCGCCCGAGGAGGGGTGGACCTTGTCGTAGCCCTCGATGTAGCCGAAGAAGTACGCGTTCTTCTGCTTGTTCTTCAGGCTCGCCCCGTAGTTCCAGGCGTCGACGAAGGACTTCGCCGTGACGGCCTCGCCGTTGCTGAACTTCCAGCCGTCCTTCACGGTGATCGTGAAGTTCTGCGAGTCCGGGGTGTCGATCTTCTCGGCGAGCATGTTCTGGGCCGCGCCGGTCTTGGCGTCGTAGCGCTTCAGCCCGCGGAAGATCATGTCGAGGACCTTGCCGCCCTGCACCTCGTTGGTGTTCGCCGGCTCCAGCGGGTTCTGCGGGTCTCCCCAGGAGGAACTGAGGACTCCGGCGTTGCCACCGCCACCGTCTCCGCCGCCGCCTCCGCAGCCGGCCGTCGCGAGGGCGACGACCGTCGCACAAGCGGCCCATCTGGCGTGCGTGGCTCCACGCATGGAGTGCCTCCTCAAGAGTGCGCTGTGGCACCGGCTCCGGGTGTTCACGTCCGGCTCCGGTGCGCCCTGCCTGTAGCGCCCAATATCGGCACACACAGGACGTATCGCACATTCACCCCACCCGTCTGGACCCCACCGTCACCCGGATGCATTCGGAGGCGGTCGCTCCGGATGATCTTTGCAATGGATCTTCGCCGTTCGATGCAGAACCGTTGATTTGGGTGCACCAGATGTACGCATTCCGAGACTCCGGCGTCCGGTTATCGAACCCCTTGCCCGTTTCGCGTAGTTGGTCCGATTCCGGACACAGAACGGCCACGGTGCGCTACACGCGTAGTTACGCTGAGGTCAAGTCAAGGCAAAGAAGGTAAAGAGAAGCCCAAGGCGACCGAGAATTTATTGACCTTGAATGAATTGCGTTGAAAAAGTCCGGCGTAGCCCGTAGGGAGCGCCCTGCGGAGCCGTTGACCCCATCGGGCCTGGAGCACCATGACCCTCCCTACTCCTTCCGCGGCCGCATCGCTTGAGGTGACCGACGAGATCGGCCAGATCCCGGATTCGTCCGCCAACCCCAAGGGCTCGGAGAGTCGCTCCCCGGGACGACTCGCCTGGAAGCGGTTCAAGCGTGACCGCACAGGCGTCATATCCGCGTACATCGTGATCTTCTTCTTTGCGATCGCGATCCTCGCGCCGCTGATCGCAAAGCTGTACGGCAAGGACCCGTACACCACGTACGCCAGCCAGCGCCCGGAACTCCTCGACGCCTTCTCGTACCCCGCAGGTCCCAACGGCGGTATCAGCTCGGATTTCTGGTTCGGCATCGAGCCGCAGCTGGGCCGTGACGTCTTCACCTTCCTGCTGTACGGCATCCGCACCTCCCTGGGCATCGCCGTGGCCGCCACGCTGCTGACCACCTTCATCGGTGTCGTCGTCGGCGTCACGGCCGGCTACCTGGGCGGCAAGACGGACTACCTCGTCGGCCGCATCATCGACATCCTGCTGTCGTTCCCGTCGACGCTGTTCTTCATCGCCTTCATGCCGGTGGTGTACGGCCTCTTCGTCGCCCCCGACGAGAACATCCCCACCTCGCTGCGGGCCATCTCCCTGATCCTGGTCCTCTCCGCCTTCGGCTGGGCGTCCATCGCCCGTCTGCTGCGCGGCCAGGTCCTCGGTCTGCGCGAGCGCGAGTACATCGAGGCGGCCAAGGTCACCGGTGCGTCGCCCCGCCGCATCGTGTTCAAGGAACTGCTGCCCAACCTGTGGACGCCGATCATCATCCAGTCCACGCTGATGCTCCCGGCGTTCGTGACCGCGGAGGCCGGTCTGGCCTTCCTCGGCGTCGGCATCATCGACCCCACCCCGGACTGGGGCGTCATGATCCAGCGCGGCGCCCAGTTCTACACCGAGGACATCACCTTCATGCTCTTCCCGGGCCTGTCGATGGTGATCTTCGTCCTCGCCTTCAACCTGCTCGGCGATTCGGTGCGCGACGCGCTCGACCCGAAGTCCAAGCGGTAGCCACCAGATCCACCCGGCCCGTTCAGTGTCGTGCGGCCGGTAACACCCGTCCCGATCGTCCCTATAAGGCAGGCTCATCCATGTCTTTCTCCCGTAGAAACTTCCTGATCGCCACCGGCGTGGTCGCGGCCTCGTCGTCCGTCCTGACCGCCTGTGGCGGCAGCGGAAGCGACAGCAAGTCGAAGAGCAAGGTCCCCTCGGTCAGCGGCTCCAAGACCCAGGAGATCCCGGTCGGCACCAAGGCCGACTCCGTCGGCCCCGCGCCGGAGGTCAAGGGAGCGGTCAAGGGCGGCACGATCTACTCGCTCGACCAGTTCGACATGGACCACCTGGACCCGGCGCAGATCTACGTCTCGACCGAGGGCGCCATCACCGTCCCGATCCTGCGTGGTCTCACCGGCTACAAGATCGACGAGAAGGGCGGCGCGACGCTGGTCGGCGACGCGGCCACCGACGCCGGCACCATGAAGGACGGCGGCAAGACCTGGACCTTCACGCTGAAGGACGGCGTGAAGTGGGAGGACGGCTCCGACGTCTCCTCCGACGACCTCCGCCACACCTTCGAGCGCCTCTTCGCCTCCTTCATCACCGAGGGTCCCCGCTACGTCCAGCAGTGGCTGGAGGGTGGCGACAAGTACAAGGGCCCCTACGACGGCAAGAAGCTCGACTCCATCGAGGTCGACGGCAAGACCATCACGTTCCACCTCAACGAAGCCCGCACGGACTTCAACTTCACGCTCGCCATGCGCGGCTACTCCCTGGTGAACAAGAAGCACGACACCAAGGAGAAGTACGACAAGAAGCCCTTCTCCTGCGGCCCGTACAAGATCGGCGCCCGCAGCATCGGCAAGTCGCTCACCTACGTGCGCAACGAGCACTGGGACCCGAAGACCGACGCGATCCGCAACAACTACCCGGACAAGTACGTCTTCCAGTTCGGCTTCGAGCTGCTGGCCTCGACCGACCGCTACATCGCGGACAAGGGCAACGACCAGTACGCGATGTCGATCTTCAACGAGGTCGCCCCGGAGCGCATCGCCCAGGTCCTCACCAACGCGAAGCTCAAGCAGCGCGTCCTCACCGAGGTCGACACGGTCACGTACTACTGGCCGATCAACATGACCCGCATCAAGGACGTCAAGGTCCGTCAGGCCATCAACTGGGCCTGGCCGCACCAGCAGCTGCAGACGATCCGCGGCGGCGCCTCCACCAGCGAGCTCGCCACCACGATCCTCTCGCCGGTGACCCCGGGTTACCAGAAGTTCGACCTCTACGGCGTCACCAAGAAGCCCGGTGGCGACGCGGCCAAGGCCAAGGCCCTGCTGAAGGAGGCCGGCAAGGTCGGCCAGAAGCTGGTCATCGCCTACCAGTCCTCGGACAACTCGGTGAAGTCGGCCGTCGCGATCAAGAACGCCCTGGAGGCCGCCGGCTTCAAGGTCGTCAACAAGCAGGTCGACAAGTCGACCTTCTACACGCAGATCGGCAAGGTCGACAACGACTTCGACCTGTTCGCGGCCGGCTGGAGCCCGGACTGGCCGAACGGTTACTCGGTCTTCTTCCCCTGCTGGAGCGGCAAGAACATCGGCGACGGCCGCAGCAACTACGCCCAGCTGAACGACCCGAGCGTCAACAAGGCCATCGACGCCGCCGCCAAGATCACCGACGTCGAGGCCGCGAACAAGGCCTGGGGCGAAGTCGACCGCCAGATCATGGAGCTCGCCGCGGTGGTCCCGGACTACCACTCCATCCGTAACTGGATGCACGGCTCCAAGGTCGGCAACGTCACGTACGACAGCGGCAACACCTGCGTCGCGCTCTGCAAGCTGTACGCGATGAAGTAAGCCGTACGACCCGGGTCCTGTCGCCGGACGCCGCCCGACCCGCCCACGAGGCGGAGAGAGCGGGTCCGGCGGCAGGGCCCAAGGGCGGTGTTCACCCGAACGCCTCCCTGCGGCCCTCCCACACCCACGCCCCCGGCGACGGCGCCCCGTCCGGAAAGTCACGCCCCCATGTCCCGCTTTCTCATCCGCCGAGTCTTCGGCGCACTGGTCATCCTCCTGATCATCAGTGCCATCACCTTCGGCCTCTTCTACGCCATTCCGCGTGACCCGGCGATGATGTCCTGCGGCAAGAACTGCACGCCCGACATGCTCGCGCAGATCCGGCACAACCTGGGCATCGACCACCCGATCCCGGTGCAGTACTGGGACTGGCTCAAGGGTGTGTTCGTCGGGCGCGACTACGGCAGCTTCGGCAACTGCAACGCCCCCTGCCTCGGCTACTCCTTCGCCAACCGCGAGCCCGTCCTCGGCACCATCCTGGACCGTCTGCCGACGACCCTCTCGCTCGCCTTCGGCGCGGCCATCGTCTTCCTGATCTTCGGTGTCGGCGCCGGTATGCTGGCCGCCGTCAAGCAGGGCAAGTTCCTGGACAAGTTCGCCAGCTCGGCCTCGCTCTTCGGCTCCTCGCTGCAGATCTACTTCGTCGGCTACATCGCGATGTTCTTCTTCGTCGCCAAGCTCGGCCTGTTCGCGCAGCCGTCGTACACGCCGCTCAGCGAGGACCCGGTCTCCTGGTTCTCCGGGCTGCTGCTGCCCTGGCTGACCCTGGCGATCATCTTCACCGCCAACTACACCCGCATGACCCGCTCCCAGCTGGTCGAGCAGCTCAGTGAGGACTACGTCCGCACGGCCCGCGCCAAGGGCCTGTCCCGTGCGAACGTGTTCTTCCGGTTCGCCTGGCGCGGTGCGATGGGTCCCATCGTCACGGTCTTCGGCATCGACCTGGGCACCCTGATCGGTGGCGCGATCATCACCGAATCGACCTTCAGCATCCAGGGCATCGGCCGCCTCGCGGTGGACTCCGTGAACAAGAGCGACCTGCCCATGCTGCTCGGCGTCACCGTCCTGTCGGCCGGCGCGATCGTGTTCTTCAACATCATCGTCGACGCCGTCTACGCCCTCATCGACCCGCGGATCCGGCTCGCCTGACCCCGGGCACCCCGCCCCCGACAGCAACCCCGGCATCACCCCCTCAGGAGCGTCCCCGTGACGAGCACCGATCAGCAGCCCTTCCTGTCCGTCAGGGATCTGAAGGTCCACTTCTCCACCGAAGACGGCGTCGTCAAGGCCGTCGACGGTCTCTCCTTCGACCTGGCCAAGGGCAAGACGCTCGGCATCGTGGGCGAGTCCGGTTCGGGCAAGTCCGTCACGAACCTCACGATCCTGGGGCTCCACGACCGTGACCGCACCTCGATCGACGGGGAGATCCTCCTCGACGGCAAGGAGCTGCTGACCGCCTCCGAGCGGGAGCTGGAGCAGCTGCGCGGCAACAAGATGTCGATGATCTTCCAGGACGCGCTGGCCTCGCTCTCGCCGTACCACACCATCGGCAAGCAGATCGGCGAGACGTACCGCAAGCACACCGGTGCCTCCAAGAAGGAGGCCCGGGAGCGGGCGATCGAGATGCTCAGGCGCGTCGGCATCCCGCAGCCGGACGTCCGGGTGGACGACTACCCGCACCAGTTCTCCGGCGGTATGCGCCAGCGCGCGATGATCGCCATGGCCCTGGTCTGCGACCCCGAGCTGCTGATCGCGGACGAGCCGACCACCGCGCTCGACGTGACCGTGCAGGCCCAGATCATGGACCTCCTCAAGGACCTCCAGCAGGAGTTCGGCACGGCGATCATCTTCATCACGCACGACCTCGGTGTCATCGCCGACATCGCGGACGACGTGCTGGTGATGTACGGCGGCCGGTGCGTGGAGCGCGGCACCAAGAAGGAGGTGCTGCGCGCCCCGCAGCACCCGTACACCTGGGGTCTGCTGGGCTCGATGCCGAGCCTGGAGGGGCCGGTCGACGTCCCGCTGTCGCCCATCCCCGGTTCGCCGCCCTCGCTTCTCAACCCGCCGTCGGGCTGCCGCTTCCACCCGCGGTGCACCTTCGCGGAGAAGGTCCAGGGCGGCCTGTGCTCCACCGAGCAGCCGCTGCTGGACATCACGGACGGGCGGGGCTCCGCCTGCCACCTCACGGACGACCAGCGCCGTGAGTTCTTCGCCGACTACGCCGCGACCCGGTCGCACTGACGGACACGAGACGGGAATCACGATCATGAGCAACACCAACCCCCTCCTGGACGTCACCGGACTGACCAAGCACTTCCCGGTCATGGGCGGCTTCCCCTTCAAGCGGAAGATCGGCGCCGTGCAGGCCGTGGACGGCCTGGACTTCCAGGTCGCCGAGGGCGAGAGCCTGGGTCTGGTCGGCGAGTCCGGCTGCGGCAAGTCGACCACGGGCCGGCTGATCACGCGTCTGCTGGAGCCCACCGGCGGCAGCATCAAGTACCGCGGCCAGGACATCACGCACGCGGGCCGCAAGCAGCTGGCTCCGGTCCGCTCCGAGATCCAGATGATCTTCCAGGACCCGTACGCCTCGCTGAACCCGCGGCAGACGGTCGGCAAGATCATCTCGGGCCCGATGGAGATCAACGGGATCAACCCGCCCGGCGGCCACGAGAAGCGCGTGCGTGAGCTGCTGGAGACGGTGGGTCTCAACCCGGAGCACTACAACCGCTTCCCGCACGAGTTCTCCGGCGGTCAGCGCCAGCGCATCGGCGTGGCCCGCGCGCTCGCCCTGGAGCCCAAGCTGATCGTCGCGGACGAGCCGGTCTCCGCGCTCGACGTCTCCATCCAGGCGCAGGTCGTCAACCTGCTCCAGGAGCTCCAGCAGGACCTGGGCATCGCGTTCGTCTTCATCGCCCACGACCTCGCCGTCGTCCGCCACTTCTCGCAGCGTGTGGCGGTCATGTACCTCGGCAAGATCGTGGAGATCGCGGACCGCGAGGACCTCTACGACAACCCGCGTCACCCCTACACGCGTGCCCTGCTCTCCGCCGTCCCCGAGGCGACGGCCGACGACATCCCGGCCCGCGAGCGCATCCGCCTCACCGGCGACGTGCCCTCGCCGCTCAACCCGCCGTCGGGCTGCCGCTTCCGCACCCGGTGCTGGAAGGCGACGGAGAAGTGCGCGACGGAGGCTCCGCCGCTGGTCCAGGTCGCGGGCAACAAGGAAGGCCACCTGACGGCCTGCCACTACCCCGAGACCCACGACACCGTCCCGGCGCCCCGCCTCTCCAAGGACGTCGCGGCCTGACACACCCCTTTTCGTCAGCCCGCGGCTTGCGGGACCGACCTTCGCCGGCCCATTGACCCGAGCCCACGAACGTCCGGTTCCCGGGCATGAAGAAGGCCCGCACCCTGCTGGGTGCGGGCCTTCGCGCGTTCGTACCGCGCCGTGCCGGGCTCAGCCCGCGGCGCCGCGCTCCATGCAGAACTCGTTGCCCTCGGGGTCGGCGAGGGTGACCCAGCCCCGGCCGTCGGGACGGGTGTGGTCCGCGACCAGGCGGGCCCCGAGCCCGATGGCGCGCTCGACCTCCGCCCCCCGGGTGCGGTCCTGAGGCTGGAGGTCCAGATGGATGCGGTTCTTGGCCGTCTTGCCTTCGGGGACGCGCACGAACAGCAGGGCCGGTCCCCCTGACGGGTCCTGGATCACCGCTTCCGGGTCACCGGGTTTGTCGTCGTCGGCGAGCGGCCGTCCGAGCAACTCGCTCCAGAACAGCCCGAGATCGTACGGGTCTCCGGTGCAGTCGAAGGTGATGGTGCGGATCGTGGGGTTCAACAGGGCTTCTCCTCAGGAGCCGGTGCGGCCGTCGGCCAGCTCGCGCAGGATGTCGAGGTGGCCGTTGTGGCGGGCCGTCTCCTCGACCAGATGCAGGATGATCCAGCGCAGGTTCACATGGCGGCCGTCACGGATGGGCCGCTTCGCCTCGGCGTCCAGGTCGTGCCCGGCCACCAGGTCCTGGTAGCGGGCGCTCTGCTCCTCGTACTCGTCGAGGAGCTGGGCGAGAGGGACGTCGACGGCGATGCGCATCTCGCGGTCGGGGTCCTCGTCCGTCCAGGGGCCCTCGTCCTCCTCGCCGAGGAAGACGACCTGGAACCAGAAGTACTCGACCCAGCGCAGATGGCTGATCAGCCCGCACAGGGTCATCAGCGGGGAGCCCGGCAGCGGCGCCTTGACGGCGTCCTCCGCGGAGACGCCCTCGCACTTGTCGCGGGCGGTGGCCCGGGCGTAGTCGAGGAAGGTGGCCAGCTGAGTGCGCTCGTCCCAGGAGGGAGGCGTATCGGTTCGCGTCATCGAACGGAAGCATCCCGGCCCGGCCGTTCGATGTCGAGCGATTTACCACCGGTACTTTCCGAACATGGTTCGAGCGGCCTTGCGGGCTGACAGACTGCTGCGATGACTGATCGTTCGTTCAGTGACGTCACCCTCGCCGCCCTGTACGACGCGCTCAATCCCTGGGGCCCGAGCGACGACTTCTATCTGGACCTGGTGATGTCCGCGCAGTCGGTGCTCGATGTCGGGTGCGGGACAGGGCAGTTGCTGGGCCGGGCCCGGGAGGCCGGACATCGCGGCCGACTGTGCGGGCTCGATCCGGCGGCGGCCATGCTGGTGCAGGCGCGGCGGTGGGACGCGGTCGAGTGGGTGCTCGGGGATCTCGCCTCCACCCGCTGGGAGCGGGAGTTCGATCTCGTGGTGATGACCGGCCACGCCTTCCAGGTCCTGCTCGGTGACGAGGAGTTGCGGGTCGCCCTCGGCACCGTGCGCGAAGCGCTGTGCGACGGCGGGCAGTTCGTGTTCGAGACGCGCCATCCCGCCGCCCGCTCCTGGGAGTCGTGGAGCCCCGAGCACGTGCACGAGGTGAGCGACGCGCACGGAGCGGTCGTCCGCGTGTGGCACGAGGTGGAGGCGCCGGTGCTCGGGGAGCGGGTGACGTTCACGGAGACGTTCGAGCATCCGGCGTGGGAACGGCCGCGGACCAGCCGCAGCACGCTGCGCTTCCTCGGCCCCGAGGCGCTGTCCTGCTTCCTGGACGAGGCCGGGCTGCTGGTGCGCGAGCAGTTCGGGGACTGGGGGCGGAGGCCACTGACCCCCGCCTCCCCCGAGATCATCACCGTGGCCGGCCCGGCGGGGCGCCGCTGACCGCTCCCGGCCTGGGACCGGGACACGGAGCCTGCGCGGCCGGGCCGCGATCCGGCGGACGGGCGCCCGGGTTCGCTCGGTACCCCCCTAGTCGTCCTCGGCCTCCAGCGCCGCCAGTGCCGGATCCAGCACGATGTCCTCGGCACGCGCCTCGATGGTGGGATCCTCCGGGAAGTGGCAGGCGGTGAGGTGGCCCTCGGCGTTGCCGGAGAGGCGGACCAGCGGCGGTTCCTCCTGCGCGCACTTGTCCTGGGCCTTCCAGCAGCGCGTGCGGAAACGGCAGCCGGACGGCGGGGAGATGGGGGACGGGACGTCGCCCTGGAGACGGATGCGTTCCTTCTTCTCGGCATCGATGTCCGCGTCGGGGACGGCCGACATCAGCGCGTGGGTGTACGGGTGCCGGGGGCCGGTGTACAGCGACGTCCGGTCGGCGAGCTCCACGATCTTGCCGAGGTACATGACCGCGACGCGCTGCGAGAAGTGCCGTACCACCGCGAGGTCGTGGGCGATGAAGACGAACGCGATGCCCATCTCCCGCTGGACCTCCTGCAGGAGGTTCACCACCTGCGCCTGGATGGAGACGTCCAGAGCCGAGACCGGCTCGTCCGCCACGATCAGTTTCGGCTTGAGCGCGAGCGCGCGGGCCACACCGATGCGCTGGCGCTGACCGCCGGAGAACTCGTGCGGGAAGCGGTTGTAGTGCTCGGGGTTGAGACCCACCGTCTCCAGCAGCTCACGCACACGCTTCTCGCGCCCGCCGGGCGGGTTGACGCCGTTGATCTCCATCGGTGAGGAGATGATCGTGCCGACCGTCTGCCGCGGGTTCAGCGAGGCGTACGGGTCCTGGAAGATCATCTGGATCTCGGAGCGGATCGGGGACAGCTGACGCCGGCTGGAGCGGCTGATGTCCTTCCCGCGGTACGAGATCGTGCCTTGGGTGGGTTCCATCAGGCGGGTCAGCAGCCGTCCCGTGGTGGACTTGCCGCAGCCCGACTCTCCGACCAGTCCGAGGCTCTCACCGGGGAAGACGTCGAAGGAGACGCCGTCCACGGCCTGCACGGCGCCGACCGTCCGGCGGATCGGGAAGCCTCCCTTGACCGGGAAGTACTTCTTCAGGTCGGTCACCCGCATCAGGGGTTCGCCCGGGTCCACGTCCCGCTGACCGGGGATCACATCGGTCACGACCGCGGTTTTCTCGTCGCTCACAGTCAGTCCCCTCAGCCCAGCCTGGGCCGAATCGTCTCGGTGAAGATGCGGCTCTTTTGATCCGACGTCAGATGGCAGGCGGCGCCGCGTCCCGTCGGCAGCTCGGGCCGGATGTCCACGCACCGGTCGGCGCCCTCGACCTCGTTCCTGAACGCGCACCGCGGATGGAACGGGCAGCCCGAGGGCGGGTTCAGCAGCGACGGCGGCGCGCCCGCAATGGGGGTCAACGGCTCGTCCACGTCCGCCGTCAGGCGTGGCATGGACGCCAGCAGGCCCCAGGTGTACGGGTGTTGCGGAGTCTTGAGCACCTCACGGACGGTGCCGCGCTCCACCGCGCGGCCCGCGTACATCACGAGCAGGTCGTCCGCCATGTTGGCGACCACGCCGAGGTCGTGGGTGATCATGATGATCGCGGAGCCGAACTCCTGCTGGAGGTCCTTGAGCAGGTCCAGGATCTGCGCCTGGACCGTCACGTCGAGGGCCGTCGTCGGCTCGTCGGCGATCAGCAGATCCGGGTTGCAGACCAGCGACATCGCGATCATCGCGCGCTGGCGCATACCGCCGGAGAACTGGTGCGGGTAGTCGTCCACGCGCCGCTTGGCGTGCGGGATGCCCACCTTCTCCAGCATCTCGATCGCCCGCTCCCGCGCCTCCCTCTTCGAGGCGCCGGTGTGCTTGCGGAACGGTTCACCGATCTGCCGCCCGACGCTGTGGTACGGCGACAGGGCGGTGAGCGCGTCCTGGAAGATCATCGCCATCTTGTTGCCGCGGAGCTTCTCCAGCTCCGGCTCCGTGGCGGTGATGAGCTCCTTGCCGTCGAGGACGATCTCGCCCTCGATCGTGGTGCTCAGCGGGTTGTGCAGGCCCAGGATGCTCAGGTTGGTGACGGACTTCCCCGACCCGGACTCGCCGACGATGCCGAGCGTCGTCCCGCGCTCCAGGTCGAAGGAGAGTCCGTCGACCGCCTTGACGACGCCGTCCTCCGTGGCGAACCGGACGTGCAGGTCACGCACCGACAGGAACGCGTCGGAGGCGCCGGCGGCCGGGGCGTCCTCGGGCTTGGTGAGTGTGGTCACTTCAGAGGGCTCCTCAAGCACTAGGACAGCCGCACACGCGGGTCGATCACGGCGTACAGGGCATCCACGATGACGTTGAGCAGGAGGATGAACGCGGCGCTGAAGAGCATCACGCCCATGAGTTTCGGCAGGTCCTTGCCGACCACCGAGTCCACGGCGAGCCGTCCGATGCCGGCGAGTCCGAAGGTGAACTCGGTGACGACCGCGCCGCCGAGGAGCGCCGACAGGTCCATGCCGAGGATGGTGAGGATCGGGATCAGCGAGCCGCGCCAGGCGTACCGGAAGAAGACGTACCTCCCGGTCATGCCCTTCGCACGGGCCGCGCGGACGTGCTCCTCCTGGAGTTGCTCGATCATCGTCGAGCGGGACATACGTGTGTAGTTGGCGGTGAAGATTACGGACATCACGATCCACGGGATCAGCAGGCCCATGAACCACTGCGCCGGATTCTCGCTGAACGGAACGTACTTGGGCTTGTCCAGCCAGCCGGTGCTGTAGACGAAGATGCCGAGGACGACCGGGCCGAGGAAGTAGATCTGCATCGAGCTGAGCACCAGCGAGATGCTGGAGAACGTCTTGTCGAGCCAGGTCCCGCGGTAGCGGGCGGCGATGAGGCCGGTGCCGAGACCGACGATCAGGAAGACGAGCAGGCCGCCGATGGTGAGGGACAGCGTCAACGGGAAGCGGTCCATGATCGTGTCCCAGACCATCTGCTGGTCACGGAAGGAGACGCCGAAGCAGGGTGCCGGACAGTGTCCTACGGCGAAGTCGCGCCCGGCGAACAGGCCGGAGAGGAACTTCCAGTACTGCACCGGGATCGGATCGTCGAGCCCCAGATTCTTGTGGATGATCGCCAGCGCGTCCGGGGTGCAGTTCTTGCCGCACGCGAGTGTCGCCGGGTCCTGGGGGATCGCGTAGTACATGAAGAACGTGAAGGCGCTGATCAGCAGGAGGATGAGCACCGCGCCGAACGTCCGGCGAAGGATGAATCGAAGCATGGCGGAACGCTGCTCTCAGGACGGCGGCCAGGGACAGGAGCGCCCGGGGCGCACTGCGCGCAGTGCGCCCCGGGAGGGTGGTCAGCTCTTGAGGAAGACCCGGGTCGGGTCGGTGTAGCTGGTGACCGTGGAGTAGCGCAGGCCGCCCACGTTGGTGCCGGCGATCTGGAACGTCTTGGTGTAGTAGATCGGCGACGCGGGGTTGACCTTCTCGCTGATGTACTGGTTCAGCGCGGTCCAGGCCTTGGTGGCCTCGGCGGTGTCCGTGATCTTCAGGATCCGCTGGATCTCGGAGTTCACGTGGTCGTCGTTGATGTGCGCGTAGTTCGACGCACCGTCCTGGATCTGCGTGCCGTCGTACAGCGGCGGGAAGACGGTCGAGGCGGAGGACCAGTCCTGGCCCCAGCCGGTCATGTAGATGTCGAAGCCGTTCTTGACCTTGCCCACCTGCTCGTACCAGGTGGCGGCGTCGATCTCCTTCTTCTGGACGTCGAGGCCGATCTTGGTGAGGGCGTTCTCGACGAGGACCGCCTGCTGCTGGCGGACCGGGACGTTGGCGTAGGCGTAGACGATCTTCATGCCCTTGGCGCCGGCCTCGTCGATCAGCTTCTTGGCCTTCTCGATGTCACCGTTGGGCTTCTTCGAGCGGTCGAAGGGGTCGTAGTTCTTCTGGTAGCCCGGAGTGGTCGGCGACATCAGGCTGTTGGCGACCTCACCGCCGTACGCGCCACCGTCCGTCTTGTACATGGCGGTGGACGGCATGGCGTAGGTGATCGCGTCGCGGATCTTCTTGTCCTTGATGCGGTCCATGTTGAAGTTCATCTGCCACACGTACGGCGCGTAGCCCTGGATGGTGCGCTTCATCGCCGCGGCGTTGGAGACGACCTTCTGCACCTGCGTGGTCGCGACCTGACCGGTCATCATGATGGCGTTCTTGGCGTCACCACGGTCGGCGAGGATCGTCTTGGTCTGGTCCTCGTCGTCGTGGTTGATGTCGATGTTGAAGCCGTCGACGTACTGGTGCCGCATGGCGTCGCTCTTGGCGTCCCAGTTGGTGTTCTTGACCAGCTTCACGCTCTTGCCGGCCTTGAATTCCGAGACCTTGTACGGGCCGAGGGCGACCGGCTTGGTGTCGTACTTCGCCTTCGTGTCCGTCTTCTCCGGGACGACGGAGTAGCCGGCCATGGCCAGGGCCTGCGGCAGGTCGGGCTGGGCGACCTTGAAGTGGAAGACGACCGTCTTGTCGTCGGGGGTGGCGAGCACCGAGTCCGGCAGGTGCTTGCCGCCCTTGAACGGACCGGCGTACGCCTTGCGGTAGGTGGTGCCGGAACCCGACATCCACTGCTGGATGTAGGACGGGCCGTCCGTGATGAACGGGTCGTAGAGCCGCTCGAAGGTGTGCCGGACGTCGGCCGAGTCGATCACATGACCGGTCTCGTCCTTGATCCCGTCCTTCAGGGTGTACGTCCACGTCTTGCCGCCGTCCGACATCTTGCCGGGGTCGGTGGCGAGGTCACCCACGACGGTGAGGGCGCCCTTGTCGTCCTCCTTGTACGTGGTGAGGCCGCGGAAGATGAGCTTGGAGAGCAGGCCGGCGTCGCTCACGTAGATCTGGCCGGGGTCGAGGTGCGAGAAGTCGTCCTCCTCGTACACCTGGATCGTGCCGCCGGGCTTGGCGCCCGGGACCTCCTCGGCAGGACCCGTCGAGTCCGCTGCGGTACCCATCGTCACCGCGGCCGACTGAGCGGCGGCCTCCTTCTTGCTCTTGCTCTTGTCCTTGCCGTTGCCGCTGTCACTGCTGCTGCAGCCGGCCAGCGCGAGGGCGCCGGCCGCGACCGCGACGACGGCGGTCCGCGCTCTGCTAGAACTGATGATGCTCATGGAGTCGAGTCCACCTGCCTGTGAGTTGTGATGATCCACTGGTGCTGCCTGGCGGTGCACTGCCGGTTCGTCGCCGGCTCCCGGGTGGCAGCGGCACCCCGCGCTCGGGGTCAGCGGCCCGTCTTGGGATCGAAGGCGTCCCGGACCGAGTCACCGAGGAGGTTGAACGCCACGACGAAGATGACCATGGCGACACCCGGGAAGAACATGTAGACGGGGTCCTGTTCGTAGATGTCCGACCCGATGGCGAACATCCGGCCCCAGTCGGGGGTCGGTTCGGTGTAACCCACGCCGACGAACGAGAGAAACGCGACCGACAGGATGGTGCTCGGCAGCATGTAGGTGCCCTGCACCAGGATCGGTGTGACGAGGTTGGGCAGCAGTTCCTTGCGGATGATGCGCCACGGCGAGGCGCCCGCGACCTTCGCGGCCTCGACGAACTCCCGCTCGCGCAGCGAGAGGGTGACCGCCCGGATGAGCCGGGCGAGGCCCATCCAGCCGAGGAACCACAGCACTCCGATGATGGCGAGCGCGTGGATGTAGGTGGGTGTCTCCTCGTCGGGAGCCACGAACACCGCGGTGATGACCGGCATCGAGGCGATCATGAACAGCTGCTGCGGGAAGGCCAGCAGGAAGTCCGTGAGACGGCCGAGCCAGTAGTCGACCTTGCCGCCGAAGTAGCCGCCGAACAGGCCGATCAGCACACCCATGAAGACCATCGCGACGGTCGCCGCGAGCGCCGTGTACAGCGAGGTGCGCATGCCGTACAGGAGCTGCGTGAACACATCGCGCCCCAGGGTGGGTTCGATGCCGAACCAGTACTCCGAGGTGATGCCGCCGTTGGGGCCGGCGGGCATGTTGAAGTCGTTCAGGAGCAGCGGATCGTCCTGCCCGTACAGCGTGTACGGGTTCTTGCCGTACAGCTTCGAGATCAGCGGAGCGAGGGCGGCGATCAGGAAGAAGAACAGCACCACGTAGGCGGAGACCACACCGGTGCGGTCTCGCTTGAACCGGCGCCACATCAGCTGGCCGGGCGATCGGCCCTCCAGCTTCTCCGGCGCGTCGGAACCCTTCTGCGGCGTCTGCTCGTCGACCTCGGTGGAGGCTTCCGCGCCCTCGATCTCGATCGGACTCGTCATGATTCGTCCATTTCATGGGTACGCCGAGTCCGTGGCCGCCTCAGGGTGCGGGCGGCCACGTTCGGACCATGCGGATCAGGAGAGACGTATGCCTAGCGGTCGCTGTACGCCGCGGCGCGGCGTGCGACAACTCGCAGATGAACACGCGTAGTTGGCATCTGGTGCCTCCTCATGACTCAACCGGTGCACGGACAGGAGGGGCCCCTGACTGACCTCCGACACCCCTGACGGAGGGTCAAACACCCCACTGTGCTCGTGAGTCGGCGCTGTCCCCACAGCGCATGACCCATTGACCCGAGCGTTACGCGGCTAACTATCTGACATGAGCCAACTACCGACCACTGCCTTTAGGTCTCGGTTCCATCACAGCTGTCGCGTACATCTTCCAAAATCTGGACAAAATGATCTGAGAGAGAAGCCCGCGAAACGGACGTGTTACATGCGTATCGGGCGGCAGGCTCCGCATTTCGGACACGAGAGCCGGAAAAAACCGGTTGTACGGGACGGCGCGAACGGCTAGATCTTCCGCAACGAAAAAACCCGGGCACCCCATGACGGGGTACCCGGGTTCGATTCCCGGTGGATCAGCCGCGCTCGGCGCGGTCGATCAGCCGCGCTCGGCGCAGTGGATCAGCCGTGCTTGGCGCGGCTCGCGGTGCGGGCACGGTCACGCTGGTCGAGCACGACCTTGCGGATGCGAACGGCCTCCGGCGTCACCTCGACGCACTCGTCGTCGCGGCAGAACTCCAGCGACTGCTCCAGCGAGAGCTTGCGCGGCGGCACGATCGCCTCGAACGAGTCGGCCGAGGACGACCGCATGTTCGTGAGCTTCTTCTCCTTGGTGATGTTCACGTCCATGTCGTCGGAGCGCGAGTTCTCGCCGACGATCATGCCCTCGTACACCTCGGTGCCGGGGTCGGTGAACAGCACGCCGCGCTCCTGGAGGTTCGTCATCGCGAACGCGGTGACGGCGCCGGCGCGGTCGGCGACGAGCGAGCCGTTGTTACGGGTCGCCAGCGTGCCGAACCACGGCTCGTGGCCCTCGTGGATGGAGTGGGCGATGCCCGTGCCGCGCGTGCCGGTCAGGAACTCCGTACGGAAGCCGATGAGGCCGCGGGACGGGACGACGAACTCCATGCGGACCCAGCCGGAGCCGTGGTTCGACATGTTGTCCATCCGGCCCTTGCGGACGCCCATGAGCTGCGTGACCGCGCCCATGTGCTCCTCGGGCACGTCGATCGTCATGCGCTCGACGGGCTCGTGGATCTTGCCGTCGATCTCCTGGGTGACGACCTGCGGCTTGCCGATGGTCAGCTCGAAGCCCTCACGGCGCATCTGCTCGACCAGGATGGCGAGCGCGAGCTCACCACGGCCCTGGACCTCCCAGGCGTCCGGGCGCTCGGTGTCGAGCACGCGGAGGGAGACGTTACCGATCAGCTCGCGGTCGAGGCGGTCCTTGACCTGGCGGGCGGTGACCTTGCGGTCCTTGACCGCGGCCTTGGCGTCCGCGCCCTTGCCCGTGCCGCCGCGGCCGACCAGCGGCGAGGTGTTCGTGCCGATGGTCATGGAGATCGCCGGCTCGTCGACCGTGATCAGCGGCAGCGCGATCGGGTTCTCGGTGTCGGCGAGGGTCTCACCGATCATGATGTCCGGGATACCGGCGACGGCGCAGATGTCACCGGGGCCGGCCACCTCGGCGGGCTTGCGGGTGAGCGCCTCGGTCATCAGCAGCTCGGTGATGCGCACATTGGCCATCGTGCCGTCGCGCTTGATCCACGTGACGCTCTGGCCCTTGCGCAGCTCGCCCTGCTCGACGCGGAGCAGCGCGATACGGCCGAGGAAGTTGTCGGCGTCCAGGTTGGTCACGTGGGCCTGGAGCGGCGCGGACTCGTCGAAGGACGGGGCCGGGACGTGCTCCAGGATCGTGGAGAAGAACGGCTCCAGGTTGTCGCTGTCGGCCGGGACGGTGCCGTCCTCCGGCTTGGTCAGCGACGCCACGCCGTCACGCGCGCAGGCGTAGACGATCGGGAACTCGATCTGGTCCTCGTCGGCGTCCAGGTCGAGGAAGAGGTCGTACGCCTCGTTCACGACCTCGTCGATGCGCGAGTCCGGGCGGTCCGTCTTGTTGATGCACAGGATGACGGGCAGGCGGGCCTGCAGCGCCTTGCGCAGCACGAAGCGGGTCTGCGGCAGCGGGCCCTCGGAGGCGTCGACGAGGAGGACGACCGCGTCCACCATCGACAGACCGCGCTCGACCTCACCACCGAAGTCGGCGTGGCCGGGGGTGTCGATGATGTTGATCGTGATGGCGTCGCCGCCATCCTTCGGGTGGTACTTGACCGCCGTGTTCTTCGCCAGGATCGTGATGCCCTTCTCACGCTCCAGGTCGTTCGAGTCCATCATGCGGTCGTCGAGCGACTCAGCGGCGTGCGCGGCGAAGGCACCGGCCTGCTTGAGCATGGCGTCGACCAGGGTGGTCTTGCCATGGTCGACGTGGGCGACGATGGCGACGTTGCGGATGTCGTGGCGCGTGGCCATATTGAGGCGCTTCTCCCGGGGTGAGTGGACGGCCTCCGCTGCGCGGGGCCTGCCGGGCTGAACACGCCACGGCCTTACCCCATGGTACGTGGCCGCGACGGAGGCGGCCTCCGCAGGGCCACGACGGCGACGGCCCGGCGAGCTCTTCTCCCAGCTCACCGGGCCTTTTCGGTCCGTCGGGTGCCACTCCAGGGGAAGGGGAACCCCAGGACGTCCCCGGCTGTTCGACCGACGGTCCCCCGCTGTTCGACGGCGGACCATCCGTCGGAGCGCCGGCGGGTACCCCCTAGCTCTTCGACGGGCTGGCGGAGGGGTTCGCGCCCTTCTTCAGGAAGCCCATGTCCTCGTAGATCGGGGTCTGGAAGCCGAAGGCGCCGGTGTTGACGAGGGTCGAGCGGGCGGCCGTGAGCTGGGGGCGCTGGAAGAGCGGGATCGATCCGGCGGCGGCCCAGATCCGGGCGTCGGCCTTGCGGACCAGCGAGCTCGCCTCGTCCTCGTCGAGCGTGCCGATGGCCTGGTCGAAGAGCTGGTCGACCTGGTCGGTGCCGACGCGGGTGTAGTTCTGCTCGACACTCAGGGAGCCGTCGGCGGCGGGCACCGGCTTGGCGTAGATCGGGCGCGCGTCGGTGGCCGGGAAGGCGGAGGCGGGCCACGAGTAGAGCGCCAGGTCGTACTGGCCCGAGGCGATGTGGTCCTTGAAGTAGCTCTCGTCCGCGACCCTGGACACGTCGGTGCGGATGCCGATGCGCTGGAGCATCTGCGAGATGCGGTCGGCGACCGTGCGCAGGGGCTCCGAACCGGGGCCGGAGGGCAGGACGAAGCGGAGCGTCAGCGGCTTGCCGTCCTTGGCGAGCGCGCCGGCAGCGGCGCCGGCCGGGGCGGCCGTGCCCTTGGGGGCGTACGCCCCGGGCGCCCCGCCGGCCGGAGCGTCCCGATGGGCGTCCTTGTGCCCGTAGCGGGTCCCGTCGAGGTGCCCGCCCGCCTGTTCGTCGGCCGACTTGTACTGGTGGTTCCCCGAGTGGTCCTTCGGGTCGTTCTTCTGCTCCCGGTCGGCCTCGGCGGGCTTGTTGTCCTCGCCGACGATGTACGTCCCGTCGTCGCCGGAACCGTCCTGGTCCTCGGCGTCCTCCGCCTTCTTGCCCTTGGACCCGGCGGCCTTCTCCGTCTTCTTCTCCTCGGTGATCGGCCCGCCGCGCACCCATCCCGCGTCGGAGAGCAGGGCCTGCGCCTCGGCGGTGTCCTGGTCGCCGAGCGCGCCGCTGTTGTCGGCGTACGCCTGCTGACCCGCGAGCGCGAGGTGGCTGCCGACCGGCTCGGCGGGCAGACCGAGCGGCTGGAGCACCACCCGGGCGAGTTCCTTGCGGTCGAGGGCGCGGGCCACGGCGCGGCGCACGCGCTCGTCGGCGAGCGGGCCCTCGGAGCCGTTGAGGGCGAGCTGGGTGTAGGCCGGTTCGAGGGACTTGCGGATCACGAATCCGCTCAGGCCCGCGACCTGGTCGGCCGGCTCCGCCTTCTTCCCGTGCTTCGTGCGGCGTGCGGGCTTGCCGTCGTCGGACGCGCTCGCCGATGCCTTGCCGCTCGCGCTCGCGGATGCGGAGGCAGACGCCTTCTGGGAACCGTCGGGAGAGGCCTCACCGGACGTGCTCGCGGAGGCCTCGCCGGACACGCTCGCGGACGTGCCGGCGGACGCCTCGCCGGATGCCGGGGCCGACGCGGACGCCTCGCCGGATGCCGTGCCCGACGCCGACGCGGACGCGGACGTGCCGGGCGAGACGTGCGCCCCTTGAAGGGGTGCGGTGCCCTTGTCGCGGGAGGCGAGGGTGATCTGCTCGGCCTGCGCGGCGTCGACGTCGGCCAGGTCGACCCGGCCCGCGGCAAGCGCGGTGGTCCGATCGGCGCGCGGGACAGCGACGAGGTCGATCTCGGAGAGCTTGGTGGGACGGCCCCACCAGCGCGGATTGCGGGTGAGACTGACCTGCCCGGCCGTGCGGTCGACCGCCTGGACGGCGAACGGCCCGGCGGTGACCTTCAGCTTCCTGCGCGCGCCGTCGTTGAAGGTGTCCGGGGTGCCCATGACGTCCTTCGGGTACAGCGGCGAGAACAGCGACTTCCAGTCGGCGTAGGGCCGGCTGAAGGTGACGCGGACCTCCAGGTTGTTCTTGCCGCGCTCGACCTTCTCGATGCGGTCGTAGCCGGCATTGCGGGCGGTCCAGTACGCGGTGTCCTTGCCGGACAGGGCCCGCCACTGGGCGGCGAAGTCGGCGGCGCCGATCTCCCGCCCGTCGCTCCAGACCGCCTGCTGGTTGAGCTTGTACAGCACGACCTGCTTGGGCTCGCTCTCGACGACCTTCGCGGACTCCAGGTAGTTCGGGTTGATCTGCGGGCGCCCGTTCTGGTCGAGGCGGTACATCGACGGCAGGACGGCACCGGCGACGCGCGTGGTCGCGGCGTCGGCGTCCGCCTGGAAGGCGTTCAGAGTCTCCGGAACGGAGTCCACGGCCCAGCGCAGCGTGCCGCCGTCGGTGATCAGGTCACGGGACGCGGGCGCGATGTCCTGCGCGGCAATGGGCTTGCTCGCGTCGTCCTCCGAGCTGCACGCGCTGAGGAGGGGTACCGCGAGCGCTCCCGCGGTGAGAAACGCGACCGAGCGCATCACCGCGCGCAGTCCGACGCCGTCGTGGGACATCACTGCAACCTCCGGGGGATGCTCCGCTGTGGGGCAGCTCGGTTTCTGATCACGTTTGGCGGTATATGGAGCTGATCAGATCTATGCGCCCACTGAAGGGGAGAGGGGCCTCGCGGGCGCGGCGACACGGCGGTGGAGGGCCCGAAGCCCACCCGTGCGGAGCAATGCCGGGCGGTTCCGGGGCCTCCGCGGCCGTCCTGTGGGCCCGAGCCCGGCCTGTCACCGCTCCGCCCCCTGGAGCCGCGTCGCTCCCCGGAGCCGGGCCGCCCCCGAGTCGCGTCGTTCGAGCCGGCCCGCGCCTGGAGCCACGTCCGTCCCCCGGGCCCGGGCCGCCCCCTGAGCCTCGCCGCCCTCAGCGGCTCCGAAGAGCTCCGGAGGGTTCCGGGGCGCTCCGGGGCGCTCCGGGGCGCTTCGGGCTCTCGTCCCCCGCGCCCCGGCTCTCACAGCCGATCCGGTGGCCGAGCCGCGGGGGGCGTGACCTCAAATCCGTGCACGCGCCTTCACACGGGCGTATGTGACGCGCAACACTCGCAGGCGCATGAACGTTGCCGCCTGGGACCGCAGTGTCCGTGGAAGTGAGGGCAAGTCATGTCCGTGCACGACGACTTGACGTCAGTCCAGCGCTGTCTCGACGACCTCCAGAGGTCGGTCGGGCGCCTGGAACAGCAGATGGGCGGCGGTCTGGAGATGCGCCGGGTGCGCACAGACGCCGATCACCTGCGCGAAAGCGTCGCGCTGCTGCGCGAGGCCGCCTCGGGGACCTCCCCCGAGCGCTCGGCCGCGACCGCCCGGGGTGGCCCCCCGTCGCCCCGCCGACCCGACCTGGTCCCCATCCCCGACACCCCGTACGACAGCTCCCTGTGGACCGATTCGGACGACGAGGGTCTCGGCGCCCGCGACCGGCACGCCCCCTGACCCCGACCGGAGCATTCGTTGACCACTGGTACGGAACCTCATCTGAACAGCGGCGGCGTACGTTCCGGTACGCGCGCCGCGATCGCCGAACCGCATCTGCGGACCGACCGCTGGTGGCTGGCGCCCGCCGTCACGGCGGCCGGGCTGCTGGCCTTCGTCGTGTACTCGACCTGGCGGGCCTTCGCCGACACGTACTACTACGCGGCGCCGTACGTCTCGCCCTTCTACTCGCCGTGTCTCGCGGACCGGTGCAGGACGATGCACGCCGGGCCCAACGCGGACCTCTTCGGGAGTTGGTGGGGCCTGTCCCCCGCCATCATCATCCTGATCTTCCCGCTCGGCTTCCGGCTGACCTGCTACTACTACCGCAAGGCCTACTACCGGGGCTTCTGGGCGTCGCCACCGGCCTGCGCGGTCGCCGAACCGCACAAGAAGTACACCGGCGAGACCCGCTTCCCGCTGATCCTCCAGAACATCCACCGGTACTTCTTCTACGCGGCCGTCGTCGTCGCGGGAATCCTCACGTACGACACCGTGCTCTCCTTCCGCGACGAGCACTACCGCTGGGGCCACATGGGCCTGGGCACGCTGGTGTTCCTCGTCAACATCGTCCTGATCTGGGCGTACACCCTTTCCTGCCACTCGTGCCGGCACATCGTCGGCGGCAAGCTGAAGCACTTCTCCAAACATCCCGTGCGTTACCGGATGTGGCAGTGGGTCGGGAAGCTGAATGCCCGTCACATGCTGCTGGCCTGGTCGTCGTTGGTGAGCGTGGCACTCGCCGACTTCTACGTGTACCTGGTCGCGTCCGGCGCCTTCGACGATCCGCGCTTCTTCTAGTGAGTGGGGCCTTGTGATGTCCGTGGTCGACCGGCAGGAGTGGGACGTGGTCGTGGTCGGCGCCGGTGGCGCCGGGCTGCGTGCCGCCATCGAGGCCCGGGAGCGGGGCGCCCGCACGGCGGTGATCTGCAAGTCGCTGTTCGGCAAGGCGCACACCGTGATGGCCGAGGGCGGTATCGCCGCGGCCATGGGAAACGTCAACTCCGGTGACAACTGGCAGGTCCACTTCCGCGACACCATGCGCGGCGGGAAGTTCCTCAACCAGTGGCGGATGGCAGAGCTGCACGCCACGGAGGCCCCGGACCGCGTCTGGGAACTGGAGACGTGGGGCGCGCTCTTCGACCGCACCGGGGACGGGCGGATCTCGCAGCGCAACTTCGGCGGCCACGAGTACCCGCGGCTCGCCCACGTCGGCGACCGGACGGGTCTGGAACTGATCCGCACGCTCCAGCAGAAGATCGTCTCCCTCCAGCAGGAGGACATGAAGGAGACCGGGGACTACGAGTCGCGCCTGAAGGTCTACCAGGAGTGCACGGTCACCCGGATCCTGAAGGACGGCGAACGCGTCTCCGGTGCCTTCTGCTACGAGCGGGAGACCGGCCGTTTCTTCGTCCTCGAAGCGCCGTCCGTGGTGATCGCCACCGGCGGCATCGGCAAGTCCTTCAAGGTGACGTCGAACTCGTGGGAGTACACCGGCGACGGGCACGCGCTCGCCCTGCTCGCCGGTGCGCCCCTGCTGAACATGGAGTTCGTGCAGTTCCACCCGACGGGCATGGTCTGGCCGCCGTCGGTGAAGGGCATCCTCGTCACCGAGTCCGTGCGCGGCGACGGCGGAGTGCTCACGAACTCCGAGGGCAAGCGGTTCATGTTCGACTACATCCCCGACGTCTTCAAGGAGAAGTACGCGCAGTCGGAGGAGGAGGGCGACCGCTGGTACGAGGACCCGGACCACAACCGGCGTCCCCCCGAACTGCTCCCCCGGGACGAGGTCGCGCGCGCCATCAACTCCGAGGTGAAGGCGGGCCGCGGCTCGCCGCACGGCGGTGTATTCCTCGACGTGTCCACCCGTATGCCCGCCGAGGTGATCAGGCGCCGGCTCCCCTCGATGTACCACCAGTTCAAGGAGCTCGCCGACGTCGACATCACGGCGGAGGCGATGGAGGTCGGCCCCACCTGCCACTACGTCATGGGCGGCATCGCGGTCGACTCGGACACGGCGGCGGCACGCGGCGTACCGGGACTGTTCGCGGCCGGTGAGGTCGCGGGCGGCATGCACGGCTCCAACCGGCTCGGCGGCAACTCGCTCTCCGACCTGCTGGTGTTCGGCCGCCGGGCCGGTCTGCACGCGGCCGAGTATGCCGCCGGCCTGGACGGCGGGCGCCCGCCCGTGGACGACGTCCAGATCGACACGGCGGCGGCGGAGGCGCTGCGGCCCTTCTCCGCCGAAGGCCCCGAAGCGGGTGAGGAGGACGGCCGTCCGCCCGAGAACCCGTACACCCTGCACCAGGAACTCCAGCAGGCCATGAACGACCTGGTCGGCATCATCCGGCGCGAGGCGGAGATGGAACAGGCCCTGGAGAAACTCGCGGACCTGCGGGTACGGGCACGCCGGGCCGGCGTGGAGGGGCACCGCCAGTTCAACCCGGGCTGGCACCTCGCCCTCGACCTGCGGAACATGCTCCTGGTCAGCGAGTGCGTGGCCCGGGCCGCGCTGGAACGCACCGAGTCCCGTGGCGGGCACACCCGCGAGGACCATCCGTCGATGGACCGCGCCTGGCGGCGGATCAATCTGCTCTGCCGACTGACGGACCCGACGGGCGGACTGGCCGCGACCGACCCCGTACGCGGGCAGATCGACCTGGTCCGCGAGACCACCGAACCCATCCGCTCCGACCTGCTCGCTCTCTTCGAGAAGGAAGAGCTGGTCAAGTACCTCGCCGAAGAGGAGCTCTACGAGTGAGCAGCTACGAGGCCCGCTTCAAGGTGTGGCGGGGCGACGTCAAGGGCGGTGGCCTGGAGGACTTCGCGGTCGAGGTGAACGACGGCGAGGTGGTGCTGGACATCATCCACCGGCTCCAGGCCACCCAGGCCCCTGACCTGGCCGTGCGCTGGAACTGCAAGGCGGGCAAGTGCGGTTCGTGCTCGGCGGAGATCAACGGACGGCCGCGGCTGATGTGCATGACGCGGATGTCCGTGTTCACGCGCGAGGAGACGATCACCGTCACGCCCCTGCGCGCGTTCCCCGTGGTGCGCGATCTGGTCACCGACGTCGGCTTCAACTACACGAAGGCGAGGGAGGTCCCGGCCTTCGTGCCGCCCGCCGGACTGGGGCCCGGCGAGTACCGGATGCAGCAGGAGGACGTCGACCGGTCGCAGGAGTTCCGCAAGTGCATCGAATGCTTCCTGTGCCAGGACACCTGCCATGTCGTGCGTGACCACGAGGAGAACAAGACCGCCTTCGCGGGCCCGCGCTTCCTGATGCGGGTCGCGGAGCTGGACATGCACCCGCTGGACGCCGCCGCCGACACGGGACTCGACCGCAAGGCGACCGCCCAGGACGAACACGGCCTCGGCTACTGCAACATCACCAAGTGCTGCACGGAGGTCTGCCCCGAAGGCATCAAGATCACGGACAATGCGCTGATCCCCCTGAAGGAACGCGCCGTCGACCGCAAGTACGACCCTCTGGTGTGGCTCGGGTCGAAGATCGGCAGGCGCCGGACGTAGCGGACACGGGCCGGACCCGAGCCGGCGGGCGGCAGCGGCCGCGGGCCCGGCTCAGGGCCGGCCGGGTCGCTGCGCCGCCAGCTGGAACACGTTGCCCAGCAGGAACAGGCCCATCCCCGACATGGCGAACGAGGTCATCTCGGCGTCGGGGCCGTGGAACGGGCCGAGGAACATGAACAGGGTCATCCCGACGCTCGCCGTCACCGCTCCGTAGCCCCACAGCTTCGGGCGCAGCACGCGGTGGCGGCCCAGCGGCATCAGCCAGCCCGTCGTGATGGCCACGATCCCCAGCCCCGCGAGAGCCACCACGGCCAGTACGGCGGCCGCCACCAGATACGGGTGCATCGCTCCCCCTCCCTCCGGCGCGCCGGAGAAGCGCGCCGTCGCGTGGGCGGGCCGGAGCACGCCCACGGGCCGATCATGGCACGCGGGCGCCGGGGCCTCCAGGGACCCCGCGTCAAGAACGCGTACGGATCGGTGGCTCCCGGCGGGGGTGGGACGCGTCAGCGCATCCAGCCCTCCCGGTAGGCGGTCCAGTCGGCCTCGGTCGCCGCGAAGTCGACGTACAGGGCGAGGCCGAAGCGGTCGCGGTGGCGGTCCGTGCGGGACAGGCCGAGGCGCGCGCCGCGCACGGCCGCGGTGACCGTCTCGGCGGACTCGTGGTGGCTCATGTCGTCCTCGTGGAAGAACGGCAGGCCCATCAGCAGGTCGGTCGACTTCGGGGTGACCTCCAGGGCGAGAGAGGTCTGCTGGGCGACGTAGCCGCCGTACAGGCTCTCCATCGGAAGGGCCGTGTCGTACGACATGAGGGCGATCTGGTCGACCCGGCGGGCGACCTGTCCGAAGTACCACTGGGACCACCACTTGGGGTGGTTCGTGAGGGAGCCGCGGACCGCGTGGGCGGCCGGCAGCGGGTCGATCTGGTGGGCGGCGACGGAGAGCGGGACGTGCCGGGAGCGGGTCACCTCACGCAGGTCGTCGAGGAGGGAGAGGTAGTCGCGGTTGCCGGAGTGCAGGGGCTCGAAGTCGAAGTGGACGCCGTCGAATCCGGCCGCCAGGATCTGCCGGGTGGAGCCCACGACCGCCTTCCGGGTCCCCGCCCGCTCCATGCGCAGCCCGTGCGGCCCTTCGCTCGCCAGCGCGTCGCCGAGCCAGGCCTGCACCCGTACGCCGGGCAGTTCGCGGTGCACCGCCGCGATCAGCCACGCGGCCCGCGGGTAGGCCGTCCTCGGCAGGGTCCCGTCGTGCTCCAGCGGTCCCGCGTGCACGTACAGATCGCGTATGCCGGTGCTCCGCAGCCGCGCCGCCAGCGAGGTGACGTCCGCGTCCTTCTTCCGCCCGTCGACCCAGGCGTGCCCCAGCCAGAGGGCGTCACGGTTCCTCGTCGCGGTCCCGGGCCCGGGGTCTCCGGCGTAGTTCACCCGCAGGGCGATGCCCGCGGCCAGGGAGGGCACCAGCAGGACGAGGACCAGCGCGAGCAGCACGCGCTTGGGCCACCGCAGGCGCGGGTGCCGCCCGACGGGCCCGCGCCGGGTTCCCGCCCCGGACTCCCGGACGGCCCCGGGCGGCTCCTCGGTGGGGTGCTGCGGGGTCTCGGCGGAGCCTGCCGGGGTGTCCGCCCGGCCCGACGAGGTCTCCGCGGGGGCGGACACGGTGTCGATGTCCGCGGGGCCCGACGCGGGACCTGTGGCGGGGCCCGGCGCGGGATCGGTCGCAGGTCCGGTCACGGGATCGGCCGCAGGACCGGTCACGGAGGCCGGCGCAGGGGCGGGTGCGGAGGCCGACGCCGTATCGGGTGCGGAGGCAACATCGGGTGCGGAGTCCGGCACAGGACCGGGTGCGGGATCCGGCACAGGACCGGGTTCGGGATCCGGCACAGAACCGGGTTCGGGATCCGGCACAGAACCGGGTTCGGGATCCGGCACAGAACCGGGTTCGGGATCCGGCACAGAACCGGGTTCGGGATCCGGCACAGAACCGGGTTCGGGATCCGGCACAGGATCCGGCGCGGGACCGGGTTCACGGCCCGGGGCCGCCGGAGGCGCGGTGGTGACCGGTGCGGCGGGCGATGCCGCGGCCGGTGTCCCCGTGCCGGGCTCCCCCCGCCGTGTCTCCGTCTCGGGACCGGGGCCGCCCGCACGGGCCTCGTTTCCGGAATCCGCCCGCTCAGTAGCCATCCCCCGTGCCCCTCCCGTACGTCCCCGTATCCCCCGTACCTTAGGTGTCCCCGCCTCGGCGCACCCCGGTCGCGTCTGCGCGCATGCGGCCATACGCTCCCAAATGTGACGTCGCCCCTGAGCCGAAGCCGGTCGCGCCAGGTCCCGTCGCACATAGCCGTGCGAGTGGCGCATACCGTGCTCGGGGGGCTCATGGCGGTGGGGTGGCTGGTGCTGCCCCTGGCCACGGAGGACGGCGAGGCACCGGTGACCGCGGCACGCAACGCGCAGGGCACCGACGGGGCCGTGGCCCAGGAGACGGCGGCCTCGGACGGACCGGACGGGACGACCAACGGGGACCTCGTCCTTCCGCTCGTCGCCGTCGGCACCGCGGCGGCGCTGGGGGCGTACGGATACGCCCGGCGCAAGCAGCGCGCGAGGACCCGCACGACACCCGGCGGGCATCCGGCCGGACTGACGTCCGTGCCCGAACTCGACCGGCAGATACGGTCGTTACTCGTGGACACCGACGACTGCGTCCGTACGAGTGCCGAGGAACTCGACTGCGCCAGAGCGCAGTTCGGCGACGCGGCCGTCGAGCCGTACGCGGGCGCACTGGCCGGTGCGAAGTCCGAGCTCGCGGCGGCCTTCGGGCTTCGGCAGCTGCTCGAGGAGACCGGCCGCGGTGCCGAGGACCGGGGCACGCTGGAGGAGATCCGGGCCCACTGCGGCGACGCCGGGCGGCGGCTGGACGCGGAGGCGGCCGGGTTCGACCAGCTGCGCGGCCTGGAGCACGACACGGCCACCGCGCTGGGGCTCACGGAGACCCGGTTCCGCGCGGTGGCGGCGCGGACCCCGGCCATGGAGACGACGCTGGGCGAGCTGCACAAGCGGTACGCCCGCTCCGCGACCGCCCCGGTCACGGGCCACCGCGAACACACCAAGGAGCGGCTGGTGTTCGCCACCATCCGTCTCAACCTCGCGCGTCAGTGCGCCGACCGGGGCAAGGGCGGCAAGGCGGCGGCCTTTCTGCGTGCGGCGGAGGGCGCCCTCGGCCAGGCCGCCCTGCTCATCGACGGGGTCGACCGTCTCGCGGGCGAACTGGGTTCGGCGGAGGGGCGGTTGCCGGCCGCACTGGACACGCTGGAGGACGATCTCGCCGAGGCGCGCGGACCGCGCGCCGACGGGGCCGTCGGGGAACTGCCCGTGCGGGTCGCGCACGCCGAGGCGCTGCTCGTCGATGTGCGCCGGGAGATCACGGCCGGACCGTACGATCCGCTCGACGCGCTGCGGCAGGTCGCCGAAGCGGGCGTGGTCCTCGCCGAGGTGTGCGCCGTACCCGGGGAACGTTTCCGCGCCCTGCGCGACGACGCCCTCCTTCCGGCCCGTGCGGCGGTCGGTGCCGCGGAGGACTTCGTGGCCACGAACCGGGAGGCGGTCGGCTGCGCGGCGCGTACGCGTCTCGCGGCGGCCGAACAGCTCCTGGCGGCCGGGGCCTTCGCTCTCGCCGAGGTGCGGCGGGCCGACGTGCTCGGCCGCGAGGCACGGGACCTCGCGGAACGGGACGTGCGGGCGCACGGCAACCCCGCCGGGGGGTACGAGGGCGCCGGGGTCGGTGGTGCCGTGCTCGGCGGCATCCTGCTGCCCGGCGCTGCCGGTCCGGCGTGCTTCGGCGGTCCCCGCACCCGGCGCCGGCGGGCGGTGCGTCCCGACTGACGCGGGACCCCTGCCCACGACCCGCCGGGGCCCTCGGCCCTGCGCGCCTCGACGGCGGGAGCAGTTGTCGGCCGCGCCGCCTCAGAACAGACTCAGAAGCGCCTCCGCCGGGTCCACCAGGCCCGATTCACCGTCCGGCAGGGGGAGTTCGAACCACACGGTCTTTCCGCGAGGGGTTCTCCGGGAGCCCCAGGCGGCGGACAGCAGGCCGACGAGCTGAAGGCCCCGGCCGCCCTCGTCGGTGTCCCGGGCGCGGCGGCGGCGCGGCTGCACGAGGCCCGCGTCCCACACCTCGCACACCAGCGTGCGGTCGAGGAGCAGCCGGAGTCTGATCTCCCCCTCGCCGTACCGCAGTGCGTTGGTCACCAGCTCGCTGACGAGGAGTTCCGTCGTGTCCACGAGGGGCTCCAGGTCCCAGGCCTGAAGCTGGGTGCGCGCGTACTCGCGGGCGCGGCCCACGCTGCGCGGCTCCCGCGGCAGCGTCCAGTCGCCGACGGACTCGGCGGGCAGTCCCTGAACACGTGCCATCAGCAGGGCGATGTCGTCCTCGCCATGGTGGGTGTCGAGGGTGTTGAGGACGTGGTCGCAGACGTCCTCCAGGGGGCGGGTGGGGTCGGTCAGGGCGCCGACGAAGGCCTGCAGGCCCTCGTCGAGGGGATGGTCGCGGGATTCGACCAGCCCGTCGGTGTAGAGCGCCAGCAGCGCGCCCTCGGGGAGTTCGACCTCGACCTCCTCGAAGGGCTCGCCGCCCACGCCGAGCGGCATCCCGGGCGGCACGTCGAGCATGAGCGCGCTCTCGCCGGGTTCGACGAGCACGGGCGGCAGATGGCCCGCGTTGGCGAAGGTGCACCGGCGCGTGACGGAGTCGTAGACGGCGTACACGCAGGTCGCGAGGTACACCTCGGAGAGGTCGGCGTCGCGGGGCTGGCGGGCCGTGCGGGTGGCCTGCTGGACTCCGCCGGGGGTGCCGAGGCCGCGGGCGATCTCGTCCAGCGCCGAGAGGACCTCGGCGGGTTCCAGGTCCAGCAGCGCCAGCGTCCGTACGGCGGTGCGCAGTTCACCCATCGCCACGGCGGCGCGCAGCCCGCGCCCCATCACGTCGCCGACGACCAGCGCGGTGCGGTGGCCGGGAAGTTCGATCACGTCGAACCAGTCGCCGCCCACCTCGGTCGCCGCGTTGCCCGGCAGGTAGCGGCACGCGATGTCCAGGCCGGACGCCTCGGGGTCGCCCGGGGGCAGCAGGGAGCGCTGGAGGATCAGCGCGCGCTCGTGCTCACGGCGGTACAGGCGCGCGTTGTCGATGCAGACGGCGGCACGCGCGGCCAGCTCCACCGCGAGCGCGCGGTCGCGTTCCCCGAACGGCTCGCTGCCCTTGGTGCGGGAGAACTGGGCGAGCCCGACGACGGTGTCGTGGGCGACCATCGGGACCGCGAGCGTGGACTGGATGAGGCCGCCCTCGTCGGCCGGGATGTTCTGCGGCCGCGCGGTGCGCAGGGCGTCCGCGCAGGGCGAGTTGAAGGGGTAGTGGTGGACGGCGCCCACGGCCACCGGTGCGGGCCCGCCGACGAACGGCGCGTCGGCGACGGCGCTGGCGAAGGCGACGCGGCGGAGCTCGGCGCTGCCGTCGGCCAGGCCCGGCGGGGTCTCGTCGCCGGCCAGCAGGCCTTGGTACAGGTCGACCGTCGCCAGGTCGCAGAACCCGGGGACGACGACGTCGAGGAGTTCGCGTGCGGTGGTCTCCAGGTCGAGGGAGTTGCCTATGCGGGCGCCGGCCTCGTTCAGGAGGGCGAGATTGCGCCGGGCGGCGGCTGCTTCCCGGGCGGCGGCGCGGCGGGCGGTGATGTCGGTTCCGAGCCAGGCGATGCCGATGGGGCGCCCGGTTCCGCTGTGCACGCGGTACAGGTTGACGGACCAGTGGCGGCGCTCGTCGGACCCGGGGACGTGGCCGGTGACGTGCATGTCCGTGATGGAGTCGCCGGTCTCCAGGACGCGGCGCAAGGTCGCCGAGACGCGTTCGGCCTCCGCGTGCGGCAGGTAGTCGTGGACACCGCGTCCGCGGTGGTCGTCGACGGTGCCGCCGAAGGTCGAGGCGAACCGCTGGTTGGCGCGGCGGACGTGCAGGTCGGTGTCGATCAGCAGGAAGCCGAAAGGAGATTGACCGAAAATCGCCTGCGAGGCGGCGAGGTCCGTCTCGATCCGGCGGAGGGTGCGGACGTCCACGACGATGCACACGGCGGCCCGCTCGCCGTCCTCCGTCGTGGTGGGCATCACATAGACCTCGGCGAGCCCCTCGGCGCCCTCGCCGAGGGGCTCGGGGTCGGCGTCGAGGGGGTCGGGCATCCGGAACGGGACCACACCCGTCCACTCGCGGCCGTCCAGGATCTCCGCCATCTTGCGCTGCCCGAACTCACGCCGGTCGGGGGTGACGAACGCCTCGATGGGGTCCATGCCCACGGCGCGTTCGGAGGAGATGCCGAAGAGCTGTTCGGCGCGCAGACTCCACTGGTCGATCAGCCCGTCGGCGCCGATGGAGAAGGAGGCGACCTTGATGTAGTCGTACATCGAGCCGGGCGGGCTGCTCTGCCACATGGCGTCGCCCGCCGAGTCGCCCTCGCCGGGCGTCGTGCGCAGGGAGTCGTGGGCCTCACCGACCGCGGAACCGCCCTGGTCCCGGGCCTCGCTCCGGGAGCCTTCCTCGCTCCGGGAGGCCTCCTCGCTCCGCGCCCCGCGACGGACGGCCTCCTCGGCCCTCGTGCCGCTGCGGGAACCGTCCGCGGCATCCGTCCCGCCGGGCGTCGTGCGCCGGTCGTCGCCCGCGTAGTGGGCCCCGCCGGGCGTCTCGCGCACGGAGTCGTCCCCCGAGTGGCCCGCGGGATCGCCCGACGCATCAGCCCTCGCGCCGTCCGACGGGTCCTCGGACTCCGTGGCCTTCGCTGGTATCTCGCTCACGCGAACCGTCCCCTCCAGCTCACCGCGTCCGGCACCGGTCACCGGAGGCGGCTGCCCGCAGTATCCAGCACTACGGCGCCGCACAACACGGTGTTCACGATCACAGCAGGGTCCCGATGGTTTTTGGACCCGCCGCGACATACTCCCAGTCTTCTAACCAGGTCGCGCCCCCTCGAACCAAAGAGTCCGGCAAGCGCCAGTGGCCTGAACCACACGGTCGCATCCCGCCGCGTCCGGACGCGCCCCGCCCGCCCCGCCCGGCCTGCTCATGGGGCCGCTCGGCAGGGGAGGGTCCGCCGGCGCTCAGCCGGGCACCGCGAGTTCGAACCAGACGGTCTTGCCGGCTTCCGCGAGGCGGGTGCCCCAGCGCCGCGACGATCCGGCCACCAGCTGGAGTCCGCGGCCGCTCTCGTCCTCGGAGTCGGCGGTCCGCTCGCGCGGCGGTTCGGGCAGCGGGTCGGACACCTCGACCAGCAGGGTTTCGCCCGGCAGCCCGTCGGGGCGGACGAGCCGCACTCCGATGGGGCCGGTGGCGTACCGCAGGGAATTCGTCACCAGCTCGCTGACCAGCAGGGCGGCGATGTCACCGAGTGAGTCCAGCTCCCACGTGCGCAGCTGGCTCCGGACGACGGCGCGTGCCGTACGGACGGCACCTGGCTCCGCGGGAAAGGTCCACTCGGCGCAGTCGCCTTCGGTGTCGATCACGCCGATCACTTCCCAGGCCAGCAACCCATGTCCGGTTTCGTGGGGTTAATGGGCACATACCCGATATACGGGGAGGCTTACCGCCCACGGAGGCGCACTGTGGCACGAACGGCGTACGAGCCGCGAAACCCGTTCGCCTCTTCCTTACGCCATCCGTACGACCCGTCCCGTCGCGGCGACCGGGGCACGGCCGGGGCACACCGGCACGGCTGCGCGCCGGGCCGTCACGCCCGCGCGTCCAGCCTCTGCAGCGCGCCCTTCACGGCCGGCACGTCCTGGTCCAGCCAGTCCACGTCCCAGATCTCGTCGGGCGTGAGCCAGCGCAGCTCGTCGTGGTCCTCCAGGGGCCGGGGCTCTCCGGAGAGCAGCCGGGCGGTCCACACCCGCAGGACGTATCCGGGCTTCAGGGGCCACTCGCCGGGGATCCGCTCCAGCGGTTCCGCCTCCACGCCCAGTTCCTCGCGCAGTTCGCGTACGAGCGCGCGCTCGGGGGTCTCCCCCTCCTCGACCTTGCCGCCCGGCAACTCCCAGCGCCCGGCCAGCTCGGGGGGCGCACTGCGGCGCGCGGCGAGCAGACGTCCGCCGCCGAGCAGGGCGGCTCCGACGACCACGATCCGTTCCGTCATGCGCCGGAGCCTACGGGAGCGTCGCCCCGGTCACCGGCTTCCGTTCTGTCCGATGCGCTCGACCCAGTAGAGCTGCTTGTGCCCGCGATCGTCGAGGCTGTCCGCGATCTTCTGGGCCTCCGCGCGGGTCGCGTACCTGCCGACGCGATAGCGATTTCCGTTGTCGTCCTGTCGTATGACGAGCCAGGGAAGAGTGATCGTGCCGTCGTTCATCGCGCCCCTCCACTTCCCGTCCCGGGCCCCCGTCGTGCTCCGCCCTCTAAGGAAACCGCAATCCGCATATGCCCGAGCCTACGCCTAACCTTCACGCAGCGAATACGGCTTTTCACAAAGAGGTACGCAACCAGCCAATAAGGGAGCCGGGACCGGGGGGCGCGCGCCGTTGAACGCGCTGCCGGTCGCTCCTGGTGCGCCGTCGAGCAGGGCGAAGTCCGGCCCCGGCGCGGCACTTGAGAAAGGCCAGATTCCAACCGGGCTTCACGGGGTGGCCACTTGGTGTCCGGACTGGTCGGCCCGGCAGCCCTGTCACCGCAGTGGCCACCAGGCACTTCTCGTCCCGGAAGGCCCGTCCGCCACAGCGCCCGCAGGCGCCCCACGCCCCTTCACTCCCGGGCTGAATCCGGGCACTTCGCACGACGGCATCCTGCCCCCGTCGGTCCGTATGCCGGCGGAACGGCGCCCGCTACTTCACCGGCAGGTGATAGGCGATCCGGTACCGGTCCGCCGGGACGACGACGTCGGCCGTCTCCACCGGGCGTCCCGACGCGTAGAACGTCCGCTGGATCACCACGACCACATGCCCGGGGACCCCGCCGAGCGCGAGCAGTTCCTCGGCGAGGCCCGGGCGCGCTCCGACTTCCTCGGTGACGTTGTCCACGATCACGTCGATGGCGGCCATGCGCTCGACCACGCCCATGCCGCCGAGCGGCCCCTCCTCGGGGAGCATGACGGGGGTGCGGCCGGTGACGACGAGAGGTTCCCAGGAAGTGGAGAGCATCATCGCCTCACCGCCGTCCCGGTAGACGTAGTGCGTGCACATCACGCGGTCGCCGGGCGGGATGGACAGCCGCTCGGCGATCGCGCCGCTCGCCTCGACCTGCCGGCTGTGGGACTCCCAGGTTCCGCGCGCGGCGAGGTCGGCCTGCTCCTGCCGGAAGGGGGTCGCGCCGCTGTCCGGGCGGTACCCGGAGCGGGCCACGCGGCGCGGCACCGGGCGCTCGCGCACATATGTGCCCGAGCCGGAGCGGCCCTCGACCAGCCCTTCGGCCATGAGCACCTTGCGGGCCTCCAGGGCGACGGTGTCCGAGACGCCGTACTCCTCGCGGATTCTGGCCTGCGAGGGGAGGCGGGTGTGCGGTGGCAGCGAACCGTCGACGATCTTCTTGCGGAGATCACCCGCGACGCGCAGATACGCCGGCTGCTCACCGAATGTCACTTAGCCGCTCCCATCAGGTTGTACAGACAGCAACAGCGTGGCAACCGTGGGTTGTGCCATGCAAGCGAAGGCCAGGGAATCACTCGATGTGATGACGAGATCTGTACAAGGGCTTTACGCAGGCACTTTCTCCCCGCTATGGCCGCCGTCACACCTCCATGCCGGTACCACTTCCCGCGCCGCTTCCGTCGCCGCCCTCCTCGTCGACCGCCGGCGGTGTGGTGGCGAGGCCCAGAGCCTTGCGTGCGGTGACCGTCTTCTTGGGATCGATGAGCTTCATGGCCTTCTCGTAGTGGGCGTAGAAGGCTTCGGCGTCGTCCGCCTTCGCCGCCTCGGCCCACTCCTTCCGCGACCGGCCGATGGCCTCGACCAGCGCGGCGACCGGCTTCCCGGCGGCCGGGGCGAAGGTGTGTCCGCGGAGCCGGTCCGACTGCCGGCCGAGCGCCTCCACGACGTCGGTCGCCCACTTCTTGTGGCCGGGCAGGTCGTCCTCGACGTACTCCTCGTCGGGCGCCGCCTCCATCGCCCTGTTGAGGATCTGAGCGGCCCCCAGGTAGGCGTACTGGTCGGGGTCGAGCGTCAGGGAGTCCTTGCGCAGCGAGCCCGTCAGGCTGCCCTTCTCGTCGGTGTTGCCGAACAGGCAGGTGATCTCGCGGTCGCCGAGGCGCCAGCTCTGCGAGGTCGGGGTGAAGTAGTACACGTCGACGTCGTCCGGGACGGCCCAGGTGTCCATCGCGTAGCTGTCCTTCAGCGCGTAGCACCGCTGGTCGGCGGTCTCGGTGATCGAGCTGTCTCCGGGGTAGCCACCGCTGTCGTGCAGCTTGAAGTCCGCGAACACCTCGGCGTCGTGCTCGCCCGTGCAGGACACCTTGTCGACGTCGTACGCCATGCCCTCCAGCGCACCGCCCGGCGCGTCGAAGCACTCGCCCTTCTCGAGCGAGAAGGCGGCGCCGCCTCCGTCGTTCGCCGCGTCGCGGAAGCCGTCCCAGAAGTCGCGGGCACCGCCGGTCGCCACCGCGACCGCGAGCAGCACGACGCCGATCGACGACATCACCATGCCGCCCACGGCCATGCCCCGGCCGCGCTCCCCCCGCTTCTTGATCTGCGCGAGCGCCACGGCCCCGAGCACGAGACCGACGGCGGGCAGGAAGCAGAGGATGCCGAGCACGAGGGCGGAGATGGCGAGCCCGTTGACCGGCGCCGGACTGTTGTACGGGGAGTACCCCTGGCCCCACGACTGGTACTGCCCGGGGACGCCCGGCTGCGGGTACGCCCCGGGCTGCTGGTACGGGCCCGGTTCGCCTGCCTGCGGATACGCCCCGGGCTGCGGGTACGCCCCAGGCTGCTGGTACGGACCCGGTTCACCGGCCTGCGGATACGCCCCGGGCTGCTGGTACGGCCCTTGGGGGTGCGAGGGGTACGCGGGGTGTCCGCCCGGCGGTGTCCCTGGAGGCGGGTACTGGTCCTCGGGCTGCTGCGACCCGGGCGGCGGGGGTATGGCCACGAGTTCCCTTGCTCCTAGTCCAGGCGGGATGGAACGTGCGTACGGCTGCCAACTGGCTGGGCGCATCGTAAGCGCGCGGCGGCCGGGCGCGGAACGCGGGCGTCCCGCTGCCCCGCCCGTCCTGCCACGGCCGCCACGGTCACCGCATCTAACCTGCGGGCATGACTTCCTTGCCGGACTGTTTCTGCCCCGTGGACGGCACCCGCGTCCCCGGGGGTTCCCTCGCCTGGTGCTGCCCGGTGTGCCGCGGTCCGCTCGACCTGGACTTCGCACCGACCCCGGCACCCCTCAAGTCCCTGACCGGGCGGGTGAATTCGCTGTGGCGGTACGCGGAGTGCCTGCCGCTGGCCGCTCCCTCGGTGAGCCTGGGTGAGGGCCGCACCCCGCTGGTCCCGCTCCGGGACGGCATCTCGGCCAAGCTCGACTTCTTGATGCCGACCCTGTCGTTCAAGGACCGCGGGGCGGTCCTGCTGGCCGAGCTGGCGTTGCGGCTGGAGCCCCGGCAGGTGCTCGCGGACAGCAGCGGCAACGCGGGCACCGCGATCGCCGCCTACTGCGCGCGGGCCTCGCTGCCCTGCACGGTGTACGTCCCCGAGGGCACCTCGCCGAAGAAGCTGGAGCAGATCGAGGCACACGGGGCGCGGCTCCGCGTCGTCGAGGGCGACCGTGAGGCGACGGCACGGGCGGCGCGCGAGGACGCGGACGAGCCCGGCACCTTCTACGCCTCGCACGTCTTCAACCCGTACTTCCTGCACGGCACGAAGACCTACGTCCACGAACTCTGGGAGGACCTCGGCGGACGGCTCCCCGACGTCATCGTGGTCCCCGTCGGCAACGGCACCCTGCTGCTCGGCGCCGCGCTCGCCGTGGCCGAGCTGTACGCGGCGGGGCTCGTGGACCGCCGGCCCGCCCTGTACGCCGTGCAGTCCGCCGCGGTCGCACCGCTGGCACTCGCCTGGTCGAAGGACGCGGACGACCTGGTCGGTGTCACCCCCATGGCACCCACCTTCGCCGAGGGCATCGCGATCCCGGCTCCGCCCCGGGCCCGCCAGATCCTGCGGGCGGTACGGGACTCCGGGGGCACCTTCCTGACCGTGACGGAGGATCAGATCCGCCACGCCCAGGCGGATCTGGCCTCCCGCGGGCTGTACGTGGAGTCCACGGGCGTGGCCTGCTGGGCGGCCGTCCGGGAAGGAGCGCTCGGGGAGCGCTCGGCCGTGGTGCCGCTGTGCGGGGCGGGACTGAAGACGGGGCCGGCGCGGGGGTGAGGGACTGCGGCCCCGCGCCGCCGGCGGAACGGCCCCACGGGCGAGCGTCCCGGACCGCCGGCGGAACGGCCCCACGGGCGAGCGTCCCGGACCGCCGCCGGATGCGCTCCGCGCGGCACGGGCGAGCGCGGTCCCGGACCGCCGCCGGACGCCCTCCGCGCGGCACGGGGCAGTGCGAGCCCTCACCGTCGCCGGATGCGCTCCGTCCGTGGGACGCCCCGGCGCGCGTACCGCTCCCCGGCCGGTGCGCGCCGCATGGTCGGACGGTGATCACCCCGCGCCGCCTCGTCCCGCTGCTCGCCGCCGCCCTGCTGCTGCCCGTCCCCGCGGCGTCCGCGGCCGACGGGCCCCGGGGCTGCGCGGAGGGCGATCGCGCCTGGTCCCCCACCGCGACGACGATCGACCCCGCGGACAGCCACCACCCCTACGTCGGGAACGGCTACCTCGGCACCCGCGTCCCGCCCGCCGGCACCGGGTACGCGGCCACCGGCGAGAGGACGGGCTGGCCCCTCTACACCCCGCGCTACGACGGCGCGTTCGTGGCGGGGCTCTACGCCCGGGGCCCGGAGAACACGGCCGGCCGCGAGGCACTGGCCGCGCTGCCCACCTGGACGGGCCTCGACATCCGCGTCGGCCACGAGACGTACGGCGCGGACAGCCGGACCTCGCACTACCGCCAGACCCTCTCCCTGCGCTGCGGATACGTCCGCACCTCCCTGACCTGGACGACCGCCGACGGCCGCCGCACCGACCTGACGTACGACGTGCTCACCGCCCGGGACTCCCCGCACACCGGGGCCGTACGCCTGCGCCTCACCCCGCACTGGGACGGCGAGGTCACCGTCACCGACCGCATCGACGGCCGCGGGGCCCGGCGTCTCACGCAGACGGGCACGGTCCGCTCCGGCCACCGCACGACGGGAGTGACGTTCCGTACGGACGGCACCGCGGTGGACGGCGCGGTGGTGTCCACGCTGGACGCGCCCCGACGCCCGCGGCCGGCCGCCGCGCACGGCGCACTCGGCGCGGACCGGTCGGCGACGTTCCCGGTCCGCGCGGGCCGCGCCGCCGACGTCACCAAGTACGTAGGCGTCGACACCTCGCTCACCGCGCACGATCCCCGCGACGCGGCTCGCCGGGCCTCGCTGCGCGCCGCGGACCTCGGCTGGGACGCGCTCGTCGCGGCGCACACCGCGGCCTGGCGGGCGTTGTGGAGCGCGGACATCGAGGTGCCGGGCCACCCGGACATCCAGCTGTGGACGCGCTCGGCGCAGTACGGCCTGCTGACCGCGCTGCGGGCCGGGGCCCGCGACAGCGTCGCACCGGCCGGGCTGACGAGCGACAACTACGCGGGCATGGTCTTCTGGGACGCCGAGACGTGGATGTTCCCGCCGCTGCTCGCCACCCGGCCCGAACTCGCCCGCCCCGTGGTCGAGTACCGCTACCGCACACGCGGCGTGGCGGCCGACAACGCGCACCGGACCGCCGTCCAGGGGCTGTTCTATCCGTGGACGAGCGCGCGGCACGGCCGGCTGTGGACCGAGTGCCAGAGCTGGAACCCGCCGCACTGCCTCACCCAGAACCACCTCCAGGGCGACATCGCGCTGGCCGTCTGGCAGTACTACCTCGCGACCGGGGACCGCACGTGGCTGCGCACGCACGGCTGGCCGCTGCTCAAGGGCCTCGCGGAGTACTGGACTTCGCGGGCCACGGCGAACACCGACGGCTCGTACTCGGTCAAGGGCGTCGCCGGGCCGGACGAGTACAGCAACGGCGTCGACGACGGCGTGTACACGAACGGAGTCGCGGCCACCGCCCTGCGCGCCGCGACCCGCGCGGCGGCTCTCCTCGGCACACCCGCCGCCCCCGAGTGGTCCGAGGTCGCGGGCGGGCTGCGCATGCCGTACGACCCGGAGCGCAAGATCTTCCTCCAGTACGCGGGGTACGACGGGTCACGGATCAAGCAGGCCGACACCGTTCTGCTGATCTACCCGCTGGAGTGGCCGATGCCCGAGGGCGCCGCGTCCGCGACCCTCGACCACTACACGGCGCGCACCGATCCGGACGGCCCCGCGATGACCGACTCGGTGCACGCGATCGACGCGGCCGCGATCGGCGAACCGGGCTGCGCCGCGTACACCTTCCTCCAGCGTGCCTACCGGCCCTTCGCCCGCGGCCCGTTCGCCCTCTTCTCCGAGGCGCGCGGCGACAAGGCGGGTGCGGGCGACACCCTCGCGGGCTCCCCGGCCCAGGACTTCCTCACCGGCAAGGGCGGCTTCCTCCAGATCTTCACCCACGGGCTGACCGGGCTGCGGCTGCGCGAGGACGCCCTGCGTCTCGATCCGCTGCTCCCGCCCCAACTGTCCGCCGGGGTACGCCTGTCGGGCCTGCGCTGGCGCGGCCGTACGTACGACGTCGCCATCGGGCCCACGACCACGACCGTCCGGCTGCGCTCCGGCGCCCCCTTCACCCTGGAGACGACCGAAGGGCGCCGCACGCTCACCGGCACCACCACCCTCAGGACCCGCCGCCCGGACCTCGCCCCGACCTCCGACCTCGCCCGCTGCCGCAAGGTGACGGCCACCTCGTCGGAGCCCGGCCTCTACCCGGAGGCGGCGGTGGACGGCAACGCGGCGACCGCGTGGGCGCCGGACGCCGACCGGGCCTCCCTCACGGTCGACCTGGGGCGCGTGACCCCGGTCGGTTCCGTCCGGCCGGCCTGGACGACACAGCCCGCTTCGGCCCGTGTCGACGTCTCGGCGGACGGGCGGGCCTGGCACGCGCCCGACGGCGGCGCGGCCCGGTACGTACGCGTGAGCGTGCGAGGGCCCGCGGCGCTCGCCGCGCTGGACGTGCGGCGCTGACGGCGGAACGAGGACCTTGACCAAGGGGGCCCAGGGGGTCTGGGGGCCTGGGGGCCTAGGGGCCTAGGGGCGTTCCTTCTCCAGGAGTGCGACGCACCGGCCGACGAGGCCGACCAGCGTCGCGCGCTCCTCGTCGGTGAACTCGGCGGCGAGGGCGCGTTCGACCCGCACCGCGCGTGCGTCCGCGTCGGCCAGGACGGAGCGTCCTTCGTCGGTGAGCCGGGTCTCCAGGACGTTCTTGTGCCACTCGTGCGGAGTGCGCTCGATGAGCCCGCGGTCCTGGAGGTTCTTCAGGACCGTGTTCATGGTCGGGGGCGTGACCGCGCACAGGCGGGCCAGGGCCGCCGCCGAGATGCCGGGGTTGGCGCCGAGGTGGAGCAGCGCCGAGTACTGGGCGACGGTCACGCCCGCCGGTTTGAGGACCGCGGTCTTGGTCGCGTTGAGAGCCTGTTCGGCCCGCTTGAGGTGGGAGCCGAGGCGCTCGGACACGGGCATGGACGTCATCTCCGCATGGTAGCGGCGCACCGTACAGGCGATACGAAGATGAGTACCCACCCATCAATAAATACATTGACGATGATTAGAGCTCTAACATAGATTCGCATGCATCGCTCATCGCCAGATGCTCGCTGCCCTTAGCTCCTTGCTCCTTGCTCCTTGCTCGTGCCATGGAATTCGAGAAGCCGACCGAGAGGCACCGTCGTGTCCCGTCCGATCCAGCACCCTCCGCTCATGGACCACACCCGTCACGCGCTTCAGGAGAGCCCCTCCCGGCAGCCCTCCTCGCTGCCGCGCCGTTCGTTCCTGGCCGCCGCCGCCTCGACCGTGGCCGCGGTCGCCGTCTCCGCACCGGCCGCGGCCTCCGCGCACCGGGCCTCCGCCCCGGCCCGGGCTCGGATCTCCACCGCCTTCGCGCTGCCCGGCGACGGCGTCTATCCCGAGGGCATCGCGGCCGACCCGCGGACGGGAGACCTGTACGTGGGCTCGTACACCACCGGCGCCGTGTACCGGGCGGCACCGGGCCGTCGCACGGCCGAGGTCTTCCTGCCCGCCGGCGCGGACGGCCGGAACACCGCCAACGGGCTGAAGACCGACGCGGCGGGGCGCCTCTGGGTGACCGACTCGACCGCCGGCGTCGACGTGTACGACCTGCGGACCCGCGCGCTGCTCGCCCGCTTCGACGTGCCCGGCGACGCGCCGTGCTTCGTCAACGACCTGGCGATCGCAGCGGACGGCACCGTGTTCCTGACGGACAGCGTGCGCGAGGTCGTCCATCGGGTCACCCCGGCCGACCTGGCACGCGCCGTGGCGCGAGGGGGCCGCGGCGACCTCACCGCCGCGTACGACCTCGGCGGCGCCGTGGCACCCCACCCCGCGGGCACCTTCACCCTGAACGGCATCGTCGCCCGCGGCCGCCACCTGTTCGTCGTCGACATGACCGCGGGCGCCCTCCACCGGGTGGACCTCGTCGACGGTTCCGTACGACAGGTCACCCTGCACGGGGGCGACCTGGTGAACGGCGACGGCCTGGAACTCGTGGGCGGCACGCTGTGGGCCGCCCAGAACAGGACCGACACCGTCAGCCGCTGGCACCTCTCGGCGGACGGCACCTCGGCCCGCCTGGAGCGGAGCGTCACAGACCCGGCTCTCCAGATCCCGACCACCCTCGTCCGCCACCGCGGCCGCACGCTCGTCGTCCGCTCCCAGTTCGACAAGGGCGGGCCGATGGGGTCGGGCACACCCGAGACGCCCTTCACCGTGGCTCAGGTGCACGGGATCTGAGGGCACGGGATCTGAGGCGCACGGGATCTGAGGGACGCTCAGCCTCCGGCGGCCAGCCGCCGCTGCTCCTCCTCGACGATGCGCCGGGCCAGCCCGCCGTCCGAGACGTCGACCGCGTCCGGGGTCGCCTCCGCCGTGTCGCTGCGGCGGGCGTACGCGTCGAACAGGCGGTCCTTGTCGCGCAGGATGTGCAGGAGCCGGTCGTCCACGCTGTCCGCGGCGAGCAGTCGGTGCACCTGGACCGAACGGACCTGTCCCATGCGGTGGGCACGGGCCACGGCCTGGTGCTCCAGGGTCGGCTTCACCTGCGGTTCGCACAGCACGACCACGGACGCCGCCTGCAGATTGAGGCCGACGCCGCCGGCCTCGATCTGGCAGAGCAGCACAGCGTGCCCGTCCGCCGCCGCGAACTCGTCGACGAGCCGCTGGCGGCGGGCGGCGGGCACGCTCCCGGTGACCGGCCCGAACACTCGACCGCCGTCGGCTTCCCGGCCCGGCCCACCTCCTGGGGCCGCGGACCCGGCCACGCTTTCGGGGCGGGGCACGTCGTCGCCGGTCGGCCGGGAGCCGGTCGCCTCGATGCCGATCGGTTCGGAGCCGGTGGTGTCGACGCCGGCCGGCTCGGAGCCGGTCACGTCTTCGTCCGTCGGCTCTGGGTCGGCCGACTCGGAGGCGGTCACCTCGACGTCCGTCGGCTCTGGGTCGGCCGGCTCGGTGCCGGGCTCCTCGGGGGTCGCGCCGGCGTCGTCGTCCAGAGCCTGCCGGACGGTGGCGAGCACATCACGGAAGTACGAGAACACGACCACCTTCAGCCCGTTCCCCGCTGCCTCGGAGACCAGTTCGCGCAGCCGCTGGAGCTTCGCGGACCTCTCCGCGTCCACGTACGCCGCCCTGCGCATCGCCATGAAGTTCCCCGCCTCGACGGCCTCCCGGTAGGCCCGCCGGTCGGCCGCGCTGAACTCCTCCCACTCGTCGACGTGCAGCAGCGCGGGGAGTTCGGTGAGCACGTCCCGCTGGTTGCGACGCAGATAGGCGGGGGCGACGGAACGGCGGAAGGCGTGCGGGCCCGCCGCCGCGCTGCTGCCGTGGATCTCCGGCAGCAGCTCGGGGCGGAGGTGGCGCACGAGGGTGCGGAACTCCTCGACGCGGTTCTCCATCGGTGTGCCGGTGAGGAACAGGACGCGGTCGCACCGGCCGGTCCAGGCCGCGACGGCCCGGGAGCGGCGGGTGTCCGGGTTCTTCACGTAATGCGCCTCGTCGACGACGAGCATGCCCGGCGCCGCGCCGTCCGGCGCGGGCAGCGTGTGCAGCACGTCGAACGTGGTGATCGCGACACCGCCGGTCTCCCGCCACTCGGCGTACGCGTCCTGCCGGTCCGCGCCGTGCACCGGGAGCGCGCGCAGGGTGCTGCGCGCGCGGATCTCCCTGGTCCAGTTGATCAGCACGCTGGCCGGGCACACCACCAGGAAGTGGCTGCCGCCCCGCCCCGCGAGATGGGCGAGCGCCGCGATGGCCTGGACGGTCTTGCCCAGCCCCATCTCGTCGCCGAGGACGACCCGGCGCTGCGCGAGCGCGAACCGGGCGCCGAAGGACTGGTAACCACGCAGCGAGACCCGGCGGTGGGTGTCGTCGAGCGGCTGCGCGTGGACGCGCTCGGCGATCTCGGACGGCAGAAAGCCCTCGGCGGCCTCGACGTCCCCCGCGCCCCCGGGACGGTCGGAGATCTCGGCGAGCTGGCTGTAGTACTCCGTGGAGCGCAGCTCGAAGTCGACCCACGCCTCGATGTCTGAGGTCGGTTCGCGCAGCAGGTCGGTGGCGGCCTGCGCGAGCAGCAGGCGTACGTCCCTGGCCGCGGCGTCCGCGGCCAGTTCGCGGATCCCGGCGACGGCCGCGAGCGCGTCCCGGCGTCGGCCGCGCCCCGCGAAGGCCATCCGGAGCCGTCCGCCGGCGGGGCGGGCGGCGGGCAGCAGCACCCCGAGCCGCCCGTCGAGCCGCCGGGCCGCGTCGACCGCCCGGCGCAGCTCGGGCCCGGCCTCCACCAGTCGGCCCAGGGCCATGACCAGCGCGGTGGTGCGGGGTTCGGGGTGGTCCACGTCGATGCGTACGGACACGGTCTCCTCGACCGCGCGGGCGATCTGCCGGGCGGCGGCAAGCGCCTGGTCGGCGGTCTGGGCACCGACCCCAGGGATCTGCCGCAGTTCGTAGCGGCTCGCCTCGTGCACCGCGCGCACCGAGCCGAGGCCGGCCGCCTCGACCGCCGCGAGACGCAGTCGCCCCTCGGTGACGTCCTTCAGCCGTGAGACCGGGATGGACTCCAGTTCCTGGGCGACGAGTTCGGCGCGGAGCGGCGCCAGGGCGGCACGTACCGCCTCGACGGCACGGGTGTGGTCGGCGAGGACGGTGCGTGCGGCCTCGTACAGCCCCTCGCCCTCGGCGAGCAGTTCGCGCGCCGCGCGCCCGACGGACGGTGGGCCGCCCGCCGCCGCTTCCGCCTCACCCCTCGCCATGACACCCCCCGCGCCCGCGTCCACACCGCTCCGTACGCACCGATGCGCGCATCCTTCCACGCGGCGCCGACAGTGCCGCGGGGACGGGTGCGACGCCGGCCGGCCCCGTCTCCGCGCCCCGGCATCCGCGGGGCGGTCGCACCATTGACGATCTCGTGGCCCGGCCCTCGCCGAGTCGCTACCGTTGAGTCATGACCGCACTGCCCGACTGGATGCGCCCACCGCGCGCGGAAGGCTGGCTCGCGGAGGACCTGGACCGCCTCCCCGAGGCACCCCGCCACACCGAGCTCATCGACGGAGCCCTCGTCTTCATGATGTCGCCGCAGCGGTGGTGGCACGGCCACCTCGTCACCATGCTCACCCTCGCCCTCATGGAACAGGCGCCCTCGGACACCCGAGTCAGTCGCGAGATGACCATCAGGCTGGACGACCGCAATCGGCCGGAACCGGACCTTCTCGTGACGACTGCCGACTTCGACGGCGACCGCACTTGGTTCGCGCCGGACGAAGTACGACTCGTCATCGAGGTCGTCTCCACCGAGTCCGCCCACCGTGACCGCACCGTCAAGCTCCGCAAGTACGCGGAGGCGGGCATCCCGCACTACTGGTGCGTGGAGGAGGAGGACGGCGCACCAGCCGTGCGCGTCTACGAACTCGACGAACCGACCGGCCGCTACGCGCCCGCGGGCATCTTCCGGGGAGCCCTGGAACGCCCCGTGCCCTTCGAGATCAGCCTGGACCTCGACAAGCTCACCCCGCCGAGGGGCAAGTAGGGGTCGGCGTCGACGGAACGCGGAAGGGGCCGGGCTCGCGGGAGCCCGGCCCCTTCCGCTGCGCGCACCCGACGGTCGTCGGCGCGCGACGGGCGTTCGATCAGACGTTGAAGCGGAACTCCACCACGTCGCCGTCCTGCATGACGTAGTCCTTACCCTCCATGCGGGCCTTGCCCTTGGCGCGGGCCTCGGCGACCGAGCCGGTCTCGACGAGGTCGTCGAAGGAGATGACCTCGGCCTTGATGAAGCCCTTCTGGAAGTCGGTGTGGATGACACCGGCGGCCTCGGGGGCGGTGGCGCCCTTCTTGATGGTCCAGGCCCGGGACTCCTTGGGGCCGGCCGTCAGGTAGGTCTGGAGGCCGAGCGTGTTGAAGCCGACCCGGGCGAGGGTCGCGAGACCCGGCTCCTCCGCGCCCACGGACTCCAGCAGCTCCATGGCGTCCTCCTCGTCGAGCTCGGCGAGGTCCTGCTCCAGCTTGGCGTTGAGGAAGATCGCCTCGGCGGGGGCGACCAGGGTGCGCTGCTCGGCCTTGAAGTCCTCGTCGACCAGCTCGTCCTCGTCCACGTTGAAGACGTAGAGGAACGGCTTGGTGGTGAGCAGGTGCAGGTCGTGCAGCAGCTCCTCGTTGCCGGAGCCCTGGACGATGCCCGCGGAGAACAGCGTGTCGCCCTTCTCCAGGATCTCCTTCGCCGCCTCGACGGCCGCGACCTTGGGGGCGATGTCCTTCTTGATGCGCGACTCCTTCTGGAGGCGCGGCAGGACCTTCTCGATCGTCTGGAGGTCCGCGAGGATCAGCTCGGTGTTGATCGTCTCGATGTCGTCCTTGGGCGAGACCTTGCCGTCGACGTGGACGACGTTCTCGTCCTTGAAGGCGCGGATGACCTGGCAGATCGCGTCCGACTCGCGGATGTTCGCGAGGAACTTGTTGCCCAGGCCCTCACCCTCGGAGGCACCGCGCACGATGCCCGCGATGTCGACGAAGTCGACGGTCGCCGGAAGGACGCGCTGCGAGGCGAAGATCTCGGCCAACTTCGTGAGCCGGGTGTCCGGGACGCCGACCACGCCCACGTTGGGCTCGATCGTGGCGAACGGGTAGTTGGCCGCGAGCACGTCGTTCTTGGTCAGGGCGTTGAACAGGGTCGACTTGCCGACATTGGGCAGACCGACGATTCCGATCGTGAGCGACACGTTGCGACTTCCCGTACGTGAGGATGGTGTGGAGTGCGGACCGAGCCGTGTGGCCCCGGACCTTCCTGGCCGGCATGACCGACATGGCGATGCGCGGGCCGATCCACCAGTCTACGGCGTGCCGGGGGCCCGGACCGGCGGCGTATCGAACGCATGGCCAAGCTCTTCTCATCGGCGTGTCTGTGGGGCCATTCGGCACATAAACCGACCTAAGTTGGTCCAGTGGAGCAACACAGGACGCGTCCCCCTCAGTACAGGCCGCGGCGCGGCATGCCCGTCCCGGCGCAGACGGGACGTGGCGGGGCCGACGCGGTCCGGCGGACCGCGCCCGTGGTGCGACGGCCCCCGCCGCCGCCCCGGGCCCCCGCGGCGCGGCGCATGCCGAACCCCCGGCTCACGGGGCTGGGCACCGGGCTGTTCTGCGGCGTGACGATGTTCGCGCTGGCCTGCCTCGACCAGTTGCTGTTCGGGGCGTCGATGGTGGTGTACGGGGTGCTGTTCCTGCCGGTGTGCGCGCTGACCGCGGCGTGGGTGCGGCGGGGGGACCTGGCGACGGCGCCCGTCGTCGTCCCCATCGCCTTCACCTTCGGGCTGCTGCCCGTCGCCGACGACAGTGGGGGCGGGCTCGGGGGCCGGTTCATGGGCCTGGTCACCGCACTCGCCCTCCAGGCGGGCTGGCTGTACGGGGGGACGCTGGTCGCGGGTCTGATCGTGACCGTCCGCAAGGTGCGGCTGATGAGCCGCCGTGCGGCGCAGCGGCGGGCGGCCCGCCGCCCGGTCTGACCCCCGCCGGGCCCCGGGGCATGCCGGGTCCGGCCTCTCCGCCCGCTGTGAAGCCGGGGGGCACTTACGGTCCGTGCCGCTCGCCGCCCACCGTCCGTGAACCCGGGCGCATGCGCGGTCCGTGTCGCTCTCAGCCCTCTGGTCGCCATGAAACCCGGGCACATGCCAGGTCAGAGTCCCCCAGCACCCCGGGCGACCCGAACCCGGGCGCATGCTCGGTCGGAGTCCCTCAGCGCCGCCGGCGACCCGAACCTGGTCGCACCATCGGTCCGAGTCCCCCACAGCCCGCCGTGAACCCGTCGCACGCCCGGTCCGAGTCCCCGCCTGCCTCTCCGGGCGACCGCCCCGGCCCGGCCCGGCCCGGTCCCGTCCGGTCCGGCCCGGTCCGGTCCGGCCGGCCTCGGGTGTCAGCCCCCGGCCTTCGCCGCCCGCATCGCCGCCCCGACGATTCCCGCGTTGTTCTGCAGCTGCGCCGGGACGAGCTCCGCCTTGATCCCCTCGATCAGGTGCAGGAACTTGTCCGCCTTGCGGCTGACGCCTCCGCCGATGATGAAGAGCTCGGGGGAGAACAGCATCTCCACGTGGGCGAGGTACTTCTGCACGCGATGCGCCCACCGCTCCCAGGAGAGGTCCTGGTCCTCCTTGACCTTGGTGGAGGCCCGCTTCTCCGCGTCGTGGCCGCCCAGCTCCAGGTGGCCCAGCTCGGTGTTCGGGACGAGGTCGCCGTCGATGAAGAGGGCACTGCCGATGCCCGTGCCGAAGGTGAGGAGGATGACCGTGCCCTGGCGGTCGCGGCCGGCGCCGAACTGCATCTCGGCCACGCCGGCCGCGTCCGCGTCGTTCAGCACGGTCACCGGGAGGCCGCCCAGCCGTTCGCCCAGGAGGGCCCGCGCGTCGGTGTCGATCCAGCCCTTGTCGACGTTGGCCGCCGTACGGATGGTGGCACCGCCGGTGACCACGCCGGGGAACGTGATGCCGACGGGGCCCGTCCAGCCGAAGTGGCCGACGACCTCCTTCACGCCGTCGGCCACCGCGTCCGGTGTCGCCGGATGCGGGGTCAGCACCTTGTAGCGCTCCTGCGCCAGGTCCCCGCGGTCAAGGTCCACAGGGGCGCCCTTGATCCCGGATCCGCCAATGTCCACACCGAAGATCTGCATGGCTCTACGTTACGTCGTACGACGGACAGTCACTCCGCGGAGGGACCGGTGCCCGTGCGCCGCTCCACGAGGGCCGCCGCCTCCGCGCGCAGGTCGCGGCGCAGTTCCTTCGGCAGCGAGAAGGTGATGGACTCCTCGGCGGCCTTGACGATCTCCACGTCCTCGAAGCCGCGCTGCGACAGCCGCTCCAGGACCTGCTCGACCAGGATCTCCGGGACGGACGCGCCCGAGGTGACACCGACCGTGGTCACGCCGTCCAGCCATGCCTCGTCGATCTCGTCGGCGAAGTCCACGAGGTACGCGTCGCGCGCGCCCGCGAGCTTGGCGACCTCGACGAGCCGCTTGGAGTTGGAGGAGTTCCGGGAGCCGACGACGATCACGAGGTCGGCTTCCGCGCCCATCTGCTTCACGGCCAGCTGGCGGTTCTGCGTGGCGTAGCAGATGTCGTCGCTGGGCGGAGAGATGAGCTGCGGGAACTTCTCCTTGAGCGCGTCGACCGTCTCCATGGTCTCGTCGACCGACAGTGTGGTCTGGGACAGCCAGACGACCTTGGACGGGTCGCGGACCTCGACCTTGGCGACGTCCTCGGGGCCGTCGACGAGGGTGATGTGGTCGGGCGCCTCACCGGAGGTGCCGATGACCTCCTCGTGGCCCTCGTGCCCGATGAGGAGGATGTCGAAGTCCTCGCCCGCGAACCGGACCGCTTCCTTGTGCACCTTGGTGACGAGGGGGCAGGTCGCGTCGATCGTGGCGAGCTTGCCGGCCGCGGCCTCCTCGTGGACCACGGGGGCGACGCCGTGCGCCGAGAACATGACGATGGCCCCCTCGGGGACCTCCGTCGTCTGCTCGACGAAGATGGCGCCCTTCTTCTCCAGGGTCTGCACGACGTACTTGTTGTGGACGATCTCGTGGCGGACGTAGATCGGGGCCCCGTACTGCTCCAGGGCCTTCTCGACGGCGATCACGGCGCGGTCCACGCCCGCGCAGTAGCCCCGGGGGGCGGCGAGCAGGACACGGCGGCCAGGCGAAGCAGACATGCCCCCCATCGTAAGGCCGCGTCCGGCGGGTCGGAGATCGCCTCCTTGGGGAGACTGGTGGGGAGCCGGGAGGGGTGGGACAGGCGCGACCCTCGGGAGAGACGATGTCCGACACGCGGACCGCCGCGGACGCCGCCGGCGCCGAGCAGGGACTGCGGCGCAGCCTCGGATTCCGCGATCTGGTGGTCTACGGACTGCTGTTCATCGCGCCGATGGCGCCGGTCGGTGTCTTCGGGACCCTCGACGCCAAGTCGCACGGCGCCGTCGCGCTGGTCTACGTCGTCGCCACGGTCGCCATGGCGTTCACCGCCTTCAGCTACGCCCAGATGGTGCGTGTGGTCCCCCAGGCGGGGTCGGTGTTCGCCTACGCGCGCGCGGGGCTCGGCAGGAGCGCGGGGTTCGTCGCCGGGTGGATGGTGATGCTCGACTATCTGCTCATCCCCGCGGTGGCCTACCTCTTCTCCGGGATCGCGATGAACGCCTTGGTCCCGGGGGTCTCCCGGTGGGTGTGGACGGCGCTGGCCGTGGTCGTGACCACGGCGCTGAACCTGTGGGGGGTGCGGACGGCCGCCCGGGTCGGGTTCCTGGTCCTCGCGATGGAGATCGTGGTCCTGCTCGTCTTCGTCGTCTCCGCGGTGGTGGTGCTCGGGCGGGACGGGGCCCACCGCGGCTGGCTCTCCCCGCTGTCCGGTGACGGTGCGCAGGGGGCGTTCGCGCTGTCGGCGGTCGTCGGTGCCGTCTCGGTCGCGGTCCTGTCGTACCTGGGCTTCGACGCGATCGCCACGTTCGCCGAGGAGGTCACGGGCGGCTCGGAGAAGGTGGCCCGCGCGGTGCTGTTCTGCCTCGCTCTGGCGGGCGTGCTGTTCGTCGCTCAGACGTATCTGGCCGCGCTGCTGGAGCCGCTGTCGTCCGCGCAGCTGGCCGCCGATCCCGGGAAGCAGGGTTCGGCCTTCTACGACGCCGTGGACTCCTCGGTCGGTGCGTGGCTGCACAACGTGGTGGCCGTGAGCAAGGCGATCGGGGCGGCGTTCGCGGCGCTCGCGGGGCAGGCGGCGGCCGGCCGGCTCCTCTTCGCGATGGCCCGCGACCGGCGGCTGCCGCGGATCCTCGCCCGGACGGAGTCCGGTGGGCCGCGGCCGGCCCTGCTGTGCGCGGCGGTCGTCACGCTGGCGGCCGCGGTCTGGGCGGCGCGGCGCGACGACGGCCTGGACAAGCTGGTGTCCGTGGTGGACATCGGCGCGCTGACCGCGTTCACGCTGCTGCACGCGAGCGTCGTGGGCTGGTTCGCGGTACGCCGCCGGGACGGGCCCGTGGTGTGGTGGCGGCACGTCCTCGTGCCGGTCGTCGGCGCGGCCGTCACCGTCGCGGTGATCGTCGAGGCGTCGGGGACGGCGCAGGTGGTGGGGGCGGTCTGGCTGGGGGTGGGGCTGGTCGTCCTGCTCGTGCAGCGGGGGCGCGCGGAGCCGGGGGTTCCCGTCCCGCCGGGCACGCTCCGGGGGTCCTCGGACGGTTCGCCCGGTCGGCCGTGACGACCCGGCTCCGGCCTGGGCCGACGGGAGTCCTGGCGATCCGCCGCCGGCGACTGCCGGTGGGTGGGTCGGGGCCGTGCCGGTGATGTGATCCGCCCGTCGCAGTCGTTGTGCGGGGCGGTGTGCCGTCCCTGCGGAGGCCGTGCCGTGGGTGAGTCCTGGCGGTCCGCTGCCGGCGACTGCCGGTGGGTGGGTCGGGGCCGTGCCGGTGATCCGCCCGTCGCAGCCCTTGTGTGGTCCGGTGGCTCAGTGCGGTGGGTTCGTGTTGCCGTCCGCAACGGGCATTTGATGCACCGGCACGGCCCCTTCCGTGCGTGGGCGGGGCGCGGGTGGTCGAGGGATGCGGTCCAGGGGCGGATGGCGCGCGGCCCATTCACCAGCACCGCCCCCTCCGCGCGTGGGCGGGGCGCGGGTCGTCGAGGGATGCGGTCCAGGGGCGGATGGCGCGGGGATTGCCTCCGGTCGGGCCGGGGCGCCGCCGGTGGGGATACCAGGGGCGCTGTCGGTGGTGGCCGTTACGCTCGGGCGCATGGCTCTCAACACGTCCGCGGACGCCCCGCTGCCCGTCGGAGAGGTGTCGCGGCTCATCGGGGGATGGATCGACCGGCTCGGCGCCGTGTGGGTCGAGGGACAGATCACCCAGTTGTCGCGGCGCCCGGGTGCGGGCGTCGTGTTCCTCACGCTGCGCGACCCGTCGCACGACATCTCGGTGAGCGTGACCTGTTACCGCCAGGTGTTCGACGCCGTCGCCGACGTGGTCAGCGAGGGCGCCCGTGTGGTGGTCCACGCGAAGCCCGAGTGGTACGCGCCGCGGGGACAGCTGTCGCTGCGGGCCGCCGAGATAAGGCCGGTGGGCGTGGGCGAACTCCTCGCCCGGCTGGAGCAGTTGAAAAAGTCCCTGGCCGGCGAGGGACTGTTCGCGCCCGAGCGCAAGAAGCCCCTGCCGTTCCTGCCGCAGCTCGTCGGGCTGGTGTGCGGGCGCGCGTCCGCGGCCGAGCGCGACGTCCTGGAGAACGCGCGGCACCGCTGGCCCGCCGTCCGCTTCGAGGTCCGCAATGTCGCCGTGCAGGGCGTCCACGCGGTGCCGCAGGTGGTGCAGGCCGTGAAGGACCTCGACGCCCTCGACGACGTCGACGTGATCATCGTGGCGCGCGGCGGCGGCAGCGTGGAGGACCTGCTGCCCTTCTCCGACGAACAGCTCGTCCGGGCGGTCGCGGCGTGCCGGACGCCCGTCGTGTCAGCGATCGGGCACGAACCCGACACCCCCCTCCTCGACTATGTGGCCGACCTGCGCGCGTCGACCCCGACGGACGCCGCCAAGAAGGTCGTGCCGGACGTCGGCGAGGAGTACGAACGGGTGCGGTTCCTACGGGACCGGGCGCGGCGCTGCGTGGCGTCCCTGATCGATCGCGAGGAGCGCGGCCTGGCGCACGCGCTCGCCCGGCCGTCGATAGAGGACCCGCACCGGATGGTCGACGAACGGGCGGACCACGTCGCCTCCCTGTTGGACCGCGGGCGGCGCACCCTCGGCCACCTCCTCGACCGCGCCGACTCCGAGCTGACGCACACGCACGCGCGCGTGGTGGCCCTCTCCCCCGCCGCCACCCTCCAGCGCGGGTACGCGGTGCTGCAGAAGGCCGACGGTCACGTGGTGCGTGACCCGGAGGAGGTCGCGGCGGACGAGACGCTGCGGGCGCGGGTCGCCGAGGGTGAATTCACGGTTCGAGTCGATGCATAGGGTGGGCGGATGACCAGCAAGGTGGACGAGGCGCTCGGGTACGAGCAGGCGCGGGACGAGCTCATCGAGGTCGTACGTCGCCTGGAGGCCGGCGGTACGACCCTGGAGGAGTCCCTCGCCCTGTGGGAGCGGGGCGAGGAGCTGGCGAAGGTGTGCCGGCGCTGGCTCGAGGGCGCACGGGCACGGCTGGACGCGGCCCTGGCCGAGGAGGAAGCGGAAGAGGAGGACGCCGCCGACTCCGAGTGATCGCCGCCGCCGACTCCGGGTGATCACCGCCGACGGGGTCCGTCGGCGTCCGGTCACGGACGACGCCGGCCGGCACCCTGACACCGCCTTGCCGCCCAGGTCAGGCGGTGTTTCATCACTTCATGGCGTGTGAAGCGGATCACCACGCCCCGCTTTTGGTTGAAACTTAAACCTCCAAGCCGTACTGTCGGTGCCGCAAGAAGATCCCCCCGGATCGACCGCACGTACCGAGAAGGTTTTCGATGTCCCTCGTTCTTGACCCCACCGCACAGGACCTGCTGTTCCGCGAGGCCCGTACCGCGAACACGTTCACCGAAGAGCCGGTGACCGACGAGCAGGTGCAGGCGATCTACGACCTGGTCAAGTACGGCCCGACCGCCTTCAACCAGTCGCCGCTGCGCATCACCCTGGTCCGCTCCCCCGAGGCCCGCGAGCGCCTCGTGCAGCACCTCGCCGAAGGCAACCAGGCGAAGACCTCCACCGCCCCGCTGGTCGCGATCCTCTCCGCGGACAACGAGTTCCACGAGGAGCTCCCGACCCTCTTCCCGCACTTCCCGGCCGCCAAGGACGTCTTCTACTCCGAGCGCCCGGCCCGTGAGGGTGCCGCCGCGCTGAACGCCGCCCTCCAGGCCGCGTACTTCATCATCGGCGTCCGCGCCGCCGGCCTCGCCGCCGGCCCGATGACCGGCTTCGACTTCGCCGGCGTCCAGAAGGAGTTCCTGGACGACGACCACACCCCGCTGATGATCGTCAACATCGGCCGCCCGGGCGACGACGCCTGGTTCCCGCGCTCCCCGCGCCTGGAGCTCGACCAGGTCGTCACCACCGTCTGACCCCGCACGTAGTGCGCGTACACCGACCCCGTACGTGCACGAGAAGGGCCCCCGGCAGTCGCCGGGGGCCCTTCCGCCGTCTCGGTGCGCACGGCGCGCGGACACGGGGCTCAGGAGGTGGCGAGCGACTGCGCCATCTTCGTCAGCCGGTCGAAGGACGCCGTCCCGGTCACCACGGTCGTGGAGCCCTTGCTCCTGAGCACGAGCGCGTCGTAGTGGTCGCCCTCGTAGCGCTCCCAGGTCCGGTCGCCGATGCGCTGGGTGGCCTTGGTCTGCTCGGCGCCCTGGCTGGCCGTCTCGATGAACACGGCGGGCTTCTGAGTGGACTGCTCGACCGCCACGTACTGACCGTCGGGGTCGTGGAAGCCCAGGTGCCAGGCGTCGAACTCGGAGCCGTCGTACCGCACCGACGTCGCCTTCCACGTCCGGGGCAGGCCCTCGGGCGCCGCCACGGGATAGCTCGCCGCACGGCGAGCCGTCAGCAGCTCGACACGGTAGTCGACACGCTTGAGAGGAGGCTCAGAGTCGTCGTGCGGGATGAAGATGTAGATGATGCCCGCCATGAGCCCGATGAGGCCCAGGGAGATGAGCATGTCCCGGACCGACTGCTTGCCTTTCATACCTGCCACGTACCTATCGTCGCAGGTGCCCTGGCCTGCTCATCCGTGGGGCCCCCTGCTCATTTTGTCTGCCTAACGATAGAGTCGGGACACACCCTCATCCGGCCGTCGTCGTATCAGAAAGGTGCGCTCCGATGACCGAGCATCATCTGCCGTCCGAACTCGAGGTCCCTTCCGAGGCCCCGGACCGAAACCTCGCCCTGGAACTGGTCCGGGTCACCGAAGCCGCCGCCATGGCCGCGGGCCGCTGGGTCGGCCGCGGCGACAAGAACGGCGCCGACGGCGCCGCCGTCCGGGCCATGCGGACCCTCGTCTCCACCGTCTCGATGAACGGCGTCGTCGTCATCGGTGAGGGTGAGAAGGACGAGGCCCCGATGCTCTTCAACGGAGAGCGCGTCGGCGACGGGACCGGGCCCGAGTGCGACATCGCCGTCGACCCGATCGACGGAACCACGCTCACCGCCAAGGGCATGACCAACGCGATCGCGGTACTCGCCGCCGCCGACCGCGGCACCATGTTCGACCCGTCCGCGGTCTTCTACATGGACAAGCTGGTGACCGGCCCCGAGGCCGCCGACTTCGTCGACATCAACGCGCCCGTCTCGGTGAACATCCGGCGGGTCGCCAAGGCCAAGCGGGTCACCCCCGAGGACGTCACGGTCGTCATCCTCGACCGCCCCCGCCACGAGGGGATCATCAAGGAGATCCGGGAGACCGGCGCCCGTATCAAGCTGATCTCCGACGGCGATGTCGCGGGCTCGATCCTGGCCCTGCGCGAGGGCACCGGCATCGACCTGCTGCTCGGCATCGGCGGCACGCCCGAGGGCATCATCTCGGCCTGTGCGGTCAAGTGCCTGGGCGGCACGATCCAGGGCAAGCTGTGGCCCAAGGACGAGGACGAGCGGCAGCGGGCCGTCGACGCCGGTCACGACCTGGACCGCGTGCTGACCACCGGTGACCTGGTCTCCGGCGAGAACGTGTTCTTCGTCGCGACCGGCATCACCGACGGCGAGCTGCTGCGCGGGGTGCGCTACCGCTCCGAGACGGCGACGACCGAGTCGATCGTCATGCGCTCCAAGTCCGGCACCGTCCGCCAGATCAACTCCGAGCACCGGCTGAGCAAGCTGCGCGCGTACAGCGCGATCGACTTCGACCGGGCCAAGTGAGCGCCACCGTATGAGCGGCGCCGGGTGACCGGCGCCGCCCCGGCACTCGAAGCAGCCGTACGGGCGCGATCAGGCGGTCGTACGGAGGCGGGTGCAGGCGGGTCTGCGGGCCCGCCGAGCGGTCGTACAGACGTGAAAGAGGGCGCCCTCCGTGCGGGGAGGGCGCCCTCTTTCACGTCCGGCGGACCGGGCGGGCGGCTCCGGCCCGCGGGGGCGGGCCGCCCGGTCACGGCCCCGGCTAACCGGCGGCCGCTATCCTCCCCGTCGCACGCGCGGCCTTCTTGAGTTCGAGGTCGCGGCGGCGACGCCGGGCGAGCACCACACGGCGCTCGGCGGCGGTGAGGCCGCCCCACACGCCGTAGGGCTCGGGTTGCAGGAGCGCGTGTTCGCGACACTCGACCATCACCGGGCAGCGGGCACAGACTCGCTTGGCCGCCTCCTCACGGGAGAGCCGGGCCGCGGTGGGCTCCTTGGAGGGGGCGAAGAACAGGCCGGCCTCGTCTCGGCGGCACACGGCCTCCGTGTGCCATGGCGCTTCCTGATCCCTGTCCCGCACGGGCGCCCGCGGGGCCGGAACGGCAGCTACCTGCAGGGACTGATGCGGCGGTTGCAGCACGGTCTACTCCTGACGACGGCTTCGCGAGCGTGCCGGGCGCCGCGGAAAGTCCCACGGCGCCCTCCAAGAGACGATGCAGCAAGGCCTACCCGCTGTGCGCGTGCCTATGCACTGAGTTCCGAAGCCCTGGAATTCTCATGCGCGGCACGGCTGTTGGGATCGGACCAATACGCGGCGGACGCCGTTGAATTCACAAGCGTCAACGGTCCAGATGCTTGCGCAAACCCCTGTCGACGCGGTCCGCCGCACGCTCGCTCACGCGGCTGGTCACGCGGTCGAGAATGTCCGCGACGAGCTTGCCGCGCCTGGGTCGTGCCTCGACATTTCCCAGCACGGCGATTCCGTCGACATAGACGACCGGCGCGTGAGGATCGCCCGAATCCAGCGTGTCCACTTCGAAGTTGCCCAGCACACCGCCACCATTGCCGCGGAGCGAGACGTTCTCCGGGACGCGGACCTCCACGTGACCGAAGACGGAAATCGCCTTGATCACGACCTGCTGGTACTCGAAGATCGCCTCGCTGAGGTCTATCTCGACGCTGCCGAAGATCGAGTACACGTGGATACGGCGGCCGGCGCGCCAGCGGCCCTTGCGGACCGCGGCGCTGAAGACCGCCACCACGTTCTCGTCGGCCTCGACCGGGATCGCGCCCGCGGCCGGGCGGTTGGGCGCGGAGGTGTACGCCGCGTTCGCCCGGGCCGCGTGGGCGGCGGGCAGGTCCTGGACGAAGCGGTCGAGCTCGCCCACGGTCTTGGTGGCGAGCACCCCCTCCACCCGCTCGGCGTGCTCCTCGGCGGTCAGGCGCCCTTCGGCGAGCGCCTCGCGCAGCATGTCGGCGATCCGGTCGCGGTCGGCGTCGGAGGCACGGAGCTCGGACGGCTGCACGGCCGTGGCCGCGGTCGGCTTCGCCGCCGTCGGGGCGGTCGGGTCGGGGCGCTTGTGAAGGTCCACGACAGCAGCGTACCCAAACGCGATAGATCGCGACTAGAGCCTGTCCGGCAATTGCCGGACAGGCCCTGTCGGGGTGTGGACGACTCCCGGTCGGGCGATGTCGGGCAACTGAGCCCTACCTCACAAGCTCACCGTCCGAGCCAGGTTCTAGGCTGGTGGGCGCTGCCAATGGAGGCACGCCGCTGTCTGTCGAGTGAGGAATGGGCGAGATGCCTGAGTTCGCGTACACCGATCTGCTCCCCATGGGAGAGGACACCACCCCCTACCGGCTGGTGACCTCCGAGGGTGTCTCCGCCTTCGAGGCCGACGGGCGCACGTTCCTCAAGGTCGAGCCGGAGGCGCTGCGCAAGCTCGCCGAAGAGGCCATCCACGACATCCAGCACTATCTGCGGCCCGCCCACCTCGCCCAGCTGCGCCGGATCATCGACGACCCCGAGGCATCGGCCAACGACAAGTTCGTCGCGCTGGACCTGCTGAAGAACGCGAACATCGCGGCGGCGGGCGTCCTGCCCATGTGCCAGGACACCGGCACCGCCATCGTCATGGGCAAGCGCGGCCAGAACGTGCTCACCGAGGGCGGCGACGAGGCGGCCCTGTCCCGCGGCATCTACGACGCGTACAAGAACCTGAACCTGCGCTATTCGCAGATGGCTCCGCTCACCATGTGGGAGGAGAAGAACACCGGCTCGAACCTGCCGGCGCAGATCGAGCTGTACGCGACCGACGGCGGCGCCTACAAGTTCCTCTTCATGGCCAAGGGCGGCGGCAGCGCCAACAAGTCGTTCCTCTACCAGGAGACGAAGGCGGTCCTCAACGAGGGCTCCATGATGAAATTCCTGGAGGAGAAGATCCGCTCGCTCGGCACGGCGGCCTGCCCGCCGTACCACCTGGCGATCGTCGTCGGCGGCACCAGCGCCGAGTACGCGCTCAAGACCGCGAAGTACGCCTCCGCCCACTACCTGGACGAGATCCCGGCGGAGGGCTCCGAGCTCGGGCACGGCTTCCGGGACAAGGAGCTGGAGGAGAAGGTCTTCGAGCTGACCCAGAAGATCGGGATCGGCGCGCAGTTCGGCGGCAAGTACTTCTGCCACGACGTGCGTGTGGTCCGTCTTCCCCGGCACGGCGCGTCCTGCCCGGTCGCGATCGCCGTGTCCTGCTCGGCCGACCGCCAGGCGGTCGCGAAGATCACCGCCGAGGGCGTGTTCCTGGAGCAGCTGGAGACCGACCCGGCACGCTTCCTGCCGGACACCACGGACGAGCACCTGGACGAGTCGTCGGACGTGGTCCGCATCGACCTCAACCAGCCGATGGACGACATCCTCGCCGAGCTCACCAAGTACCCGGTCAAGACCCGGCTCTCGCTCTCCGGCCCGCTCGTCGTGGCCCGCGACATCGCGCACGCGAAGATCAAGGAGCGGCTCGACGCGGGTGAGGAGATGCCGCAGTACCTGAAGGACCACCCGGTGTACTACGCGGGCCCGGCCAAGACGCCCGAGGGCTACGCGTCCGGTTCCTTCGGCCCGACGACGGCCGGCCGCATGGACTCCTACGTCGAGCAGTTCCAGGCGGCGGGCGGCTCCAAGGTGATGCTGGCCAAGGGCAACCGGTCCCAGCAGGTCACGGACGCGTGCGGCAGCCACGGCGGCTTCTACCTCGGCTCCATCGGCGGCCCCGCCGCGCGTCTGGCGCAGGACTGCATCAAGAAGGTCGAGGTCGTCGAGTACGAGGAGCTCGGCATGGAGGCCGTCTGGAAGATCGAGGTCGAGGACTTCCCGGCGTTCGTCGTGGTCGACGACAAGGGCAACGACTTCTTCAAGGACCCGGCGCCCGCGCCGACGTTCACGTCGATCCCGGTCCGGGGCCCCGGCCTGGCGTAGGACGCCCTGGGCGTCGTGACGGACGCGCGACGCCTCCGGCGTCATGAGCTCGCGCAGGGCCGCTCCTCGGGGGGTGGCCCTGCGCGAACGGGGGTCGACCGAAAGGGCCGCTCCGTCGGAGCGGCCCTTTCGGCATGTGCGGGTGCGCGTGTCCAGGACGGGCGGCGTGCCCGTGGCGTACGACTGGTCCGCCCGGACGAACACCCCCGCCCCGCTGACCGGCCGCGACGGGAACACCCGTGGGGTCCAGGATGCTGTCCCCCATGGAGGTGTCGTCAATGACAGATGGCCAGGCGGAAACCGCGTACCGGACCGAGCACGACTCCATGGGTGAGGTCCGGGTGCCGGCCGACGCGAAGTGGCGGGCGCAGACGCAGCGCGCCGTGGAGAACTTCCCGATCTCGGGGCAGCGGATCGAGCGGGCCCACATCGAGGCGCTCGCCCGGATCAAGGCCGCCGCGGCGAAGGTGAACGGCGAGCTGGGCGTGATCGGCAAGGACGTCGCGGAGGCGATCCAGGAGGCCGCTGCCGAGGTCGCGGAGGGCCGCTGGGACGCGCACTTCCCGGTCGACGTGTTCCAGACCGGGTCCGGGACGTCGTCCAACATGAACACCAACGAGGTCATCGCCACGCTCGCGAGCGAGCGGCTCGGCCGGGACGTGCACCCCAACGACCAGGTGAACGCGTCCCAGTCGTCGAACGACGTGTTCCCCTCCTCCATCCACATCGCCGCGACCGCGGCCGTGACCCGGGACCTGATCCCCGCGCTGGAACACCTGGCGACCGCGCTGGAGCGCAAGGCGCGGGAGTTCGCCGACGTCGTGAAGTCCGGGCGCACGCACCTGATGGACGCGACACCCGTGACGCTGGGGCAGGAATTCGGGGGGTACGCGGCCCAGGTCCGGTACGGGGTGGAGCGGCTGCGCGCCTCGCTGCCGCGGCTCGCCGAACTGCCGCTCGGCGGCACCGCCGTGGGGACCGGGATCAACACGCCGCCGGGGTTCTCCGCCGCTGTCATCGCGGAGGTGGCCCGGGCCACGGGGCTGCCGCTGACGGAGGCCCGCGACCACTTCGAGGCGCAGGGCGCGCGGGACGGCATCGTCGAGACCAGCGGGCAGCTCAGGACCGTCGCGGTGGGTCTGACGAAGATCGCCAACGATCTGCGGTGGATGGCCTCCGGGCCGCGCACCGGGCTGGCCGAGATCGCCCTGCCCGACCTCCAGCCCGGATCGTCGATCATGCCGGGGAAGGTGAACCCCGTCATCCCGGAGGCCGTGCTCATGGTCGCCGCCCAGGTCACCGGGAACGACGCCACGGTCGCGGTGGCCGGAGCGGCCGGGAACTTCGAACTCAACGTCATGCTGCCGGTCATCGCCAGGAACGTCCTGGAGTCGGTCCGGCTACTCGCCAATGTGTCCCGGCTGCTCGCCGACCGCACCGTCGACGGGATCGTCGCGCACCGCGAGCGGGCCCGCGAGTACGCCGAGTCGTCACCGTCCGTGGTGACGCCGCTCAACAAGTACATCGGGTACGAGGAGGCCGCGAAGGTCGCCAAGAAGGCGCTGGCGGAGCGGAAGACGATCCGCCAGGTGGTCCTGGAGTCGGGTTACCTGGAGCGCGGGGACCTCACCCTGGAGCAACTGGACGAGGCGCTGGATGTCCTGCGGATGACGCGCCCGTGACGGCTCCCGCCTCCCCGCGGACGCCGGATGACGTGGCGGTTACGTCCTGAGTCCGCTGACGAGAACCGTGACGCGTGCCGCAGCGTCGTATGCCTGGGGCACCTAATATCTGTTCATGGCAGACGGTGGAGCGGTGAGACGAGTGGGAGCGGGCGGGCCGGCGGAGCACTGGACCCCCGGCAGTCACATCCTGTGGCGGTACCGGGAGAACGCCGGCGCGCGCTTCCACATCTGCCGTCCGGTGACCGTCGTGCGCGACGACCCGGAGCTGCTCGCCGTGTGGATGGCCCCGGGCACGGAGTGCGTGAAGCCGGTGCTGGCCGACGGCACGCCGGTGCACGGGGAGCCGCTCGAGTCGCGCTACACCAAGCCGCGCTCGGTGCTGCGCGACCGCTGGTTCGGCACCGGGGTGCTGAAGCTGGCGCGACCCGGGGACGCCTGGTCGGTGTGGCTGTTCTGGGAGCCGGGCTGGCGTTTCAAGAACTGGTACGTGAATCTTGAGGCGCCGCTGGCCCGTTGGGAGGGCGGGGTCGACTCGGAGGACCACTTCCTGGACATCTCCGTGCACCCGGACCGGAGTTGGCGCTGGCTCGACGAGGACGAGTTCGCGATGGCCCAGCGGGCCGGTCTGATGGACGCTCAACTGGCCGCGCGCGTGCGGGAGGCGGGCTGGTCGGCCGTGGACGTGATCACGTCGTGGGGTGCGCCGTTCTCGGACGGATGGCAGCACTGGCGGCCGGATCCGTCCTGGCCGGTTCCCTTCCTGCCCGATGACTGGGACCGTACGCCCGCGCACGTGTCCTCATGAGACCCTTGATGCGCCCCCGTGGTACAACCGTAGGATCGTCTTCCGCAAGGGCGCACCGCAGCAACAACTCCCGCAGTACGAGCCGGGCTTGACCATATGTCATCGAGGGGCGGCAGGACGTGAGCGAGCGGTACGAGGGGCACGGCGGCGCGGCCCGTGGCGGACCGGACGGAGCGGCGTCCCGCGCGGCGCTGCCGTCGGCGTCCGGCGCGCGGTCGCGTACGGTTTCCCTGTCGGCGTCGTCCGGCACGGCGTCATCCGCGCGGCCCGCAAGGCTGCCTGACGCGGTGTCGCGCACGGCGCTCCGGTCGGCGCGGCCCGTCCCCGGCACGGCCGCGGCCGTGCTCACCCTCGGGCCCGACCCCGACGACGCGCAGATTCCGTTCCCGGGGCACACATTCCGGGTATCGGGGCTGCGGGACGAACTGCACGCACGGCGCGCAGCCCCGGACGGATGGATTCGACACGCGTGACGGAGTACCCCACCTCGCACGAGCGCCGCCAGCCCGGTGCCGGCCGGCCGCCCGCCCCCGCGGACCCCCGCGGGGCACTCCTGCGTACCCCGGAACAGTCGTCGTCCCTGCCGGGTGCCTCCGCGTTACCCGTCCAGTCCGCCCGCACGGGCGACGCGCCCCAGGGACCGGCCGCCGCCACGCCGTGCAGCCGGCGCGCCTCCGGGCAGGTCTCGGCCGACGTCGACATGACGTCGTCGTCGGGCTCCTCCGGCACCGGCGCGTCCACACCGCCGCCCGCCTCCTCCGGCTCCGAACACTCCCAGCCGTCGGCGACCGAACCCGACGCGCACCGCCCGCGTCCCGCACCGGAGGGCATCCCGGCCCAGCCGGCCGCGGAGCAGGACCGCCCGCCGCGCGCCCCCGGCGCCAAGGAGCGGCGCACCGGGCAGACGCTGCCGCAGGGCGGCCCGATGCCGATGCGCAGGGACGGCGACCGGCTGCGCTTCGTGGGCGCCGCGACCCGCAGGATCGCGCGCGGCATCGACCTCGACGAGATCGTGATGGGTCTGTGCCGGGCCACCGTGCCGACGTTCTCGGACGCGATCCTCGTCTATCTGCGCGACCCGCTGCCCGTCGGCGACGAGCGGCCCACCGGGCCCCTCGTGCTGCGTCTGCGGCGCACCGACCGGATTCCCGAGGAGCGGGACACCGACGGCGGCTTCACGCCGGCGCTGCGGCCCGAGCCGAGCGAGCTGTCGGCGATGACGGCCGAGCTGTGCGAGGTGCGCCCGGGCGGTGCCCTCGCCGAGGTGCTGCGCGGTGTCCGCCCGGTGTTCGCGGACGCGCCCGCCGCACGGGCGGCGCTGCCCGAGCTGCTCGGCGACGATCTGGTGGTGCCCGGCGGGCAGCGCGCGATCCTGGCCCCGCTGCGCGGGCGCCGCAGGGTGATCGGCGCGGCCCTGTTCCTGCGCCGCCCGGAGCGTCTCGCCTTCGAGGCGGACGATCTGCTGGTCGCCGCGCAGCTCGCCACGCACAGCGCCCTCGGCATCGACAAGGCGGTGCTGTACGGGCGGGAGGCGTACATCGCCGACGAGCTGCAGCGCACGATGCTGCCCGAGACGCTGCCGCGGCCCACGGGTGTGCGGCTGGCCAGCCGCTACCTGCCCGCCGCCGAGACGGCGCGCGTCGGCGGGGACTGGTACGACGCGATCCCGCTGCCGGGCAGCCGGGTCGCCCTGGTCGTCGGTGATGTCATGGGGCACTCGATGACGTCGGCGGCGATCATGGGGCAGCTGCGGACGACCGCGCAGACCCTGGCGGGGCTCGATCTGCCGCCGCAGGAGGTGCTGCACCACCTCGACGAGCAGGCGCAGCGGCTGGGCACCGACCGCATGGCGACCTGCCTGTACGCGGTCTACGACCCGGTCTCGCACCGCATCACCATCGCCAACGCCGGCCATCCGCCGCCGGTCCTGCTGCATCTGGGCGGGCGTGCCGAGGTGCTGCGGGTGCCGCCGGGCGCCCCGATCGGTGTGGGCGGCGTGGACTTCGAGGCGGTCGAGCTGGACGCGCCCGCCGGGGCGACGCTGCTGCTGTACACCGACGGTCTGGTCGAGTCCCGGCTCAGGGACGTGTGGACCGGCATAGAGCAGCTGCGGGAGCGGCTGGCCGCCACGGCGCAGCTGACCGGGCCCGACCACCCGCCGCCGCTGGAGGCGCTGTGCGACGAGGTGCTCGACATGCTCGGTCCGGGCGACCGGGACGACGACATCGCGCTGCTCGCCGCCCGCTTCGACGGGATCGCGCCGAGCGACGTCGCGTACTGGTTCCTGGAGCCGGAGGACGCCGCCCCGGGGCGGGCCCGCAAGCTGGCCCGGCGTGCGCTGTCGCGGTGGGGCCTGGAGGAGCTGACCGACTCGGTGGAGCTGCTCGTCAGCGAGGTCGTGACGAACGCCGTGCGCTATGCGTCACGGCCGGTGACGCTGCGGCTGCTGCGGACCGACGTCCTGCGCTGCGAGGTCGGTGACGACGTGCCGCAGCTGCCCAGGCTGCGGCAGGCCCGCGCCACCGACGAGGGCGGCCGTGGGCTGTATCTGGTGAACCGGCTGGCCAGGCGGTGGGGCGCGACACGGCTGAGCACCGGAAAGGTCGTCTGGTTCGAGTTGAACCGGGGCTGAGGCGGGTACTCGCCCGGTCTCACCCCGGGGCCGCCCGGACCGGCACCGACGTGCGGCGCCGGGCGGCTGCGCCGGGCCCGTTGTTCGGCGTCGGCATCCCCGTCGGCGCCGGACCGGGACCGGGACCGGACGCTGTCCACATGTGGACCGACTCGGTCCACATGTTGCCGACATTCCGTCGGCGGCGTTGACTGCTGGGGTGAGCGAAGCGACCTGACGACTCTTTTCTGACGGGAGGACGCTCGTGACGCAGGCACCCCAGAAGGCTCCGTACACCACGAACAACGTCGGGAATCCGGTGGAGAGCGACGAGCACTCGCTCACCGTCGGCCCCGACGGTCCGATCCTGCTCCAGGACCACTACCTGATCGAGAAGATGGCCCAGTTCAACCGGGAACGGGTCCCCGAGCGGGTGGTGCACGCCAAGGGCAGTGGAGCGTACGGATTCTTCGAAGTCACCAACGACGTCAGCCAGTTCACCAAGGCGGATCTCTTCCAGCCGGGCAAGCGCACCGAGATGCTGGCACGGTTCTCCACCGTCGCCGGCGAGCAGGGATCGCCGGACACCTGGCGCGACCCCCGCGGCTTCGCGCTCAAGTTCTACACGGAGCTCGGCAATTACGACCTGGTGGGCAACAACACTCCGGTCTTCTTCGTCCGTGACACGATCAAGTTCCAGGACTTCATCCGCTCGCAGAAGCGCCACCCCGCGACCGGGCTGCGCAGCAACGACATGCAGTGGGACTTCTGGACGCTCTCGCCCGAGTCGGCGCACCAGGTGACCTGGCTGATGGGCGACCGCGGCATCCCCAAGACGTACCGCCACATGAACGGCTACTCGTCCCACACCTACATGTGGATCAACGGTGCCGGTGAGCGGTTCTGGGTGAAGTACCACTTCAAGACCGACCAGGGCATCGACTTCCTCACCCAGGCGGAGGCCGACGAGCTGGCCGGCACGGACGCCGACGTGCACCGCCGGGACCTGTACGAGTCGATCGAGTCGGGGAACGCTCCGAGCTGGACGCTGAAGGTCCAGATCATGCCGTTCGACGACGCGGCGGACTACCGCTTCAACCCGTTCGACCTGACGAAGGTCTGGCCGCACGGGGACTACCCGCTCATCGACGTCGGCCGGATGACCCTGCACCGGAACCCCGAGGACTACTTCGTCCACATCGAGCAGGCGGCCTTCGAGCCCTCGAACCTGGTCCCGGGCATCGGCCCCTCGCCGGACAAGATGCTGCTGGGCCGGCTCTTCTCCTACCCGGACACGCACCGGTACCGGATCGGCCCCAACTACAGCCAGCTGCCGCCCAACCGGCCGCACTCCCCGGTCAACTCGTACGCCAAGGACGGCCCGATGCGCTACGAGCCGTCCAACGCCGCCCGGCCGTACGCGCCCAACTCGTACGGCGGACCCGACGCCGACTACGGGCAGTTCGGGGATCCGGCGAGCTGGGAGACCGCGGGCGAGCTGGTGCGCGAGGCGTACCGGCTGCACAGCGAGGACGACGACTGGGGGCAGCCGGGCACGCTGGTCCGCCAAGTGCTCGACGACGCGGCCCGTGACCGGCTGGTGTCGAACGTCACCGGGCATCTGAAGGCCGACGTGTCGCGGCCGGTCCTGGACCGTGCGCTCCAGTACTGGCGCAACATCGACAAGGAGATCGGCGACCGGATCGCGCACCAGGTCAACGGAGGCTGACCCGGTCCCGTCCGGACGACCCCGGCGCCCCGCCCTCCGCGCACCGCGGAGGGCGGGGCGCCGTCGTCGCAGATCATTTTCAGCCGCGGTCGTGACGAAGGCCGCGCCGTCGCCCGCGAACCCGGATACGGTTCCGGAGCACCGGAAGGGCCGGTTCGGGCAGGCCCGTGTGGCGGCGAGAGGCGGGGACGGCACTGTGGACGGCATCGCATGGATCCGGGAGACCTACGACGCCTACTGCGTCACCTTCGCCAAAGGCCTGAGCGCGGAGGAACTGGTCCGCCGGATGGGCGGGGACCCCGGGCGGATCGTGCCTTCCCTGTCCGCCGAGGACGCGCTGGAGCTCGCCCGGGACAAGGGCCCGGTCGCCCGGCTGGGCACGAGCAACGGCTGGGCCTTCGCCCTGGAACCCGCGAGCGCCGAGGGCACCGACCGGCGTCTCCTGCGGCGCGTCTCCGAGGGCACCGAGGCGGTCATGCTGCTGGACAGCGGGATGCCGCCGTACTGGTTCGTCCACGCCCGCGACGGTCAGATCGCGGCGGACTTCGAACCAGGTGTGGAGGCCGAGCAGATCGGCGGCAGCGACCCGTCGTTCCTCGTCCCGGCCATGCGGAGCGCGGGCATGCTGCTACCGGACGGCACGGCGGACCCGGAGGACTGGGAGCCCGAGCAGCGGATCCTCACCGTGGCGGAACGGGTCTTCGCGCTGGACCTCCCCCGCACGGCACTGGAGGCCGGAACGCTGCCGGCGGTTCTTCTGTCCTAGGCTCTGGGCCGCCCCGGACGCGCCGCACACCCTGGCCCGGCGCGTTCCGTCGTGCCGGGCCCGTCCGCCCTGCCGGCCCGTCCGTCCTGCCGGGCCGGCGCAGAGACCGGAGCCCGGCCGGCCGGCATGACGCCGATCGGCCGGGCTCCGGTGGCAGGCGGTCGCGGGAACGGCTCCGGCCGTGCCGGCCGGACCTGACGGTCCGCCGCCCTACCGGGTACGGACCACGCAGATCTGCGAGAGATCCGTGCACCCCTCGAAGCCCGGCACGCTCACATAGAACGCGTCCTTGTCGAGCATCCGGTTGTTCGGCACGAAGAACAGGCCGATCCGGTTGGCCGCTCCCGAGTTCTCGTCGCCCGGGATGCTGGCCCGGCCGCAGATCTCGTTCCAGGTGTTCACCCGGGCGTAGCGCGGGTCCTCCAGCAGGGTCCAGCCGGTGCTGAGCGGCTTGGCGTACAGCTGGGTGCAGTCCTTGCCGGTGCTCACCGTCTGCGGGGGCATGCCACCGCTCTGATAGGTCGCCGCGAACGGGTACTCGTCACAGCTCGACGTGCTGTTCGGCGGCTTCGAGTCGGGGTGGCCGACGAACTTGTCGGGCCCGCTCGTCGGACAGATCACCTTGCGGTTCGCCTTCTGGCGTGCGGTGTCCGCCAGGTAGTTCAGCGGCGAACTGTGATCGCGGCTGCCCGGGTGGTAGGGCAGCTTCTGCATGAGGATCCAGTAGAACGCTGCCGCCGAGGGGTTCGCCTCGGTGTTGACGACGTACGTCGGGATGTAGTCGGGGAAGACGCATCCCACCGTGCTCTTGCCCTTGGCCTCACGGTCGCAGCGGATGCCCAGCTTTCCGCTCGGCGGCTGGTAGTCCGCCCCGCCGTTCGGGGCGCCGCCCATGGTCGAGGAGAGGATCCAGTTCAGGTGGACGGTCTCGTTGCCCGCCGTGCCCGACCAGGTGTGGTCGATCCGGCCGACCGCCTCGTGCTTGTCGAGGCCCGACCACTCCGGCAGGCCCGACCAGGTGATCCCGGCCGACGAGCAGTTGTGCTGGCAGAAGGACTGCACGTTGATCGTGACGGGCGGAACCTTCGGGTCGACCGTCGTCGGCTGGACCGACACCGTCTGCTGGATCGTGGGGCTGTCGAGGTTCAGGTCGATCTCGTGCTTGTACGCGTAGATGTTCTGCGCGATGGGCGTGCCGTTCTCGTACAGCGTGGCCGAGAAGCTGTCCTGGAGACACGCTCTGGTGCGTGTGTAGAACATGTCGGCGCCGCTCTTGGAACAGAACGCGGTGCCCGCCGCGGCCGCGGCCCCCTTGCGCTGCGCCGTCTTCCCGGCCGGCTTCCCCCGGAACTCCAGACAGACCTCGGAGTTCTTCTTGCCCTTGACGGCACGGCAGTCGAAGGCACGCGGGTGTTCGTCGGCGGCCGCCCCCGCGCGGGAGGACTGCACACCGGGCCGCGGGAAGACGTGTCCGGGCAGGGTGGTGACGGGCTCCACCGCGGGCGGCTCGGGAGCGCCGGGGTTCCACTCCGGCAGCCGCATGTCGGTGATCAGGTCGTAGCTGCCCGGGACGAAGGCCACCGCGTCGAAGGCGATGTCCTGGTCCCCGGTGCCGTCCGGGGTGATGGTGTCCAGCCGCACGGCGGCGGCGTTGTCGAAGCGGTACGCGCCGAGCGACACCCAGCGGTTGCCGTCGCCGGGCTGCTTGATCGTGCGGGTCTCGGTCCCGTACGCGGTGTCGATCTCGTACCGCGCGTAGTTGGTCTGCGCTCCGTGGTCGGGCAGGTGGACCATGACCTTCGCCTGGCCCTTGAGCGTGTCCTTCAGCTTCCAGGTGCCGGTGATCTTCAGCCGCTGGCCCTTGGCGTCGTCCTGGCGGGTGTGGCCGAAGTAGAAGTGGCCGCCGAAGCCCGCGCCCAGCTGGTGGAGGTCCACCTTGGCGGGATAGACCGTCTCCACTCCGTTGTTGGCGAAGTTGAAGCTGAACGTCCCGGAGTTCGTCCAGGAGTTGGTGCAGCCCGGGCGGACGACCGGGGTGCCCGCGGGCACGTCGTCGACGACGAGCGCGTTGCCCGGAAGACCGCTGGTGCTGCACACGGGCGGGTACGCCGTGCCGTCGGCCTCCTCCGGCATGCTGTCGCCGAAGCGGATGAACTCGTATCCGCACGTGTCGGCGCAGTCGCTCTTCCAGGTCACCGGCTTGTTCCACCAGCACTGGAAGTCGCTGCGTCCGCAAGGCCCGCTGCTCGCGGTGTCGTTGGAGGCGCCGTCGGATATCCGGGCCGGGTCGCAGCTGTTGGAGGAGTTGCAGAACGCGTCCTCCGGCGCCTTGAGGTGGGCGCGGTTGTACAGGGCGCTGCCCTTGACCGTGACGGCCTCGGAGGTGCCGTTCCAGGTGGAGGGGCGGAAGGCCGGGACCATCACGCCCGGGGACTCCAGGAAGGACGGCGGGTGCGCGGCGAAGCCGAGGACCTTCTCCTGGTAGGGCCAGTTCTGCGGGCGGGCGGCGGCGCTGGCGTCCTCGCCGCCGGCGGCGTTCTCCATGAACGGCAGGCGTCCGGCGTCCCATTCGGGGTTGGCGGGGTTGTTGGCCCAGCCCAGGCCCCAGGGCGAGCCGTTGCCGGCGTTGGGATGGAAGCCGGAGTTGTACGCCCACAGGGCGAAGTACCAGTTCTCGGGCCGTCCGGTGGTGCCGTGGTTCGCGATCATGCCCGCGGCGCGGGTCTCGTTCCACTTGGAGATGAGGGTCTGCAGGCCCGCGGAGATGTTCGCGGTGTAGTCCAGGGCGGCGGCCCGCTGCTTCTGGTAGTCCCAGGCGGCACCGCCGTGGCCGTCCTCGCGTCCGGCCATCCGCATGTGGTCGGTGATCTGCGTGATGCCGTAACCGCAGTCCGCCTTGGCGAAGTTGACGTCCCAGTCGTTGCTGGTGTCACCGTCGTAGAGGTTGATGCCGTAGTAGTTGCCGATCAGCGGGCTGGCCGTGACGCCCGGCACGGCCGAGCGGGCGGCCTGCCACATGTTCGACTCCTGGGTGGTCACGCCGAGCATGACCTGCGCCATGGCGCGACCGCCGCCGTCCAGCGCCGGGTTCAGGAAGAGGGCCTGCGGCATGTAGGCGGGCATGCCGAGGTTCTTCCAGTTCGCCGCACGCGAGATGTGCGTGTTGAGCATCCCCTTGACGGCCTGGTCCACCGCCCACTCCACCTGGCGGGGCTTGGGCTGCATGGCCTGGTTGCGCGGGTCGTTGCGGGGCACGGAGCAGGTGCGCTCCGACTCCACCGGGTCGCTCGGGTCACCGGCGGCCGTCGCGGTCACCGACGCCTTGCCGCTGCCTCCGGAACCGGTCAGCAGACCCGGCGACGCGTCACGGCCCTGGCCCGCGTGGGCCGACACCCGCCGCGCCGGGTCCACGGCGAAGGACGCCGTGCGCCCCGTGGCACGGGTGGTCAGGGAAATCTTCACCGTACGGGCCTTGGCGGTCTCGCCGGGCAGCAGCAGCGTGCCCTTGCCGTCGGCCCACGTCGTGTGGGTCAGGACTGCCTCGCCGCGCGAGGAGACGGTGGCGTCCTTCGGCACGGACGCCAACCGCCGTACGGTGGAGGGGAGTCGGTCGGCCGTCGGTCGCGTGCTGCCGGTCACGTACACGGTGCCGGCGCTCCGGGTCAGCCCCGTCTCGGTCGCGAGCCCCTTGGCCAGTACGGCAGCACGCGTGCCGCGCGGGTTCGGGTGCGCCACGGCGCCGGCCGTGATGCGCTTCACCTGGGACGTGGCGCCGCGCTTGTCGAGGAAGGCCAGCCCGCCGTCACCGTCGGGTGTGAGCCGGTAGGGGACGCCGTCGGTGCGGACGAGGGCCTTGCGCGTGCCGCGGGCGTCGATCCTGACGACCTCCGCGCCGGAGGCCGCGAGGACGGAATCGTGCGCGGCCGGGACGGCCGAGGTGACCTGCCCTCCCAGCGCGATCGGCTTGCCCACCTTGCCCGTCGACGCGTCCAGCCGGAACAGCCGGGTGCCGGGCAGGTCTTCGCCCCCGGACTGGGTCAGGATCACCGACTCCCCCGGTCCGCAGCCCGGGTTGTAGTACGACAGCGATGCCTTGAGCTTCAGCTTCGTCACCCGGCCGGAGGCCAGATCGACGACCGCCGTGAACCCGCCCCGGGCCATCAGCTGGGGTTTGTTGGTGAAAGTGCGGGGTGCGTAGACCACCACCGCCCGCTTGCCCGAACCAGTGACGCAGATGTTGCCGATCCAGGCGTCGGCGTCGAATCCCGGCTCGGAAAGCGACGCCGTACTGCGCCAGGTGTAGCCGTCCTTCTTCCGGGCCGTGAGGATGTGGAATCCCTCCGCGTCACCCGATGTGGTCCACGCCAGGTCGCCCGAATTCTTCCAGGTCTTGCCCAGTACCGCGGCCCGCTCTGCCGACGGCACCGCGTCGCGCCGCTTCTCGGCCGCCGTCTTCGCGGCGGGAGCCGCCGGTGTCGGCGGGGCGGCCCAGGCCACGGCCTGAGTCAGCCCCGCGAGCACCGCCCCGGCCGCCACGGCGGCCAGCGGTGCCCTCGTTCGTCTGTGGAATCTCAACGGTTCTCCTTCACAAATGGGCTCCCGCGTCGCGGGAGTTCTGGAAGGGGAAAGGGCGCATGAAACGCAATCCGGGCACGCGTGACAGCCCGCGCACGGTCGGCGGAATTCGTGAATACAGGCCTGAAAGGCGCGAGCCACTGGTCAGTGTGGAGCGCGCGTTGCCACTTGGGTTCCCTCCCCGTTACCGGAAAGCATGATCCGCGCGCGCAGCCCGGGTCAACAAAATTCTCATCGAACTCTGAGCCTCCGGAACGTCTGGCCAATAATCGACCGTCGACATATCCGGTAAGTCCCGCCCGCACACAAGGAAAAGACGCCCGGTGAATCATCGGGCGCCCTTTTCGCGTGCCACTGCACCCTCCTCGACCCGGGGTCCGAGGCTGACGGCGAAGGGTCGACGGGACCGTCCCCGGATCGTGTCGCGGGCCTGGCCGTTCGCCGGGTCGGGGTCGTGCCGCCGGTCCGGGTCCCGCGGGGGCGAGGACGATTCCGTTCCCCCGGTCACCACGTGGCCGTCGATCCACGCCCGTCCCGCGCCCTGGATGAATGATGCGAAGGTGTGAGTGGTCGAGATAGATGTCACCTGGTCGCGCGGGACTGACACCAGCCGCGTGCACCCACCGCGATCTGCCGCCTGAGCCGGGCCACGATGGGTGGAGCCTGGCCGGGCGGGTGGGAGCTACTGGAGGCGTGTCGCAGTCCGGATGAAGTCGGCGACGGCTCTGGACCGGCTGTGCGGTGGCCAGGCGATCACGGTGGTGACTGTCGGCGCGTCCAGCACGGGCACGGCGGCGAGGTCACCGTGCAGTTGGGCTCGGCACGACTCCGGTGAGACCGCACAGGCACGGCCGAGCGCGACGAGCTGCAACAACTGCGCATGGTCGCGGACCTGCGGGCCGGGGCCGGGCGGGTAGGTGCCGTCGCGGTCGGGCCAGCGTGGGAGGGGCAGGCCCGGCAGCCCGGTGATGTCGGCCATGTGCACATGGGCCCGGGCGGTGAGCGGATGCCCGGCCAGCAGGACCACGACCTGACTCTCCGTGCTGAGCTCTTCGGTGTGGAATCCGGCCGTGGAGTCGAACGGCCGGTGCAGCAGCGCCACGTCGGCCCGGCCCTCGCGCAGGAGTCGTTCCTGCTCGGCCGGACCGCACAGGATGACGTCGACGGGGACCGCGCCGGGCTCGGCGGCGTACGCGTCGAGCAGTCTCGCCAGCAGTTCCCTGGACGCGCTGGCCTTCGTGACCAGGACCAGGCCGGGACGGCCGGTCACGGAAAGGGCAGCGCGGCGGGTCCGACGCTCGGCGGCCTCGACCGCGTCGAGAGCCGCCCGGCCCTCGACCAACAGCACCGAGCCGGCCTCGGTCAGCGTGACAGTGCGACTGGTCCGATCCAACAGCACTGCCCCGAGCCGGCGTTCGAGCCGCTGGATCGCCCGTGACAAAGGCGGCTGCGCGATCCCGAGCCGCTGCGCGGCACGCCCGAAGTGCAGCTCTTCGGCGACAGCGACGAAATACCGCAGTTCCCGGGTCTCCATCCGGCCACGCTATCCCGGATCAATACCCTGACGGTATCGTCGCGCACCTGATCGGTCTTGGACCCCAGCCGAGGCCCGAGGCAGCATCGTCCCTATGACTGAACGGACGATCGCGCTGGTCACCGGCGCGAACAAGGGAATCGGCTACGAGATCGCCGCAGGCCTGGGCACCCTCGGCTGGAGCGTCGGCGTCGGCGCCCGCGACGACCAGCGCCGAAGCGCCGCAGTGGAGAAACTGCGCGCCGCCGGCATCGACGCGTTCGCCGTACCGCTGGACGTGACCGACGACGCGAGCGCGACCGCCGCCGCACGGCTGATCGAGGAACAGGTCGGACGCCTCGACGTGCTCGTCAACAACGCCGCCATCACAGGCAGCATGCCGCAGGAGCCCACCCGGATCGACCCCGCCACCATCCACACGGTCGTGGACACCAACGTGATCGGCGTCATCCGCGTCACCAACGCGATGCTGCCGCTGCTGCGCCGCTCCGCCGCACCACGGATCGTGAACATGTCCAGCAGCGTCGGCTCCCTCACCCGGCAGTCAGGACCCGCCGCCGAGCAGACGACGGGTCCCGTGTCCGCGGCGTACGCCCCGTCGAAGACGTTCCTGAACGCCGTCACCCTCCAATACGCCCGGGAGTTGAGCGGCACGAACATCCTGATCAACACCGGCTGCCCCGGCTACGTCGCCACCGACCTCAACGGCTTCCGCGGCGTGCGCACCCCCGAACAGGGCGCGGCGATCGCCATCAAACTCGCGACCCTGCCCGACGACGGCCCCACCGGACAGTTCTTCGACGACGCCGGCGTAGTGCCCTGGTGATGGGCACGGCGGCCATCACCCGCCGGACTGATGCCGCTGCGCCTACGCAACTCGAACAGATCCGTGGTGGCCGTCCCTGCCGACGCTCCGGTGCCCGGGGCGACGCCCCGCACCGCTCCCGGCTCCAACAATCGTGACCCGGGGATCCGAATCGCAAGACCTCACTGCTGTTCGAACGCCACCAGGGCCCGCCCCCGGGCGGAGTGATGGCCCGCGTCCTCCAACGCATCCTCGCCCTGACCAGCGCGATCTGGCACAACGACCACACCGGCCAGCCCGTCATGCGCTCGCTGACCGCCCATGACCACTAACACTTCGCATCATTCATCCAGGGCCTGTCTGACGATTCGCGGCGTCGCCCGAAGCGCGGCTCGGCGGGGTCAGGTGCGTGCGCTCGGCACGCCGGACGGCAGCCCCTCGTACGGGATGCACTTGGGGCTGTGTCCGGTGCGGCGAGCGTGCATGCATGGCGTCGCCGGGCAGGCGGGAATGGTCAGGCAGGCCCTAGGTCGGGCCTAGGCCGACTCGCGCACCACCAATTCCGTCGGCAGCGTCACCTGCTGCCGGGGCGCACCGTGTCGGGTGATCTCGGTGAGGATCCGGACCATCGTGCGGCCCAGTTCCTCCACCGGCTGGCGCACCGTCGTCAGGGGCGGGTGGGCATAGCGGGCGAGCGAGTCCTCGAATCCGACGACGGCGACGTCGCCGGGCACCTGCCGCTGTCGGCGGCGCAGTTCTTCCAGGGCTCCGAGCGCCATGAGGTCGGAGGCGGCGAACACGGCGTCCAGATCAGGGGCGCGTTCAAGAAGCGAATACATCGCTCGGCGGCCGCTCTCCCAGCTGAAGTCGCCGGTCTCGACCAGGACTTCGCTCGCAGGCGCGCCCGCTTCGCGATGGGCGGTGCGCCAGCCTTCGAGTCGGCTGCGGCCGACGTCCATGTCCAGCGGGCCGGCAATCGTGGCGATCTTGGTGCGTCCGCTGCTCAGCAGGTGCCGCACGGCCTCCGCCGCCCCGCCGGCGTTGTCGGCGTGCACGTAACTCAGCCGCTCGCCGACGTCACGGCGCCCGGCCAGCACGGTGGGCAGGCCGAGGTCCTCCAACATCCCGGGCAGCGGATCGTCGGCGTGGACGGAGACCAGCAGGACGCCGTCCACGCGGCGTGCCGCCACCGACTCGGTGAGCTGCTCCCGCTCGGCCTGGTCGCGGACGAGCATCAGCTGCAGCTGCGTCCGGCTGTCGGCGAGGGCTTCGCTGACACCTCGGATCAGCGCGGCGAAGAACGGTTCCGAGCCGAGTCGGCTCGCCGATTCCGGGATGACCAGGGCCACCGCGTCGGTGCGGCTGGTCACGAGACCGCGGGCGACCGTGTTGGGTACGTAGTTGAGTTCCTTGATCGCCGCCAGGACCCTGGCCCGGGCGTCGGCACTGACCAGCTCCGAGCCGTTGACGACCCGGGACACCGTCGTCCTGCCCACGCCGGCACGGGCGGCGACGGTCTTGATCGTCGGACGGCGATTCCCAGCCATGCGCTCCCCTCCCGGCAGCCGCGGCAGCGTCGGCCGCACTGATGACCAGCACCGATTCTTGCAGACGCCGCTGTCGGCCGGGCCCTGCGCCGTCCAGGAACGACGAACGCGACGGCCGGGGCAATCTCCCTTCGTCGTGTTCAAGTCATTGACAGATCGGCTCGATGCAGTGAGTCTGCCATGCGTCGGTGGGAACGTGCCCACTTTTTCTTTAGGCATCGATGGGCACGTTCCCACCACCCCACCAGAGCCGCAGTAGTCGTCGCAAAGCGTGTCAATTCGACGCGCCCGCGCCGCCGCCTAGGAGGAGACCCATGAGCAGTCCCGGTTCGTTCGGCAGAAAGAGGCTGGCGTCAGCAGCTGCGGCCGTATGCGCGTTGGCGCTCGTCGCCGGCTGCGGCGGCAGTGACGGCTCGGTCACGGGCGGTGGCAAGAAGGACGGCAAGACCGTCATCACCATGGGCATGTTCGGGGTGATGGGCTTCAAGGAGTCGGGCCTTCTCGAGCAGTACGAGAAGGAGCACCCGAACGTCGAGATCAAGGCCGAGATAGCCGGCGACGAGCAGACCTACTACACCGCGCTGCAGACCCATCTCGCCGCGGGCAACGGCCTGAAGGACATCCAGGGCATCGAGATCGGCCGGGCCAAGGAGATCACCGAGACGCAGGCCGACAAGTTCGCCGACTTCTCCCGCACGGCGGGCACCGACCACTTCCTGCCCTGGAAGCAGTCCCAGATCACCACCGAGGACGGCAAGGTGCTGGGCCTGGGGACCGACGCCGGCCCGATGGCCGTGTGCTACCGCAAGGACTACTTCGCCAAGGCCGGTCTGCCCACCGACCGCGACGCCGTCGGCAAGCTGTGGGCGGGCGACTGGAAGAAGTACGTCGAGGTCGGCCGCACCTTCAAGAAGGACTTCAAGGGCGGCCGCGTGTCGTACATGGACTCCTCCAGCGGCCTGTTCAACGCCATGGTCTACGGCTACCCGCAGCAGTACTACAACGAGAACGGCGACCTGATCTACGACAAGAACCCGGTCGTCAAGCAGGCCTGGAACCTCGCCGCGGACGCCGCCGACGACGGGCTGAGCGCGAAGCTGCGCCAGTTCCAGCCCGGTTGGGACCCTGGACTGGCCAACGGCACCTTCGCCACCGCGGTCTGCCCCGCGTGGATGCTGAGCCACATCAGCGAGAAGGCCGGTGAGAAGAACAAGGGCAAGTGGGACGTCGCCAGGGCCCCCAAGGGGGCCAACTGGGGCGGCTCCTTCCTCGGCGTGCTGGAGAAGAGTCCGGTGAAGGCGGAGGCCCAGAAGCTCGTCGCCTGGCTGACCGCGCCGGAGCAGCAGGCCTACATCTTCAAGAAGCTGGGCAACTTCCCCTCCTCCCGCCAGGCGCTCGACCAGGACGACGTCAAGAACGTCACCTCCGGGTACTTCAGCGACGCGCCGATCGGCCAGATCTTCGGTGCTGCCGCGCAGGAGATCCCCGACAAGCAGGTCCTCGGTCGCAAGGACGGCACGATCAAGGACACCTTCACCCAGGGCCTGGCCCTGGTCGAGCAGGGCCAGTCGCGGGACAAGGCGTGGAAGACCACCGCTGAGCGCATCGACAAGGCGGTCGGCTGACCCTCGGGCTTCCGACACCCCGGGCGCGCCCGCACTCCGCCGGCGCGCCCGGGGCCCGGCTCAGACATCCGCTCTCAGGAAGGAATTCCGGTGGCCACCTCCACCACCAACGCCCTGGCCGGCGAGGAGCGTTCAGGTCCGCCCACGAAGACCCCCGACGGGGAGACGGGCCGGCGGCGCAGTGCGCTGCTGCACCGGCTCGACCTCAAGGGCGCGCCGTATGCGTTCGTCGCGCCGTTCTTCGTGGTCTTCGCCGCGTTCAGCTTCTACCCCCTCGTCTACACGGCGTGGATCTCCCTGCACCATGTGGAACTGGCCACCCTCGACTCCATGCAGTGGGTGGCGTTCGACAACTACGTCGACCTGTTCAAGGACTCACGGTTCTGGAACGCGCTGCAGAACACCATCACCATCGGCGTCATCTCCACGGTGCCGCAGCTGCTGATGGCGCTCGGCATGGCGCACCTGCTCAACTACCGGATGCGCGCCTCGCTGTTCTTCCGCGTCGCGTCACTGGTGCCCTACGCCACCTCGGTCGGCGCGGCCGCCCTCGTGTTCACCATGCTCTTCGAACGCGACTTCGGCATGATCAACTGGGTGCTCGGCTGGGTCGGCATCGACCCGTTGGACTGGGAGGCCGACAAGTGGCCCGCCCAGGTGGCCATTTCCACCATCGTGATCTGGCGATGGACCGGCTACAACGCGCTGCTGTACCTGGCGGCCATGCAGGCCATCCCTGCCGAGCGGTACGAGGCGGCGTCCCTCGACGGCGCCTCTCGGTGGAAGCAGTTCACCCATGTCACCGTTCCCGGGATCCGCTCCACCGTCGTCTTCACCATCGTGCTCTCCACCATCGGCGCCACCCAGCTGTTCGGTGAGCCGCTGATCTTCGGCCAGGGGCCCAACGGGGTCACCGGCGGCGCGGACAACCAGTACCAGACGCTGGGTCTGCTGCTGTACGAGGAGGGCTGGAAGAACTACCAGATGGGCCGCGCGGCGACCGTCGCCTGGGCGATGTTCCTGCTGCTCATCCTCGTCTTCGCGGCGCAGCGCCTGATCCGCCGGCTGCGCCCCCGCACGCCCTGACCAGGAGCCGTCATGACCGTCAACTCCCTCCCGGTCCGCACGGACGCCCCGGTCCGGACCTCCGCCCCGAAAACCCCTCGCACCGGCCGTCGGCTGCTGCGCATACGCGCCGGCCGCCAGCATCACGCCGGCCCGCTCGCCTACGTCCTGCTCGCCGTCATGGCGATCGTGTCGATCTTCCCGCTGTACTGGACGATGGTGGCGGCCTCCACGGACAACACCCGGGTCAGCCAGACGCCTCCGCCGTTCCTGCCCGGCCCCAACCTGTTCAGCAACCTCGCCCGCGCGTGGGACGAGGCGGCGATGGGGAAGGCCATGATCAACAGTCTGATCGTGGCCGGGGTCATCGCGCTGTCCACGGTGCTGTTCGCGACGCTGGCGGGCTTCGCCTTCGCCAAACTGCGGTTCAAGGGACGCAACATCCTGCTCACGCTGGTGATCGGCACCATGATGGTGCCGCCGCAGCTCGGCGTCGTACCGCTCTTCATGATGATGTCGGAGCTCGGCTGGTCGCAGCAGCTGCCCGCCGTCATCTTCCCCACGCTGGTGAGCGCGGTCGGGGTGTTCTTCATGCGGCAGTACCTCTCCGAGGCGCTGCCGGACGAGCTCGTCGAGGCGGGACGCGTGGACGGCGCGCACTCGCTGCGGATCTTCTGGAGCATCGTGCTTCCGGTCGCGCGGCCCGCGATGGCGGTCCTGTTCATGATCACGTTCGTGCACGCGTGGAACGACTTCTTCTGGCCCTTCGTGGTGCTCGACATGACGAACCCGACCGTCCCGGTCGCCCTCACCCAGCTCAGCGCCGGCTATGTCCGCGACCAGTCACTGATCATGGCGGGTGCGCTGCTGGGCACCCTGCCGCTGCTGGCGATGTTCATCGTCTTCGGCCGCCAGATCGTCAGCGGGATCATGGCCGGCGCCGTCAAGGGCTGACGCCGGCCGGCCTTCCGCACCGGCCCGGCGCCCGGCCACCAGGCCGCCCCCCTCATCCGTATCTCTGTTTCTTCGCACCCCCGCGACACACCCCCTTGAGAGGATCTACGTGGTCACCGCAGCACGACATGGCGGATCTGCCCCGGACGCGGCCCGAACCTTCCCCGACGGCTTCCTCTGGGGCTCCGCGACCGCCTCGTACCAGATCGAGGGCGCTACCGCCGAAGACGGCCGCACCCCCTCCATCTGGGACGTCTACGCCCGCACCCCCGGCCGCGTCCGCAACGGCGACACCGGCGACATCGCCACGGATCACTACCACCGCTGGCGCGAGGACGTCGCGCTCCTGGCCGACCTCGGCCTCGGCGCCTACCGCTTCTCCCTCGCCTGGCCCCGGATCCAGCCCACCGGCCGCGGCCCCGCCGTCCAGAAGGGCCTGGACTTCTACCGCCGGCTCGTCGACGAGCTGCTGGCCAAGGGCATCACGCCCGTGGCCACGCTCTACCACTGGGATCTGCCGCAGGAGTTGGAGGACGCGGGAGGCTGGCCCGAGCGCGTCACGGCCGAGCGGTTCGCCGAGTACGCGGCCATCGCGGCGGACGCCCTCGGCGACCGGGTGACGACCTGGACGACGCTCAACGAGCCCTGGTGCAGCGCCTTCCTCGGCTACGGCTCCGGTGTCCACGCCCCCGGCCGCACCGACCCGGTCGCCGCCCTGCGCGCCGCCCACCACCTCAACCTGGGGCACGGGCTGGCCGTCCAGGCACTGCGCGGCGCGCTTCCCGCCGACGCCCAGTGCTCGGTCACGCTGAACTTCCACGAGGTGCGCCCGCTCACCGGCAGCGACGCCGACACCGACGCCGCCCGCCGGATCGACGCGCTCGCCAACCGGGTCTTCACCGGCCCGATGCTGCAGGGCGCCTACCCGGAGGACCTCCTCAAGGACACGGCGGCCCTGACCGGCTGGTCCTTCGTACGCGACGGCGACCTCCGGCAGATCAACCAGCCCCTGGACTTCCTCGGCATCAACTACTACACGCCCACGCTGGTCTCGGAGGCGGACGGCAGCGGCACGCACAACGCGGACGGACACGGCAGGAGCACGCACAGCCCCTGGCCCGGAGCGGACCTGGTCGCCTTCCACCAGCCCCCCGGCGACACCACCGCCATGGGCTGGGCCGTCGATCCCACCGGCCTGTACGACCTGCTGCGCCGGGTGGCATCCGAATTCCCCACCCTGCCGCTGGTCATCACGGAGAACGGGGCGGCCTTCGACGACTACGCCGACCCCTCCGGCAAGGTCAACGACCCCGACCGGATCGCCTATGTGCGCGGCCACCTGGCCGCCGTGCACCAGGCCATCACCGACGGCGCGGACGTACGCGGCTACTTCCTGTGGTCGCTGCTGGACAACTTCGAGTGGGGGTACGGCTACAGCAAGCGCTTCGGCGCCGTCTACGTCGACTACCCGACGGGCACCCGCATCCCCAAGGCCAGCGCCCGCTGGTACTCCGAGGTGGCCCGCACCGGCGTCCTGCCCGGCGCCTGACCGGACCGGGTGGCGGCACCACCCTGCCCGCCCCGCACGGTGCCGCCACGCGGAGCCTGCCCCCACGCCCCGCTCTCCACGGGCCGGGGGCAGGCTCAACTCACCGTCCCGGCAGGGAGATCGGCTCTCCGTGCGGCGGTGACCAGGGCCTCCCCGGCCGCGGGCACCCGGTGGATCACCGGGTGCCCCTTCCGCACGCTATTGACTGTCCGGATCGAAGGGATTGTCCGGAATTCCGTCGGTCGGCGTCCCCGTCGGCGTGGCCGGCTTCGTGGTCGTCGGCTCGGTCGTCGTCGGCTCGTCCGTCGGAGACGGCGGACTGCTGCTCGTCGGCGGCTCGGTCGACGGCTCCTCGGTGGTCGGTGTCGACGAGGGGGTGCTCGACGGCGTCCGCGTGGCCGTGGGCGTCTCGGTGGGCTCCACCGCCGCGCCCGACGTGGTGTTCAGGTCGAACTTGCTGACCTTGCCGTCCAGCGCGTCGAAGGTGTACGCCGCCCAGATCTGCGCCGGGAAGCCACCGCCGTTGACGCGGCCGCCCTCGGCGACGAGGCCGGTGGCGCCCTTCATGGAGACGTGCTTGCCCGCTTCGGCGGTGCCGACCGCGGCTTCGCCGAACAGGCCGACCGAGGTGACCAGGTCCGGCGTGTAGCCGGTGAACCAGGCCGACTTGTTGTTGTCGGACGTACCCGTCTTGCCCGCGACCTGCTGACCGCCGCGGGACGGGTTGTCCCGCACGGACGTCCTGGCCGTACCGTCGTCGACCACGCCGGTCAGCACCGAGGTGACGGTGTCGGCCGCCTCCTCGCTGATGACCTGGTCGCCGATCGGGTCGGGGAAGTCGACCGAACGGTCCTTGTGCTCGGCCTTGGCGACGATGGCCGGGGTGACCTTCTTGCCGTGGTTGTCGAGCGTGGCGTAGACGCCGGCCATCTCCAGCGGGCTCGCGCCCATGGAGCCGAGGGTCTGGGCGGGCACCGTATCGAGACCCTTGGTGTCCATGCCGAGCTTGTCCGCGACCTTCAGGACCTCGTCCATGCCGACGTCGACGCCCATCTGCGCGAAGACGGAGTTGATGGACTTGTTCATCGCGGTCTGCACGGTGACGTCGCCGTAGCTGTGCTCGTCCTCGTTCGGCGGGGCGAAGCCGATGTCGCTGCCGACGACGGGCCGGCGGTTCGTGCCGTCGTAGACCGTGTTCGCCGTGATGGGCCTGTCGCGCTGCGTCTTGGCCTCCTCGTCCAGGGCGGCGGCGAAGATCAGCGGCTTGAAGGTCGAGGCGACCTGGTAGTCCCGGCGCGTGGCGTTGTTGTAGTAGTGCTTGAAGTAGTCCTTGCCGCCGTACATCGCGAGGACCCTGCCGTTCTTCGGGTCGACGGAGACGGCACCGGCCTGGATGTTGCCGTCGACCTTGCGCTTCTTCGGGTCCAGCTTGCTGGTGAGCTGCGCCTTGACGGTCTTCTCCAGCAGGGCCTGCTTCTTCTTGTCGATGTTGAGGGTGATGGTCCAGCCGCCGGCCTCCACCATCGCCTGGGCCTGGTCCAGGTCGGAGGCCGTTCCGTCGCTGACGAGTTGCTTGGCCAGCTCGTTCTCGGCGGACTTGACCAGGTAGCCGGTCTGGCCCTCCATGCCGGGGGCGCCCTGCGGGTCCTTCGGCACGGGGAACTTCATCTCCTGGCGCTTGCCGGAGTCCAGCCAGCCCTGTTCGACCATGTTGTCGAGGGTGTAGTTCCAGCGGGCCGTGACCAGCTTCTTGCCGGTCTCCGTCGCGACGCCCCAGTCGTACTGGCTCGGGGCCTGGAGCAGCGAGGCGAGGTAGGCGCCCTGCGCGACGGAGAGTTCGCTCGCGTCGACGCGGTAGTACGCCTGCGCCGCGGCCTGGATGCCGTAGGCGTTGCGGCCGTAGTAGCTGGTGTTGATGTAGCCCGCGAGGATGTCGTCCTTGGACTTCTGGCGGTCCACCTTCAGGGAGATGACCAGTTCCTTCAGCTTGCGCGTGACGGTCTGGTCCTGGCTCAGGTAGTAGTTCTTGACGTACTGCTGGGTGATCGTCGAGCCGCCCTGCTTGCCCTTGCCCGACAGGGTGTTGATCAGGCCGCGGGCGGTGCCCTTGAGGTCGACGCCGGAGTCCTTGTAGAAGGACTTGTTCTCGGCGGCGACGAAGGTCTTCTGGACGCTCTTCGGCACCTTGGACAGGTCCACGACCTCACGGTTGACCTTGCCCGTGCGGGCGAGGACGTCGCCGTTGCGGTACTTGTAGATGTTGCTCTGCAGCCGTGCGGCCGCGTTGCCCTTGGGGACGTCGACGACCATGTAGAGCACGATGAAGGCGCCCATGCCGAGCAGGCAGAGGCCGAAGAACGTCCCGGTGATCGTCTTCCAGTTGACGAACCGGCGTATGCCGCTGCGGCGGCCCTTGCCGCCGGCCGGCGCGCCCGCGGCGCCCGCCCCGGACGAGCGCTTGGGCGCCGCGCGGCGGCCCCGTGCCTGCCGCGCTCGTCTCTCTTCCGCTCGTCCCATGGGTCGATCCGCTCCGCTTCACTCTCGTGTGGCACTCAGGTTCGTCGCTCAGGTCAGCTCAGAAAGCTAACACCGCGCGCTATGACAAAGGGCCCCCGATCCGGTCTTTTCCGGACGTGACAATCAGCACGCCGGGCGCTCCTTCCCCAACGAAACCGACGAGCGAGAGGGGTGGAAGGTTGCCGAGCGCGTTAAAGTGATATCACTTGGATAGACGGAAGCTATGCCGTACGGAACGGGGGACCTCCCATGTCGACACACCGCTCAGCCGCGCACGACTCCACACCCGAGGGCGTGCCCGAGATGCCCGCGCCGCGGGTCCGGGAGTTCGCCGCGCACAGCATCGGCGGCGGCCTGGCCCTGTTGCTCGGACTCGTCGGACTGTTGCTGGGCGCCGGGCTGATCGCGGGCGCGACGGCCGTCGCCGCGACGGGCGCCAAGGCCGCGCTGATCATCGTCGGCGTCCTGATCGGCATCGCCGCGTTCTTCGCGATGTGCGGGCTGAACACGGTCGCGCCGGGCGAGGCCCGTGTGGTGCAGCTCTTCGGGCGCTACCGGGGGACGATCCGCCAGGACGGGCTGCGCTGGGTGAACCCGCTGACGTCCAGGACCAAGATCTCGACCCGCGTCCGCAACCACGAGACCGCGGTCCTCAAGGTCAACGACGCGTACGGCAACCCCATCGAGCTCGCCGCCGTCGTCGTGTGGAACGTGCAGGACACCGCCCAGGCCACCTTCGAGGTGGACGACTTCCTGGAGTTCGTTGCCACCCAGACCGAGGCGGCCGTGCGTCACATCGCGATCGAGTACCCCTACGACGCCCACGACGAGGACGGGCTGTCGCTGCGCGGCAACGCCGAGGAGATCACCGAGAAGCTCGCCGTCGAACTGCACGCGCGCGTGGAGGCGGCCGGAGTGCGGATCATCGAATCGCGCTTCACGCACCTCGCGTACGCTCCCGAGATCGCCTCCGCGATGCTCCAGCGCCAGCAGGCGGGAGCGGTCGTCGCGGCCCGGCGGCAGATCGTGGACGGCGCGGTCGGCATGGTCGAGGCGGCGATCGCCCGGATCACCGAGCGGGACATCGTGGAGCTGGACTCCGAGCGGAAGGCGGCGATGGTGTCGAACCTGATGGTGGTGCTGTGCGGGGACCGCGCGGCGCAGCCGGTCCTGAACACCGGGACCCTCTACCAGTGACGGCTCCCTCCGAGGGGACGTCCCCTCAGCGTCGGCCGCAGCAGCGCAAGCAGGTGCTGCTGCGGCTGGACCCGTCGGTGCACGAGGCGCTCGCGCGCTGGGCCGGGGACGAACTGCGGTCCGCCAACGCGCAGATCGAGTTCCTGCTGCGCAAGGCACTGGCCGACGCGGGACGCCTGCCCGGCGGGACCGGGCCGCTGCCCCGGCGGGGACGGCCGCCGGCGGAACCCGAGGGCCACCTCCACCGGGAACGACCTCCGGCGGACCCCGGGACGTAGCACCGCCGACGCGTGAACACCGGGGACACAGCACCGCCGGGCACGGCGTCGGCGGTGCCCGGGACGCGCCCGCGGGGCGTAGCCCGTCACCGGTGACAGAACCGTGACAATCGCCCCTCACCTGCACCGCGGTACACGCCGCCATGATCTACACACTGGGCGTATACATGCGGCGTATACACCGTGTGTAGAGTGCTCGCATGTCCATCGGTCACACCCTCCTGGGACTCCTGGAGTCCGGGCCGCGTCACGGCTACGACCTGAAGCGCGCCTTCGACGAGAAGTTCGGTCACGATCGGCCGCTGCACTACGGCCAGGTCTATTCGACGATGTCCCGGCTGCTGAAGAACGGACTCGTCGAAGTCGACGGGATCGAGCCGGGCGGCGGGCCCGAGCGCAAGCGGTACGCCATCACCGACGCCGGCATCACCGACGTGCAGCAGTGGCTCGCGACGCCGGAGAAGCCCGAGCCCTATCTCCAGTCGACCCTCTACACGAAGGTCGTGCTCGCGCTCCTCACGCACCGCAACGCCGCCGAGATCCTCGACACGCAGCGCTCGGAGCACCTGCGCATGATGCGCATCCTGACCGACCGCAAGCGCAAGGGCGACCTCGCGGACCAGCTGATCTGCGACCACGCCCTCTTCCACCTGGAGGCCGACCTGCGGTGGCTGGAGCTCACCGCCGCGCGCCTCGACAAGCTCGCCGAGGCGGTGACGACCCGATGACTCCCCCACCCGGTTCCCTGCTCACCGCCTTGGACCTGCGCAAGGCGTACGGGCCGACGACCGCCCTGGACGGCGCCGAGTTCTCCATCCACCCCGGCGAGGTCGTCGCCGTCATGGGTCCGTCCGGCTCCGGCAAGTCCACGCTGCTGCACTGTCTCGCCGGGATCGTGACGCCCGACTCCGGGTCGATCACGTACAACGGCCGCGAGATGGCCACGATGAACGACGCGCAGCGCAGCGCCCTGCGCCGCAGCGACTTCGGCTTCGTCTTCCAGTTCGGCCAGCTCGTACCGGAGTTGACCTGCGTCGAGAACGTCGCCCTGCCGCTCCGGCTGAACGGGACGGGCCGCAAGGAGGCCGAGCGCGCCGCCCTCACGTGGATGGAACAGCTGGAGGTCGACGACCTCAAGGGCAAGCGCCCCGGCGAGGTCTCCGGTGGTCAGGGACAGCGCGTCGCCGTCGCCCGTTCGCTGGTCACCAACCCGCGTGTGCTGTTCGCGGACGAGCCGACCGGCGCGCTCGACTCCCTCAACGGCGAGCGCGTGATGCAGCTGCTCACCGACGCCGCACGCTCGACCAACGCCGCCGTCGTGCTCGTCACGCACGAGGCGCGGGTGGCCGCGTACTCGGACCGCGAGATCGTCGTGCGCGACGGCAAGTCCCGGGACATGGAGCGGATCGTATGAGTGTCCGCCCTTCTCCCGGGACCGGCCCGGCCGAGGCTCCGCCCGGCCCCTCGCCCGTCGCCGCGTCCGCCGGGGAACCGCGGGTCCCGCGCGGCCTGCGGCAGTGGTCCCGTGATCTCGCCATGGGCGCCAGGTTCGCGGTGACCGGTGGCCGCGAGGCCTGGGTGCGCGTGCTGCTCACAGCCGTCGGCGTCGGCCTCGGCGTGGCCCTGCTGCTGCTCACCACGGCCATACCGAGCGCCCTGGGCTCCCGCCACGACCGGGAGCAGAGCCGCAACGACATGACGTTCCGCTCGGACGTCCTGAAGAAGTCGGACCGGACGCTGCTCGTCGCGACCGCCGGCACCACCTTCCACGACAAGGACATACGCGGACGGGTCCTGCGGCCCGAGGGCCCCCGGGCGCCCCTGCCGCCCGGGCTGAAGGAGTTCCCCGCGGCCGGCGACATGGTCGTCTCGCCCGCCCTGGACCGGCTGCTCAAGTCCCCGGACGCCAAACTGCTGCGCGAGCGCCTGGACTACCGCATCACCGGCACGATCGCCGACAGCGGCCTCGTCGACCCGCACGAACTCGCCTACTACGCGGGCTCCGACAGCCTGAAGGCGACCTCGCAGACGACCGGCCGGATCGAACGCATCGACTCGTTCGGGGCCGACAACCCGTCCGAGGCCATGGACCCCGTGCTGCTGCTGCTCGTCCTGATCGTCTTCGTGGTGCTCCTGATGCCGGTCGGCGTCTTCATCGCGGCGGCCGTACGGTTCGGCGGCGAGCGGCGCGACCGCAGGCTCGCGGCGCTCCGGCTGGTCGGCGCGGACGGGCGGATGACCCGGCGGATCGCGGCGGGCGAGGCGCTGGCCGGCGCCCTGGTCGGGCTGGTGCTCGGCGCCGGGTTCTTCCTGATCGGACGTCAGCTCGCCGGAATGATGGAGGTCTTCCGGGTCAGTGTGTTCCCCGGTGACCTCAATCCGGCGCCCGGCCTGGTGGCCCTGGTCGCCGTCGCCGTCCCGGCCGCCGCCGTCGCCGTGACCCTGTTCGCGCTGCGCGGGGTCGTCATCGAACCGCTGGGCGTGGTCCGTACGGCCCGGCCTTCGCGACGCCGGCTCTGGTGGCGGCTGCTGCTGCCGCTCGGCGGTCTCGCGCTCCTCTACCCGATGATCGGGCAGGGACGCGACAACGGAGACTTCAACCAGTACCTCGTCATCGGCGGCGTCATGCTGCTGCTGGTCGGCATCACCGCCCTGCTCCCCTGGGTCGTCGAGGCGGTCGTCGCCCGGCTGAACTCCGGCGGGGTCGCCTGGCAACTGGCCATCCGCAGGCTTCAGTTGAGCAGCGGCACCGCGGCCCGCATGGTCAACGGCATCGCGGTGGCGGTGGCCGGCGCGATCGCCCTGCAGATGCTGTTCGCCGGCGTGGACAGCGACTACACCAAGGTCAGCAAGAACGACCTCACCCGCGCCCAGATGTCCCTGCAGGTGCCCGACGGTGTCCCGGCGAGCGAGGCCGCCCGGCGGCTCTCCGCGACCGACGGCGTCCGGCACACCGTCGCGCTGGCCAACGGCCAGATCGGCGACGGCAGGAACGAGCCGGAGCGCCAGTCGTCCATCACCGTCGGCGACTGCGCCGCCCTGCGCGAGGTCGCCCGGCTGCCCTCCTGCAAGGACGGCGACGTCTTCGCCGTACCGAACGCCCAGTGGGACGAGTACACCGAGCAGCTGAACAAGGCCGGCACCAAGCTCTACATCGACCCGTCCTACGGCAGCGACAACAAGGGCAGGGAGATCGCCTGGACGGTGCCGAAGGGGGTCCGGGAGGCGGCCACGCGCAAGGACCCGCAGGGCGAGGAGCGCGGGGGCTTCCTGTTCACCCCGGCCGCGCTGCCCGAGAAGGCGGAGCCGGCCCTGTACGGGACCGTCTACCTCTCGCTCGACAAGTCGGTGCCGGACGTGCAGGAACTCGTCCGCAACACCGCGGCGGACATCGACCCGCTCTCCGATCCCTTCACCTGGAGCGCGTCGACCCAGTCGAACCGGTTCACGTCCATCCGCACCGGCCTGTTCGTCGGCGCGACCTGTGTCCTCGTGCTCATCGGGGCGAGCCTGCTGGTCTCCCAGCTGGAGCAGCTGCGCGAGCGCAAGAAGCTGCTGTCGTCGCTGGTCGCCTTCGGCACCCGGCGCCGCACGCTGAGCCTGTCGGTGCTGTGGCAGACCGCGATCCCCATCGCGCTGGGCCTGGCGCTGGCGTCGGTCGTCGGCCTGACGCTCGGCACGGTGCTGCTCAAGATGACCGGCACTCCGGTCGGCGTGGACTGGGCGAGCGTGCTGTCGATGACGGGCATCGGCGCGGCGGTCGTGGTGCTGGTGACGGCGCTCAGTCTGCCGCCGCTCCTCCGTCTGATGCGGCCGGACGGCCTGCGCACGGAATAGCCGGCCGGCGCCGCGCACGGGCGGCCCTTCCCCACCGGGGAGGGCCGCCCTTCGGCGTTCAGAGCCCGTACTCCCGCACCACGCGCCGGGTCTGGGCGAAGAGCATGCCGACGTTCACCGACTTACGGCAGACGACCACGGCGACCACGTCCTGCTGCTCGCTCATGCGCACGAACAGGTGCGTGAGGTTGTCGCTGTTCACCAGGATCTCCTGGAAGAAGTGCTGGTCGCTCTCGCTGCCGCGGCGTTCCTTGAACACGTCCTCGATCATCTGCACCGTGCGCCCCTGGAACAGGTCGAGGGTCGCGCCCGCGAGCAGGTCCAGCACCTCGGGCGGGTGGTTGTCGACGGTCTCGTACGACAGCAGCATCCCGGTCGCCATGTCGACGACGCCCGAGGCGACGCAGTCCGGTGCGTCGGTACGCAGTGCCTTGACCAGACCCATGACCTGGTCGGAGAAGCCCGATGTCATCCGCTTGCTCGCCATCCTCTCAAGCTCCTTCGGTAGCGGTCAGGATCGAACCGATGCGTCCGAGCGCCGGGCGGGTCTCCTCGTGCAGACGCTCGATGTCGATGCCCTCGTCGCCGAGCACGACCATCAGCGCCGTGTCGCCGACGGCGTAGAAGGCCGCGCAGCCCTGACTGCCGTACGTCACCGTCTGCCGGAAGGTGCCCCGGCCCGTCGCCTCGGCGGCGCGCCGGGCGATGCCCAGGCCCGCCGCGGCGATCGCGGCGAGCCCCTCAGGGTCGATGGTGGCGGCGGTGTCCGCCGCGATGAGCATTCCGTCCGCGGCCGCCACGGCCGTGTCGGTGATTCCGGTGACCTGCTCCCGCAGGCCTCTCATTTCCATCGCCAGTGCCTCGTGATTCATGTACCGAACTCCCTGACAGCTGATCGCATTTGCTTTTTCTCGCGCTGACGAGCGCGCGTCCACTACGCGGTTCTCCGGGAATGTCAGGTACCGGAATCCGGGGTCCAGATCCGGTTGCGCAGACGGAAGAACCCTTTCCAGCTCCCCCCGGCCGTTTCCGGGGCGAGAGTCTCGGTGATGCCGCTCGCCCCTGGCTTGCGCCGGGGCAGCGACGGCGCGTGGGGGGAAGGGGGGCCGCCCGGCGATCCGGGCTCGCCCGCGGTGTGTTCGGCCCCGGCCGAAGGCTCGGACCCGGCCGGCTCCTCGGGTCCCGGCGCCGCGGTCCTGGGCTGCCCGGGTCCGGCCTCCTCGGCGGGGGTGTCGCCGGACTCGGGCCACCCGGTCTCGGGCCAACGGATCTCGGGCCACCCGGCGTCGGCCCACCGGGCGTAGGGCCACTCCGCGTCGGCCGGATCGGCCTCGGCGCTTCCGGCGTCGGCCTGTTCGGACGCGGCGGGCTCGGGAGACGCGTGAGGAGTGCTTCCGCCCGCGGACCGCTCGGCGTCGACGGGTTCGGGAATCGGGCTCCCCTCCTGGGACCGCTCGGCGTCGACGGACTCGGCACCGGTGCTCCCGGCGTCGGCCCGCTCGGCGTCCACAGGCTCGGAAAGCGTGCTGCCCTCCTGGGACCACCCGCCGTCGAC
>NZ_MLCE01000024.1 GCF_002300165.1 Streptomyces sp. Tue6028 | reverse complement strand
AAGCTCGCCTCCGCCGCTGCCGACCCCGGACCGCTCGGCGCCCACGGGCTCGGAAAGCGTGCTGCCCTCCTGGGACCGCCCGGTGTCGACGGACCCGGCACCGGTGCTCCCGGCGTCGGACCGATCGGCGTCGGCGGGGTCCGCACCGCCGCGCACGGCCTCCGGCCGCGCGGTGCCCGCGCGCTCGGCCTCGGTGGTCCCACCCTCGGCGGAGCCACCCTCGGCGGGACCACCGTCCAAGGGCCCGGCGTCGTCGGGATCCGCGCCGCCGGACTCCTCACCGCCCGGCTCCGCGTCGGAGGGCTCGGCGTGCGTGCCGCCCGCGTCGGCGGGCTCGTCCGCCCCGGTCCGCTCGGTGTAGGTGCGCCCGGGCGTCTCCTCCGGCGGCGGACGGTGGCCCGGCGTGCCGGTGGCCGGCGGGGTCCGGGCGGCTATCGGCCCGGTGACCGGAATGCTGATCGGGGCGACGGCCCCAGAATCCCCGGCGAGCTCCAGCATGCCGTCGCCGAGCATGCGGGCCATCGCGACGGTGACGGTGTAGACACCGAGGCCGGTCGCGAAGGCGATGTCACGTGCGGTCCGCCGCCCGTCGGCGTGGGCCAGCAACTCCCGCTGGAGCTCGGGGAGAAGGGCGTCGGCGCCGTCGGCGGCCGCGGTGGGCACGGGCCGTTCGCGCTCCGGCCGCACGGGGCACGGCAGGGCGGCGACGGCGGCCAGTTTCCGTGTCGCCTCCTGGAGCAGCCGTCCGGGCGGTTCCCCCACGGCGACCGGAGCGAGCGGCTCGGCGGCGTCGAGCGGGGCACAGCCGTCGACCCGTCCGGCGACGACCGCGAAGGTCGCGTCCTGCGTGGCCATCACACAGACGACCCTGAGCTGCGCGGCCCCCGCGTACCCGTGGGCGATCAGCCCGGCCTGCGGCCAGCGCGTGCCCTCGTTCTCCCGGAGCAGCTCCGCCCACTGCTCGCCGCTGACCCGCCCGGTCCGCAGCAGCCTGGCCTCCGGCCCTGGTGCGCCGGGGCTCTCGACCGCGACGACGAGTCCGTCCCGGAGATGGAAGGCACCCCCGGGCCTGCCGGACACCCGCAGTCTCCCCGTCGCCCGCGAGTCCTGGTACTCGGTGAGGGCGTGCGACAGCAGGTCGAATCCGACCCGGCCAAGGGAATCCCGAATGCCCGACATCACTCCCCTTGGAGATTCCGACACTTCTCGAACTTCGCACAGATGCCTGATGCATCACGCTGAAGTGGAATGTGTATCAGTCCGGGGGCATATCTCAGCGAGAGTCGCACTACCTGACGGAAGTTGAAATTTCCCGTCCCTCAATAGCCTTCATCGGTCGTCCGGTTGACCGACTCTGCACCGCCGTCAGGCGTCCGCACCCAGTACCCGGACGGGTAGCGGGCACAGCGCCTCGCGCAGTGCCGCGGCGAGTTCCTCGTACTCCGTGCTCCGTGCGGCGCCCGCCCGCATGGCGAGGGCGATACGACGGGTCGGCGCCGGATCGGCGAAGTATCCGGTGAGCAGCTGGTTGCTGCGGGTCGTCTCGACCTTGACGGCGGTGCGCGGCAGCAGCGTCACGCCGAGGCCGCCGGCGACGAGCTGGACGAGCGTGGAGAGTCCGGCGGCGGTGGTGGTGACGGGAGCGTCGGCACGGCCCGCCTCACGGCAGATGTCGAGGGCCTGGTCGCGCAGGCAGTGACCCTCGTCGAGCAGCAGGAGGTTGAGTTCGCGCAGCGCTTCGCGGGGGATGCCCTCTCGGCCGCCCAGCCAGTGGTCCAGCGGGGTGACCAGTACGAAGTCCTCGTCGAACAGCGGGAGTTCGACCACTCCGGGCATCCCGAGCGGCACGGCGAGCAGCAGCAGATCGAGCCGGCCGACCGCGAGGCCCTCCAGCAGGTTCGCGGTCTGCTCCTCGTGGACCTGGAGGTCGAGGTCGGGGTAGCGGTCGTGGACGAGCCTGAGGACGGTGGGCAGGAGGTAGGGAGCGACGGTGGGGATGACGCCGAGACGCAGGGCCCCGGTGAACGGCGCCCGCACCGCCTCCGCCTCCTCCAGCAGCGCCCCGACCTCGTCGAGCACGGCCTTCGCCCGTACGGCGAGGCGCTCACCGGCGGGCGAGAGGAGCACCTTGCGCGTCGTACGCTCCAGCAGCGTCACACCGAGGGTCTCCTCCAGCACCGAGACCGCGCCGGACAAGGCGGGCTGGCTCATGCCGATCGCGGCGGCGGCATCACGGAAGTGCAGGTGCTCGGCCACGGCGGCGAAGGCGCGCAGCTGGGCGAGACTGGGCTGGCGGCGTCCGTTCCCCTTGGGGCCCGCCTTGCCGATGGGGCTCGCCATGCCCGTACCTCTTCACTCGTAGTCACTGATAGCCGTTGCCGATCAACTTGACCGAGTGTAGCTATTTCCGCAATCAATGCAGCCTGTGCCAACATCAGGTTCGTCCAACCCATGGGAAACGCCCTCAAAAGGGGTTTTTCCTCGCTGCAAGGAGAGCGTGTGCTCACTGTCGGTGACAAGTTCCCCGAGTTCGATCTGACTGCCTGTGTCTCGCTGGAGAAGGGCAAGGAGTTCGAGCAGATCAACCACAAGACCTACGAGGGCCAGTGGAAGATCGTCTTTGCGTGGCCCAAGGACTTCACCTTCGTGTGCCCGACCGAGATCGCGGCCTTCGGCAAGCTGAACGACGAGTTCGCCGACCGTGACGCCCAGGTCCTCGGCTTCTCCGGCGACTCCGAGTTCGTGCACCACGCCTGGCGCAAGGACCACGACGACCTGCGCGACCTGCCCTTCCCGATGATGGCCGACTCGAAGCACGAGCTCATGCGTGACCTCGGCATCGAGGGCGAGGACGGCTTCGCCAAGCGTGCCGTGTTCATCGTCGACCAGAACAACGAGATCCAGTTCTCCATGGTGACCGCCGGTTCCGTCGGCCGTAACCCCAAGGAGGTCCTGCGGGTCCTGGACGCCCTGCAGACCGACGAGCTGTGCCCGTGCAACTGGACCAAGGGCGAGAACACCCTCGACCCGGTCGCGCTGCTGGCCGGTGAGTGACCTTTCATGGCCCTCGACGAACTGAAGTCCGCCCTGCCGGACTACGCCAAGGACCTGCGCCTGAACCTGGGCTCGGTCATCGGCAACAGCGACCTTCCGCAGCAGCAGCTGTGGGGCACCGTGCTCGCCTGCGCCATCGCGTCGCGGTCCCCGCGCGTGCTGCGTGAGCTGGAGCCGGAGGCGAAGGCCCAGCTGTCGCCTGAGGCGTACACCGCCGCCAAGGCCGCGGCCGCCGTCATGGCGATGAACAACGTCTTCTACCGGACGCGGCACCTGCTCTCCGACCCGGAGTACGGGACGCTGCGGGCCGGTCTGAGGATGAACGTCATCGGCAACCCCGGTGTCGAGAAGGTCGACTTCGAGCTCTGGTCGCTCGCCGTGTCCGCCGTGAACGGCTGCGGGCAGTGCCTCGACTCGCACGAGCAGGTCCTCCGCAAGGCCGGTGTCGACCGGGAGACGATCCAGGAAGCGTTCAAGATCGCTGCGGTGGTTCAGGCCGTCGCCACGACGCTGGACGCCGAGGCGGTCCTCGCCGGCTGATCCTCCGGGTTCCCCCTTTGCCCCGTCCACCGTCCCCGGTGGGCGGGGCGAGGTGTTTTCGCCCCCGCCGCCCCTGCCCGTCCCTTGTCCCTGGTGGCTCCGCCCCCAGACCCCCGCATCGGCCTGACGGCCTCGTCCTCAATCGCCGGACGGGCTCACATCGGCTCCCCTCCCCGGTACACATCCGACCGGCGCCGGAGACTCCAGACCGGACGGCGCCGAAGACTCCCAGCCCGTCCGGCGTTTGAGGACGAGGCCGTTCAGGCCGATGGCTCGATAGGCGCGGGGACCGCTACGGCGTCGGGGAACCCGCGGAGGCCGCGTCCACCGCGGTGGCGCCCCGCGGCTCCGGAGCGTGGCGGCGGGACGCCTCCTGGGCGTACGAACGCAGGTACACCACCACGGTGTTGGTGACCGCGACGAGCGGCACCGCGACCACCGCTCCGCCGATCCCGGCGACCATGCCGCCCGCGGCGACGGACAGCACCACGGCCAGCGGATGCACCCGTACGGCCCGGCCGAGGATGAACGGCTGGAGGATGTGCCCCTCGATCTGCTGCACGGCGAGCACGACGACCAGCGTCATGACCGCGGTGAAGACGCCCTGCGTCACCAGCGCCACGACGACCGCCAGCGCGCCGGAGATCACCGCGCCCACGAGCGGGATGAACGCGCCGAGGAAGATGAACACGGCGAGCGGCACGGCCATCGGCACGTCGAGGAAGTAGATGCCGAGGCCGATGAAGGTGGCGTCGATCAGCGCGACGATCACCGTGCCCCGGACGTACGCCGTCAGGGTGCGCCACGCCCGCGGGCCCGCTCCCGCGACGCCGGGCCGGGCGGCGGCCGGGACGAGCTTGAGCGTCCACTGCCAGATGCGCTTGCCGTCGTAGAGGAGGAAGAGGGTCGAGAACATCGTCAGGAGGATGCCGGTGAGGGCCTCGACGATGACGGTCACGCCTTCGAGGCCCGCCGAGGTGATCTGGTCGGTGTTCGCGCCGACCGCTTCGCGCAGGTTCTTCGCGATCTCGTTGATCTGCTTGTCCGTCACATGGAACGGGCTGTTGAGGAGCCACTTGCGCAACTCGTCGATGCCGTCCTGGATCTGGTCGGAGAGGTTGTCGATGTTCTCCTGGACCTGCCAGACCACGAACCAGCCGACCAGCCCCATGATGACGAAGCCGAGGATCGCGGTGAGCGCGGTGGCCAGGCCGCGCGGCACGCCGACGCGCTTGAGGCGGGCCACGGTCGGCTGGAGCAGCGCGGTGATGAGCAGCGCCGCCACGAAGGCGAGGACCACGAGCTGTACGGCGCTGATGACCCGCATCAGCACCCAGACGGTCCCCGCGAGCACGAGCAGCCGCCAGCCGGCCTCGGCCGCGACACGCACCCCCCACGGCACGGCCAGCGCCGGGTCGGGACGTCCGGCCGCCACGGGACCGTACGCGACCGGCGCGGGTGCGGAAGTGCCGGTGGTGTCGCCGCCGGTGGAGTCGTGCCCGGCGCCGTCGGCGGGGCGGTGGTCCTCAGGGGCGGTCACCGGGTGGTCGCCGGTCGCCGACCCGGCGGTCCCGGATCCGGGCCGCGCGTCCTCGGGGGCTCTTCTCACATGCGGGACTTCCGGTCCGTCCTCCGTGGACAGGGAGCCCTGGGACTCCTTCTCCACTTCGGCGCGGCGTTCGTCCAACCGCTCCCCCAGCTCGGACAGTCCGGCGCCCAGCCGGCCGAGCCACCCTGGCACTCGCGACATGATCCGTCCTCTTCCCCCGTTGCGCCCCACCACTCCCCCCTGGAGTCGTCGGCTCCGACCGTACATGGCCGAAGCCCCTCCCCCTAGGACGGGGAGGGGCTTCGCAAGGTTGAGCGGTTCGAGCGGCCGACGTGCGGCCCGGTGCTCAGTACCAGTTGTTCTGCTGCCAGAACGACCAGGCCTCACAGGGGCTGCCGTACCGGCTGTCCATGTAGTTGAGGCCCCACTTGATCTGGGTGGCCGGGTTCGTCTGCCAGTCGGAACCGACCGACGACATCTTCGAACCGGGCAGTGCCTGGAAGAGACCGTAGGCGCCGGAGGAGGCGTTGACCGCCTTGTAGTTCCAGCTGGACTCGTGGTCCACGATGTTGCTGAAGCACTGGAACTGGCCGGACGGCACCATCTGGCGTGCCATCGCCTGGATCTGCGCGACGGTGTACGAGCTCTGGACGGAGAAGCTGGAGGCGTCACGCGTCGCGGAGCGGCTGGCCGCTTCCTGCGCCGCCTTGCGCTCCTTGGCTTCCTTCTCCGCCTTCTCCGCCGCCTTCTCCGCTGCCTGCTGCTTCGCGACGGCGTCCTCGGCGGCCTGCTTGCGGGCAGCCTCCTCGGCGTCCTTCTTGGCGCTCGCGTCGGCGGCGATCGCCTGCGCGTCGGCCTGCTGCGTCAGCGAAGCGGTCTGCACCTGGGCCTGCTGGCCCGCGGGTATGTCCGCGAGGAGGGTCGAGTCGCTTGCCGTCGCCTCGGCGTCGTTCGAGGGCTGGGCGGTGCTGCCCGAGGCAACTCCGACGACGCTTCCGACAGCGGTGACCGCGGTGGCCGAGGCCACTGCGAATCCCCGGACCGAAATCCGGCTCACACGGTTTCCTTCCAGCATCGCCCGCTTAGGTGACCCTCGCGGACGCAATCGTGCCCCTTGGCGCTGGCCTCCCAACTGCGGGGTCACGGGAGGCACGGGCCCGGTGGGCAACTCCCGCGAGGGGAGCGCCGCGTGGTGCGCGGGCGGCATACGACGGCTCTATGGAGTTCTGAGGTTCCTGTTGTGCCGTACCGCTGGGGGTACAGGTGTGTCGTATGCGGGGCCTGACAGGAGTGAGACTCTGCCGTAACCGGACGCCGCAAGGCAATTCTGTGTTGCGTGTGAAAGCTCACACCTCGTTTGCCCCAGAAGTTTTACGGAAACGAGCACACGCCAAGACGCCGCCCGGCTAGGCTCTTCGCCTTTGCCGGACGGCGCCAACTACCGTGTATCCGCCACCCTTTGAACAGGTGGGGTCAGATCTGCCCGTCCTCCAGCATTTCGGTCACAAGGGCTGCAATCTGGGACCTCTCGGACCGATTGAGGGTGACATGCGCAAAGAGCGGATGCCCCTTCAACTTCTCCACGACGGCGACGACTCCGTCGTACCGGCCGACACGCAGATTGTCCCTTTGTGCCACGTCATGGGTGAGAACGACCCGGGAATTCGCCCCGATCCGTGACAGCACGGTCAGCAGGACGTTCCGTTCCAGGGACTGCGCCTCGTCCACGATCACGAAGGCGTCGTGGAGGGAGCGGCCCCGGATGTGGGTGAGCGGCAGGACCTCCAGCATGCCGCGCGCCGTGACCTCTTCGATGACCTCGCGGCTGGTGACCGCGGAGAGCGTGTCGAAGACCGCCTGCGCCCAGGGGCCCATCTTCTCGGACTCGGAGCCGGGCAGATAGCCGAGCTCCTGCCCGCCGACCGCGTACAGCGGGCGGAAGACCATCACCTTCTGGTGCTGGCGCCGTTCCAGGACGGCCTCCAGGCCCGCGCACAGCGCGAGCGCGGACTTGCCGGTGCCGGCCCGGCCGCCCATCGACACGATCCCCACCTCGGGGTCGAGCAGCAGGTCGAGCGCGATGCGCTGCTCGGCGCTGCGGCCCTTGATGCCGAAGGCCTCCCGGTCGCCGCGCACCAGCCGGACGTTGCCCTCGGAGGTGACACGGCCGAGGGCCTTGCCACGCTCCGACTGGATCGTCAGGCCCGTGTGGACGGGCAGGTCGGCCGCTTCGGGCACATACGCGTGGCCCTCTTCGAAGAGGATGTCCACCTGCTCGCCGGACAGGGTCAGTTCGGACATTCCGGTCCAGCCGGAGGAGCCCGTGATGGCGAGTTCCGCGCGGTACTCCTCGGCGAGGAGACCGACGGAGGACGCCTTGATCCTGAGCGGCAGGTCCTTCGAGACGACGGTGACGTCGTACCCCTCGGCCTGCAGGTTGCGGGCGACCGCCAGGATGCGGGAGTCGTTGTCCCCCAGGCGGTACCCGCTGGGCAGGACGCTGGGGTCCGAGTGGTTGAGCTCGACGCGTACGGTCCCGCCGAGGTCCCCGATCGGGATGGGGGAGTCGAGGCGGCCGTGCCGTACCCGGAACTCGTCGAGCAGGCGGAGGGCCTGCCGGGCGAAGTAGCCGAGTTCGGGATGGTGCCGCTTGGCCTCCAGCTCCGTGACCACGACGATCGGGAGCACGACCTCGTGCTCGTCGAAGCGGCTCAGGGCGTTGGGGTCGGCCAGCAGGACGCTGGTGTCGAGAACATAGGTGCGCCGGTCTGGCTTGTGGCGCTTTGTGCTGGTCACCACGGAAGGACGTACCCCCTCGGATGAGGTCGGGGAGCGACGAAGGAGATCTGGACCGGTCTCGGGCACCGATGCGCGGGCCGAAAACCGGCCCTCCGCTTCGTCCGTACTGACCGCACGGTCGGGCTGGTGCAAAGGGCCTCCCGGGCGGACGGCCCCGTGCCGTCCGCTGAGATACGACACCCGTGGTTCGGGCATCGACCTGGAAGGCTTATGCCCTTTAACGAGCCACGCCATGCCACGGCATATGACGGCGCGTTCGTTAACTCCAGATGACGTGCGTCCCGTCCCGCGGTCCGGGACGTCCTTCACCGGCCGTGGGGCCGGCCCCCGATCAGCCGCCGTACCGCCGGTGACGGGCCGCGTAGTCGCGCAGGGCACGTAGGAAGTCGACCTTGCGGAAGGCCGGCCAGAAGACTTCGCAGAAGTAGTACTCGGAGTGGGCGGTCTGCCAGAGCATGAATCCGGACAGCCGCTGCTCGCCGCTCGTGCGGATCACCAGGTCCGGATCCGGCTGGGCCCCGGTGTAGAGGTGCTTGCCGATGGCGTCGACGTCGACCGCGTCGGCGAGGTCCTCCATCGAGGTGCCCTTGTCGGCGGCGTCGAGGATCATCGAGCGCACGGCGTCGGCGATCTCCTGGCGGCCGCCGTACCCGATGGCGACATTGACGAGTATCCCGTCGACGTGCGCGGTGGACTCCTCGGCCTCCTTGAGGACCGTCTGCATCTGCGGGGGCAGCAGGTCGAGCGTGCCCACGTGGTGCACGCGCCAGCGGCCGTCGGCGGCGAGGGTGCGGACGACGCCCTCGATGATGCCGAGCAGCGGGACGAGCTCCTCCTGCGGACGGTCGAAGTTGTCCGTGGACAGCAGCCACAGGGTGACGACCCCGACGTCGGTCTCGGAGCACCAGCCGAGGAACTCCTCGATCTTGTCCGCTCCGGCCCGGTGCCCCTGCGCGGTCGTGGAACCCGCCGCCTTGGCCCAGCGCCGGTTGCCGTCCATGATGACGCCGATGTGCTTGGGCACCTGGTCGTGGTCGAGGTGGCCTTCCACCCTGCGTGCATAGAACCTGACCAGCAGACGGCGCAGGTTTTCGCGCAGGTTCACGTGTTGTCAGCCCCTCCGTGTGGAAGTGACAGGTGCGCGGCTGAGCGCAAGCCCTGTCCATATGGCGGTCCCCGTCGGCGAAGCCTACCCCCGGAGCACGCCTGCCCGGGGAACACCCCCGGGCGTCCGGCCGGGCCGTCACCCGGGGCGCCGTCGGCCTGTCGTAGTTTCGTATGCATGAACGACATGTCTGCATACCGCGCCGCAACGGAGCGGTACGACTCGATGGAATACCGCCGTACGGGGCACAGCGGCCTCAAGCTGCCCGCCGTCTCGCTGGGCCTGTGGCACAACTTCGGCGACGACCGTTCGCTCGACTCCCAGCGCGCGATCCTGCGCCGCGCGTTCGACCTGGGCGTCACCCACTTCGACCTCGCCAACAACTACGGTCCGCCGCCCGGTTCCGCCGAGCTCAACTTCGGCAAGCTGCTCCGCCAGGACTTCGCTCCGTACCGTGACGAGCTGGTCATCTCCACCAAGGCGGGCTACCTCATGCACCCCGGGCCCTACGGCGAGTGGGGTTCGCGCAAGTACCTGCTGTCGTCCCTGGACGCCTCGCTGAAGCGGATGGGCGTGGAGTACGTCGACATCTTCTACTCGCACCGCTTCGATCCGGACACCCCGCTGGAGGAGACGATGGGCGCGCTCGCGTCCGCCGTGCAGCAGGGCAAGGCGCTGTACGTGGGCGTGTCGTCGTACACCGCCGAGCAGACCGCCGAAGCGGCCCGCATCCTCACCGGGATGGGCGTCCGCCCGCTCATCCACCAGCCCTCGTACTCGATGATCAACCGCTGGACCGAGGAGGACGGTCTGCTCGACACGCTGGAGGACGCCGGCATGGGCTGCATCTCCTTCGTGCCGCTGGCGCAGGGCCTGCTGACGGGCAAGTACCTCAAGGGCATCCCGGAGGGCTCGCGTGCCACGCAGGGCAAGTCGCTGGACCCGAACCTCCTCAGCGACGAGGTGGTCCGCCGGCTGAACGGGCTGAACGACATCGCGGCCCGCCGCGGCCAGTCCCTCGCCCAGCTCGCGCTCACCTGGGTGCTGCGCGACGAGCGGATGACCTCGGCCCTGATCGGCGCGTCCAGCGTGGCGCAGCTGGAGGAGAACGTGGCGGCGCTGGCCGCCCCGAAGCTGACGGACGAGGAGCTGAAGGAGATCGACACGTTCGCCGTGTCGACGCCGGGGACGAACATCTGGGCCGGTCGGCGCTGAGTCACCGCCGTCGGCGCGTACGACGGCCGGGGCGCACGGGGGGCGCCCGCCGGGCCGTCGGCCGCGGACATGAAAAACGGGCCGGTCCGTGGGGGGGAGACGGACCGGCCCGAGGGGGGGTTTCCACCATAACCCTTCGTAAGTGATGCTGCGTGCATCGGCGTGCCACAACTACTCTCCGAAACCGTCCGGCGACGCCACGGTGGGGGCGGAATCTCTGATTCAGGGCCTGATCATGGCCGAATCGCAACTGATTCCAAGGGATTCGCGAAGGATCCGCGAAGATCCGATGGGCACGCCCCCGGCCGCGCCGACCCGCCGCGACGTAGTCCACGCGGGTGACGGGCGCCCCGCCCGAGCGTTTGACGCGGCCGCTAGCTTCGCACCCATGGCCACCTTCACGACGGAGCGGACGACCGGGCCGGTGCCGCTGGAGCTCGCCCTGTCGGCGCGCGCCCGGCGCCGGGGACTGCTCGGTCGCGACGGGATCGAGGGCGCACTGCTGCTCAGTCCGGCGAGCTCGGTGCACACGTTCGGGATGCGGTTCGCGATCGATGTCGCCTACCTGGACCGCGACTCCCGGGTCCTCGCGGTGCGCACGATGCCTCCGGGGCGCGTGGGCCTGCCCCGGCCACGGGCCCGGCACGTCCTGGAGGCGGAGGCCGGGGCGATGGAACGGTGGGGCGTACGGCCCGGGGTGCGGGTCACGGTGCGGCACCCCTGACCGCGCGTCAGGAATGAAGGCAGCACCGCGCAGCCCCCTCCTCTGCGCGGTGCCACACGCGCAGCTTTGCTCACGCGAATTACCTTGGTCTGAACTTACGTGAGGCGAACATTCGAAGCGAGTCACCCTCGATAACGATGTGGAAACCCTGTGCCGGTTCCGTGTCACTGCTCGGGACATCCGACATATGGACCCTCATCTCACGCGCCAGATGCCGCATGGGGATGTTTTCGGTCAATCAGCTCACCCATGTGTCGATCACCCCATTCCCCCAGCGGCAGCAGTGCGGTGTTGAGCGTCTCCCCCAGCTCGGTCAGTGAGTACTCGACGCGGGGCGGGACCTCCCCGTACACCTCCCGGTGCACGATCCCGTCGGCCTCCAGTTCGCGCAGCTGCTGGCTGAGCACCTTCTCGCTGACCCCCTGGACGTGGCGGCGCAGCTCTCCGAAGCGGAGGGTCCCGCCGACGTGCAGCGCCCACAGGATCATCGGCTTCCACTTGCCCCCCACGACGTCCACGGCGGCATCGAGACCGCAGGTGTAGGGGCCCTTGCCCTTCGACATGGTCAACTCCTCGGCGGATGCGCCGCCTTCGACGGAAGCGGACAGAATCTGGCCTCTTTCCCGCCTAACGTCGTCCGCATGACCTTGAGGATCACATGGGACGAGGCGAGCGCGCGGCGTATGGAGCGACAGTTCCTGGCCGTTCCCGCGCCGGCCGGGACACCGCTCGCGGGGGTGGTCGGCGCGATGCTCGGCGCGCACGCGCAGATCCTGTCGGCGGCGGAGATGTCGGTCGGTGTGCGCGCGGACGGGGTGACACGGGCGGACGTGCGCACGGCGCTGTGGGAGGACCGGTCGCTGGTGAAGACGTTCGGTCCGCGTGGCACCCTGCATCTGCTGCCGACCGCGGAACTTCCCTTCTGGACGGCCGCGTTGACCGCGATCCCCGCCGGCCCGAGCGCGTCCGCCCCCGGTGCCCGGCTGACCGCGGCGCAGGCGGACGAGGTCGTCGCGGCGATCGGCGACGCCCTCGACGGCACCTGCCTCACCGTCGACGAGCTGAGCGAGGAGGTCGTACGGCGCGCCGGACCCTGGGCCGGCGACCTCGTGATGCCCGCCTTCCAGGGGATGTGGCCGCGCTGGCGGCAGGTGATGCACCGGGCGGGCCAGCGGGGCGCGCTGTGCCTCGGCCCGAACAGGGGCCGCAAGGTCACCTACACCCGGCCGCCGCACTTCACGCCGCTCGACACGGACGAGACGGCCGCTCGCGCGCAGGGGATCGCCCGGCTCGTCCACCGCTATCTGACCGCGTACGGTCCCGCGACCCCGGCACACTTCGCCAAATGGGCTGCCGCGCCGCGCGGTTGGGCCGGCGAGCTGTTCGCCTCGCTGGCCGCGAGCGGGGAGATCGAGGAGGTCGACTTCCTGGACGGCCCGGCGTGGGTCGTGGCGGGCGACACGGAGTTCCCGCAGGAGCCGGTGCGCGGGGTGCGACTGCTGCCGTACTTCGACGCGTACGGCATCGCGGTCCAGCCGCGCGAGGTGCTGTTCCCCGGGGCGGCGTACCGACGCGCCCTTGCCCGCGGCCAGGCCGGCAACCATCCCGTCCTGCTCGTCGACGGCGTGGTCGCCGGCGTCTGGCACCAGCGGCGCCAAGGCCGGCGCACCACGGTCACGGTCGAGCCGCTGGGCGAGCTGACGGCCGCCGCCGAGCGGGAGCTCGCCGGGTGCGTGGAGCGGATCGGCGAGGTCCTGGAGGCGACGCCGGAACTGGTGGTCGGAACGGTGACCGCGGGACCGCACGCCTGACCCTTACGCCGTCTTGCGCGCCTCGATCAGGAAGCGGGCGCTGTGGGTGACGAACGGGCCCTCCGCCTCGATCCGTTCGTGCAGCGAGCGCAGCAGGGGCCGGTACGCGTCGACGGTGAAGCCGGGCACCATCCAGATCACCTTGCGCAGGAAGTGGACGACGGCCCCGATGTCGAAGAACTCGATGCGCAGCCGCTCCGCCCGCAGGTCCACCACGTCGAGCCCGGCGGCCTCGGCGGCGGCCCGGGCACGCTCCGGGTCACGGGCGTTCTTCCGCTCCTCCGGCTGCGGTCCGAGGAAGTACTCGACGAGTTCCACGGCGCTCGCGGGGCCGATCTGCTGGGAGAAGTAGGTGCCGCCGGGGCGCAGGACCCGGGCGATCTCCGCCCAGTACGTGTCCACGGGATGACGGCTGGTGACCAGGTCGAAGGCCTCGGCCGCGAACGGGAGCGGCGCCTCCTCCGGGGAGGCGACGACCACCGCGCCGCGCGGGTGCAGCAGGGCGGTGGCCCGGGCGACGTTCGGCGGCCAGCCCTCGGTCGCCACCATGATCGGCGGCAACTGCGGCGCGGAGTCCAGGACTTCACCGCCGCCGGTCTGGATGTCCAGCGCGGCCGTCGCGCCGGCCAGTCGCTCCCCCATCGCCTTCGCGTACCCCCAGGAGGGTCGCTCCTCCGTGGCACGGCCCTCGAACCAGGAGAAGTCCCAGCCGTCGACGGAGACGGCTGCGGCCTCGGCGACGAGGTCCTCGAAGGTGCGGCTGCTGTTGTCCATGGCGGGCATCCTCCCAGCGGCCGCGTGCCGGAGCGACGCAATTTCCCCGGCGGCACCGCCGGTGGCCGCTGCTGCGTTCCGGGCATGACGACGAACCCGGGAACCGTCCAGGTGCCGTGCACCGGCGGTGAGGAGACGGCACGCGCGCCGGGCACATGGACGCCGTGCGGGAGCTGATCGACGGGGCTACGGGCGACCACCGGCCCCGGTGAGACGGGCCGGGAGCCGACGGCCTGCCCGGGACCGCCACGCCCGCGCCCCGACGCGGCTCCCTCAGCGGACGAGGGGGCGCACCTCGCGCGCGGCGAAGCGGATGAAGCCCTCGGGGTCGGGCTCATCGGCGGTGGGCTGGAGGACCACGGTGTCGGCGCCCGCGTCCGCGAGGCGCCGCACGGCCTCGGCGACGGCCTTGGCGTCCCCGGCGGCTCCGTGGTCCGGCACCGGGTTCTCGCCGTCGGCCTCGATCTCGGCGCGCAGCCGGGCGGCGGCGCCCGGCCCGGTGGCGGTGAGGAGGTAGACGACCACCGGGTGGTGTCCCGTGCGGCCCGCCGCCCGCCGGCCCTCGTCGATGAGGAGGCGGGCACGGCGTACGCCTTCGGGGGTGGTGGAGGCGGTGAGGATGGTGCCGTCGGCGGCCTCGCCCGCGAGCCGGAGCGTGCGCGGTCCGGTGGCACCCGTGAACACCTCGGGCACCTCCGCGGGCGGCCAGTCCAGCGCGACGCCGTCGAGCTTCACGTACCGTCCGTCCGTGGTCACCCGCTCGCCCCGCAGCAGGGCGCGCAGGGCCTCGAGGTGCTCGCGCAGCAGGGTCACGGGCGACTCGGCCCGCGCGCCGACCTGCCCCATCCAGTCCTGGACGCCGTGGCCCACGCCGAGCACCGCGCGCCCCGGGAACAGGCGGTGCAGCGTGGCGGCCTCCATCGCGGTGACCGCGACGTTCCGCAGGGGGACGGGCAGCAGGCCCACGCCCACCCGCAGCCGTTCCGTCCAGGCGAGCGCGGCCGAGACGGCGGAGACACCGCCTTCGAGGAAGCAGTCCTCCCACAGCCACAGTTCTTCGAGGCCCTCGGAGTCCGCCAGTCGCGCGAGGGAACAGAGTCGCTCGGGAGGCAGTTGGGGCCGGAACACGGCACCGAGTCCAGTCATACGGCCTTCCTACCGAGGGCGGGTGTCACGGACAACCGCATTACGCCTCGGCGGTGTTGTCGCCGTCGCCGGCTTCGGCACCCTTGACCCCGACTTCGGTCCCGGCCTCCGTCCCGCTGACCGCGGTGTCCGCATCGGCGCGCTCGTACCGCAGCAGTACGACTCCATTGCCGAAGGGCCGTGACTCGACGAGCCGGAGCCGGGTCACCGTGTCCGCCTCCGAGAAGAGGCGCCTGCCCCGGCCGAGCAGCACCGGGTGCACGTACACCCGGAACTCGTCGACGAGGCCGTGCCGCATGAACTCGGCGGCCAGCTCGGCCCCGCCGAGCCCCAGGTCGCCCAGCGACCGCTCCTTCAGTTCCCGGATGCTCTCGGGCACGACCTCCGGCACGATCGTGGTGTGCCACTCGGCCCGCTCCAGCGTCCGCGAGAACACCACCTTGGGGATGTTCCGCCAGATCCGGGCGAACTCCACCATCGTGGGCGGGCTGTCGGGGTCCTTGTCGGCCGTCGGCCAGAACGCGGCCATCAGCTCGTACGTCACGCGCCCGCTCAGCAGGGCGCCCATGTGCCGGATCTCCTCGTTGAAGTGCGCGTGCAGTTCCTCGTCGACGAGATGCCAGTCGATCTCGCGGTTCGGTCCCTCGAAGAATCCGTCGAGGGACACCGACATCATCAGGATGATCTTTGGCACGGGGTCGTCACCTCACCGAAGGCGGACGTCGGGGTTCTGGGGCGCCTCATTGTCACTCCCCCACAGCCGTCCCGGGCCCTACGGCGCCCCGACGGCGCGGCGCCGCCACCTGCCGTGCCTCAGCCGCCCCGCGGGAACGTCACCTCCACACGGCGGTTCTTCCTGCGGCCCTGCTCCGAGGTGTTGTCTGCGATCGGGTAGTCCTCGCTGTAGCCCCGCACCTCGAAGGTGATGTCCGTCGAGCCGAGGTCCGCGGCCAGGACGTCGTGGACGGCCTCCGCACGCTTCTTCGACAGGGTCAGCCCGTGCGCGTAGGAGCCGAGGTTGTCGGTGAAGCCGAAGACCCGGACGGTCGTCGCCTTCTGCGCCTTGATCTCGTCCGCGATCGCCTGGATCCGGGAACGGGCCTCCGGGTTCAGCTTCGAACTGTCCTTGGGGAAGAGCACCTCCGCCTGGAGCGCGAACGACACGTCCTCGTTCGTGTCCTCCCGGCGCTCCTCCCCGCCGAGGTCCTCCACGACGGACTTGATGTCCAGCACCTTCGCGGGCGCGAGCGTGGCGCCGTCGGCGAGCTTCAGCCCGGGGCTGTTGGCGTCCACTTCGGGGGGTGGGGAGGTGGTGACGCTGCCGGGCGGGGCGCTGGGGTCGTCGTCGTCCGCATGGGCCGGTCCACCGGTGAGCACCAGCGTGGCGAGCACGGCGAATGCCGTGAGGACGTGCGGGGCACGGGGGGTGGGGGCCATGGTTACTCGCCCTCGGAGAGCTGAATGGAAGTGGGCGGCAACGAGCCCACCTGGAAGTTCACTTGATTCGTGCCCTCGGGCGGAGCAGGGAACTGCGCGAACCAGCTGGTCGAGTCGCCCGGCCTCACCCGAGCGAACTTGGTGCACAGGCACCGGCCAGTGGTGTCGCGCAGGACGAGGTACTTCTTCTTCCCCTTCTCGTCCACCAGGCTCGCACCGGAAAGCGAACCTCCATTGCTGGCCAATTCCGTCTCGTTGCTCTGCCAGTCGGCACCCAGCCAGGAGCTGCTCCCACCGTTCGTCACCTGGCCGGACACCGTGACAAACCCGCCTTGATCACGCTGTGCGGAGGTGATTGTGACGGTGATGTCGCCGTCCTTCGCTGTCGCCAGCACCCTGTCCGCAGACGGTTCCTGCGACTGCTTCTGGCCGCCCCCGTCATCCTTGCCGGACGAGGAGGGCGCAGAGGACTCCGCCTTCGACTTGCCGTCGTCGTCGCTGCCGCCTCCGCCGCAGCCCGTCACCGTCAGGAGCAAGCCACTCAGGACCGCCGCCGCGCTCAGTGCACTGCGGCCCCTCATGGTGTGCCGAAAGTCCATGGGTACGGGTTCCTCTCACTCGGCCAGTCGCACGGAGAACAGCACGGACGCGTCCGGGAGGTCGTCCGGATCGAAGTCCCCGGGATCTATGTTCACGATCTCCCCGTCACAGGTCAGTTCGACGGGTTTCTCGGGATCCGCGTCCGGATCGAAATCGCAACGCGGCTTGATGATGGCGACGGCGTGGGCCGTGGCCCGCTTGTTCTCCGTGCCGGGAATGATCGAGTCGCCGACCGTGTAGTTCGTCTGGATGTCGGCCTGATACCCGGGATAGCCGTTCTTCGTGACGGGCTGTACGCCTTGGAGCGTCGAGTCGTTCTCCGCGGCCAGCTGCTGGGCCGCGGCCGCCGCACCCGTGCCGGGGAGGTCCTGGCCGCCGTCCAGCCAGTCGAGCCAGTCGTCGTCCTGGCCGATGGCATCCGTCAGGCGGTCGATCAATTCGTCGCGGGCATCCTGTGCCGCCGCCAACGCCGCAGCGTCCGCCGCGGATTGAGCTCCATTGCGGGCGGACGCTGCCTGGGCGAACGCGAAGAAGGCGAGCGCGGCGAAGAGCAGAATCCCCGTCAGCCAGATGTAGATCGGGAGAGTCTGCCCTCGGTCGCTACGCGCTACGTGTGAGGTCAGCCGCCGCCGACCACGCGGTCGACCGCGTCCCCGATCGCACCCGAGATCAGCCCGTCCAGCCCCAGCTGATCGATCAGCGTGAAGATCCCCGCAATGATGATCATCAGGCCCGCATACTCCACGAACCCGGCCCCGACGTCCCGCTTCCGGCCGCGCATCCGGTCGGAGACCGTGCTCGCCCAGGTTTCCACGCGAACCGTCGCCCTGAGCTTCCAGTCCTTCGTCACCACGGCCCCTGCCCTCCCACCCGACGCCACAATCACCGACCCGTGCACCGTACGTGAGAGTGCGCCTACTGCGAGTGGGCCCAGGGGCCCAACTTCCCCGGCGCGGAGCGAGGGGCGGCGTCATCGGGTCCACCCCTCGCGCGTCGTGCCCAGCCACTGGGCGATCGCTTCGCTGCGCGAGGAAGCGTACAGCTTTGCGAAGATGCGGTTGATGTGATTCTTGACGGTCTTCTCGCTGATGAAGCAGGCGGCGGCGATCTGCTGGTTGTTCATGCCGGACGCTATGAGATCCATGACCTCCACCTCCCTTGAACTCAGGCCGAAGTCGGTCTGGTCGGGGGCGCGGCGGTGCAACCCCGCCGCGTGTGCGAGTCGAGCCTTCGACGACTGTGCCACAACCGATTGCAGATGCGAAGAGATTTCGTTCGGTTCGTGCGAAACGCTGGGCGAAACCGAGCCAGTGGGCCGCCCCGCCCGCACATCCCGTACCGCGGTGATGAGTTCGGCGGCGGTGAACTCTCCGTGGACGAGGTATCCGGAGGCGCCGCGGCGCAGCGCTTCGGCCACCACCTCGGGTTCGCGGCTGTAGGTCAGCATCATCACGGGGGCGAGCCGGGACAGCCGGGGCAGGGCCGTGAGGCCGTCCGTGCCGGGCATGCGGACGTCGAGGAGGACGACGTCCGGGCGCAGGCGGGCGGCGGATTCGAGGGCCTCGTCGCCGTCCGCCGCCGCGGCGACGACGTCGATGTCGGGGTGGCCGCCCAGCAGGGCGGTGAGTCCCGCCCGGACGACCGGGTTGTCGTCGGCCACGAGTACGCGCAGGGGCGGGCCGGAGAGTGCCTGGTCAGGCATGAGCGGCCTCCTGTCGGGGGGTGTGGGGGGCGGCTGCGGGGAGCGGGAGCGTCAGGTGGATCTCGGTGCCTCCCTGCAGGGGCCGGCGCAGCAGGAGGCGAGCGCCGAGGGTGGCGGCCCGTTCCGTCATGCCGAGCAGACCGAAGTGGCCGGTTCTCGTCAGGTCGGCGAGGTCGTCGAGGGTCGCTCCGGGAGGAAGGCCGGACCCGTCGTCCCGTATCCGGATCACGAACTCGTGCTCGGAGACGTCGAGTTCGACGGTCGCGCGGGTGGCGTGGGCGTGGCGGTGGACGTTCTCCAGGGCTTCGGACGCGATCGCCAGGACGTGTCGGGCGGTGGTGCGGGGCAGGACGGGCGGGCCGCCCCGGTGCCGCAGGTCCGTGGCGAGGTGCGTGCGGGCCTGGAAGTCGGCCGTACGGGTGCGGAGTTCGGGGAGGAGGTCCGTGTCGGGCGGTGCGGTCAGGTCGGTGTGACGGCGCAGGTCGCAGAGCAGGGCCCGGGACTCGCCGGCCGCGAGGCGTGCCGCGTCCGCCACCGTCGCCGCCTGGCGCTTGAGCGTGGCGGGGTCGCCGGAGTCCGCGGATCCGGCCAGTGCGTCGGCCGCGAGTGCGAGACCGTGCAGGGTCTTGGCGACCGAGTCGTGCATCTCCCGGGCGAGGCGGGCCCGTTCGGACTCCACGGCCTCCGCGACGGCGAGCCGGGAGGTGGCCTCGGCCAGTGCCTGGCTGGCGGTGCCGAACCGGAACATCAGGTTGCGCAGGGTGACGCCGATGATGCCGGCGCCGATGCAGAAGCCGGCGATGAGGAGGGTGTTGGCCCCCGCTCCGGGGCGGTGTTCCCAGGCCCGGAAGACGGTGAGGAGGACGATCAGCTGGAGTCCGGTGAAGACGCCGCTGCCGCGCCAGCCGTAGAGGAGGCCCGACAGGAGGGGGGTGCAGACGGTCGCGTACGCGAGCGGTGAGGCGGGCGACGCGGTGAGCAGGAGTACCGCTCCGAAGGTCAGGTCGACGGCCATCAGGGTGGGGTGGGCCAGCAGCCGGGGGCCGAAGCGCTCCCAGTCCCTGAGCATGGCGTACGAGCCCATGACGCCGAGGACGGCGGCGGCGAGGACCGCGTAGCGCGGCGGGCCGTCGGCCGCGTTCGTCATGGCGAAGGGGGCGCCGATGGCGATGGCGGCCAGCCGTACGGCGAAGGCCTGGCGGCACAGGGCCTGGAGTGCGTTGAGCTGGAGGCGCACGCTGCCGGGGGGCGGTGCGTCGTCCGCCAGGTACCCGGCGCCGCCGCCCTTGGGCCAGCCGGGGCGGAGGCGGCCGGCGAGGCGGCGGAGGCCGGTGGCCGCTCGGAGGATCCGTCGCCCGGCGAGGCCCGTACGGGGCCGGCGGCCGTGGGCCGGGGGGTGGACGCCCGCACGGGCGCGGAGGCCGTTCATCAGCGGCCCAGGATCGAGCCGAAGTCGGTGCCCGACCCGAGGAACATGCCGGTCGCGATGAGGATCATCGTCGCGGGGAGCATGAAGACGAGGGTCACCATGGTCGCCTTGGGGATGGTCTTGGCGGCACGCCGCCGGGCGTTCTGGGCGTCGGTGCGGCGCATGTCCGTGGCGAGCTGGATGAGGGTCTCGGCGATCGGGGAGCCGAGTTCCTCGCCCTGCTGGAGGGCGGAGACGAACTGGGAGACCTGTTCGGAGGAGTTGCGCCTGCGCAGTTCGTCGAACGCCTGGCGGCGGCTGACGCCCATGTCCATCTGGCGCAGGGTGATGCGCAGTTCGTCCGCCCACGGGCCCTCGTACTTCTCGGCGACCCGGTCGAGGGCCTGGCGGAAGCCGAGGCCGGCGGAGACCACGACGGCGAGGACGTCGAGGAAGTCGGGGAGGGTGCGGTCGATGACCTCCTTGCGTTCGCGGACGGCCTGCCAGATGAGAGCGTCGGCGGCCAGCAGGCCGAAGGCGAGGGCCAGCGCGGCGAAGAGGAGCTGGCCGTTGGAGAGGAAGACGAAGGCGAGGACGACGCCGAAGATGCCGTAGACGGCGCGGCGGGCCGCGTAGCGGTTGAGGGTCAGGCCGCCGGGGTTGCCCGCCATGTCGATGCGGCGGCGCTTGGCGTCGACGCGGCGGGGGCCCATCAGGCGCAGCACCGCGGGCGCGAAGCGCATGCCGAGGCGGTCGACGGCCGAGTCGGCCTTGGAGACGCGGCTCGCGCCGACCTCCAGGGCGAGGGAGAGGTCGCTGGGGAGTCGGGCGTCGGCGCGGATCATGCGGATGCCCAGGAGGACGCCCGCGACGGCCGCGCCCATCAGGACGGCGAGCAGCAGCGGCAGCATGGTGATCCCTCCCTCACACTTCGATCTTGCCGAGGCGGCGGATGACGAAGAAGCCGACGGTGTAGAGGCCGAGGGCGAGCAGGACGAGCCCCTGGCCGAGCGGGGAGCCGGTGACGCGGGCGAGGGCTCCCTCGTTCGACGAGTTGATCAGCACCAGTGAGCCGACGCCGAGGAAGGGGACGGTGAAGGCGGTCGCGTTCACCTCGGAGAGCATGGTGCGGACCTCGCGGCGGGTCTCCTTGCGGTCCTCCAGGGTCTGGGTGAGGTTGCGCAGGGAGCTGACGACCGAGCCGCCCGCCTTGTTGGCGAGGACGAGGGTGGTGACGAGGACGATCAGCTCACGGGAGGGGAGGCGTTCGGAGAGCTCGGCGAGGGCGTCGTCGACGGTCCTGCCCAGCGTCAGCTGGTGTGCGACGTGGGCGAGTTCCTCGCCGGCCGGGGCCTCCAGTTCCTCGGCCGCCATGGCGAGGGCGGTGCGCAGGGCGAGTCCGGCAGCGGTCGCGTTCGCCAGCAGGCGGGCCACGTCGGGCAGTTGGTTGATGAAGGCCTCGATGCGTTTCTGGCGTTGCCAGTTGAGGAAGATGGCGGCGCTCCAGATGCCCACGAGCGCGGCGATCGGGCCGAAGAAGGGGGCGAGGGTGGCGGCCGCGATCAGCCAGAGGGCGACGACGACGGCGGTGACGTAGGTGAAGAACTCCCCTGCCGTCAGGTCGAGTCCGGTCGCGGACAGGCGCAGGTGGATCGTGCGGCCGAGGCGGGTGCGGCGCAGCCGGCGGTCGATGCCCGCGAAGCGGCGTACCCGGCCTGCCGCGGTGCGCAGCGGGCCGCCGCCGGAGAGCCGGTCGACGAGTGCCTGGCGCTGGGCGCGGCCTGAGGCGAACGTGTGGACGCCCGCGACGGCGAGGGTGCCGCACAGCACGGTCGCGCCGAGGGCGAGGAGGGCGGGGTTGTTCACGACTCGCTCCTCTCGGTCGTGGACGGCTTGCGGTGATCTGCCCGGTGCTTCCCGGTCGTGGGCGGCGTCCGACGGTCTGTCGGGTGCTTCCCGGTCGTGGACGGCGTCCGACGGTCTGCCCGGTGCTTCCCGGTCGTGGGCGGCGTCCGACGGTCTGTCGGGTGCTTCCCGGTCGTGCGCGGCGTCCGACGGTCTGTCGGGTGCTTCCCGGTCGTGGACGGCGTCCGGCGGCCTGTCGGGTGTCTCTCGGTCGTGGGCGTCATCCGATGGCCTGCCTGGTGTTGAGCACGTCGATGGCCTCGGTGACGCCGAAGGCGGGCGGCAGCGGCTCGTTGGCGACGTACAGCTTCTCCGCGACGACGCGCGGCAGGGGGAGGTGTTCGAAGTGGCCGTGGACGACACGGTCGGGTCCGGCGGGGCGCGGCACGAAGCGGGTCACCGGGGTGACGCGGAACTGTTCGCGGCCGTGGGAGATGAGCAGGGCGATCTCGGTGACCTTGCGGGAGCCGTCGGCGTGCCGGGTGAGCTGGACGACGACGTCGACGGCGGAGTTGATCTGGTCCTTCAGGGCCTCGAAGGGGATCTGCACCTCGGACATCGAGCCGAGGGTCTGCAGGCGCATGAGGGCGTCCTCGGCCGAGTTGGCGTGGACGGTGGCGAGTGAGCCGTCGTGGCCCGTGGACATGGCCTGGAGCATGTCGAGGGTCTCGCCGCCGCGGACCTCGCCGACGATGATGCGGTCGGGGCGCATGCGCAGGGAGTTGCGGACCAGGTCGCGGATGGTGATCTGGCCCTTGCCCTCCACGTTCGGGGGGCGGGACTCCAGCCGGATGACGTGCTCCTGCTGGAGCTGGAGCTCGGCCGAGTCCTCGATGGTGATGATGCGTTCGTGCGACGGGATGAGCCCGGAGAGGGCGTTCAGCAGGGTGGTCTTCCCGCTGCCCGTGCCGCCGCTGACGATGACGTTGAAGCGGGCCCGCACGAAGGCCGCGAGCAGCATGAGCATCTGTTCGTCGAGCGAGCCGAGCCCGATGAGTTCCGGGAGGGTGTAGGCGCGCGGGAAGCGGCGGATCGTGAGGGTCGGGCCGGTGAGGGCGAGCGGCGGGATGATGACGTTGACGCGTTCGCCGGTGGGGAGGCGGGCGTCGACCATCGGGTTCGACTCGTCCACGCGCCGGTTGACCGTGGAGACGATGCGTTCGATGGTCTGCATGAGCTGTTCGTCGGAGGCGAAGCGCAGGGGGAGCTGCTCGACGCGGCCGGCGCGCTCCACGAAGATCGAGTCCGGTCCGTTGACCATGATCTCGGTGATCGACGCGTCGGCCAGCAGTGGTTCGAGGACGCCGAGTCCGAGGGCCTCGTCCACCACGCGGCGGATCAGCTGGGAGCGTTCCGCGGAGGAGAGCACCGGGCCCTCACGGCTGATGATGTGGCCCAGTACGCGTTCCAGGCGTACCCGGCGCTCGGCCGCCGCGAGGCTCGACATCTCGGCGAGGTCGGTCTCTTCGAGGAGCTTGGCGCGGTAGACGGCGACGAGGTGTCCGTCCTCACGCCCTGGTCCCCCCTCGTCGGGGGCGGCGATGCGGGATCGCAGGCTCATGGGTGCGGCTCCTCCCGGTCAATCGTCGGTGGGCATGGTGGCGTGACGGGTCACGTCCCAGCCGCCGAGGAAGGGGATGACGGAGGGGACGTGGACGGTGACGGTGGCGGTCGTGGTGTCGGCGCCCTTGGCCGGCTGGGGCACGGAGGGTTCCAGCCATCCGCTGACGGCGGCGTTCCCCGCGGCCACTCCGTCCCCGTCGTGCTGCGAGGCGGCCCGGGCCGCGGCGCGCGCTCCCGAGCCGGCCTGGTTGACGCCGTAGCCGACGAGGCCGAGCTGGATGGCGGCCATGCCGATGAGGAGCAGGATGGGCAGGAACCCGGTGAACTCCAGGATGGAGACGCCCCGGTCGTCCCAGCGGCGGCGCGCTGCGGGTGGGCTCATCCGTCGTCCCCCTCCAGTGCCGCGCCCGCGCTGCCGCTCACGTGCCAGCCCGCGTCGAAGCCAGGGAAGAACAGCGGCACGTCGACCTCGACGTCGGCCTTCATGACGGGGCCCGCGGGGGTGCAGGCGATGTCGGCGTCCTTCCAGGCGCCGGGCAGATGCTTGCCGCCCGCCGCGTCGCAGGCGCCCGCGTAGTCCCCGTCGACCGCGTACGCCGCCGTCGCCGCGCGGGCCGCCTCGTCGGCGGCGTTCCCGGCCAGGGAGTACGAGTAGCCGTACAGCACGCACTGCCACAGGATCGTCATGACGACGAGCAGCAGCGGGAACATCCCGGCGAATTCGAGGGTGACCGCGCCCCGGTCGCCGCCCCGGCGCCGCAGCGTCAGCGCGCCGCGGTCCGCGGGCGCCTTGCGGCGCCGGCCTCCTCCCCCGCCTTCCTGCGCGGCGACCAGGCCCAGCTCGCCGGCGAGCGTCCAGAGGGCCTGCTTCACGGTGGAGCGGCTGTCGAGGTCCTGGAGCCGGCCGGCGTCGACGACGGACTGGAGTTCCTTGAAGGCGGCGGGGACCGCGGTCCGGGCGACCCTGGTGCCGGTGACGCGTTCGACGAGGGAGGGCTGGATCTCCGTGGCGCGGGTGTGCCGGTTGACGACCGTGGTGGTCTCCTCGGCCTTGCGGATCTGCAGGCGGTCCCACATGCGGACCATGCGCTTGGCGGCCCGTACGGCGACGACGTCGGGGGTGACGAGGAGCAGCGCCTGGTCGGCCATCTCCACGGCCGCCGCGGTGGCGGCGTTCATCTGGGAGCCGCAGTCGACGACCACCACGTCGTGGCGGGAGCGCAGGGTGCCGAGGACCTGGCGGGTGACCCGGTCGGTGACCTCTTCGCCGCGTTCGCCCTCCGCGGGGGCCAGCAGCAGGCCGATGCCGCTGTCGTGGGTGTACACGGCGTCCTGGAGGACGCGGTGGCTGATGTCGCTGATGCCCGCCAGGTCGGCCACCGACCTGCGGAACTGCACGTCCAGGTAGGACGCCACGTCGCCGGACTGGAGGTCCAGGTCGAGCAGGGCGACGGTGCGGCCGGACGCGCGCGCCGCCAGGGCGAGCTGGACGGCCGTGACGGTGGCGCCGACGCCGCCCTTGGCCCCGGTCACCGTGAGGACGGTGCCGCCGGGGCCGGTGTACAGCTCGGGGGTTCCGCTGTGCAGGTGGCGGCGCATGCCGGCGGACCAGGTGGCGGCCGCCTGGACGCGTTCGGCGAGGGCGTCGTAGCCGAGGGGCAGGCCGATGATGCCGCGGGCGCCGGAGTCCATGGCGGCGGTCAGTACGGCGGTGCTGTTGTCGGCGGTGATGAGGACGACGCCGACGGCCGGGAAGCGCATCACCAGGTCGCGGATCAGCTCCAGCGCCGGGACGGGGCCGATGCGTTCGTGGACCAGCACCACTTCGGGCAGCTCGTCGAGGGACTCCGCGGCGAGGCGGGCGAGGGTGTCGAGGAGGGCCGTGGAGTCGGGGACGGGAGGGGCCGGTTCGGCGTCGGCGAGCTGGCTGAGCAGGGTAGTGAGCGCCCGGGCCGAGTCGATGTCGCCGACGGCGGGGAGGATGCGGATGGTCATCGGCGAAGCCCCCCGGGGACGGTCCTCATGCGCGCCTCCTACTTGTCCTCGTTGAGGGTGTACGTGCGGTCGCCGGGCGCGACGGACGCGTCGGAGCCGCCGGCGACCAGGGCGAGACGTACGTGTTCCGCGAACGACTCGGCGTACGCCACGCGTTGGGCGTCGGCCGTGTCGAGCGCGAAGGTGATCGGGACGGCCTGGTTGGCGCTGTTGCGGCGGTCGGAGCTGGACTGGCCGGGGTCGAGCGCGGTGAGCTTGCCGACGTCGATGACGCGGGCGTTCTCGACGATGACCTTGGACTGGTCGGTGCCCTTGTCGTTCTCGGCCTTGAAGGTGGCGTAGATGTTGACCCGCGAGCCGGGGTTGATCTTGCCGGCGACCCCGGTCGACGCGTCGATCATGATGGCGATCTCCTGCTGGCCCGCGTCGAGCGCGGGCCGGTCCACGATCATGTCGGTCTGGAGCAGCGAGCCCTTCTCCAGCCGGGTCACCGCGATCTTGCCGCGGATCTGGGAGAGGCTGGTGACGGCGGTGGACGACAGCCAGCGCTCGGGCATGGAGATCTTCTGGAACTGGTCGGCCGTCAGCTCCTTGTAGGGCGCGATGTCGCCCTTGAGGCGGTACGCCGCCACCTCCGGTCCGACCTTGGAGTTCACGTCGCGGATCACCGAGAGCACTCCGGCGAAGGCGCCGAGGGCGCACAGGGCCGAGAGGACCAGCAGAATGACGCCGCGGCGCTGGCGCGAGTTCACTACATCTCACCTCGGTGATGGAGCATGATCCGGACAACCTCGATCTGCGGGGGACGGCGGGGTCGATCGGTCGTGCTGGTACGCGTGTGCCTAGGTGGCACCCCGGGGCAGGGCGCGTACGGAGGATGCTGCCCGGACGGCGGTGGCCGGAAGCTCCTGTGCGGGTGGTGGCGGCAGGGGCGCGGCGCAGAACCCGCAGCGGTCACCGATGAGTTCGAGGCCGCACCAGTGGCACTCGTCGCGCCGGACCGACGACACGAGCTGGTAGAGCACGGAGACGTCGTACAGTCCGGCGGCGAACTCGGTGAGCCGTGACGTGCCCCACCATCGGGCCGATTCCTGCGGCAGCGGGACGGTCGCGACGCCCTGCACGCGCCAGCCGGGCGCGAGGGTCGCGGTGACCCAGTCGGAGGGCGGCTGGCCGGCGGCGACGTGCATGCGGGTGCCGAACTCCGGCCCGGGGAGCTCCTCCTGGCCGACCCTGACGAGTTCGGGCCGCGGGTTGGCCAGTACGGCGAACTGGGCGCCCGGGACCCAGGACTTGGCGTGCGACTTCAGCGACACCGGGACCCGGTCGAGCTTGGCGACCGAGCCGAGCAGGGCTCCGGCGTAGATGTAGTGCGCGAGCAGGCGGGCCGCGGAGGCGAGTACTCCGGGGCTGAAGTCGCAGACCGAGAGCTGTCTCAACTGCTGTGCCAGCAGGGCGAGTCCGAGCGGTGGCAGGTCGACGGCGAGCAGCGCGACGCGATCGCTCTCCAGGACGGAGCGGGCGGTGTGCAGCCGCTGGACGACGGAGTCCTCGACGGAGGACGAGTGCAGCGCGATGACGTACCCGTGCTGCTCGACGAGGGCGTGCAGGGCGGTGAGGGAGCTTTCGAGGGTGTCGAGCGGATGGACGACCGCGGGCGGGGTCTGCCGGTCGTGCGGCGGAAGCACCAGGTCGGGACTGGTGACGGCTATCGCGGTCGGCACGCTGCACACACCCCGTTCGCTGCGGCGGGGTGGTCAACCACCGCCTCAGATCGCCCCTTTATCGCCATGGAACGTCACAGATGGCCACAGATCGTCACTGTGACGTCCTCTTGCATCAGCACCATATCCACGGCATGCCCCGCTCAACACCGACTTCGCGAGATCAACTCACCGAAGGTGGGGGCGTGATCAACGGAGAGTGATCCGAATATGCCACAACTCCACTCTCCGGCGGACCCGTTGAAGAGTTCGCGGACTCCGGAGGTCTTGACAACCGAATTGGTCTGGACCAACTTGTACACCCAACGGTGGCCATCGTTCCGCACCTCCCCGTACGCCTCCCCTTCTTCCCCCCTTCCCTCCCCTTCCCCTCACGGAGGTCCCAGTGGACCGCGTATCAGGCATGCCCGGACGCAGACGCGTCTGGGCGGGGCTCCTCTCCGCCGCGCTCGCCGCGTCTGCCCTCACCCTCACCGGCCTGGCCACCGACGCCGCGGCCGCCGACGTCAACAACGCCAAGAACGGCGGCTACGAGTCGGGCCTCGGCAACTGGACGTGCTCCGCGGGCAGCGGCACGACCGTCTCCTCACCGGTGCACGGCGGCTCGGCGGCCCTGAAGGCCACGCCCGCCGGTCAGGACAACGCCAAGTGCACCCAGACCGTCGCGGTCAAGCCCAACTCGACGTACACGCTGAGCGCGTGGGTCCAGGGCGGCTACACCTACCTCGGCGCGACCGGCACCGGGACCACCGACGTGTCGACGTGGACGCCCGACTCCTCGTCCTGGAAGCAGCTGACGACGACGTTCACCACCGGTTCGTCGACGACCTCGGTGACCGTCTACACGCACGGCTGGTACGGACAGGCCGCGTACTACGCGGACGACCTGTCGGTGTTCGGACCCGACGGAGGCGGTGGCGGCGACCCGGCCCCGACCGTCCCCGCGGCCCCCGGCGGTCTGGCCGTCTCGTCCACGACCTCCTCGTCCGTCTCGCTCGCCTGGAACACGGTCTCGGGCGCCACGGGCTACAACGTCTACCAGGGCGGCACGAAGGTCCAGTCGGTGACGGGCACCTCCGCGACCGTCTCCGGACTCGCCGCCTCCACCTCGTACTCCTTCCAGGTCACCGCCACGAACTCGGCCGGTGAGTCGGTCAAGTCGTCGGCCGTCACCGGCACCACGAACGCCTCCTCGGGCGGCGGTGGTGGCGGCGCCGTACCGGCACACGCGGTGACGGGCTACTGGCAGAACTTCAACAACGGCGCCAAGGTCCAGAAGATCTCCGACGTCCAGTCGCAGTACGACATCATCGCCGTGGCCTTCGCCGACGCGACCGGTACGCCGGGCGCGGTGAGCTTCAGCCTCGACTCGGCCGGGCTCGGCGGCTACACCGTCGACCAGTTCAAGGCGGACATCAAGGCCAAGCAGGCCGCGGGCAAGAAGGTCATCATCTCCATCGGCGGCCAGAACGGCACCGTGTCGGTGAGCGACTCCGCGTCCGCGACGAACTTCGCCAACTCCGTCTACTCCCTGATGCAGACGTACGGCTTCGACGGCGTCGACATCGACCTGGAGAACGGTCTCAACGCGACCTACATGACGCAGGCGCTGCGCTCCCTGTCCTCGAAGGCGGGCTCGTCCCTCGTCATCACGATGGCCCCGCAGACGATCGACATGCAGTCCACGTCGAACTCCTACTTCCAGACGGCCCTGAACATCAAGGACATCCTCACCGTCGTCAACATGCAGTACTACAACAGCGGCTCGATGCTCGGCTGCGACGGCAAGGTGTACTCGCAGGGTTCGGTCGACTTCCTGACGGCCCTCGCCTGCATCCAGCTGGAGGGCGGCCTCGCCCCGTCGCAGGTGGGTCTCGGCCTCCCCGCCTCCACCAGCGGCGCGGGCAGCGGCTACGTCTCCCCGACGATCGTGAACAACGCCCTCGACTGCCTGGCCAAGGGGACCAACTGCGGCTCCTTCAAGCCCTCCAAAACGTACCCGGGTCTGCGCGGCGCGATGACCTGGTCGACGAACTGGGACGCGTCGGCGGGCAACGCCTGGTCGAACGCGGTGGGACCGCACGTGCACGCGCTCGGCTGACCCCTCCCCGTCAGCACGACGAAGGTCCGGCCCCGGCTGCACGGCAGCCGGGGCCGGGCCGCGTCCGGGGGCGACGGACCGTGCCGCGGCCCCTACCGCCCCGGCCGGGCCGCGACGGCCCCACGAGCGGCGGTGCGCCGCCTCACGAGAACCGCTGGGGCAGCTCGCCGGAGTCCCACAGCCTGTCCAGGTTCCGGAAGAAGCCGCCGAAGTCCTTCGCCATGGCGGCACGTTCGTCCGTCGACAGCTTCTCCATCGGGTCGGTGAAGTCGAAGGTCCCGAGGTCGGGTCCGGTCCACCCCTTGAAGCGCCGGCAGTGGGCGCACCACATGTAGCTGATCAGTGAGGGGCGCACGCGGATGTGACTGCGGTACACGTAGGTGCGCACCGCTGAGTGCCCGCAGGCGGGACAGACCCGCTCCGACTGGTCCTCGTAGAACTTCGGGCCCGCCACCAGTTCCCTGACCTGGTCCGCGTCGAACTCTCGCATGCCTGCTTCCTCGTTCACTCAGCCGCCTCGGGCGCGGAACCGTTCGAGCATCTGCTGCCCGTACAGCTCCGCCATTTCCTCGTCACCGGGCGTGGTGATGTACGCCCTCTCGTTGTGGGCGTCCTGCATCCCTCGACGAGCCGCCTGCTGATGGTGGTGCATGGTCTCGTGGAAGACTGTACTGACCGCCTCGTCCATGCTGCTCAGACCGAGGTCGGAGATCTCGATCACGGGACGTCCGCGCGGTCCCAGCATGGGGAAGCCGTCCGCGGTGTGGGGACTGTTCCCGTAGGCCGGACCCAGGGGCCCGTCGATCTGGGGGACGTGCACGATGTCGTAGTGCTCGACGGACATCCCCCGCCGGCCGAGCGCCATCCGCAGCTGTCGGACGCTCACCGCCGGACCGAGCTGTCCGCCCGGGACGCGCTGCGAGGCGCCACGGAAGTGGTTGATGATCGCCGGCCCGCAGGGGGCGAGTCCCAGCGGGTCGCTCCACACGAGCGGATTGTCCGTGTAGGCGTAGTCGTTGGGCGCCGGGTCGAGACCCAAGGGGTCCGGGGTCAGATACCGCCCCGTCGTCGAGTCGTAGTAGCGGTGCCGGTTGTAGTCGAGCCCGGTCTCGGGGTCGTGGTACTGGCCCGGGAACCTGACCGGGCAGTCGACGTCGTCGGTGGCCGTGGGCTGTCCGGCACCCCAGACCGTGGCCCGGCGCCGCCAGGTGACCCGCCCCTCGGCGTCGACCAGTTCGCTGGGCGCCCCGACCAGATCGGTCACGATGGCGCGGAACCGCACGTCGACCTCGTCCTGCGAGAGGCCGTCCGGTTCGGTCCTGTCGACCTGCGCGAGGGGGCGCGGAACCGGCGCGGGCGAGAACTCCCACGTCGTCACGTGCCGACCGGAGCCGGGCACCGCACGGTGCGTCCGCTCGGCGAGGCTGTCGCCGTCCCAGACGAAGACCGTCTCGCTCCGCGTCCGCCCGCCGTCGTCGACGAGCCGCTTGGAGATCCGGCGCCCCAGCGGGTCGTAGGCGTACCGCCACGTGTCGCCCTCGGGCGTGCCTGCCGTGAGCAGCCGTCCGAGTGTGTCCCAGGTGTAGCTCCAGGTCCGGCTCCCCCCGGACAGCAACCGCACGGTCCTGCGCACGACCCGCCCGTACGCGTCGTACGTGTAGCGGATCCGGCCGGAGCGCCGCAGCCGTGTGCCGGCGGCGTCCGCGTCCTCGCCGGAACTCGCCGCCGTCGCCTCGCTCATGTTCCCGGCCGCGTCGTACGCGTACCGCTCCGTCCATCCCGTCGCGTCGACGCCGGTGACGCGTCCCGCGGGATCCAGTTCGTAGCGGCGGGCCCCGTCCGCCGACGCGTCGACGCCGGTGGGTATCCCGTCGGGACGGTAGGTGTAGCGGCGCCTCTCCTGCACATGTCGGTCCGCGGCGGCGACCAGCGTCTGCTCCGTCAGCCGGAAGTCCTCGTCCCAGCTCTGGGTGAGCACCCGGGACGCGCCGAGGTCACGGCCGGTCTCGCGGCCCGCCGCGTCATAGGCGAAGCGCAGGGACTGCGGGCCGATGTGCAGAGCGGCGGGCCGGTGTCCCGGGTCGTACTCCCAGCGGCTGACGACGCCCTCGGGGGTGGTCCGCCGCGTGCGCCGGCCCAGTTCGTCGTAGCTGCTGGACACCGTGCGCCCGTTGCAGGTCTCCGCGATCAGCTGACCTGCGGCGTCGTAGGCGAACTCCACCTCCGCGTGCGCGTTGGCCACGCGGGTCATGCGTCCGGCCGGGGTGTAGGAGAAGACGGCCGTCTCGTCGTCGCTGCGCCGCGTGACGACGTTGCCCGCGGTGTCCCGCTCGTAGTGGACCGTGTGGTCCGGTCCCTCGCTCCGCTCGACGAGCTGTCGCGCCGCGTCGTGACGGTAGGCGATCCGACGGCCGTTGAAGTCCTCCTCGGCCACCGTGTTGCCCACCGGGTCGTACCCGTACGACCACACCGCGCCGTCGGCGTTCACCACGCTCGACAGCCTGAGTTCGCTGTCGTAGGCGAACGTCAGGACCGAACCGTCCGCGGTCGTGCGCGTCCTGACGAGGTCGAAGGGGCCGTAGGTCCACCGCGTGGAGCCGCCCGCCGCGTCGCGGTGCTCCAGGACGTTGCCCTCGCCGTCGTAGCGCCAGTGCTCCGTGGCCCCGCTCGGCTTGGTGCGCCAGGCCAGCCGCCCCTCAGGGGTCCAGCCGAAGCGGGTGACACCGCCGACGGGGTCCGTGCTCTCGACGATGCGGCCGAAGACGTCCCGGACGCAGGACGACACCGCGCCGGCCGTGTCCGTCACTCGGCGCGGCAGACCGGCCCCGTCGCGCTCGATGCGCCGGACACCGCCGAGGGCGTCGACGGTCTCGACGAGACCGCCGTCGTCGCCGTAGCGGTGCCGGGTGACGGCACCGCCCGGGTCGGCGGTCGCCACCAGATCGCCGCGGTCTCCGTAGGTGTGGAAGGCCTGCGCCCCGTCCGGGTCGGTGGCGTGCACCGGCAGGCCGAGACCGTCGTAGGCGAGCGTCGCGGTGGCGCCCTCGGGGTACTCGACCTCGGTGTTCCGGCCGTGCTCGTCGTAGTGGTACCGGGTGGTGCGGCCCAGCGGATCCGTGATGGAGCGCAGCCGGTCGTACCGGTCCCAGGTGCGGGTGGTCGTGTGTCCGAGCGCGTCGGTCTCGGTCAGGAGCTGGAGGGTGTCGCTGAAGGTGTAGAGCGTGGCGTGGCCCAGCGAGTTCCGTACGGTGGTGGTGCGGGCGTTCTCGTCGTACGCGTAGGTGTAGTCGAGGATTCCGTCCGTACCGCCCGCATGCACGCATCGCCCCTGCGCGTCGTACGTGTAGCCGTACCAGGTGCCGTTGCGGTCCTCCCAGCGGGTGACACGACGCCGGTCGTCGTAGGAGAACCTCAGGGGAAGCCCCGAGGAGTCGTGGACCTCCGACAGGTTGCCGCGCTCGTCGTACGCGTAGCGCACGAGGACCGGCTGCCCGGGAGCGCTGAGCAGGCTCATGGCGGTGACGCGGCCCGACTCGGTGGTCACGCCGACGCGATAACCGCCCTGGTGGGTGATCGTCTCGGGCAGGCCGTCGGGGGTGTAGGTGACGCGCAGCGTGTTGTCGTGCCGGTCGGTGACGGCGTCGAGGAGGAGTTCGGCCCCGGTGGAGCCGGGCTGCGCCCGGAAGTGCAGGCTGCGGCCGGTCTGGGGCTGTCGGACGGTCATACGGCCGTCCGCGCCGTCGGTCCACTCCAGCGGCCAGCGTGGGCCTTCGACCGGCAGGACGTCCAGACCGGGCTCGGGCACGGGATAGATCAGCACCATCCCGTCGTCGGCGACGAACCGCACCCCGTCGGCGTCGAGCAGCAGGCGCTGATCGAGGGTGGAGATCCAGCTGGGCCCGAACCAGCGGCCCGAGCGGGCACCGGTGCGGTGGTGGCGTTCCACGGCGAGCGGCAGGATCCCCGGCAGGAGCACGTCGCGGGCCGACATGACCATCTGGCCGGTCGCCACGTCGATCGGGTCACCACGGGTGAAGAGCGTCTTCATCTGCCGCGCGCCGGAACGGGCGCCTCTGGCGAGGCCCTTGAGCCCCAGGGCCATGCCCTTCAGGCCGGTCTTGCCGAAGGCCTTCAGTCCCTTCGCCAACCCCCCGAGGGTGGTGATTCCCTTGCCGCCGGGTATGCAGTCCAGCGCCGCGAACGCCACGTCCCACAACGACGCTTGGCCCTTGCGATATTTGTTGAGGGTGTCGGCGAGGACGACGAGAGCGGCGATCAGCACGATCGCGCCGAGGATCGGCCCACCGATGATCATCGCGATGATCCCCACCACCGCCACGACCACCTTGCAGACCGCGACGATGGTGTCCCAGTTGTCGGAGAACCAGTCCCCGACCTCCTCCCACCACTTACGGTTGTGGATCCCCGCGTCCGACGCCTCACCGATTTTCGTCTTCGCCGTACGGGCCGCTTCCTCGCGCATCTTCCGCGCGTCCTCGGCCATCTTCTTCGCCGCGTCCAACGCACCGTTCGCACTCGTCACATCCGACTGCGCCGACGTCCGCGCCGACTTCGCATGCTGCGCATCCCGCGTCGCCGCACGCACCTTCGCCTCGTCCGGCTTCTCCTTGTCCTTACTCCCCGTCGGATCGTCCTTGTACTTGTCCGCTTCCTTGTTCGCCCGCGACACCCACGAATCAGCCGACGACAGCCGGGACTTGGCCGAGGACAGGTCGGACTGCGCCTCACGGCCCTTGGCGAGGGCCTTGTCCGCCAGCGCCTGCGCGCGCTCCAGCTCCGGCCAGTACGCCGCCAGCGCATCCCCGGCCATCTCGTAGGACTTCTTCAGCTTCTTCAGCTGCTTCGGCACACCCGAGAACTCGTCCCCGAACGCCTTCGCCGACTTCCCCGCCCACTTCAGAACAGCGTCCTCGTCCGCCATCCCCTTGACCGACCGCAACGCCTCCGAGACATCGTCCGCGAAGTCCAGCAAACTCTTCGCCAGGTGACGCACACGGTCCGGATCACCGGGAGTGGGGTCCTTGTCCAGATCCAGGACATGCCAGTCCCCCGGCCGACTCCCCGCCATACCGCAACCCCCGTCACGTTTGCCACAGTAACTCTCGTACGCACGAGTGAAGTTACTGGATGTTTCCGTCGGGCGTGGAGGACAGCGGGTCCGGAGCAGTGACTGGCAGATGCGGCGAGTCGCTGAAGCACGCTCACCCTGCCGCCGCACGGCGAGCGGGGTGAAACATTTCCGGGGGTCCAGCGCATCGATGAAGTGAGGACGGGCGACAACCGCTGGGGGAAGCGCATGAGGCAGGACCGGCTCGGCGAGGCGCTGCGCCATGCGGGCGACAGCTGACCCGCACGGCCCCTCAGAAGAAGTCCGACCACGGCTGGTCCCAGACCTGCTTGACGCACAGGACCAGGAAGAGCAGCCCGGCGATCGCCAGCATGGCGTTGCTCAGCGGGCCGTTGCGCCATTCGCGGGGCGTGCGGGAGGAGTTCAGGAGCCAGATCAGGGTGAGGGCGAGGAAGGGGAGGAAGGCCGCGCCCAGGACGCCGTACAGGATGACGAGCCGGAAGGGTTCGCCCTGGAAGAGGAGCACGATCGGAGGGAAGGTCAGCCAGAGCAGGTAGGCGCGGAAGGGCCAGGACTTCTCGCGCCCGCCGGCCGCGACCTCCTCGCCCGTGACCTGCTCCCGGGTCCGGTAGCGCGCCACGAAGTCCGCGAACATCAGACTCACGCCGTGCCAGACGCCGATGAGCGAGGTGAAGGAGGTCGCGAAGAAGCCGATCAGGAAGAACTTCGCGGTCGCCGTGCCGTACTCCTCCTCCAGGATGTCGCCGAGCTGGATCAGCCCCTGGTCGCCACTGGCGATGGCCACGTTCGCCGAGTGCAGCAGCTCCGCGCCGACGAAGAGCATCGCGACGACGAAGATGCCGGTGGTGATGTAGGCGACCCGGTTGTCGAGGCGCATCACCTTCATCCAGCCGGTGTTCGTCCAGCCCTTGGCGTTGACCCAGTAGCCGTACGCGGCCAGGGTGATCGTGCCGCCGACCCCGCCGATCAGGCCGAGCGTGTTGAGGACCGAGTCCTTCTCGTCGGGCAGTACGGGGAGGAGTCCCGCGAGGGCGTCGCCGAGGTTCGGTGTGACGCGGACCGCGAGGTAGACGGTGACGACGAACATCACGCCGACCAGCACCGTCATGACCTTCTCGAAGACCTCGTACCGGTTGAACCAGACGAAGACCAGGCCGACGAGCCCGCACAGGACGGCCCACGGCTTGATGGACCAGTCGTCCGGGAAGACGCCGGGGAACAGGGCCTGCAGCGGCAGCGCGCTCGACGACATCGCGGCCGCGCCGTAGACGAAGCCCCAGACGACCGCGTAGACGACGAAGAAGTACGTCGTCCAGCGGCCGAGGCTCGCCCAGCCGTCGAAGAGGGTGCGGCCGGTGGACAGGTGCCAGCGGCCCGCCGCCTCGGCCAGGGAGATCTTGACCAGGCAGCCGATGACGGCGGCCCACAGCAGCGTGTAGCCGAAGTTGCTGCCCGCGATGAGGGTGGCGACGAGGTCGCCGGCGCCGACGCCGGTCGCGGCGACGACGATCCCGGGCCCGATGTACCTCCAACTGGACTTGCGGGGGCGGGAGTCGGTCTCCCCTGACGCCGGCTTCTCGGACTTCCCGGTGGTCTCCGTCATGCGGTCAAGAAAGCGTAAAGCGCGGTGGTGGCACAAGGGCGCGTACGCCGATCGCCACGCGATGTGCACCCGTCGGGCACACGACCCCCGGCCGGGGCGGGCGTGCCCGGGCCGTGCCCGGACCTGGCGCATCCACCCGTCCGCACACCGGGCACGGCGCCGCGCCCGGTGCGGACCGCGTACGCCACCGGGCTGAATTTCGGCCGATTCCCGCCATCACCGCTTTGTCATCGCTTGACCTGCTCATGCCACGGTCGCACCATGAGCGCCGCACCCGCACCAGGCACGTCGCCATGAACCACCCCCCGCTCCACTCCCCACATTCCGGAGATCCCGGAATTCCTGGAGACACAAGGAGACTTCATGCGACTTCGCATACGCGGCAGCGGCGCGACCGGGTCGAGGAGAGGCGGCCGGCGCACCGCCGCCCTCGCCGTCCTCGCGGCCCTCGCCCTCGCGGCCCCTCTCACCGCCACCGTCACCGACGCCACCGCGAGCGGAGCGGGAGCCCACGCCCCCTCCGCCGACGACGTCCGCCAGTACGAGATCCATCAGGGCACCACACCGGTGACCCGCACGGCCATCCAGCGGACCGGTGTCACCGTGGACGAGGCCGACGAGGAGACCGTCGTCGTCTCGGGCCGCGCGGACCAGATCAGGAAACTGCGCGCGCTCGGCTACGACGTCTCGCCGCTGGGCTCGGCGCCGGACCGGTCGGGCGGCGCCGGTGACGTCCGGCTCTTCGACTTCCCGTCGGCGGACTCGAAGTACCACAACTACGCCGAGATGAACACGGAGATCGACCAGCGCCTCGCCGCGTACCCGAACATCATGAGCAAGCGGGTGATCGGCAAGTCCTACCAGGGCCGGGACATCGTCGCCATCAAGGTCAGCGACAACGTGGCCACCGACGAGAACGAGCCCGAGGTCCTCTTCACCTTCCACCAGCACGCCCGCGAGCACCTGACCGTCGAGATGGCGCTGTACCTGCTCCGCGAACTCGGCGCGGGCTACGGCTCCGACTCCCGCGTCACCAACATGGTGAACAGCCGCGAGATCTGGATCGTCCCCGACCTCAACCCCGACGGCGGCGAGTACGACATCGCCACCGGCTCCTACCGCTCGTGGCGCAAGAACCGCCAGCCCAACAGCGGCAGTTCGTACGTCGGCACCGACCTGAACCGCAACTGGAACTACAAGTGGGGCTGCTGCGGCGGCTCTTCGGGGTCGAAGTCGTCCGAGACCTATCGCGGCACGTCCGCCGAGTCGGCACCCGAGGTGAAGGTCGTCGCCGACTTCGTCCGCGGCCGGGTCGTCGGCGGCAAGCAGCAGATCACCGCCGGGATCGACTTCCACACGTACAGCGAGCTGGTGCTGTGGCCGTTCGGGTACACGTACTCGAACACCACGACCGGGATGACGGCGGACGACTACAACGCCTTCAGGACCGTCGGCGAGAAGATGGCCGCCAGCAACGGCTACACACCGGAGCAGTCCAGCGACCTCTACATCACGGACGGCTCCATCGACGACTACCTGTGGGGCACCCAGAAGATCTTCAGCTACACCTTCGAGATGTACCCGGCGTCCGGAGGCGGCGGCTTCTACCCGCCCGACGAGGTCATCGAGCGGGAGACAGCACGCAACCGCGACGCGGTGCTGCAACTCCTGGAGAACGCCGACTGCATGTACCGGTCGATCGGGAAGGCCGACCAGTACTGCAGCTAGCCGGGGCGCGGTGCCCCGCATCCGTCACGCGGCGTCGCCCTCGGCGTCCTCGCCGTCCTCGAAGTAGGCGTCCAGGACCTCGTCGAGCCGCGACTCCCACTCCTTGAAGCGCGACCTGGCCGTCGCCTCGATCTCGATCGGGTACCAGCGGCGGTCAGGCGTGTGGACGGTGACGGTGAACCGCTTGCCGAAGCGCGGGGACTCCGTCTCGACGGCCCCGATCTCGTCCCAGCGGAACTCCGCCTCCTGGTCGTCCAGGCGCAGCCGTACGCCGCGGTGGTCGGCCGTGATCGAGGCGCGGCGGTCGGAGGCCTCGAAGACGGGACCGTCGGGGTCGGCCGCGTCCTCCGCGTCCGCCCCGGCCCTGTCGCCTTCGCCTTCCGCCTCGTCGTCCGCGTCCGTGTCCTCGGCGGAGCCGTCGGCCGCCGCCTTCCGGGGGCCGGCCTCCGCGGTCTCCTCGTCGTCCGTGCGGTCCGCGTCGACCGCGTCGTCCTCGTCGTCCGTCGCGTCGGAGGCGGTCTCCTCGACGTCGGACTCACCGGACTCCGCCGCCTTCGGCGAGGTCTCCCCGACCGCGCCGTCGTCGGCCGCGGCGTCCTCGGCCGCGGTGCCGGACACCGCGTCCTCGGGCTCCGCGGCCGCGGGCGAGGTGAGTCCGGGGACGAAGGCCGGGTCGAATCCGGCGCCCGGGGGCTGGCTGTTCGAACCTATGCGCTGCTCCACAGCGGGCAGTATGGTCGACGATCCTGTGTCGCACACAGCCAGCCCCGACTTCGTTATCAGACGCCTACACGACCAGGCTGACCGCGGCGGCCACGGCGAAGCCCGCCACGGACAGCACGCTCTCCAGCACGGTCCACGTCTTCAGCGTGTCGCGCTCACTGATGCCGAAGTACTTGGCGACCATCCAGAACCCGCCGTCGTTGACGTGCGAGGCGAAGATGGAGCCCGCCGAGATCGCCATGATGACCAGGGCGACGAAGGCCTGGGAGTGGTGGCCCTCCGTCAGCAGCGGGGCCACGATGCCCGCGGTCGTGACGATGGCGACGGTCGCCGACCCCTGGGCCACCCGCAGGACCACGGAGATCAGGTAGGACAGGACGATCACCGGGAGACCGACGTCGTTGAAGGTGTCGGAGAGCGCCTGGGCGACGCCGCTCGCCTTCAGCACGGCTCCGAAGATGCCGCCCGCGCCGACCACGAGCAGGATGTTGCCGACCGGCTTCAGGGACGAAGTCGACACCGTCTCCAGGGACTTGCGGGACCAGCCGCGGCGGATGCCGAGCAGGTAGTACGCGAGGAGCAGGGCGATCGTGAGGGCCACGAACGGGCTGCCGAAGAACTCGATGACCGAGCGGACGGTGGACGGGTCCAGGGCGATCGACGAGAAGGTGGCCGCGAGGATCAGCACCAGCGGCGTACCGATGATGCCGAGGACCGTGCCGAGCGGCACCGGCTTCTCCTGGGGCTCCACTCCCGACGCGCGCTGCTCCTCGACGACCGCCTGCTTGGCCTCCGCCGCGGCCTCGACCATGTCCTGCGGCACGGGGACGAACAGGCGCCTGCCGATCCAGGCGGAGTACACCCAGGCGGCCAGGACGGCGGGGACGCCGCAGACGATGCCCATGAGGATGACCCAGCCGAGCTGGACGTGCAGCAGACCGGCCGCGGCCACCGGGCCGGGGTGCGGGGGCAGGAACGCGTGGGTCATGGACAGGCCGGCGAGCAGCGGCAGGCAGTAGAGCAGGATGGACTTGCCGGAGCGCTTGGCGGCGGCATACACGATCGGCGCGAGGACGAAGATGCCGACGTCGAAGAAGACCGGGATGCCGAAGATCAGGCCGGTCAGGCCCATGGCGAGCGGTGCGCGCTTCTCGCCGAAGAGATTGAGCAGCCGGGACGCCAACACCTCCGCGCCGCCGCTGACTTCGAGGATGGCGCCGAGCATGGTGCCCAGGCCGATGATGATGGCGACATGGCCGAGGATGCCGCCCATGCCGGACTCGATGACGGAGACGGCCGTCGACCGCTGGACCGTGCCGAAGAGTTCGGTGACCGACAGTCCCGAGGCCAGGCCGACGGCTATGGAGACGGCGAGCAGGGCCACGAACGGCTGGAGCCTGGTCTTGATGATGAGGAACAGCAGCAGCGCGATGCCGAGGGCGGCGACGGTGAGCAGCCCGGCGGTGCCGTCGAGGAGGAGGAGCAGGCCGCCGGTGTGGGGTGGTGTCTCAGGGGTGGCTGGAGCCGGCGCCGCGAGCGGATGCGACGGCACCGAGGACCAGAGGGACAAGGGGGACGCCATGGAGGGCCTCTGTTTCGTAAGTGCATGGTGCTTTCGGGCAGGGGGAATCGCGGCACGGCGCCCCGGGGGATGACGGGTGTGGGGCGCCGCGCCGTGATGGCGTGCGGGAGTGCGGGTGGTGCGAGGGTGCGTGTCAGCCGAGGACGGCGAGCACGTCGATCTCGATGAGGAGTCCGGCCGGCAGTCCGACGTAGACGGTGGTGCGGGCGGCGGGGGGCGCGGTGAGGCCCTGCTCCTCGAAGTACTGGTTGTAGATCTCGTTCATCTCGGCGAAGTGGCCGACGTCCGTGAGGTAGACGCGGATCATCATCGCGTCGTCCCAGCTCGCGCCGCCCTCTTCGAGGATCGCCTTGACGTTGGCGAGGGTCTGGAGGGTCTGCTCGCGCAGGGTCGGACCGGCGGGCGTCGGGGGCTTGCCCTCCTCGGCGGGCAGGAAGCCGACCTGGCCGGCGACCTGGAGGATGTTGCCCTTCTTCACACCGTGCGAGAACTTCGCGGGCGGGGTGGTGTGCGTCTTCGGGGTGAGGGCGATCTTGTCCGTCATTCCGTGCTCATTTCTTGGGGGGCTTCCTTCGCGGGGGTCCTGCCCGAGTAGTCGCGGCTGATGGCGTCGGCGGTACGGCGCACCAGCGGGAGCAGGGTGAGGAGTTCGTCGGCGGTGACGACGACATTGGGCGCGGAGACCGACATGGCGGCGGCGACGCGTCCGTCCGCGCCGCGGATGGGGGCGGCGACGCAGTTGATGGACTCCTCGTGGCCACCGAGGTCGGTGGCCCAGCCCTGTTCGCGCACCGTCGCCAGCTCCTTGAGGAAGGCGGGCGCGTTGGGGATCGAACGGGCCGTGTACATGGGGTAGTCGAGCTTGTCGGCGAGAGCGCGCCGCTCGGCCTCGGGGAGGTCGGCGAGCAGCAGTTTGGCGACCGCGGCGACGGTGATGGCGACGGGCTTGCCGATGCGCGAGTACATGCGCACGGGGTAGCGGCTCTCCACCTTGTCGATGTAGAGGACCTCGTTCTCCTCGTAGACGGCGAGGTGGACGGTGTGTCCGCACTGTTCGTTGAGGCGTACGAGGTGGGGGTGGGCGATCTCGCGCACGTCGAGGTTCTCCACGGCCTCCTGGGCGAGGGCGAAGAGGCGGGCACCGAGCCGGTAGCGCTGGTCGGACTGGCGGTAGACGAGTCCGTGCTCGTGCAGGGTGCGCAGCAGCCGCAGCGCGGTGGACTTGTGCACACCGAGCCGGTCGGCGACCTGGCCGAGGTCGGCGGGGCCCTCGGCGAGCAGCGGCAGAATGCTGAGCGCGCGGTCGACGGTCTGACTCATGGCGTGCGTACCTCCTCCTCGGCCCGATCGACGGTTCGATCGGCGGCGTGGCCGATGGCTTTCGTCCAGCCGGGGCCGAGTCGAAGTCTCCCCCACGCGTCGTCGTCGAGAGCGGCCAGGCGGTCGGCGTGGTCGCGGGACGGCGGCGTGGCGAGGTCGCCGGGGACGGTGAGCGCGGCGGCGGCCATGAGGTGGCCGTGCCGGAGCCGGTCGCGGACGGGCAGTCCGCGCAGGGTGGCGGAGAGGAAGCCGGCGGCGAAGGCGTCGCCGGCGCCGACGGCGGCGACGACGTCGACGTGCAGGGCCGGCACGAAGGTGGCGGTGTCGGCGGCGCCGTCGCCACGCCTGGACGCGGCGACGCCCTGCCCCCGGCCGCGGGCGTCCCCTTCGCCGGTCCCCTCAACGCCGCCGAGCGTCTCACTCCGGTCCGCGAGGCCGGACCGCTCGCCGCGGCCGGTGCGGCCTTCCCCTTCGCCCTCTTCGTCCCCGCCGACGCCGACGAGCGCCTCGCCCCGGCCCGCGAGACCGGACCGCTCGCCGCGGCCGGTGCGGCCTTCCCCTTCGCCCTCTTCGTCCCCGCCGACGCCGACGAGCGCCTCGCCCCGGCCCGCGAGACCGGACCGGTCCCCCCGGTCGGTGACGGTCTTCTCGAACACCGTCGCCCCCGCCTCGCCCTGCTTGACGACCAGGACGCCGGGCTCGGGCAGGGCGTCGCGGACGGCGCGCGCCCCGTGCAGTCCCCAGGCCTCCCGCGCCTCGTCCTCGCCGACGAAGACGATGTCGGCGCCGCGGGCCAGGTCGAGCAGGACCCGCGGGCCCGCGGCGTCACGCCACAGTCCAGGGCGGTGGTTGACGTCGAAGGAGACGAGCGGACGGCCGGGCCTAGGCGCGGTGAGTTCGCGCATCAGGCCGAGGCAGTCCTCGGACAGCGCGGCGGTGATGCCGGACAGATGCAGGACGCGGCCGGCACGGACGGCGTCGAGGTCCAAGGTGTCGGCGGCCATCGCGGAAGCGGCGGACCCGGCCCGGTAGTAGGCGACTTCGTGGGCGTCGGTCGCCCGGTCGCCCGCGGTGCGGAAGTAGATGCCGGTCGGGCGCTCGGGGTCGCGACGCACGGCGGAGGTGTCGACGCCGTACGCGGCGATGGTCTCCACGAGGTGGTCGCCGAACCCGTCCGCGCCGACCCGGCCGACCCAGCGCGCGGTGTGCCCGGCGCAGGCGAGCACGCACGCCACGTTGGACTCGGCGCCACCGATGCCCCGCTCGAAGGACGGGACGTCGGCGAGGCGGCCCGGCCGGGAGGGCAGGAAGGTGACCATGGACTCGCCGAGCGCGACCACGTCGACGGGGCCGCCGAGGCCGGCGGCGGCGTCGTGGGGCACGGTGTCGGCGGGTCCGTTGGGGGTCACGATGGCTGAGGCTCCTTGCTCTCACGGGCACGGCGTGGTGGACACTCCAGGTCCCGCCGTCGCGCTCCCCTCCGCCCCTCGGGCGGGCGGCGGGGGGTTCGACGGCAGGGCCGCGCGGCCAACGGCACCGTTGACCCTGCGTTGGCTGGGATGTTAGACAGCAGTAAGCGACATACGCAATGACCGTTGCACATTGCGCAACGCATCAGCGGAGCGCGGGCAACACACCTCATCAAGGAGGCCCCATGGGCGCCGACACCGCCGCAGCACAGCTCGCCGCTCTCACGGCGGACCGTGTCGACCACCGCTTCAAGGGCCTCCCGCCGGACGCCGACGGACTGACCGTCGGCGAGCTCGCCGTCCAGCGCCGCAACCTGTTCACGGACGGCTTCACCACCCCGGTCCTCGCGCTCTCCGCCGAGCGGCTCCAGCACAATCTCGCCCTGATGGAGACGTACGCCACCCGGCACGGCCTCGCCTTCGCGCCGCACGGCAAGACGTCGATGGCCCCGCAGCTGTTCTGGCAGCAGATCGAGCACGGCGCGTGGGGCATCACGCTGGCGGTCCCCCACCAGGTGCGTGTCGCACGGCGGTTCGGGATCGACCGGATCTTCCTGGCGAACGAGCTCGTCGACCACGCGGCGCTGCGCTGGATCGCCGCCGAGCTCGCCCGGGACGAGGACTTCCGCTTCGTCTGTTACGTGGACTCCGTGCGCGGTGTGGAGCTGATGGACGCGGCACTGGGCGGCACCGCCCGACCCGTGGACGTCGTCGTGGAGCTCGCCGCGGGCGAGGGCGCCCGCACCGGCGTCCGCACGGAGGCCGAGTGCGCGGCGGTCGCCGACGCGGTGGCCGCGACGACGACGCTGCGGCTGGTGGGCGTGGCGGGTTACGAGGGCGAGGTGCCCCAGGCGGACCCGGAGCGTGTGCACGCCTGGCTGCGCCGGCTCACCGCGCTGGCGGCGGACTTCGACAAGGCGGGCCGGTTCGCGGGTCTGGAGGAGATCGTCGTCAGCGCGGGCGGCAGCGCCTGGTTCGACGCGGTCGCCGACGTCTTCGCGGAGATCCCCGCGCTCTCCCGGCCGGTCCTGAAGCTGCTGCGGTCCGGCGCGTACGTCTCCCACGACGACGGCCACTACCGCAAGCTGACCCCCTTCACCCGTGTCCCGGAGGAGGGCGCGCTGCACCCGGCCTTCCGGCTGTGGGCCCAGGTGGTCTCCCGGCCCAGTGCCGACCAGGCCTTCGCCAACGCGGGCAAGCGGGACGCGGCGTACGACCTGGATCTGCCCGAGGCGCAGGTGGTGCGGCGCGACGGCGTCGAGCGCCCGGCGAGCGGCGTCGAGGTGACCGGGCTCTCCGACCAGCACGCGTGGCTGCGCACCTCCCCCGACGCGGAGCTGCGGGTCGGCGACTGGCTCGGCATGGGCCTGTCCCACCCCTGCACGTCCTTCGACAAGTGGGAGCTGATTCCCGTGGTGGAGCAGGACGGCACGGTCGTCGACTACGTCCGCACGTTCTTCTAGGAGGCCGCCGTGTTGGATCTCGTCATCCGTGACGCGGACGTCGTCGACGGCACCGGTGCGCCCTCGTACCGCGCCGACGTGGTCGTCGACGGCGGCCGGATCGTCTCGATCGTCAAGGAGGCCGCGGCGGCGGGCTGCCAGCGCCCCACCGCGTGCCGGGAACTGGACGCCGAGGGCCTGGTCCTCGCCCCCGGTTTCATCGACATGCACGCGCACAGCGACCTGGCGCTGCTGCGCGACCCGGACCACAGCGCGAAGGCCGCGCAGGGGGTGACCCTGGAGGTCATCGGCCAGGACGGCCTGTCGTACGCGCCGGTGGACGACCGCACGCTGGCCGAGGTCCGCAGGGCGATCACCGGCTGGAACGGCCACGGCGACGACATCGACTTCAGCTGGCGGTCGGTCGGCGAGTACCTGGACCGGCTCGACCACGGTTTCGACGGCGAGGGCATCGCGGTCAACGCCGCGTACCTGATCCCGCAGGGCACCGTGCGCATGCTGGCGGTCGGCTGGGAGGACCGCGAGGCGACGCCCGCGGAGCTGGACCGGATGCGCCGGCTGGTGGCCGACGGCCTGCGGGAGGGCGCCGTCGGCATGTCGTCCGGGCTGACGTACACACCTGGGATGTACGCCAAGGACTCCGAACTGACGGAACTGTGCCGGGTGGTGGCCGCGCACGGCGGCTACTACTGCCCGCACCACCGCTCGTACGGGGCGGGCGCCCTGGAAGCGTACGAGGAGATGGTCGCACTCACCCGCGAGGCGGGCTGCCCGCTGCACCTCGCCCACGCCACCATGAACTTCGGCGTCAACAAGGGGCGGGCCCCGCAACTGCTGGCCCTGCTGGACGAGGCGCTGGCCGGCGGCGCGGACATCAGCCTGGACACCTATCCCTACACGCCGGGCTGCACCACGCTCGTGGCGATGCTGCCCAGCTGGGCGAGCGAGGGCGGCCCGGAGGCGGTCCTCGCCCGGCTGCGGGACGACGCGACCGCCGAGCGGATCCGGCACCACATGGAGGTCGTCGGCGCGGACGGCTGCCACGGCGTCCCCATCGAGTGGGACACCATCGAGATCTCCGGTGTGAGCGACCCCGGCCTCGCCCCCTACGTCGGCCGCACGGTCCGGCAGTCCGCGGACGCACGCGGCGAGACTCCCTGGCACACCGCCCGCCGTCTGCTGGTCGAGGACCGGCTCGGCCCGACGATCCTCCAGCACGTCGGCCACGAGGAGAACGTCCGGGCCATCATGCGCCACCCCGTGCACACGGGCGGCTCGGACGGCATCCTGCGGGGCGACAAGCCGCACCCGCGGGCGTACGGCACCTTCCCGCACTATCTGGGCCGGTACGTACGGGAGTTGGGCGTGCTCTCCCTGGAGGAGTGCGTCGCCCACCTCACCGGCCGGCCGGCCGCCCGGCTGCGGCTGCCCGACCGCGGAATCGTCCGCGAGGGCAACCGCGCCGACCTGGTCCTCTTCGACCCGGCCACGGTCGCGGCGGGTTCCACCTTCGAGGCCCCGCGCACGCTGCCGACCGGTATCCCGTACGTCCTCGTCGACGGCCGTTTCGTGATCGAGGACGGGCGCAGGACGGATGTGCTGGCGGGGCGGGCGGTCCGCCGCGAGCCGACCGGATGACCGCCCGCCGCGCGGCGGTTACGGCTTGGGCAGGGTGCAGCCGGAGCGGCTCAGGTCGAGCTTGTTGTCGAGCCCGAAGCACGGGACGATCTGGTAGGTCTCCTCGGCGTAGTTGATGCCCTGGCGGACCGTCACGGTGCCGTTGGCGTCGACCTCGCAGGGGTTGTTGACGGTGCAGCGCCCGCCGTCCTCGTTGCCGGTGTTGTTGACGGCGACGACCTTGCCGGTGGAGTTGTCGACGACGGGTGAACCGGACGTGCCCCCGATGGTGTTGCAGGCGGAGGTGTAGCGGACCGAGTCCTTCCAGGTCCAGTCGCCCTCCTTGAGGCGGTACACGAACCCGTCGATGTTGCAGCTGTAGATGCGCTTCCAGTAGCCGGAGACGACCTTGATGGCCGTGCCGGCGACCGGGTGCGTGTCGCTCAGCGTCAGCGCGCTGATGCCGTACGAGCTCTTGATCTGCGCGTAGGTGCGGGTGAGCTGGTAGATCGTGACGTCCGTGTCGGTCATCGTGGAGTACGCGACCTTGCTGGCGCGCAGCGTCGCGACCCTGGTGCCCGCGGAGTTGAGCAGGCCGAACGAGCGGCTGGATGCCTGGTCGACGATGACCTCGCCGGGCTCCGGGAAGCCGGTCTCCAGGCAGTGGCCGTTGGAGAGCACGAGCGCGGGGTCGTCGTCCTCGGAGCCGGGCATCCGGACGACCGAGCCGGAGCAGTTGCTGAGCGAGACGGTGCCGGCGAAGTCCACGGCCTGGACGGCGGGCGCCCGGTCGGGCGACGCCTTCCCGGCCGACGCCTGCTCCTGGACCGGTGATTGCGCGGCGCGGTCGGGAGCGGGCGCCGCGACCGCGGGTGCCGCACCTGCCCCGGCGATCACCAGGGCGAAGAGCGCGGCGACGAGAGGCTTTCTCATGTGGGGGTCCCCTCTTACGACTTGGGGTGACCGAAGGTTTTCCGGTCACCCTTCTGTTTTGTCATGCGCATTGTGAGGCGCGAGGGGTGAGGGGACAAGGAGTTGTTTCCGGCCGAGTCGAGGCCGGCCGCGCCCGGTTCCGCCGGGGCTCCCGACGGCTCCGGGCCCCGCGGCGGCCGGACGACTCCGCGAGCGCCCACGGCGAGCACCGACCGGAGGACGAGGACCGACGACGCCCCCTGGGCATGCGGCCGTTCGGTGGATTCTGACCACACGGGAGTTCGGCCAGGGCCGAATGCCGTGCGGTGCTGGCATCTTGAGGGCCGCCCACCCGATTCCCCGAAAGGAGTCTCGATGCATGCACCGCCCGTCGAAGGCGCAACGGTCCCGACACAAAAAACGACCATCGAGAAAAATTCGATTCCCGGACAACCGTATCGAGGCCGCTTCGGCGACACATGGTGGGTCTACGCCATGGCGGGAGCGCTGTTCCTGATGTACGCGGCGCTTTCGCTGCGTCTCCATCAGCAGATGCGCACGAGCAGCTACGACCTGGGAATCTTCGAACAGGTGGTCCGCTCCTACGCGGAAGGGCACTTGCCGGTTTCCGAAGTGAAGGGCCAGGACTATCCCGTCCTGGGCGATCACTTCTCTCCGATTCTGGCCTTGGTGGCGCCCTTCTACTGGGTGTTCCGCGGGGCCGAGACGCTCCTGGTCGTCCAGGCCGCGCTCCTCGCCGTGAGCGTCGTCCCCTTGACGTTGTGGGCACGCCGCGCCCTCGGCTCCCCGGCCGGCGCGGTCATCGGCGCCTGCTACGGGCTCTCCTGGGGCATCGCGAGCGGTGTCGGTTACGACTTCCACGAAGTGGCCTTCGCCGTACCGCTCCTGGCGTTCTCGCTAACGGCGCTCGGCAACGGCCGCCTCACCGCGGCGGCATGCTGGGCACTGCCCCTGCTGCTCGTGAAGGAGGACCTCGGACTCACGGTCCTCGTCATCGGCCTCGTCATCGCCGGGCGCGGCAACCGCAGGCTGGGATTCGCCACGGCGGCGGTCGGCCTCGCCGGATCGGCACTGACGCTGTTCGTGGTCCTGCCGGCCTTCAACCCCAACGGCTCCTTCGCGTATTGGTCCCTGGTCGAGACCTCGTCCGGAGCGTCCATGGGCTCTGTCTCGATGGCGTCGTCCACAGGCGGCGTGGACGGCGTGCTCGACGTGCTGTACCGGGGCACCATCGGTCTGGTCACTCCCCAGACCAAGGTGACGACCCTCCTCCTCGTCCTCGCCCCCACCCTGTTCCTGGCGCTGCGGTCCCCCTTCATGTGGGTCGCCCTGCCGACGCTGGTGTGGCGCTTCACGTCGAACAACGGCTTTCACTGGGGCACTCTGTTCCACTACTCGCTCGTCCTGATGCCGGTGGTGTTCGCGGCCTTCGTCGACGCCCTGGTGCGGCGCGGGACCAGCGGGCGCAGCCTGCATCGCTACCTGGCCGGCTCCGCCGCGATCACCCTCATGATCCTGCCGAGCTTCCCTCTGTATCAGCTGGCCCAGTCGGGCACTTGGCGCGACGACCCCCGTGTCGCCGTGGCCCGCCAACTGCTGGCCAAGATCCCCGACGGCGCCACGGTCCAGACGTCCGACCATCTGGTACCGCAGCTCACCAACCGCACGAGCGTCAGCCTCTACGGCTGGTACGACAGCCGCCTCGACCCGCAGTGGATCATGGTGGACACGTCGGTGTCGGACAACAACCGCTGGTGGCCGGGCCAGCCGCTCAGCTCCGCGGAGGAACGGCAGCACCTCGACGAGAACCGTCGCGAGGGCTACGAACTGGTGGCGCTCCAGGACGGCTACGAACTGCTGCACCGCCCGGAGGCGAAGCCTCGACAGCACGGCTGACCGGGCGGAGCGGCGTGCGGATGTCGGTTCGGTTCACCGGCACGGGAATCGGGTGCCGTCGACCTGCATCACCGAATCCTGCCTGCATTCGGGTGGACCGCACACCGCAAATGCCCGGCAAATGACGGCGACATCGGGACGGCCTCGTAACGTCGGCAGAAATGACGGTGGTTCGGACTCCGGCGCCACCGACACCACCGTATTCCCCCGGTGTCGGGCGCCTGAGGTCAGCCACATCAATCCGTCCCTCACTCTTCCACGAAATGTGACAAAGTGAAACGTAGGCGATTGTGGGTAGGGCTCACCGGCTCGGCTGTTCTGGCAACCGGGTTGATCTCCTGGGCGATTTCGTTCCGTTCGGCGCCGGCCCCGGAATCCAAGAACACGTCGATGTCCGGGTTCCATGACGTCAACACCCTTTTGCAGACCGGCATCATGCAGCAACAGATCCCCGACCCCAAGGGGGCCACGGTCACTTACCGGCGCGTGCTGGAACTGGATCCGGGCAACAAGTACGCCTGGTACAACCTGGGGGTCATGGCGCAGCAGGACGGTCGGACGGCCGACGCGCGCGCGGACTACGACAAGGCGCTGAAGTCCGACGCGTCGTTCAAGTCGGCCCTCTTCAACGAGGCGATCCTGCTGAAGACGTCCGATCCCGACACGTCCATCCGGCTCATGAGTCGCGTCCTGGCCATCGACCCCAAGGCGGGCACCGCCCATCTCCACCTCGGACAGGTCCTGGCGCAGCAGCACCGTGACCGCGAGGCCGCGGACGAGTTCCGTCGCGCCGTGGCGACCGACGCGACACTGCGGTCCCAGGTGCCGGAGAAGTTCCGGGATTCCATGAGCTCCTCCGAGACGTCGAGCCAAGCAGGGAGCACCGAATGACGTCGACAGCGACACCGAGGTTCTCCGTCTTCACGCCCAGCCACCGGCCCCGGTTCCTCGACGAGTGCCTGGCGACCCTCCAGGCACAGACCCGTTCGGACTGGGAGTGGATCGTCCTGCTCAACAACGGTGCCCGGTGGCGGCCGGAGCGGCCCGACGAGCGGGTCCGTGTGATCATCGCGGACGACGTCGAGGGCGTGGGAGCGGCGAAGCGCAGGGCGTGTGAACTGGCCCGCGGGGAGATCCTCGTCGAACTCGACCACGACGACCTGATGGCGAAGGCCTGCCTGGCCGAACTCGGGAAGGCCTTCGACAAGCATCCCGAGGTCGTCTTCGTCTACAGCAACACCGCGCAGATCACCGAGGACGGCAAGCGGGAGGAGAGCCGCTTCGACGAGTCGTTCGGCTGGGAGTACCAGGAGGTCAGGGTCGACGGCCGCAAGATGCTCCAGGTCGTCTCCCTCGCGCCGACGCCGCACAACGTCGCCTACATCTGGTACGCCCCCAACCATGTGAGGGCGTTCCGCAAGTCGAGTTACGAGGAGGCCGGCGGGTACAACGCCGAACTCGCCGTCCTCGACGACCAGGACCTGATGTGCCGTCTGTTCCACGTCGGCGACTTCCATCACATCAACCGCTGCCTCTATCTCCAGCGGGTCCACCCGGAGAACACCCAGCGCGACCCGGAGATCAACGCGCACATCCAGCGCGAGACGGTCGCCCTGTACGACAAGTACATCGAGGCGAACGCCCTCGCCTGGACCGCGCGGCGCGGACTGGTCGCGCTGGACCTCGGCGCCGCCTTCCACAAACCGCCCGGCTACGTGGGTGTGGACAGGCGCTCCGGGAAGGGCGTCGACATCGTGGCGAACCTGCCCGAGAAGCTGGACCTGCCCGACAACTCCGTCGGACTGGTGCGGGCGGTGGACTTCCTCGAGTACGTGCCCGCGAAGGTGCCGCTGATCAACGAGCTGTACCGGCTGCTGGCACCCGGCGGCATGCTCCTGACCGTGACGCCCAGTTCCGACGGCCGCGGTGCTCACCAGGACCCGTCGCACGTCGCCTACTACAATGAGAATTCGTTCTGGTACTACACGGACAACCAGTACCGCACCTTCGTGCCGGAGATCGAGGCCCAGTTCCAGTCGTCGCGGCTGGTCACCTACTACCCCTCGGACTGGCACAACAAGAACGACATCTCGTACGTGGTCGCCAACCTCATCGCTATGAAGAAGGGCGCCGCGCGCTGCGGCGGACGGCTGTTGGTCTAGGCACCGCACATGAAGGCGCCCGGCGGTCCGTCAGGTCCGGCCGGGCGCCTTCATGTGTGTGGGCGTCGGGTGGGGCGGCGCGTCCGCAAACGCGCCTCAGACTCCTACCGGTTCCTTCGCGGCCAGTTCGCGCCGGGCGAGTTCGAGGTTGTGGACCACGCGTTCACGGTGCCCGTCCGGCATCTTGCCGCCGTCGAGCAGACGCTCGCAGCACCTCTTCGACTCCTCGTACTCGCCGACCCAGTAGGCGGACACCGCGAGTTCGTCGAGGGCGCGCCATTCGTACCAGGTGGCAGCGACGAACAGGCGGTCGCCATCCGGATAGGTCAGGCGTGCCGCCTCCCGCGCGAACAGATGGGCCAGCGACCAGCGCTGACCGCTCAGGCGGCACCAGCGCGCGAGTTCACCGAGCGCTTCGGCGCGGGTGGGGCGGCTCTCGTGCGCACGGAGGTAGCGGTCCATCACCTCGGCCGGCGGCCGCTCCAGCTCTTCGGCGAGCTGTGCGGCGAACAGACGGGCGCAGAAGACCTCTTCCTCCCAGCCGCCCATGGCGGCACGACGGTCGTAGGCTTCGAGGGCCTTCTCGAACTCACCGGCGTCGCGCCAGGTCTGGCCGAGGTAGAAGACGTACCGCTCGTTGCCGGGCTCGTCGACGAGACCTTGCTGGAGGGTCTCGGCGTCCGCGAGGTACTTCTCCCGCCGGCTTCTCCCTCTGCTGCGTGCCCCGCCGCCCACGATGACGATCGTGGCTCCTTCGAGCGTCCCGACGGTGTACTGCGCACCGCAGTCGATGTACTCGTGCAGGACGCCGACGTACCGCCAGGGCAGCCGGGTCGAGACCAGTGCGTGGCGCCGGTATCTGTAGGACTGACTTCTGACGCCGAGCCAGTAGGCATCGAGCGTCAGTTCCGGCATCCGGGCGCCGGACGGCACCTCCATCACGTCGTCGGCGTCCATGAAGAGCAGGTAGTCCCCACGGGAACGGGCGAGTTCGACGGCCTCCGTGCGGCTCTTGTCGAACCCCTTCCAGGGCCGCTCGTGCAGGACGCCCGGGAGGTCGCCGTAGACGTCGCGGATGATGTCCTGCGTGCCGTCGGTCGAGCCCGTGTCCACGATGACCCAGGTGTCGATCAAGGGCCGTACGGATTCGAGACAGCGCCGGATCACCGGGGCCTCGTCCTTGACGATCATGTTCAGGCAGACCGTCTGCTTCACGGTTCCGTCCACCTCCTCAACGTGTGCGCGCCGCTGCGGCCAGTGCCGTGAACCGGGTCGTCCTCAGGGCGGCCGACAGCTGGTCGTCCCAGGCGGGAAGGGGCGCGAGGCCGGCCCTCAACCAGTTGCCATGACCGAGCACCCCGAACGCCGGACGGGGCGCCGGACGCGGGAACCTGTCCGATCCGACCGGGCGGATCCGCTCGGGATCGAGGCCGCTGAGCCGGAAGGTCTCCCGCGCCAGACCGCACCAGGTGGCGCGTCCGGACGACGTGCCGTGATAGATCCCGGCCGGAGCCCGGCCGGCCAGCGCGGCCCGGCCGAGCGCGACCAGCTGCCGGGCGAGCGCACGCGACCAGGTCGGCTGGCCGTGCTGGTCGGCCACGACGTCCAAGGTCTCGTGACGTGAGGCCAGTTCGAGCATGGTCGCGACGAAGTTGGCTCCGTGCGAGCCGTAGAGCCAGGCCGTCCGCACGATGTAGCCGGTGTCCGGGAGCAGGTCGGCGACGGCGCGCTCCCCCGCCAGTTTGCTGCGCCCGTACGCGTTCACAGGGCCCGTCGGCGCGTCCTCCGGGTAGGGGCGGCGGGAGTCGCCGGGGAACACGTAGTCGGTGGAGACGTGCAGCAGGACGGCGCCGGTGGCGGCGCAGGCGCTCGCGAGATGGCGGACGCCCGTTCCGTTCACGGCGGTCGCCGCCGCCTCGGACCGCTCGGCGCCGTCGACGTCCGTCCAGGCGGCGCAGTTGACGACCAGCCGCTGACCGGCGACGGCGGTGCGCACGGCGTCGGGGGCGGTGATGTCGAGGTCGTCACGGCCCGGTCCCGTCACGACGGCGTCCGGATCGGTGGCGAGTTCGGCCAGCACGTCCTGGCCCAGGAGCCCGCGTGCACCGGTCACCAGCCAGGTCGTGCTCATCGCAGCGCGGCCCTCTCCTTGAGGGGCTCCCACCAGGAGCGGTGGGTGCGGTACCAGGCGACCGTGTCGGCCAGGCCGTCCGTGAAGGACACGTGCGGGGCGTAGCCGAGCTCTTCCCGGATCTTGCTGTCGTCCAGCGAGTAGCGCAGGTCGTGGCCCTTTCGGTCGGTCACGTGCTCGACCCGGTCCCAGTCCGCGCCGGCCGCGTCGAGCAGCAGACCGGTGAGCTTGTGGTTGCTCAACTCGGTCCCGCCGCCGATGTGGTAGACCTCGCCGGCCCGGCCGTCGCGCAGGACCAGCTCGATGCCCCGGCAGTGGTCGGAGACGTGCAGCCAGTCGCGCATGTTGCGGCCGTCCCCGTACAGCGGGACCGTCCTCCCGTCGAGCAGGTTCGTGATGAAGAGCGGGACGACCTTCTCGGGGAACTGGTACGGCCCGTAGTTGTTGGTGCAGCGGGTGACCACGACGTCGAGGCCGTGCGTGCGGTGGTAGGCGAGCGCCAGCAGGTCGGAGCCGGCCTTCGACGCGGAGTACGGGGAGTTCGGCGCGAGGGGCCACCCCTCGGTCCACGAGCCTTCGGCGATCGAGCCGTACACCTCATCGGTGGACACGTGCACGAAGCGGCCGACGCCGTGCCGGTGGGCCGCTTCGAGCAGCACCTGCGTGCCGGTCACGTTTGTGTGCACGAAGGGACCGGCCCCGTCGATCGACCGGTCCACGTGGGACTCCGCGGCGAAATGCACCACCGCGTCCTGGTCGGCCATGACCTGGTCGACCACGTCGGGGTCGCAGATGTCGCCCCGGACGAAGGCGTATCCGGGATGTTCCGCCACGGGCGCCAGATTGGCCTCGACTCCCGAGTAGGTGAGTTTGTCGAGGACCGTGACCCGCGTCGCCGGATCCGAGTCCAGCCGCCGCCGGACGTATTCCGAGCCGATGAATCCGGCGCCACCGGTTACGAGGATGCGCATGGCTCTCCGAGCTTTCTGCCTGATCGTCTGTTTGATCAAAGGGGGAAATGCGGACGGTGCCCGCGAGGCCGAGGCCTCGGGGGCACCTGTCGCTCACATGGGAGTCATGGGGTCACGTCGGCGCAGACCACGTATACCGTGATGGTGCCTTCGGCCCGCCCTTGCCATCCAGTGGGCGCAGTGGCCGTGCTACCCCCGGTCGGCCTGGTGACGTTGACGTCGTCATTGCTCTGGACTCCACCGCCGGTGGCGATGTCACCGGCCCTGCACGAGACATTGACCAGAGTGTTGGAGGCTCCGGTGACGGTATTCACGTAGAGGTTGACCGGGCCTGCGGGACCCGTCTCGCCCTCGTCACCCTTCCCGCCCTGAGCGCCCTGAGCGCCTTGGTAGCCCTGCGGACCCTGAGCACCCTGGTAGCCCTGCGGGCCCTGGTTGCCCTGCGCACCCTGGTTGCCCTGCGGACCCGTGGCACCCTGAGCACCCTGGTTGCCCTGCGGACCCTGAGCACCCTGGTAGCCCTGCGGGCCCTGGTTGCCCTGCGCACCCTGGTTGCCCTGCGGACCCGTGGCACCCTGCGCACCCTGGTTGCCCTGGTTACCCTGCGGACCCGTGGCACCCTGCGCACCCTGGTTGCCCTGCGGACCCTGCTCGCCCTGAGCACCCTGGTTGCCCTGGTTGCCCTGCGGGCCCTGCTCACCCTGCGCACCCTGGTTGCCCTGCGGACCCGTGGCGCCCTGAGCACCCTGGTTGCCCTGGTTGCCCTGCGGCCCCTGAGCACCCTGGTTGCCCTGGTTGCCCTGCGGCCCCTGAGCACCCTGGTTGCCCTGGTTGCCCTGCGGGCCCTGCTCGCCCTGCGCACCCTGGTTGCCCTGCGGGCCCTGGTTGCCCTGAGCACCCTGGTTGCCCTGCGGACCCGTGGCACCCTGAGCACCCTGGTTGCCCTGGTTGCCCTGCGGCCCCTGAGCACCCTGGTTGCCCTGGTTGCCCTGCGGGCCCTGCTCGCCCTGCGCACCCTGGTTGCCCTGCGCACCCTGGTTGCCCTGCGGACCCGTGGCACCCTGCGCACCCTGGTTGCCCTGAGCACCCGTGGCACCCTGAGCACCCTGGTTGCCCTGCGGGCCCTGCTCGCCCTGCGCACCCTGGTTGCCCTGCGGACCCTGCGGACCCTGCGCACCCTGGTTGCCCTGGTTGCCCTGCGCACCCTGGTTGCCCTGGTTGCCCTGCGCACCCTGGTTGCCCTGCGGACCCTGCGGACCCTGCGCACCCTGGTTGCCCTGGTTGCCCTGCGCACCCTGGTTGCCCTGCGGACCCTGCGGACCCTGGTTGCCCTGCGCACCCTGGTTGCCCTGCGGACCCTGCGGACCCTGCGCACCCTGGTTGCCCTGCGCACCCGGCTTGCCCTGGTTGCCCTGCGGACCCTGAGCGCCCTGAGCACCCTGAGCGCCCTGAGCACCCTGCGGTCCTTGCGGACCCTTCTTGCCGGGCTTCCCCGGCTTGCCCGGCTTGCCCTCGTGACCCTGCGGACCACGCGGGCCCTGCGGGCCGTAGCCCTTGTCGTCACTCGTATCGCCGTACGGGGTGGGCGTCGCCACTGCATGGACGGTGCCGGACCGCTGGATGGCGTCGGCGATGGCCGACGCGGTCGGAGCCACGTTCAGCATCACGGCGAGCGCACCCATGGTCACCAGGCTGGCTGACCTCAGGCGTGAGCCTCGGATTGTTCTACGGTTCAACGGAAGTTCCTCACGAAGTGGGAGGGAGCAAACCGCAAGCGTGCGCGCTCACCGCGCCGCATTCACCTGCGCGTCACGTCGCTTTGGCGGCGGACAAAAGCCATTTTTAAACCCTCGGCAATTGTTTGGTTACGGTCCGAACCACCTGGCGGACGAGAATCACCCGGGTGCTTCAATGCATTGTCCGCAACCCTTCGAGCGCGTCCCGGAACGCTGAATTACCGATCTTCCAATCGCCTTCCTGGCGGTTCCCATCGGTAACGATTCCCGGCCGGAGGCCGGCGGACGACGGCCTCCCCGCCACGAGGGCGGGGCGCGGCCGGCGACCGGCTCAGCCGCTGCTGACGAGGCCTGTGCGGAACCGCGCGCAGTCCTCGAAGGAGGGCAGCAGGCCCTGCCGCCCGGCCTCCTCCAGCGTGGGCGCCGCCGCGTCCTTGTCCGACAGGTGCGGTGCGAGGTCCGTGGGCCAGTCGATGGCCAGCGCCGGGTCGAGCGGGTCGATCCCGTACTCGCGTTGCGGCGCGTACCCCTCGGAACACAGGTACACGACCGTGGAATTGTCCTCCAGCGCCATGAAGGCGTGCCCCAGCCCTTCGGAGAGGTAGACGCTGTGGTGCGTCGCGTCGTCGAGCCGGACCGCCTCCCAGGTCCCGAACGTCGGAGAGCCGGTGCGGATGTCGACCACCACGTCGAGGACGGCGCCGCTGACGCACGTGACGTATTTGGCCTGGCCCGGCGGGACGGACGCGTAGTGGATCCCGCGGAGCGTGCCGCGGACGGAACGGGAGCAGTTGGCCTGTCGGAGTCCGAGTCCTTGTCCGACGGCCGCCTGGAACGTGTCGTTCTTGAACCACTCGTGGAACCGGCCCCTGCTGTCCGCGAACACCTTGGGTGTGTCCACCCAGGCCCCTTCGATACCGAGCGGTCTCATGTACGTGCTTCCTTCCGCCGTGCGGCGTCTGTCTGTTCACTGCACCGCTGGGACAGGACCACGAAGCGGGAATCCTCCAGCAGCCCCAGCAGGTAGTGGCCGTATCCGCTCTTGAGCAGGGGCTGGGCCAGTTCACGGAGCCGGTCGTCGTCGATCAGGCCGGCCCGCCAGGCCGCCTCCTCCACGCAGCCGATCTTGAAGCCCTGGCGGTCCTCGATCACCCGGACGAACTCCGAGGCCTGGACCATCGACGTGAAGGTCCCGGTGTCGAGCCACGCGGTGCCCCGGTCGAGCCGGGTGACGTGCAGTGCCCCGGCCTCCATGTAGACACGGTTGACGTCGGTGATCTCCAGCTCGCCTCTGCCGCTGGGCCGCAGGCCGCGGGCGACGTCCACGACGTGGTGGTCGTAGAAGTACAGACCGGGCACCGCGTACCTGGACCTGGGCCGGGCCGGTTTCTCCTCGATGGACAGCGCCCGACCCAGCTCGTCGAACTCCACCACGCCGTAGGCGGAGGGGTTGGCGACCTGGTAGGCGAAGACCCTGCCGCCCTTCATGTCGTCGTTGCGGGCCAGCCGGGTGCCGAGTCCGCTCCCGTGGAAGATGTTGTCGCCCAGGATCAGGGCGACCGATTCCCCGCCGATGAAGTCGGCCCCGAGGACGAAGGCCTGCGCGATGCCCTCGGGGCGTTCCTGCGCCATGTATTCGATCCGCAGGCCGAGTTGGCTTCCGTCACCGAGCAACCGGCGGAACTGACTTTGGTCTTCGGGGGTGGTGATGATCAGAATTTCTCGAATGCCGGCCATCATGAGGGTGGAGATCGGGTAATACACCATCGGCTTGTCGAAGACCGGTAGCAGCTGTTTCGAGACCGAGCGGGTCAGCGGCCACAGTCGCGAACCGGTACCGCCCGCCAAGAGAATTCCGCGCATGGCAGCACCATAAGTGAAATGGCCGCGCTCGCCGCTCTTTCACACGGCTTATGGCGGGGGCGAATCCGGGGTACGGACCTCGGGGCACCGCTCCTTTGCCGTGAGCACTCCGGTGAATCGCTCCACGCCCGTTCCGGTGCCAATTCGCACCGCTCCGGCGTTACTTGGGCCGCTTGGTCGCACCCTGGCCGCGGCCGGGGCGGCCGTTGGAGTTGCCGGGGCCCGACGAGGACGTTCCGGTGGCCGTGGGGCTCGGGGACGCGGTGGCCTTCGGAGCGCCGGACGACGAGGGCGAGGCCGTCGCCGTGGCGGAAGGCGTGGCGTCCCGGGTCGCGGAGGCGGACCCGCCGGGCGTCCCGCTCGCGGTCGCGCCGTCCGTGCCGCCGCCCTCCGCGCCCGCGGTCGCCCCGGACGGGACGGCCGGGGCCTCGGAGTCGCCAGGGGCGCCGTCGCCCCCGCTGCGTCCCGCGGGCGCGGGGCCCCCGGACGGTGCCGAGTCGAAGGGTCCCGAGAGCGCCGCGCCCAGGACGACGACGCACACGGCTCCGGCGCCGACGGCGAGCCGGCGGACCAGCCGGGTGCGACGGCGGCGGCGCAGCCGGTCGCGGCGGCCCGCCGCGCACCGGCGGCCGGGGTCCACCCGGCGTCCCCCCGCCGTGCGGGGTCGTCGGCGGCCGGG
>NZ_MLCE01000023.1 GCF_002300165.1 Streptomyces sp. Tue6028 | reverse complement strand
GGCGCGGCGGGCGGGCGGGCGGCCCGGGCGGGTGCGGGGGCGGCGGCGCGGCGGGTCGCGGGCGGCCCGCCGCGTCACCGGCGGCCGGGTTCCACGCGGCGTCCCACGGCTGTGCGGGTTCGTCGGCGGCCGGGTCACGCGCGGCGTCCCGCTCCTGCGCGACGTCACCGCCCACGGGGGCCGGCCGCCCGCCGACGGCCGTGTCGCCGACGGCCGTGTCGTCGACGCCGTCGTATCCCTCCTGCCAGCCGTGTGCCTCGGCCGGGTCGGCGTAGGCGTCATAGGCCGGGGAGGCCTCGCCGTCGCTCTGCGGGAGGTACACCTTCGGCGGGATCTCGGGGTCGCCGGGCTGCCAGGACATGAGGGCGGATTGTAGAGACCCCAAGGGGTCCGGGCCCAGTGCGGGGACGAAAGCGACGGAACCGGCACGTCTCACGTGGTGGAAAACACCCCCCACCATGCGTTACGCGGCCGTAAGCTCACGGGCATGCAGGTGATCCAGTCCACGAAGCTCGCCAACGTCTGCTACGAGATCCGGGGTCCGGTTCTTGAGGAGGCGATGCGGCTGGAAGCAGCCGGTCACCGCATCCTCAAGCTCAACACGGGCAACCCGGCCGCCTTCGGGTTCGAGTGCCCGCCGGAGATCCTGGAGGACATCCTCCGCAACGTCTCCTCCGCGCACGGGTACGGCGACGCCAAGGGCCTGCTCGCCGCGCGCCGGGCCGTCGTCATGCACAACCAGACGCTGGGCATCGAGACGGACGTCGAGCACGTCTTCATCGGCAACGGCGTCTCCGAGCTGATCGTGATGGCGATGCAGGCCCTGCTGGACGACGGCGACGAGGTCCTGGTGCCCGCTCCGGACTATCCGCTGTGGACGGCGGCCGTGTCCCTGTCCGGCGGTACGGCGGTGCACTACCGCTGCGACGAGCAGTCCGACTGGATGCCCGACCTCGCCGACGTGGAGCGGAAGGTCACCGACCGCACCAAGGCGATCGTCATCATCAACCCGAACAACCCGACGGGTGCGGTCTACGACGAGGCGATGATCCGGGGGCTCACCGACATCGCCCGGCGGCACAATCTGCTGGTCTGTTCCGACGAGATCTACGACAAGATCCTCTACGACGGGGCGACGCACACGGCGACGGCGGCGGTGGCCCCCGACCTGCTCACCCTCACCTTCAACGGCATGTCGAAGGCGTACCGGGTGGCGGGCTACCGGGTGGGCTGGATGTCGGTCTCGGGGCCGCGCGCGCACGCCGAGTCGTACATCGAGGGGCTGACGATCCTCGCGAACATGCGCCTGTGCGCGAACATGCCGGGCCAGCACGGCGTGGTGGCCGCACTGAGCGGACGGCAGACGATCAACGACCTGGTGCTGCCCGGCGGCCGGCTGATGGAGCAGCGGGACGTCGCCTACGAGCTGCTGACACAGATCCCGGGCGTGACGTGCGTCAAGCCGAAGGGGGCGCTGTATCTCTTCCCGCGCCTGGACCCCAAGGTCTTCAAGATCAAGGACGACCGGCAGATGGTCCTCGACCTGCTGCGCCGCGAGAAGATCATGGTCGTGCAGGGGACGGGCTTCAACTGGCCCGAGGCGGACCACTTCCGGGTGGTCACCCTGCCGACGGTCGCCGATCTGACGGACGCGGTGACGCGGATCGGGAAGTTCCTGGACGGCTACACCCAGCCCTGACGCTCACGCTGTGTGCGCGCCGTGCACAAATCTGCGACTCGGCTCAACTTTAGACGAAATCCAAGCTAGGATGGTTTCCTGTCAGAGCACAGGAGGCCATCCCATGTACGAACCGATCCGCACCAAGTCGGTCCACACGATGGCCGGCACCACTTCCTCGGACTTCCCCCACCGGTCGCGCGAGGAGGAGCTGGACATCCAGCTCGCCGGTCACCTCGCGGCGCTGCTCGCGGTCACGGACGAGATCCGCGCTCTCGCGCCCTCCGCCGACCTGGACGCGGCCGCCGAGCGGCTCACCGCACAGGTGGCGCGGCTGCGGGGCGGAGCGACGCCGGTGCGTGCCGCGGTGGCCGCCGCCCTGCACGAACCGCACCTCGTGGCGCTCCACCAGCGGGCGCACGCGCTCGCCGGCCGCGCCCTCGTCGTCGCGGCGTCCCGCGCCGACACCGCGGCGGCGATCCTCGCCGCCGAGCGCATGGACGCCCATGCCCCGGTCGCCGAGCCCCGCGAGCTCGCGCCCCACTGAGCCTCCGGGCTCCCCCTTGACGGCCCCGGTCCGCGTGCACCCGCAGCGACGCGCGGACCGGGCGCCATATGCCCCACACGTCGCGGTCCGGATCGCGCGGTCACCGCAGCCCGGCACACGCGGTCACCGCGCCCCGGCACGACCGGTCACGGCCCCCGCACGCGCGGACGCTCGCACCGCGGAGCCGGTCGCCCCGGACTCCGCACCTGTCTTGCCCGGGCAGTCGCCCGGGGCTCCGCAGCAGGCTCACCCGAACGGTCGCCCAGGGCTCCGCACCGCGGTGCGCGATCGACCGGGCGACCGTCTCCTCGTCGGTCCCGCGGACCGTGACGGACCGGCCGTCGACGGTGATCGTGACGGTGGGCGCGGGTCGCCGGGCGAAGCGCCAGGAGGAGGCGTGCGCGAGCGTCGGCCGCGGCGGAAGGAGGCGGCCCCTCCGGTTGCGTACCGGGACCCGGTGGTCACCCCCCGTTCACCCGCCGAGACCGGGAACGTTGGGTTCCGAGGCGCACGCTCCAGGCGTGAGACGTATCGCAGGAATCGTCCTGGCGGTGCTGTTGATCGGCGGAGTGGCAGCAGCCGTCGTCGCAGGCCGCGAAGGTCAGGACAAGGGCACGGCAACGAAGACCGTGCGAGGAGTGATCGGATCGGAGAAGGCGGAGTTCTTCGCCGATCCCGACGTGGTGAAGGCCCTGGCCGCCAAGGGCTACACCGTGAAGACGGAGACGTCCGGGTCCTGGGCCATGGAAGGGCTCGACCTCAAGGGGTACGACTTCGCGTTTCCGTCCAGCCAGGCACCGGCAGACGAGCTCGCCGGCAAGTACCACGCACGGCAGCCGCTGCCGAGGCCCTTCTACTCGCCGGTCGTCGTCGTGACGCACCGCAGCGCGGCACAGGTCCTCGCCGCCAACGGACTCGCCACCCTCGACAGGAACACCGGCACCCTCAAAATGGGGGCCTATCTCGACGCGGCCCGGCACGACCGGACCTGGCAGCAGCTCAAGGGCGCCGCGGCACACGGTGAGCTGACCGGCACGCTCTACATCGCCACCACCGACCCGGCCACCTCCAACTCCGGTGCCCTCTACCTCGCCGCCGCCTCCTACGTGGCCGACAAGGGACGCGTCGCGGCCTCCACCGCCGACGTCGAGCGCACCGCGCCCCTGATGCGCAAGCTCATCAGCGTGCAGGGCGCCCAGCAGTCCAGCACGGACGCGGCGTTCCGGGACTTCATCAGCGGCGCGGGCAATCCGCTCGTCCTCGTCTACGAGTCCCAGGTCGCCGCGCTGCTCGGCGAGGACGGCGGACGGGAGGCCGGCGACCTCACCGTCCTGTACCCGGACACCACCGCCAACAGCGACCACACGGTGGTCCCGCTCACCGATGCCGGCCGCGCGCTCGGCGAACTCCTCAGCGCCGACCCGACGCTGCGCAGGCTCGCCGTCCGGCACGGGTTCCGGCCGCAGGGCGCGACCGCCGAGTTCACCGCGGCGACCGCGGGCCGCACCTCGTACCTCAATCAGAAGCTGACCGGCGTCCGGCAGGCGCCCGTGCCCGCCTCCAAGGTGCTGCACGAGATGGCGCGCCGGGCCGGGAACTAGGGGGAAGCACCAAGTGACCAGCACAGACAACGAGTTCACCCTCACGCCGCCGCAGGCCGTGTCGGCCGTGCCCCGCGAGAAGGCCGGCGGGCTCGTCCCCGTCGAACCGTCCGTGCGGGACGAGATGGCGCGCCGCGCCGCCGAGTACGTCGGCGGACTCGCGGGCCTCGACGCCCGCTCCCCCGAATTCGCCGGCAAGGTCGGCGAGATCACGGGTCTGGGCGCCGGGGAGATGCGGGGCGCCGCCGCACAGTCCAACCGCATGCTGGAGCGCACGCTGCGCAGCCTGCCCGGCAAGGGCGAGGACGCCCAGTCCCATGTCGCGGGGTCGCTCGTCGAACTCCGGCGCGTGGTGGAGGACCTGGACCCGCGAGACCTGCCCGCGAGCAAGGGGAGGAAGTTCCTCTCCCGGCTCCCCGGCGGCAACAGGCTGCGCGACCACGTCGCCAAGTACGCCTCCGCGCAGGGCACCCTGAACAAGATCGTCGGCTCGCTGCGGGGCGGCCAGGACGAACTGCGCCGGGACAACGCGGCGTTGCAGACCGAGCGGGTCCGCCTGTGGGAGACGATGGGCAAGCTCCAGGAGTACGTCGTCCTCACCCAGGCCCTGGATACGGCCGTCGAGGAGCACATCGAGGACGTCGGGTCCACGGACCCGACGCAGGCCGACAGCCTCCGCTCCGACGTGCTGTTCCCGGTGCGCCAGAAGCACCAGGACCTGCTCACCCAGCTCGCCGTGTGCGCCCAGGGCTACCTCGCCATGGACGTGGTGCGGCGCAACAACGACGAGCTGATCAAGGGCGTCGACCGCGCGGCCACCACCACGGTCTCCGCCCTGCGCATCTCCGTGATGCTGGCCTCCGCCCTGGACAACCAGCGCAAGGTCGTCGACCAGGTCAACGCGCTGCGCGGCACCACCGAGGACCTCATCCGCGGCAACGCCGAGATGCTCGCCACCCAGAGCGGCGAGATCCAGCGGATCGCCGCCGACCCCGCCGTCGGCGCGGAGACCCTGCGCAGCGCCTTCCAGCAGATCTACCGCACGCTCGACGCGATCGACACGTACAAGCTCCAGGCGACGGAGTCGATGGCCGCGACGGTCGAGTCCCTGACGGCCGAGCTCCAGCACGCGGGCGCCTATCTGGAGCGCAGCCGGTCGCAGGGCGCGCTGGAAGGCGGGCTCGGATGAGACGACGCGCGGCGTGCGCCGTCGTGGCCCTCCTCGCGGTCGCGGCGTGCACGGCACCCGAGGACGAGAAGTCCGGCGGCGGGGCGCCCGAGCCCGGCACCCTGCGGGTCCTCGCCTCCAGCGAACTCGGTGACATGAAGCCGGTCCTCGACCGGATCCACGAGGACACCGGCATCACGGTGAAGCCGACCTACATGGGCACGCTCGCCGCCGTCGACCTGCTGGCGAAGGGGGAGGCGGACCGGTCGTACGACGCGCTGTGGCTGTCGTCGAACGACTATCTGCGGCTGCGCCCGAACGCGGCCCGCCGGGTCGTCTCGGAGACGCCCGTGATGTCGAGCCCGGTGGCCATCGGGGTGAAGCCGGCCACCGTGACCGAGCTGGGCTGGAATCCGGACGACGTCACCTGGTCCCAGGTCGAGAAGGCCGTGGCGGACGGGAAGCTGACGTACGGGATGACCGATCCCGCGCGCTCCAACTCCGGTTTCTCCACGCTGATCTCGGTGGCCTCGGGCCTGTCCGGAGCGCAGTCGGCGCTCACGGACGCGGACGTGTGGAAGGCGACGCCGCGGCTGCGGGAGTTCTTCGCGGGACAGAAGCTGACGTCGGGGTCCTCGGGCTGGCTGGCCACCGCGTACCGGAGGCGCGGCACTGTGGACGCGCTGTTCAACTACGAGTCGGTGCTGGAGGGGGTGAAGGGACTGACGGTGATCCGGCCGCGCGACGGCGTGGTCACCGCCGACTACCCCCTCTCCTCGCTCGCCACCGGCTCGGCGGACACCCGCGAGACCGTGCGCCGCCTCGCCGAGGCCCTGCGCACCCCGGCCGTCCAGCGGGAGATCACCCGGCGGACGCACCGCCGCCCGGTCGTCGCCTCGGTGCCTCCGGCGCCCGGGCTCGACACGAGCAGGCGGCGTGAACTCCCCTTCCCCGGCAACCGTTCCGTCGCCGACCGTCTCCTCGACTCGTACGAGAACAAGCTCCGCCGGCCGTCGCGGACCGTCTACGTCCTCGACACCTCCGGCTCGATGGGCGGCGACCGGCTCGGCCGGCTGAAGAAGGCGCTGACCGATCTGACGGGCGACTTCCGCGACCGCGAGGCGGTGACGCTGATGCCGTTCGGCTCGAAGGTCAAGAGCGTCCGCACGCACGTGGTGCGGCCCGAGGACCCGGAGACCGGGCTCGACGGCATCCGCGAGGACACCCGCGCGCTCACCGCCGACGGCGACACCGCGATCTACACGTCGTTGGAGAAGGCGTACGGACATCTCGGGTCCGACGGCGACACGTTCACGTCGATCGTTTTGATGACGGACGGCGAGAACACGACGGGCGCGGGCCCCCGGGAGTTCGACGGCTTCTACCGCCGGCTCCCCGCGGGGCGACGCGAGATCCCGGTCTTCCCCATCCTGTTCGGCGACTCCGACCGGAGCGAGCTCCAGCACATCGCCGACCTGACGGGCGGCCGTCTCTTCGACGCCCGCAAGGGCTCGCTCGACGGCGCCTTCGAGGAGATCCGTGGCTACCAGTAGGCTCGTCCGCTTCCTCGAATCCCGCAAGAACCTCGCCGGCAGCGCGTGCGGGCTCCTCGGCCTGGCGCTGACCTTCACCGGACTCGCGGGCCCGTACTGGCCCTTCGTCGTCGCGGGCCTGTACGGCGCGGGCGCGCTGATCGCCCCGCCCGAGCGGCCCGCCCTGCCGGACTTCCCCGATCCGTCCGCCCAACTGGAGGAACTGCGCGAGGACTTCGGGAAGCTGCGCGAATATCTGGACGGCGTCGAGCTGCCGCCGGCCGCGGCGGGCCGGCTCACCGAGCTGACCGGACTCCTCGCGGCGCTCTTGGACCCCGGCTGGGTCGCCGAGGTCCTCGCCCAGGACCCGGAGGGCGTGCACATGCTGTCCCGGGCGGTACGGCAGGACATCCCCGAGGCCGTCGACACCTTCGTACGGACGAGGTGGTGGACCCGGCTGGCGCCGGGCACCGAACCGCCGGAACGCCATCTGGAGCGCCAGCTCACCCTGCTGCACGAGGAGTCGGACCGGCTCGCGACGACGCTGCGGGAGGTCGAGGCACGCCGGCAGGAGTCGCACACGCGCTATCTGGAGGACCGGGGCCGCGCACAGTGACGTCACGCGTGCGGCGCGGCGGGCACGAGACCCCGCCCCGTGAGCGTCGTACGGGCCTGCCGTGAGCGCCGTACGGGCGTGCCCGGGTGCCGTCAGCTCAAGAGCCCGATGATCACCAGGACCACCAGCACCGCGATCAGAACGGCGACCTTGAGGGCCGCGGGCCACGGTCCGTCCGGGTCGTCCGGGTCCTGTCCCCGCTGCGGGTCCGGCACGGGTACCGACACCGGCGGCGGCCCGTTGAACACGTCGTGCCCGGTGGTCGCCGCCCGGGTGCACCACGGACAGGACGTGAGGTGGGAGCCGAAGGTGTGCAGCGGGCGGCTCGGGCAGACCCGCACCAGGGACCGCTCCTTGTCCAGCGCACGCAGCCATGCCTCCGCCGGAGGGCGTGCGGCGGGCGCGTGCACGCCTGGGCCGAAGGCGGCGCGGGCCAGGGTGAGCAGTTCGGGGGGCAGTACGGACGGGTCGATGGTGCCGCGCGGGATGACGACGCGCTCCGGGCGTACGACGTAGGAGCAGCTGGCGGCGATGTTGTCCTTGACGGTCGACTCGGAGGCGCTGTCGTGCGGGACACCCCCGAAGGGGTGGTTGCCGGCCGTCAGCAGCTGGTAGACGAGGACGGCGAGGGCGAAGTCGTCGGTGGCGCGGGTGGCGGGGCCGCCTGCCTGCCGCTCGGGGGACGAGTAGTCGGTGGTGTGCATCAGGCAGGGGAAGAGCTCACCGCTCACCGGGTCGTTGAAGGCGATCGAGTCGCAGTCCAGGAAGGTGACGAAGCCGTTCGCGTCGACCACCACGTTGCTGCTGGAGAAGTCGCCGATGACGAGGTTGTCGTAGTGCATGCGGGCGGTCATGAAGGCGAGGTTCCAGGCGACGCCGAGCAGGAAGCGCCAGTCGGCCCGGTCGGGGAACAGCTTGAGGCGCTGGGCGCGGGTGAACAGGCCGATGACCTGCACGTGAGCGGGTTCGCCGAAGCGGCGCATGGCGTAGCCGAGGAACTCCCCCTGCGGGCCTCGGGCGAGCGCGGTGGGCCAGGCCAGTTCGGGCGGCTGGGAGCGGTCGGTGGGGCGCGCGGCGAGCGGGGACATGGTCAGCATCCGCATCAGCCGCCGCTCCTGCTCCAGGCCGGGCGGCTCCCGGTAGAGCTTCACGACGATGCCGTCGTCGCCGACGACCGGGAACACGGCGGCCTGGCCGCCGCCCTTGAGCGGCAGTTCCGCGAGGGTGACCGGCTTTCCGTCGAGGAACACCGTGAGCCCGCTCATGGCCGCGCCTTGAGCACGGCCCGCAGCAGTGTCTTGTCGTCGGCGTTCAGGGCGGTCAGGCGGTCCGACCTCAGCAGGGTCGCGAGGCCCTCGTGGGCGCTGTCGGTGACCGGGCCGGGGGCGTCGAGGGAGCGGAACACGGCGTCGACGAACGAGACGTTCGGGGACGGCGTGCCGCTGCCCGCGCGGTTCAGCGCGGCCTGCACGAGTCCGTCGGTGGACAGCAGCACCCCGTCGATCCCCTCGTCGGACACGCAGTCGGTGTGCACCCAGCGGGCCGCGTCCGGCGAGGTGAGGAACACCGTCTCGTTGCTGTACTCGCTCGCCGCCATCGCCTGCGGCAGCAGATGGAACTGCCGTTCGCCGTCCTCCGCACCGGCCCGCAGCACGACGAAGCCGTCGCCCACGGTGAGATGGCCCAGCCAGCCCGGCGTCAGCACCACGACGGTGAGGGTGGTGGCGAAGTCCGCGGCCTCGGCCCCGGTCCGGTCCAGGAACACCTTGCTGACGTCGTGGAAGGCGTCGACCAGCAGCTCGTGGACGGCCTCGCCGGGGTGGCAGTCCGCCGCCGCGGCGGCCCGCCGCGCGAAGTGCTCCGCGGCCAGCTCCACCGCGAGCCGGGACCCCTCCTCGGAGCGCGGCCTGCTGCCGGCGCCGTCCGCGACCGCGAGGACCGCCACCGACGGCGACGCGGCGTAGGCGCAGGCGTCCTGGCAGGGCAGTCCCTGGCGGCGGTGGCGGTAGCCCTCGACGCTCATGCCGTGGATCCGCCACGGCGACTCCCGCTCGTCGACGGTGGCCATCGGTCAGGATTCCCAGGCCGGGCGCTGCGTCTTGAACTGGCTGAAGATCTTCTCGAAGACCTCGTCGCCCGCGCCCTTCTGCTCGGCGTTCGCGCTGGCGGACATCATCTGGAGCAGCTCGCGGAAGGGGAATCCCTGGAGCCGGGCGTTGAACTTCGGCGCGAAGGCCTGGAGCACCTGCTCGCCCATGTCGGTGATGCCGCCGACGCCTATCGCGTACAGCCGGAAGCGGCGGGCGCGCTGCTCGTCGGCGAGGACGGGGATCAACCGGCGCCAGGAGTCGGTGAGATGACCCGTGCCGTCGGTCGGCAGCCCGTCGGTGACCAGGCAGATCTGCGGCCGGTAGTACTGGAGGCCGGAGGCGCGCAGTTCGGCCTTGCGGGCCGCGACGATGTGCATCGACAGCTCCAGCGCCTCCGTCATCAGGGTCACCCCGGCGGCGGGGAGCTGCGGCGGCTGGAACGTGTGCGCGGGCACGAAGGGGCTCACCGGGGCGCGGGGGGCGAGGAGCTGGGGACCGCGCCAGGCGGCGACGCCCTGCCCGCCGAAGGTGACCACGGCGACCTCCACGCTGTAGCTGAGGCTGACGTCGTCGTGCAGTTCCCGGGTCCACTCCATGAGCGCGTTGTTGAGCGTCTGGATGGGCTGTCCGGCCATGGAGCTCGACGTGTCGAGGCAGAGCACGAGCGGCAGCCGCTGCGCGTTGTTCTCGAACTCGATGTCGGCATACTCCGCCGGCAGCGTGGGCGGGTACTCGCTGTGCATCTGTGTCTCCCGGTCTCAGGTCCTGGTGCCGTTGGCGTGCCGTCCGGTGGCCCGCGGGAACGCGTACAGGACGTCGGAGTCCCGTTCCCGCGCGTCGGTGACGTCGACGAGCCCGCCGGGGGCGGGGGGCGGCCGGCCGGGTTCCGCCCACACCGCCCGGTAGAGCACGCGGTCGATCTCGACGTAGCCCTGCGGGTGCAGTTCGGTGCGGACGACGGCCGACCTGGCGGGGCCGGGCACATTGCCGACGCGGCGTCCGTACCGGGGTGTCGGTGTCACCCTGAGGCGAGTGGTGGTCTCGTCGCGCGGGCGGGTTGTGGTCTCGTCGCGCGGGCGGACGGTGGTCTCGTCGCGCCGGCGGGTGGGTGCCGTGGTGGGCGGGACGGCCCCGACGCCGGGTGCGGCGAGGGCACGGCGGGACAGGGTGCCCACCGCGCGGGAGGACCGGCGGATCAGGAACAGCAGGGCGGCGAGCAGGACGACGAGCAGGACGCACAGGACCGCGAGGATCTGGGTGGCGGTGTCCCAGCCGGCGTCCGAGGCCTGGTCGGACGCCTTGTCCGCGCCCTTTTCCGCACCCTTGCCCGCCCCGGACGACTGCTTGCCGTCCGCCTTCTCGGTGTTCCTGGACGTGCCCGAGGGGGTGCCCGTGCCGCCGAACGGCGGGCCGGAGGGCCCGGCGATGGCGTACGTGTGCTCGGACAGATCGGCCGCCAGGTGCTCGGCGATCAGGTCGGCACCTCGTAGCGGGCCCTTGGCGAGCCGGGCGCACAGGTCCTTGGGGTTCTTGGGCCGGCAGGCCTGGAGATTCGTCAGTTCGCTCACGGCCTCGGCGGGCAGCCGGTCGATCGTGGCGTCCTGCTCGACGAGCCGGCCGGTCGCGTTCGCCAGCAGCAGGAGCGCGGTGCCGCCGCCTCCGGTGTGCCGGCTCTTCGGCACCTCGACGACGAGGTTGGCGCGGTCGCGCCACAGGGCGCCCTCGACGGCCCTGCGTTCCTGCGCGCTGCCGTCGAACCGCACCGGTTCGTCGAGCGTGACCCGAACGGCGCCGTCGCCGATGTTCCGCGACCAGCACTGGAGGCGCTCCCTGAAGTCCTTGCCGCAGGACGCGTCGGCCACCGATCCCGGTACCGCCACGGCGGCTGCCGGAGCCGTCGCGAGCAGCATTCCGGAAAGCGCGATGGAGCAGAACGAACGCCGCATGGGCAACCCCCCGTGGCCTGAAAGGCGCACCCCCGTCGCCTTGAAAGGCACTCGCCCATATTGGGGCCAACCGGCGGGCGTCCAAAAGGGGTTCGGGCCACATGACGGTTTTCACTTCTACAACTTGAATACCTGATGGCAGCGGGTGAACATCTGCCGCGCCCGTTCCACCCAATCACTGGCCAAAGCATCGAAATCCGTTTGGGTCATGCGGCAGGTCAGCGGGAGGTCGCACACTCCGGCCAGGCAGGGGCGTGGTCCGCGTACGTCCCACACGGACAACATGGGGTTCAGTTGTTCGGTATTCCATGCGTTCGACGCCGCGGCGGCGACGGCCAGTTGATCCTGGCGCAGATAATGGCCGTCGGTCGCGAACGCGACGAGAAGCCGTTTGGTCGTCATGAATCTCACGGTGACCATCCGTCCCGTTTCCTTCAGATCGAATTGCATGGAAACGGAAACGGTGTCGGTCACGGTGTGGTAATTCCGCGTGGCCACCCAGTTCTGCACCAACTGCCGCCAGTGCGTGCCGATCTCGAGGATGGCGTGGCCCCGGCCGGGAAAGGACTCAGGCGTCGCCACGGCCCACCGCCTCGGCGACCATCCTGTCGGTCAGACCGGCGTCCAGCAGCGCCTGCGCGTGCAGCAGCAGACAGGACGGCACGGACTCACTGACGCTCTGCCGGCGCCGGTTCGCCAGTTCATGGGTGCGCACCTTGATGCTGTGCGCCACGGTCGGCGGGGGCCAGGACGCCGGTTTCGGGGTCTGCTCCAGCAGGTCGGCGAGCAGCGTGTCCAGCGCGGGCCGGTCCTGCGGCTGCTTGGCCAGGCACCCGGAGATCAGCTCCCGCATCCCCGCGGGAACGCCGTCGAGTTGGGGTTCGGCCAGCACGACCCGGTAGCGCACCGCCTCACCGCTGCCGTGCGGCGGGCGGCCGGTGAGCGCGTACACCAGGACGCCACCGAGGGAGAACACGTCGCTCGGCGGGCCCACCGGAGCCCCCTTGATCTGTTCCGGCGACATGAAGGGCGGGGTGCCGACGACCACGCCGACCTGGGTGAGGCCGGGAGCGCCGTCCACCCGGGAGATCCCGAAGTCGATGACGCGCGGACCGTCGGAGGCGAGGAGCACGTTCGCCGGTTTCAGGTCGCGGTGCACGACACGGGCGGCGTGGATGGCCTGGAGCGCCTCCACCAGGCCCGCGCCGAGCCGGCGCACCTGCGGCTCTGGCAGCGGCCCGTCGGTGCGGACCGCCTCGGCGAGCGAGGGGCCGGGGACGTACATCGTGGCCAGCCAGGGGAGTTCGGCCTCCGTGTCGGCGTCGACCACGGCCGCGGTGTAGGCGCCGCTCACCACGCGTGCCGCGGCGACCTCTCGGGCGAACCGCTCCCGGAACTCGTGCTCGGCCGCCAGTTCCGGCCGCACCACCTTCACGGCGACCTCGCGCCCGGCCGGCGATCGTCCGAGATACACCCATCCCATCCCGCCGGAACCGAGCCGTCCCACGATGCGGTAGGGCCCGATCTTCATGGGATCGCTGACCGGTGTGCGCACCCCGCTCACCTCATTTCGGGGTTAGGTGCAGGATGTCAGGAGTGTCCCGCGAACGTGCGACTTTTTCAGCCGGTCCGGCACGTTCCGCGCACCGGTCGCCGCGGACCCCGGGACGGGCGGGGGCGGCGGGGAGCACGGGAAGAGCCGGGACCCCGCACGCCGTTGTGCGGGGTCCCGGCTCTTGTGAGGTGGTATCACCGCGGCCGGTCGTGACGATCGCTGGTCAGGGCACATCCAAACCGGCCGCGGAGTCTGTACGGGGACTCAGCCCAGGCGCTGCACCAGCGCGCGGTACTCGTCCCACAGTTCCTTCGGGGTGTGGTCGCCGAAGGTGTTGAGGTGCTCGGGCACCAGAGCGGCCTCCTCGCGCCACACGTCCTTGTCGACGGTGAGCAGGAAGTCGAGGTCCGACTCGGACAGTTCGAGCCCCTTGGTGTCGAGGGCGCCCTTGGCCGGCAGGATGCCGATCGGCGTCTCGACGCCCTCGGCCCGGCCGTCCAGGCGGTCCACGATCCACTTCAGGACGCGGCTGTTCTCACCGAAGCCCGGCCACACGAACTTGCCCGCGTCGTTCTTGCGGAACCAGTTCACGTAGTAGATCTTCGGGAGCTTCGACTGGTCCTTGTCCTTGGCGACGTCGACCCAGTGGCCCATGTAGTCGCCCATGTTGTAGCCGCAGAACGGCAGCATCGCGAACGGGTCGCGGCGCAGCTCGCCGACCTTGCCCTCGGCGGCGGCGGTCTTCTCGGAGGCGACGTTCGCGCCGAGGAAGACACCGTGGTTCCAGTCGAAGGACTCGGTGACCAGCGGGACCGCGCTGGCCCGGCGGCCGCCGAAGAGGATCGCCGAGATCGGCACGCCCTTGGGGTCCTCCCACTCGGGCGCGATGATCGGGCACTGCGAGGCGGGCACCGTGAAGCGGGCGTTCGGGTGCGCGGCGGGCGTACCGGACTCCGGCGTCCAGTCGTTGCCCTTCCAGTCGGTGAGGTGGGCCGGAGTCTCCTCCGTCATGCCCTCCCACCAGATGTCGTTGTCGTCGGTCAGCGCGACGTTGGTGAAGACGGAGTTGCCCCACAGCGTCTTCATCGCGTTGGCGTTGGTGTGCTCACCGGTGCCGGGCGCGACGCCGAAGAAGCCGGCCTCGGGGTTGATCGCGTACAGCCGGCCGTCCTCACCGAACCGCATCCAGGCGATGTCGTCGCCGATGGTCTCGACCGTCCAGCCGGAGATCGTGGGCTCCAGCATGGCGAGGTTGGTCTTGCCGCAGGCGCTCGGGAAGGCGGCGGCGACGTACTTGGACCCACCCTGCGGCGGGGTCAGTTTGAGGATCAGCATGTGCTCGGCGAGCCAGCCCTCGTCGCGCGCCATGACGGAGGCGATGCGCAGGGCGTAGCACTTCTTGCCGAGCAGGGCGTTGCCGCCGTAGCCCGAGCCGTACGACCAGATCTCGCGGGTCTCGGGGAAGTGGGAGATGTACTTCGTGGAGTTGCACGGCCAGGGCACGTCCGCCTCACCCTCGGCGAGCGGCGCTCCGAGCGTGTGCACGGCACGCACGAAGAAGCCGTCGGAGCCGAGTTCGTCGAGGACCGGCTGTCCCATGCGGGTCATGGTGCGCATGGACACGGCGACGTAGGCGGAGTCGGTGATCTCGACGCCTATCGCGGAGAGGTCGGAGCCGAGGGGGCCCATGCAGAACGGGACGACGTACATCGTCCGGCCCTTCATCGAGCCACGGAAGACGCCGCCCTGCCCGCCCTCGCCGGAGAAGATCTCCCGCATCTCGGCGGGGGCCTTCCAGTGGTTGGTCGGGCCAGCGTCCGCTTCCTTCTCGGAGCAGATGAACGTCCGGTCCTCGACCCGCGCGACATCGGTCGGGTCGGAGGCGGCGTAGTACGAGTTGGGGCGCTTGATCGGGTCGAGCTTCTTGAAGGTGCCCTTGCGGACGAGCTCCTCGCTCAGTCGCTCGTACTCGGCCTCGGATCCGTCACACCAGACCACGCTGTCCGGCTCGGTCAGTGCTGCGATCTCGTTGACCCACGAGATCAGTTCCTGGTGGTTGGTGGGGACGGCGGTTGTGGGAGCCGCGATGTCGCGCGCCACGATTGCTCCTAAATGAGGGGTTTTGTTGTTGTGCCCCGTGGGGGCTGCGACCCGGATGCTTCACGGTTGTCGATCTCTGGCGCTCATCCGGTGCCGACCGCACTCATTTGATCATCCGACGCATCCGCGCATATGTCCAGAGGTCCTCACACCTGAGCGGAGTGAGCATCGCCACTCGCCGGAAGGTTTCCTCCCGCACACCCGGGGTTCATCCCGGGTACCCGCGGGCCGGGGCGGGTCGCCCGGGCGGGCCGGGCCGACGTTCCCCGCCGTCCGAACACCCCGCGGAGCACGCACTTCGCGCACGGACACGGCCACAGGCCCGGACCGCGCCGGAGGCCGGTCACCCCGCCGCACCCCCCGGGCGCTCCCGCCGCTCGCGTGAGACCATGGCCACTAACGGCGTTCCATCACGCCGCGCTGATACGTAACTTACGGTTCCGTAGGTACCATGCGCGCATGACTGCGTCCGTCCCCGACGCGCCCACGGACTCGCCGGCCGACGGCGGCGATCCCGATGCGCTCTCCCCGTCGCATCCGGTCAAGCCCAAACTGCGCGGCTGGCTGCACCTCGGCATGTTTCCGGCCGTCCTCGTCTCAGGCCTGGTGCTCACGGCCCTCGCGGACTCCACCCGCGGCCGTATCGCCTGCGGGATCTACGTCCTGACGGCCTGCCTGCTGTTCGGCGTGAGCGCGCTGTACCACCGGGGCAACTGGAGCCCCCGCATGGACGGCGTCCTGCGCAGGCTCGACCACGCCAACATCTTCCTGATCATCGCGGGCACCTACACCCCGCTGACCATGCTGCTGCTGCCGAGCGCCAAGGGGCAGTGGCTCCTGTGGGGGATCTGGGCCGCCGCGGCGGCCGGCATCGTCTTCCGGGTGTTCTGGGTCGGCGCACCGCGCTGGCTCTACACCCCCTGCTACATCGCCATGGGCTGGGCGGCCGTCTTCTTCCTCCCGGACTTCATGCGCGCGGGCGGGATCGCGGTCCTCGTCCTCGTCATCGTCGGCGGCCTGCTCTACAGCGCGGGCGGGGTCATCTACGGCATCAAGCGGCCGAACCCGTCACCGCGCTGGTTCGGCTTCCACGAGGTCTTCCACTCCTTCACCCTCGCGGCGTTCGTCGTGCACTACGTCGGCATCTCGCTGGTGGCCTACCAGCACGGATAGCCCCTGCGACCTCCCTGCACCGAAGGGCCGCGGCTTTCGAGCCGCGGCCCTTCGTCGTACCCGGACATGGCTTCCGGACCACCCCGGGAGGGCCTCCGGCCCGGGAGCCATGTTGACAGACACCACTTTTTGAGAGCTACTCTCATTTCATGGTGACTCTCACGGATGATGGCGCCGCCGGGCACGACCCCCGCCGCTGGTGGGCCCTCGGGGCCCTGGTCGCGAGCCTGCTCGTGCTCGGTTTCGACATGACGATCCTCAATGTGGCGCTGCCGACGATGGCCCGGGACCTGGGCGCCTCCACGGGCGAGCAGCAGTGGATGGCGGACGCGTACGTCGTCGTCTTCGCCGCGCTGATGCTCCCGGCGGGCCTGCTCGGCGACCGCTTCGGGCGGCGCCGCATGCTCATCGCCGGTCTCGGCGTCTTCCTCGCCGGATCCCTGGTCGGCGCCCTCGTCGACGACGTCGCCTGGGTGATCGTCGCCCGCGCGCTGATGGGGATCGGCGGCGCGCTCGTGATGCCGCTCGCCCTGGCCGTGCTGCCCTCGCTGTTCGGGCCGGACGAGCAGACCAAGGCGGTCGGCGCGGTCTCGGCCGCCTCCGCGCTGGGGCTGCCGCTCGGCCCGATCGTCGGCGGCTGGCTGCTCGACCACTTCTGGTGGGGCTCGGTCTTCGTGGTCAACGTGCCCATGGCCGCCATCGGCATCACGGCCTGCCTGTTCCTGCTCCCCGAGACCCGCGACCCCTCCTCCCCCAAGGTCGACACCGTGTCCACCGCCCTCACCGCGGCCGGACTCAGCATCCTGATCTACGCGATCATCGAGGCCCCGCACCGCGGCTGGGGCGACCCGCTGGTCCTCGGCCTGCTCGGCGCCGCGCTCGTCCTGGTCGCGCTGCTCGTCCTGCGCGAGCGCCGCAGTGTCCGGCCGATGCTCGACCTCCCCCTGCTCGCCCAGCGCGGTTTCCTCCTGAACACGCTGGCCGCGACGCTGGTCATGTTCGTGCTGTCGGGCCTGATGTTCGTGCTGCCGCAGTACCTCCAGGCGGTGCTCGGGCACGACGCGTTCGGCACGGGTGTACGGATGCTGCCGATGATGGGCGGACTGCTGATCGCGTCCCGCGCCGCGGGCCCGGTGCTGGCACGGTTCGGGCCACGCGCCGTGATCAGCGCGGGTCTCGTCGTCCTCGCCTTCGCCGCGATCCTCGGCAGCCGCACTTCCGTCGACGACGGCTACGGCTTCACCGCCCTGTGGCTGTCCGTGGCCGGCCTCGGCTTCGGTTTCGCCGTGGTGCCCGCGATGTCCGCCGCCATCGGCGCGCTCCCCCGCGACCGGGCCGGCAGCGGCTCCGGGCTGCTGATGACGGTGCGCCAGGTGGGCAGCGCGACCGGCATCGCCCTGCTCGGCTCGCTCCTCGCGAGCGCCTACGCCGACCGTCTCGACACCTCCGCCCTGCCGCGCGCCGCCGCCGACGCGGCCGGTGACTCCGTGGTCGGCGCCCACGTGGTCGCCGGCCGGCTCGGCGACCACGCGCTGGCCGCCTCCGCGGACGCCGCGTACATCCACGGCATGGACCTGGTCCTGCTGGTCAGCGGTGTCGCCGCGCTGGTGACCGCCCTGCTGGCCGCGGCACTGCTGCGCAACCCCGAACCGGCGCCCGGCACCGCCCCCGAGCCGCACACCGGCATGGCCCCGGCACCCGCCGATGCCGGACAATGAACACCATGGCCGCCACCGCACACAGTTCCGCCTCCGCCGCGGGGCCCCGGCCCGGGCTCCGCGAGCGGAAGAAGATGAAGACCCGGACCGCGATCCGCGACGCGACGTACCGGCTGATCCAGCAGCAGGGGTACGACGCGACCACCATCGAACAGATCGCGGAGGCGGCCGAGGTCTCCCCGTCCACGGTGTTCCGCTACTTCCCGACCAAGGAGGACATCGTCCTCACCGACGAGTACGACCCGATGCTCGAGGAGGAACTCCGCGCGCGCCCCGCGGACGAGCCGTGGTTCGACTCCCTGCGGTACGTGCTGCGCAAGGCCATCGCCCTGGGCGACAACGAGGGACCGGAGGTGACCCGGCTGCGCACCCGGCTGATGGTGGAGGTGCCCGCCGTGCGCTCCCGGATGATGGAGAGCATGTCGGTCACCGGCCGGCTGCTGTGCCGGGCCATCGGCGAGCGCACCGGCCTCGACCCGGACGGTCTGGAGGTGCGGGTCTTCGCGATGTCGCTGATCGGCGGGCTGATGGAGACCTCCCTGTACTGGGCCGAGGGCGGTCACCGCGAGGACTTCGCCGAGGTCGTGGACCGGGCGGTGGACGTCCTGGAGCACGGTCTGGGCGGCGCGGCCGGGCAGGCCGCGGGCGCGGAAACCCCCAGGCCCCAGGGGCACCCCGCATGACATGCTGACGGGGTGAACGGACCGGAGATCCACGTCGAATTCGCCCCCGAACTGGGGATGTTCGTCCCGCACGCGCGACGCACGGGCGCCACCGCCGTGGGCACCGACGGATCCTCCACGCTCGGCCATGTCGTCGAGTCGCTGGGCGTCCCGCTGACCGAGGTCGGAGCCCTGGTCGTGGACGGGCGACCGGTGTCCTTCTCGCACATCCCGGCGGCCGGCGAATCGGTCCGGGTGCGGGCGGTCGAGCGCCCGCAGCAGGTGCCCGGCGCCCCGCTCCGCTTCCTCCTCGACGTCCACCTCGGCACGCTCGCCCGCCGGCTGCGGTTGCTGGGCGTCGACACGGCGTACGAGTCCACGGACATCGGCGACCCGGCGCTCGCCGCCCGGTCCGCGGCCGAGCGGCGCGTCATGCTCAGCCGTGACCGCGGCCTGCTGCGCCGCCGTGAGCTGTGGGCGGGCGCCTACGTCTACAGCACCCGGCCCGACGACCAACTCCGTGACGTCCTCGGCCGGTTCGCGCCGGAGCTGAGGCCGTGGACGCGCTGCACCGCGTGCAACGGCCTGCTCGTCGAGACCACCAAGGAGCAGGTCGCGGACCAGTTGGAGGGCGGCACCCAGCGGTCGTACGACGTCTTCGCGCAGTGCGGCGAATGCGGGCGCGCCTACTGGAAGGGCGCGCACCACGACCGTCTGGAGGCCATCGTGGTGCGCGCCCTGGCGGAGTTCGGGAGCCGCTGAGGCGGCGGCTCCCGGGGACCTAACGCTTCACCAGATCCCGTGCGCCGCAGGCGAGTCCGTCCCTACTGGGGTCGAGCCCCAGCGGATCGTCCTTGCCGTTGACCTTCAGCCGCCCGTAGTCGTTCTTCTTCAGCCAGGCGCAGCGGGAGGCCGCGGTCTTCCTCACGCCGTCCGGGAAGACCGTCGGCACACAGACACCGACGCCGCCGTAGTGGCGGTCGCAACCGGAGACGGTGGTGCCGACCTTCTGCGCACTCCGCTTCCGGCCCGGCTCGGCGACCTTGCCCTCCAGGGAGTCGGCGAAGGAGTGGACGTGCGCCGAGGCGGTGTCCGCCGCGAGCGCGGACGGTCCCTGGAGGTGCACCCACTTGGCGACAGAGGGCACACCGTTGGCGTCGACGGCGAAGAGCATGTACCAGCCGGGCGGCGCCAGATCGGGATTGCTCGTCACGTTCAGGTCGACGTTGTCGCCGTCGACGGACAGCGGCAGGTCCACGAACCGCTGGTTGGGGTCCGAGGAGTGGGTCACCGCGGCCGGGCGGATCAGCTCGGCCTTGGCGATGGGCCGGTCGACGGTGATGCGCTGCGTGTCGCCGTACACCCACTCGCTGTCGATCACCGAGGTGATCGTGGGGCGGGTGCCCTTGAGGAGGTAGGGCGGGGTGTAGATGGACACGTTGTGGTTCCAGGTGCCGTTGCCGGGGTTGTCGCCGGTGGCCATCACCCGGCCGTCGGGCAGCAGGAACGCCGACGAGTGGTAGCCGCGGGCCTCCGGGTCGGCGGCCACCGGGTCGAAGGCCGAGGTCGCCGGGTCGAAGATCGACGCCTCGAAGACGGGGTCGGCGCGGTTGTGCAGGCCGCCGCCCGTCTCCAGGACCTTCCCGTCGGGCAGCAGGACGGCGGAGACGTACATCTTGCCCTGGTCGCCGGTCTGGGCGACCTTGCCGTCGCCCAGGTCCACCGTGCCCTGCGGGATCGGCGGGCCGGCGGTGTAGACCGGATCTGCGGCCTTGAGGTCGATGATGTCGGTGAGCCGGCCCGCGTCCGGGTTGGAGTCGATGTTGCCGCCGCCGAGCGTCAGGACCTTCTGGTCCTGGGCCGGGGGCAGCAGCACGCTCGCGGACTGATCACGCTGGTCCTTGTTCTGGAGCCCCGGGACGGCGGTCGTGGTGTTGGCGTCGTAGTCGTAGATCGCGGAGCCCGTGCCCGGGGTGCCGTTGCCGAAGACATGGCTGCCCGAGTAGAAGAGCCGGCCGTCCTGCATGAGGATCATCGACGGGTACAGGCCCCAGTACGACCAGGTCTGGTTGACCTGCCACAGCGGCAGCCACTTCTGCTCGGCCGCCGACCAGCGTTCGGCGGTCACCGAGCCGGTGGAGTCCTCGCGCAGTCCGCCGAAGGAGATGATGTCGCCGTTGCCGAGCTCGGTGGCCGACGGATACCAGTGGCCGTCGTTCATGTCGTTGGTCCTGCTGTACGTCTCGGTGTCCGGGTCGAAGACGTACGACTCCTTGTAGCCCTCGTACCCGTGGCCGCCCGCGACCGGGAACGCCTTGTTGCCGCTCATGACCAGGACCCGCCCGTCGGACAGCTGGACGTGCCCGGCGCAGAACATGTCCTTCGGCGTGGGGATCACCTTGTACGTGCCGTTCGCCGGGTCGTAGACCGCGCTGGTGAACGTGCCCGCCTCGAAGTTCTCCTCGCTGTTGCCGGATCCCGCGATCAGCAGCACCTTGCCGTTCCTGAGGACGACGGAGTGCATGGACCGCACCGGGTTCTGGGTGGGCAGCACCGTCCACCTGCCGTCGGCGCACTCCTTCGCCGTGCCGGTGCACTCGGCGGGCGGGACCGGGTCGGAGACCTGCTCCATCGTGTAGTCGTCGGTGGTCGCCGAACCCGTGCCGTACACCGAGACACCCCAGGTGATGCGGTCGGTGCCGGCCGGGACCGCGGGCGTGCGGACCGTTGCCTGGGCCCAGCCGGCCGCCATGTCCAGGGTCTTGAGGTCGGTCCAGTACTGCCAGCCCGCCGTCGTGTCGTGCCGGAAGAGCGTGATCGCGGCGTCGGGGGTGGTGGTCTTGTACCAAAGCCCCAGGTCGTACTGCTTGCCCGCGCCGACCACCGGGGCGCAGTCGGTGGACTCGGTGATCAGCGCCTTGCGGTCGCCGTCGGCCCGGCGGGTCAGTGTGACCTTCATGGCCTTGGTCCCGGAGTGGGAGTCGGCGACGGTGGCGAACGTGAAGTCGTTGTCGCCCCAGCCGGACTTCTCCCAGCAGTGGGGCATGCCGTCGGCGCCGGCGGTCTCGAAGCCCGGGTTCGTGACGAGGTTGGCGGCGGACGCGGGCTGCGGCGCCACGAGCAGCAGGCCGGCGGCGAGGCCCGCCACGGCCAGCAGCGAGGTGGTCCGGCTCGGTCGCATCCGGAATCCGGTTCTGCTCACGCGCTTCTCCTCGCTGTGCGGCTCCGGCCCGCCGACGTGCCACGCCGGCGCGGCAGGTAGATCAGCGCCTCGGTCCCCACGAAGCGCAGGACGAACGTCGTCACCAGGGCCAGTGCGGTGGCACAGAGCGCGCCCATCCCGAAGCGGTCGACGAACAGCGCGATCAGCGGGATCCGCAGCACCAGGTCGGCGTTGGCGAGCAGCGCGAACCGGCCGACGCGGTCCCACCAGTGCCGGTGCCCGCGCCGCTCGCGGAACAGCAGGTGCTCGATGAGCAGGAAGTTCCAGGCGACCCCGAGCTGGTTGGCGAGGATCTCCGCCGGTACGTAGTGCATTCCGGCGGCGGTGAGGGCGTACAGGCCGAGCAGGTTCGGCACGAAGCCGGTGGCGCCGATCAGCCCGAAGACGATCATGCGGGCGACGGGTGAGGCGGTGCGCAGTCCGACGAGGTGGCGCAGGAAGCGGAAGCCCTCCTGCGCGGTCGACTTGGACTCGCCCGCGTACCGGTCCTGGAAGACGAAGGGCACCTCGGTGACCTGCCGCGGGCGGCTGCGGACGGCGAGTTCGAGCAGGATCTTGTAGCCGAGCGGCTTGAGGACGTCGGCGGTGACGGCGCTGCGGCGGATCGCGAAGAAGCCGCTCATCGGGTCGCTGATGCCGCTCAGCCGGCGCGGGAAGAGCGACTTGGTCAGCCAGGTCGCGCCGCGCGAGACGGCGATGCGGTAGCCGCCCGCGAGGCCTGCGCGGCTGCCGCCCTTGATGTACCGGCTGGCGACGACGAGCCCCGCGCCGGAGCGTTCGCCGCGGGCCACCAGTTCCGGCACCAGGGACGGCGGGTGCTGGAGGTCGCCGTCCATGACGACGATCCAGTCGGAGGTGGCCGCCTTCAGTCCCTCGACGACCGCGCCGCCGAGCCCGCCCACGGGTTCGTCGCGGTGCAGCACCGTCACGGGGAACGGGCAGTCCTGCGCCGCCCGGGAGATGACGTCCGGGGTGTCGTCGGTCGAGTCGTCCACGAAGACGACCTCGCAGGGCAGCCGCGCGGGCACCGCCTCGGTGATGCGGTACAGCAACTCCCGTATGTTCGCCGACTCGTTGAAGGTCGGTACGACGACGGTGACGGCGCCCGGCTCGGGGATCTCGGCCGGGTGTACCGCCGGATCCCCCAGTTCGTCCGGGACAGTGCTCTCGAAGCTGCTCATCGACTGCCTCCGGACGTCGCCGTGGTGGTGGTGTCGTTGATGTGCCTGATCTCGATGCGGTCCTCGCCCCGGCCGAAGGTCGCGACGGGTGTCGAGTGCTCGATGGCGGCCTTGACGGTGGGCAGGTCGACGGCGTCGCGCCGGACCGTCGGCGAGGCGACGACGTAGTCGAGGTCGCGCCAGCCGCGCGGCATCGTCCTGGTGACCGCCGGGTCGAGGTCGGCCTTGTAGAACCAGATGACGCCGAGGCCGGGCCGGTAACCCTGGTGCACGAGGTCGAGCCAGAGGGCGTCGTCGACGAGGACCCGGGTGTCCCGCGGGTCCTTCACCTCGGACCTCAGCCAGGCGGACGCGGCCCGGTAGGGCGCGTTCGCGTCGGTGGTCACGGCGGTTCGGTCCCCGTCGTACCACTCGGGCACGACATAGGCCCCGGCGGCCACCACGAGCACGGCCGCCAGGCCGCGGCGTCCCCAGGTGACGTACGTCTTCTCGGTGGTGTCGCGCCACCGTCGCAGTACCGCGTGGGAGACGCTGGCGGCGCCGCCGGCCAGGACCAGGGCGAGGAACGGCAGGGCCTGGATGACGTACATGGCGGGCAGGTAGCCGCTGGGGCGCATCGCCACCAGGGCGAGGATCGCGACGGTGAGCGCGGGTCCGGCGAGGGCGCGCGCGGTGACCGACCAGCGCCAGGTGACCAGGAGCAGCAGGGCGCCGGCGAGCCCGCCGAGGGGCAGGACGCGGTCGTAGTACAGCCAGGAGTGCAGGACTCCGTACGAGCCGCTGCCGGGGTCGAGGACGAAGCCGGAGCCGGGGCGGCTCATCTGGTACGTGATGCCGTCCCAGAGGGAGACGTGCCCGGAGCCGGGGAACAACTCGCCCTTGAGCAGGGCGAAGAGCGGGTACGCGAGGCCGATCAGCGCGCAGGCGGTGACGGCTCCGGTGAGCGCGAACTTGCGGGTGTCGCGGTGACTGTGGCGCCACATGGTGACGAACAGCGCGGGCAGGATGACGAGCATCGTCTCCTTGGTGAGCACGGCGGCCGCGGCCGCGATGCCCGCCCCGAAGTGGTGCCACAGATGGCGGCTCGGGGACGCGGCCAGGCAGAACGCGAGGAGCGTCCACATCACCGCGATGTTGTCGAGGAAGATCTCGCGCTGGAGCACGACCGACAGCGGGGACAGCCCGAAGAGCACCATCGCGAGGCCGGCCGCCCACGTCGGCAGCGAGAGCCGGCGGGCGAGCACGTACACGAGGACCGCGCTGACGGCGCTGATCAGCAGCATCGCCGTGCGCATCGAGCCGACGGTCATCGAGGAGGGGCTGAGGTGCGCGGGGATCCAGATCAGCAGGGCGATCTGGATCCAGCCGAGCGGCGGGTGGTCGTACCAGTACGTGTAGTGGGCCAGGCCCTTGCCCTGCTGGACGGCCCAGGCCTGGGCGAGGTAGGTGCCCTCGTCGTCGCTGAGGGTGGGGTAGTCGGCGATGTTCCAGCCCTGGACGACGAGGATCGCCGCGAGCAGCACCCCGCACAGGACGAGATCCGGGCGTGAGCTGCGAAAGCGCAGGGACGGGCGGGTGTCGCGGACGTTTTTGGGCGCAGGCGGCCGCTGCGCGGGGACCGTGGGTGTGGTCGCCGCGGGAAGAGTGGAGGTCACGCGGGAACGTCCTCTCGGATCGCTTCGGTGAGGTGCGCGCCGACATGACTGGTCAGCTCCCAGTCGTTGCGGCCCCGTTGCTCGCGCCAGACGGCGCGTACGGCGGCGCCCGCCAGCAGCACCTGGTAGAAGGGGCCGCCGACGATCAGCTTCAGGTAGTGGACGAAGCGGACCCGCAGCCCGTACTGCTTGCCGAAGTCGTGCAGTCCGACCAGTTCGAAGACGAACGTGACCAGGGCGGTCACGGCCGGCAGGAAGGTGATGAAGGCGATGCCGACCGGCACGTCGAGGAAGAGCGCGATGGCCACGTTGAGCGGGATGATCACGCCGGAGACGGCCTGGAGATAGGGCGTCATCAGCGTGTACCGGGCGAGCAGCCGCTGCCCGAAGCCGGGGAGCTGTTTCCAGTCCCTCTTCCGGTAGACCTGGAGGAAGCCCTGGTTCCACCGGGTGCGCTGCTTCAGCAGGGACATCAGCGAGCCCGGGGTCTCCTCCTTGGTCACCATGTCGGAGTCGTAGGCGACGACGACCTTCTTGCCGACGCTGGAGAGGCGTACACCGAGGTCGCAGTCCTCGGCTAGGCAGTCGGGGTCCCAGCCGTCGGCCTCCCGCAGGACGTCCGTGCGGACGAAGACGGTGTTGCCGCCGAGCGGGATGAATCCTTTCTGCGCGTGTAGATGGAGCCGCGAGCGGAACCAGAAGAAGTACTCCAGGCAGTTGCGCAGGCTGTACCAGCTGGAGTGGAAGTTGATGAGCTGGACGCCGCCCTGGACGACGTCCGCGCCCGTGGTGCGGAAGGCGTGGTCGACGTGGGCGAGCAGCTCCGGATGGACCTGGTCCTCGGCGTCGAAGACCCCGACCACGTCGCCCCGGCAGTGCGGCAGGGCCGTGTTCATGGCCTTCGGCTTGTTCTTCTTCTCGTGGTGGTCGACGACCACGCGCACCCGCGGGTCGCGCGCCTCGGCGGCGCGGGCCACCGCGGTGGTCTCGGGGTCGTCGTGGCCGACGATCACGATGATCTCGAAGTCGGTGTGGCCGGATTCGAGGAGCCGCTGGATGGTGTGGTCCAGCACGGCCTGCTCGTGCCGCGCGGGCAGCAGCAGCGAGAAGGACAGGCCCTCCCCGCCGTCCGGGCTGCTGAAGCGGGTGGAGGCCAGCACCTCGGGCGTACGCCACGCGTGCATCTGCCACCACAGGGTGAAGGCGGCCATCCAGAAGAGCACCAGTGAAATGGCAGCGATGAAGACAGACGTGAGCAAAAGATCCCCCCAGATCCCCTGTAACCCCCGGTCGCGACAGTGAGTGACATCTGTCGCGTCCCGGTCAGACACTATGGGGGATCTGTGAAGCGCACAGGATCTTTCGGTGAAGAGCGTGTTTCATCACACTCGGCCGACTAACTGAACAATCGGAACACTGGTGACGTTTGGGCGAGTTGGGATCAGACCTTTCGGCCGCTCAGGGCCGCTTCGAGCCGGTCGGGGTCGGTCGTCGGGACGTCGCAGGCGAAGTTACGGCAGACGTACGCGGCGGGCCGCCCGTCGACCAGAAGTCGGCCGGAAAGCAACGGTAGTTCGTCACTGTCCGCCACCCCCGCGGCGACGACGGCTCCCGGCGCCGTGCCCAGGAGCGCCGTACGGTGCAGCGCCCTGGTCGCCGGATCGCCGGCCGGTCCCACGACGGCGACCTCCCGCGGTCCGTCGAGGAGCGCCTCGGCCACCGCGAGACCCCAGCCGATGAAGCGCGGCGCGCGCGGCCCCAGCGCCTTCACCACTCCCAACGCCCGCTCGGCGGCGGTGCGATGGGGCTCGGCACCGGTCTGCGCCGCATAGCTCAGCAGCGCCCCGGCCGCGGCGCTCCACCCCGAGGGCGTGGCGTTGTCGGTGGGGTCCTGCGGCCGGCGGATCAACTCCTCGGCGTCGGCCGCCGTGTCGAACAGGGCGCCCGACTCGGCGTCCGTGAACTGCGTGAGCACATGGTCGAGCAGGAAGCCCGCGAACTCCAGCCAGACCCCCTCCCCGGTGATGGACGCCAGCGCCAGGAAACCCTCGGCGACATCCGCGTAGTCCTCCAGCACACCGGCGTTGGCCCCGACCTGACCGTCCTTGCTGGTACGGGCCAGTCGCGCGTGGTCGTCCATGTGCAGCCGCACCAGGAGATCGGCCGCGCCGATCGCGGCGTCCACGAGGTCGGGGCGGTCGAAGTACGCGCCGGTCTCCGCCAGAGCGGCGACCGCGAGGCCGTTCCACGCCGCGACCACCTTGTCGTCCCGGCCGGGGGCGGGACGGCCGGCGCGCGCGGCGAACAGCCGCTGCTGCACGGAGGCGATCCGGTCGGCGTCGACGACGCCCTCGTGCTGGGGCAGCCGCAGCACGGAGGCACCCTCCTCGAAGGTGCCCTCCTCCGTCACCCCGAAGTGCTGGGCGGCGAGTCCGGCGTCCTCGCCGAGGACCTCGCGCAGCTGCTCCGGCGTCCACACGTAGTACGCGCCCTCGACGTGGCGGCCCGTCCCGTCGTCGCTGTCGGCGTCCAGGGCGGAGGCGAACCCGCCCTCCTCCGTGCGCAGTTCACGCACCATGAAGTCCGCGGTCTCCAGGGCGACGCGGCGCGCGAGCTCGGAGCCGGTGACACGCCACAGATGGGCGTAGACCCGGCACAGCAGCGCGTTGTCGTACAGCATCTTCTCGAAGTGCGGCACGATCCACTCGCGGTCGACGGAGTACCGGGCGAACCCCCCGCCCAGCTGGTCGTAGATGCCGCCGCGCGCCATCCGTTCACAGGTGTCCACGGCCATCTGGAGCGCGCCCTCGGAGCCGGTCCGCGCGTGGTGCCGCAACAGGAACTCGATCACCATGGACGGCGGGAACTTCGGCGCCCCGCCGAATCCGCCGCGCGCCGTGTCGTAGTCCCGGGTGAGCCCGAGGAGCGCGCCGGCCAGCTCCTCCTCGCCGGGCACCCGGCCGTCGCCGAAACTCATCTCGCGCCCGGCCAGGTCCCGCACGATCTTCCCCGCGACCTCGGCGACCTCGTCGCGCCGGTCGGTCCAGGCGCTGGTGACACCCTCCAGGACCTGCGGGAAGGACGGCATGCCGTGGCGGGGCGCGGGCGGGAAGTAGGTGCCGAAGTAGAACGGCTCGGCGTCCGATGTGAGGAACACGGTCATGGGCCAGCCGCCCTGCCCGGTCGCGGCCTGCACGGCCTCCATGTAGACGGCGTCGACGTCCGGCCGCTCCTCGCGGTCGACCTTGACGCTCACGAAGTGCTCGTTCAGGTAGGCGGCGGTCGCCTCGTCCTCGAAGGACTCGTGCGCCATGACATGGCACCAGTGACAGCTGCTGTAGCCGACGCTCAGCAGCACCGGCACGTTCCGTCTGCGCGCCTCGTCGAAGGCCTCGGCCGACCACGGCCACCAGTCGACGGGGTTGTCGGCGTGCTGGAGCAGATACGGGGACGTCTCATGGGCCAGTCGGTTCACACTCCCACTCTCCCACGGTGTCCCGGGCGGCGGAGCGGCACGCGGGTGCCGGGCGCGCCCCCACGGGTGAGCCGTCCGCGCCGGGCCCCCGGGGCTGCCCGGCGTGGAGGAACAGGGCGGGCACTGCGCGAATGATCGACGGTCCTCTGTCCTTCACGTCCCGCACGAAGGACACTCGTAGGCCAAGGAGTTGCTGCCGGAGGGGGACGTGACATGCGGGACAGCCATCGGGCGGAGGCCGAGCGGCTGTTGGCCCGGGCCGTCGAGGAAGAGGTGCGGCGCTCGGGCGGGCGCGTCGACGGGGGCGTGCTGCTGTCGCGGGCACGGGCCGCCCTCGACGCGATGGGACAGACGGCCACCGAGGAGTACGGAGCGTACACACGCGCACTCGACGAGGCCGAGGCAGGACAGCTGACGTTCGGGCAACGCTACGCACGGGAGCGCGCCGGCACGTCCTTACTGGTCACGGCCGTGGCGGCGGCCGCCGCCGTCGTCGCGGACCTGGCGTTCGGCACGGGCGCGGGCACGGCGGTCGGCGCGGGCGCCACCGTCGCCGTGGCGGGAGCGGCGGCCACCGTGCTCAAGGTGACCGCCTCGCACGTGCCGGCCGCCAGCCGCCGGGCCGGGGCGCTCGGGCAGCCCGGCGGTGCCGAGCAGCTGCGGCTGCAGTGGCTGACCGCCCTGGAGGTCCGGGGCATCCGCCCCTTCCTCGACCAGCAGCGCGTGCTCAGCGCCTCCACGGGCGCCAAGCAGGGGGCGCCCCAGCTGCGCCGCACCGACAAGAGCGCGGCCGCCCGGCGACGCAATGTCCTGGAGCAGTCCTTCGGCCAACTACCCAAGCCGGAGGGCCCGTTCGCGGGCCGGCGGACGGAGCTGTCACGGATCGCGCAGTGGGTGCAAGCGGCACGGGCGAGCACCGAGACCCGACCGACGGTCGTGGTGCTGCACGGAGCGCCCGGCTCCGGCCGCAGCACCCTCGCGGTCCGGGCGGCGCACGACCTCAGGGACCAGTTCCGCGGCGCGTGCGTGGTGGACCTGCGGGGCGACAGCCCGGACGACCCGCCGCTGACCACCCGGGACGCCCTGCTGCACCTCCTCAACCGGCTCGGCGCGCCCCGCGAACAGCTCCTCTTCCGCGAACGCGCCTCACAGGACCAGCAGGTCAGGCGGCTGAGCGAGCTCTACCACCAGCATCTGACGGACCTGCCCGTGACGATCGTGCTGGACGACGCCAGCGACGCCGGACAGGTGCGCACCCTGATCCCCGAGCGCTCCGACAGCCTGGTCCTGGTCACCTCCCGGAAACCGCTCGACCTGTCCGCCGACCTCACCGCCTGGGTGCACCAGCTCCCCGTCGAGGCGCTGGACGCGGCCGGCGGCGAGGAACTGCTGAACGCGGCGGCCCAGGACGCCTCGGGCCCGTACGACGCCGAATCCAGCGACCGGGTGCGGGAGTTGTGCGGCGGGCTGCCGCTCGCCCTGCGCATCGCGGGCTCCTGCCTCGGCCCGCGCACCCCGCGCCGGCTGGCCACGGACCTGGAGGCGTACGGCCCGGTGGAACCCGTCGAGCGGGTGCTGTGGCTGCGCTACACCGACCAGTCGGACATGGCCCGCCGACTGCTGCGCCGGCTGGCCCTGGCGGGCCGCGCCTCCCTGGGCGCCGCCGCGGCGGCCTCCCTGCTGGCGACGGACGAACCGGAGGCGACCCGCCATCTCACCGTGCTCTCGCAGGCGGGGCTGATCGACCACGTGCGCGGCAGCCGCTACCGCCTGCACGACCTGGTCCGCTCCTTCGCCGCGGCCCGGTTGATGGACGAGGAGGAGCCCTCCGAGCGCACGGCGGCCCAGGAACGCCTGATCGTGAACTACGCGGAACTCGCCGACTCGGTGATCCGCCTCGTCGACGGCAAGACGTCCACCCGTGCGGACCAGTTCGGCCCGCACGGCTTCACCTCGCTCGACGCGGCGCTGCGCTGGCTGGACGACGAGTCGAGCTTCATCACGGCGGCGCTGCGGCACGCGGAGGGCGTCAACCAGGCGGCGGTGCTCAATCTGCTCGGCGCCCTGTGCGACTACTGCCTGCTGCGCGGCGACCTCTACCGCCTGGGCGAGATCAGCGAGCTGACCCAGGCCGTCGACCAGGGACTGCTGGTCCGCTCGGTCCAGTGGCGCACCGGCATCGCCGCCCGCCAGCTGGGCGAACTGGACAAGGCGCGCACCACCCTGGCCTCCGTCGTGGACCTCTACTTCGAGGCGCACCACGACGCGGGCGCGGCCCGGGCACTGTGCTCCCTCGGCATCACCCTGCACCACCAGGGCAACCTCACCGAGGCGGCGGCCAAGCTCCAGGAGGCCATGGACCTCCAGGCCTCCCCCGACCTGGCGGCCGACCGGGCCTGGACGATGCACGCGCTCGCCGCGGTGGAGCGGGACCGCTCCCGGCTCGCCCAGGCGCTCGACCTGCTGACCCAGGCGCTCGTCCTGCACCGCGAGAGCGAATCCGTGCACGGCGAGGCGTGGACCCATTTCCACCTCGGCCAGCTGGGCCTGCGCATGGGCGACGTGCCGCGCGCCGACCGCGAGCTGCGCGAGGCCCTGGACCTGTACGGCCGCACCCGTGACCCCCGCGGCGAGGCCTGGGCCCTCACCCAGCTGGCCCGCGCCCGGCTCGTCGAGGGCGACCCGTCCTCCGCGGTCGACGGCCTGCGCCAGGCCGCGTCCCGCCACCGCGAGAACGAGGACGCGCGCGGCGAGGCCTGGACCGTCTACTACCTCGGCCAGGCCCTGGAGGAGGCCGGCAACCTGAACCAGGCGGTCCGCGAGCTGGAACGCTCCCGGACGATGTTCTCCCGTATGCGGGACGTGTACGGGCTCGCGTGCGCCCGGCACCACTCGGCCCGGGTCACCCGCGACCAGCGCGCCGCCCAGACCGGCTCCCTGCGCAACTCCGGCTTCGCCCGCCAGCTCCTCGTCGACGCGCGCGCCGACTTCCAGCGCATCGGGGTCGCCCACGGCGAGGCGTGGACCTGCCTGGAGCTGGCGGTCGTCGACGCGGGGAACGCGCGCACGCAACAGGCTCTGACCCTGTGCGACGAGGCGGTGGACCTCTTCACCTCGTACGGCGACCGGCGGGGCGGGGACTGGGCCCGCTTCCTGCGCTGCACCCTGCTCCCGTACGCGGCCCCCGGGGGCTACGAGGTGGGCGCCGCCGTCGCCGAGGAGGAGCTCGCCCAGCTGTCCCGGGCCGGCCACACCTCCCGCGACGGAAAGCTGGACGACTGCATCGAGGCGTACCGACTGCTTCTGGAACGCGGGGTCGACCTGGACGCCGGCTGGCAGGCCTGGCGCCTGGGGCTGGTCCCGGGCCGCCACGCCCGGGACGTGATGGGGGTGGCGGTGCCGTCGGCCCGGTAGGACGGTCCTGTCGTTCGCGGAGGAGGGGGATCCGGTGGAGCTGGTCGGGCGCGCGCGGGAACTGGCCGGTGCGCGAGAGCAGTTGGCGGGTGGCCGCCCACTGGTGGTGACCGGCGAGCCCGGCATGGGCAAGTCCGCCTTCCTCGGCGTGCTCGCGCGGCAACTCGCCGAGGAGCGGGGGCTTCCGGTGTTCCGCGTGCGGGCCGCGGACTTCGGGCTCCGGTCCGACGTCACACTGCTGCGGCTGCTGGGCGCGTGCGGCGAGGCCGGTGCGCGGGCCCTCGCCGAGGTGGTCGGGCAGGCTCCGGCGGCGGTCCCGGACACCGTCGTGCACATCTGCCGGCAACTGTTCCTCGCACATCCCGCCGTCGTCGTCGTGGACGGAGTCCCCACGGACTCCGCGGCGAACGACCTGCTGGCCGACCTGGTCAGCGCCTTCTCCAGGACGTTGTCGGTCCTCCTGATGGGCTCGACGGACGCCCGGCCACCGCAGGGCGCGCCGGTCGCTCTCTGCCACCTGCGCCCGCTGGACCGGACCGACTCGGCGGCCCTCGTCGGCGAGGCGGCCGGGCACTCCGCCCTCACGGCCGTGGGAGAGTCCCTCGACGGGCTGGTGGAGGCCACGCGGGGCCTTCCCCTGCTGGCCCGGATCGTGGGGGCCCAGGTGGCGGTCGCGGTGGGCAGCGGGCGTCCTCCCACGCCCGTGCGGCTGCCGGCCCCGGCGTGGATGGCCGAAGAGGCGTGGAAGCTGCTCGAAGCCCTGTCCGCGCTCGACACCGAGGAGTTTCCGGCGGAACTGCTGGACACGCTGGCGCAAGGGCCTGGGGCGGTCCACGAACTGTGCCGGTACGAACTGCTCCACCCGGCCGGGGAGGGCGTTCTCCGGCTGCCTCCCGTGATCCGTTCGCTGGTCGACCGGAACTGGAGCGACGCCGAACTGCGCGACCGGTCGGCCGATGCCGAACGGGCTCTCGCCGCAGCCGCCGAGGCGAACCCCGCCGCGTACGACGGCCATCCGGCCGCCGTCGTCGACCTGGTCGGCCGTCCGGCCGTACCGGACGTCTTCACCGACACCCTGGCGCATCAGCTGGCCCGGCACGGCCGCCTCGCCGAGGTGCTGGTCCTGCGGCAGTTCCTCTGGGCCAGGACGGGACGGGTGACGCCGGACGTGCACCTGGCCGTCGCCGCCCGGGAATCCGGGCAGCCGGAGCGGGCGGTGGCTCTCCTCGCCGGACGCCCGGCCGACGACGACAGTGTCCTCGAACAGGCCGTCACGGCCCACCGCATGGGCCGGCTCCACGACGCCGAGGCCCACCTCTCCGCCCTCCCCTCCGGTCGCGGCGCCGACCCATGGGCCCTCCTCACCCGCGCCGCGGTCCTCTGCGACCGGGGTGATCTGCGCCCCGTCGGGCCACTGCTCCGCCGCGCCGTGGAGGCCCATCAGGTCCGGGGCGACCGACGCGGCGAGGCGTGGACGGTGTTCCAGTACGGGCGGCTGTGTCTGCTGCGCGGCGAGGTCGAGGACGCGGAGAAGCTCCTGCACAGCGCGAGGGAGGAGTTCCACACCCGCGGCGAGTCACGGGGTGTGGCCTGGGCGGCGACCGAGCTCGGGCGGCTGTCGCTGCAATCGGGGACCGCCGACATCGAAGGGCTCTACGACGCACGCCTTCTGCACGAGGCGGACGACGACCCGCGCGGCGCGGCCTGGGCGCACCTGTGGTGGATCCTGGCGATGACGGACGCGCCGAGTTTCCTGTGGGAGCACGAGTTCCCGGCGGTGACGAACCGCTTCCGAGAAGTCGGCGACCGGCTCGGCCAGGCCTGGGCGCTGCACCACCACGCGCTGACCCTGGGCCGTACGAGCAACACGGCCGACGGGCGGAGCGAGGCGGATCCGCTGTTCGACGAGGCCCTCCGGCTCTTCGAGGTCACGGACTGCGCGCACGGCACGGCCTGGACCCTGCTGGAGCGTGCCCTCCACGACCCCGTCCGCCGGTTCCCGCACCACCGCTGGTCGGGCGACATCCGCCACTGGTTCGGGCTCGTCGGCGACGACGCGGGCGAGGCCTGGGTCGAGCTCGCCGAGTCGGCGACGGGCTCCGAGCCGTCCCACGAGCTGGCCGGCCGCTACCCCGCCGACCTGCTGGACGCGGTGGAATGGGCCCCGGACGGCAATCTCCGCATCCCCCGCGCCGCCCGCTACACGCAGCCCGAACCCCGCGCCGACGCCCACGATCCGGAAGCGTCCAGATCCCGCGTCCGGGTGACTCTGCTGGACGGCACTCCTACCCGCATCGCCCTGGAGATCGTCTCCGGCGCCCGGCACCCGTGGTCCACGGACCCGCGCCCCGCACTCACCGCCCGCGCCGTCCCGCTCACCCTCGCCGAGGTCGAACCCCTGCACGCCATCAGCACCGAGGGAGCGGAGTTCCGCTTCGTCCCACGTCTGCCCGGTCGCCACCGCATCCGCTTCACGATCACCGACCAGGCCACCGGAACCGTCCTCCAGCAGGTCGAGACGGAGATCGACGTGTGGACGATCGGCCCGGCCCCGCGCACGGCGGTTCCCGAAGAGGCGCGGCGTGCGACGGCCGCCGAACCCGTGTGGAGGGCCTGAGCCCCATGCCCGGCGAACTTCCCACCGAGATCGTCCAGGACCCGAGCCACGGCTTCACCCGGCAGCCCGCCGCCTCCGTCCGCCACCCGGACCTGGTCCTCGCCCTCGACGCCTACGCCGACGACCACATCCGGGCCCGGATGTACGGGCCGGCCGTCCCCCCGTCCCCGACCGAGCACGCGGTGAAGCTGAGCGTGCGGCCCGCGGCGGTGACCGCGGCGGCGGCGGGTCTGCGGGAGCTGTGGAAGCGGGAACTGGTCGACTTCCAGCCGGTGGACGAGCACGGCATCCCCGTCATGGACCGTCCACGGCTGCCGTACGCCATGTGCCCGGATCTCACGGCGGAACCCAAGGAGGAGCACCGCGAGATCCTCGACGAGCTGGCCCGGCAGGGCGCCTACCTGCTGTACGGCGAGCTGTTGGGCGACGGCGGCGCGGGCACCCGGCGCTTCCGTGACGTCCTGACCCGGGTGCTGAGCGGCGACCGCACGCTGCGGATCCGTGTCGACTCCGACCTGTTCCTGCCCTGGCCGATGCTCTGCCTGCCGGAGGATCCCGCCGACGGCCCGGACGACGTCTTCCGGCGCTTCCTCGGCTACCGGCACCAGATCGAACAGACCGGCAGCTACTACCCGTCCATCGCCGACGACGAGTCGGCACCGCCGCGGCCCGTACCGGTGGTGAGCCTGAACCACGACAAGGGCATCGACCCGGAGGGCCGCACCCGGGCCGCCGACGTCGAGACCGCCCTCGCGACGAACACCGTCGCCGTCGAACGCACCCTGCGCAAGGAGCTGCTGGACGCCTTCGGCTCGGGCGCCCTGGACGAGCAGTTGATGTACTTCTGGTGCCACGGACACTTCCGGCACACCGCCGACGACAGCGCCCCGCTGCTCGTCGTGCAGTTGAGCGACCACAAGGACATCGACGCCCGCAGCGTCAGAGCACGGCGCACCTCCGAGGACCCACTGCTCACCTACCGGCCCCTGGTGCTGCTGAACGCCTGCTACGCGGGGCTGCCGGGCTCCGCCGAGCTGGTCCACCTGGGAGGCGCTCTCATCGAGGCGGGCGCGGGCGGTGTGCTGGGGCCGCAGATCGAGATGCCGCAGATGTTCGCCGCCGAGTACGCGTACGCGTTCGTCACCCGCTATCTGGGCGGCCGGGAGACCGCCGGCGAGATAGCCCACGGGCTGGCCCGGCACTTCGCCGACACCTGGAGCAATCCGCTCGGCTTCGCCTACACCCTGCACTGCGGCATGGACAGCAGACTGGAGCGGATCACCCGATGAACGCCACCGCGGCCGGGGTACGCGCCCCCGACATCCGCACCTTCGACCTGGACGAGTCCGGGTGGCCGCTGCGCCCCACCCGGTCGGGCCCACGTCCGGTGCCCGCCGCGCGCCTCGACGCGTATGTCGCCCAGCACCTCACGCCGCCGCCCTGGGCCACCGACATCGTCGTGTACGTGCACGGCTGGCAGACCTCCCGGGACGCGGCGCTGGACGCCGTCCGCGACCTCCTCGGCCTGGTGTCCCGGCAGTACGAGGGGCGTCGTGGTCTGTATCCCCGACTCGCCCGTCCGGGACGGCCGTTCGTCCCGTGGCCGGTCCTGGTCCGCTGGCCCTCCCGTTCCCTCCCGTCGCTCGGCGGCTACCGCCGTATCCGGGACCGGGCCCACGCCATGTCCACCGGTGGTCATGCCGCGCGGGTCATCGGACAGCTGCTCGGCTATCTGGACCGCCATCGGGCGGATCCGGCCGCCGCTCCCGTGCTGGCGAACCGCGACGGGCAGTATCTGCACCTCGTCGGGCACTCCTTCGGCTGCCGCTTCCTGTGCGAGGCAGTGCAGTGGGCGGCGGACGGGCCGCCGGGCGCCACACTCGGCTGGAGCACTCCGAGGCCGCCGGGCCGCCCGTTCACGGTCGACTCGATGCTGCTGCTGCAGATGGCGAGCCCCCGCGACGCGTTCGACTCGACCTTCCGGGCGCTCGCCGGGGCACCGCTGCACGGTCCGGTCGTGGCGACGTACTCGCAGCACGACCGCGCCACCGGCTTCTGGCATCTGCGCGCGGAGAAACGCGCGGGCATCGGGTACGCCGGCATCGGCACGGCGCCCGCGCCGGTGTCCGCCGTCGCCATGCGAGGCGTCGAGGAGCCGTATCCGCACGGCGTCCTCGACCACCGCTTCGTCAGCGTCGACGCCAGTGCCGTGTTCACTCGGGGGAACGGCCCTGCGGGTGCGCACTCCGACCATCTGCGGCCGGAGTGCGCGCACCTGCTGCTGTCCCTGGCGGACCATTCGCGCTGAGCCCGGCTCGGCGCGAGGGCCGGCTCAGCCCTTCGCCGGGGAGGCCTTCCCGCCGGAGCCGACGGCGCCCTTGCCCGGGGCCGCCGTGTCCTTCTCCGGGTCCTCCTCGAAGGTGACCTTGCCCATGTGGCGGTTCATGGACTTCATCAGCCCCCATACGGCCAGGGCCATCACCGCGAAGACGATGAAGCCGAGGACGCCGGGGGTGACCTTGTTCTCGTCGACCTCCTTGGCGAGGGGGACGAGGTGCGTCAGTGCCTGGCTTGCGCTCATGTCAGGCATTGTCGCGGATGCCCGCGAAGAGGTCGTCCTCGGGGAGGGAGGTGTCGACGAGAGACTTGGCGAGCTCGTACTCCTCGGTCGGCCAGACCTCCTTCTGGAGCTCCATCGGGACCTTGAACCAGCCGCCGTCGGGGTCGATCTGCGTGGCGTGCGCGATGAGCGCCTTGTCACGGATCTCGAAGAACTCGGCGCACGGGATGTGCGTGGTCAGCGTGCGCTCCGTGCGCTCGAACTCGCTCCAGCGCTTCAGCCACTCCCCGTACGGGGAGTCCAGGCCGCGGTCCAGCATGGCGTGGTGCAGCGCCTCGGTGCGCGGGCGGTTGAAGCCCTGGTTGTAGTACAGCTTCTGCGGCTGGAAACCCGGGCCGTACTCGGACTCCGGGTACTTCTCGGTGTCGGCCGCACCCTCGAACGCCACCATCGAGATCTTGTGGGTCATGATGTGGTCGGGGTGCGGGTAGCCGCCGTTCTCGTCGTAGGTGGTGATCACCTGCGGACGGAAGGAGCGGATCTGCTTGACCAGCTCACCGGCCGCCTTGTCCACGTCCTCCAGGGCGAAACAGCCCTCGGGAAGGGGCGGCAGCGGGTCGCCCTCGGGAAGGCCCGAGTCGACGAAGCCGAGCCATTCCTGCTTGACGCCGAGGATCTCGCGGGCCTCGTCCATCTCCTTCTTGCGTACCTCGTGGATGTGCTCCTCGATGTACTTGTCGCCCTGGAGCTTCGGATTGAGGATGGAGCCGCGCTCGCCGCCCGTGCAGGTCACGACCAGCACGTCCACCCCCTCGGACACGTACTTCGCCATGGTCGCCGCGCCCTTGCTCGACTCGTCGTCGGGGTGGGCGTGCACGGCCATCAGTCGCAGCTGGTCAGTCAAGACTCAATCCTCGGTCGGTCGGCTGTCGCCTCAGTGGTGGATCAGCGGTCGGCGCCCGGCGTGAGAGAGCGCCTCGGGCGGCTTCTATAGTGACGGAATCGGGGGGCCAATAATTCCAGGGCCCTGTCTACGGGCCCCCTTCCAGGACCCTGGTCCCGGCCCTGCCGAGAGGACGATCATGAGTACGGCGAGCACCCAGCTGCCCGAGGGCCGCTACGGCCGCTCCGCGGACGAGCGCGCCGACCGGAAACTCAAGATCATCGGTGGTGTTCTGGGCGTCGCCCTGCTGGCCCTGATCGGCTGGTTCGCGTACTACTACGTCGGCGGCAGCAAGATCAGCGCGGAAGTGATCACCTTCAAGGCGGTCTCGGACAGCGCCGTCGAGGTGCACCTGGAAGTACGCAAGGACGCGAGCGCCCACGGCTACTGCACGCTCCGCTCCCAGTCCGAGGACGGCGGAGAGGTGGGCCGGGCGGACTTCCGCTTCGACCAGAGCTCGTCACGCGTCGACAAGGTGGTTACCCTGCGTACGACGGCCCGTGGCACCACGGCGGAGCTGCTCGGCTGTCACGCGGACTGAGCGGACCGGCAGGCGGCGGGACCACACGGGCGGACATCGCCCGCAGCTCCTACCAGCACATACCCGCTGACCTGCATTGACGTAATTCTGATGCGTTATGTCCTCCCTTTCGAGCCACTGAATTGTTAGGCTCGTGGTTTCGCCCACCCGTGAAGGAACATTCTTCTGGGTAGGGCGATGCTTTGTATTCCCAGTACCTACGAGGAGCACCTGTGACCCAGACCAGCGAGAACGTCACCTGGCTGACCCAGGAGGCGTACAACCAGCTCAAGGCCGAGCTGGAGCACCTGTCTGGTCCTGCGCGCACGGAGATCGCCGCCAAGATCGCGGCCGCGCGCGAGGAGGGCGACCTGCGCGAGAACGGCGGGTACCACGCGGCCAAGGAGGAGCAGGGCAAGCAGGAGCTCCGTGTGCGCCAGCTGACCCAGCTCCTGGAGAACGCCAAGGTCGGCGAGGCTCCCGCGGCGGACGGTGTGGTCGCACCGGGCATGGTCGTCACCATCGCCTTCGACGGCGACGAGGACGACACCCTGGTCTTCCTGCTGGCCTCGCGCGAGTACGCGAGCTCCGACATCGAGACCTACTCCCCGCAGTCCCCGCTGGGCTCCGGTGTGAACGGCAAGAAGGTCGGCGAGGACGCCCAGTACGAGCTGCCGAACGGCAAGCTCGCCTCGGTGAAGATCCTCAAGGCCGAGCCGTACCAGGGCTGAGCCCGGGACCGACGACTACGACGATGCCCCCGGCCGTGCGGCCGGGGGCATCGTCATCTCGTGTCACGCGGTGGCGGACCGGTACTTGCGCACCGCCAGGGTCCGGAAGAGCACGATGATCAGGACCGAGTAGATCACCGAGGCCCAGACCGAGTGCTGCATGGGCCAGGCTTCCGACGTGGACTGCCCCGGGTTGGCGAAGAGCACCCGGCAGGCCTGGACGGTGGCGCTGAACGGGTTCCAGTCGGCGATGTGGCGCAGCCAGGGCGTCATGTTGCTGGAGTCCACGAACGCGTTCGAGATGAACGTGACCGGGAAGAGCCAGATCAGTCCGCCGGAGGTGGCCGCCTCCGGGGTGCGCACGGACAGGCCGATGAGCGCGCCGATCCAGGTGAACGCGTACCCCAGCAGGAGCAGGAGGCCGAAGGCGCCCAGCACCTTGAAGGCGTTGGTGTCGCCGTCGGAGCCGACGCGCCAGCCGACCAGGAGGGCGACCACCGCGAGGACCAGCAGGGTCAGCGCGGTCTGGACGAGGTCGGCGAGCGTGCGCCCGGTCAGCACCGCTCCGCGCGCCATGGGCAGCGAGCGGAAACGGTCGATCAGGCCCTTGTGCATGTCGTCGGCGATACCCGCGCCGGCACCCGCGGTGGCGAAGGTGACGGTCTGCGCGAAGATGCCCGCCATCAGGAAGTTGCGGTAGTCGGTGGGGCTGGTGCTGCCGCCGATCTGCATGGAGCCGCCGAAGACGTAGCTGAACAGCACCACGAACATGATCGGCTGGATCAGCCCGAAGATCACCATCTCCGGGATCCGGGACATCCTGATCAGGTTGCGCTTGGCGACGACCAGCGAGTCGCGCACGGACTGGCTGACCGGGTTCGAGGGTGCCGTGAGCTGCACGGCGTCACTGGCGGCACTCACTTGCCGGCCTCCTTCTTGCGCTGACGGCCCGTGCCGTCCGCCGCTGAGATGTCCTCGTCCTTCGCCTCGGCCAGATGGCCCGTGAGCGAGAGGAAGACGTCGTCGAGGGTGGGGCGGCGCAGGCCGATGTCGTCGATCTCGATGCCGCGGGTGTCCAGCTCACGGATGACCTCCGCGAGGAGCTTCGCGCCGCCGGTGACGGGCACGGTGAGCTTGCGGGTGTGCTCCTCGACCGTGGTCTCGCCCTTGCCGAAGCCCCGCAGCACCTCGGAGGCGGTCGCCATGTGCTCGCGGTCGTGCACGACGACCTCGACCCGCTCGCCGCCGGTCTGCGCCTTGAGCTGGTCGGCGGTGCCGCGGGCGATGACGCGGCCGTGGTCGACCACGCAGATGTCGTGCGCGAGGTGGTCGGCCTCTTCGAGGTACTGGGTGGTGAGCAGCAGCGTCGTGCCCCCGGAGACCAGCTGCTTGATGACGTCCCACAGCTGCTGGCGGTTGCGCGGGTCGAGGCCGGTCGTCGGCTCGTCCATGAACATCACCGGCGGGGAGACGACCAGGGCGGCCGCCAGGTCGAGCCGGCGGCGCATGCCGCCCGAGTACGTCTTGGCGGTGCGGTCGGCGGCGTCGCTGAGGTTGAACTGCTCCAGCAGCTCCTCGGCACGGACCTTCGCCGCCTTCGCCTTCATCTGGTAGAGCTGGCCGACCATCTGGAGGTTCTCGCGACCGGTCAGATATTCGTCGACCGCGGCGAACTGTCCGGAGAGGCCGACCCTGCGGCGGACCGCGTCGGGGTTCTTGAGCACGTCCACGCCCGCGACGACCGCCTTGCCGCTGTCGGGGCGCAGCAGGGTCGTCAGGCAGCGGACCGCGGTGGTCTTGCCCGCGCCGTTCGGACCGAGCAGGCCCAGGACGGTGCCCTCCGGGACATCGAGATCGACGCCGTCCAGAGCCCTTACGTCACCGAAGGTCTTCACCAGGCCTTCGGCATAGATGGCGCCTGGCATGTGAGTTTCTCCACGTCGTTGGGGATTTTCACGGAAATGTCTTGCTTTTGCCCTGTACGGCACGCCCGGCCGGTGGGGTATTCGTCCGCGGGCCGAGCGTATGGCAAGGGGCACACCGTAACGCGATGTATCGCGTCACTCAACAGATTTTTCCATCCGGGACCGACAGTGGGACGAACAGTGGCCCTGACCTCGGCCGATGCCTCGCAGGGCTCAGTCGATGACGGTGTACCCCGCCTCGCGCAGCGCCAGATTCACTTCGGCGCAGTGCTCGGGCCCCTTCGTCTCCAGGTGCAGCTCGACCTCCACCTCCGTGAGCCCGAGCCGTGGGTCGGTCCGTACGTGGCTCACATCGAGGACGTTAGCGTCCGCCACTGACAACACCCCGAGAAGTGTGGCGAGAGCCCCGGGACGGTCGGTCAGCCGCAGCGTGACCGCGAGGTAGCGGCCGCTCGCCGCCATGCCGTGCCGCAGGATGCGCTGGATCAGCAGCGGGTCCACGTTCCCGCCCGACAACAGGGCCACCACCGGGCCCTCGAAGCTGCGCGGATCCCGCAGCAGCGCGGCGACCGGACTCGCGCCGGCCGGCTCCACGACCAGCTTGGCGCGCTCCAGGCACAGCAGGAGCGCGCTCGACAGATTGTTCTCGGACACCGTGCGGACCTCGTCCACCAGTTCGTCGACGATCCGGAACGGCACGTCGCCGGGCCGGCCGACCTTGATGCCGTCGGCCATCGTCGCCGGGTTGTCGATCGACAGCGGACGCCCCGCCGCCAGCGACGGCGGGTACGCGGCGGCACCCTCGGCCTGCACGCCCACGATCCGCACGTCCGGGCGGATCGTCTTCACGGCGAGCGCGACGCCCGCGGCCAGCCCGCCGCCGCCCATGCCGACGACGATCGTGCGCACCTCGGGGCACTGCTCCAGGATCTCCAGCCCGACCGTGCCCTGGCCCGCGATGACGTCCGGATGGTCGAAGGGGTGGATGAAGACGGCACCCGTCTCGGCCGCGTACGTCTGAGCGGCGGCGAGCGTCTCGTCCACCACCTGGCCGTGCAGCCGCACGTCGGCCCCGTAGTCGCGGGTGGCCGCGACCTTCGGCAGCGGGGCGCCCGTCGGCATGAACACCGTGGCGCGCACGCCGAGCAGCGAGGAGGCCAGCGCGACACCCTGCGCGTGGTTGCCGGCGCTCGCCGCGACCACGCCCGCCGCGCGCTCCTCCGGCAGCAGCCCGGCGATCCGCACGTAGGCGCCGCGCAGCTTGAACGAACCGGTCCGCTGGAGGTTCTCGCACTTGAAGTGGACCGGAGCGCCGACCAGCTGGGTGAGGTACCTGCTGCCCTCCATCGCGGTCATCCGCGCCACGCCCGTGAGCATCTTCTGCGCGCCACGGACGTCGTCGAGAGTCACGCTGGGAAAGGAGTCAGCCGTGCTGTAGCTCATGACCACCAGTCTCGCAGTTCACGCGGGTCCGCTCCCTGCTTGACCACGCTGCGAGACTGGTTTACGCAGCGCCGGTACGACCCGCCTCCCGGCCGCGTACCCTGTCCCCCAACCCAGCCTCCCACGCATGAATTGAGCCCCCGGCCATGCCCACAACACCTGAAATGTCGATGGACATGACGACCGTCGGTGACACCGGTCTTCTCGACACGCTGCAGCACGAGGTCGCGGTGTTCGCGCGCCGTGCCGAACAGACCCGGCTCGGCGGGGTGGGGCAGGTGCGCAACTCCATGGACCGCGCCGCGTACCTGCTGCTCAACCGCCTCGACAAGGAAGGCCCGATGGGCGTCAAGGCGCTCGCCGCGAGCATGGGCATCGACTCCTCGACGGTCACCCGGCAGGTGGCCCCGCTCGTCGACACCGGGCTCGTGAAGCGGACCTCGCACCCCGAGGACGGGCGCGCGGTGGTGCTCCAGCTGTCGCCGCGCGGGCAGGCCCGGCTCGACGAAGTGCGCTCCTCCCGGCGTCAGTTGATGGCCGAGCTGACCCACGACTGGGCGCCGGAGGAGCGTGAGGCCTTCTGCACGCTCCTCACGCGCTTCAATGGCGCCCTCTCCGCACGTCAGGCGGCCCAGGGCGGGCCCGTCGCCGAGTCCCAGCCGACTTCCTGACCTCCGCGGACGCACTTCGCCGTGTCGGAGGCCCGGAGCGCCGCTGCCGCACGCGCGGGGCGGCCCGCCCGGAGGACGGCGCCGGGGAGGGGGTGTCCGGCGCGGGCGAGGTGTGCCCGCGCGCGCGTGGGTGTGCCCCGGGCTCTTGACCGGAAGGCGACGCCTGGCCTCATATGAGACCGGGTCCTCCTCGTACGCGGTGCGGCATGCCGTACGCGGCCGGGACCCCGTCCCCTCGGGGGCGCTCTCAGGCGGGAGGCGTGGTGCGAGAACGGCAGGCGTCCCAAGGCGCCCGCCGGGCCCGGGAGTTCGAGGCGTTCGTCGCGGGCGCGGCAGGGCGGCTGCTGCATGCCGCCACGCTGCTCACCGCCGAACCCCGCAACGCCAACCCGCGCGCGCGACGCCTGCTGGTGCAGGCCCTCGCCCACACGTACGCCTCCTGGGACCGGCTGCGCGGCGAGGACCCGTACGACTGCGCCCGCCAGCAGCTGGCCGTCCGCTTCGCGCGTTCGGCCTGGCACCAGTACGGGAGCTTCGGCCGGCCGCGCCCCTCCCCCGACCACGTGCTGGCCCGGCTCACGCCCCAGCAGCGCCTGATCGTGGTGCTGCGGCTGTACGAGGGGGTCGCCGAGGAACAGACGGCGGCCCTGCTCGGGCTGCCGGCGGAACGGGTGCGGACGATCTGCGCCCGCTCGATGGCGACGCTGCTGCACCCGCCGCGGGGCCCGGCACCGGCCGTCGTGGAGGTGGCGCCGTCATGAACGTGCACGATCGTGAGGCCGCCGTACGGCGGATGCTGGAGCAGGCGCCGCCCACGGTTCCGTCCGACCTGCACGCGGACGTCGTCCGCCGCGGAGGCCGCATGCTGCGCCGCAGGACGGCGGCCCGGCGCCTGATGTGGCTCGTGCTGTTCGCCGCGGCCGTCGCCTTCACCGTCTGGGCGGCGACGGCCCGCCCGTGGGTGGAGCCGCCGTCGCAGACGACCCCACCGCTGACCGGCTGGTGAACGGCTACTGCCCGAGGGCCTGCTGAAGGTCCTGGAGCAGATCGTCGACGTTCTCGATGCCCACGGAGAGGCGTACGAGGTCGGCGGGGACCTCCAGCGCCGAACCGGCCGCCGACGCGTGCGTCATGCGTCCCGGGTGCTCGATCAGGGACTCGACGCCGCCGAGGGACTCGCCCAGCGTGAACACCTTGGCGCGGTTGCAGACCTCGACGGCCGCCTCCTCGCCGCCGTCGACCTGGAAGGAGACCATGCCGCCGAACGCCTTCATCTGCTTGGCGGCGATCTCGTGACCGGGGTGCTCCGGCAGGCCCGGGTACAGGACGCGGGTCACGCGCGGGTGCCGGGTGAGCATCTCGGCGATCTTGCCCGCGTTCTCGCTGTGCCGGTCCATGCGCACGGACAGCGTCTTGGTGCCGCGCAGCACGAGCCAGGAGTCGAAGGGGCCGGCCACCGCGCCCATCGCGTTCTGGTGGTACGCCAGCTCCTCGCCGAGCTCCTGGTCACTGGTGATCAGGGCACCGCCGACGACGTCCGAGTGCCCGCCCATGTACTTGGTCAGGGAGTGCACGACGACGTCCGCGCCCAGCGCCAGCGGCTGCTGGAGGTAGGGGGTGGCGAAGGTGTTGTCGACGACGAGCCGGGCGCCCGCCTCGCGCGCGATCTGCGCGACCGCCGCGATGTCGGTGATGCCGAGCAGCGGGTTGGAGGGCGTCTCGACCCAGACGGCCTTCGTCTTCGGGGTGAGGGCGGCGCGCACCGAGTCGGGGTCGCTCGTGTCGGCCACGGACCATTCGACGCCCCACCGCGAGACGACCTTCGCGAAGAGGCGGAAGGTGCCGCCGTACGCGTCGTTCGGGATGACCACGTGGTCGCCGGGGCTGAGCAGCGTACGCAACAGGCAGTCCTCGGCCGCCAGTCCGGACGCGAACGCGAGGCCCCGACGGCCGCCCTCCAGGGCAGCGAGGTTCTCTTCCAGTGCGGTCCTGGTGGGGTTGGCGCTGCGGCTGTACTCGTAACCGCCGCGCAGCCCGCCGACGCCGTCCTGCTTGTAGGTCGAGACCTGGTAGATCGGCGGGACGACCGCGCCGGTGAGGGGATCGGCGGTGTTGCCCGCGTGGATCGCGAGGGTCTCGAAATGCTGACTGATGTGCCTGTCGCTCATGGGTCCCGAGCGTAGTGCGCCCGGGCGCCCGATGCCGCCGCACGCCCCTGACGCGACGGTCCGGGTCGGTCGGGGCGGATCCGGACCGGGGCCGGGGCCGGGCCGTTCGGGACCGGTCGGGCGGGGTCGGGCCGGGTGGCCGGGGCCGGACAGGGCGGGCCGGGGCCGGACACGGGCGTCCGCACCGCGCCCGGAGCCTGCCTGCCGGACCGGCCGGAGACTGCCTGCCGGACCGGCCGGAGACTGCCTGCCGGACCGATACCGGACCGGGTTGGCCAATTGTCGGACCCGTCTGGTTCGCTTGTGACATGGAGATTCTCTGGGTCCTGATGGCGCTGGCCATGTTCAGCCTGGTCCTGCTGCCGGTGCTGATGCGCAGGCGTGCCGGAATTCAGCAGGTCGCGCCCGGCGACCCGGACGCCGCGGACCCGGCGGACTACGGATTCCTGCGGCAGGAGGAGCTGGACATTCGCATGCCCGGCCCGGACCACGACCTGCTGGACGTGCTCGACCTCGTGCAGCGCACCCAGGACTACCGCGCCGCCTCGCAGCTCCTCGCCGGCACCGAGAGCGACGGGGAGCGCCGGTGGCAGCGGGTGCAGGCCTTCGCGGGCGCCGCGTCCCTGGAGCTCCAGCAGCGCCCCGGCGGTGTGAGCGAGACGCCCGGCGGGCAGTGGCTGCGCGTGTGGCGGGCCGAGGCCCCGAAGGACGCGGGCGGCGCCGCGGTGCACGCGGAGTTCCTGGTGCAGCAGGCGTGGCGCACGTCGACGCCCGGGACCGACGAGTTCCGGATCATCATGGAGGAGGCGAAGTCCGCCTGCGCCGAGGCCGCGCTGCTCGCCCCCGGCGACCCGGTGCCGTACATCGTCGAGCTGTCCGTGGCCCGCGGACTGTCCTACCCCCAGCCCGAGTTCGAGCAGCTCTGGCTGAAGATCCTGGACCGCGCGCCCTCCCACATGGGGGCGCATCTGGCGGCCCTGCACTACTGGTGCGAGAAGTGGCACGGCTCGCGTGACGTGGCCTACTCGTTCGCGGAGGCCGCCGCGGCGCGCGCCCCGCAGGGCTCGCTCCTCGCCGCCATGCCGCTCTTCGCGGTCTTCGAGCACCTCCCCGAGGTGAACCTGGTCCGCAGCTTCTACCAGAGCGAGGTCGTGACCAAGGCGGTGCACGGCGCACTGTTCGCGGTGCACGCCGCCCGCCCCGACGACCCGATGCTGGCCCACGTCCGCCACCTCCTGGTCTTCTTCCTGGTCCGCAGCGAGCGCTGGGCCGAGGCCATGGACCAGCTCCTGCACGTGGACGGCCACGTGGGCGCGCTGCCCTGGACCCTCACCGCCGACCCGGCCTCGGACTACGCGATATACCGCGCACTCGCGGTGGCGGGATACGAGGCGAACGGCGGCAGCCCGGCGACACTCCCGCACTGACACCGGCGGGTCCGCCCCGCGACGCCAGGCCACGCCACGCCACGCCGTTGATGAACGAGTCGCCCCCGTGGGCGAGTTCGGTCCTCATGGCACCGCGGCCCAGGAGCCGGGGCACCCCCTGCGGATCCGTGGGTGCCCGGCGGGCTCGTGTCGCGGGGCGCCGTCGAGACCGGCGGTCGGCGGACGCCGGGGGCGTCGAGCATTGCGGCGGAGGCCGCCGTTCCGTGCGGGCGCGAGACGGCGCACGACCGACGCGCGCGCGGCCCGGGGCGCACTTACGCTGAGAGGACTAACCGCCGACACGCAGGGGAATCCCGCGTTCCGCGGGTGGCGTGTGCGGCTCCTCACGGCACCGGAAGGTGGTCCCGTCATGGCCACTGCGTCTGACGCTCCCGTTCTCGACACGATCGCCGCGATGACCATCGATTCCATCGAGCGCTGCGGCATGGACGAGAGGACCCTGATCCTCACCCGTATCGCCGCGCTGGTGGCCATGGACGCTCCGCCGATCTCGTACCTGGCCCATGTCGATCCCGCGCTCAAGGCCGATCTGAGCATCGAGCAGTTGCAGGACGTGCTCGTAGCCATCGCACCCGTCGTGGGCACGGCACGCGTCATGTCGGCCGCGGGTCACATCGCCCAGGCGTTCGGCGTCGCCATCGCGCTGGCCGACAGCGAGGCCGAGGCCATCGCCAGGGCCGAGGCCCAGAGCCGCGGTCATTCCTGAACGACGGCCGGCCGCCGGGGACTCCCCGCACAGGCGACCGGCAGAGACGACCGGCACGAAGACCGGCAGGGACCAGGCAGGGATAACGGAAGGAGCACGACGCCTCCTGGCAACGTCAAGATCCATAGTGTCTGCGGCATGGACGGAATCGATGTTGCCAACGGCGTCGTGGGTGCCGTGCTCGGCATGGTGTTCGCGGTGTTGTTCCAGCAGCCGTTGCAGGATGCCTGGTACCGGCTGCGCCGGCGCTCGAGGAGCGCGATCCGCACGATGCGGCGGCGGGAGGAGTCGGAAGCGGCCTGGCGGACGTTCTCGCTCGGCCCCCTGCAGACGTCCGCCCTGATCGTCGAAGGTGACGGGGAGTCGCCGGTGCCGCCCGAGACGATCTACGTCCAGGTGCTGGAGGACGAGGTCAGGCTGCCCCCGGACATGGCCGGCTGGCGGGACGAGATCGCCGAGGAGAGCGAGCGGCTGCGTGCGGAGGGGCGCACTCCGCTGTGGAACGGCCCGCGGTACGCCGTCGAGTCGTTCGACATATCCCGTACCGCCCTGGACGAGCGGCCCGAGGTCCACCTGAGGCTGCGCCCGACCGACTACTACACCTTCCTCGCCGCCCAGCAGCTGGACCGCCGGCTCCCCGACGGCACGACCCCCCGCTCCCGCCATCTCGATCCCGACGCGCCGCTGACGGCTCCGGCCTTCCTGCAGTGCAGCTTCGCCGTCAACGTCGCGGTGGTCACCGCCGACGACATGCTGGTGGTGAGCCGGCGCAGCGACCGGGTCCGCATGGCGCCGGGCGTCTGGAACTCCTCGGTCAACGAGGGCCTTTCACGGCACATCGACTCCTCTGGCAGGAGCGCCCCGGACCTGTACGCGGCGGCCCGCCGCGGCATGCGGGAGGAACTGTCCCTGGAGCCCCACGAGTACACGCTCGATCTTCTGGCCTTCGTCCTGGACACGGACAAGCGGCACTGGAGCGCCCACTTCCACGCCAAGCTGAAGGAGCTCTCCGGCGAGAACCTCCGGACGCGGATGAGCCGGGGCGTCGCCGACCGGTGGGAACACCAGGCCATCGACTACGTGCCCTTCCGTCCGACGACGGTGGTCAAGTACATGCTGCGGCCCGACCGCATCCACCGCTGGGCGCCGCTGGCCCCGGCGCTCTTCCACCTCTCCCTGGTGCACGCCTTCAGCCGTACGCACGTCGAGCGGGCGGAGGCACAGGTCCTGCGCCGCCTGTAGCGGCCCGGCCACGTCGTGCGCGGCTCGCCCGCCGGGCTGGTCGGAACGGCCCGGAAGAAATTCGGGCGGCGATGTCGAGAACGCGTGACCGGCTCCGTCCCCGAGGTGGACGCGACCACAATGGGTCGCACGAACACCGAGGAGACCACCATGGCCAAGTACCTGCTGCTCAAGCACTACCGCGGCGCCCCGGCTTCGTTCAACGACGTGCCGATGGAGCAGTGGACGCCGGAGGAGATCTCGGCGCACGTGCAGTACATGAACGACTTCGCGGCGCGGCTCGAGAAGACCGGTGAGTTCGTCGGCGGTCAGGCGCTCGCCCCCGAGGGAGAGTGGGTCCGGTACGACGGTGAGGGGCGCCCGCCGGTCACCGACGGACCGTTCGCCGAGACCAAGGACCTCATCGCCGGCTGGATGGTGATCGACGTCGACAGCCACGAGCGGGCCGTCGAGCTGGCCGGAGAGCTGTCGGCCGCCCCAGGGGCGGGCGGGAAGCCGATCCACGAGTGGCTCGAACTGCGCCCGTTCCTGGCCGCGGAGCCCTCCGTCACGGAGTGCCCTCATCGATGAACGAGGCCCTGCTCCGGAGCCTCACGCCGAGCGTGCTCGCCGTCCTCGTCCGCCGCGGAGCCGACTTCGCGGCGGCCGAGGACGCCGTGCAGGACGCGCTCGTCGAGGCGCTCCGCGTCTGGCCGGCCGACCCGCCGCGCGATCCGAAGGGCTGGCTGGTCACCGTGGCCTGGCGCAAGTTCCTCGACGCCACCCGCGCCGACACGGCCCGGCGTCGGCGTGAGGACCTCGTCGACGAGGAGCCCGCGCCGGGTCCCGCGCCCGCGGCGGACGACACACTCCAGCTCTACTTCCTGTGCGCCCACCCGTCGCTGACGCCGTCGTCCGCGGTCGCGCTCACGCTGCGCGCGGTCGGCGGGCTGACCACCCGCCAGATCGCCCAGGCCTACCTGGTGCCCGAGGCGACGATGGCGCAGCGCATCAGCCGGGCCAAACGCACCGTCTCCGGCGTGCGGTTCGACCGGCCCGGGGACGTCGCCACCGTGCTGCGCGTCCTCTACCTGGTCTTCAACGAGGGCTACTCCGGCGACGTCGACCTCGCCGCCGAGGCCATCCGGCTCACCCGGCAGCTCGCGGCGTCGATCGACCACCCGGAGGTGGCGGGCCTGCTCGCCCTGATGCTGCTCCACCACGCCCGGCGCGCCGCCCGGACCGCGGCCGACGGCGGTCTGGTGCCGCTCGCCGAGCAGGACCGCGGCCGCTGGGACACCGGGATGATCGCCGAGGGCGTCGAGATCCTGCAGGCGGCCCTCGTCCGCGACCGGCTGGGCGAGTTCCAGGCCCAGGCGGCCATCGCCGCGCTTCACGCCGACGCGCCCACCGTCGAGGAGACCGACTGGGTGCAGATCGTCGAGTGGTACGACGAGCTCGTGCGCCTGACCGACAGCCCGGTCGTCCGGCTCAACCGCGTGGTCGCCGTCGGCGAGGCCGACGGCCCGCGCGCCGGGCTGGCGGCGCTCGCGGCGCTGGACGACGCCTCCGCGAGCTCTTCGAACGGCGGAGACCCCATGCCCCGCCGCACCGCGGTGGCGGCCTACCTCCACGAGCGCGACGGCGACCTGGTCACGGCGGCACGGCTGTACGCGGAGGCGGCCCGAAAGGCACCGAACCTCGCCGAGCGCGACCATCTGACCCGCCAGGCGGCCCGGCTCAACTCCCGCCGGAGCCGCTGACGGCTCACGCGCAGGCTCCCGCGGCACCCGCTCCGGCGGCCCCGGGCCGATCCGGTCGCCACACACTTCGGAACGCACGCGGGCGGCGCGGTCTGCCGACGCGGAAGGGCGCCCGCGGGCCGTGCGGCCCCGGGCGCCCCTCACCGGCACCGAGGCCGGCCGACACTAGATCGTCGCGGTGTCGATCACGAAGCGGTAGCGGACGTCGCTCGCCAGCACCCGCTCGTACGCGTCGTTGATCTCGGACGCGCTGATCAGCTCGATCTCGGCGCCGAAGCCGTGCTCGGCGCAGAAGTCGAGCATCTCCTGGGTCTCCCGGATGCCGCCGATGCCGGAGCCCGCGAGGGTCTTGCGGCCGCCGATCACCGAGAAGAGGTTGAGCCTGACCGGCTCCTCGGGGGCGCCGACGTTCACGAAGGCACCGTCGGTCCTGAGGAGGGACAGGTAGGCGTCCAGGTCGAGCGGGGCCGAGACCGTGGACAGGATGACGTCGAACGTGCCGCGCAGCTCCTCGAAGGTCTTCGGGTCGCTGGTGGCGTAGTAGTGGTCGGCGCCCAGCTTCAGGCCGTCGTCCTTCTTGCGCAGCGACTGCGACAGGACGGTGACCTCGGCGCCCAGCGCGTGGGCGATCTTGACGCCCATGTGGCCGAGGCCGCCCATGCCGAGGACGGCGACCTTCTTGCCGGGGCCGGCGTTCCAGTGCTTGAGCGGGGAGTACGTGGTGATGCCGGCGCAGAGCAGGGGTGCGGCCACGTCCAGCGACAGGCCGTCGGGGATGCGGACGACGTAGTTCTCGTCGACGACGATCTTCTCGGAGTAGCCGCCGTAGGTGGGCTCGCCGTCCTTGCCGACCGCGTTGTACGTGCCGGTCATTCCGCCGCCGGTGCAGTACTGCTCCAGGCCCGCCTTGCAGTTGTCGCACTCGCGGCAGGAGTCGACCATGCAGCCGACGCCCACCCGGTCGCCGACCTTGTACTTGGTGACGCCGGAGCCGACCTCGGAGACGATGCCGGCGATCTCGTGACCGGGCACCATCGGGAAGATGGCCTCGCCCCAGCCCTCGCGGGCCTGGTGGATGTCGGAGTGGCAGATGCCGGCGAACTTGATGTCGATCAGGACGTCGGCCGCGCCGACCTCGCGGCGCTCGATGGTGGTGCGCTCCAGCGGAGCCTTGGCGGCGGGAGCGGCGTAGGCAGCAACAGTGGTCATGCCGGGAGTTCTCCTCAGGAGTGGTCTGTGCCGTGCTCGGCCGGCTCCGGCCGAGCACGCATCCCAGACTGCCTCCGGCGCGGGGTTTCACCCAGGCCACGGCTTTGCGTACGCCCAGCGGTCCTACCACTGGCGGGGTCAGGATCCTCCGCGTACGACCGTGAATACTGGACGTATGAGCGAACCGCCCTCTCAGGAGCCCACCGGGGAAGTGGGCCGGTCGCTGGACCGGCGTGCGGAGCTGAGCGAGTTCCTGCGCAGTCGCCGGGCCCGGCTGAAGCCCGAGGACGTGGGGTTGCCGGACTTCGGACGGCACCGCCGCGTACCCGGGCTGCGCCGCGAGGAGCTGGCGCAGCTGGCCGGGGTGTCCGTGGCGTACTACACGCGGCTGGAACAGGGCAACGGCCGGAACGTGTCGGCGGAGGTCCTCGACGCGATCGCGCGGGCGCTGCGGCTGACGGACGCCGAGCACGCGCATCTCACCCACCTGGCGAAGCCCAAGCAGCACAAGAAGAAGCAGGCGGCCCGGCCGCAGCAGGTGCGCCCGGCGCTGCGGCAGCTGCTCGACTCGATGGACGGCGTCCCGGCGTACCTCACCGGGCGGCGCTCCGACATCCTCGCCTGGAACCGGATGGCCGCGGCGATCTTCGGCGACTGGTCCGAGATGCCGCCCCAGGAGCGCAACTGGGCGCGTCTGGTGTTCCTGAAGCCCGAGTACCGCGACCTGTACGTGGACTGGGAGCAGAAGGCGATCGACATCGTCTGCATGCTGCGTATGGACGCGGGCTGCCACCCGGACGATCCGCGACTGTCCGCGCTGGTCGGGGAGCTCTCCGTGAAGAGCGAGGACTTCCGCCGGCTGTGGGCGACGCACGACGTGAAGGAGAAGAGCCACGGGCTGAAGCATCTGCGGCATCCCCTGGTGGGCGAGCTCTCGCTGCGCTTCGAATCCTTCCGGCTGCTCGACGACGGTGAGCTGGCCCTGATCACGTATCACGCGGAGCCGGACTCGTCCTCGGCGGAGGCGCTGCGTCTGCTGGCTTCCTGGGGCACGGACGCGACCCGTGCGGGGGCGGCCGCACCGCAGTAGAACCACCGGCACGCCCCGCACACCGGTCGCGCCGTGCGTCACGGGCCGCCACGACGGGCACCGCACCCGGCACGAGGGGCCCGTCACGCCCGGCGCGGCGGCCCCGTCACGGCTGGTACGGCGGTGCGGCGCCCCAGGTCCACTTCGGCACCGGCTGCTCTCCCGGAGGGGTCGCGTCGGGGCCGGAGAAGTAGACGGCCAGACGTGTGCCCCACTCCACGTAGGCGAGGAAGGCCGAGCGGAACTCGGCGTCGGTGGGCAGCCCGGCGTCGTCGGCGGCGTCCTGGAGGAGGTTCACCCAGCGGCGGCGCTGCACCTCCGTGATGTTCTTGCCGAAGTGCTTGGCGACCATGTGCCCGTGGCCGCCCTGCGTCTCGGAGTACGCCGGCGGGCCGCCGAAGACCTCGCCGAGCCAGAGCGCCACGTGGACGGCGTGCTCGGGGGCCAGGCCCGCGAACAGGGGCGCCAGGAGGTCGTCCTTGAGCACCTTGCCGTAGAAGGACTCGGTGAGCCGGGTGAAGGCCTCGGCGCCGCCCGCCCAGGAGTAGAGCGTGGGGACCGACGCGCCGGCACCCCGCACCGTCGTCGGTTTGTAGTGGCGCATCTCCTCGATGTCGCCGATGAAGGGGCGGATCTCGGCGAGGAAGCCGGGGAAGAGCTCCGAATTGCGGAAGCCCTCGATGTGGTCCTCGGTCGACGTCCAGGTGATCCGCAGGATGAAGTGCTCGAAGTCCTCCTCGCAGCGGGCGAGTTCGTAGTCGACGCACTGCGGGGCGGCGGCGAGCCGGACGGCGGCCCGCGTGTAGGCGGCCAGGAACTCGGCCGACCGTTCCTCGGGGATGCGGTAGCGGATGTATTCGACGGTCGAAGCGGTCATGCCCTCACACAAACACGGACGGCCCGTCGGAAGCTCTGCTTCCGACGGGCCGCCGCCGCGTGTCAGCGTTGGGCGAAACGGGTCAGCGCTCGGCGAACCCGGGCGCCGCCGCCACGGTCACTTGCCGTAGTAGGCGTTGTAGATCGAGATCGTGGACTTGTTGCCCTTCTTGTCGGCGATCTTGGCGTGGAACGAGACGCCCTTGCCCTTCGCCGGGTTCTTGTAGGTGATCCTGCCGTTCCTGACGTCGGCCTTGGTCCACGTCTGGCCGTAGTCGTAGCTGACGTACACGGAAAGCGAGCGGAGGTTGGCCCCCGCGGCGGCGCCCTGGACGGTGACCGGGACGGTGACCTCGCGGCCGGCCGGTCCGCGGCTGTCCAGGCCGAGGGGCGCGCCGAAGCGGGCCGTGGACACCGGCAGCTTCACCCCGTCGGCCTTCTTGGAGCGGAACGTCCAGGAGGCGTCGATCCGCGTGGAGGCCGCGGCCACCTTCACGGAGCGCTTGACGGAGGTGGTCAGCCGGTAGGACGCGTCGGCGTCCGGCACCTTGAAGCGGCCGCTGCCGTCGAGCGGGTCGTCGTTCTCGGCGATCTTCGTGTTGTTGCGGTACAGGGTCGTCCTGACCGAGGTCACGAGGGAGGCCCCGGCGTGCGACTGCCCGTCGGCGAGCATCGGCAGGTAGCCGCTGATGTAGCGGCCGTCGCGGAAGACGCCGTACGCACTGCTGAGCTTCGGCCCGAAGACGCCGGTGTTGAAGGTCTTCGTGTAGCTCCTGCCCGCCGCGAAGGTCTGCGGGTCACCGAGCGTGTAGAACGCCTCGCCGAGCGGGAAGCCGTCGGCGTCCTTGCCGCCGTACTGCTCGAAGTCGAGGCTCCACTGCACGCGGTCGCCGGTGGACACGTGCAGCGTGCGGGTGCCGGGCAGCTTCTGCTCGACCCCGACGCCGAAGGCGAAGTCGTCGGTCAGAAAGCCGTACGCGGTGACGGCGCCCGTCTTGCCGGAGGCCGCGGCGCCCATGCCGGTCTTCACGGTGGCCAGGTCGCCCGCCTTGTAGTGCTTGACGTGCGCGCCCTGGAGCTTGGTCACCTTGCCGCCGGTGAAGATGTCGTACTCGGTGTCGTCGCCCTTGGTCCAGACGCCCGACCAGCTCTGCGTCAGGCCGGAGGAGAGCGCCGGGCCGATGTGGGCGACCCGCAGGTCCGCGAAGGACTCCACGCCGAAGCCGAAGCCGAAGTCGGAGGGCGCGTACATGTACGAGACGATCGCGGAGACGGGCTTGGCCCCGGCGTCCGGCACGGTGATGTCGGCGGACCTGGCCGTCCGCTGGTCGACGGTCACCGAGACGTTCCGGGTGACGCTCAGCCGGGGCTGGACGAGCCAGTCCAGGCCGCCTTCCAGCTTCTCGGGGTCCTTCACCAGCTGGGAGCTCAGGGCGTAGGTGCCCTTGGGGACCCGGACGGTCTCCGTGGCGCCGGTGCCCTGCGTGACGTAGTCGCGGCCCGCTCCGGTGTACGGGGTCAGATCGGTGAAGTGGGTGGGCTTCTCCCCGTCCCGCGTCACGTACTTCAGCTTGACGTCGTAGGACTCCACCTCGCGCTGCACGGCCGCGGCGGTGCGCACGGACTGGCCGCCGCCCGTGGCGGTCACGTACGCCGCGTACGCGCCGTCGGTGGTGCCGCCCAGCTTCGTGTCGGCCGTGATGCCGACGGAGGCCCTGCCGCCCGCCGGGACCTTCACCGTCTTCGCGCCGAGCGTGAAGAAGCCCGCGGGGGCCGGCCGGCCCTTGGGGCCGGTGGCGGTCACCGCGAGGGTCAGGGTGACGTCGGTCCTGCCCACGTTGCGGTAGGTGACGCTGCGGGTCACCGGCTTGTCGTCGGTGTGCGGCCACTGCGCGACGGGGAAGGCCACCGAGCTGGGGTCGGCGATGACGGTCTGCTTGATCGCCCGGTCGACGGCGATACGGCCGGTTCCCTGCTGGAACGGCGTGTACGCGCCGCCCTTCGCGGAGCCCGTGAGCGCGCCCTTGAGCTCGGCGAACGTCCAGTCCGGGTGCTCCTGCTTGAGGATCGCGGCGGCGCCCGCGACGTGCGGGGTCGCCATCGACGTACCGGAGATCGTCAGATAGCCCGGCGGCCTCTCGCCGACCTCCTTGGCGATGACGCTGCCCGGGGCCGCCGCGGCCGTGATGTCCACGCCCGGTGCGGTCACGTCGGGCTTGATCGCGCCGTCGAGGCCGGGGCCGCGGCTGGAGAAGGACGCCAGCTTGTCGTTGTCGTCGACGGCGCCGACGGTGAGCGCGTCGGCCGCGCTGCCCGGGGAGCCGACGGTCTGCTCGCCGAAGTCACCGTCGTTGCCCGCGGCGATGGCGAAGAGGATGCCCTTCTCCTCGGAGAGCTTGTTGACCTCCGCTTCCAGCGGGTCGATCTCCGGCGTGTCCCCTCCGCCCAGGCTGAGGTTGACGATGTCCGCGCCCTGGTCGGCGGCCCACTCCATGCCCGCGAGGATGCCGGAGTCGTCGCCGTAGCCGTCGTCGCTGAGGACCTTGCCGTTGAGGATCTTCGCGCCGGGCGCGACGCCCTTGTACTTGCCGTTCGACTTCGCGCCGGTGCCCGCCGCGATGGACGCGACGTGCGTGCCGTGTCCGAAGTGGTCGGTGGCGTCGGCGGAGGTGGAGAAGTTCTTGGCGGCGATCACCTGGTCCTTGAGGTCCGGGTGGGCCGCGTCGACCCCGGTGTCCAGGACGGCGATCTTGACGCCCTTGCCGTCGTAGCCGGCCGCCCACGCCTTGGGGGCGCCGATCTGGGGCACCGACTTGTCGAGGCTCGCCTTGCGGACGCCGTCGAGCCAGACGTGCGCGATGCCCGCGGCGGCCGTGCCGTCGTCCGTGACCGCGTTCCACAGCTCGGCCGCGTCCTGCCGCGGGGTGAGGACCGCGTCCGCGTTCAGTGACCTGAGGGTCCTGCGGACCGTGCCCGCGTCCCGGACGTCGGCCTTGGCGGCGGCCGCGGCGCCCCGGTAGCCGACGATCAGCTTCAGGCCCTGCTTCTGGGCCTTGCGGGTGGCCGCCCGGTTCAGTTCGGTGACGTCGAAGAGGCGCTTGTCGAGCCGCCCGGAGGCGATCAGCCGCTGGGCGTCGGCCGGCACGACGAAGGTGTGGCCGGCCGTCTTGCGGACGAACACGGGTATGTGGGCGCGGCCTTCGGCGCGTTCGAAGCCGACGACCCGTCCCCCGGCGTCGACGGCCACCCGGTCGCCGGTGATCAGCGTGATGTGGTGCCGGGCGGTGAGCCCGGAGGTCCCTTTGGCCGCGGAGTCGCTGCTCACGTGCGCGGCCTCGGCCGACGCCGGGCTGGTCATGCCCGCCGTCAGGGCCACGGCGGCCGCCGTGGCGATGCTCGCGACGCACGTTCTTTTCACTTGTCTGCGCAAGTCTCCCCCTGGAGAGGTGATCCGGACGAGGAACTCGTTCATCCGGCCGGGGGAGGTCCCGTACACATGCGCGTGCACCCCCCGGAACACGCAGTATGCCCGGGGGGTGATCGGCCGCCAATACAGTGGCGGGGGTGAAGAGTTGACGGGGTTGTTCCGCTACGCCCCCGCACTCCCCCTTCTGTACGTCTTCATGCCCTCGCGATTCCTGCGCTCCCTCATGCCCCCGCGTTCTCCTTGACGGTGATCCGGCCCTTGCGGATCGTCGCGAGTCGCGGGGCCTTCTTCGCGATCGACGAGTCGTGGGTGACCATGATGAAAGTGAGCCCGTACTCCTTCCACATGGCTTCCAGTACGTCCATGATCTCGTCGCGCATGGACTCGTCGAGGTTTCCTGTGGGCTCGTCGGCGAGCAGTACCTTGGGCTGCTTGACCAGGGCGCGGGCGATCGCGACGCGCTGCTGCTGACCGCCGGAGAGTTCGGCGGGCAGATGGCCGAGGCGCTCGGCGAGGCCCACCGACTCCAGTGCCGCGGCGGCCCGTTCGCGCCGCTCCTTCGTCTTCACACCGAGGGGGACGAGAGCGGTCTCGACGTTCTCCTGGGCGGTGAGCGTGGGGATCAGGTTGAAACTCTGGAAGACGAAACCGATGTTCTCGCTGCGCACTCGGGTCAGCTTGGCCTCGGACAGTCTCGCCATGTCCGTGCCGTCGAGTTCGACGCTGCCGGAGGTGGGACGGTCGAGTCCGCCCAGCATCTGGAGAAGGGTGGACTTTCCGCCGCCGGTGGGGCCCTGGATGACGAGCCGGTCCCCGGACCCGATGGTCAGATCGACGCCGGCGAGCGCGTCGACGACTTCCTTGCCCCGCGTATAGCGCTTGGTGACGCCTCTGAGTTCGTACATGGTGCAGCTCCTGGGATACGTGAGTACGTGGGGGCCGGGCTATTCGACGCGACGCAGGGCGTCGGCGGGGCGCAGCCGGGAGGCACGCCAGCCGCCGAAGGCGCCGGCGACGAGCCCGCCGGTGACGGCGAGGGCGACCGCGACGACGATGGTGTTCAGGCTGACGGGCGCGGTGAGCGCGACGTCGAGGGCCTTGCTCGCGGTCTGCCGGCCGGGGCCGCCGAAGACGCCGCCGCCCGGACCGCCGCCACCGGGGCCGCCGGATCCGCCGTTCGAACCGCCCAGCTCCGCCTGGAGGGTGGGGCTGATCTCGGTGACGACGTACGCGCCGGCGAGGCCGATCGCGATGCCGAGGGCGCCGCCGACCAGGCCGTTGACGATGGCCTCGCCGACGACCTGGCGGGTCACCCGGCCCGACTTCCAGCCGAGCGCCTTGAGGGTTCCGAACTCGCGCACGCGGCGGGAGACGGCCGAGGAGGTGAGCAGGCCGGCCACCAGGAAGGCGGCGACGAGCACCGCGATCGACAGCCACTTGCCGACGTTCGAGGCCAGGTCGGAGGCGGTGGACAGGGAGCCGGAGACGGTGTCGGCGAGGTCGGCGGAGGTGGTGACCGTGGTGCCGGAGATGTTCTTCTGGATGGTGCTCTTGACGCTGTCGATCTGCTGCGAGTCGGACGCCTTGACGTAGATCGTGGTGACCTTGTTCTTGGAGTCGCTGAGCGTCTGCGCCTGCTTGAGCGGGATGTAGAGGTTGGCCGCCGCGTCACCGCTGTCGGGCGTCGCGATGCCGATGACCTCGTACTTGACCTTCTTGATGGTGACGGTGCCGCCGACCTTGAGCTTCTTCTCCTTGGCGTACGACTTGTCGGCGACGACGACCTTGGCGTCGGTCTCCGAGGTCTTGAAGGTGCGTCCGCTGGTGATCTTCGAGGAGGTCAGCGGGCCGAGGGCGGGCTTGGTGACGTCGGTGCCGTAGACCGAGTAGTTGTTGACGTCGAAGTCGGCGCCGCCGCCCTCGACGCGGCCCTGCGGGGGCTGCTGGGTGCCGGGGCCGCCGCCCTGCCGGTTGCCGCCGGAGTCCGGGTCCTGCTTGAACTGACCGCGCGTGAACTGTCCGTCGATGCGGATGACTTGCAGGCTCAGGCCGCCGACGGAGTCCGCGACGCCCTTCTGCGCGTCGACCTTGGAGACCGTCGAGGCGGACAGGGTCTGGAAGCCCTGCACCATGACGCGATCGCTGCTCTGCTCCTCGTCCGAGTCGCTGTCCCGGGCGTCGAAGTTGAACCGCGGGCGCTGGCTGGAGCCGGTCGCGGGCGCCGCCGCCTTGGTGACCGTCATGTCCGTGCCCAGTCCGTACAGCGACTGGAGGACCTTGCCCTGCGCCTTCTCCATGCCGGAGGACACGGAACTGACCACGATGACCAGGGCGATGCCCAGGGCGAGTCCGGAGGCGACGACGAGGGCCGCCTTTCTGCGGCGGCGCAGTTCGCGCCTCAGGTAGGTGAAGAACATGGCCGCAAGGTAGGTACGGCGCGTGATGAAGGGATAAGGCCGAAATAAGAGAACGATGAGAAGGCTGTGCCGGGCCGTGAGAAGAGCTGTGCGTCGGCCCGGAAGCCTGTGCGAGCGCGCGGCCCGGGGAACGCGAAGGCGGCGGCGACCCGTGGGGGTCGCCGCCGCCTCGGCGGGTTCAGCGGGCTCAGACGGCCGAGCCGGCCTTCCACGCCGTCCAGTTCAGGTTCCAGCCGTTGAGGCCGTTGTCCGGGGCGATGGTCTTGTCGCCGGTGTTCTTCACGACGACGACGTCACCGATGAGCGAGTTGTCGTAGAACCACGCGGCAGGGGTGTTCTTGTCGCCGGCGCCCTTGGTGTCGGACAGGCCGACACAGCCGTGGCTGGTGTTCACCGCGCCGAAGATGGACTTGGCGCCCCAGTAGTTGCCGTGGATGAAGGTGCCGGAGTTCGACAGACGCATGGCGTGCGGCACGTCCTTGATGTCGTACTCGCCCTTGCCGTCGTCGTTCGTGAAGCCGACGGTCGAGCCGTCCATCCGGGTCTCCTTGAACTTCTCGGAGATCACCATCTGGCCCTGGTACGTCTTGTTCTCGGGGGAGCCCGCCGAGATCGGGATGGTCTTGATGGTCTTGCCGTCCTGGGTGACCTTCATGGTCTTGGTCTTGGCGTCGACGATCGAGACCTGGTTGCGGCCGATCTTGAAGGTGACCGTCTTCTGCTGCACGCCGTAGACGCCGCTCGCGCCCTCGACGCCGTCGAGGTCGAGCTTCAGGGTCACCGTGGAGCCGCCGGTCCAGTAGCTCTCGGGCCGGAAGTCCAGACGGTTGGCGTTGAACCAGTGACCGACGACCTCCTGGCCGCTGCTGGAGGAGACGGTGATCCCCTTCTGCACGGCGGCCTTGTCGGTGATCGCCTTGTTGAAGTTGATCGAGACCGGCATGCCGACGCCGACGGTGGAGCCGTCCTCCGGCGTGAAGTTGCCTATGAAGCTGTTGGCCGGGGAGACCGTCGTGAACGAGGCGTTCTCGTGGGCGGTGCGGCCCTCGGAGTCGGCGGCCTCGGCGGCGATCTTGTAGGTGGTGGCCCGCTGGAGCTGGCCGGTGGGCTTCCAGCTCTTCTTGTCGGCGGATATCTGGCCAGCGACCGCGGTGCCCTCCGCGGTCTGCATGGTGACGGACGTGAGCGTGCCCTTGCTCACCGTGACCGCGGTGCCGTTGTTGATGGAGGCGTTGTCGGAGCCGTCCTTGGGCGTGATCTTGATCTGGGCCTCTGAGGTCTTCTTGGCCGCCGCCTCGTCGACCTTGGCCTGCGACGAGCTGTCGCTGCCGCCGTCGCCGTCGGCCTTGGCGTTGCCGTCACTGCAGCCAGAGAGCACCAGAACACCGCCGAGCAGTGCGGACGCGGCCATCAGGCCCCTGCGCCGCTTACTGTCCGTCATCACACGCTTCTCCATCGTCGCCGAATAACCAAATGTCTCTAATGGCCCCGCAGGAACCATCAACGCTACGACCGGTTCGTCCCGTTCCACACCCGTCGGAAGTGTGGGGCACACCACGTTCGGACAAGCGCCGGGTGGTGCGGATGTGGTCAGTGCGTCTGCTGAGACGAAGAAACCCCGGACGGCGGTTGCCGCCCGGGGTCACGTTTCCCCAAGCCGCGTCAGCCGAGCGTGTCTTCCTCGTCGTCCTCGTCAGCATCATCCTCGTCGAGGTCCCAGTCGGGCGAATCGGGGTCGTATTCGATGGGCTCGCTGCTCCACGACGCCTGCGCGAGCTCGATCCCGGGCACTTCGCTGACCAGGTCGAACGGGTCCACCAGATAGGCGAGGGCCTCGGCCGTGTCTTCCGTCACCGCGTTCTCGGCGTGCGCGCGCTCGTCCGCGGGCATGTCGGTGTCCCCGGCGATACGCCGCAGCGCGGCCTTGGTGACGGCGTCGGCGTCGTCGATCTCCAGCACGAGTTCGACACGAAGCCGTACAAACTGTGATGTCTCAGGAGTACTCATGGGACGGAGCGTAAGGCCCAGGGGTTGCGCGACTTTCCCACGACCCGCGCCTTTCATTAGCATCGCCCCACACGGCCAATTCGCCCGCGCCACAAGGGGATCGATATTTCGTGTCCGCCGCACGTCGATCGTTGCTGACCGCCACCGCAGCCGGGACCCTCCTGGGTGCCCTGTGGTTCGTCCCGTCCGCCAACGCGACCCAGGACCAACCCAGTCCGGGCGCCTCGGCGTCGGCCACCGTGACGACGACCCCCGAGGCGCGCACCGCGACGGACCCGGACACGCAGTCCGACGGGACCCACACCCAGCTCGCCGACACCGGAAGCGTCGACACGACGCCGTACGTCGTCGGCGGCACCCTCTTCCTCGCCCTGGGCGCCGGATTCGTGACGTACTCGGTGCGCCGCGAGCGCACGATGGCCTGCTGAGCGCAGTACTCCGGTCCGGACCGACCCACGGGGAATCCATGCGAGACCTGACCGAGCTGACCGACGTCGAGGAGCCCTCCTGGCCGCTCCTGTCCGAGGCACTCGCCGCGAGCGGGGTGTCCATGGACGTCCTGCCCGCGGACCCGGCGCTGGGGCGCGCCACCCTGCTCCAGCTCCAGGTCACCGCGCGGTCCTGGCTGGGCGGTCTGGTGCTCAACTGCGGTGGCCTGGTGCTGGACAGCGGCTGGCTGCGCATCTACGGCAGCCCGGCCGCCGACACCTCCACGGGACTGCCCGGCGCGTCGGCGGACCTGCCGAGCCTCGCCGAGGTCAACGAGTTCCCCGAGCGGTTCGACCCGTCCTGGCGCCCCGCGAACGGACTCGTCGTCGGCCACGACGTGCTGGGCGGGGTCTTCCTCGTCAACGGCGCCGACCCGGAAGCGGCGGGCCGCCCCGGACGCCCCGGTGAGATCGTCTACTTCGCGCCGGACTCGCTGCGCTGGGAGGCCCTCGAAGTGGGCCACGGGGCGTGGCTCGAATGGTTCCTGCGCGAGGGCACCGACCGGTTCTACGACACCCTGCGCTGGCCGGGCTGGCGTGCCGAGTCCGGCCTCCTGGGCGGGACGCAGGGCCTCTCCGTCGTCCCGTTCCTGTGGTCGGCCGAGGCCCGACGCGACCTGCACTCGACCAGCCGTCGCGCGGTGCCGCTGGCCGAAATCCTCCAGCTCCACCGGGACTTCGCCCTGAAGCTCGACAAGGTCGACCCCGGGTTCTTCGGCAGCCCCTGACACCGGTCGGGACACGGGGCCCGCGGGCGGTGCGGCGCCGCTCCCCCGGCGAGGCTCGGCTCGGCCGGGCGGCTCGCCGAGACGGCCCGGCGGCCCGAAAGCCGTCGTGCACGGGCCGCCACCGCGTCACCGCGGGGCGCGGCACCAACTGCCCCGCCCCGGGGCCTCGAACGGGCTTCCGCGGGCGCGCTACGCGGCCCTGCGGCCGCCGCCGTCCCTGCCTCCGCCGTCCCTGCCGCCACGGCCCGCGCCACCGCGGTTCTGCCCGCCGCGGCCGCGACCGCCGCCGCTCTGCGCCACGGCCTCCTGGCCGCGGCCCGTGCGGCGTCGCGGAGCGCGCCCGGCGCCGTCCGTGCGGGCCGAGCCCGTGCCGCCCTCGGCCGTCGTACGGCGCCCGCCGCCGTCACCGGAACCGCCGCGGCGTCCCGTGCCGGTACGGGTCCTGCCCCGCGGCTTCGGCTGCTCGGCGGGCTGCGGCACCTCGATGACCACGGGGACACCGGAGGGCTCGCGGGCTCCGGTCAGACGGGTCAGCTCCTCGTCGCCGGACCTGACACGGGCGGTGCGCGGGCTGATGCCGGCGTCGGCCATCAGCCGGGTCATCTCCCGCTTCTGCTCCGGGAGTACGAGGGTGACGACGCTGCCGGACTCGCCCGCGCGCGCGGTGCGTCCGCCGCGGTGCAGGTAGTCCTTGTGGTCGGTGGGCGGGTCCACGTTGACGACCAGGTCGAGGTCGTCGATGTGGATGCCGCGGGCCGCCACGTTGGTGGCGACCAGCGCGGTGACCTGGCCGTTCTTGAACTGGTCGAGGGTGCGGTTGCGCTGCGGCTGGCTGCGCCCGCCGTGCAGCGCGGACGCCCGAACGCCGTTGGCGAGCAGCCGCTTGGTGAAGCGGTCGGCGCCGCGCTTGGTGTCGACGAAGAGGATCACCCGGCCGTCGCGCGCCGCGATCCGCATGGCGACGGCCTTCTTGTCGGTCTCGTCGGCCACGTGCAGCACGTGGTGCTCCATGGTGGTCACCGCGCCCGCCGACGGGTCGACGGAGTGCACCACGGGGTCGGTGAGGAACATCCGCACGAGACGGTCGATGTTCTTGTCGAGCGTCGCCGAGAACAGCAGCCGCTGGCCGTCCGGCTCGACCTGCCGCAGCAGCGCCGTGACCTGCGGCAAAAAGCCCATGTCGGCCATCTGGTCGGCCTCGTCGAGCACGGTGATCGCGACCTGGTCCAGGACGCAGTCACCCCGCTCTATGAGGTCCTTGAGGCGGCCCGGAGTGGCCACCAGCACCTCGGCGCCGCGGCGCAGCGCACCGGCCTGGCGGCCGATCGACATCCCGCCGACGGCCGTGGCGACGCGCAGCTGGACGGAGGTCGCGTACGGCGTCAGCGCGTCGTCGACCTGCTGGGCCAGCTCGCGGGTGGGCACCAGGACGAGGGCGAGCGGCGCCCTCGGCTCGGCACGGCGGCCCGCGGTGCGCGCCAGCAGGGCGAGCCCGAAGGCCAGCGTCTTGCCCGATCCCGTACGGCCGCGGCCGAGGACGTCACGGCCCGCGAGGGAGTTGGGCAGGGTCGCGCCCTGGATCGGGAAGGGCTCGGTGACACCGTTCGCGGCGAGGGTCTTCGTCAGCGCAGCGGGCATGTCCAGGGCGTCGAAGGAGTCGACGGCGGGCAGTGCGGGCGTGACGGTCTCGGGCAGGGAGAACTCCTGCGGCGGCGTGACCGGGCGGGTCGCGCCCCTGCCCGCACCACGGCCGGCGCCGCGGCTCGCGTTCCGCGCGGCACCACCCGTCCGAGCCGCACCGCCGGACCTGGCGGAACCGCCGGTCCTCGCGGAACCGCCGCTGCGTGCCGGGCCGTCGGACTTCGCGCCACTGTTCTGCACGGCGCCGCCGCTCCTCGTGGCGCCGCCGTTCTGGGCGTCGCCACGTGCGCGCGTCGGCCGCTTACGGGCGGGACGTTCGGATCGAGTCATGCTGGATCTGGTTTTCCTTCCTGGGCCCCACGGACTGCACGCTCCGAGCCCGTCCGCGGACGGGCGTTCACAGCACGAGCCGGGGCCCGCACCCGAAGGTGCGGGCCCCGGCTCTGGAAAAGCGCGTCCCCGAATCAGGCGGGGATGATGTTCTCCGCCTGCAGGCCCTTCTGGCCCTGCGTGACGTCGAACGAGACCTTCTGGCCCTCCAGCAGCTCACGGAAGCCGGAGCTCGCGATGTTGGAGTAGTGGGCGAAGACGTCGGGGCCGCCGCCGTCCTGCTCGATGAAGCCGAAGCCCTTTTCCGAGTTGAACCACTTCACGGTTCCTGTAGCCATGTTGTTCTCCCGAACAGGTAAGGGTCCCATCCGGAGATGCACCGGAAAAATGCCGGAGATGCCGGTAAAACAAAACGCGCCTGCGGAAGATTCCGATCAGGCGCACAAAGTAAATGGGTACCAAAACGTATCAATGCGAGACCCTAGCACACCGGGGAGGGCAGCCCGGTGCGGAGGGGTGCCGGCGGACGGCGCCCCTCCGCGTGCCACGGGGTCCGCTACTGGAGCGGACCGGTCACCGGCTCCACGGCCGTCAGCACCCCGCCCGCGCGCACGAACGCGTCCGCCGCCTCCAGGTCGGGGGCGAGGAAGCGGTCCGGCCCGGGGCCCTGGACGCCGGCCGCGCGGACGGCGTCGATGACCGCCTGCGTCGCGGGGGCCGGGGCCAGGCCTTCACGCAGCTCGATCGCGCGGGTGGCGGCGTACAGCTCGATGGCGACGATGCGGGTCAGGTTGCCCACGGCGGTGCGCAGCTTGCGCGCCGCGGACCAGCCCATGGAGACGTGGTCCTCCTGCATCGCCGAGGACGGGATGGAGTCCGCGGACGCCGGGACGGCGAGGCGCTTCATCTCGCTCACCAGGGCGGCCTGCGTGTACTGGGCGATCATCAGGCCCGAGTCGACGCCGGCGTCGTCCGCGAGGAACGGCGGCAGGCCGTGCGAACGGTTCTTGTCGAGGAGCCGGTCGGTGCGGCGCTCGGCGATGGAGCCGAGGTCGGCGGCGGCGATCGCGAGGAAGTCGAGTACGTAGGCGACGGGGGCGCCGTGGAAGTTGCCGTTCGACTCGACGCGGCCGTCGGGCAGCACGACCGGGTTGTCGACCGCCGAGGCCAGCTCGCGCTCGGCGACCGTGCGCGCGTGGGCGAGGGTGTCGCGGCCCGCGCCGGCGACCTGCGGCGCGCAGCGCACGGAGTAGGCGTCCTGGACGCGCGGGGCGTCGTCCTGGTGGTGCCCGGTGAGTTCCGAACCCTTCAGCACGGCCAGCATGTTGGCGGCGCTGGCGCCCTGTCCGGGGTGCGGGCGGATCGCGTGCAGTTCGGGCGCGAGGACCTTGTCGGTGCCGAGCAGCGCTTCGAGCGAGAGGGCGGCCGTGACGTCGGCCGACTTGTACAGCGCCTCCAGGTCGGCGAGGGCCATGACCAGCATGCCGAGCATGCCGTCGGTGCCGTTCAGGAGGGCGAGTCCCTCCTTCTCGCGAAGCTCCACGGGGGTGATGCCGTGTTCGGCGAGGAGCTCGCCGGCGGGGCGGACGGTGCCGTCGGGGCCCTCCGCGTCGCCCTCGCCCATGAGCGTGAGCGCGCAGTGGGACAGCGGCGCCAGGTCGCCGGAGCAGCCGAGCGAGCCGTACTCGTGAACAACCGGGGTGATGCCGGCGTTCAGGATGTCCGCCATGGTCTGCGCGACCTCGGGGCGTACGCCCGTGTGGCCGGAGCAGACGGTCTTGAGCCGCAGGAACATCAGCGCGCGGACGACCTCGCGCTCGACGCGCGGGCCCATCCCGGCCGCGTGCGAGCGGACGATGTTGCGCTGCAGCTGGGCGCGCAGCTCCCGGCTGATGTGCCGGGTCGCGAGGGCGCCGAACCCGGTGGAGACGCCGTAGACGGGCTCCGGCTTGGCCGCCAGCGCGTCCACGATCTCGCGGGCCGCGGCGAGGGCCGCCACCGCCTCGCCGGAGAGCTCGATCCGGGCGTCGTCGCGCGCCACGGCAAGAACGTCGGACGCGGTCACCCCGGACGTCCCCACCACCACAGTGTGCATATCCATATTCAGGAGCGTACGCAGTGAATTCGTTGATGTCACTAGTGGGTGCCGGGTTGACCCCTTACTCCGGCGAACGTCACAGCGGACCTCCGGACGTCCGGGGCAACCCGGTCCGCGACGGCGGGCAGGTCAGGGGCGCAGCTGATGGCGTCCGCGGAAGCGGCGGCGCTCCCCCTCGGTGGGTGACGGAGCGTCCGCGAGCTGTACGACCGGGTCGTCGGGGCCCTCGCGCCCGGCGACGACGGGCCGTGCCGCGCGGACGGCCTTGGCCCGGTACTGGGCCGCGTCCGCGAGCCGGAACAGCCGGCGGGCGGACCGTACGGGCCCGATCGCCTCCTCGGTCGAGGCGACCCCGCACGCCACACCCTCTCCAAGCTCCAACTCGGCCGCACGGCGGCACAGTTCGTCGGCGATCCGGACCACGGCGGCCGCCGGCGGGCCCACCGCCAGCAGACAGAACTCGTCGCCGCCGAGGCGGGCGGCCAGGGTCCCCGGAAGCATGGCCCCGCACAGGGACAGCACCGACCCGAACCGTTCGAGGAGCCGGTCGCCGACCGCGTGCCCGCGGGTGTCGTTGACGCGCTTGAGCCCGTTCAGGTCGCAGACCACGAGGCTGACCACGACACCGTCCTTCTTGTACTGCTCGACCGCCTCGTCGAGGCGCATGTCGACGGCACGGCGGTTGGCGAGCCCGGTGAGGGAGTCCGTGAACGCCAGCCGCCGTGCCTCCTCCAGGCGTTCGGTCTGCGCTATCCCGGCGGCGACGACGGAGGCGAGCACGGTCGCGAAGTCGGCGTCGGCCCGGTCGAAGACCGGAGTACCGGCGGAGCGGGCCACGTACAGCTCGCCCCAGGCCCGGCCGTGCAGGACGATCGGGGCGACCACGCAGCAGCCGCGCCCCCGTCGGCGCAGTGCGGCGACGCGCTGGTGGCAGTACCCGGCGCCGCCGCCCGCCGGGCCGTCGGCGGTCTCCACCCAGGCGTTCGGGCCACCACCGCCCGCCCAGCGCTCGTGCAGGAACTCGGTGATCTCCGGGAACTGGTGCACCGGATAGGACTCCCCGTCCGGGAACTCGGCCTCGTCCGCCGCCCGGTCGCCCACGTTGGCGAGCACCCTCAGCCGCCCGAGCTCGCGCTCCCACACGGAGAGCGCGGCGAAGTTTCCGGCCAGCGCGTGGCACGCGCCGAGGGCCGCGGCCCGCCACGACTCGCGCGGGGTGCGTGCCGCCGCCATCCCCTGCGCCAGCTCCACCACGGCCTTCAGCCGACTGTCCTCACCCATCACCCCAGGCTAGGTAAAAACATGGCATTTAGGGACATTGATACGGCGAACAGGGGTCCGAGGGGGCGGGCACCGCCGGAAGGGACCGGAAGGGGAGCCCGGCGGGAGCCGCCCGGAGCGCCGGAGGGAGTCGCCGGAAGGGGGCCGGCGCGAGCCGCCCGAGACGTCGGAGGGAGCCGCCGGAAGAGGCGGGGAGGCTCCGGCGGGAGCCCTGCCGGGCGCCCCGCCGGACAGGCGCCGGCAGGCCCTTTCACTCGCCGGGCCACTGCGGGGCGCGCTTCTCGTTGAAGGCCGCCACGCCCTCGGCCCGGTCCCCCGAGAAGGCGACCGACCGCCACGCGGAGTCCTCGACCTCCAGGCCCGCACGCAGGTCCAGGCCGTGACCGAGCCGCAGCGCCCGCTTGGCCGCGCGCAGACCGACGGGAGAGTTCGCGGCGATGCGCGCGGCGAGCGCGAGGGCCTCCGCCGTGTCCCGCCCCGCCTCCACCAGTTCGTCCACGAGGCCCAACTCCCGCGCCTCGGCCGCCTCCAGGCGCCGCGCCGAGAAGATGAGCTCGGCCGCGCGGGCCGCGCCGACCCGCCGGGGCAGCAACTGTGTGCCGCCGCCGCCGGGGATCACCCCGACGGACACCTCGGGCAGCCCGACGACCGCCGTGCGGTCGGCCACGATCAGATCGCACGACAGCGCCAGCTCGAACCCGCCGCCCAGCGCGAAGCCGTGCACGGCCGCGATGGTCGGCATCGGCAGCTCCAGGACACCCGTGTACGCGGCCCGCGCCACCGGACGCTGCCGCACCAGGTCGGCGTCGGTGAAGGAATTGCGCTCCTTCAGGTCGGCGCCGACACAGAAGGCCCGCTCATGGGTGGACGCGAGCACCACCACGCGTACGTCCCGGTCGGCGGCGAGCGCATCGCAGGCCCCGGCGATCGAGCGGGCCATCTCGGTGGACACCGCGTTCATGGCCTTGGGCCGGTCGAGGGCGAGCTCGGCGACGTGCCCGTGCCGCCGTACGGCGACGAACTCCCCGAACCGCCGTTCGTCGACCTGCTCCGTCGTCGACTCCGGCCCCTGCTCCGCCATGACGCCCTCCCGGTTAACGTGGGTTAACAACCGACGCCCCGATCATCGCAGCCGACGCCGCCCCAGGAAACCCGCTCCCCCGCCCCGTACGTCCCCGTTCGGGTGACATCCGGCCCAACTCCCGCCCATCGCGCGCGAACCGTGCATAACCTGCGCACCGCCACAGCGCTTCGGGGGGCGCGGGCACGTAGGGGAGGGACGACCATGACGAACGGCCATACGACAGACGTCGACAGGACCCGCCCGGAACCTCAGGCCGGCCCCACGAAGAGCAGCGCGCCACGGACCGGCCCCGCGCCGGCCCGCACGACAGATCCGGCTCCTTGCGGAACGGCCCCGGCCCCCACCATCGCCGCGGCCCGACCGGACGACCTCACCCCCACACCCACCGACACGGCAGGGGACGCCACCCACGGGGCCGCGGACGACGGCGGGTCGTCGGTGGGCGGCGCGTCGAGGGCCGGCACGGACACCGACGGCACCCCGGAGAGCGATACGGCCGGCAGCGGCACCCCGGAAGGCGCCTCAGGCAGCGCTCGGCGCTCCGGAAGCGGTGGTGGCGGCACGAAGGGCGGCCCGGTCCGGTCCGCCCCCGTGGCGGACGGTGCCCGCGGGACCCGCACCGAGCCCTCGGGGCCCCGCCCTCGCGAGGGGGCGCCGAAGTCCGGGGACGCGGCCGTCGCGCCCGGGCGGTTCCGCCCCGTGCGGGGCCGGCACCGCAGGCCGCGGCCGAGGCGCGTGCTCTTCGCCGTGGGGGGACTCGCGCTCGCCGCGGGGGTGCTGAGCCTCGCGCGGGTGGCCCCCGACTCGGTGATCGGGGGCGGCGGGAGCGCGGAGGCCGAGCCGCGCGCGGGGAACGCCACCGACCCCGCGGGCTCGGCGGGGTCCGCCGTCACCACGGTGGAGGCGGTGCCCTCTGCGCGATCGACCGCCGCCACGGCGTCCGGCGTGATGGGCGGTGCCGCCACGACTCCGGCATCGGACGACAGCGGCACTCCCACGGCGCCCCCGACGACGCCCTCGGCCGTCCCGACGACACCGTGGCCCCACGGCAGTGCCGTCGCGAGCGACGCACCGGGCGCGACGGGCATCCCCTCGGTGCCGATGACCACCCCGCCGCCGCGGGCGACGACCGCCCCGGCCACTCCGACGCCGGGCGCCAGCAGTCACGCCCCGGCGCCGCGGCCCGAGCCGCCAGGCGTGTGCGTCCCGATCGTCGGCATCTGTGTGCACGGGCTGTCGGCGCCCGGCCTCCCGGGTCTGCCCGGATGAGCGGCCGACGGCCGGCCGGTGCCCCGGTGTCCGGCCCGCCGCGACGACCGGCCTACGGCCCGGCCGGTGCGCGGATGCCCAGGACTACGACTCGGTGTCCCGGCGTGCGAGCAACCACGGCTCGATCACACCGAGGCCACGCACCGGGCGCTGCCACATCGGCTGGAGGGCGAAACGGTAGGTGGGCGGTTCCTCGCCCTCCTTCTCGGCGGTGGCCGCGGCCTCGGCGGCCTCCGCCTCGGAGGCCGGGGCCTCCCCGGTGCGGATCAATTCCTCCGCGAACGCGCCGTCCACCAGGACGGCGTCGCGCGGTGCTATCGACGTGAGCCGGCTCGCGAGGTTCACGGTGGTGCCGAACACGTCGCCCATCCGCGTGGTCACCGTGCCGAAGGCGATGCCGACGCGCAGCTCGGGCATCGTCTCGTCGTGCGCCATCGTCTCGATGAGCCGCAGCGCGATCTCGGCGGCGATCCCGGCGTCGTCCGCCGCGTACAGCACCTCGTCGCCGAGGGTCTTGATGAGGCGTCCCCCGTGCGCGGCCACCAGGTCGGCCGCAGTGGTCTCGAAGGCCTCGACGAGCTCGCCGAGTTCCTCCTCCTCCATGCGGCGGGTCAGCCGGGTGAAGCCCACGAGGTCGGCGAAGCCGACGGCGAGGCGCCGGTCGACCATCTCCTCGTCGTCCGCCGCCTGCACGACCCGGCCGGTGGCGGCGGCGAGCTGGCGCCGCCAGACGTAGACGAGGAACTCCTCCAGCTCGGGCAGGAGCAGCTCGATCAGGGGGTACGTCACCTCGGTGCGGGTCATCCCCGGTTCCGGAGGCTCCGTGAGGCCCTCCAGGAAGGAGTCGATCTGCCACTCGGCGAGACGGGCCGTGGTCTGGCCGGTGGAACGGGCGACCTGCACTGCCATGGCCTCGCTGAGCAGCCCCGCCTCGACGAGACCGGCCAGGCGCCGCAGGGCGAGCACGTCCGCCTCGGTGAGCGCCTTGGCCTGCCCGATGTCGGCGAAGCCCATGGCCCGCCAGAAGCGGGACGCCAGCTCCATGGAGACACCGGCGCTGCGGGCTGCCTGGAAGGGCGTGTAGCGGCGCTCCGCGCCGAGGATGAGCCCTTCCAGGCGGAGCGCCAGGGGGTCCTCGCCGTCCTCGGGCTCGGCGGGGAGGTCCATGCGGCCGTTCAGGTCGGTACGGGCGTCGGGGCCCGTGTCGGACCCGGCGTCCGGCCGTGTCCCGGGCCGGGCGTCGGCCGGCGAGGGCGACGCGTCGGTGACCGGCCCGGCGGTACGGCCCGGCTCGCCGTCAGGGGCGGGCCGGGCGCCCGCGTCGGAGCCGGTGTCGTCGACGGTCACGCCTGCTGCCCTTCCGATCTGCCGAGGTCAGATATCGGCCGCGCTCAACTCTACGGCAGGTGTGCGCTGGCTCACTCCCGACGCCGGGACCCAGGTCGGGAGGTTTCCACGGGCACCGTCCCGGCCGGGGGTTTTCGGCCGCCGGGGCTCCCTACGCGGGCCGCAGGTGCACCACGTCGCCCGCGCCGACGGGCTGCTGCACGCCCGTTTCCGTGGCGATGACCAGCCGGCCGTCCCCGTCCAGGGCGACGGCCTCGCCGGTGATCGAGCGGTCGCCCGGCAGTTCGGCGCGGACCACTCGTCCGAGCGTCGCGCACCCGGCGGCGTACGTCTCCTGGAGACCGGATGCGACGGGGTCGCCGGCGGCGTCGCGCCACCGCAGGTACCAGTCCTCCAGGGACCGCAGCACGGCCCGCAGCACGGTGTCACGGTCCGTGCTCACCGCTCCCGCGAGCGCCAGCGACCCGGCCCCCGGCACCGGCAGTTCGTCCTCGCGCAGGGTGACGTTGATGCCGATGCCGACCACGACGGAGTCCGTCCCGGCGCGCTCGGCGAGGATGCCTCCGGCCTTGCGTTCCTCCCCGTCGACGGTCACCAGCAGGTCGTTGGGCCACTTGAGTGCCGTGTCGACGCCGGCGGCGCGGGACAGCCCGGTCGCGACGGCGACGCCGGTGAGCAGCGGCAGCCAGCCCCAGCGCTCGACGGGGACCCCGGTGGGCTTGAGCAGGACGGAGAAGAAGAGGCCGGAGCGGGCGGGCGCCGTCCAGCTGCGGTCGAGACGGCCGCGCCCGGCGTTCTGTTCCTCGGCGACGAGGACGGCGCCCTCGTCCGCCTTCCCGTCGCCGGCCAGGGCGACGAGGTCGGAGTTGGTGGATCCGGTGCGCTCCACCACCTGGACATCGCGCCACAGGCTGCCGTGCTCGCCTTCGCGGACGAGCGCCCGGTTCAGGGCGGTGGCGTTCAGGGGCGGTCGGTCCAGGTCGGACCACCGGTTGTCGTTCGCGTCTGAAGCATCTCGCGGCGTCATGCAACCCACCCTAGGTGTGGTAAACGCCGCACTGCTGAACGGTAGGCACGCCACTACGCTACGGATGAGTAGCAAGTCCCCCTTCTGAGCACCTCACCCTCACGTCCCCCTAGAGCAGGCAGGGAGCCGCATCCCGATGTCCGAGCCGGAAGAGCTGCAACACCCCGACATCCACACCACCGCGGGCAAGCTCGCGGACTTGCAGCGCCGCATCCAAGAGGCGACGCACGCCGGCTCGGAGCGCGCCGTCGAGAAGCAGCACGCGAAGGGCAAGCTGACGGCCCGTGAGCGCATCGAACTCCTGATGGACGAGGGGTCCTTCGTCGAGTTCGACGAGTTCGCCCGGCACCGCTCGACCGACTTCGGGCTGGAGAAGAACCGTCCCTACGGCGACGGCGTCGTCACCGGCTACGGCATGGTCGACGGCCGCCCCGTCGCCGTGTTCTCGCAGGACTTCACCGTCTTCGGCGGCGCGCTCGGCGAGGTCTTCGGCCAGAAGATCATGAAGGTGATGGACTTCGCGCTGAAGACCGGCTGCCCGGTCATCGGCATCAACGACTCCGGCGGCGCCCGTATCCAGGAAGGCGTCAGCGCGCTGGGCATGTACGGCGAGATCTTCCGCCGCAACACCCATGCCTCCGGCGTCATCCCGCAGATCTCGCTCGTGGTCGGCCCCTGCGCGGGCGGCGCGGTCTACTCCCCCGCCATCACCGACTTCACGATCATGGTCGACCAGACCTCGCACATGTTCATCACCGGCCCCGACGTCATCAAGACGGTCACCGGCGAGGACGTCGGCTTCGAGGAACTGGGCGGCGCCCGCACCCACAACGCCACCTCCGGCGTCGCCCACCACATGGCCGGCGACGAGAAGGACGCCATCGAGTACGTCAAGCAGCTCCTGTCGTACCTGCCGTCCAACAACCTCTCCGAGCCTCCCGCGTTCGCCGAGGAGGCCGACCTCGCCCTCACCGACGAGGACCGCGAGCTGGACACCATCGTGCCCGACAGCGCGAACCAGCCGTACGACATGCACGCGGTCATCGAACACGTCCTGGACGACGCCGAGTTCTTCGAGACCCAGCCGCTGTTCGCGCCGAACATCCTCACCGGCTTCGGCCGCGTCGAGGGCCACCCCGTCGGCATCGTCGCCAACCAGCCGATGCAGTTCGCCGGCTGCCTGGACATCGACGCCAGCGAGAAGGCCGCCCGCTTCGTGCGCACCTGTGACGCCTTCAACGTCCCGGTCATCACCTTCGTCGACGTCCCCGGCTTCCTGCCCGGCGTCGGACAGGAGCACGAGGGCATCATCCGCCGCGGCGCCAAGCTGATCTACGCCTACGCCGAGGCCACCGTGCCCCTGATCACGGTCATCACCCGCAAGGCCTTCGGCGGCGCCTACGACGTCATGGGCTCCAAGCACCTGGGCGCCGACATCAACCTGGCCTGGCCCACCGCCCAGATCGCCGTCATGGGCGCCCAGGGCGCGGTCAACATCCTGCACCGCCGCACCATCGCCGCCGCCGAGGACCAGGACGCCACCCGCGCCCGCCTCATCCAGGAGTACGAGGACACGCTCCTCAACCCCTACACGGCCGCCGAACGCGGTTACATCGACGGCGTGATCATGCCCTCGCAGACCCGCTCGCACATCGTCCGCGGCCTGCGTCAGCTGCGCACCAAGCGGGAATCACTCCCTCCGAAGAAGCACGGCAACATCCCCCTCTAGACCCCGATCGGACTCCTGGGAGCAGACATGACGATCAAGGTCGTACGGGGCAATCCGACCCCTGAGGAGCTGGCCGCCGCACTGGCGGTGGTCAGGGCGCGCGCCGCGGCGGCGGCCTCTGCCCCGTCGGGCGCGCGCCGCGAGCCGGACGCCTGGGCCGACCCGGCCCGGCTGGCGATGAGCCGCCTGCCGGCCCCGGGGCCGAAGGCGTGGGGCCGCACCTACTGGCCCGGCTAGGACGACGGCCCGGGGTTCAACCGGCCGGCGCGGGACGTCCCGGGCCGGCCGGTGGAACCCCGGGTCCGTGTCCCGTGAGCCCCCGGAAGTTGAGTACGCGTACTCAGGCGCCCGGCCCCCCGTCCGCCGCACGATCGGGGACATGCTGTGGTCCGACCCCGAGAACGAACCCCCCGAGGAACTCCGCGACATGCAGGAGATGTTGCGGCGCCTGGGCATTCTCGTGGCGCTGGCCATGGTGCTCGCGATGATCCTGCTCGGCGTGATGTGAGCCGCCCGGTCGGGCGGAGCGGACGGACACCGGCCGGCGGCCCGGACCGCGCCGATACCCTGAGCGCATGACCGATCAGCCGCGCCGCCGTCTCGTGCTGGCCTCGCAGTCCCCCGCCCGGCTCAACCTGCTGCGGCAGGCCGGACTCGCCCCCGAGGTGATCGTGAGCGGGGTGGACGAGGAGGCCGTCAGCGCCCCCACCCCCGCCGAACTCGCCCTCGCGCTGGCCGAGGCGAAGGCCTCCGTCGTCGCGGCCCGCCCCGAGGTGCAGGGCGCACTGGTGATCGGCTGCGACTCCGTCCTCGACCTGGACGGCCAGGCCCTGGGCAAGCCCGCGGACAGCGAGGAGGCCACCGCGCGCTGGAAGGCGATGCGCGGCCGGGCCGGAACCCTCCAGACGGGGCACTGCATCTACGACACGGCGGCCAAGCGCTACGCCTCGGCGACCGCGTCCACCGTGGTCCGCTTCGGCGAGCCCACGGACGAGGAGATCGCCGCCTACGTCGCCTCGGGCGAACCCCTCCACGTGGCGGGCGCCTTCACCCTCGACGGCCGCTCGGCGCCGTTCATCGAGGGCATCGACGGCGACCACGGCAATGTCATCGGCATCTCGCTGCCGCTCGTGCGCAGGCTCCTCGCCGAGCTGGGCGTCGGCATCACCGAGCTGTGGACGCCGCGGGAGAAGTGATCAGGAGGCGGAGGGGGCCGGAGGGGCCGCGACCGGGGCTCCTCCGCCGTTGTCTCCGTCCTTGCCACCCTCGGGCACGGCGTCGGCCGGACCGGCCGCCTCACGGCGGTCGTACGCCAGCAGGGTGAACACGATCAGCCCGAGCACGACCATCATGAAGGCGAACGCGCCCCAGCCCACGAGCCCCACCGTGAACGCGCCGAGCAGGCCGTGCACCACGGCGGCGCTGATCAGCAGGACACGCCCGAGAACGCGCGGTGCGCGGTCGCGGAGGGCGACCAGCAGGGCGGTGAGGGCACAGGCCGCGAAGTACAGGCCGAAGACCAGCCCGCCCACCTTCGACGACACGGACATCATGTCGGGGTCGAGCCCTGCCAGGGACATGTCCTGGCGGTCGACGACCACGCCGAGGAACCAGTTCAGCAGCGCGATGCCGATCGCCTCCACGAAGAGCACGATCGCCGTCACCCACGCCACCGGTCTGCGCACCACCGGTCCCCACCCACTTCCGCGTGCTGTTACTCCCAGTACGTCAAGACATCGCGAACGCTACTAACGGGTAAACCGCGGGACAAGAGGTCTGCGCGGGGCAAAGAATCATTGGGCCATTCGTAGGGACTCCACAAAGAAACCTTGTGGGCCGCAGCACGGAGTCACAGAGACCTTGACCACACCGGAGGGCTAGGGTTCAGGGAAGGATTCCAGCGTGCTGCGGTGCGACAAGGGATTTCGCGGGTCGGTCGAGCCCCGCATCACGCTCCGTGTGGGCAAGCTCACCACTGGGGACGGGTCGAAACGTCGTGTCGGCTGTCCCTAAACTCGGCTTGTTTCAAGGAGGGAGCCATCGTGCGCAAGGTGCTCATCGCCAACCGTGGCGAAATCGCTGTCCGCGTGGCCCGGGCATGCCGGGATGCCGGGATCGCGAGCGTTGCCGTGTATGCCGAACCGGACCGGGACGCTCTGCATGTCCGTGCGGCGGACGAAGCGTTCGCATTGGGCGGTGACACCCCGGCCACCAGTTACCTGGACATCGCCAAGGTGCTCCAGGCCGCCAAGGACTCGGGGGCGGACGCGATCCACCCCGGTTACGGCTTCCTGTCCGAGAACGCGGAGTTCGCGCAGGCGGTTCTGGACGCCGACCTGATCTGGATCGGCCCGCCGCCGCACGCCATCCGCGACCTGGGTGACAAGGTCGCCGCCCGGCACATCGCCCAGCGCGCCGGTGCCCCGCTGGTCGCCGGCACCCCCGACCCGGTCTCCGGGGCCGACGAGGTCGTCGCGTTCGCCCAGGAGCACGGCCTGCCCATCGCGATCAAGGCCGCCTTCGGCGGCGGCGGCCGCGGTCTGAAGGTCGCCCGCACCCTCGAAGAGGTCCCGGAGCTGTACGAGTCGGCCGTGCGCGAGGCCGTCGCCGCCTTCGGCCGCGGCGAGTGCTTCGTCGAGCGCTACCTCGACAAGCCCCGCCACGTCGAGACCCAGTGCCTGGCCGACACCCACGGCAACGTGGTCGTCGTCTCGACCCGCGACTGCTCCCTGCAGCGCCGCCACCAGAAGCTCGTCGAGGAAGCTCCCGCCCCCTTCCTGTCCGACGCGCAGGTGCAGGAGCTCTACTCCTCCTCCAAGGCCATCCTCAAGGAGGCCGGCTACGTCGGCGCGGGCACCGTGGAGTTCCTCGTCGGCAACGACGGCACGATCTCCTTCCTCGAGGTCAACACCCGCCTCCAGGTCGAGCACCCGGTCACCGAGGAAGTCGCCGGCATCGACCTGGTCCGCGAGATGTTCCGTATCGCCGACGGCGAGGCCCTCGGCTACGACGACCCGGAACTGCGCGGCCACTCCTTCGAGTTCCGCATCAACGGCGAGGACCCGGGCCGCAACTTCCTGCCCGCCCCCGGCACCGTCACCCGTTTCGACCCGCCGACCGGTCCCGGCGTGCGCCTGGACGCCGGCGTCGAGGCCGGCAGCGTGATCGGCCCCGCCTGGGACTCCCTGCTCGCCAAGCTCGTCGTCACCGGCGCCACCCGCGAACAGGCCCTGCAGCGCGCCTCCCGCGCCCTGGAGGAGTTCCAGGTCGAGGGCATGGCCACCGCCATCCCCTTCCACCGCGCGGTGGTCAAGGACCCGGCCTTCGCCCCAGAGCTGACCGGCACCACCAACCCGTTCACGGTCCACACCCGCTGGATCGAGACCGAGTTCGTGAACGAGATCAAGCCGTTCGCCGCTCCGGCCGACGCCGAGACCGACGAGGAGCCGGGCCGCGAGACCGTCGTCGTCGAGGTCGGCGGCAAGCGCCTGGAAGTCTCCCTGCCCTCCTCCCTGGGCATGTCGCTGGCCCGCACCGGCCTCGCCGCGGGCGCCAAGCCCAAGCGTCGCGCCGCCAAGAAGTCGGGCCCCGTCGCGTCGGGCGACACCCTGGCCTCCCCCATGCAGGGCACGATCGTCAAGATCGCTGTCGAGGAGGGCCAGGAGGTCAAGGAAGGCGACCTGGTCGTCGTCCTCGAAGCGATGAAGATGGAGCAGCCGCTCAACGCCCACCGCTCCGGCACCATCAAGGGCCTGTCCGCCGAAGTCGGCGCCTCCGTCACCGCGGGCGCCGCCATCTGCGAGATCAAGGACTGACCCGCGGCCACGGCCGCGGACAACAGCACAGCAGTACCGAACCCGGGAGCGCCCGGCGGACCGCATCGACCGGTCCGTCGGGCGCTCCGGTCCTTCCGGCGCCCGTCACCGTCCGGGCGTGCGGGTGCCGCCCGGGGCGACCGCCCGCGGGCGCCGATGGCATGCTGGACCGCATCCGCACGGCAGGAGAGGTCAGGTGGCGACCATGGCGGGCCCGACCGCACGGGAGAGGGCGCACGTCCCCGCGTCCCCGGTGAGCCACGGGGCGCCGCGCGCCATGCGTGCCGACGCCCGGCGCAACCACGAACGGCTGGTCGCCGAGGCGCGGTCCGCGTTCGCCGAGCACGGCACCGACGCGTCCCTGGAGGACGTGGCCCGGCGTGCGGGGGTGGGGATCGGCACGCTGTACCGCCACTTCCCCAATCGGCACTCCCTGATGAGCGCGGTGTTCGAGGACGCGGTCGGCGACCTCCTGTCCCGCTCGCGTGAGCTCCTCGACGCACCGCAGCCGTGCACCGCCCTGGTGGAGTGGCTGCGCGCCATCATCACTCATGCGGGTGAGTACCGCGGGCTCGCGCGTGCCCTCATGTCGGCCGCCCGGGACGACACTTCGGATCTCGCGCGGTGCAGCGGCCCGATGACCGAGGCGGGCAGCGCCCTTCTGCGCCGCGCCCAGGACGCCGGTGCCGTACGCCCCGACGTCTCGATCGGCGATCTGCTCCAGCTGACCAACGCGATCGCGCTGGCCGCCGAGGAGACCCCTGACGAGCCCGAACTGGCGGACCGTCTGCTCGGCCTGACCCTGCGTGGCCTGAAGGCGTGACCCCGCGCGGGGCCCGGCCGGTGGGACAGGCCCCGTCGCAGGCCCCCGCGGGAGTGCCGGAGGGCCCGTCAGGAGCGGTCAGCGGCGGCGGAGATCGGCCACCCTGGCCCGCTCGCCCTGCGGCTGTTCCCCGAGGACCGTGGCGCTGCGCAGCTGCGGGCCCGTGCCCGGAACCACCTGGCCCCGGCGCGGTCCCGGGAGGGGCACGTCCCGGCGTGGCTGACGCCCCGCCGGGACCGGATCCCCTCCCGCGCCGCCCGAGGCGGATGACCCCGCCACCGCGATCTGGACGCCCTGGTCGGCCAGCGCCTGGAGTTCGGTGACCGCGCGGTCGTCGTGCGCCGGCGGCTCGTCGGTGACCAGACGCGTGATCACGTCGGTCGGCACGGTCTGGAACATCGTGTCCGTGCCGAGCTTGGTGTGGTCGGCGAGGACGACGACCTCGGCCGCCGCCTGCACCAGGGCCCGGTCCACGGACGCCGAGAGCATGTTGGACGTGGACAGGCCCCGCTCGGCGGTCAGCCCGCTCCCGGAGAGGAAGGCCCGGGAGACGCGCAGCCCCTGGAGGGACTGCTCGGCGCCGGAGCCGACCAGGGCGTAGTTGGAACCGCGCAGGGTGCCGCCGGTCATCACGACCTCGACACGGTTGGCGTGGGCCAGCGCCTGTGCCACCAGCAGGGAGTTGGTGACGACGGTCAGTCCGGGCACCCGCGCGAGCCGGCGTGCCAGCTCCTGCGTGGTGGTCCCCGCGCCCACCACGATGGCCTCGCCCTCTTCGACGAGACCCGCGGCGAGATCGGCGATGGCCGTCTTCTCGGCGGTCGCGAGATGCGATTTCTGCGGAAAGCCGGACTCTCGCGTGAACCCGCCCGGCAATACCGCACCGCCATGCCGGCGGTCGAGGAGTCCTTCTGCCTCCAGTGCGCGCACGTCCCGCCGTACGGTCACTTCGGAGGTCTGGACGACGCGGGCGAGCTCACGGAGCGACACGGCCCCGTTCGCACGCACCATTTCGAGGATCAATTGGCGACGTTCTGCAGCGAACACGAAACTGACAGTAACCCCAACGACCGTCTGGTTTCAGCAGTTTGCGCCGAATAACAGAAGTTGTTCGCATGGCAGGGCGCGAGGTGGTATAGGCGCCTACTCACGCCGCCTATGCCGTACGAATGGTCGACGACTCCCCGTGACCGGCCGGGGAGCGTCGTGGGACGTCAGCGGGCCTCAGCCCTCTCCGGTGGCCTTCCGGGTGTGCAACTGCCGTGCCACCTCGGCGATCGAGCCCGAGAGCGAGGGGTACACGGTGAAGGCCTTGGCGATCTGCTCGACCGTCAGATTGTTGTCGACCGCGATCGAGATCGGATGGATCAGTTCCGAGGCGCGCGGGGCCACCACGACACCGCCGACCACGATCCCGGTGCCCGGGCGGCAGAAGATCTTGACGAAGCCGTCCCGGATGCCCTGCATCTTGGCGCGCGGGTTGCGCAGCAGCGGCAGCTTCACAACGCGGGCCTCGATCTTGCCGGCGTCGACGTCCGCCTGGGTGTAACCCACGGTGGCGATCTCGGGGTCGGTGAAGACGTTCGACGAGACCGTCTTCAGGTTCAGCGGGGCCACCGCGTCGCCGAGGAAGTGGTACATGGCGATGCGGCCCTGCATGGCGGCGACGGACGCGAGAGCGAAAACACCGGTCACGTCACCGGCCGCGTACACACCCGGAGCGGTCGTCCGCGACACCTTGTCGGTCCAGATGTGACCGGAGTCCCTGACCTTGACGCCGGCTTCCTCCAGGCCCATCCCGCTGCTGTTCGGAATGGCGCCGACCGCCATCAGGCAGTGCGACCCGCTGATGACCCGGCCGTCGGAGAGCGTGACCTCGACGCGGTCGCCGACCCGCTTGGCGGACTCCGCGCGGGAACGCGCCATGACGTTCATACCGCGGCGGCGGAAGACGTCCTCCAGGACGGCCGCCGCGTCCGGGTCCTCGCCGGGCAGCACCCGGTCGCGGCTGGAGACGAGCGTGACGCGTGAGCCGAGCGCCTGGTAGGCGCCCGCGAACTCGGCGCCTGTGACACCGGAACCGACCACGATGAGCTCCTCGGGGAGCTCGTCGAGGTCGTAGACCTGGGTCCAGTTCAGGATGCGCTCGCCGTCGGGCTGCGCGTCGGGCAGCTCGCGGGGGTGACCGCCGGTCGCGATGAGCACGGCGTCGGCGACGAGCGTCTCCTCGGTGCCGTCCGCGGCCCGCACCACGACCTTGCGGGAGCCGTCCAGGGCCTGCATGCCCTCCAGGCGTCCCCGGCCGCGCAGGACGCGTGCGCCGGCGCGCGTGACGGAGGCCGTGATGTCGTGCGACTGGGCGAGCGCGAGACGCTTCACACGGCGGTTGACCTTGCCGAGGTCGACGCCGACCACCTTGGCCGCCTGCTCCAGCGGAGGCGTGTCGTCGGCGACGATGATCCCCAGCTCCTCGTACGAGGAGTCGAAGGTGGTCATCACCTCGGCCGTGGCGATAAGGGTCTTCGACGGCACGCAGTCGGTGAGCACCGACGCCCCGCCCAGACCGTCGCAGTCGACGACGGTCACCTCCGCGCCGAGCTGGGCGGCCACCAGGGCCGCCTCGTATCCGCCGGGTCCGCCACCGATGATCACGATCCGAGTCACGTACTCCATTGTCCCGCACGCTTCAAGGTGCCGACGCCCCGGGGGCCGACGCGCGTGCTTTCGAGCCACTTCTGTTACGCGAGAGGCGCACGGGTCCACTGCCGTACCCTCGACCGCATGTCGCTCTACGCCGCGTACGCCGGCAATCTCGACCCGCGGCTGATGACGCGCCGCGCCCCGCATTCGCCGCTCCGCGCCATCGGCTGGCTGAACGGCTGGCGGCTCACGTTCGGCGGGGAGCACATGGGCTGGGAGGGTGCGCTCGCGACGATCGTCGAGGCGCCGGGCTCGCAGGTGTTCGTGGCGCTGTACGACATCGCCCCGCCGGACGAGGACTCCATGGACCGCTGGGAGGGGGTCGGCCTCGACGTCTACCGGCGGATGCGCGTACGCGTGCACACGCTGGAGGGCGAGGAATCCGCGTGGGTGTACGTCCTCAACGGGTACGAGGGCGGCCTCCCCTCGGCGCGCTACCTCGGCGAGGTCGCCGACGCGGCGGAGTCGGCCGGGGCGCCGCACGACTACGTCATGGAGCTCCGCAAGCGGCCCTGCTGAGCACGCCGCGAAGATCACCTCTCCCGTCTTCCGCCGCGCGTCTTGTCGGAAACGACAAGACAACGATCGCAAGACCGTGAGCTCCGTCATCTACGCGCGTAGGCCAAGACCGGCTACGCTCATCGCGTGAACGCATCTCTTCTTCCGGACGACATCCAGGGCGACCCCTACGCCGCCGCCGACGCCGCCGCCTCGCGTCTGCGCGAGCTGACCGGCGCCGAGACCCACGACGTCGCCCTCGTGATGGGCTCCGGCTGGGCTCCGGCCGTGGACGCCCTCGGCTCCCCCGAGGCCGAGTTCCAGGTCACCGAGCTGCCCGGGTTCCCCCCGCCGGCCGTCGAGGGGCACGGCGGCACGATCCGCTCGTACCGGCTCGGTGACAAGCGGGCCCTGGTCTTCCTGGGCCGCACCCACTACTACGAGGGTCGCGGCGTCGCCTCCGTCGCGCACGGCGTGCGGACCGCCGTCGCCGCCGGCTGCAAGACCATCGTGCTCACCAACGGCTGCGGCGGTCTGCGCGAGGGCATGCGCCCCGGGCAGCCGGTGCTGATCAGCGACCACATCAACCTGACGGCCGCCTCGCCGATCGTCGGCGCGAACTTCGTGGACCTGACGGACCTGTACTCGCCGCGGCTGCGCGCGCTGTGCAAGGAGGTCGACCCCAGCCTGGAGGAGGGCGTCTACGCCCAGTTCCCCGGGCCGCACTACGAGACGCCCGCCGAGATCCGGATGGCCCGGGTCATCGGCGCGGACCTGGTGGGCATGTCGACGACCCTGGAAGCCATCGCCGCGCGTGAGGCGGGCGCCGAGGTGCTCGGCATCTCCCTCGTCACCAACCTCGCCGCGGGCATGACGGGTGAACCCCTCAACCACGAGGAGGTCCTCCAGGCCGGCCGCGACTCCGCCGCCCGCATGGGCGAGCTGCTCACCCAGGTGCTGGACCGGCTGTAGTCCGGCTCCGGCCGCGGTTCCCCGGCCCCTGGGGGACGACAGGGGCGCAGGGGCGGACCCGTCGTGACGGCCGCCGGTGACGTAGAAGACGAAGAGAGAGGTTCACCCGAGGTGCAGGACGAACTCATCGCACGGGCCGAGGCGTGGCTGGCCGAGGACCCCGACGCGGACACCCGTGCGGAACTCGCCGCGTTGATCGACGCCGGGGACGTCACGGAGATCGCCGAGCGCTTCAGCGGCACCCTGCAGTTCGGCACCGCCGGCCTGCGCGGCGAGCTCGGCGCGGGCCCGATGCGGATGAACCGCTCCGTCGTCATACGCGCCGCCGCGGGTCTGGCCGCCTACCTGAAGGCCGCCGGGCAGGCCGGCGGTCTCGTCGTCGTCGGCTACGACGCCCGTCACAAGTCCGCTGACTTCGCGCGCGACACCGCTGCGGTGATGACCGGCGCGGGGCTGCGCGCCGCCGTGCTCCCCCGGCCACTGCCCACTCCCGTCCTCGCCTTCGCCATCCGGCACCTCGGCGCGGTGGCGGGCGTCGAGGTCACGGCCAGCCACAACCCGCCCCGCGACAACGGCTACAAGGTCTACCTGGGCGACGGTTCGCAGATCGTCCCCCCGGCGGACGCGGAGATCGCGGCCGAGATCGACGCCGTCCGCGCGCTCGCCGACGTGCCCCGTCCGGAGTCCGGCTGGGAGACCCTCGGCGAGGACGTCCTGGACGCCTATCTGGCCCGTACGGACGCCGTGCTGGCCAAGGGGTCGCCGCGTACCGCCCGCACCGTCTACACGGCGATGCACGGCGTCGGCAAGGACGTGCTGCTCGCGGCCTTCGACCGGGCGGGCTTCCCCGCGCCGGTCCTGGTCGCCGAACAGGCCGAGCCGGACCCGGACTTCCCGACCGTCGCCTTCCCGAACCCGGAAGAGCCCGGCGCGATGGACCTCGCCTTCGCGAAGGCCCGCGAGACCGGCCCCGACCTGATCGTCGCGAACGACCCCGACGCCGACCGCTGCGCGGTGGCCGTCAAGGAGCGCGGCGAAGCGGGCGACTGGCGGATGCTGCGCGGTGACGAGGTCGGCGCGCTGCTCGGCGAGCACCTGGTGCGCCGCGGGGCGCGCGGCACCTTCGCCGAGTCGATCGTCTCCTCGTCCCTGCTCGGCCGGATCGCCGAGAAGGCCGGCCTGCCGTACGTGGAGACCCTCACCGGCTTCAAGTGGATCGCCCGCGCGGACGGGCTGCGCTACGGGTACGAGGAGGCGCTCGGCTACTGCGTCGACCCGGACGGCGTGCGCGACAAGGACGGCATCACCGCCGCCCTCCTGATCACCGAGCTCGCCTCCGAGCTCAAGGAGCAGGGACGGACCCTGCTGGACCTCCTCGACGACATCGCCGTCGAGTACGGCCTGCACGCCACCGACCAGCTGTCGGTCCGGGTGGAGGACCTGACCGTCATCGCCGACGCCATGCTGCGCCTGCGCGAGCGGCCGCCGACGCGGCTCGGCGGTCTGGCGATCACGAACGCCGAGGACCTGACCAAGGGCACGGACACCCTCCCGCCCACGGACGGCCTGCGCTACACGCTGGACGGCGCGCGGGTCGTCGTCCGCCCGAGCGGCACGGAGCCGAAGTTGAAGTGCTACCTGGAGGTCGTGGTGCCGGTGGGTTCCCGGGACGGCCTCCCCGAGGCCCATGCCGAGGCCACCGCGCTGCTCGCGGCGATCAAGCGGGACCTGTCGGCCGCCGCCGGCATCTGAGGCAGCCCGGTGCGGGCCCGTCGAACGGACGCGCCCGCACCGAACGCCTTTCCCCTCACCGCCCTTACGGGTGATTTCCGCACGGCAGTTGTCGCAGCACTCCCGGGCGCCACCGCGGGACCGAGGCACGGTTACCGGTAGCGCACCGCCGAGTCCCAGGAGCTGCCGCGTGTCCTCGACCGCTTCCCGGCCGACAACCGCCCCACCCCGGAACGCCCCGAGCGGACTCTCCCCCACCACCCCACGCCGGCCGCGGCAGGTCACCGTCGCGGCCCGGTTCCGCGCCGCGCTGCGCCGCGCGGGCCCCGCCCTGCTCGCCTACGCGGCCGTACGCCTCGTCGGCCTCCTCGTGCTCACCGTGTGGGCCCACCGCCGGCACCACGGCGTCTGGCCGCTGCTGGCGACGAAGTGGGACGCGGACTGGTACCTCGGCATCGCCGACCACGGCTACACGCGTCTGCTGGGCGCCGCCTACGACGCCAACAACCTCGCCTTCTTCCCGCTGTACCCGGTGCTCGTCAAGGCGGTCGCCGCCGTCACCCCGGGCACCCGTGCCACGACCGGCGTCGCGATCGCCGTCGTGGGCTCCTTCGCCGCCGCCTGGGGGATCCACGCGGTGGGCAGCCATCTGCACGGCCGCCGCGTGGGCGTCCTGCTGACCGTGCTGTGGGCGGCGCTCCCGGTGGGCATGGTCGAGTGGATGGGGTACACGGAGTCGCTGTTCACCGCGTTCGCCGCGTGGTCGCTGTACGCGGTGCTCACCGGCCGCTGGCTCTGGGCCGGTTCGCTGGCGGCGCTGTCGGGACTGACCCGCCCGACGGGCATCGCGGTCGCCGCGGCGGTCACCGTCACGGCCCTGCTGTCGCTGCGCCGCGGGTTCTCGGCCCGCGCGCTCGCGGCGGCCCTGACCGCCCCCGCCGGCTGGCTGGCGTACGTCGGCTGGGTGGGCCTGCGGCTGCACCGCTGGGACGGCTACTTCGCCGTCCAGCGGATGTGGCACAACGAGTGGGACGGGGGCACCGAGACCCTGCGCCGGCTGCGGGAGATCCTCGGGCAGAACTCGGCGCCCGAACTGTTCCTCGTCATGGTCACCGTGACGCTGCTGGTGTCCGTCGCCCTGTACGCGCTGTCCCTCTGGGACCGCCAGCCGCTCCCGCTGCTGGTCTTCACCGGGGTCCTGCTGCTGATCGTCCTCGGCAGCGGGGGCGTCTACTTCCCGCGGGCCCGCTTCCTGCTGCCCGGCTTCCCGCTGCTGCTCCCGGCGGCTCTGCACCTGGCCCGGTCCTCGCCCCGGTTCCGCACCGTGGCACTGACCGGCGCGATCCTGCTCTCGGCGTACTGCAGCGCGTACATGGCGCTGGTGTGGCCGAGCGCGCCGTGACCGGGCCGCCCCGGCGGGGTGCGGGTCAGCCCGTCGCCAGCAGGATGGCGAGCAGGACCGCCCCGGCGATCGCGGGTCCCATCACCTCGTACGCCCAGCGCACGGTGACCTCGCCCTGTGCGCTCGGCTCGCCGGCCCTGGTCTCCGCGAGCCGGCGCAGATCGTCCATGATCTGGTCGGTCGTGGCACGGGTCGGCGCGGTGGCGGGCTGGTGGGAGCGGCCGAAGCCCAGCGGCGACGGGCGGCCCGCCGAGCCCGGACGGCGTCCGTCGCCGTCGGCGGCACGCGCCTGCTGCTTGGCGACCTTCTTGCGGGCGCGCAGCGAGACGGGCACCGCCCACAGCTGGTACTTCGTGCCGGAGGCGGCGACGACCTCGTTGGAGTAGCTGGAGCGCAGGGAGGCGACCTGGGCCCAGGGCAGCACGATGACGCGGAACGGGTTGCGGACGCGCAGCCGGTCCTCGTTCGCGAAGACCGCGGGCCGCAGGGTGAACGCGGACACCAGCGGGACGACGAGGATCAGCGCGGCGAGGGCCAGCCAGGGGGTGCGGCCGTGCCCCGAGATCAGCGCGTCGACGCCGAGCCAGCCCGCGATGAGGAGCAGCAGGGCGCCGCCCGCGATACCGGCGGGCGACCGGTAGATCCGGTCCTTCGACTCGGGTCGCGAGGCGTCCGGTACGGGTGACTGGGGGTCCGGGGTGCTCATGGCCCCGATTGTGCCCGACGCCCCCACCACCCCCACCCCTACCCCGCCCACCAGCCGCCCCCGGCCTCCCGGAAGCCTCCCCACCAGCCGCCTCCGGCCTCCCTGAAGCCTCCCCACCGACCGACGGCCCACCGGCAGGCGGCCCACCGGCCGACCGCACGGCTTCGGCCCCGCCCGGCCGCCCCGAGCCCTCCGGGACTTCCTCACTGCCCGGTCGGCCCACCGGGTGGCGCCCCAGGACACTCCCGGCAGGATCCAGCCCCTCCGGCGTCCGAGGAACGGCCTCCGGGGCGGAACCCGGGGCCAAAGGACGGATGGCTCCCTCCCCGGACGGGCATGATCCAGCCCCTCCGGCTGCTTGAGGAGCGGGGTCCGGGGCGGAGCCCCAGGGCAAGGGACGGGTGACTCCCACCCGCCCCGACACTCCCCCGGCAAGACCCAGCCCCTCCGGCGCTTGAGGAGCGGGGTTCCGGGGCGGAGCCCCGGGGCAAGGGACGGGCAGGGGCGGAGGGGGCGACATCCCGTCCGGCCGCAGAATGGGGAGGAACGGACGGGACCACCCCGATCCGGAATCCGGATGCGGACGGACAGCCAAGGCCACGGCCCGGCCCCGCTCCGCCCAGGGAGCGCCCCGACACGGAGAGCGAAGAAGGCACCCACTCCCGCCCCGGGGGTGTACAGCCGCTACGCGCGTAGATATGCTCGTCTGGTGACCATGCCCACCTCTGCACCCGCTGCCCTCGCTGACGCCACCGCGTCCGACAGCACGCTGCGCCGCTTCCTCCATGGGCTGCCCGGCGTCGACGCGGTCGGCCTGGAGGCGCGCGCCGCCTCGCTCGGCACCCGTTCCATCAAGACCACCGCGAAGGCGTACGCCATCGACCTCGCCATCTCGATGGTCGACCTGACGACGCTGGAAGGCGCGGACACCCCGGGCAAGGTCCGGGCGCTCGGCGCCAAGGCGGTCCACCCCGACCCGACCGACCCCGCGACCCCCACCACGGCCGCGGTCTGCGTCTATCCCGACATGGTGGCCGTCGCCAAGGAGGCCGTCGCCGGCTCCGGCGTGAAGGTCGCCTCGGTGGCCACCGCCTTCCCGGCGGGCCGCGCCGCGCTCGATGTGAAGCTGGCCGACGTGCGTGACGCCGTCGCCGCGGGTGCCGACGAGATCGACATGGTCATCGACCGCGGGGCCTTCCTCGCGGGCCACTACATGAAGGTGTACGAGGAGATCGTCGCCGTGAAGGAGGCCTCGGGCGCCGCGCGCCTGAAGGTCATCTTCGAGACCGGCGAGCTGTCGACGTACGACAACATCCGCCGCGCCTCCTGGCTCGGCATGCTGGCCGGGGCGGACTTCATCAAGACCTCCACCGGCAAGGTCGCCGTGAACGCGACGCCGGCGAACACGCTGCTCATGCTGGAGGCGGTCCGCGACTTCCGCGCGCAGACCGGGGTGCAGGTCGGCGTGAAGCCGGCCGGCGGCATCCGCACCTCCAAGGACGCCATCAAGTTCCTGGTCCTGGTGAACGAGACGGCGGGCGAGGACTGGCTCGACAACCACTGGTTCCGCTTCGGCGCCTCCTCGCTCCTGAACGACCTGCTGATGCAGCGTCAGAAGCTGGCCACCGGCCGCTACTCCGGCCCCGACTACGTGACGGTGGACTGATCACCATGACCATCGAGAAGCGGTCATCCGCATTCGAGTACGCGCCCGCGCCGGAGTCCCGCGCGGTCGTCGACATCGCCCCGTCGTACGGGCTCTTCATCGACGGCGAGTTCACCGAGGCGGCGGACGGCAGGGTCTTCAAGACCGTCAGCCCCGCCACCGAGGAGGTCCTCTCCGAGGTCGCCCAGGCCGGCGCCGAGGACGTGGACCGTGCCGTGAAGGCGGCCCGCAAGGCGTTCGAGAAGTGGTCGGCGCTGCCCGGCTCCGAGCGCGCCAAGTACCTCTTCCGCATCGCGCGGATCATCCAGGAGCGCTCCCGTGAGCTCGCCGTCCTGGAGACGCTGGACAACGGCAAGCCCATCAAGGAGACCCGCGACGCGGACCTCCCCCTGGTCGCCGCGCACTTCTTCTACTACGCGGGCTGGGCCGACAAGCTCGACCACGCCGGCTTCGGCGCGGACCCCCGGCCCCTCGGCGTCGCGGGCCAGGTCATCCCCTGGAACTTCCCGCTGCTGATGCTGGCGTGGAAGATCGCCCCGGCGCTGGCGACCGGCAACACGGTCGTACTGAAGCCCGCCGAGACCACGCCGCTGAGCGCCCTATTCTTCGCGGACATCTGCCGCCAGGCGGGCCTGCCCAAGGGCGTCGTCAACATCCTTCCGGGGTACGGCGACGCGGGCGCGGCGCTCGTCGAGCACCCGGACGTGAACAAGGTGGCCTTCACCGGCTCCACCGCCGTCGGCAAGGCGATCGCCCGTCAGGTCGCGGGCACCGACAAGAAGGTCACGCTCGAACTGGGCGGCAAGGGCGCGAACATCGTCTTCGACGACGCCCCGATCGACCAGGCCGTCGAGGGCATCGTCAGCGGCATCTTCTTCAACCAGGGCCAGGTCTGCTGCGCGGGCTCCCGCCTGCTCGTCCAGGAGTCGATCCACGACGAGCTGCTGGACTCCCTCAAGCGCCGGCTGTCCACCCTGCGTCTGGGCGACCCGCTCGACAAGAACACCGACATCGGTGCGATCAACTCCGCCGAGCAGCTGGCGCGGATCACCGCGCTCGCGGACAAGGGCGAGGCCGAGGGCGCCGAGCGCTGGTCGCCGGCCTGCGAACTGCCCTCGTCCGGCTACTGGTTCGCGCCGACGCTGTTCACGAACGTCACCCAGGCGCACACCATCGCCCGGGACGAGATCTTCGGCCCGGTGCTGTCGGTCCTGACCTTCCGCACCCCGGACGAGGCGGTCGCCAAGGCCAACAACTCCCAGTACGGCCTGTCGGCGGGCATCTGGACGGAGAAGGGCTCCCGCATCCTGGCGGTGGCGAACAAGCTCCGCGCCGGTGTCGTCTGGTCCAACACGTTCAACAAGTTCGACCCGACCTCGCCGTTCGGCGGCTACAAGGAGTCGGGCTTCGGCCGCGAGGGCGGTCGTCACGGCCTGGAGGCGTACCTCGATGTCTGACCGTTTGAGCGTCTTCAAGACCTACAAGCTGTACGTGGGCGGGAAGTTCCCGCGTTCCGAGAGCGGCCGGGTGTTCGAGGTGACCGACTCCAAGGGCAAGTGGCTGGCGAACGCGCCGCAGTCGAGCCGCAAGGACGCCCGTGACGCGGTCGTCGCCGCGCGCAAGGCGTTCGGCGGCTGGTCCGGGGCGACGGCGTACAACCGCGGCCAGGTCCTCTACCGCGTCGCGGAGATGCTGGAGGGCCGCAAGGAGCAGTTCGCGCGGGAGGTCGCGGACGCCGAGGGGCTGTCGAAGTCGAAGGCCGCGGCCGTCGTGGACGCGACGATCGACCGGTGGATCTGGTACGCGGGCTGGACGGACAAGATCGCCCAGGTCGTGGGCGGCGGCAACCCGGTCGCGGGCCCGTACTTCAACCTGTCCACGCCCGAGCCGACGGGTGTCGTGGCCGTGCTGGCCCCGCAGGAGTCGTCCTTCCTGGGCCTGGTCTCGGTGCTCGCCCCGGTGATCGCGACCGGCAACACGGCCGTCGTGGTCACCAGCGAGAAGTCCCCGCTCCCGGCGCTGTCGCTGGGCGAGGTGCTGGCGACCTCCGACGTCCCCGGCGGCGTCGTCAACGTGCTGTCGGGCCGGACCGCGGAGATCGCGGCGCCGCTGGCCGCGCACCAGGACGTCAACGCGATCGACCTCGCGGGCGCCGACGAGGTGCTGGCCAAGGAGCTGGAGATCGCCGCCGCGGACAATCTCAAGCGGGTCGTCCGTCCACAGGCTGTGGATTACTTTGCGACGCCCGGCATCGAGCGCCTCACGGCGTTCCTGGAGACGAAGACCGTCTGGCACCCGACCGGCGCGCTGGGCGCGTCCGGCTCGTCCTACTGAGCCCTTCGTCCCGCGCCTCGCACCGAGGACCCGGGACCCCGATCCGTGTCCCCGGGGTCCCGCACGACAGAGAGCCGCGCTTCCCCTCCGTCCGGGGGGAGCGCGGCTCTCTCGTGTCCGGCGTCAGCCGTGCAGCAGGCCCGTCGCCTGGCCGAGGACCGGGATGCTGCCCACCGACGGCGCCTGTGCGAGCGGCCTGGTCAGCGCCTGCGACGACAGCGGCTTGAAGTCGGCGAGCTGTGTGCCCACCCCGTTGTCGAGCGGGTCCACTCCGGTGCCGGCCAGCGGGTTGGGCTTCAGTCCCTCCACAGGGCCGGTCACATGTCCCACGGTGCCGGTCAGGGCCTCGACGCCCGCCTGCGGGTCGAGATTGCCCATGGAGGTGGGCCGGGTGCGCATGACGTCCACGGCGGGGGCCGTGTCCGCGAAGGCCGGGGTGGCCGCGGCCGCGCCGGCAGCGACCACCCCGACCGCGGCGGCGATGCGCGCGGTGGTGCGGGCCATGGTGGTCTGCCGGGCTGCGTGTCGCGCCATCAGATTTCCTCTTCGAAGAGCGGAGAGCAACGTGAACGACACGCACAGTAGTTGACCCGTGTGCGTTCCGGGCCGTCCCGGCGGCGGATTCGCCCCTGCGGGTCATAGGGCATATCAGCGCCAGTCCACCCTGTGCGTCAGCCGTACCCCGTGCGTGGTGAAGTCGATCTCGATCCGGTCCTGGTCGGCCATGGTGAAGCCGCTGTGGAAACTGCTGCGGTCGGCGCCGATGTAGACGTAGTGCACCCGTCCGGGGTGGCTCAGCCCTTCGGAAGGAGCCGACGACGTCCTGGAACGCCCGATCGACCGGAGTGCCCTCGAGCCGGTGCGCGGCTCGGCGATCCGCTTCCTGACCCCGCCGTCCGGGCGGCTGAATCCGGTGGAGGGCTGGGACGAGGTGGTCGCGCACCCCGCGGTGATCCATGCCGAGCCGGCCGTCGCCCCGGGCGACGTCATCGAGCCGCACCGCTCGGTCGGCAACCGGGTGGCCCTGATCGCGGTCGGCGCCGACACCCCGGAGGAGGCGCAGGCCCTGGCGCGGAAGCTGGACGCGTCGGTGCGCTTCGTGACGGAGCCGGTGTCCGAACAGGGGACGAGCCCGTGGCGGGCCAGGAGCCGGAACCGGCCACGGAGCCCGTCACGGGCTGATTCCGGCGGGGCCGGGGCGGGCCCCGGGAAGGGGATAATGTCCTGGAGGCGTCCGACGCGTGGCGAAGCCAGGCCGATTCACAGAAGGTCCAGAACATTGGGTACCCAGCCCCCGATACCCACCCGTGTGGTGCTGCTCTGCGGCCCCTCCGGCTCCGGGAAGTCCCTTCTCGCAGCGGACTCCGGGCTCCCCGTCCTCCGCCTCGACGACTTCTACAAGGAAGGCACCGACCCGACGCTGCCGCTGGTCGAGGACAGCCAGGACATCGACTGGGACCATCCGCTGTCCTGGGACGCGGACGCCGCGGTCGCCGCGATCGAGCAGCTGTGCCGTACGGGCGGGACGACGATCCCCGTGTACGACATCTCGCTGAGCGCCCGTACCGGCAGCGAGACACTGCGCTTCGAGCGGACGCCGCTGTTCATCGCGGAGGGGGTCTTCGCCGCGGAGATCGTGGAGCGCTGCCGGGAGCTGGGCCTGCTGGCGGACGCGCTGTGCCTGTCGCGCGGCCCGGTCACCACGTTCCGCCGCCGGTTCCTGCGCGATCTGCGCGAGGGCCGCAAGTCGGTACCGTTCCTGCTGCGCCGCGGCTGGCGGCTGATGCGCGCCGAGCGCTCGATCGTGGCGCGCCAGGCGGCTCTGGGCGCGCACCCCTGTGACAAGGCCGAGGCGCTGGGCCGGCTGACCGCCGCTGCCGCCGGACGCCGGGTGACCGCGCGCCCGACGGCGGCATAGCGGCCCGGCGCCCGGTGGCGCGGGGCCGGGTCAGCCGCCCGGGCAGCCCGCGGTGGCGCCGGACCAGCAGTGTGAGGACCACTTGTTGTCGTCCGAGCCGGTGAAGTTCGTGGAGGCGCCGGCCGGCACGCCCCACCTGTCGCCCGCCCAGTTGTCCAGCTGGTAGAACCACAGGTTGTTGTCGGGGTCCCTGTTCTTGGCCGCGCTCGCCTTGTTGTCGATGGTGGTCGACGTTCCGTGGAAGACGAGACCGCTGTAGCTCTTCTTGCTGGACAGCGTGTCGTAGATGCCGCCCGAGTAGTCCGCGAGGCGGTAGATGCAGGCTTCGTCCGTGTTGCAGGTGCCGTCGTTGCCGGCCGCCTGCGCGGGGGTCGTCGCGGCGAGGATCGCGGCGACGGACATCGCCGATGCGGCCGCGAGAACGCGTGCGCTTCTCATTCCGTACCCTTCTTTCCGGCGCTGTGGGGCCCACCGCCCGTGCGGGCGGAGAGCGCCGTACTGCGCTCGTGACCCTGGCACACCGACCGGCGCCGTACCGGAACGCGTTCCGGTGAATGGCCGAAAGATCGTCGACCATGACCAGAAACCGGTTACTCGAACTGTCATTCGCCTGACGGCACTTGACGGCCCGCAGCACGAGTGATCATCTGAAACATGCTCAACTGGACGAGACCGGCGACCCGTTCTCGGGCGACAATCACCGTGACGGCCGCCGTCGCGCTCCTCGCCACCGCCTGCTCCTCGGGCGAGCAGGCCCGGGGCGGGCACGACGGGCGCGACGGCGAGGACACCGCGCCCGCGGTCGCCACCTCCTTCGCCCACGCTCCGAAGGCGTACCCCCTGGACGCCTATCTCCCGGACGCGCGGGAGACCGATGCCGTCAACCGCGCCGTCTCCGTCCTGGCCCGCTCCTGCATGAGGAAGTACGGCGTGAGCTGGCCCGCCTACCAGGCGCCCGCCGGTGAACTGCCGCCCAACGCACGCAAGTACGGGCCCACGGACCTGGAGTCGGTCCGCGTCTACGGCTACAAGCCGCCGCTGCCCGACGGCGTCACCAAGCGGCAGGCCGTGGCGGCGCAGCGGCGGGGCGCGGCACAGGAGCGGACGATCACGCCCGCCGCGAAGGCCGTCTACACCGGTACCGCACAGCGGGCCGACAAGGGGAGCGGAACGGCCGCGGCCCCGGTACCGGACGGAGTGCCCGAGGGCGGCTGCCACGGCGCGGCCCAGCGCGCCGCCCTGGCCGACCGGGCCGCCGACGACCTGATGGTCGTTCAGAACCTGTTCCTCGAAGCCTCCGCCACCACCCGCGAGGACGCCGCGGTCCGCGCCCTCGACAAGCGGTGGAGCGCCTGCATGGGCAAGTCCGGACTGCGCTATCCCGACCCGCTCTCCGCGGTCGACGACACCACCTGGCGCAGCCGGCGGACGAGCCCGGACGGACCGCACCCGGGCTTCCCCGCTCCCTCCGCCGAGGAGATCAGGACGGCGGAGGCCGACGTGCGCTGCAAGAGCGCCACCGACTATGTGGTGACGCGTCACGACATCGAGTCAGGGCACCAGAAGCGGCTGGTCGGGCAGCACAAGAAGGCGCTGGCCGCGGTCGCGGAACGCAAGCGGCGCATGGTCGAGCGGTCGCGCTCGGTCCTCGCGGACGAGAAGAAGAAGACGGGGTAGCCCGCAACGCGCGGCACACGAAAAGAGGTCCAGGCGAACCCCCCGTCCGCCTGGACCTTCTCTCGTTTCCCCCGTGGTCCCCCGTGACCCCGTTGGTTCCCCCCGGCACCACTCCCCCGAGTGCTGCCTGTTTCCCCTTGCGTTCCCCCCAGACCTTCAGGCGACGAGCTCCCCGAAGGACTCCTCCTCGTCACGGCCGAAGCTGAGGACCTCGTCCTCGCGCAGCCGGCGGAGGGACCGCCAGATGCTCGACTTCACCGTGCCGACACTGATGTCGAGGATGTCCGCGATCTCCGGATCGGTGCGGCCCTCGTAGTAGCGGAGGACCAGCATCGTCCGCTGGAGTTCCGGCAGCCGGGCGAGCGCCTGCCACAGCACGGCGCGCAGCTCGGTGCCACGCATCGCGTCCGTGTCACCGGCCGTCTCCGGCAGTTCCTCGGTCGGGTACTCGTTCAGCTTGCGGCGGCGCCACGCGCTGATGTGCAGGTTCGTCATGGTGCGGCGGAGGTAGCCCCCGACCGCGGCCTTGTCGCTGATCCGGTCCCAGGCCTTGTACGTCGAGAACAGCGCGCTCTGCAGCAGGTCCTCGGCCTCGAACCGGTCACCGGTGAGGTGATAGGCGGTTGCGTACAGGGAGGCACGACGCTCCTGGACGTAGGCGGTGAACGCCGCTTCCGCATTCGCCGTCTCCGCCGTCTGGCGGCGTTCCCCCGTGCCCTCCCCGTACGCGGCTCCCCCGTGAGCCTTCCCCCCGGCAGCGCCCGCGGCGGATGCCGCGGGGCTCTCCCCCGTGAACGCGTCAACCACCGTCATGTAGGCGGTGTGCTGACGCCCGGTGCCGCGAGCGCACCCCCGCCCGCTCACGGCACCGGACTTCTCCGTGACCCGGGTGACGTCGTGCAGACGCGTGACAACTGCGCTAGTGCTGGTGCTGTGCAGCGTATTCATCTCGCGCCCCCCGTCGTGGAGTCCCGGTTCTTCGGTTCGTTCGCCGTACTGCCTTGCTCGTGTCGAAAAGCTTGCCCGGGGCACTTCATGGCCGTGTCCGCCGACTGTCACAGACCTGTCACAGGGCCCGTCCGTGGGCGCGCCACAGGCCGATCACAGAGAAGAGCGGTACGACTACGCAGATGACCACTCGGGTCCTCCCCGCCACGCGGGAGGGCCCTCCTTCTGTGCGGGAGATGGATGGGAGCGCTCCAACGGTCGATACCCGGCCATGACATGGGCCAGAATGACGTTCGTGCCTTCCCTGTTGCTGATCGAGGACGACGACGCCATCCGTACGGCCCTGGAGCTCTCTTTGACGCGCCAGGGACACCGTGTGGCCACCGCTGCCACCGGCGAGGACGGTCTGAAACTGCTGCGCGAGCAGCGACCGGATCTGATCGTGCTGGACGTGATGCTGCCCGGCATCGACGGATTCGAGGTGTGCCGGCGCATCCGGCGCACCGACCAGCTGCCGATCATCCTGCTGACCGCGCGCAGCGACGACATCGACGTCGTGGTCGGCCTGGAGTCCGGCGCCGACGACTATGTCGTCAAGCCCGTGCAGGGCCGGGTGCTCGACGCCCGTATCCGTGCCGTGCTGCGACGCGGCGAGCGTGAGGCCAACGACTCGGCCACGTTCGGCTCGCTGGTCATCGACCGTGCCGCGATGACGGTCACCAAGAACGGCGAGGACCTCCAACTGACGCCCACCGAGCTGCGGTTGCTGCTGGAGCTGAGCCGCCGTCCCGGTCAGGCGCTGTCCCGACAGCAGTTGCTGCGTCTGGTGTGGGAGCACGACTACCTGGGCGACTCGCGGCTCGTCGACGCGTGTGTGCAGCGGCTGCGCGCCAAGGTCGAGGACGTTCCCTCCTCCCCCACCCTGATCCGCACCGTGCGGGGCGTCGGCTATCGCCTGGACTCGCCGTCGTGAGCGACGCGAGAGCGGCCGTCGGGCCGCGCCCCGACGGGGGCCGTCGTCGAACCCTCCGCGCACCGGGACCGCAGATCGCGTCCGTGCGCCGCACGCGCGGGGAAGCGAGCGTTCGGACACCGTGACCAAACCGCAGGACGAGCTCCGCGGCTGGGCCGCGGCGCGCAAGGCGCTGCTGTCCGGCCTGCGTTTCACCAGCCTGCGGCTGCGGCTGGTCGTGGTGTTCGGGCTGGTCGCGCTGACGGCCGCCGTGTCGGCGTCGGGCATCGCGTACTGGCTCAACCGCGAGGCCGTGCTGACGCGTACGCAGGACGCGGTGCTGCGCGACTTCCAGCAGGAGATGCGCAACCACGCGAGCATGCTGCCGGTGCACCCCGGGCAGGACGAACTCCAGCGCACGGCCGGGCAGATGGCCAACAGCAGCCAGCGCTTCAGCGTGCTCCTGGTCGCCGAGGACAGCGCCGGCAAGACCGTCGTCGGCAACTCCGCGCTGGACACCTTCACGCTGGAGGACGTGCCCGAGTCCCTGCAGAAGGCGGTGAACAGGAAGCAGCCGCTGAACTCGAACAACGAGTCCCAGTACCACCTGTACTGGCAGCGCATCACCGACAACGACAAGCCGTACCTCGTGGGCGGCGCCAAGGTGATCGGCGGCACCACCACCGGCTACATGCTCAAGTCCCTCGAACCCGAGGCGAAGGACCTCAACTCGCTCGCGTGGTCCCTGGGCATCGCCACCGGACTCGCGCTGATCGGCTCCGCGCTGCTCGCCCAGGCCGCCGCGACCACGGTCCTCAAGCCCGTGCACCGTCTGGGCATCGCGGCCCGCCGCCTCGGCGAGGGCAAGCTCGACACCCGGCTGCGGGTCTCCGGCACCGACGAACTCGCCGACCTGTCGAGGACGTTCAACCGTACGGCGGAAGCACTGGAGAAACGGGTCGCGGACATGAGCGCCCGGGACGAGGCCTCGCGCCGCTTCGTGGCGGACATGTCGCACGAACTGCGGACGCCGCTGACGGCGATCACGGCCGTCACCGAGGTCCTGGAGGAGGAGCTCGACGCGGAGACCGGCAGCGTCGACCCGATGATCGAGCCGGCCGTGCGCCTCGTCGTCAGCGAGACCCGCAGACTCGGCGACCTCGTCGAGAACCTGATGGAGGTCACCCGTTTCGACGCGGGCACCGCGCGCCTCGTCCTCGACTACGTGGACATCGCCGACCAGATCACGGCGTGCATCGACGCGCGCGCCTGGCTGGACGCGGTGGACCTGGACGCGGAGCGCGGCATCATGGCGCGCCTCGACCCGCGCCGCCTCGACGTCATCCTGGCGAACCTGATCGGCAACGCCCTCAAGCACGGTGGCTCGCCGGTGCGGGTGGCCGTGCGGCTGGAGGGCGAGGAACTGGTCATCGAGGTGCGGGACCACGGTCCCGGCATCCCCGAGGACGTCCTGCCGCACGTCTTCGACCGCTTCTACAAGGCGAGCGCGTCGCGCCCGCGCTCCGAGGGCAGCGGTCTCGGACTGTCCATCGCCCTGGAGAACGCGCACATCCACGGCGGCGAGATCACCGCGGCGAACTCCCCCGAGGGAGGAGCGGTGTTCACGCTGCGCCTGCCCCAGGACGCGTCGGAGCTGCTCGCCGACGATCCCCGCGACAGGAACGGGAACGGCACGGAAGGCACCGCCGGATGACCACCGCACGACCCCTCGGCCGGCGTGGCGTACGCCCCTGGCTGGCCGTCCCGCTGCTCGCCGCGCTGCTCGCGGGCTGCGGCATCCGCTCCACCCAGGTCCCCACGGACTTCGGCCCGGCGCCGTCGCGGGTGCCCTGCGCCCTGTCGGGCACCGACATCTCCACCCAGTCCTCGCGGGGGGTGCCGGTCCAGGTCTTCCTGCTGTGCTCGGCCCAGTTGGTCACCGTCGACCGGTCGGTCCGCATCCCGGACGGGACCGCGGAGGCGGCACGCCGCGTCCTGGTCGCCCAGGGGCTCCTCGACGAGCTGGCCGAGACGCCCTCCCCGCCCGAGCAGCAGGCCGGCTACACCACGGACGTCCGCGGCGGCATGACGGTCAGCGGCCCCCGGGGCAGGGATCCCGAGAACACGCTCCGGCTGAGCACCCCGCCGGAGAACCTCACCCGGGCGGCGCTGGCCCAGATCGTCTGCACCTTCGCCGACTCGGCCGCCGCCGAGGACGACGGCTCGGTGGTCCTCGGCGGTCCCGTGCCGGCCCCGCTCCGCAGCTACCAGTGCACCCCCGAGGTCCGTTCCGATCCCGGCACCAACGCGCCCCCGTCGTCGGCGGTCGAGGGCTAGGGGGTTTCGTTCGGATCGGGTCGGATCAGTCCGCGGCGTCCGGTGCGGTGCATCGCAAGACGGAGGATCACCCGCGTCATGCGCGTACTCGGGTGGTCCGACGACGCGGCGAGGTGCCGTGCCGGGCGTCGCGAACCCGGGCTGATCCCGACGAAACTCCGTAGGGATTCCCCCGACCGTGCGGGGCCGGCGTCCGGACGGGTCGAAAACCTGTCGCCCCGGAACCGATCGTGCCGGGCGCCGCGTCTACGGGGTCGTGCAGCGTCAAGGCTCAGACGGCGGCAGTGCCGTGACCCGCGTCCGTGTGGCAGGAGGTGTCCTCCTCGTCGCACACCTCGCCCTCGTCGCCTGGATCACACTGCGCCCCCTGGACGTCCCCTGGGTGAGCGCCGCCAATCTGCGGCCGTTCGCGGGGATCAGAGCCGACCTCGCACTGGGCCCCCAGGCGGCGGCCCGCCGCATCGCCGAGGGGGTCGGCCTGCTCGCCCCGCTCGGGGTGCTGCTTCCCCTGGCGGGCGGCAAGCTGGCCGTCTCCCGTCTCGGCTCCCTGACCCGTACGGTCGCCGCGGGCGCCCTGATCTCACTGGGCATCGAGCTGCTGCAGACCGGCGTACCCGGGCAGGTCGTGGACGTCGACTCCATGCTGCTCAACACCGTCGGCGTGGCCCTCGCCCACCTCGCCGTCGTGCCCGCGGCCCGCGCCCGGCTCCGCCGACGGGCCGGGACCCGCGACGGCGCGGCCCTTCCCCGGGAGGACACGGCTCAGGGTCGGACCCCGACGATTCCCAGGGTCGGGATCGCACCGTAGAGCGAGGCCTGTCCCGCTTCGTCCGCGTAGCGTCGAAGACATCGAAGGCCGGAGAGTCCGGCACTCGGAGACGGTTCGCGAAGGAGCCACCATGACCGCCCTTGCCCGCCCCACGAACGGCCGCATGATCGGCGGAGTGTGCGCCGCGCTGGCACGGCGCTTCGGCACCTCCGCGACCACGATGCGCGTCATCTTCCTGGTGTCGTGCCTGCTGCCCGGCCCGCAGTTCCTGCTCTACATAGCGCTGTGGATCCTGTTCCCGTCCGAGGACAAGGCCCGCACCGCCTGGTGAGCCGCCTCCCGCGCACGCGCCGATGGGGCGCACCCCAACCGGGGTGCGCCCCATCGGCGTTGTGCACACGGACGGCGTCAGCCGATCGGCAGACCGTTCACCGGGAGGCCGTGGGTGGGCAGTCCCTGCACCGGCAGGCCTCCGAGCAGTCCGGCCACCGGCGCGGTGGGCCCGTCGGCGAGAAGCTTCGCCGCGGCGGGCTGTGCGGCTGCCACACCCGTGCCGAGCGCGCTCTGCCCCTGGGTGAGCGCCTCACCGGCACCGGGCAGCGCCTTGGCGACGTTCTCGGCGGGCAGGGTCTGGGTGACCGTGTCCAGCGCCGCGGAGGTGTCCGGCACGGCCGGCGCCGCGCTGGCGGCACCCGCGCCGGCCGCGGCGAAGGCGGCACCGAGAGCGGCGACACCGAGGGTCTTGGCAGCAGACTGCTTCATTTCTAACGCGTCCTTGGATCCGTGAGGCGGGGTGAGCGGTCCAAAAACGTAAACACGCGAGGCAACGCGTCGCAAACATCGAAAAACGGCCGAGTCATGGAGATGGGGTGAAGACCCGGCCGCCTCCCGACCCCTCTCATCAGGCCTGATTCGCCGCAGAACCGCTGGTGGAGGCGGTCTGCTGGAACAGCCATTCGGACTTCAGTTCTGCATATCCGGGCTTGATCACGTCATTGATCATGGCGAGTCGTTCATCGAAAGGAATGAATGCTGACTTCATAGCATTGACCGAGAACCATTGCATGTCGTCGAGCGTGTAACCGAATGCGTCGACAAGATGCTCGAATTCACGGGTCATGCTCGTACCGGACATGAGCCGGTTGTCGGTGTTCACCGTCGCGCGGAAGTGCAGCCGTCGCAGCAGTCCGATCGGATGGGCGCCGTACGAGTCGGCGGCACCGGTCTGGAGGTTGGAGCTGGGGCACAGCTCCAACGGGATGCGCTTGTCACGGACGTACGAGGCGAGTCGCCCGAGCTCCACCGAGCCGTCCTCGCGCACCTGGATGTCGTCGATGATCCGGACGCCGTGGCCGAGCCGGTCGGCGCCGCACCACTGGAGGGCCTGCCAGATGGAGGGCAGCCCGAAGGCCTCGCCGGCATGGATGGTGAAGTGGTTGTTCTCCCGCTTGAGGTACTCGAAGGCGTCGAGGTGCCGGGTGGGCGGGTAGCCCGCCTCGGCACCGGCGATGTCGAACCCGACGACGCCCAGGTCGCGGTAGCGGTTGGCCAGTTCCGCGATCTCCAGGGCGCGGGCCGCGTGCCGCATGGCGGTCAGCAGGGCGCCGACCCTGATCCGGTGGCCGCTCTCCCGGGCGCGGCGCTCCCCTTCCCGGAAGCCCTCGTTGACCGCCTCGACGACCTCTTCGAGGGTGAGGCCGCCCTCCAGGTGCTGCTCGGGCGCGTAGCGGACCTCGGCGTAGACGACGCCGTCCTCGGCGAGGTCCTCGGCGCACTCGGCGGCGACCCGGACGAGGGCGTCCCGGGTCTGCATGACGGCGCACGTGTGGGCGAAGGTCTCCAGATACCGCTCCAGGGAGCCGGAGTCCGCGGCCTCGCGGAACCAGACGCCGAGCTTGTCGGGATCGGTCTCGGGGAGACCGGAGTACCCCGTCTCCTCGGCGAGTTCGACGATCGTGCCGGGGCGCAGGCCCCCGTCGAGGTGGTCGTGCAGCAGCACCTTGGGCGCCCGGCGGATCTGTTCCGAGCTCGGCGTGTTCTGGATCTGGCTCGTCATTTCCGCACTGTAGCCCCTACGCGCGTAGAACTCCTGTTGTACGAACCCGTCGATACGTAACGGTGACCGTGCGGACGGGTGGCGTACACCGTCGCTTCTGAGACTGTTCTGTCATGGCACAGCAAGCGACGCCGGTTCGCACGGCCCGGCTGGGGAGGGCGCTCGGCCCGGAGCCGACGGCGGTCAGCGCAGTGGTTCTGCTGCTCCCGGGCGGCGAGGAGACCTCAGCCCGCAGGCCGTCCCCCATGATGGCGACCGCCTCGGTCCGGGCGCTGGGGCGCCGCCTCACCCGCGCCGGACAGGCGGACGGCCTGGTCACGCACGTGGTGCACTACCGGTTTCGCGGCTGGAACGGCAGCGAGGCGCACCTGGCGCGCGACGCCTCCTGGGCCGTCGACGAGGTCGTACGCCGCTACGGCGACGTCGCCGTCTGCCTCGTCGGCATCGGCATGGGCGGCCGGGCGGCACTGCGCTCGGCCGGTCACTCCGCCGTCAACTCCGTCCTGGCGCTGGCCCCTTGGCTGCCCGAGGAGGACGTGGCAGCGCCACCCGAACCGGTGAAGCAGCTGGCCGGCCGGCGGGTGCTGATCGTGCACGGCACCAAGGACGAACGCACCGACCCGGAGCTGTCCTTCCGGCTCGCGGCGCGCGCGAAGAAGGCCAACCGCGACATCTGCCGCTTCGAGGTCCACGCCGACGGACACGCGCTGCACCAGTACCGGAACGAAGTCCTCGCCCTGGCCGAGGACTTCGTGCTGGGCACACTGTTCGGGCACGCCTTCTCCCGGCCCGTGGAGGACGCGCTGGCGGCGCCGCCGCCGCTGGGTCTGCGGATGCCGCTGGCGGCGGGTTTCGGGCAGTCGCTGAAGCGGCGCTGAGATCCCTGCCGTCCCCGCCGTCTTTGTCGGCCGGGTGCCGGCGCGGGCTCCCGGCCGGGACACCGTCCGGGGCGCTGTCCGGGGCGCTGTCCGGGGCGCTGTCCGGGGCGCTGTCCGGCCGGACAGCCGGCTGCCTGGTCAGTCCGGCAGGAGATGGCCCCGCCGGGACAGCAGGAACCTCTTGAACGCGGCCACCGGCGGCGTGTCCGGATGGCCGTCCAGCCAGGCCACCCCGATCTCGCGCACGGCGCGCGGAGCGGTGACGGTGAGCTCGACGACTCCCGGCCGGGCCACGGCCGGCGGCGGCAGCAGAGCCACGCCGAGGTCGGCGGCCACCAGCCCGCGGAGCGTCTCGGTCTCTTCCCCCTCGAAGGCGATCCGCGGTTTGAAGCCGGCCTCCCGGCACAGGTCGTCCGTGATGCGGCGCAGCCCGTAGCCGGGTTCGAGGGTAACGAAGGTCTCGTCCGCGGCCTCGGCGAGACGGATGCGCTTGCGGGAGGCGAGCCGGTGGTCGGCCGGCACCACGAGCCGCAGCTTCTGCTCGTCGAGACGGCGGGCCACCAGATCGGGCGCGTCCGGCACGGGCGAGGTGAGGCACAGGTCCAGCTCGCCCGAGCGCAGCCGCTCCAGCATCGCCTCGCCGTAGTTCTGGACGAGGCTGAAGCGGACGCGGGGATGATCGGCGCGGAAGGCGCGGATCAGTCCCGGAACGGTCTCCGACCCCATGGTGTGCAGGAAGCCGAAGGCGACCTTGCCGGTGGCCGGGTCGGCGTCCGCCCGCACCTCGTCGGCGGCGCGCTCGATCTCGGACAGGGCGCGCTCGACGGAGGCGAGGAAGGTGCGGCCCGCCGGCGTCAGCGAGACCGTACGGCCGCGGCGGGCGAACAGGTCGACTCCCAGGTCCTGTTCGAGCCTCACCATGGCCCGCGACAGCGTCGACTGCGGGACCTGCATCTCCTGGGCGGCCCGGGTCACATGCTCGATGCGGGCGACCCCGGCGAAGTACGCGAGGCGTGGCGCAAGCACCGCCGCGATGTCTTCTGTGTCACTGGACGGTGACAGGCGCGTCTCTGACCTCTTCTCATGCATCACAGGAACGATTATGACGATTCCATGCATTGGACGGATGAGCTGCGGCTGCTTAGTTTCGAGGTATGCCTTCCGCCAGTACCGGGGCGTCCACCACCCTGGACGCCGCCACTCCGTCCGCTTCCACCGCCTCCGCGCCCGTCTCCGGGGGCGACACCCGCATGGCCCCGGGTGGGCCGGGATACCGCCGGATGAGCTTCGCTCTCTTCCTGGCGGGCGTCGCGACCTTCGCGCTCCTCTACTCCACCCAGGCCCTCCTCCCCCTCGTCTCCACGGACTTCGGGGTCACCGCGAGTGAGGCGAGCTGGACGGTGTCGGCCGCGACCGGCGCACTGGCCCTCTTCGTCCTGCCCATGAGCGCCCTGTCGGAGCGCTTCGGACGGCGTACGTTGATGACGGCGTCCCTGGCGGTGGCGGTGACGGTCGGGCTGCTGGTCCCCTTCGCCCCCTCGATCGGCGCGCTGGTCGCGCTGCGCGCGGTGCAGGGCGCGGCACTGGCCGGTCTCCCGGCCTCTGCGACCGCGTACCTGGCCGAGGAGGTCCGCCCCAAGGCGTTGATCACGGCGATCGGCCTGTTCGTGGCGGGCAACAGCGTCGGCGGGATGAGCGGCCGGGTCATCACCGGCTGGGTCGCGCAGGAATGGGGCTGGCGGGTCGCCGTCGGCGCGATCGGAGTGATCGCGGTGGCCTGCGCGGTCGCGTTCCGGCTGCTGCTCCCCGCGCCCCGGCACTTCACGCCCGGCTCGCTGCGGCCGCGGGTGCTGGCCCGCACGGTCCGCGACCACCTCGCGAACCCCCTGCTGTGCCGGCTGTACGCGATCGGCGCGCTGTTCATGACGGTGTTCGGCGGGGTCTACACCGTGATCGGCTTCCGCCTGACCGACGCCCCCTTCTCCCTCCCGCAGGGCATCGTCGGCTCGATCTTCCTCGTCTACCTGGTGGGCACCGTGTCCGCGTCGACCGCGGGCCGGCTCGTCACCCGTCTCGGCCGCCGGGGCGCGCTGTACCTGGCGGGCGGCACGACCACCGCGGGGCTCCTGCTCTCCCTGGCCGACTCGCTGGCGACGGTCCTGATCGGGCTGGTCCTGATCACCGCGGGCTTCTTCGCCGGACACGCCGTGGCGTCGTCGTCCGTCAGCCACACCGCTCAGCGGGGGCGCGCCCAGGCGTCCGCGCTCTACCAGTCCGCGTACTACATCGGGTCCAGCGCCGGCAGCACGCTCGGGGCGGTCGCCTTCCACGCGGGGGGCTGGGCCGGGACCGTGGCCCTCGGCCTGTTCGCCGTCCTCGGCGTCGTCACCATCACTCTCTTCGGCTCCCACGCGGCCCGCGCCCACACCCGCACGGCGGCCACGGCCCACTGAGGTCCGGGCCCCGCGCCGGGGAGTCCCGGCCCGTCCGGCGACCGAGGACGAGACCTTCCACGCCGATGCGCAGTTCCGCGGACCAAGCCCGAAGGACACCCGGGAACCCGCAGCCGGACCCCTTCCGAGCTGCGGGTTCGTCCACTCCGGGGGCCATTGTCAGTGGGCTGCGGTAGCTTCCGAGGTGCTGGCGCGACGACGCGCGGAACGGAACAGCCTCAGGGGTGGGTTGGCGATGAGCGACGGTACGGCGACGACAACAGACCTGGACGTCCGGCTGGAGAAGCACCGGGTCGAGCTGACGGGCTACTGCTACCGCATGCTCGGCTCCTCCTTCGAGGCCGAGGACGCGGTCCAGGACACGATGGTCCGCGCCTGGCGGAGCTACGACAAGTTCGAGGGCCGCTCCTCGATGCGGTCCTGGCTGTACCGCATCGCGACGAACGTCTGCCTGGACATGCTGAACGCGGGCAACCGAAGGGCTCGTCCCATGGACCTCTCCGCTCCCTCGCCGCTGGCCCAGGCGGCACTCACCCCTCGTCCGGACAACACATGGCTGGAGCCGGTCCCCGACGCGCGTGTGCTCCCGACCACCGCCGACCCGGCGGAGGCCGCGGTCGCGAAGGAGTCGGTGCGCCTCGCCTTCATGGCGGCCCTCCAGCAACTGCCGCCCAAGCAGCGTGCCGTGCTCATCCTGCGCGAGGTCCTCGCGTGGAAGGCGAGCGAGGTCGCCGAGCTCCTCGGTACCTCGGTCGCGTCGGTCAACAGCGCGCTCCAGCGGGCCCGCGCGACGCTCGCCGACAGTGACGCGGCGGGCGCCGACGCCGCCGTGTCCGACCCGCTCGACGAGGAACAGAGCAAGCTCCTGGAGCGCTATGTGGCCGCGTTCGAGGGGTACGACATGACGGCGCTGACGGCGCTGCTGCACGAAGACGCGATCATGACGATGCCGCCGTTCGACCTCTGGCTGCGCGGCACGGACGACATCACCGGATTCATGACGACCATGGGCGCCGCGTGCGAGGGTTCGCGGCTGGTGCCGGTCGAGGTGAACGGCCTGCCCGGCTTCGCCCAGTACAAGCCCGACCCGGAGGAGGGCGGGTTCACGCCCTGGGCGGTTCAGGTGCTGGAGATCTCAAAGGGGCGCATCGCCGGTTTCCACTGCTTCCTGGACACCGCCCGCTGGTTCCCGCTCTTCGGGCTCCCCCTCCGTCTCGAAGCGGAGACCGACCAGGGCGAGTAGGCCGCGCAGCGCGGGGTCCGGATCGCGAAGACGTATGCGGCCCCCCGCGCGCCGGGCGGTCAGCTCCAGTCGCGCCAGCGCGTCGACGACGGCCAGCCCCGGCGGACCGATCCCGGCGACGTCACAGACCACGACCCCGCCCCCGGCCGCCTTCAGCCGGGCGAGCAGGTCGTCGCAGAGCCGGGGCACCTCGTCCCTGGTGACGAGTCCTGGCAGCACGAGTACGGCGGGTGTCGTGGAATCCACAGTCAGTAGACCGATCGGGAGCGGGGAACTCATCGCGTAGTCCGTAAAGGATCACATTGACCTGCGCCCAGCCTTCCCCGGAGGGTTAGGTGTATGCCCCAAGAATCAGCGCCTCCCGCGATAGCCGACGGCTTCCTCACCGCCGGGGAGGTGCCGTGCAGGGGGTGCTGACGGGCTTCGCGGTCATCGCCGTGGTGATCGGCGTCGGGTATGTGATCGGGCGGCGCGGCCACCTCGGGGACAACGGCCGGGAGGTGCTGACCAAGCTCGCCTTCCATGTCGCCTCGCCCGCACTGCTGTTCACGACGCTCGCGCAGGCCGACCTGTCGGTCATCTTCTCCAGCCGCCTGCTGGTCACGGCGATGAGCACGGCCGCGGCGGCCGGTGTGTTCGTCGCGGTCGGCGTCGTGCGCCGCTGGGGCGTGGGCCGCACGACGATCGGCGCCCTCTGCTCCAGCTATGTCAACTCCGGGAACCTGGGCATCCCGATCGCCGTGTACGTGCTCGGCGACGCCTCGCTGGTGGCGCCCGTGCTGCTGTTCCAGCAGATCATGGTCACCCCCATCGCCCTCACCGTCCTCGACCTCACCGGGGGCGGCGAGAGGCGTCCCCTGTGGCAGCGGCTGATCACCCCGCTGCGCAACCCCATCGCGGTCGGCTCGCTCGGCGGGGTCGCGGTGTCGGCGACCGGTCTGACCGTGCCGGGACCGATCCTCGACCCGCTCCAGCTGATCGGGGGCATGTCGGTCCCCGCGGTACTGCTGGCGTTCGGCATCTCGCTGTGCGGCAGCAGCATGCCGGGGCGCGGCTTCGACCGGTATCCGGTGCTGCTGTCCGTCGCGCTGAAGGCGGTCGGCCAGCCGCTCGCCGCCTGGGCGCTGGCCGTCGGCGTGTTCGGACTGCACGGCGCGCCGCTGCTCGACGTGGTGGTCACCTCGGCCCTGCCCGCCGCGCAGAACCTGTTCACGTACGCGTCGCGCTACCAGGTCGGCGAGACCCTGGCCCGCGAGTCGATCCTGCTGTCGACGATCCTCGCCGTGCCGGTCCTCGTGGTGGTCGCCGCCGTGCTGGGCTGACGCCGGAACGCCGACGGGGCCGGCGCCGAAGCGCCGGCCCCGTCGGGGTCGTCCCGGTCAGGCGATCCGGTCGAGCACGATCGGCGTCGCCGTGAAGTCCGTGCCGGCGTCCGCGATGTCGTACGAACCGTCGACCGCCTGCAGCGCGTACTCGAAGCGCTCCGGGGTGTCGGTGTGCAGAGTGAGCAGCGGCTGGCCCGCGGCCACCGTGTCGCCCGGCTTGGCGTGCAGTTCCACGCCCGCGCCGGCCTGCACCGGGTCCTCCTTGCGGGCGCGGCCGGCGCCGAGGCGCCAGGCGGCGATGCCGATGTCGTACGCGTCGAGACGGGTCAGCACGCCGGAGGCCGGGGCGGTCACCACGTGCTGCTCACGGGCGACGGGCAACGCGGCGTCCGGGTCACCGCCCTGCGCGGCGATCATGCGGCGCCACACGTCCATCGCGGAGCCGTCGGCCAGCGCCTTCGCCGGGTCCGCGTCCTTGATGCCGGCGGCGTCGAGCATCTCGCGCGCGAGGGCGACGGTGAGGTCGACGACGTCGGCCGGGCCGCCGCCCGCCAGGACCTCCACGGACTCGCGGACCTCCAGGGCGTTGCCCGCGGTCAGGCCGAGCGGCGTCGACATGTCGGTGAGCAACGCGACCGTCTTCACCCCGTGGTCGGTGCCGAGGCCCACCATCGTGGACGCCAGCTCCCGCGCGTCCTCGATGGTCTTCATGAAGGCGCCGGTGCCGACCTTCACGTCCAGGACGAGCGAACCCGTGCCCTCCGCGATCTTCTTCGACATGATCGAGGAGGCGATCAGCGGGATCGCCTCGACCGTGCCGGTGACGTCGCGCAGCGCGTACAGCTTCTTGTCCGCGGGGGCCAGGCCGTCGCCCGCCGCGCAGATCACCGCGCCGGTCGTGTCGAGGACGTCCAGCATCTCCTCGTTGGACAGCAGCGCGCGCCAGCCGGGGATGGACTCCAGCTTGTCGAGTGTGCCACCGGTGTGGCCGAGGCCGCGTCCGGACAGCTGCGGGACCGCGGCGCCGCAGGCGGCCACGAGGGGCGCCAGCGGGAGCGTGATCTTGTCGCCGACGCCACCCGTCGAGTGCTTGTCGGCGGTCGGGCGGGACAGCGAGGAGAAGTCCATGCGCTCGCCGGAGGCGATCATCGCCGCGGTCCAGCGGGCGATCTCGCGGCGGTTCATGCCGTTGAGCAGGATCGCCATGTTGAGCGCGGCCATCTGGTAGTCGGCGACCTCGCCGCGGGTGTACGCGTCGACGACCCAGTCGATCTGCGCGTCGCTGAGCTCACCGCGGTCCCGCTTGGTGCGGATGACGGAGACGGCGTCCATGGCCATGGCTTTCCTTCCGAAGAAATGGGCGGCCCCTCCCGGCGGGATCAGGAGATCACAGGACCGGGAGGGGCCGCGGGAATTACTGGGCGAGATGGCCGGGCCCGAAGGCCTGCGGCAGCATCTCGGAGAGCGGCAGGACTCCGGCCGGCGTCTCCAGCAGCAGCTCGGGACCGCCGAACTCGAAGAGCAGCTGGCGGCAGCGTCCGCACGGGACGAGGATCTCGCCCTGTCCGTCGACACACGTGAAGTGCGTCAGCCGGCCGCCGCCCGTGTTCTGCAGCTGGGAGACCAGACCGCACTCGGCGCACAGCCCGAGCCCGTACGAGGCGTTCTCGACGTTGCAGCCGGAGACCGTCCGGCCGTCGTCGACGAGGGCCGCGCAGCCGACCGGGTAGCCCGAGTACGGGGAGTACGAGCGGGACATGGCGTCCCGCGCGACGGCCCGCAGGGCCTCCCAGTCGACGGCCGCGGATCCCGCGCCGGCGGCGGTCACTTGCCCTGTCCCTTCCGGTACGGCATGCCGTCCGCCTTCGGCATCCGCAGGCGCTGCGCCGAGAGCGAGAGGACGAGCAGGGTGATGACGTACGGCGTGGCCGAGACGATCTGGTTCGGCACCTCGTCGGTGAGGGAGTACCAGAGGAACACGAGCACACCGACGACCAGGGTGATCACGGAGGTCACGTACTTCTTCTTGACCACCGACCAGATCGCGCCGATGACGAGCAGGATGGCACCGAGGAGCAGCAGCGCGTGGACGTTCTCGGCGCCGCCGCGCAGGTTGAGGCTGTCGGTGTAGCCGAACAGGCCCGCGCCGATGGCGAGTCCGCCCGGCATCCAGTTGCCGAAGATCATCGCGGCGAGACCGATGTAGCCGCGGCCGCTGGTCTGGCCCTCCAGGTAGAAGGGGTTGGCGACGATCGACAGGAAGACACCGCCGAGGCCGGCCAGGCCACCGGAGATGATCACGGCCAGGTACTTGTACTTGTAGACGTTGACGCCCAGCGACTCGGCCGCGATCGGGTTCTCGCCGCAGGACCGCAGGCGCAGACCGAAGGGCGTACGCCAGAGGATCCACCAGGTGGCGGGGATCAGCGCGACGGCGATCAGGGTCAGCCAGGAGACGTTGGTGACCAGGCCGCCGAGCAGACCCGCGATGTCCGAGAGGAAGAACCAGCCCTTGGAGTTGAGCGTGCTGAGCCAGTCGGAGAGTCCTGGCACCGTGAAGTGGCCGAGGGACTCGACCGGCGGAGACTGCTTGGCCGAGCCGCCCTGGACGCCCTCGAAGGCGAGGGGGGCCAGGTAGCGGGTGGCACCGAGCGCCAGGATGTTGATGGCCACACCGGAGACGATGTGGTTGACGTTGAAGGTGACGGTGATGATCGCGTGCAGCAGGCCGCCGATCGCGCCGCCGATGATGCCGACCAGGACACCGGTCCACGGACCCCACTGGTAGCCGGCCCAGGCGCCGAACCAGGTGCCGAGGATCATCATGCCTTCGAGGCCGATGTTGACGACGCCCGAGCGCTCCGCCCAGAGGCCACCGAGACCGGCGAGGCCGATCGGGACGGCCAGCTGGAGCGCGGTCGACATCTGACTGACGTTGGTGATGCCGTCGGCGCCCGTGATGATGCGGACGATCGAGGTCAGCGCCAGGCCGCCCGCGATGACCAGCAGGAGGACGGGGAGCGACAGCCGGCGGCTGCCGGGTGCCGCGGGCTGCAGCGTGGGCTGGTTGACGTCGGTTGCGGTGGTCATCGGCCAGCCACCTCCTTCTCGGTGTTGTTGGCGGCGCCGAGGACGTGGCCCGCGGCGAGTTCCGCGCCGACACGGCGCTGCTGACGGCGCAGACCCCACTCGCGCACGGCCTCGTACGAGACCACGACCGCGATCACGATCAGGCCCTGCATGATGACCGCGATCTCCTTGTCGTAGCCGTGGAAGTCCAGCTCGGGCGACGCCTTGTCGAGCCAGGCCCACAGCAGCGCCGCGAAGGCGATGCCCACCGGGCTGTTGCGGCCGAGCAGCGCGATGCCGATGCCGAGGAAGCCGATGCCGGTCGGGAAGTTCAGGCTGTAGGTGTGCGTGTCGCCGAGCAGGATCGGCAGGCCCGCGAGGCCGGCCATGCCACCGGAGACGAGCATGGCGGTGAGCACCATGCGCTTGGGGTCCACACCGCTGGCCGAGGCGGCGCTCTCCGAGGCGCCGGAGGCGCGCAGGTCGAAGCCGAAGCGGGTGCGGTTGAGGACGACCCAGTAGCCGATGCCGAGGACGACCGCGAGGATCACCAGGCCGTAGATCTCTCCGGCCTCGCCCATGCTGAAGCCGGGCACCCAGCCGGACTTGTGCATCTCGCCGGTGGTGTTGTTGTTGCCGACCTTGACGCCGAAGACGCTGGGCAGCCACAGGTAGGCGATGACGGAGGTCGCGATCGCGTTGAGCATGATCGTCGCGACGACCTCGCTGACGCCGCGGGTGACCTTGAGGACACCGGCGATGCCGGCCCAGAACGCGCCGGTGAAGACCGCGGTCAGGATCAGCAGCGGGACCTGGAGCGCCGCCGGCAGCGCGACGTGGGCGCCGACGACCGCGGCCATCATGGCGGCGAGCTGGTACTGCCCGTCCACACCGATGTTGAACAGGTTCATCCGGAAGCCGATGGCCACCGCGAGGGCCGCGATGTAGTACAGCGAGGCCTGGTTGATGATCAGGACCTGGATGTCGGAGAACGTGGCCTGCTCGAACATGATCGAGTACGGCTCGATCGGGTTCTTGCCCGATGCGATCAGCACGACCGAGGTCAGCGCCACGGCCACGACGAGCGCGATGACCGGCCCGGCCACCGCGAGGAGCAGGCGCTCCTTGTCGAACTTCTTCATCAGCGGGCCTCGTCTTCCGGGGCGTCTGCCGGGGTTTCGGCGTGCTCTTCGAGCTCCGCCTGCGCTGCGAGCTCTTCGTTCTCGAGGTGTCCGGAGGCGGCGCCGGTCATGGCCGAGCCGAGCTCCTCCGGGGTGATGGTGGCCGGGTCGGCGTCCGCGACGAGCCGGCCGTTGTAGATCACCCGGAGCGTGTCGGACAGGCCGATCAGCTCGTCCAGGTCCGCGGAGATCAGCAGCACGGCCAGGCCCTCGCGGCGCGCCGCGCGGATCTGGTCCCAGATCTGCGCCTGTGCGCCGACGTCCACACCGCGGGTGGGGTGGGCGGCGATCAGGAACTTCGGGTTGTGGCTCATCTCGCGCCCGACGATCAGCTTCTGCTGGTTGCCGCCGGACAGGGAGGCGGCGGTGACGTCGATGCCGGGCGTACGGACGTCGTACTCCTTGACGATCCGCTTGGTGTCCTCCTGTGCACCCTTGATGTCGAGCCAGACGCCCTTCGCGTTGGGCTTCTCGGTGACGTGACCGAGGATGCGGTTCTCCCAGAGCGGGGCCTCCAGGAGGAGACCGTGCCGGTGGCGGTCCTCGGGGATGTAGCCGATGCCCTGCTCGCGGCGCTTGCGGGTGGCCCAGGCGGTGATGTCCTCGCCGAGGAAGGTGACGGAGCCGGAGTCGGCGCGCTTGAGGCCGATCAGCGCGTCGATGAGCTCGGTCTGGCCGTTGCCCTCGACGCCGGCGATGCCCATGACCTCGCCCGCGTGGATGGTGAAGGTGACGTCGTCGAGGACGCGCTTCACCGCACCGGCGGTCTCGGCCGTGTCCTCCGCGACCAGGCCGCTGTCCGGCGTCGGCTCGGCGAGGTCGCCGAGGGAGGCACCACCGCTGGCGAAGGCCGTGAGGCCCTTGACCTGGATGACCGGCTGGTCCGTGACGGTGGACTCGGCGGTCTCCGGCGTGGGCAGCTCGCTGCCGACCATCAGCTCGGCGAGCTGGCGGGGCGTCGTCTCGGCGGGGACGGCGGTGCCGACCGTCGTACCGCGGCGGATGACCGTGATGTCGTCGGCGACCGACAGGACCTCGCCCAGCTTGTGCGAGATGAAGATGACGGACAGGCCCTCGGACTTGAGCTCGCGCAGGTTGTCGAAGAGTGCGTCGACCTCCTGCGGCACGAGGACGGCGGTGGGCTCGTCCAGGATCAGGATGCGGGCGCCGCGGTAGAGAACCTTGAGGATCTCCACACGCTGGCGGTCGGCGACACCGAGGTTCTCGACCAGGACGTCGGGGCGGACGCCGAGGCCGTAGCGCTCGGAGATCTCCGCGATCTTGCGGCGGGCCTTGGCGCCGATGCCGTACAGCTTCTCGCTGCCCAGGACGACGTTCTCCAGGACGGTGAGGTTGTCGGCCAGCATGAAGTGCTGGTGGACCATGCCGATGCCGCGCACGATGGCGTCGGCGGGCGACGAGAAGGTGACCTGCTCGCCGTCGACGGCGATGGTGCCCTCGTCCGGCTTCTGCATGCCGTAGAGGATCTTCATCAGCGTCGACTTGCCGGCGCCGTTCTCGCCGACCAGAGCGTGGACCGTGCCCTTGCGGACGCTGAGGTGGATGTCGTGGTTGGCCACGACACCGGGGAACCGCTTGGTGATCCCGGCGAGTTCGACAGCGGTCACCTGACCGTTGACCGCGCCGGCCGGAGGGCTGCTGGACGCGTTGATGGCGCACTCTCCTGAGGGAAAGGGGGTCGTCTACGCGCGTAGCGCCCCTACGGCAACGAAGGGGGCCACGCCCCGCGAGAACGGGATACGGGGAGCCGGACTCCTCGTATCCCGTTGAGCGGACGTAACCCCGCGGTTACCAAGCGGCTCCGAGGCAGGACAGGTGCGCTCCCGTGCCGGGCGGCAGGGGGTCGCGCCTGTACGTCCTCGGGGCCGCATGGCTGCTCCTGAGGTCTTGCTCGTCAGCTGGTCTTGACCTTGATCTCGCCGCTGATGATCTTCTCCTGGGCCGCCTTGACGGCGTCCTGGATCGCCTTGTTGCTCTTGAACTCCGGGTTGGAATCGGCCAGGCCGACCTCACCGGTCTTCAGATCGCCCCGTACGATACCGGTCTCCGGCTTGCCGTCCTCGACCGACTTCGCAAGGTTGTATACCGCACTCGCCACGTTCTTGGTCGCCGAAGTCAGGATCGAGTCCTTGTACTTGCTCAGGGCTTCCTGCTCGTACTGGTCGGAGTCGACACCGATCGCCCACACCTTGTTGGCGGCGGCGGCCTCGATGACACCCTGACCGGACAGACCGGCCGCCGCGTAGACGACGTCGGCCTTCTTCTCGATCTGGCCCTCGGCGGCCGTCTTGCCCTTGTCGGGGCTGGAGAAGCCGCCCTCCTCGGCGGTCTGCGTCAGGTACTGGGAGAGGACCTTGACGCCCGGCTTGGTGTCCTTGACACCCTGCTCGAAGCCCGCCTCGAACTTGTGGATCAGCGGAACGTCCACGCCGCCCACGAAGCCGACCGTGTCGGACTTGGTGGCCTTGGCGGCCGCGACACCGGCAAGGTAGGAGGCCTCCTGCTCGGAGAAGACCAGGTCCGCGACGTTCTTCGACGTGACGGTGGAGTCGTCGACGATGCCGAAGGTGGTGTCGGGGTACTTCTCCGCGGCGGCCTTGATGGCCGGGCCGTAGGCGTAGCCGATGCCGATGACCGGGTTGTAGCCCTGCTTGGCCAGCGAGACCAGGCGCTGCGTCTTGTCCGCGTCCGTCTCGCCGTCGGTGGGCTCGACGTCGGCGGTCTCGTACTTGAACTCCGCCTTCGCCTTCTTCAGGCCCTCGAACGCGGCGTCGTTGAAGGACTGGTCGCCCTTGCCGCCGACGTCGTACGCGATGGCGAGGCCCTTGTCGCCCTTGCTGTCCGAGGACGAGCTGGAGGTCGAGGTGCCGCCACAGGCGGAGAGAGCGAGGGCGAGAGAGGCGGTCGCAGTACCTGCGAGCGCGATGCGGGTAACCCGGCGCATGTGTTGTGCTCCTGTCGTACAAGCGCCTGACGGTTCAGCTTCGGCGCTGGCTTCGCCGCAGATTAACGCGCGTAGACCAACTAGAAAACCCCTTCTGTCCACCTTGTTATCCGGCTGTGCCCGACGCCACGTGCGCGCCGTGCGGAGACTTGCCGAACGCAAAGGCGCTGTGGCGGTGGGTGACCTGCGCGGGACGCACGAGAGCGGGCGGGCACCATGGGTACCCGCCCGCTCTGTGTAACTTCGACCACATTCGCCGGTTGTGGCGGAGGCGAGCCTCAGCGCGCCCGTGCGGTCACTACTCGGTCTTGACCTTGATGGAGCCGCCGACGATGCCCTCCTTGGCCTTGGCCACGGCGTCGGTGAGGCCGGAGATCTCCGCCATCTTCGGGTTGCTGTCGGCGAGGCCGACGCCGTCCACCTTCAGGTCGAAGGTCTGCGTGCCGGTCAACGGCTTGCCGTCCTTGACGGACTTGGCGAGCGAGTACACGGCACCGCCGACGTCCTTGAGCGCGGAGGTCAGGATCGAGTCCTTGTACTTGGCCAGCGCTTCCTGCTTGTACTGGTCGGAGTCGACGCCGATCGCCCACACCTTCGCCTTGGCGGCGGCCTCGATCACGCCCTGACCGGACAGGCCGGCCGCCTGGTAGACGACGTCGGCCTTCTTCTCGATCTGACCCTCGGCGGCGGCCTTGCCCTTGTCGGGGCTGGAGAAGCCGCCCTCCTCGGCGGTCTGCGTCAGGTACTGGGAGAGGACCTTGACGCCCGGCTTGGTGTCCTGGACACCCTGCTTGTAGCCCGCCTCGAACTTGTGGATCAGCGGGATGTCCACGCCGCCCACGAAGCCGACCGTGTTGGACTTGGTGGCCTTGGCGGCCGCGACACCGGCGAGGTAGGAGGACTCCTGCTCGGCGAAGACCAGGGACGCCACGTTGTCGCCCTCGACGACCGAGTCGACGATGCCGAAGCTGGTCTTCGGGTACTTCTTGGCCACCGCCTCCAGGGCGGGACCGTAGGCGAAGCCGATGCCGATGACCGGGTTGTAGCCCTGCTTGGCCAGCGACGCGAGGCGCTGCTCCTTGTCGGCGTCGGTCTCGCCGTCGGTGGGCTCGATGTCGGCGGTCTTGTACTTGAACTCCGCCTTCGCCTTCTTCAGGCCCTCGTACGCGGCGTCGTTGAAGGACTGGTCGCCCTTGCCGCCGACGTCGTAGGCAATGGCGAGACCCTTGCCGGTCTTGCTGCTGTCGCCGCTGCCCTTGTCGCTGTCATTGCTGGTGCCGCCGCAGGCCGTGGCGGCGAGTGCGAGCGACGCGACCCCCACCGCGACGCGGGTCAGGCTGGATATCCGACGCATCTGAAGTTCCCCATTCTCCAAAGCCCCGCAGTGGGTGCTGAGTTCGGCGCAGATTAACGCGCGTAGACCGTCCAGGGAACGGGGTACCGCGTGGCCGTTATCCATTCGTGCCGATGGCCGGTTACGTCCTTGTGAACCACGGGGCCGAAAGGAGCAAGGGGGCGCACAACACCCGCCACCGGCATCACCCTTCGCGTCCGCAAGGAGCGGCCCGCGTGACGAGGCCCGTGGCCACGGATGGCTCGGCCCACGCTACTGCGCGACGGTGAAGGGCGCGACCTAGTCACCGGCCGCGCCCGCCCTCCTCACGCCCCGGCGTCCAGCAGTGCCGCCGCCGTGAACAGCTCGACGCCGACGGTGATGGCCGACTCGTCCGCGTCGAAGTCGCCGCGGTGCAGGTCGCGGGTGGTGCGGTCGCCCGGAGTGCGCACCCCCAGGCGGGCCATCGCGCCCGGCACATGCTCCAGGTACCAGGAGAAGTCCTCACCGCCGAGGCTCTGTTCGGTGTCCTCGATGGAGTGCGCCCCGCGCCGTGCGGTCATCGCGTGGCGCAGGAGCTCCGAGACGGCCGGGTCGTTGACGACCGGGGGGACGCCGCGGATGTAGTTGATCTCGGACTTGGCGCGGTAGAGGTTCGCGATCTCGTCGATCGCGGCGTGCAGCAGGTCGGGCGCGGCCCGCCAGGCCTCCAGGTCGAGGCAGCGCACGGTCCCGGAGAGCTCGGCGTGCTGCGGGATGACGTTGCAGGCGTGGCCCGACTCGATACGGCCCCAGGTCACGGCGAGCCCGCTGCGGGCGTCGACGCGCCGGGCGACGAGGGCCGGCACGTCGGTGACGACACGGGCGGCCGCGGTGACGAGGTCGGTGGTGAGGTGCGGGCGCGCGGTGTGCCCGCCCGCGCCGTCGAGAGAGACCTCGAGCCGGTCGCACGCCGAGGTGATGGCGCCGTGCCGCAGTCCGATGCGCCCCGCGTCCACCCTCGGGTCGCAGTGCACGCCGATGATGCGCCCCACGCCGTCGAGGACGCCCGAGTCGATCGCGTCCGGGGCGCCGCCGGGCAGCACCTCCTCCGCGGGCTGGAAGATCAGCCGCACGGGGCGGGGCAGCCGCCCCTCGCGATGCAGCTCGGCGAGGACCAGCCCGGCGCCGAGCACGACCGTCGTGTGGATGTCGTGGCCGCAGGCATGGGCACGGTCGGGCACGGTGGACCGGTACGCACAGTCGGTCTTGGTGTCCGGGATGGGCAGCGCGTCGATGTCGGCGCGCAGCGCGAGCATGGGCCGTACGCCGTCCCAGTCGCCGATGTCGCAGATGAGTCCGGTGCCGATGGCGAGCACTCGCGGCTGAAGGCCGGCCTGCTCCAGGCGCGCCTTGAGCGCCGCTGTGGTGCGGAACTCCTGGTTGCCGAGCTCGGGGTGCATGTGCAGGTCTCGGCGGAACGCAACGAGTTCGGCGCGCAGTGCCTCGGGCAGCGCGCCGGGGAGCAGCGGTTCCCCGGGGAGATCGGCCTCGGACTCTCGGGACATCAGTTGGTTCACCCTTTGAAGGGTAGGGCGATCGGGCGGCCGACCGACCCACGATCAACAAAACTTCAGCCCGTTAGGGGAAGAAAAATCGGCCGCGCACCGCATAGCTATTGGCGGGGATGGGTAAACTCGCCCGGCTTTCCGGGCGATTGAATCTTGGGCCGATGTGGTGACCGGCCGTCGATTCCTGTCCGCGAGGGCGCGCGGAACCCTTCCGGGGAACGCTCGGGGTTCCCGAGGCCATTCCCGTACCCCACGCATACCACGTCCGCGCCCTTCGCCCGCCGCCGGACGCTCATGTGAGCGCCACTGTTCCAACATGGGGCGTGCGCCTCGGGGTGTCGGGGCGTCAGGCCGTGCTCACCGCCGAGAGCCGGTGGACGTCGCGTGCGGTGCCCGTGACCCCCGACAGGAAGCCCTGCGCGCGCGGGGAGGCGTTCTCCGTCAGCCAGGCCGGGTCGATGTCGCAGACGGCCACGCGGACCTCGGTGCCCACGAGGGCGAGCGGGAGGGTGTGGACGACCGTCGACGGGAAGCTCAGAATCGTACGGCCGATGGGGCCGCGGCGGGCGATCAGTTCGAGGGGCAGGTCGGGGCGGACGATCTCCAGCCCGGTCTCGGCGGCCAGCCGGTGCAGCTTGTCGGTGCTCTCGCGGCGGTGCGCGAAGTAGCGGGTCGCGCCGTGGGCGGCGGCGAGGGAGCGCACCGCCTCCAGGTAGCGGTCCGGGTCGACGACCCCGGTCTCGACGAGGGACGTGCCGACGAGGTCGGCGCCCTTGGTGATGCGGGGCGGCCCGAAGCGGGCGCGGGTCCAGGAGAAGTCGTTGGCGGTGACGCGGACGCCGTCCGGCGCCGATTCGATCGGCATGGAGGAGAAGACCTCGACCGTGCGGTGCTCGGTCGGGGTGAGACGTCGGCGGGCCGAGGCGGAGACCGGCGCGAAGAGCACGTCGCGCGGGCCGGGGCGGCCGCCGCGCCGGTGCCAGCGCACCAGGCGCTCGCCGCGCGCGAGCTGGGCGACGAACTCCATCGTGGCCGTGCCGTCGTCGACCACGACCAGGTCCTGGGCCCGGGTGATGGTCAGCAGCAGCTGAACGTACCGGGAGAAGGGGTCCCCCATGACGATGCGCCGGGCCCGGCGGAGCAGCGGGGCCAGTCCCCCGATGGTGTGGAAGGGGGCGGTGGTGCCGCCGCGTGCCTCCTCCCAGCGGACCTTGTGGCCCTCGTCGCGGGCCAGCTCGGCCATGCGGCGCAACTGGCCGCGGGTCATCGGGTCGTTCGGGGAAAGGACGACGAGGGTGAGCTCCGCGCCGGGCGCCGTCGCGCGGGTGAGCCCCGCGTCGGCCGCCGCCGCGGCACTGTGGGCGTGCGTGTGCGCCCACTCCAGCACGTTCAGGAGCTGTACCGGACTCTCGACGAAGGCGAGGGTGTGGCTGCCGGCGGAACCGGCGCGGGGGCTCATCGGTGTACGACCGTCCCGTCGTAAGGGGCTCAGACCGCGACCGGCTCGCCCGCGGCGGCGGCGATCTCCGCCTCGGCGACGACGCCCGCGACACGGCGCAGCTTCTTCATGGGGCCGAGCTCGGACTCGTAGACCTTCTTGACGCCGTCACCGAGGGAGGCCTCGATGGTGCGGATGTCACGGACGAGGCGCGTCAGGCCCTGCGGCTCGACGGAGGCCGCCTGGTCGGAGCCCCACATGGCGCGGTCGAGGGTGATGTGGCGCTCGACGAAGGTGGCGCCCAGGGCGACCGCGGCGAGCGTGGTCTGCAGGCCGGTCTCGTGGCCCGAGTAGCCGATCGGGACGTTCGGGTACTCGGCCTGAAGGGTGTTGATGACGCGCAGGTTGAGCTCCTCGGCCTTGGCCGGGTAGGTCGACGTGGCGTGGCACAGCAGGATGTTGTCCGAGCCGAGGACCTCGACCGCGTGGCGGATCTGCTTCGGGGTCGACATGCCGGTGGACAGGATGACCGTGCGGCCGGTGGCGCGCAGCGAACGCAGCAGCTCGTCGTCGGTCAGGGACGCGGACGCGACCTTGTGGGCCGGAACGTCGAACTTCTCCAGGAAGGCGACGGCCTCGGTGTCCCACGGGGAGGCGAACCAGGCGATGCCCTTCTCCTTGGAGTACTCGTCGATCTGGCGGTACTCGTCCTCACCGAACTCCACGCGGTGGCGGTAGTCGATGTAGGTCATGCGGCCCCAGGGGGTGTCGCGCTCGATGTCCCACTGGTCGCGCGGGGTGCAGATCTCCGGCGTGCGCTTCTGGAACTTCACGGCGTCGCAGCCGGCCTCGGCGGCGGCGTCGATCAGCTTGAAGGCGTTCTCGAGCTCGCCGTTGTGGTTGATGCCGATCTCGCCGACGACGTAGACGGGGTGGCCCGGGCCGGCGGTCTTCGAACCGAAGGTGCGCAGACGGGAGTTGGTGCTCATGGTGGAGAAGTTCCTTACTTGTCGAGGGAATCGAGAGAGGGGCCGAGGATCCAGCTGGCGATCTCTCGGATCGCGCCGTCACCGCCGGGGACGGTGGTGACCGCGCGTGCGGCGCCGCGCACGACGTCGTGGGCGCTCGCGACCGCCACGGGCCAGCCGACGAGGGCGAAGCACGGGAGGTCGTTGACGTCGTTGCCGACGTAGAGCACGCGCTCAGGCGCGATGCCCTGCTCCTCGCACCACTGCTTCAGTGCGAGGTCTTTCCGGTCGATGCCGTGCAGCACGGGGATCTGGAGCTTGCGTGCGCGTGCGGCGACGACCGGGTTCTTCTCCGTGGACAGGATGAGCATCGTCAGGCCGCTCCTGCGGAGGGCCGCGATGCCGAGGCCGTCCCCGCGGTGCACGGAGACGATCTCCCGTCCGTCGGAGTCGATCAGCACCCTGTCGTCGGTCTGGGTGCCGTCGAAGTCGAGGACGACCGCGTCGATGTCGTCGGCGGTCGGGAGGGAGCCGGGACGGTTGGCGTCGAAGAGGGGCGCGAGGGCACGGGCGCGGGCGAGATCGTGCGGGTCGTCGATCTCCAGGACCCGCGCGGGGTCGGTGCGCACCGGCTCGGTGCGGCCGAAGAAGCGGTGCTTGTGCTCGCGCAGGCCCGTCGCGTCCATCGCGTAGGCCGCGCCGGTCTCCAGGAGGTCCTGGGGGCGGTCCTGGCGCCGGGGGCGGAAGGACTTGTCGTGGTTGACGCCGTAGCCGCCCTCCGTGCCGGTGGAGTTGGCGACCTTGGTGGTGCCTCCCGCGCCGGCCGCGCTCGCCTCGGCGGTGCGCGCGGTGTCCACGACGGCGGGGTCGTCGGCCGCGTCCCGCCAGATGAACCCGTGGAACGGGGCCACGGTCAGGGCGGTGTCCGCGCCGTTCTCGACGACCGCCGCGGCGACGCCATCGATGTCCTCGCGGACGATGAACGGGCTGGTGCACTGGACGAGGAGGACCACGTCGACGGCCGAGCCGTGCAGCGCCTCGTGGGCGTCCATGGCGTGCAGGACGGCGGCCTCGGAGGTCGCGGTGTCGCCGGCGATGGCGGCGGGGCGCAGCACGACCTCGGCGCCGGCCTGCCGGGCCGCCGCCGCGATCGCCTGGTCGTCCGTGGAGACCACGACGTCCGTGACGAGGCGGGTCGCGCGGCACTCGCGCACCGCGCGGGCCACCAGCGGCACACCGCCGACCGGGAGGAGGTTCTTCGCGGGCACGCCCTTGGAGCCGCCGCGCGCGGGGATCACCGCGAGCACCCGGCGCATGGGCGCCGCTTGGTCCGCTTCCTGATGGGTCATGCGCTGTTCTCCTTGACGAGGGAGGCGAGAGAGGCGTGGGGGGCGGGGGTTTCCGGGCGCGTCGCGCCGACCGGCGGCGCTCACAGCTCACCCATCCGCCGGATCACCGGTGCCACGCGCTGGACGCCGTGGCGGTAGGCACCGCGGGCCGCCCGGCGCACGATCTGCCGTACGGGGCTGGGCTCCTTGTCCGCCGCGGGCGCGCCGGGCAGCGGGCTGCCGTCCGGGCCGAGGTGGTGGCGGGCGAGGATGCCGGGCAGGTAGCCGGGCGCGGTGACGGGCGTGTAGTAGGGCGCGAGCGGCGGCAGGCTCCCGGCCTCCAGCAGCTCGCCGATGCGCAGGCGCGCCCCGTCGAAGGCCGTCTCGTAGGAGCCTCCCTGCGAGGAGGGGCCTCCGGCGACGACGCCCTGCCGGGCCACCCAGGCCGCGTCGGGCGTGGGCCGGTGTCCGTCGTCGAGCTGGTCCCAGGAGGCGAGGCAGCCGGAGCCGACGAAATGGTGGTTGCCGAGCGCCTCGCGCACCCCGAGGTCGGTCAGGACGACGGTCGGGATGCGCCGGTGCAGCGACTCCAGGGCCGCGGTGGAGCTGACCGTGACCAGCAGGTCGGTACGGTCCAGGACCTCGCCCATGTGCCCGTACACGAGGCGGAAGTTGGGCGGCAGGTCGGTCTTCTGCGCCAGCTTCTGGTAGGGCAGTTCCTCGATGTGCGTGGTGTGCTCGCCCGGCTTGGAGCGCAGTTTGAGCAGCACCTCGCGCTCCGGGTGCAGGCGGGCGTGCCCGACCAGCCGGTCGAGCAGGTATGTGCGGTCCTTGCGGCTCTCCGGCACGGAGGGCTGCGCGGCGAAGACGACCGTGTACGGGTCGTTCCCGGTGTAGTCCGCACCGCCGAGGAAGGGCAGCGCGACCTCGGTCACCGAGGAGGCGTCGGCGCCCACTCCTTCGTACACGGCCCGGAACCGGTCCGCGTCCTGGCGGGAGTTGGCGAGAACCAGGTCCGCGCCGTGCCGCAGGAGCAGGCCGTCGGCGAGCTTCTCGTAGACGACGCCGACGTAGCCGGTGACGACCACGGGCCGCCGCGTGCGCCCGTCCCAGGCGTGGGCGAGGCCGTGCAGCATCGCCTGGACGGCGCCGCCGACCAGCGCGAGGACCAGGACGTCGTACGGCTCCTTCGCCATCTCGCGCAGGAATTCGACGGCGGTGACCTCGCGGAGGGAATCCGCGCGGACGCCGACCTCTTCGAGCTGGCGGGCGGTGGGAGTGGCACGGCCGCGCAGGAGGAAGCCGTCGAGGCGCATGTCCGATTCGGCAGGGGAAAGGCGGTTCGCGGTGAGCGAGCCCCATTTCCACCGGGTATCGGAATCCGCGAGGACGGCCACCCGCAGGGACTTCGTGGTACTTGCTGGCACGCCGAAGACGCTAGGAAGCCATTTCGAGGTGCGGCCCAACCCGAATGCAACAAACGGTTAACAGCACATCGACGAATGGCGAATCGGGCCGCGCCACGCACGGAAATCAGCTGGGTTCACGGCTTCGCCACGCGTCGTTCACCTGACATCTCACCAACGGTCAAGACGAATGCCGGGCCGCCGCCTAACGTCACGTGGGTGGTCAAGCTCTCCGTCATCGTGCCGTTCTACAACGTGCAGCAATATGCGCCCGACACCCTGAAGAGCCTGCGTGCGAACGCACGCGAGGACTTCGAATTCATTCTCGTCGACGACTGCTCGCGCGACGAGACACCTGACATTCTCGCGCGCGCGGAGCGCGAGCTCCCGGGTGCGGTGTATGTCAGACACGAGAAGAACGGAGGGCTGGCGACCGCGCGGAACACAGGCATCGACACCGCGCGCGGCGAATACCTCACGTTCCTCGACGGGGACGACTGGCTCGCCCCCGGCTACTACCAGCAACTCCTGTCCTCCATCGAGGAGTTGGGCTGCGACTTCGTGCGCACGGACCATGTCCAGTGCACCGCGCGGGCCCGCACCGTCAACCGGGTCCCGCACGGCCGGCGCGGTGTGGTGATGAATCCGCGCGACGCGATCCTGCCCGCCGACCGGTCCACGTCCGTCGACTACGCGTACGCCTGGGCGGGCATCTACCACCGCCGTCTGGTCGACCGCGGCCTGCTGCACTTCACCGACGGGCTGCGTACGGCCGAGGACCGGCCGTGGATCTGGAAGCTGCACCGGGAGGCCGAATCCTTCGCCACGGTGGGGCTGCTCGGCGTGTTCTACCGGCGTGGCGTGGCCTCCTCACTGACGCAGATCGGCGACGTACGTCAGCTGGATTTCATTCGGGCGTTCGATCAGGTCGTGGCGGAAACCGCCGAGGACCGTGACGCGGAAAAACTCCTGCCCAAAGCCGTGCGCACGTATTGCGCGATTATTTCCCATCACCTTGGATCCATCGAAAGGTTCGAGCCACCCGTGGCACGGAAACTCAAGTCGATGAGCGCGGTCGCCCTGCGGCGCATGCCGCAGGACGTGCTCGACGACGCCCTCGACTCGATGGACGTCCAGCGCGCCAGCCGGCTGCGCCGGCTGCGCCGCCGGCCCGCTCCCGGCACGGGGGTGGCCGCGTGACCACCCAGATCTTCATGGCGTCCACGCTGTACGGCACGGCCACGCTCGCCGCCGCCCTGGACACCGACTGCTTCGCCCCCGCCGACCGGCGCATCCTGCTCGTCTCCAACAACGCGGCGACGCCCGAGACGACGCCCGGCGTGGACGAGATGCCGGGCTTCGAGCGGATGCGCGGCCGGTTCGACGACGTGATCTCGTGGAACGAGACCATCTCGCCCTTCCACCCCGGCGGCTGGGCCCCGCGCCTGGACGACGTGCCCCTGTGGGAGCGGCACCTGCGGCTCGCCTGGGACCTCGGCGACGACGACGTCGAGCTGGCGGTCGAGTCGATCCAGGTGAACCCGGCGCTGGGTGTCGCGCAGATCTTCACCGGCGCGCCCGTCACCGTGTACGCCGACGGTCTGATGAGCTACGGCCCCACCCGCAACAAGATCGACCCGTTGGTCGGCACCCGGGTGACCGGGCTGCTCCACCTGGACCTGGTCCCCGGTCTGGTCCCGCTGCTGCTCACCGAGTTCGACGTGCGGCCGGAGATCGTGCCGACGGACGCGTTCGTCAAGGTGCTCGGCGAACTCGTCGACACCGGCGACGCGTTGCCCGCGATCGACGAGCCCGCGCTGCTCCTCGGCCAGTACCTCTCCGCGCTCGGCATCCTGACCGCCGAGGAGGAGGAGGACCTGCACGTACGGATGCTGAAGGGCGCGATCGCGCTCGGTCACACCCGCGTGGTGTTCAAACCCCATCCGACGGCTCCCGCCCGCTGGTCGCGGACCCTGGAGAAGGAGGCCGAGCGACTCGGCGCCGACCTCACCGTGCTGGACACACCGGTCCTCGCCGAGGTGCTCTACCAGCGGATGCGCCCCGCCCTGGTCGTCGGCTGCTTCTCCACCGCGCTGCTCACGGCGTCCGCGCTGTACGGCCTGCCCGTCGCCCGCATCGGCACCGGGTCGCTGCTGGACCGCCTCACCCCGTACGAGAACAGCAACCGCATCCCCGTCACCGTCGTGGACGCCCTGCTGCCGGAGCTCACGGACAAGGCGGCGGTCGCCGAGCAGCGGCGCGCCCTGGACGTCACGGCGCTCACCGCGCTCGTGCAGGCGGTCGGGTTCGCGATGCAGCCGAAGATCTACCCGGAACTGCGCGGGACCGCCGAGGACTACCTGACGCACCATCTGAGCGACGACACCTGGCGGTACTTCAAGCGCCGCAGACTCACCTCGCTGGCGCTGCCGGGCGCGGTTCCGGCGCAGCTCGCCTTCATCCCGCGCAACGCGACGGTCCGCCGGGTGGCGCGCCGCGCCCGGTCGCTGAAGCGGGCGACGCTCGGATGACCGCCTCGGCCGCCGGGCCCGCCGCCGCGCCCCTGGACACCACGCCCACGAAATCCACGCCGGGCACCGGGGCCGACGGTGTCCCGCCCCGGATACTGACCCGGGCGCACGCTCCGCGCCTGCGTGCGCTCGACGGACTGCGGCTCGTCGCCGCGCTGATGGTCGCCGGGTACCACTACGGGGGACGCGACGGCGAGGTGACGCAGGCGTGGGGCAGTTCCCCCCAGCATCAATTCCCCCTGCTGCACTCGTACTTCGCGTACGGCTGTCTGGGCGTCCAGGTCTTCTTCGTCATCAGCGGGTTCGTGATCTGCATGAGCGGCTGGGGCCGCACCCTGCGCGCGTTCTTCGCCTCCCGTGCCTCCCGCCTGCTGCCCGCCTACTGGGCGGCGATCGTCATCGTGACGGCGGTGTTCGCGCTGCCCGTGGTCGCGTACAAGGCGGTCTCGCCGAGCGACGCGCTGGTGAACCTGACGATGCTCCAGCAGCCCCTGGGCGTCGACCGGGTGCTCGGCGTGTGCTGGACGCTGTGGGCGGAGGTCCGCTTCTACGCGCTGTTCGCGCTGTGCATCGTGCTGCCCGGCGCGAGCCGGCAGCGGGTGATCCTCTTCTGCGCGGGCTGGACGCTGGCGGCGGCGATCGCGCAGGCCGCGAACGAGCCGCTCCTCAACCTGGTCCTGATGCCGGAGTACGCGCCGTTCTTCATCGGCGGCGTCGGCCTCTACCTCGTGCACCGCGACCGGCGGGACGCGTACGCCTGGGGCATCGTCGGCGTGAGCTGGCTGATCGGCCAGCACTACGCCGTCCAGCGGCTGTGGCACGCTCCCAACCCGGACTTCTTCTCGTACCGCACCTCGTTCGGCATCGTCCTCGTCGTCACGCTCGGCTACGTGGCCGTGGCCGCGATCGCGCTCGGCTGGCTGAACTGGGCGAACTGGCGCTGGCTGAGCGTCGCCGGTGCGCTGACGTACCCCTTCTACCTGGTCCACGAGCACCTGGGCTGGGTGGCCATCCAGGCCTATCACCGCACGCTGCACATCCCGTCCTACGGCACGTTCCTGCTGACGGTCGCCACGATGCTGCTGCTGGCCTGGCTGCTCAACCGCTACGTCGAGGAGTGGCTCACTCCGAAGATCCGCACGGCCCTGTCGCGCCCCCGCTCCTAGCGGCTCTCGAGCGCCGGGCGGGCCCACCACGGCCGGTCCGGCGCTCGACGACGTGGATGTCCGGGCAAGTTGGCCTGCCGTTCATCTCGGTGGCCGTTTGGGGGTGTGTCCCCGGGCAGGCGTACGGCAGTCCCCGTACCCCGCCAGCTCCGCCAGGGAGTGATCTCTCCTCATGACAGCCGCACCAGGCACGACCCGGCCGCCCCGCACGCTCGACGACGTCCCCGGCTGGTTCCCCGTTCTCGACCAGGTGCTCTTCGACTGGTTCCTCGACCGACAGGAGGCCACCCGTGTCCGGGGCGACCTGCTGGAGGTCGGGGTCTACCTGGGCAAGAGCGCGATCTTCCTGGGGCGCCGCCCGCGGGAGGGCGAGCGCTACACCGTGTGCGACCTCTTCGAGGGCGACGCGCCCGACGACGCCAACAAGGCGGAGTCGACGAAGTCGTACCGCACCCTCACCCGGCAGGCCTTCGAGGAGAACTATCTCTCCTTCCACGACACGCTGCCGCGCGTCCTGGAGGGCCCCAGTTCCCGCGTTCCCGCCGAGGTCGCTCCCGGCTCCTGCCGGTTCGTCCACATCGACGCCTCGCATCTGTACGAGCATGTGCACGGCGACATCGGCGCCGCCCACGACGTGCTGGTGCCCGGCGGGGTGGTGGTGCTGGACGACTTCCGCTCGGAGCACACGCCGGGCGTCTCGATCGCCGTGTGGGAGGCCGTGCTCAACCGGGGCCTGCGCCCCATCTGTCTGAGCACGCAGAAGCTGTACGGCACCTGGGGCGACCCCGGCCCCGTGCAGGAGGAGCTGCTGGCGATGGCGCGCGGGCGCGGAGACTGCCGGCTCAGCGTCCAGGAGGCGGCCGGCCACCGCATCGTCCGGCTCAAGTCCGACGGCATGAGGGCACCGGAGTTCCCGCCCGCACGGTTCGTGCCGGCCCCGAGGGGTGCCGCGTCGGACGACGCGCCCGCCTCCGCCTCGCCCGCCCCGCACCCCGTGCGCCGCCGCGGGCGCGGTCGCCGTCTGGCCGCCGACCTGCTGCCGCCCGTCGTCACCCGGGCGATCCGCAACGCCCGTACGGGCCGCGGCTAGCGGGAGTCTCCTCCCGCGCCGTAGCGGGCCTCGATGCCCGCGATCACCAGGGCCAGCCCTTCCTCGAAGTGCTGGTCGTAGTCCTCGAAGATCTCCGCGCCCGCCGCGGCCGACAGGGGGAAGTCGGCCATCAGGCGGGCGCGTTCTTCGACGTCGTACCCCTCGCGGCGCTCACCCGGCAGGGGCTGGACGCCCTGTTCCTCGGTGACGTAGCCGATCGTGTAGAGGAACGCCGTCGTCGTCGCGCGGACCGCCTGGGCGAGGGTGTGGCCGGCCTCGGTGAACAGCCGCAGGGTCCGCTCCATCTCGACCGCGTGCAGGGTGCCGGTGAAGCGTGAGCCGCTGAAGACCTTGGCGCCGTCGCGGTAGCTCAGCAGCGCGGTGCGCAGTCCGCGGTTGGCGCTCAGGAGGCGCTGCTGCCAGGTGGTGTCGGCCGTGTCCCGGGCGTCGTCGACCATGCGCCGGTACATCTCCGTCGCCATCTCGTCGAGCAGTTCCTGCTTGTTCTTGAAGTGCCAGTACAGGGCCGGTGCCTGGACGTTCAGCTCCTTGGCGATGGCGCGGAGGGTGAGGCCGTCGAGACCGGCCTCGTTCAGCAGCCGCAGCGCGGTGGCGACGACCTGCTTCTTGTCCAGCTTGGGGGATCTCTGGGTGACCACGCTTGACAGTTTAACGCCGTTAAGCGCATGCTGCCGCCATGGAACTTAACAGCGTTAAGGAGACGGTCGTGGACAAGGACGCACGCGTCGGCACGGACGTACTCGTCGTGGGGGCCGGCCCCACCGGACTCGCCCTCGCCGTCGACCTCACCCGGCGCGGCGTGCCGGCACTCGTGGCGGAACGCTCCACCGCGCTCTTCCCGGGCTCGCGCGGCAAGGGACTCCAGCCCCGCACCCTGGAGGTCCTCGACGACCTCGGCGTGCACGACGCGATCCAGCGGGCGGGCGGCCCCTATCCGGTCGGGATGATCTGGCGCGACGGCCAACGGCAGGCCGAGCACCGGATGTTCGACGAGAGCCCCGCGAGCGAGACCGCGCCGTACGGCACGCCGTGGATGGTGCCCCAGTGGCGCACGCAGGAGATCCTCTTCACTCGGCTGGAGGAACTGGGCGGCGAGGTCACCTTCGGGCGGGAGCTCGTCTCGCTCACCCAGGACGCGGACGGGGTGACCGCCCGCTTCGCCGCCGGCCCGCCCGTCCGCGCGCGGTACGCGGTCGCCGCCGACGGAGGCCGATCCGCGGTGCGGCGCGCGCTGGGGATCGGCATGGCGGGCGAGACCGTGGACCCGAGTCCGACCCTGGTGGCCGACGTCCGCGTCAGCGGGCTCGACCGCGACAACTGGCACGTCTTCCCACCGGCCGCGGAGGGCGGGGGATTCCTCGCGCTCTGCCCGCTCGCGGGCACCGACGACTTCCAGCTCACGGCCCAGTTCCCCGAGGGCACGGACGTCGACCTGTCCCCCGACGCCATCCGCAAGGTCGTCGCCGCCCGCACGCACCTGGCGCCCGACGCAGTGACCGAGGTCCGCTGGGCCTCGGACTTCCGCCCGCGCACCGGCCTCGCCGAACGCTTCCGCGCGGGCCGCGTGTTCCTCGCCGGGGACGCCGCGCACATCCACTCCCCCGCCGGCGGACAGGGCCTCAACACCAGCATCCAGGACGCGTACAACCTGGGCTGGAAGCTCGGCGCGGTGCTGCGCGACGGGGCGCCCGACGCACTCCTCGACTCGTACGAGGAGGAACGGCTGCCCAACGCCGCCGACATGCTCGGCCTGTCCACACGGGTCCACCGCGGCGAGGTCCGGCGCGGGGCGGCCACCCAGCAGCTCGGGCTCGGCTACCGCGACCGCACGCTCGCGGTGGAGACCCGCACGGGCCTCACCGAGGACGCGCTGCACGCCGGCGACCGCGCCCCCGACGGCATCTGCGACGGCCTACGCCTCTTCGACGCCTTCCAGGGGCCGCGGTGGACGCTGCTGGCGGTCGGCACGGACGCGGACCTGCCGCACCTCTCCGGCGTCCGCACCGTCCGGATCGCGGACCACGACGCCTACGGGCGCGGCCTGTTCCTCGTCCGCCCGGACGGTTACGTCGGCTGGGCGGGCACCTCGGCGGACGGCCTCGCGCCGTACGCGGCCGGCGTGGGCCTGCGGTGAGCGGACCGTCAGCCGGCCGTCTGGCGGAGCGTCAGGCGCTGGCGAGCGTGAGCTTGACGGCGAAGCCGAGGAAGAGGGCGCCCGCGGCTGTCGTGGCACCCGCGGACAGCCGCTTGCGCCTGCGGAAGGCCGACGCCAGCCGGGTGCCGCTGAAGATCAGCGCCGTGAGGTAGAGGAAGCTGGCGAGCTGCGCGAAGGCGCCGAGGACCACGAACGACAGGGCGGGGTGGGCGTAGCCCGGGTCCACGAACTGCACGAAGAAGGCGACGAAGAACAGGATCGCCTTCGGGTTGAACAGGCTGATCACGAACGCGCGCCGGTACGGCCGTTCCCCGGCGGCCTCCACGGCCTCGCCGGACTCCACGACCCGCTCGCGCCGGGTCCGCCACATCCCCCGGGCGGCCCGCAGCATCCCGACCGCCAGCCACGTCAGATAGCCGGCGCCCGCGTACTTCACGATCCCGAACAGCACGGCGTTCGCCTGCAGCAGCGACGCGACGCCCGCCGCCGACAGCGTCATCAGCACGGTGTCCCCGCACCACACGCCCGCGGCGGCGGTGTAACCGGCGCGGACGCCCCGGCGGGCCGCGACCGAGAGCACGTACAGCGAGTTCGGACCCGGCAGCAGCACGATCAGCACGAGGCCCGCCAGATAGGTGGGCAGATCAATGACACCAAGCATGAGGTGGAGTGTCGCACGCGCGCACGACACTCCACCCACGGGTTTCGCCCGGTGAGACAGGGCCGGTCCGGGCGTGGACCGCGTGCCGGCTCAGAAGGCGTCGGACGGCACGTACGTGCCCCAGACCTCGCGCAGCGCGTTGCAGACCTCGCCGACCGTGGCGCGGGCGCGGAGGGCGTCCTTCATCGGGTAGAGGACGTTGTCCGTGCCCTCGGCCGCCTTCTTGAGGTCGGCGAGGGCGGTGTCCACCGCGGCCTGGTCGCGCTCGGCGCGCAGCTTGGCGAGGCGCTCGGCCTGCTGGGCCTCGATCGCCGGGTCGACGCGGAGCGGCTCGTAGGGCTCCTCGACGTCGATCGTGTAGCGGTTGACGCCGACGACGACCCGCTCGCCCGAGTCGGTCTCCTGGGCGATCCGGTACGCCGAGCGCTCGATCTCGCTCTTCTGGAAGCCGTGCTCGATGGCGTTGACCGCGCCGCCCAGGTCCTCGACCTTGCCCATGAGTTCGACGGCCGCCGCCTCGACCTCGTCGGTCATCTTCTCGATGACGTACGAGCCCGCGAAGGGGTCCACGGTGGCGGTGACGTCCGTCTCGTAGGCCAGCACCTGCTGGGTGCGCAGCGCCAGGCGCGCGGACTTGTCGGTGGGGAGCGCGATCGCCTCGTCGAAGGAGTTGGTGTGCAGGGACTGCGTGCCGCCGAGGACGGCGGCCAGCCCCTGGACGGCGACGCGGACCAGGTTCACCTCCGGCTGCTGCGCGGTCAGCTGTACACCGGCGGTCTGCGTGTGGAAGCGCAGCATGAGGGACTTCGGGTTCTTGGCGCCGAACTCGTCCCGCATGACCCGGGCCCAGATCCTGCGCGCGGCACGGAACTTGGCGACCTCTTCGAGGATCGTCGTGCGGGCGACGAAGAAGAAGGAGAGGCGGGGGGCGAAGTCGTCCACGTCCATGCCGGCGGCGACCGCCGTGCGGACGTACTCGATGCCGTCAGCGAGCGTGAACGCGATCTCCTGCGCGGGCGAGGCACCCGCCTCCGCCATGTGGTAGCCCGAGATCGAGATGGTGTTCCACTTCGGGATCTCGGCCTTGCAGTACTTGAAGATGTCCGCGATCAGACGCAGCGAGGGCTTCGGCGGGAAGATGTACGTGCCCCGCGCGATGTACTCCTTGAGCACGTCGTTCTGGATCGTGCCCGTCAGCTGGTCGGCCGGCACGCCCTGCTCCTCGCCGACCAGCTGGTACATGAGCAGGAGCAGCGACGCGGGCGCGTTGATGGTCATCGACGTGGAGACCTTGTCGAGCGGGATCCCGCCGAACAGCACGCGCATGTCGTCGATCGAGTCGATGGCGACGCCGACCTTGCCGACCTCACCGTGCGCGATGGCCGCGTCCGAGTCGTGGCCCATCTGGGTGGGCAGGTCGAAGGCGACCGACAGGCCCATGGTGCCGTTGGCGATCAGCTGCTTGTAGCGGGCGTTGGACTCCACGGCCGTGCCGAAGCCGGCGTACTGCCGCATCGTCCACGGGCGGCCGGTGTACATCGACGGATACACACCGCGGGTGAAGGGGTACGAACCCGGCGCGCCCAGCTTCTCGGACGGGTCCCAGCCCTCCAGAGTCTCCGGCCCGTACACCGGCTCGATGGGCAGACCGGACTCGGATTCGCGCGCCATGTGCTGTGCCTCCCGCTGAAGCTACTTACTAGTAGGACCCGACCCTCGCGACGGACTGTAGCGGCGGCCGTGCGCCCGGTGGAGTGCCCCACGCTGGGACCTTCCTCACAGACCGGTTCACGGACCTGTTCCGCGGTTCGTTTCGTTTCGTTTCCACTTCTCGCTCTCCACCATGCCGTCTAGTTCGCAACCGGTCACGCGCGGGGAGCATCTCAGGTGACACAACAGCGAAACGGGGGGTCCGAATGCGTACGACGGGCATGGGGAGATCGCTGGCCGCCCTCGCGGCCCTCATCGTGCTGAGCGGCTGCACGGCGCAGGCCGTGGACGCCCATGGGAAGCAGCCGCCGCCCGTGCGCGGCGACAGCGGCGGCCCGTCGGCGTCCGAGGACGGCAAGGAGAGCGGGAAGCCGAGCGGCAAGCCGGGCGCCACCGCCCCGAAGATCCTGTGGTCCCGGGGCGACAAGGGCCGCGACGTCCGCGAGCTCCAGGCCCGGCTGCACCAGGTCGCCTGGCTCATCACCCCGCCGACGGGGAGGTACGACTCCCCGACGGTGAAGGCGGTCGAGGGCTTCCAGGGCAAGCGGGGTCTGCCGCGCACCGGTGAGCTGGACACCGTCACCTGGCAGCGGTTGCGGAAGATGACGCACGCGCCGGCGTCCTGGGAGCTGTACCCGTACGGCGGTCAGCCGGCCGCGAAGCCGGATCCGCGCTGCATGACGGGCCGGGTGCTGTGCATCAGCAAGACGAGCCGGACGCTGCGCTGGATGGTCGACGGGAAGACCGTCTCGTCGATGGACGTGCGGTTCGGTTCGCAGTACACGCCGACCCGCGAGGGTGTGTTCAGCGTCTATTTCAAGTCGCGGTACCACGTGTCGACGATCTACCACACGGCCATGCCGTACGCGATGTTCTTCAGCGGGGGCCAGGCGGTCCACTACTCCTCGGACTTCGCGGCCCGCGGCTACTACGGCGCTTCGCACGGCTGCGTCAACGTCCGGGACGAGGGGAAGATCGCTTCCCTGTTCGCACAGGTCCGCAACGGCGACAAGGTCGTCGTGTACTGGTGAGCGCCGGGGCCCGGGAGAGGGTGTGGGGCGCGGGCGGGACCGGGGGAACGTGTCCCGCCCGCGCCAGGTGCACAGAGCCGTGGGTACGGGGGGAACCCCGGCTCCGTGCTACGGCCGATGACCAGTCGGCTCACCCATTACTGCGTCGCGGCGGCCGAAAACGTCACACCCGGGCCGAAGAAAGTTGAAAGAAGTACGAAACCGCAGGTCAGAGGCGGTGCCCTTGCGCCGGGTGCGGCAACGCCCCGAGGAACCGCGCACTGCGGCGGGGTGCGCGCGGCGCTTTCAGTGGGCGGTGAGGAGCGAGGTGAGGGCGCTCTGCGTCGCCGTCGGTGACGGCGACGACGGCGGTGACGTCCGCGGCAGCAGCGGGCTCAGCGCGGAGTACGAAGGTGACGGCGTGCCGATGACGCCGTTGTGGTGGCCGTCGCCGGGCAGTATGTGATGGCTGTCGCCGTCACCGCCCTGCTCGCCCTGGTCCCCCTGGTCCCCCCGGTCGTCACGGCCGGAGCCTTTGCCGTCGCCCTCGTCGCGGTCGGAGCGGTCGTCGAGCCGGTTCAGCAGGCCGGCGCAGTAGGTCTTCACCCGTCCGCTGCCGCCGGCCGCGTCCTCCAGGCCGCGCCTGCGTCCCGCGTCGAGGTCCTTGCCGGCCAGGATGTCGCGGCAGGACAGCCGCGTACGCCTCCACCACTCGCGCGTGCGGTCGGAGTCGTCCTTGCCCTTGGAGCCCGGCCGGGTTCCCGGGGTGGCGTCGTCGTCCGTGCGGTCGTCCGGCGAGGCCGGTCCGCGTCCGGAGGGGCCGTTCGTGGTGCCGTCGGGCGTCGGCGTCACGGAGCCGCCGGGAGTCGCCGGCGACGGCGAGACGAGCGGCTGTTCCGGTGTGCGGGCCGCGGTGACCGAGGCGGCCGGAGCGGGCTTGTCGTCACGGAACGGAGTCGGCAGGACGCCGGTCCCGGCCGCCACGGCGACCCCGCCGATCATCCCCGCGGCCAGCGCCGCGGCGAGCCCGACCCGCACGGGACGGCCCCAGCGAACCCCGCGGCGGCCCACACCGGGCCGCCCGATCCGTACGAGTCCGGCGTCCGCCGCATGCGCCCCGGGGCGGGCGAGGGCACGGCGGCCGAGCTGCACGGCCTCACCGTCCCCGCTGGTACGCGCCTTGCGGAAGGCGGCCAACGCGGCTTCCTCGCCCGGGAGTTCACTGCCGTTAGGCACGGTTCCCGGGGACAGCGTTCCGAGCGCGTCGGCGAGCCGCTCCGCCTGGGCCCGGGAGTCGGCGTCGACGGCTTCCAGCGGCTCACCGCGCAGCAATCGCTCCGCCGCTTCGCGGTTCAGCCACCTGTACTGCTCGTCGGCCATCACATGTCCTTCTGCGTCCGCGAACGCGTATGCGTCACACCCGCGGACGTCACCGCGCGTGTGCGCGATCCTCTTTGTGGGGGAACGGCACCGAGTCCGCCGCCGGTGTCCGCGTCGCCGGCGAGCAGTTCCGCGAGCCGCTTCAGGCCGCGGTGCGCCGCCGTGCGGACCGCGCCCGGGCGCTTGCCGAGGGTCTCCGCGGCGGACTTGGCGTCCAGGCCGACGACGACGCGCAGGACGACGGCCTCCGCCTGGTCCTGCGGGAGCTGGGCTATCAGCGAGAGGGTGCTGTCGGTGGCGAGGGCCTCGATGGCCTCGCCCGCCGTGTCGGACTCGGCGGCCCTGCCGGTCAGTTCGGTCTCGTCGCCGCCTATCGCGGGTCGCCGCCCGCGCATCCGTACGTGGTCGAGCGCCCGGTTGCGGGCGATACGGGCGGCCCACCCGCGGAACCGGTCGGCATCGCCGCTGAACCGCTCCAGGTCGCGCGCGATCTGCAACCAGGCCTCGGACGTGACGTCTTCCGCGTCCGCCTCACCGACCAGCGTCCGTACATATCCGAGCAGCCGTGGGTGCACCGTGCGGTACACAGTCCGGAACGCGGTCTCGTCCCCGTCCTGTGCAGCAAGCACCGCGGCGGTCAGCTCCGCGTCGTCCCCCAGCACCGCGCCTCTCTTGCGCCTAAGCCGGCGCCGCTCTCGCGGGCCGGGTTCTCGCCGTCGTGGTCGTCGTTCGTCGGCCGCGGTTCCAGGACCGCGGTCGGCTGCGGCGGCCCGTCGTCCCCCGCACTCCGGCGCGAAAGGCACGTTACGGCGTGAAACCGCTGCTCGTCCATGTTCGTACAGCATGCAACTAAGTCGTGACGCAGAGAGGTGTGACACAAAACGCAGCCGCGGCGCTGTAGAGAGTACGGGCCGCCGCGCGGCCCGTGCCGCGCGACGGCCGGGGCCTCTCCTGTGGGGGGTGGCGGCCCCGGCCGTTGCCATCGGCCAAGGCGCCTGCGTGGTCACGGGGCGCCTCTTTTCGTCTTCGGGGCACGCCCGTTCACGCCCTCGCCGGGTCCGTCCACGTCGTCGGAGGGTCCGCCCGCGCCTGCGGAATGCCGGTCCGCGCCCGCGGCGCATGGCCGGATCGCGCCCTCGGGCCGTGCCGGTCGCCGGCCCGCGGCGGGTGGCCGGCGCTCGGTTGCGCCGACGCGCCGGGCGCGCCGCGTGAGCCGGTGCATCGCGTCGGCCACCCGGGCTTCGCGGGACGCGTGGACCTTGTGAGCGATCTGGCTCTGCGGACCGCGCGGGTCTGAACGGGACGCTTGCGAACGGTGCTACGGCTTGCCGTTGGACTTCGCCGGTTTCGTCGGCGACGCGGTCGCGGGCGAGGCCGGCCCCTGCGTGGCGCCCGGCTGCTTGGTGTTCCCGGTCCCGGCCCCGTTCCCGTTCCCGTTCCTGGGCGCGTCGGCCAACTGCTCGGCGCAGTACGCCGCGACCTTGTCCTCACCCCCGGCGGCGGTGACGAGACGCTGCCAGGCCGTCGAGTTCAGGGCCTTGCCCCGGTCCTTCACCGAGTCGTAGGCGCGGCAGTGGGCGACGGTGTCCTGGGCCTGCGTCGGGTGGGCGGACGCACGGCCCCGCCCGGAGGGGTCCGGGGTGGCAAGGGTGGGCGACTCCCCCGGGAGGGACTCGGCGGCGGGACGGTCCGGAACACTCCTCGACGGCCGCGCCGTGGCCCTGCCCTGGTCGTCGCCGTCCTCGTCCGACGCCGAGCCGATCGCCGCGACCGCGACCCCGCCCAGCGTCAGACTGGCCAGCAGTACGGCACACATGGCCTTCAGCGAACGGATCGCCCGCCGCTGCTCGCGCGGCCGCCAGTCGTCGCGGCGCCGGGTCCGCGCGGCCAGCGCGCCTTCGTCCCGGGCGGTACGGAAGGCGGCGACGGCACGGGCCTCGCTCTCGGCGTCGACGGTCTCCGCCCGCACGGCGGAGGCGAGGAGCTCACCGAGGTCGGGCCGGCCCGCTTCGCCCGGGTGCGCGACCCGACGGTCGGACGAGCCGCCGTGACCGTGTCGTTCACCCATGTCCGGATCCATCCCTGCCCGACACCTTCTTGGACTTCTTGCCGTTCATCCCGACTCCCCCAGCGTTCTGGGGCCTTCATCCGTCACACCACCGACGCCGAGCTGCTGGGCCAGACGTTTGAGGCCGCGGTGGGCCGCGGTGCGCACCGCGCCGGGCCGCTTGCCCAGGACCCGCGCGGCGGCCGGCCCGTCGAGTCCGACGACCACACGCAGGAGGACCGCCTCCGCCTGGTCGCGCGGCAGTCCTGCCACCATGCGCAGGGCGTCCTGCGTGGAGAGGGACTCCAGCGCCTGGTCGTGGGTGTTGTACGCGCCGGGCAGTTCGAGCAGGTCCTGTTCCAGGGCGGTCGCCCGCGGCCGCACCTTGAGCCGGCGCAGATGGTCCAGTGCGCGGTGTCGGGCGATGGTCGCGGTCCAGCCGCGGAAGCCCGCCCCGTCGCCCCGGAAGCGTCCGAGGTCCCGCGCGATCTCCAGCCAGGCGTCGGACGCCACGTCCTCCGCGTCGTCGCCGACGATCCCACGCAGGTATCCCAGCAGTCCGGGCTGCACGATCCGGTAGGCCGCGGCGAAGGCGACCTCGTCCCCCTCCTGCGCCCGCGCGACGGCCGCGCCCAGCTCCGCATCGCGTGCCTGCACGCGGCGGGGTTCCCCTCCTAGACCCAACACAGTCCTCGTTTTGTACCGAGATCGTCCGGATTCACGCCGTGCGACACGGTCGGCCGCGTGCACGCTTCCACGCCCCTCTGCGTCAGGCGGCACAGAAATGTCACAGCCTGTCAGGCACCTCACACGTCCCACGTCCCCCTGACGCCGCTCCTGCACGGTGGCCACGCCCCCTTCACCCGGACCGCCTGCCACCGCCGACCGCGGCCCTGACCTGCGGAACTCGCCCGTGCAGCTGGAGATAGAACGTCCGCACGGACTCCCGTTCCCCGACCTCGAACCGCTTGACGACCTTCCCCAGCGGATTCCAGACCCTCCCGTCGGGCATCCGCACACCGCAGGGCTGGCCGAACAGCTCGCGCTGCCCGGCGTCGAGCTCGACCCAGCGCGCCCCGGCCCGCCGCACCAGGACCTCGCCGGTGTAGGCGCCGATCCCGAACAGCACCTGCTGGACGGCGGCCCGATCGGAGCCGCCCTTGCGCAGTCCGTCCAGGATGAAGTCGACGACGCGCAGGCTGTTGACGGAGTAGTCCAGCGGCAGCCGGTTCCGCGCCGTGACCTGTCGCACGAACCGCTCCGCGTGCCGACGCATCCGCAACTCGGCCGGCCCCCGCTCCTCCATGGCTCCCGCTCCTCACTCCACCGCGCACGAGCGCGCCACTCCCCCGGTCACCAGACCAAGCGGAAGGCGCGCCGCGAACATCACGTGCGGCGACAGTGACAAAGGTCATGCGAGGAAAGTCCCGTCCTCATACAACTATTGGGCCGGCTCAAGCGTCCGAAGCCCTCGCGCCGACGGACCTCCCGGGCCGGACCTCCCGCGGGCCGTACCCGGCTGTCCCGGCTATTGCGTGGACCGGTCCTCTCCCGCCCCCCGCGGCAGCAGCTCCGCCCCGCTCAGGATCAGCATGTCCGCCACGAAGCAGGCGACCTCACCGTCGATGTCCCGGCCGATCCACACCGGATAGGCGCCGTCGCCCCGGCCGCTCGGGTAGGCGATCAGGTTGGTGCCGGTGGCCGCGTCGTCCACGACCGCGATGCCGTGGTCGTCCTCCGTCAGCACGCCCGCCACCTGGCCGTCCCAGAACCTGCGGCCGAGGTCCGCGGCCGTGCTCGCGTCGGCGAAGGCGCCGGTGCCGGCGTCGACGCCGAAGCCGTAGAACTGCCCGTCCCGCAGGAGTCGTTCGTCCTGTCCGGGGAGCAGCGCCAACTCCCATCGCACCGCCGGGCGTCCGGACACGAGGACGCGGGCGGCGGTGTACTCGTCGAGGATCAGCGTCCGTCCCTCGTGCTCGGCCGTGTACCCCGCGGAGGCGAGCTGCACCGGATAGTCGCCGGGCGCCACCGTCACCGTGAACCCGCCGTCCTGCTCGCACTCCCTGTACGTGGGGTCGCGGGCCACCAGCCGTCCGCTGGGCAGCCGCAGCGTCCCCGCCGGGATCGGGTCCCAGACGGTGTACTCGTGCCGGTCCGTCGAGAAGCGGGCGCCGGGCGTGAACAGCTCGTTCAGGTGCCGGGGCCGCATCCCCCGCGGCGCCCGCCAGTTCGGACCGCCGGACTCGCCGGTCCGGGCGACCTCCACCGCCTCCCGCAGTTCGCAGCCGGGCGCGTGATCGCTGCCGAGCGGCGCGAGCAGCCCCTTCCACTGTCCGAACTCCGGTACGGGGAACCATCGTTGTTCCTCGGGGACGTCCGCGGTCGTGTGCCGCGAGCCGCCCCTGTCGCCCTGCGGTTCGACGATCTGGGTCCCCCGCCCGTCCGGCCGCAGCTCGATCGTCACCCGCCCCGCGTCCGCCGCGAATTCCGGGCTCCCCTCGTCGGGGTACGCCCAGCCGCGCCGGCAGGCGAGGAAGAGCCGGTCCGCCGTGAGCCGCCGCAGGTCCACCTCCATGAACCGCCGCCCGTGCAGGTCGGACACCCAGATGCCGAGGTAGTGGTGCGACCAGTCCACGTGCGCGACGATCGCCCCGAGGCTGTCGGCCTGCCTCAACACCACCGCGTACGGCTCCCCCGCGGCGTCGCGGGCCGCGGCGGCCTCGGCACCGATCGGCCCGAGCACGGCCCCGCGCCCGAAGTCCCACCCCTCGCCGTACACGACATCGATGATCTCCGTGCCGTTCATCGGGCCGCTCTCCTCCACGCTCGCTCACACAGTCGGACACAGGATCCGGGGTCCTCGGCGCCGCTCTCCCGGCGCCCGGGGCTCCGGGAGAAAGTCATCGGCCGGCGTCGGCGGGCAGCGTCACCCTGCCCGTGAACACGCCGTGGTTGTCGGCCCGTACCTCCTGGCTCACCGTGATGTCTCCGCCGCGGTACGGGACGAGGAACGTGTACGCGTAGCGGTGCGAGACGAGCCGGTATCCGTGCGCCGCGTCCAGGTTCCATGTCTCGGTGAAACTCTTGAGCGTGATGCTGCCGTCGGACGCCGTCACCCCGGCGTCCCGCAGTTGGGCCAGCGTGGGCTCCATCTCGCGGACCGCCCGTTTCAGCGCGGGACGGCTGCGGGCCGCAGGCAACGACCAGCCGGCGGCGGAGACCTGGAGGCGCACGTCACGGCCGCCCGCGCCCGTCCGCTGCACCTTCGCGCTCTTCGCGTACGCGCCGAACGCCTCCAGCTCGGCCACGGGATCCTCGACGTCGTTGGCGATGTCGGGGTCGCTCAGCGGCCCCTGCTTCCACGCCTCGGCGCCCTCCTTGACGTAGCCGGCGCCGCCGACGACGTAGACCAGCTCGGGCTTGCGCACCTCCTTGCTGGTGGTGATCAGGCCGTTCTGCCGGAGCGCGGCGGGGGCCGTGGTGCGGTCGGCGGTCGCCGCGTACGTGGCGGTGGAGGGCCGCTGCCCCTGCATGAGGAGCGTCTCGCTGCCGCGCAGGGCGAACGTCCACCCCTTCTCGGCCGCCATGGCCTGGCGGGCCCTGGCGGTGAACTGTTCCGCGGTCCTCGGCTTCGGCGCCGGCCCGCGCCCGGCACCGGGGCGTGACGTGGCCGTCGGCCCGTCCGCGGCCCGCGTCGTCCGCGAAGAGGCGGTGCGCTCGCCCGCCGACTTCCGCTTGCCGCCGCCGTGCGGCGAGCATCCGGAGACGGCGACCGCGGTCGCGGTCGCCACCGACAGCACGGCGACCGTGCGCCGCTTTCCTGGGCGAAGACGTGTTCCGGGCAGCACGGAGTAACCCTTCGGCAGGGAGGGAGAGCTCGATTGCGGCCCGGTTATACAACAGCCGCCGACGCGACCGCGAGCGCCCGGGCATAACGGCACACATCGGAATCCCGGCCGCCGAATCCGGTGCGACGGGCCGTTCACCGCCGGGAGATGACGGACGAAGCCCCTGGTGCCGGCGGCGTGCGGCCGGTCAGCCGAACATGCCGGCGTAGGGATCCGGCTCGCCGGTCCAGGGATCCAGCCCCGCCTTCAGCAGACGCTGCTGCTCGCGCTCGGTCAGGAAGGTCACCGACCACCTTCCCCAGAGGGAGAGGTCGCCGAGGGGACAGTCGTCGAAGTCGGCTCGCAGCAGTCGCGAGAGGAACTCCACCATCCCGCAGTTGTAGCGGCCCCACTCGCCGTCGTCCCTGTTGTAGACCAGGACGGGCCAGGTGTCGGGGTCGTCGCCGGAGGCGTCCCAGCACAGGATGTCCGCGCTGGAGTCGGCCCCCCAGGCGATCAGCACGGGCGCCGGCCCGGCCCACTCCGGCGGCTTCCGGGCGCTCACCCATGCCTCTTCGGCGTTCGCCGTCTCGTGGAGCATGCCGCCGAACGCGGACGTCGGCCGGCCCCCTCCGGGTTCGGGTTCCTCGATCACCAGACAACTCTGGAGGGTCCCGGAGCCGTACCGCTCGACGAAATGCCGGTAGTCGCGGGGGAACTCCGTGCCCCAGGACTCGCTCATACGCGCCCAGTCGACCGACACGTCGGGTCCGGTCGGTGCCTGCACGAGCCCTTGGAGCCTCTCCCATTCGGACATATCAGCCATATCGGTCACCCTTTGCTCCTCCACGGACACCGGCCACAGCAGGACGATCTCGTCGATCCTGCCGTGCCGGCCGGGCAGGGCCGGGCGGTGGGGTGACGCAGGTCGCATCGCCTGTGGTGACGCTTTGCGATCGCTGTGCGCTGTGACTCATCGGACCACTCGTGTGACGGGTGGTGTTTCTGAGGACTTGTTTCCGAGAGATCTTTTCCAGGGGTGGGGCAGTTGAGTCGCAGGACTGGCCATGCGTACAAACCGCTGACTCTGAAGCGGAGGGCATGGCTGACGATCGGGGCCGTGGTACTGGGCGGCGCGGGCGTCGTCACCTATGCCGTAGCAAACCCGTCCGCACAGTCGGACGACCGTGCCGGAGCACGCAAGCCCGCCGTGCACACGGTCAAACTCAAGGACAAGGGCGCGGGCCGCAAGGGCCTCGGCAAGCAGGACACCGACCGCTTCAGCGCCGTACTGCTGACCTGGAGCGACCCGGACGCGAAGCCGAAGGGCACGCCCGAGGTGCGGTACCGGGAGCGGGAGTCCGGCAAGTGGTCGGGGTGGCAGAAGCTGCCTGACGACCCGTTCTCGGCCGACGGCGAGGAAGGCAGGAAGGCCGCGCAGCGCGGCGGCACGGCGTCCGTGTGGACCGGCGACGCGGACGGCGTCGAGGTCCGCGTGATCGGCGCCGACGGCACGGAGGCCGCTGGGCAGCCGGCGGGCATGGACGTGCGGCTGCTCGACCCGGGCACCGATCCGAAGCGGAGCACGGAGCCCGCGGCGTACACGCTCCCGGTGGAGGAGACCACGCCCGCGACGACCGACTCGCCGACCCCGGCCGACCCGGTGCCGACGACCACGGATCCCGCGACCCCGACGGACACGGCCTCCCCCACCGACACCGCCTCGCCGACCACCGAGCCGCCGAGCCCGTCGTCGACCGACACCGCCTCGCCGACGCCGTCGCCCACCGACACCGTCCCCGCGCCCCGCCCGTCGACGGTGGTCAAGCCGCCGGTCATCACCCAGGCGGAGTGGGGCGCGTCGACCGACTACGACGGAACGCCCGCGTACGGCACCGAGATCAAGGCGGCCGTGGTCCACCACACCGGTGTCGACAGCGACAACAAGCTCTCCTGCGGCGAGTCCCGCGCCCGGATGCGCACCATCCAGCAGGAGCACTTCTCGCGCGGCTACTTCGACATCGGCTACAACTTCGTCGTCGACAAGTGCGGTCAGATCTTCGAGGGCCGCAGCGGCGGCATGGACCTGCCCGTGATCGGCGCGCACGACATCGGCTTCAACACCAACACGGTCGGCATCTCGTACATAGGCAACTACGAGAACGCGAAGCCGACCCGCGCGGGCCTGGAGGCCATCTCCCGCATCGTCGCCTGGAAGTTCGGCATGTACGGCGTCGACCCCAACGGCAAGGTGACGCTGGTCTCCGGCAGCCCCAAGGGCCAGGACGGCAACCTCGTCGACAAGGGCACGTCGATCACGCTGCCGACGGTCTTCGGACACCGTGACACCAACGCCACCGCGTGCCCCGGCGCCAACCTCTATCCGAAGCTCGCCGAGATCCGCAGGTACGCCGCGAGCGCCGGCCGGAACTCCGCGATCCCGACGTCCGACTACAACCGTGACGGCGTCAACGACCTCGTCGCCGGTACGCCCAAGGCGTCGGGCGGCGTCGGCAGCCTCACCGTGGTGCCCGGCGGCCTGAACGGCCCGGTCCCGGCGTCGAAGGTGACGCTCACGCAGAACAGCGCGGGCGTCCCCGGCTCCTCCGAGGCGGGCGACAACTGGGGTGCCGCCACCGCGTGGGGCGACGTGAACGGCGACGGCTACGCGGACCTCGCGGTCGGCGCGCCCGGCGAGGACGACACGAGCGGCAACGCGGACCGCGGCTCGGTCACCGTGCTCTACGGTCCGGCCCTGAACACCGGCTTCTCGTACGCCACTTCCGGTGTGACCGCCGCCGGCGCCAAGCTCGGCTCGGCCGTCGCGGTCGGCGACTTCGACGCGAACGGCAAGGCGGACGTGTTCTCCGCGGGCACCGGCAAGGGCGGCAACTGGAACGCCCGCCTCACCGGCGGCGCCACCCAGACCGGCACCCTCACCACCTCGACGAGCGCGATCGCTTACGCCGACGCCGCCACCGGCGACTTCAACCGGGACGGCTACACGGACGTGGCCCTCAACTACCGTGACGCGGGCGGCATCGGCCGGGTCACCTGGTTCAAGGGCGGCGCGTCGGGCCTGACGAAGGTCTCCACGCTCAGCGTGAAGGGCGGCCGTTCCATCGCCGCCGGTGACGTGAACGGCAACGGCTACGACGACATCGTCATCGGCCAGCCCTACACCTCGGAGTCCGGCGCCGTCTCCGGCGGCCAGGTCACCATGGTCCCCGGCACCTCCACCGGCTTCACCACCACCGGCATGACGACGGTCCAGCAGGACACTGCGGGTGTGCCGGGCGCCAACGAGTCCGGTGACGCGCTCGGTTCGTCCGTGTCCGTCGGCGACTACAACCTCGACGGTTACGCGGACGTCCTCGCCGGCGCACCGAACGAGGACATCACGCGCTCGTCGGTCAACCGCTCCAACGCCGGCACCACCCTGCTGCTGAAGGGCACCTCGACGGGCCTGACCGGGTCCGGAGCGATCGCCGTGTCCCAGGACACCTCCGGGGTGCCCGGCTCCACCGAGACCGACGACAAGCTCGGCTCGGCCGTCTCGCTCGCCGACCTCTCCGGGTACGGCCGCACCGACCTGGTCCTCGGCACCGAGGGCGAGGACGGCGGCGACGGCATCCTGCTGTACGTGCCCAGCAACAGCACCGGCCTCGGTCTGACGCAGGCCACGGTGTACAGCAAGACCATGCTCGGCACTCCGGCGGGCGCCCACCTGGGGCAGACGCTGACGCCGTAGCGGCAGCGATCCCCGTCAGGGCCACGAGGGGGCCGTGCGACATACGGACGTATGTCGCACGGCCCCCTCTTCGTGTTCCCCGCGCCTCTGCCGGAATCCGCCGCGCCGAACGGGGCGGAACCCGCCAGGGGGTTTCGTTCGGATCAGCCCGGGTCCGCGACGCCCGAACGAAACCCCCTAGCCCACGGCCTCGCGGCACAGCAGCCGCAGCGAGCCGTCGCCCGCGTAGCAGCGGCGGGCCTCCTCGATCGGGTCCCACAGGCGCCCGTCGGGCGTGCGCAGCCAGTGGTCGCCGCCCGTCTCCCACCATTCGCCGCCCGTGCACCTGACGACGACCTCACCGGCGTACGCGCCGAATCCGCGCAGCGCCGTCTCGACGGCGGCGAACGGCGCGCCCTCCCGGCGTATCTCCTCGATCAGCCGGTCCACGCGCCACAGGCTCTGGGCCGAATAGTCGAGGCGCAGCCGGGCGCCCTCACGCATCGTCGCGACCGTGTCCGCCGCCCAGCGCACGGGCTTCGCCGCCGCCGGGGGCCTCGTTGCCCGAGTCGAGTCCACACTCATTGCGTTCACATTCCAAAGAGCGTGGTCGGGACCGGATTCGTCACGCGCCCGGTGGGTGTTCGCGACACCGGCTCAGGACCGCCATCTCCCTCGCCGGACAGTCACAGGAACCCCTCAGGCCAACGGGTTTGGACCTGCCGCGGCCACGCCGCGTCCGCCCGCGCCGGGACCGGCCCGAACCCTCCCGGACCGGTCCGCGCCGGCCGGCCCGTGCGCGTGCGCGTGCCTACGCCCTTCCCCGCGCCCTGCGCGACACCACCGCCCGCAGCACGCGCCGGCCCTCCGTGGACACGTCCAGGGCCGGACGCAGTCCTCCGGTGCCGTGGTCGGCGAGCAGTTCCAGGACGGTGACCTGGCGGCGCAGTTCGGCGGCGACGAGCGGCGACATGCCGTCCGTGCGGCCCTCGCGACGGGACGTCACGCACGACGCGCCGTCCTCGGCGGCGTCCAGCAGCCGGTGGATCTGCAGGGCCGCGACGGAACAGGCGTCGGCCCAGGGGCGCAGGTCTGCGGTGGAGCATTCGGCGGGTGCCGCGTCGAGCATGCGGCGGGCGAGCACGACGGCCTCGTCCTCGTCGGCCGCGGCCGGCTCGGGGGCGTCCGCGTCGAGTCTGGTGCGCGCCTCCTTCAGGCGGTCGCCCCATGCGTTCCCGTCCGCCAGGCTCGCCCACAACGGCCGCAGGATCTCGTCGTCGCCGCCCAGCAGAGGCACGCACCGATCCAAACAAGCCAGACCGCTCGCCGCCAGACCTCGCTCGTCGGCCTGAGCGATCAGTTCCACCAGGCTCATCACGCCTCCCTCGAAATGCCTCGACAGGGCGCCCTTGTCTCACGGAGCCCGCACTTCCCCTTACTGCGTGCGACGGTCCGGGAGTGTCACAGGGGCACCACACCGAGTCGGTCGAGGAACCGGAAGAAGAGGTTTTCGGCCAACGGGTCGGGTCCCGCGGTCAGCACGTCGAGCAGCGATTCCGCGGTGACCGCGTGACCGGCCTCGGCGGCCCAGGCGACGGCCCGCGCCGCGGCGTCGCCCGGTTCGAGGAAGTAGTCGTCGACGCCGAGCTCGTCCTCGCCGCCGCCCAGGTACCCGGCCATCGCCTCCCGCGCCAGGCAGGTGGTCCACGCGCCGCTCTCGGGGGCGGCGGCCTCGACGGCCACGCAGTCGCTGTCCATGACGTATCCGAAGAGAGCGGGCGCGCCGGTCTCCCGGGCGAGTGTGTTCATGTTCCCGACGTCCCCGTCACCGCCCGGGTACTCCCACACCTGCCAGCCTGCCGGCGCCTCCCCGCGCAGCACCATGCCGCGCGCCCCGGCCAGCGTGTCCAGCTCCGCGAGCGGTGCCTCGCTTCTGCCCACGACGTAGTAGCCCCAGTAGCCCATGCCGGTTCCCCCCGGTGTCTCGGTTCGGCGACTCGGGCCGAATACACCACAGGGGATGGGCAGTTGGCTACGGAAAGGGATGATTCGGTGCGGGTCAGGCCGCCGCGGCGACGAGCGGACCGCGCCGGGCCTTGTCGTCCTGCATACGGGTCAGACGCCGCACGAAGAGCACCGCGAGGACGGCGGCCACCACCCACAGAACTTCGGCGACTCCCAGCATGCCCATCGCCTCGCGCAGTTCGGCGGGCGTGTCGGCGCTGCGTACGGACCGGCTGGACAGCCGGTCGGTGAGCGCGGCGGCCACCCACGTGAGCCACCAGGAGTTGAGGAGGAGGTGCGACGACGAGGGCATCCGCGTCCCGTCCGCCAGGGACAGTGTCGGCAGCGGTGCGCTCGCGTCCCAGACGTCGGCGGCGACACGGCGCGGGAACCACAGGTTCACCACGGGAACGAACCAGCCCCAGACGGCCCAGCCGCGCCTCATCCGGTGCTCCTGCGGACCGAACACCTCCGCGTTGACCCGCACCCGGTGGAACCAGCAGACGAACACGACGGCGGTGGCGAGCTCCAGCACGAACTGGAGCCCGCCCGAGACGACGAGGAGCCGGTCCGCCCGGTCCACGTCGTCCTGGTCCACCGCCGTGAACGCCCCGGCGGCGATGTCGCTGACGAGCCCGTACGCCGAGAAGACCGAGTAGAGGGTGAAGAGTCCTGCGGCGGCCGACACGACGAGCATGACGACCGTGGCCTGGGCGAGACCGACGGGCGAGCGCAGGTGCGCGGCCGGCGGCTGCGAGCTGCCCGACCGCTGTGAGCCGGCGAACCGCCGTGCGCTGCCCGGCCGCTGGGGGGCGGCCGTCGCGACGATGCAGATGTCGCACAGGCCGTCCCCGGCCGTCGCTTCGAAGTGCCGACAATGCGTGCAGAGCATGGCTGAGGGACCCCCCACGGGTTCAGAAGACGGAGACCGGGCGGGTCCCTCCCCAGGACCTCGCGCACGGCATGCGGAACATACGGTTCGCCGTGCCCGGCCGTCCACCCCGTCGGGGGCCCGTGCTCAGCCCAGCCGGTTCGCGAGTGCCTTGAAGTCGGCCCAGGACAGCGCCGGTTTCCGGGGGTCCCACAGCTTCTGGACCGTCGCGCGCAGCGGCATGCGGATGCCGGCGGCGACCTGGTCCTGCGTCTGGGCGGTCGAGCGGTCGCACCAGACGGCGAAACTCCCGCCGAGGATCTGGGAGTCGTACTTCGCGGACACCGGCGTCGACCCGCGCAGGACGAGCGGGGTCCACTGCTCGTAGATGCGCTGCCCGGTCGGGTACACGAAGGTCTGCGGCTCGCCGAGGACGTAGTAGAGGTACTCGTCGTTGTAGTTGATGACCTTGCGGCCTTCGCTCAGGTACTCGACCGGCAGCCGGGCCCCGATCTCCTTGCCCGTCCAGTACGCCACCTGGAGATCGGCGTCCGCCTTGACCTGGCCGCCGCGGAAGAACCCGTCGTTCCACGCCCGTGCCGTCCGGTCGTGGCCGTGGACGACGGCGGCCCGGTCGTTGAGCCAGCCGGTCGCCAGATCGGCGACGCTCGCGCCGGGCCCGTACTTGGTGCGGGCGGCGGAGGCCAGCTGCGGGAAGGACGCCGCCGGGTTCGACACCGTCAGCGCCTGGTACTCGTCGCCGCCGAGGTGCCAGTACGGGCCGGGGAAGAGGTCCGCGTACTCGTTGAGCAGGTCGTCGACCAGGTTCGCCGCGGCGGGGTCGGAGATGTCGACGGCGCCCCGCGTGGCGACACCCGACACGTTGCGCAGCTGGAGGTCGGGGTGCGCGGCGATGACCGCGCCCAGGTGGCCCGGCGAGTCGATCTCGGGGACGACATTGATGTGCCGGCTCGCCGCGAGGTCGATGATCCTGCGGACCTCCGCCTTGCTGAGGTGCTCCTTCGAGACGATCTCGGGGTGCGTGTCCGACTCGATGCGGAAGCCCTGGTCGTCCGAGAAGTGCAGGCCGAGCTGATTGAACTTCAGGTCGCCCAGCTCACGGACCCGGTCCTCGATCCAGTCGGCCGTGAAGTGCTTGCGGGCGATGTCGAGCATGAACCCGCGCTGTTCCTTCGCGGGCCGGTCGTTCACGACCCCCTCCGGCGCGGTGCCGCCGCCGTGCACCTCCTGCTTGAGGGTGCGCGTGCCGTAGAAGACTCCAGCCTCGGCGGGGGCCGTGATGGTGACCCGGCGGTTCTTGACGGTCAGGGTGTACGACTCGGGGCCCGCGCTGCCGTGGTCGAGGCCGAGCTCCACGTCGCCGTCCTTGGCCGCGGTCCGCCCCGCGTACGTCAGCTTCAGCTCTCCCGCGATCAGCCGTCCCTCGTCGGCGAGTGCGTCGTCGTGCACCACCACGCGGGCCCCGGAGGCGGGACGCCATCCGGGCCCCCGGGCCGGGGTGTGCTCACGTACGGCGGGAATGGTCCGGGGCGCCTGCGACAGGGGGTACGACCGGGTGGGCGAGGGCTGCGCGCCGGGCGAGGTGCCCGACCGGGCGGCCGTCGACGTCCCGGCCCCTGTCGGCTCCCCGTCGCCTCCGGGCCAGAACGCGAAGGCCGCGGCGACGGCGCCCGCCACGACCACGGCCGCGCCGCCCACGACGGCGCCCGTGCGCCGGGCCCGCCGCTCCGGCGCCCGCCGCCTGCGGCCGGTCACAGCTCACCTCCCGTGCCCGCGCCCCCGCTTCGGCAGGGACCGGCGGCGTCCGGCGCGCACCGGGAGCCGCCGGGCGCAGGCGCCGCGTGCCCTCGCAGGGCGATCCCGGGTGCCGCGTGCGCTCGCGGGGCGAGCCGCGAAGCCGCTCGGGGCGCACGGTCGATCCCTGGTGCCGCGTGCGCTCGCGGGGCGAGCCGCGAAGCCGCTCGGGGCGCACGGTCGATCCCTGGTGCCGCGTGTCCTCGCGGGGCGGTCCATGGTGCGGCTTGCGCCGTTCGGACGAACTGTGGGGCCGTCGGATCACGCCGGGCGTGGCGCGGCGGCCGCGGAGGTATCGAGGAGACCTCCGGCCCTCCGGGCGCTCCCCACATACCCCTGCGAACGTTCCGCATCACGCTGCCCTCACTTCGCCACCGAGGTCCACTGCACAGCGAACCTAAGCCCAGAGCCCGCATCATCCGTCCACCGCACATTCCGAAACTCTCCCGTGCGGGTGAAATTCGGGCATCCATCGGACAGCTTCCAGCACACCTCGATAGCGTGAGTGGCACAACTTTCACTCCTTCCCCTGCCGAAACACGCGTGACGCCCACGACGTCACGGCCCGGACCTTCTCTCCCACCGCCGAGGACCTACGCTGCCGTCGCACCGTCACCCACGCCTCCCCGGCCAGGTCGCCCTCCCCGAGCAGAAGAGCGCGGCACCGTCCCCGGGCCGCCTCGCACGGTTCAACGCCGCGCCCGCCGACGTGGTCACCCGTGCCCTGCTCGCCTGCTGCGGCAGCCTGCGCTGGGCCCAGCGCCTGGCCGACCACCGGCCCTACCCGGACCTGGGCGCGCTGCTCGCCGCGGCCGACGAGGCGGCGTACGACCTGACCCCCGCCGACCTCGCCGAGGCGCTGGCCGGCGAGTCGCTCACCCTGCTCCCGGACGGCGCGTACTCCGCCGCGCACACCGCACTGAGCGCCGCGCACGCCGCGTACGAGAGCCGATTCGGTCACGTGTTCGTCATCTGCCTGGACGGCTTCGGGCCGGAGGAGGCCCTCGACCAGGTGCTGGCCGGAATCCGGGCCCGCCTGGCGAACGAGCCCGAGGAGGAGCGCGTCCTGACGGCCGAGGAGCTCAGGCGACTCGCCCGGGGACGCATCTCCCGGCTTGTACGTACGTTCGACGATTCGTCGGGATCTCATCCGGAAACGGCGGAATCGAAGGATTCGGGCCACCCGGATAGCCCGTACGTGCCTGTTTGATTGCCTGTTTGATCACACCAGCGGGGCCGCTGTAAGCGTTCCGACAAGTCGTCGCTACGATGGCCGGGGCCGGTGGACCGTACCCGGCCGGGCCCGACCGACACAGAAGCCGGCGCGGCCCCAATCCCCGCTCCCGGAGGGTTCTTCCGTGCCGGCTGGAACGCTGTACCGCGGCCGGGAAGGAATGTGGTCCTGGGTGGCTCACCGAGTCACCGGCGTCCTCATCTTCTTCTTCCTGTTCGTACACGTGCTGGACACCGCTCTCGTCCGTGTCTCCCCCGAGGACTACGACAAGGTCGTGTCCACGTACAAGACGCCGATCGTCGCGCTGCTGGAGTACGGCCTCGTCGCCGCCATCCTCTTCCACGCGCTCAACGGCCTGCGCGTCATCGCCGTCGACTTCTGGTCGAAGGGACCGCGCTACCAGAAGCAGATGCTCTGGTCCGTCGTCGGTATCTGGATCGTGCTGATGGCCGGGGCGCTCTACCCCGTCCTCGGTCACGCATTCCGCGAAGTCTTCGGGAGCTGACGCAGATGTCCACTACTGACACCGCCGCTTCCGGCATCGGCCCCGTCGAGGGCGCGGGCGCGTTCTCGGCGTACAGCGTCGACAACCCTGCCCCGGTCATCGAGGCCCCCCGCAAGCGCACCAAGAAGACCCCGAAGTCGACCCGCGGCAATTTCGAGATGTACGGCTGGCTGTTCATGCGCCTGTCCGGCATCGTCCTGGTCGTCCTGGTCATCGGCCACCTGCTCATCCAGCTCGTCCTCGACGGCGGCGTCTCCAAGGTCGGCTTCGCCTTCGTGGCCGGCCGCTGGGCCAACCCGTGGTGGCAGGTCTGGGACCTCGCGATGCTGTGGCTCGCCATGCTGCACGGCGCCAACGGCCTGCGTACCGTCATCAACGACTACGCGGAGCGCGCCAACACGCGCCTTTGGCTGAAGGGCCTGCTGTACACCGCCACGGTGTTCACGATCCTGCTGGGCACGCTGGTGATCTTCACCTTCGACCCGAACATCCGCTAGGCACGGGGCTGAGGCAACCACTCATGAAGATCCACAAGTACGACACCGTCATCGTCGGCGCCGGTGGCGCCGGCATGCGCGCCGCCATCGAGGCGACGAAGCGCAGCCGCACCGCCGTGCTGACGAAGCTCTACCCGACCCGCTCCCACACGGGCGCCGCGCAGGGCGGCATGGCCGCCGCGCTCGCCAACGTGGAGGAGGACAACTGGGAGTGGCACACCTTCGACACGGTCAAGGGTGGTGACTACCTGGTCGACCAGGACGCCGCCGAGATCCTGGCGAAGGAGGCCATCGACTCGGTCCTCGACCTGGAGAAGATGGGCCTGCCGTTCAACCGGACGCCCGACGGGACGATCGACCAGCGCCGCTTCGGCGGCCACAGCCGCAACCACGGCGAGGCCCCGGTCCGCCGCTCCTGCTACGCGGCCGACCGCACCGGTCACATGATCCTCCAGACGCTGTACCAGAACTGCGTGAAGGAGGGCGTGGAGTTCTTCAACGAGTTCTACGTCCTCGACCAGCTGATCACCGAGATCGACGGGGTCAAGCACTCGGCCGGCGTCGTCGCCTACGAGCTCGCGACCGGCGAGATCCACATCTTCCAGGCGAAGGCCGTGATCTACGCGTCCGGCGGCACCGGCAAGTTCTTCAAGGTGACCTCCAACGCGCACACGCTGACCGGTGACGGCCAGGCCGCCGTCTACCGCCGCGGGCTGCCGCTGGAGGACATGGAGTTCTTCCAGTTCCACCCGACCGGCATCTGGCGCATGGGCATCCTGCTGACGGAGGGCGCCCGCGGTGAGGGCGGCATCCTCCGCAACAAGGACGGCGAGCGCTTCATGGAGAAGTACGCGCCGGTCATGAAGGACCTCGCGTCCCGTGACGTCGTCTCCCGCTCCATCTACACGGAGATCCGCGAGGGCCGCGGCTGCGGTCCCGAGGGCGACCACGTCTACCTCGACCTCACGCACCTCCCGCCGGAGCAGCTGGACGCCAAGCTGCCCGACATCACGGAGTTCGCGCGCACCTACCTCGGCATCGAGCCCTACACGGACCCGATCCCGATCCAGCCCACCGCGCACTACGCGATGGGCGGCATCCCGACTAACGTCGAGGGTGAGGTCCTGTCGGACAACACCACCGTCGTCCCGGGTCTGTACGCGGCCGGCGAGGTCGCCTGCGTCTCCGTGCACGGCGCCAACCGCCTCGGCACCAACTCGCTCCTGGACATCAACGTGTTCGGGCGCCGCGCCGGCATCGCCGCCGCCGAGTACTCGGCGAAGGCCGACTACGTCGAGCTGCCGGAGGACCCGGCCGAGCAGGTCGTCGCGCAGGTCGAGCAGCTGCGTGCCTCCACGGGCACCGAGCGGGTCGCGGAGATCCGCCGGGAGCTCCAGGAGTGCATGGACGCCAACGTGATGGTGTTCCGCACCGAGCAGACGATCAAGACGGCGGTCGAGAAGATCGCCGAGCTGCGCGAGCGGTACAGGAACGTCTCGATCCAGGACAAGGGCAGGCGGTTCAACACCGACCTGCTGGAGGCCATCGAGCTGGGCAACCTGCTCGACCTGGCCGAGGTCATGGCCGTGTCCGCCCTCGCCCGCAAGGAGTCCCGCGGCGGTCACTACCGCGAGGACTACCCGAACCGCGACGACGTCAACTTCATGCGCCACACCATGGCGTACCGCGAGGTCGGCGACGACGGCACCGAGTCCATCCGTCTCGACTACAAGCCGGTCGTCCAGACCCGCTACCAGCCGATGGAGCGTAAGTACTGATGGCTACCCCTGTTCTGGACAAGGTCGAGGCGGAGTCCGCCGCCTCTCCCTACATCACCGTCACCTTCCGGATCCGCCGCTTCAACCCGGAGATCTCGGCGGAGGCGGTCTGGGAAGACTTCCAGCTGGAGATCGACCCGAAGGAGCGCGTCCTCGACGGTCTGCACAAGATCAAGTGGGACGTCGACGGCACGCTGACCTTCCGTCGCTCCTGCGCGCACGGCATCTGCGGCTCGGACGCCATGCGGATCAACGGCAAGAACCGCCTTGCCTGCAAGACGCTGATCAAGGACATCAACCCCGAGAAGCCGATCACGGTCGAGCCCATCAAGGGCCTGACGGTCCTCAAGGACCTGGTCGTCGACATGGAGCCGTTCTTCCAGGCGTACCGCGACGTCATGCCCTTCCTCATCACGAAGGACACGAACGAGCCGACGCGTGAGCGTTTCCAGACCGCCGAGGACCGCGAGCGCTTCGACGACACGACCAAGTGCATCCTGTGCGCGGCGTGCACGTCCTCGTGCCCGGTGTTCTGGAACGACGGCCAGTACTTCGGTCCGGCCGCCATCGTGAACGCCCACCGCTTCATCTTCGACTCGCGCGACGAGGCGGGCGAGCAGCGCCTGGAGATCCTCAACGACAAGGACGGCGTGTGGCGTTGCCGCACGACGTTCAACTGCACGGACGCCTGCCCGCGCGGCATCGAGGTCACCAAGGCGATCCAGGAAGTGAAGAGGGCGCTGATCACTCGGCGCTTCTGAATTCCCTTGCGTCACAACTGAATCGAAGGCCCCGTCTCCATCCGGCATACGCCTGGAGACGGGGCCTTCTTCTACGTGGTCGGCCGTATTTCCCGGATGACAGGTCTCTGTCACACTGCCAATTCGGCGACCGGACCTTCGCGGGGGCCGGTGGTACGGGAGGGGGTCCATGAATACCGAAGTGACTTCTGACTACGAACCAGTCGCCTATCCAGTACCGCTGGGACTGGTGAGAGCTTCCGAGACAGCGCTTTTCATCGCATCGCCGCTCCTCGCCGCCGGTTCACTCTCGCTGATCGGAGTCGTCTGCGCGGACGCGGAAAAGATCCGTTTCGCAGGACCCGCGTTGCTGCTCCTCGTCGCGGCCGTCATCGCGCTGCTGTTGAGCATCCAACTCGGCTATCACGCACGCCAATGGATCTATTCGTACGAGGACCTCAAGAACTGGAGCGCCCAGGGGCAACCAAGCCCCGACGCCGTGGGGAAGCAGGCAACGGACTACCAGAAGGGGAGGGAGAAGCTCGAACACGCGGGAATGGCATACAACGCGGGAACCGTCTTCCTCGCTTTCGGCGTCGCGTTCGTCCTCGTCCCCCGCGGCCACAACGACCTTGCGGTATGGCGCTGGTTCGCAACGGCATTTGTCTCGGCGTTCGCGGTCGGGGAGACGGCCTGGATACTCAACACCTATCTGCGCTGGCGCCATTGGCTTCTGCGGTACAGGACCATCAGAGCTCATCGGTCGCTGAAGGAGGTGGACCAGCATGATGCATGACGTGGCTCTTCCCGGCTTGCCGGTGCAGTTGATCCAGTGTCCGCTCTGCGGAAAACGCCCCGACCCGGTGGACGTCTATCCCTACCGTGCGCCGAGCCGTTGGAGGGGGCTGCTGGAGAAAGGCGACAAGGCCGCAGTCATCGAATTCCTCCGAAGGGATCGCGCCTTCTTTCAGCACGGTCTCGTCGAGGGCAAGCGCTGTCCGGCCGACATACTCCCCGGTCCCGGGCTGGACGGACCGCCCACTCGAGAACAGATCACAGCCAGAGTCAGCGCGCTCAAGGAACTCCTCGGTCTCCTGTAGACCTCACAAGGGTTCGCCGTCCCCGTCCCGCGCGTCCCCGTCCCGCTCCACCTGGTGCGAGTAGGGGATGTCGGGTCGCTCCGCACCGGCGAAGAGGGCCGAGATCCCGGCGAAGACGTCCTCCTCGTCCTCCCGCGTGGGCAGCGGGTAGTGGAGCGCTTCCAGCAGATCGAAGCGGTGCAGGTCGTACGCGGCATGCATCAGACCCGCGTACGCCTGCGCGGCGGTCACCGCCCCCTTGTAGGCGACCGCCACCAGGACCAGACCCGCTCCGCACAGCCACCAGTGGGACGGCTCGTCGTACATCGCCGTCGCACCCGCCCCGGTGAGCGCCAGGAACGACCAGCACAGGTTGACCGCACTGTCGAGAGCGTCCCGGGTGGAGCTCAGTACGGCAGCCATGCGGTCCGAGACCTGAAGATAGATGCGCGGCCACGAACTCAGCGTCGTCAGCCCGTACCGTTCTCCGGCACTCAGTTCTCCCGCGCGCAGAGCGTTTCCCAGCGCGGTGGGCAACAGGGCTTCGGGAGGTGGCCAGGCGGCAAGACGGCGATACGCGTCGGCCTGTACCCGCCGACCCGAGTCGCCGCGCGGCGTAGCGTCCACCCGCGCTCTCAGCACCCTCCGGCGTCGCCGCTGCATCCGTACGAGAATGCCCGCGAGCGGCGCCGTGAGTGGCCAGCGGTCCCAGTACCCCTCCAGCACGCGGACCGCCCGGACCTGGAACGGCCGCAGCAACAGACCGAGCAGTGCCGCACCGAGGACGATTCCGGCAACAAGGCCGAGAACCTCTTCGGGACGCTCCGGCACGACCCCGTGCCAATCACTACGCCCATGGAAACTGCGCGCACGCACGAGGGCGACGACACCGGCCACGAACAAGGCGCACGGTGCGAACTGCACCGCCAGCAGCCGACGCACGAAGCCCGCCCTCCCCATACTCCCCTCAGCGCTCTTCAGTATGGGGCTCTACGGCTCACACCTCTCCTCGGCCTCCCGGAAGGCCGGCTTCCCTGCCGAGGACGCCGGCCTCCGGCGGTCACAACTGACTCAGGATCGAAGGATCCGTGATCCCCGTGTCGTCGGCCAGGAGGATCGCCTTGCTGAGGATCACGCCCAGCATGCGGTCGCCCTCGAAGGGGAGGTAGCCGGTCTGGGGGGCTCCCGGGGCGGACTTGGGGACGATACACAGGTACTGGTCGTTCGGGGTCATGAGGATGTTGCCCGAGCCCAGGTGGATCTTGTACGTGTGGCGTTCGCCCCGGACGTGCAGGAAGCGGCCCTCCAGGGTGCAGCGGTCGGCTATCGCCAGGCGCGGGACCAGACGGTCCAGGAGGGCGCGGCGGGTCTCGGCGCTCTGGTTCAGCTCGCCGAAGCCGTACGTCGTCCAGTACTCGCGGAAGCGTCCTCCGGGGCCGCCGTCCTGCCAGGTCGGGTCGTTCCCGACGCTCCCGACGCCGACGAACAGGTCGACGTCGCGCAGGACTTCGGACAGGACGAGGGGCGGGATGTCGGTGAGCGGGACGGGTTCCACCGGCTCCTGCCCGTCCCGCAGCCACATGCGGTACTCGCCGCCGCAGCAGTGCGCCGAGTTCTCCGGGGCGTCGATCGGATAGAAGCGGACCTGGTCGGTGCGCAGGCGCAGATAGCTGCCCGACTCGGTGGTGTCCTCGCCGTACTCCTCGCCGTCGCCCTCGATCCAGTACTCGGCGCGCAGGCCCCACTGGGGCAGGTCGCGTGAGGCGGGCGGCGCCTCGTCGTCGACGCACAGACGGAGCTTGTTGCGCCAGCCCCTGATCGCGGCGAGGGAGTTGAACTGGTGCTGGCGCAGGATGTGCGCCGCGAAACGGTTCGAGTAGGTGCCCGTGGTGCGCTCGGCGTCCGTGAGCAGGTACACCTCGCGGTGGGCCTGCTTGAAGGGCTGGGTGATCTCGTGCCGCTCCAGCCAGTCCCGCCAGGCGACGACCTCGGCGGGCTCGCGGCCGACGGGGTGCCAGAGTTCGACTTCGGAGCCTTCGGTCACGGACTCGTCGGCGAGGGTGCGCAGCTCGCCGTCCGCGAACCCGGCGGGCGTGCCGTCGACGGTCCACAGGAGACGGCGGGCGAGCGTGCCCACCAGAGGATGGTCGAGGTAGCGCTCGCGCCACGGGCCGTACGCCCAGGTGCGCCGGGCGAGGAACTGCCGGTCCAGACGCTCCGCTTGCGCCGACAGCATCCTGTCGATGTCCTTGACCGCCGCCTTCAGCTCCTTGAGCTCCTCGGCGTGGTCGCGCCGCACTGTCGCGGGCACCGCCTTCACGGACTTGCCCGCCGCGTTGCGCCAGCTCAGCACCGCCCGGGAGCCGAGGACGTCGAGCGTCGCGGTGGCCTCGCCGAAACGGTGCACGGCCCTGCCGACCTCGTCGAGGCCGTACGCCGGGACGGCCAGTTCCTCGATCTCCTCCCGGCTCAACCCGAGGGCCGCGGCCCGCGCCTCCAGGGCGCCGTCGAGCAGCTTCGCCGTGTTCTTGTACGTCACCCGGGTGGCGAGCCGGGCGAGTTCGGCGAGCGCGGCCTCGCTGTCGATGCGTGCGAGGGCGACGACCCCGGCGTTGGCGACCTTCGGATTGCGCGGGCCGAGTCCGGCGACCTTCTTCAGGGAGGTCTCGACGAGCGTGCCGAGCGCCCTGGCGGTGTCGGGGTGGGCGGGCAGGAGGGAGAGCAGCCAGGCGAGGCCGCGCAGCGCGTTCGCGTTCCAGGGGTCGTACGCGTTGTTGATGTCCGCCTCCCACGACTTTCGCTCCAGCGGGAGGGTCCGGGGGCGGCCGACGAGGGCGAGCCAGGGCAGCGCGGTGTCGCGGACGCGGTCCGGGCCGAGGGCGTCGATGAGCGCGGCGGCCCGCCTGTCCCATGTGGCGCTGGGCTTGGAGGCGGTGGCGGAGACGGCGTGGGTGAGCAGTGCGTGCCAGGGGTCGTCGGGCCCGGAGAGGTGTTCGATGGCCGTCTCGGCCCACTCCTCCCCGACGTTGAGGACCGGTTCGGTGAGCTTCTTCGCCAGCTCGCCCAGGTCGTGGGAGCGGTACGCGTCCATGGCGGTGCGGCGGAAGACCGCGACGACGGCAGGGGCGAGGGGGCGTCCGGCGGCCAGCTCCGCCTCGGCCAGGACGTCGAGCCGTGCCGCGTACCAGAAGGAGTGCTGCCGGCCGAGTTCGTCGAGCTGCTTGAGACGTTCGGGGGCGAGCCGGTCGCCGGGGAGGTCTCTGGCGAGGATGCCGATCAGCGTCATCGCGTTGCTCTTGGCGACGGACTCCTCCCCGACCGAGTGGTAGCGCGCCACCAGGGCGTCGGCGAGGACCGTCCGCCGCTCGACGGGCAGTTCGCGCAACAGGTCGAGCATCGTCGCCCAGCCGCCGCCCCAGTAGCCCTTGTTCTCCAGGGCGGCCTTGAGGGCCAGGTCGGCGACCTTGCCCATGTTGTCCTCGGCGATCCGGTTGCGGATGCGCTGTTCGTAGGACCGCGTGCCGGTCATGGTCAGCCCCCCACCAGTGCGACGAGCTTCAGGAAGGTGACCTCGGTGCCGAGGACGAGGTCGACCTCCTCGTCGAGGTCGGTCAGCTGCCGGTCCCCGACGAGCACCAGGAAGCCGTTCCCCGCGAAGGCCGCGAGGGCCAGGTCCGTCTGGGCCTGCGGGTCTATCCGCCGGGGCGTGCGCAACGCGTATCCGTTCAGCACGCGCTCGGTGTCCTCGGGCTGCACCAGTCCCTGGAACACCCCCGTCGCACGCGCGTTGTACTCGGCGACCTCCTGGAAGACCCTGCGCCGGATCAGCTCGCGCACCGCGAGCCGCTCCTCGGCGATCTCGACCCCCCAGCCGGCGCTCCGGCCCCCACTCGTCGTCTCGTCGACGAACGTCACCATTCCCATGCCGAAGACCGTACGAGACGCCACTGACAACGGACGGGCCGGAAGTCCCTCATCCCAATGGGTGATCGCGGGCCGGGCCCACGGTCGGCTCTGCTCTGCGGCCGGCCGAGATCCCTAACCTGAGGACATGTCAGATGACGTGTCATACGAACTGCTCGGAATCGACAACGTACTGCTGCCCGTCGGGAACCTCGACGAGGCGGTCCGCTTCTACGAGCTGGCCGGGTTCCCGGTGGCGTTCCGGCTCGACGAGGCCGGGATCGCCGCGTTGAAGGTGGGCGGCGAGACGCCGGGCGTGCTGCTGCGGCTGGACGAGGGGCTGAGCCACCGGCCGCCGCCCTGGGCCGTGCCGCGGGTGTGGCTGGAGGTCCGGGACGCCCGCGCCGCGGCGAGCGCTCTCGCCGCGGCGGGGATCCGACCGCTGGACGCCCCCTTCCCCGTCGCCACCGGATGGACCGTCGAGATCGCCGACCCCTGGGGCAATGTCGTGGGCCTCACGGACTACAACAAGCGGCCCGAACTGGCCCGCGCCGCACGGACGTAGCGGTGGCGCACGGGAGTCCCCGCACATGTGGACCGCACACCCACCTCTCGACTTGAACATGTTCAAAAGGAGGTCTACATTCATTCCCGACAGCGTTTTGAACGCGTTCAAGAAGGGGTGGGGACATGGACCTCACAGTCGTCGCGTACGTCATCTACCTGCTGGTCAGCATCGCGCTGACCGTCTGGGTGGCACGCACCCTGAGCCGCAACGGACGGATCTTCCTGGCCGACGTGCTGCACGGCAACGAGAAGCTCGCCGACGCCGTCAACCATCTGCTGGTGGTCGGCTTCTACCTGGTCAACCTGGGCTTCGTCGCGCTCTACCTGAACCAGGACGAGACGATCGGCAACGCCCGGGAGGTCTTCGAGGCCCTCTCGACCAAGCTCGGCGTCGTCCTGCTCGTCCTCGGGGTCATGCACCTGGGCAACGTCTACGTGCTGAACAAGATCCGGCGCCGCGGCGTGATGGAGCGGGAGCAGCTGCCGCCCGTCGCGCCCACCGGCTGGGTCGCGCCGACGGCCGGGGCGTGACCCCGATGGCCGGCGCCGCCGCCACCGGGGACCGGGACGCCGCGCGCGTCCCGGTCCTCGGGCTCACCGTCCTCTACGACGCGCAGTGCCCGCTGTGCGGCTTCCTCCGCGACTGGCTGGCGCGCCAGCCCTGCCTGGTCCCCCTCCGGTTCGTCCCGGCGGCGTCGGACGAGGCCCGGCAGCGCTTCCCGGAACTCGATCACGCGGCGACCCTCGGCGAGATCACCGTCGTCGGGGACGGCGGACAGGTCTACAAGGGACCCGCCGCCTGGATCGTGACCCTCTGGGCGCTGCGCGAGCACCGGCCGCTCGCGCACCGGCTGAGCACACCGGCCGGCTCCCGGCTGGCGAAGGGTGCGGTCCTCGCCGCCGCGAAGTGGCGCGGGGCCCACGCGAACGGTCAGTGGGCCGGCTCCCCCGACAACGGGCAGTGGACCGGCTCCCCCGACCGCGGCCAGTGGGGCGGCGGCGCCTACCACTGGGGCGACGGATGGCGTTACGACCCGGGCTCGGGGTGGAGGTACGAGCCGCCCGCCTGCGACAGCGGGGCCTGCTCCACGGGGCCCACTCGTTAGGCTCGTCCCCGTGCCAGCACCAACAGACCGCCCCGGTCCCGACGAGAGCCCTGAGAAGGGGTCCGCCAAGAGCCCCGCGAAGAGCGAGCAGACCCGCGCCCTGATCCTGGAGACGGCGATGCGCCTGTTCCAGGAGCGGGGCTACGACAAGACGACCATGCGGGCCATCGCGAAGGAGGCCGGGGTCTCCGTCGGGAACGCGTACTACTACTTCGACGGCAAGGAACACCTGATCCAGGGCTTCTACGACCGGATCGCGGCCGAGCACCAGGTGGCGGTGCGGGAGGTGCTGGACCGCGAGAAGGACCTGGAGGCCCGGATCGGCGGCGTGCTGAAGGCCTGGCTGGACATCGCGACCCCGTACCACGAGTTCGCGGTGCAGTTCTTCAAGAACGCGGCCGACCCGGACAGCCCGCTCAGCCCCTTCTCCCCGGAGTCGGAGCACGCGCGCGTGGAGGCCATCAGCGTCCACCGGGAAGTGCTCGCCGGGGCGAAGACGAAGGTGCCGGAGGAACTGCGGGACGTGCTGCCCGAGTTGCTGTGGCTCTCCCAGATGGGACTCGTCCTGTACTGGGTGTTCGACCGCACGGAAGGACGTGAGCGCAGCTACCGGCTCGCCGAGCGGGGCGCCCGCCTCACCGCGCGCGGAGTCTCCCTGGCCCGCTTCCGCGTCCTGCGGCCGCTCGTCCTCGAGGTGCACGAGCTGTTCACGGACTTCCTGCCCGGCATGACCAAGGCGCTGCCCGACCCGTCGAAGCCGAAGAAGAAGGGCTAGCGACCGGGCCCGTGCCCGCAGCAGGGGGCACGGGCACGGGCCCGGTCGCCGTCAGGTACCGCGGCCGTTCAGTTGACCGCGTCCACCTCCCCCTGCAGCAGTTCCACGTCGTGCACGAGCGGTTCGTCGGACACCACCACGTGGTGCGCCCGCGCCCCGTACGACGGAGCGGTCGCCGAGAGCAGATACGTACCCGGGGCCGGTACCGAGACGATGTACGAACCGTCCGCCAGTGACGTCACCCGGTCCAGCTGGCGTCCGCCCTTGGACAGCAGTGTGAGGACCGCGCCGTCGACCGCCGCACCCTCCGCGTCGCGGACGAAGCCGTGCACCACCGACGCGCTGCCCGCCGCCACGGAGGCGGTGGGCTCGGGCAGTTCCTCCGCCGGCTCCACCGCCAGGTGCGGCAGCCGCTTGTCCAGCCCCGCGGGCAGCCACCAGTTGGCGTTGCCGAGCAGATGCATCGCCGCCGGCACCAGCGCCGTACGCAGGATGAAGGCGTCGAGGGCGACGGCCGCGGCCAGGCCCACCCCCGCCATCGCCGCGCCCGAGTCGCCGCTCAGCACGAAGGCCAGGAACACACAGACCATGATCAGGGCGGCGGAGTTGATGACGCGGCTGGTCTCCGCGAGGCCGACGCGCACGGCGCGCGCGTTGTCCTTCGTATGCACCCACTCCTCGTGCATCCGGCTCACCAGGAACACCTGGTAGTCCATGGACAGGCCGAAGAGCAGCGACAGCATGATGACCGGCAGGAAGGCGTTGATCGGCCCCTCCTTGCCGAGGCCGAGCAGCTCCAGCCCCCAGCCCCACTGGAAGATCGCCACCAGGACGCCGAAGGACGCGGCGGCCGCGATCAGGTTCATCAGCGCCGCCGTCAGCGGCACCACGAGGGAGCGGAAGGCGACCAGCAGGAGCAGGAAGCCGAGGCCGATGATCGTGGCCACGAAGTACGGCAGCCGGTCGCCGGTGATGGTCGCGAAGTCCTTGGAGACGGCCGTCACCCCGCCCACATGGGCCTGGGCCCCCGCCTCCGGGATCACCCGGTCCCGCAGCGTGTCGATGAGCTCGTCGGTCCGCTCCGACTGCGGCGAGGACCTGGGCACCACCTGGATGACCGTCACGCCGTTCGCGGGAGGCAGCGCGGCGGCCCTGGCGACCCCGTCGGTCGCCCGGATGTCCTTGACCAGCGTGTCCGTGTCCCCGCTGGACGCCACCACCTGCAAGGGGCCGTTGAAGCCGGGGCCGAAGCCCTCGGCGAGCAGGTCGTACGCCTTCCGGGTCGTCGTCGACGCGTCGTCGTTGCCCTGGTCGGTGGCGCCGAGCCGCAGGCCGAGGACCGGCAGCGCGAGCACGGCCATGATGGCCACGGCCAGGACGGCGATCGTGCGGGGGCGCCGCTGCACGGTCTGCGACCAGCGGGCCGCCGCGCCGCTCGTGCGCTCCGGCTCGGGCCCCGTCGCGGCGAGTTTGCGCCGCTGACGGCGGCTGAGCACCCGGGTGCCGAGCACGCCGAGGAGCGCGGGCAGCAGGGTGACCGCGGCGAGCACGCTGAAGACGACGGTGAGCGAGGTGCCGATGACGACACCGTCCAGGAAGCGGAGATTGGTGACGAGCATCCCGGCGAGTGCGATGCACACGGTGCCGCCCGCGAACAGCACGGCCCGCCCCGAGGTGTTGAGGGCGGTGACCGCGGACTCCTCCGGGTCCGCGCCGCGCAGGATGCCGCGCCGGTGCCGGGTGACGATGAACAGCGCGTAATCGATGCCGACACCGAGCCCGATCAGGGTGGCGAGCAGCGGGGCGAGGTCGGGCACGTCGGTGACGTGGCTGATCAGCTGGGTGGAGAACAGGCCGGTGCCGACGCCGAAGATCGCGACGCCGATCGGCAGGAGCATCGCGAACAGCGAGCCGAACGCGAGGAACAGCACGACGGCCGCGGCCAGGATGCCGATCATCTCGGCGAGCCCGGTGGGCGGCTCCTGCACCCGCTGGATCGCCTGCCCACCCAACTCGACCTGAAGACCTCCGCGTTCGGCTCCCTGTGCGGTGTCGAGGACATCCTGCACGAGCTCCTTCGGTACGGCGTTGGCCTGCTCGGCGAAGGTGATCTGCGCGTAGGCGATCTTCCCGTCCGAGCTGATCTGCGCCGCGCCCTGCGCGCCGGAGTACGGCCCCGCGACCCCTCCGACTCCCTTCATCCTGCCGATGTCGTCCAGTGCGGGCTGGATACGGGACCGGACGTCCTGGTCCCGGACCGTCCCCTCGTCGACCTTCCACACCACCGTGTCGGTGTCTCCCGCGCTGTCCGGGAAGGCCTTCTCCATCAGGTCGTACGCGCGCTTGGAGTCCGTGTTCGGAAGGGAGAAGACATTCGCGTAGTCCGTGCCCGCGGTGGACGCCGCGAAGCCCAGTCCGAACAGTCCCCCCAGCCACAACAACAGGACCACCAGCCGGTGCCGATAGCACCACCGTGCCAATGCCGTCACGCTCAACGCTCCTTGTTCGTCGGTCGAATCGGTCCGTCGGTCCCCCAGGTCCTGCACCCACCCTCCGTGTCGCGGCGCGCGCGGGGACACGACACGCCCATGACTCTCAAGGAACTCCAAAGCGGGAGCCGCCCCGCGGGACGACGGGCGTACGGATACTGGGGGCATGACCGCTCACGAGGGAGCCACCGTCCTCGTCGTCGAGGACGAGCCGAGCATCGCGGACGTCCTCGCCATCGCCCTGCGCTACCACCGCTTCGAGGTGATGACCGCCGGCACCGTCCGTGAGGCGCTCGCGCTCGCCGAACGCACCCGGCCCGACGCGGCCCTGCTCGACGTGATGCTGCCGGACGGCGACGGCCGGGCGCTCGGCCGTGAACTGCGCGGACGGCGACCGGACCTGGCGATCGTGTTCCTCACCGCGCGGGACGCCCCCGCCGAGATCGTGGGCGCGCTCGGCTTCGGCGACGACTACATCACCAAGCCGTTCAACATCGACGAGGTCGTCGCCCGGATCACCGCCGTCCTGCGCCGCACCCGCTCCGACGACGTCCTGCCGCAGCGTCCGCCGCTGCGCTACGGCGACCTGGAGCTGGACGAGACGACGTACCGCGTCCACCGCTCGGGCCGCACGGTCGAACTCACCCCCACCGAGTACGCCCTGCTGCGCTTCCTCGTCCGCAACGGCGGGCGGATCGTCCCCAAGGAGCAACTCCTGCGCCACGTATGGCAGTACGAGCACTCCGCCGAGTCCACCGTCGTGGAGACCTACATCAGCTACCTGCGGCGCAAGCTCGAACCGCTGGGCCCGCCGCTGATCCAGACCCGGCGGGGCGTCGGCTACGGACTCGCCTGATGATCCGGCTCCCGCCCTACATCCCGCTCCCCCGCTGCCGGCACGGTCTGCGCTCCCTGCGCGGCAAGCTGACCCTCGCGAACGTGGCCCTGCTGGCCCTCGGCATCGTCGTGACGACCGCCGTGAGCCTCATGGGCATGCGGCACTATCTGCTCGACCAGGTCGACGCGGAGCTCGACCAGACGCGGAAGTCGCTGAGCAGCGCCCGGCTCAGCATGCGGGAGATCGACTCGCTGAGCACCCTCGCCTTCATCCGCGACCGGCTCGTCCCCGCGACCGAGCAGTCCCCGAAACCGGACTCGGTCTTCGCCTGGGTCGACGGGAAGGGCAGGGCGGTCTCCCTCGGCGGCTTCGAACCGACCGACACCCAGAAGGCCTTCGCCGACGCAGTGGGCGACCCCGGCGCGCTCGCCCGTGCCGGGGAACCGCACGACGTGACCGTGCGCGGGGACGCCTACCGGGCGACCGCCGCCCGCCTCACCGACGGCACGTACGTCCTGCTCGCCACGTCGACGGAAGGCCTGCACAAAGGCATAGCGAAGGCGCTCCGGCTCGATCTGACCGTCGGCACCCTCCTGCTGGCGCTCCTCGCGGTGCTCACGATGATCGGTGTCAGCCGCCGGATGCGGCCGCTGGAGGACATGGTGGAGACCTCGTCGGCGATCGCCGAGGGAGACCTCACCCGGCGCGTGCCCTCCAGCCACCATCCGACACAGGAGGTCGAGCAGCTGCGGATCGCCCTCAACTCGATGCTCCAGCAGGTGGAATCGGCGTACCGGACGCGCGAGCGCAGCGCGGCCCAGCTGCGCCGCTTCGTCGGGGACGCCTCGCACGAGCTGCGCACCCCGCTGGCCGCCATCCGCGGCTACCTCCAGCTGTACGACAAGGGGATGCTGACGGATCCGGTCGAGCGCCGCAGGGCCTGGGACCGGATGAACGCCGAAGTCGACCGCATGGGACGGCTGGTGGACGAGTTGCTGACCCTGGCCCGCCTCGACCAGCGCCCCGAACTGCGGTTCCGGAACATCGATCTGAGCCGGCTGGTGCGGGACGCCGCCGAGGACCTGCGGGCCCAGCAGCCGGAGCGGCCGGTGACCGTGGGCGCGGACGGAACGCTGCTCGTGCACGCCGACGAGTCGGGGCTGCGGCAGGTGCTCGGCAACCTCGTGGGGAACGTACGCACCCACACGCCCGTCGACGTGCCCGTGCGGCTCGGTGTGGAGCGCGAGGACGGGGTGGTCCGTCTGTGCGTCGCGGACGAGGGACCGGGGCTCGATGAGGAGGACGCCGCCCGCATCTTCGACCGGTTCTTCCGGACCGGGGGCGGGGCGGGCAGCGGGCTCGGCATGGCCATCGTGCAGGGTGTGGTGACGGCGCACGGTGGTGAGGTGGCGGTGCGGACGGCACCGGGCCGGGGGCTGGCGGTGACGGTGACCCTGCCGGTGCGGTGACGGCCCCGCGTACTCCCGCCGCCGACGCGGTGACCTGCTAGAACGGACTTGGGAAGAAGCTGACCGGGACGATTGAACGCAGGCAGCCACGACGCCGTACACAGGTGAAGGCGGCCCTGACGTCTCCAGCCGGGTCCGCCGCGCCATCACCGGGCTTCGCACGGAAGGACCGCCGGGTTGTCGTCCAACACGAGTTCTCGACAGCTGCCGCACACGGACGAGGAGACTCCGCAGGCGGGGCCGGCGCCGGAGCCGCCCGCGGACACCGCCACCGGGGTCACCACCGCGGCGGGGGACGGTGACACCGCCGGGGCCCCCGCGTCCGAGGGCGGCGACGTCGCCACGCACGCAGACGGTGAGACCACCGGGAGCGCTGTCGCGTCCGAGGACGACGGCACCCCTCCGGCCGCCCCGGTGGAAGGCCCCGCCACGGCGGACGCCACCGGCAACGACAGCGCCTCGGTCGACGCCGCTCCCGATGAAGGCGACTCGGGGGACGCCACCCCTGGTGACAGCGACGCGGCCGAAGCCGCCCCCGACGACAGCGACGCGGCCGACGCCACCCCTGGTGACAGCGACGCGGCCGAGGCCGCCCCCGCTCTCGCCCCTGGGGACGACGAGGCCTCCGACGGTTCGCCGGCGCCCGTCCGCTCCCGATGGCGGTTGCGGCGCGGGCGCGGCTGGCGGCAGAAGCACCCCGTCGCGGCCCGCATCCTGGCGTGGACCCTGACGTTCCTGGCCGCCGCGCTCGTGCTGTTCGCGCTGCTGATGCCGAGCAAGGTGGACAACTTCCGGCCCGCCGAGTTCACCCGCCTCCCGGCGGAGGCGATCTTCGGCGCCGCCGTGCTGATCGTCCTGCCGCGCACCCCGCGGATCGTCGTGGCCGCGCTCGCCGGGCTCGGCCTGGGCGCGCTGACGGTCCTGAACCTCCTCGACATCGGCTTCAACGAGTACCTGGGCCGGGGCTTCAACGTCGTCCTCGACTGGAGCCTGTTCGGCGACGCGGAGGCGTATCTGCGGGACACGATGGGCGGCAGGGGCGCGCTCGCCATCGTCGTCGCCGTCGTGGCGCTGGTGGTCGCCGTGCTCGCCCTGACCGCGCTGGCGGTGGTCCGGCTCGCCAACCTCCTGGCCCGGCACAGCGTCGCCTCGACACGGACGACACTGGTGCTGGGAACCGTCTGGATCACCTGCGCGGCGCTCGGCGTGCAGGTCGCCGACGTACCGATCGCCGCCGACCACACGGCCGCGGTCGTCCAGGACCGTGCCCATCGCGTGCGGGACACACTGCGGGACGAGGCGGCGTTCGCCCGGATCGCCAAGAAGGACGACTTCGCCGACACCCCGCCGGACCAGCTGCTGACCGGGCTGCGCGGCAAGGACATGATGATCACGTTCATCGAGAGCTACGGCCGCAGCGCCATCGAGGATCCGGTCATCGCACCCGGCGTCGACGCGACGCTGACCGCCGAGAACGACAAGCTCCGCAAGGCCGGGTTCGCGGCGAAGAGCGGCTGGCTCACCTCGGCGACGTACGGCGGAAGCAGCTGGCTGGGCCACTCGACCTTCCTCTCGGGCCTGTGGATCAACAACCAGCAGCGCTACCGCACCGTCACCGCGGGCGAGCACCTCACCCTCACCAAGGCCTTCCGCAAGACGGGCGCCTGGGACACGGTCGGCATCATGCCGGGCATCCAGAAGGCCTGGCCGGAAGCCAAGTTCTACGGCCTCGACAAGGTCTACGACTCCCGTGAACTCGGCTACAAGGGACCGAAGTTCAGCTGGTCGACCATGCCCGACCAGTACGCCCTGACCGCGTTCGAGCGCCTGGTGCACGGAAAGAAGCACGACAAGCCGCTGATGTCGGAGATCATCCTGACCTCCAGCCACCAGCCGTGGGCACCGATCCCGAAGACGGTCCCGCAGGACCAGGTCGGCGACGGCTCGGTCTACGACGCCATCGAGAAGGCGGGCAAGAAGCCCTCGGACATCATCACCGACTCCACCAAGTCGAAGCAGGAGTACGGGAAGTCCATCCAGTACTCGGTGACCAGCCTCATCGACTACCTGGTGAAGTACGGCGACAAGAACACCGTGCTGGTCTTCCTCGGCGACCACCAGCCCATCGCCCGGGTCAGCGGCAACCACGCCAGCCGTGACGTCCCCTGCGCGATCGTCGCCAAGGACCCGAAGGTCCTCGACAGGATCGCCGACTGGGGCTGGTCGGACGGGCTGCAGCCCGAACACGACGCCCCGGTGTGGAAGATGAGCTCGTTCCGGGACCGCTTCCTGACGGCCTACGGGTCAACGCCCTCCCCCTGACGGCCCCGACAGACCTCACAGCCGCTCACCCTGCCGGCCGGCCCGCCCGAGGACACCCCGGGCGGGCCGCCGTGTCGTCGGAGGCGGGACGGGCTCACCGTGACACAGGGCGCGGGGCGGTCCCGCGGTGTCCCGTGCGCGGTCAGATCCAGCCCAGCCGCCAGAGCCGGAACACGCCGGTCCCGTCCGACAGGTACTGGCCGCCCCCGACGTCCTCGCTGCTGAGGACGTACTCCTTGCGCTGCCACAGCGGAATCAGCGGGACGTCCTCGGCCACCACGTCCTGCAGCCGCCGGAAGTCGCTCGTCGTGCGGCCGCGGTCCGCGGCCTGCTGCGTGTCCAGGATCAGCTGGTCGACGGCCTTGCTGCTGTAGCCGTTCTTCATGCTGTTGCCGGTGCCGACGAGCTGGGCTCCGAAGGTGTCCGGGTCGGGGTAGTCGGCGACCCAGCCGACCGCCCAGGCGTCCAGCTTCCCCTCCGCGTACCGCTTCTGGAAGTCGGCCCACTCGTAGCCCCGGGTGGTCACCCGGAACAGCCCGCTCGCCTCCAGCTGCCGCTTGAGCTCGGCGGCCTCCGGCCCGGCCGCGCCCCGGCCGCGGCCGTACCCGTAGGTGAAGCGCACGGGCAGCTCGACCCCGGCCTCCTCCAGCAGCTCCCGCGCCTTCTTGCGGTCCGGCTCGGGGTAGGCGTCGAAGAACGACGTCGAGTGCCCGGTGATGCCCGCCGGGATCAGCCCGTACAGCGCGTCTGTCGTGCCCTTGTACGTCCGGCTGACCAGCTCCTCGCGGTTGATGACCGCGGCAATGGCCTGCCGCACCCGCCGGTCGTGCAGCGGCGAGCCCGCCCGCACGTCGAGGACGAGGTTGCGGGTCTCGGCGCTGTCGACCTCCGCGACGCGCTGCCCGGGATCGCTCGGCGAGAGGCGGGCGAGCAGGTCGGGGGGCAGCTGGCGGGCCGCCACGTCGAACTTCTTCGCCTTCCAGCCGTCCGCCAGCGCCTGCGAGGTGCGGTAGTAGCGCAGCACGACGGGCCTGCCGGTCTCGCCGACGGCGCCCTTGTAGCGGGGGTTGGGACGGAGCACGGCACGCTCGTTCTTCGTATACGTCTTCAGGACGTAGGGTCCGGTGCCGTCGGCGCCGGTGTCGGTGCGCAGTGTGCGCTTCGGGTAGCGGTCGCGGTCGACGATCGAACCGGCGGCGGTCGCCACCTTGAACGGGAACGTGGCGTCGGGCGACGACAGATGGAAGGTGACGGTCCGTCCGCTCGCGTCCACCGTGCCGAGGGTGGCGAAGAGCGAGGCGGGGCCCACCTCGGAGTTGATGCGCTTGACCCGCTCGAAGGAGTACTTGACGTCCTCGGCGGTCGCCTTGCGCCCGCTCGGGAAGGTCAGGTCGTCGCGCAGCGTGCAGCGGTACGTCCGCAGGCCGGTGCCCACGAAGCCGCAGGTCCTCGCCGCGTCCGGGACGGGGGCCGCTCCGCCCGGCTCGAACGTCAGCAGCGACTGGAAGACGTTGCTGAACAGCGCCCAGGAGCCGGCGTCATAGCCGCCGGCCGGGTCGAGCGAGGTGACGGCGTCCGTCGTCCCGACCGTGATGGTCCGGTCGTCGTCGTCCTGCGCCGGCAACAGCTGCCAGGCGCCCACACTCACGCCCGCCAGTACGAGCAGCGTCGCCAGAATCCGCATGCGAACAGATCGCATCGGTGCCCTCCCCAGGCCCACCGCGAGTCACTCCCCTAGTGACGCGGATCACCTAACCACAGGTGTTTCGGCCGAGGGAGGGGCTTTGTGAAACCTGGACCGGGCGGATCCGAACGTTCATTTCAGGCCTGTTTCACAGCTGGTCCACAGACTTCTCCGGGGCCCTTTCCGCCCTGCTCCGGAGTCCGTTCCCGCGGGGTCCCGGAACCGGTTCTCACGCCTGCCGGGAGGCCAGTTCGACGACCGTGATGTCCGAGGGCGCGCCCACCCGGGTCGGCGGCCCCCAGGCTCCCGCGCCGCGGGAGACGTAGAGCTGGGTGTCCCCGTAGCGCTCCAGTCCGGCGAGCGTCGGGTTGGCGGCGTCCGCGACGAGGTTCCCGGGCCACAACTGCCCTCCGTGGGTGTGCCCGGAGAGCTGGAGGTCGACCCCGTGGCGCACGGCCTCGTGGATCTGTACGGGCTGGTGGGCGAGGAGCACGCAGGCCCGCGAGGTGTCCCTGTCCCCGAGCGCCCTGCCGAAGTCGGGCCCCTGGCCCTCGCTCTCGCCCTGCACGTCGTTGACGCCCGCGAGATCGAATCCGGCCAGCTCGGTGCGCGCGTTCTCCAGGGGGTGGATGCCCAGCTCCCGCACCTGCCTGACCCACTGTTCGGCGCCGGAGAAGTACTCGTGGTTCCCGGTGACGAAGAAGGCCCCGTGGCGGGCCCGCAGTCCGGCCAGGGGCGCGGAGGCGGGTCCGAGGTCCTTCACACTGCCGTCGACCAGGTCACCGACCACGGCGATGAGATCGGGCTGTGTGGAGTTGATCGTGTCGACGACCTTCTGCGCGAAGCCCCGCCCGAGCACCGGGCCGAGGTGGATGTCGCTGACCACCGCGATCCGGAAGCCGTGCGCGGAACGCGGGAGCTTGGCGAGCGGCACGGTGACCCGCTTCACCGCCGGCCCGCGCAGAACCCCGTACGTCCCGTATCCGACGGTCCCCACGGCCGCGGCGGCGGCTGCGCCACCGACCACCCGCGAGACGAAGAGCCGCCGGGAGGGCCCGGTGGCTCCGGCCGTGTCCGGGGCGGATCCTCCCGCGGCGCCCGGCTCCGCCGCAGGGGTCGGGCCGTCGCCCGGGCCGTCGGTGGACGGCGCGTCGGCGAGGCCCGTGGCGCGAGCACCCGGCTCGGCGCCGGCGCCTTCGGACGCGCCGCGGCCCGGCGCCGAGCCGACGGTGACGTCGCGCGCCCCCGTGACGACCGCGGCCGGTGTCCCGGCGACGGCGGCCCCGTCCTCGGCGGCGGACGACTGCCCGGCCGCGGCGCTCCGCCGGGTGAGCCCCCATCGCGCGAGCGGCCGCAGGACCTCCCCCACCAGGAGCGCCAGCAACAGGTAGAGGGACAGCGCCATCCACAGGAACCCGGGCCACGCCAGCACCTGCTGGAGCCGGAACGGCGCTCCCGCGCGCTCGCTCGCGATCGCGCCGAACATCAGCAGCGGTCCCGCGACGAAGAGCACGGTGCCCGAACGGCGCGCGAGCCCCGGCCCGGACGTGGTGTCCCGCACGAGGCGCCGCCAGGCGTACCAGTGCAGCGCGCCGAAGGCCGCCAGCACGGCGAGACCCACCAGTACGAACACGATCACCACGTCGCGGAGTCCCCCGTCATGACGTCCGGCGCAAAGCGCGTACCCCGCGCAACCCGATGACCCCGACGACCGTCCCCAAGACAAAGGAGACGACGGCGAGCGTCAGGTGCACCCAGAAGTACGCCGTCGGATCGCCCGCGTCGTCGAACGCGAGCCCGCTGCCGTCCTTGTACAGATTCTTGATGAAAGTGACCCAAATGACCCAGCTCCACACCCCGAAGGCGAGCAGGAACCAGGACACGGGGCGGCTGAGCTTCATGGGTTCAGTATCGCCGTCGTCGGCCGGGACCCGGTGTCGGGGTGGGGAGGGTGATGGGACTTCGCGACCGGAGCCCTGTACTTTCTCGACCGTGCCCGCCACCAAAAAGACCGTCAAGCGATCCTTGTTGGTCACTTCAGCCGCTCTGTTGTCCCTTTCACTGACGGCCGCCCCGGCCCTCGCCGACGGATCCCCGTCACCGAGCACCAGCCCGAGCGCCACTCCCCCGGCGGACATGTCGGTCGTCGGCGGCGAACGGCTCGGCCGGCCGGGCACCCAGGTGGATCTCGGCAGCGGCGCCCCCGTCCTGCCCAAGGACCTCACCGCACGCTCCTGGATCGTCGCCGACGCCGAATCCGGTGACGTGCTGGCCGCGCACAACGCGCACTGGCGGCTGCCCCCGGCGAGCACCATGAAGATGCTGTTCGCCGACACGCTGCTGCCGAAGTTCCCGAAGTCCACCGAGCACAAGGTGGTCCCCTCCGACCTGGCGGGCATCGGCTCGGGCTCCAGCATGGTGGGGATAAAGGAGGACGAGACCTACACGGTCCACGACCTGTGGCTCGGCGTCTTCCTGCGCTCCGGCAACGACGCCGTGCACGTGCTGTCCGCGATGAACAACGGCGTCGACCAGACGGTCAAGGACATGCAGGCGCACGCCACCGAACTCCAGGCCCTCGACACGAACGTGGTCAGCCCGGACGGCTACGACGCCAAGGGCCAGGTGTCTTCGGCGTACGACCTGACGCTGTTCGCCCGCTCGGGGCTTCAGAAGAAGGATTTCCGGGAGTACTGCTCGACGGTGCGGGCCGACTTCCCGGGCGAGACGAAGAAGAACAAGAAGGGCAAGAAGAGCCGCGAGTCCTTCGAGATCCAGAACACCAACCGTCTCCTGACCGGCGACAGCGACATCTCCACGTACCAGGGCATCGCCGGGGTCAAGAACGGCAACACCACGAACGCGGGCGCCACCTTCACCGGTGTCGCCGAGCGCGACGGCAAGGTGCTGCTCGTCACGGTCATGAACCCGGAGAAGAACGAACACAACGAGGTCTACAAGGAGACCGCGCGACTGTTCGACTGGGGTTTCCAGGCCGCGGGCAAGATCCAGCCGGTCGGTGAACTGGTGCCGCCGAAGGGCGTCGACACCACCGCGCAGCCGGGTGCGAAGGCGTCCGGCGGGACCGCCGAGGACGACCGCGCGTCCAGCAAGCCGGTGGCGGCCGCCACCGACACCCGGAGCGGTTCGAGCGGCATCGGGATCGCGCTGGCGGTGGCCGGCGGCTTCGTCGTCCTGCTCGCGGCGGGCGTGTTCCTCGTCAACCGCCGGTGGCCGCTGCCCGACCTGATGCGCCGTCGCCGCTGACCGGCGAACGCGCCGCGCCGCCCTTTGCCCCTCCGTCTTCCTGGGCCTCCGGCTCCTGCGGGGGCGGCGCGCCCTCCTCCGCCGGGGACTCCTCGCTCGGCGTCGCCGTCCAGGCGGCGCAGAACAGCAGCAGTTTCGCGGTGAAGTTGATCCACAGCAGCAACGCGATCGGCACGCCGAAGGCGCCGTACATGCTCTTCGAGGCGACACCCCGCATGTAGCCGCTGAGCAGCAGCTTGAGCAGCTCGAAGCCGGCCGCGCCCATCAGCGCGGCGACGATCAGCCGGTGGCGCGGCGGCTCGACGCCGGGCAACAGCGTCAGGAGGTACAGCAGGAGCAGGAACCCGCCGAGCACGGCGACGGCGAACGCTGCCACCTGGAGCACCGTCTCGCCCCAGCCGCTCTCGTCGATGGACAGCCGTCGGGCCGTCCAGCCCACCGTCGTGGACGCGATGGTGGAGGCGGCGATGGTGACGAGCGCCGCGCCGCCGAGTCCGACGAGCACACCCGCGTCCTTGATCTTGCGCAGGACGGGGTTCTCTTCACTGTCCGGCAGCTCCCAGACGGCCCGCAGGCACTCCCGCATCGAGCCGACCCAGCCGATGCCGGTGAACAGCAGGAAGACGCCGGCGATCACTCCGATCGTGGCGGCGTTCTGGACGAGGCCGCTGACGTCCAGCTGGTCGGAGATCCCGGGCACCTGCTCGGCCAGCTTGTCCTGGAGGTCCTTCTGCTGCTGGGTGCTGAGGGTGGCCGCCGCGATCGCCGCGGCGACCGTCAGCAGCGGGAACAGCGCCACGAAGCTGATGAACGTCATGGCCGCGGCGAGCCGCGTCCACTTCACCCGGTCCAGACGCTCGTAGGAGCGCCACGCGTGCGTGGCCATCAGGCGTGTGACCAACGGCCCCACGCCGGGGAGCTTCTTCAGCCAGTCCATGATCCGACTCTGCCCTCACCTCGGAAAACCAATGTTCGGGTACCCCAAAAACGCAGGACAGTGGCGATCGCCATGCCGATTCCGGCCCCCGAGACGGTGTCCGCGCGCTGCGAGGTGAGGCCGAGACCGTAGTGACTGACGGCGATGCACAGCAGTTGGACGAGGGCTCCGGCGATGTTGACCGCGAAGAAGACCGCGTACTGGCGCATGCCGCGCACCGCCGTGTGCCGGTAGGTGCCGAGCGCGTTGCCCGCGTAGGCGACCGAGCAGCCCGCCACGAACGACAGCGCCTTGGCGGTCAGCGGGTCCAGCCCCACGGGTCCGCGCAGCCAGACGAACAGGCCGAGGTCGGTGGCGTAGGCGAGGATTCCGGCGGTGGCGAAGCCGAGCAGCTCCTGGCCGAGCCCCCGCTGGGCGACGCTCACCAGTTGGCCACCGCGAGCCCGTACATCGCCAGCCAGACCAGGCCGATGAGCGCGAGGGCACGGTCGTGCAGGACCACGTCCTCGGGCTCGCCCGCGGTGCCGCGGTCGGCGAAGACGGCGTAGCGCAGGACCGCCAGGATGAAGGCCACCATCGACAGCTGCCGCCACGGGAGCAGGCCGGTGCTCGGCACCCCGCCCTCCTCGAGGGCCCACAGGCAGTAGCCGAGGACGGAGACCCCGGCGGCCAGCTGCCACACGAAGCGGAGATAGCCGGTGGTGTACTCGGTGAGCAACGCGCGCGTGGCGCCCGCTTTCCCGGCCATCTGCACGGCCTCGGAGTAACGCTTCGCCGAGACCATGAACAGCGCCCCGAAGCCGGTGGTGATCAGGAACCAGCGCGAGAGCGGGATGCCGAGGGCGAGCCCGCCGACCATCGCGCGCATCAGGAACCCGGTCGTCACGACGACGAGGTCGACCACCAGGACGTGCTTCAGGCTGACGCAGTACGCCAGTTGCATGCCGATGTACGCGGTCAGCAGCGCGGCGACGGCCGGTGAGCAGAGCACGGCCGCGGCGGCCGGCGCGAGGACCGCGAGGGCGCCTCCGACTGCGTACGCGACCGGGACGGGGACCTGGCCCGCGGCGACCGGGCGGTGCCGCTTGACCGGGTGGGCCCGGTCGGCGTCGGCGTCCCGGGCGTCGTTGATCAGGTACACGGCGGCGGCACAGGCGGTGAACAGCGCGAACACGAGAGCGAGTTGGACGAGCGCATGCTCGGAGAAGAGCCGTCCCGCGGCGGCCGGGGCGGCCACGACGAGCACGTTCTTCACCCACTGGCGGGGGCGAGCGGTCCTGAGCAGGCCGCGGGCCAGACCGCCCAGCCCCCGCTCCGGTGCCGCGACGGCCGGTGTGCGCTCCAGGAGCGCCGTGCGCTCAGCCATGGCCGCCCCCGATCCAGCGGGCGCCCAGCCGGGCCGTCAGGGCCCCCAGGGCGGCGCCCGCGGCGACGTCCGAGGGGTAGTGGACGCCGACGACGAGCCGGGAGAGGCACATCGCGGCGGCGACCGGCGTGGCCACGTACGCGCCGAGCGCGCCGAAGGCGACCGCCGCGGCCGCCGACGAGGAGGCGTGCGAGCTCGGGAAGGAGTGGCGCCCTGCGGTGCGAGCCAGCGGCACCAGGTGGGCGGGGCGCGGGCGGCGCACGATCCGCTTCACCCCCATGCTGGCGAGGTGCGCGGTCGTGGTGAGCGCCGTCGCGCGCAGCCACGCGGCCCGCCGCTCACGGTCGACGGCGGCCCCGGTGAGCCCCGCCGCGAGCCACAGCGCGCCGTGCTCGCCGCTCCAGGACAGGGCGCGCGCGACGGCCGCCACCCGCGGATGTTCCGTACCGCACTCGTGGAGCGCGGCCAGCAGTCGACGGTCCACGTCCTCGCCGAGCCCGTGCGCGTCGTCACGCCGGTGGTCCATGTCGAGCCGTCGGTCCACGTCGTCCCGGTCGTCCCGGTCGTCAAGGTCGTCCATGCGATCTCACTCTTCTAGGGAGTGGCCGCAGAATTACGGCAATCTTGGACGACATCCCATTAATCACCCATTTCGGTGAGGAGCCGTGAGGTAAGGGATGATTCCGGTGTTATGCACCCTTGTCGGCGCTACGGTCACGGTCATGCCTGCCGACACCGTCTCCGTCACGGGTTGGGGCCGCACCGCCCCGACCGCCGCCCGTCTGGTCCGCCCGCGCACGTACGAGGAGGCGGCGGCCGCGGTCCGGGCGTGCGGGGCACGCGGCAGCATCGCCCGGGGCCTCGGACGGGCGTACGGGGACGCCGCGCAGAACGCGGGCGGAGCCGTGCTCGACATGACGGGCCTCGACCGGATCCACGCGATCGACGCGGACGGCGGCACCGTCCTGTGCGACGCCGGGGTGTCCCTGCACCGGCTGATGGAAGTCCTGCTGCCCCTCGGCTGGTTCGTGCCGGTCACCCCCGGAACCCGCTATGTGACGGTCGGCGGCGCGATCGGCGCGGACATCCACGGCAAGAACCACCACGTGTCGGGCTCGTTCGCCCGCCACGTCCTCTCCTTCGAACTCCTCACCGCCGACGGCCGGATCCGTACGGTCGGCCACGGCACCCCCCTCTTCGACGCGACGGCCGGCGGCATGGGCCTGACCGGTGTGATCCTCACGGCGACCGTCCGGCTCCAGCCCGTCGAGACCGCGCTGATGTCCGTCGACACCGAACGCGCCGCGGACCTGGACGACTTGATGGCCCGCCTCACCGCGACCGACCACCGCTACCGGTATTCGGTCGCCTGGATCGACCTGCTCGCCCGCGGCGCTTCCCTGGGGCGCTCGGTACTGACCCGGGGCGAGCACGCGCCGCTGGCCGCGCTGCCGCCCCGCGCGCGCCGGCATCCCCTGGTGTTCCGGCCCGCGCAGTTCCCGTCCGCCCCGTCGTTCGTGCCGGAGGGCCTCCTGGGGCGTACGACGGTGGGGCTGTTCAACGAGCTCTGGTACCGCAAGGCACCACGCGCGCGTGCCGGTGAGCTCCAGAAGATCTCGACCTTCTTCCACCCCCTCGACGGGGTTCCCCACTGGAACCGGGTCTACGGGCGCGGCGGCTTCGTCCAGTACCAGTTCGTCGTCGGACACGGACAGGAGGAGGCCCTGCACCGGATCGTGCGGCGTATCTCCGAGCGCCGGTGCCCGTCCTTCCTCGCCGTCCTCAAGCGCTTCGGGGAGGCCGATCCCGGCTGGCTGTCCTTCCCCGTGCCCGGCTGGACCCTCGCCCTGGACGTCCCCGCGAACCTGACGGGGCTCGGCGCCTTCCTCGACGAACTGGACGAGGAGGTGGCCGCGGCCGGCGGCCGGGTGTACCTGGCCAAGGACGCGCGGCTGCGCCCCGAGCTGCTGGCCGGGATGTACCCGCGGATCGCCGAGTTCCGCGCCCTGCGGCAGGAACTGGACCCCGCGCGGGTCTTCACCTCCGACCTGTCCCGACGCCTCGACCTCTAGTCCCGCGTGCCGTCCTCGCATCCCGCGCGCCGGCCGCCGCTCCCGCACTCCCCCCTCGCGGCCCCGTCCCCGTCGTCCGCGCACGCCCCGTCGCCCGCCCTCTCTCGCCCTTAGGAGCTGCCATGAAGGACGCCTTCGGCATCCCCCAGTCCCTGCTGATCCTCGGCGGTACGTCCGAGATCGCGCTGGCCACCGCGCGGCGGCTGATCGTCCGGCGCACCCGCACCGTGTGGCTGGCCGGACGCCCGTCGCCGGAACTGGAGCAGGCCGCCGGGCAACTGCGCGGGATGGGCGCGGACGTCCGTACCGTCGCCTTCGACGCCCTCGACAGCGCCTCCCACGAGACCGTGCTCGGCAAGGTCTTCGCGGAGGGCGACATCGACATGGTGCTGCTCGCCTTCGGCGTCCTCGGCGACCAGGCACGGGACGAGAAGGAGCCGTTGGCCGCGGCGCGGGTCGCGCAGACCAACTACACGGGCGCGGTGTCCGCGGGCCTGATCGCGGCGCGGGCCCTCCAGTCCCAGGGGCACGGCTCCCTGGTGGTGCTCTCCTCGGTCGCCGGCGAGCGCGCCCGCCGCTCCAACTTCATCTACGGCTCCAGCAAGGCGGGCCTCGACGCCTTCTCGCAGGGCCTGGGCGACGCGCTGTACGGCACGGGCGTGCACGTGATGGTCGTACGGCCCGGATTCGTGCGGACGAAGATGACGGCGGGGCTGCCGCAGGCACCGATGGCCACCACCCCCGAGGCGGTCGCGGCGGCCGTCGAGACGGGTCTGCGGCGGCGCTCGGAGACGGTGTGGGTACCGGGGGCGCTGCGGTTCGTGATGGCGGCCCTGCGGCACCTGCCGCGCCCGCTGTTCCGGCGACTGCCGATCTGACACCCGCGCGGGCGCCGGGTCGGGCTCTTGGACAGGCGCGGGGGCCGCGGACCCGGCAGGGCGTGGGTGCCGAGTGCTCGCGCGGCGGCCGGGAGTCCGGTGACGCACCCGCGGGGTCACCCGGACGACGTCCCGAGGGGCGCTCCGGCGGGCGCCGGGCGCTCAGCGGGCCAGGACGCTCAGCGGGCCGGCAGCGTGCTGTCGACCTCGGGTGCCCCCGCCTGCGGCGGCACCAGCGTCCCGCCGAAGGGGAACTCCCGCAGCTTGCGCCAGATGCCGTCGGCGCCCTGCTCGTAGAGCGCGAATCCGGCACACGGCCACTGGGCCTCGTACCCGGACAGCTCCTCGAAGGCCCGGTCCATCGCGGCGTCGTCGATGCCGTGCGCCACGGTGACGTGCGGGTGATACGGGAAGTGCAGCTCACGGGCGACGGGACCGGACGCGTCCCGGACCTGCGTCTGGAGCCGGGTGCAGGCCTCTGCCCCCTCGACGACCCGCACGAAGACGACGGGCGACAGGGGGCGGAAGGTGCCCGTGCCGTACAGCCGCATCGGGAAGGGGCGCCCGGCGGTGGCGACCCCGGTGAGGTGCGCCTCGACCGCGGGCAGCGCCGAGTCGTCGACCTCCGTCGGCGGCAGCAGGGTGACGTGCGTGGGGATGCCGGAAGCCGCGGCGTCGCCGAAGCTCAGGCGCCGCTCCTGGAGCAGGCTGCCGTGAGGCTCCGGGACCGCGATCGACACGCCGATCGTTACGGTCCCCACGTCGTCTCCTGTCGTTGTTTCGAGGTCCGCCGCCCCGGCGCGGGCAGGGGTGGCTGCTCGGCCGGTCCGGCTATCGACTGTACGGCGGTACGGCCCGTCGGCGGCGGCCGTACGAGTGTCGCGCTCGTCTCGTACGCACTGCCGAACGGGCTGTGGTAGGGGCGGTCGCACCGCTGCCGTGGCAGCGGTGTCGGCCGTCAGTGTTTGGCGGGCAGGAAGCCGACCCTGTCGTACGCCTGGGAGAGCGTCTCCGCGGCGACGACACGCGCCTTCTCGGCGCCCTTGGCCAGGATCGAGTCGAGCGTCTCCGGGTCGTCCAGATACTGCTGGGTGCGCTCCCGGAACGGCGTCACGAAGTCGACCATGACCTCGGCGAGGTCCGTCTTGAGCGCACCGTAGCCCTTGCCGGTGTACTTCTGCTCCAGTTCCGCGATACCGGTGCCGGTGAGGGTCGAGTAGATGGTCAGCAGGTTGCTGATACCCGGCTTCAGGTCCGCGTCATACCTGATGACGGTGTCCGTGTCCGTGACCGCGCTCTTGACCTTCTTGGCGGTCGCCTTCGGATCGTCGAGCAGGTTGATGAGGCCCTTCGGCGTCGACGCCGACTTGCTCATCTTGATCGTCGGGTCCTGGAGGTCGAAGATCTTCGCCGTCTCCTTGAGGATGTACGGCTTCGGGATCGTGAACGTCTGGCCGAAACGGCCGTTGAAACGCTCGGCGAGGTCGCGGGTGAGCTCGATGTGCTGGCGCTGGTCCTCGCCGACCGGGACCTCGTTGGCCTGGTAGAGCAGGATGTCCGCGACCTGGAGGACCGGGTAGGTGAACAGACCGACGGAGGCGCGGTCGGCACCCTGCTTGGCGGACTTGTCCTTGAACTGGGTCATGCGGGACGCCTCGCCGAAGCCGGTGAGGCAGTTCATGATCCAGGCGAGCTGGGCGTGCTCGGGGACATGGCTCTGGACGAACAGCGTGCAGCGCTCCGGGTCGAGACCGGCGGCGAGCAGCTGCGCGGCGGCGAGCCGGGTGTTGGCACGCAGGTCCGCGGGGTCCTGCGGCACGGTGATCGCGTGCAGGTCGACGACCATGTAGAACGCGTCGTGGGACTCCTGGAGGGCCACCCACTGGCGGACCGCGCCCAGGTAGTTGCCGAGGTGGAACGAGCCCGCGGTGGGCTGGATCCCGGAGAGGACGCGAGGACGATCTGAGGCCATGGGGCCCATTCTCTCAGGTGACTCTCATTGCTCGGGAACAGGTGGGAACCGATCCGCCTCCGGCGGTGTAACAAGAGTGTGAGGACGCGGGAGGGGGGCCGCATCGTCGTCGACGAGGCCGTGGTGATCGCACGCGTACGCGCCGGTGAGCCGGAGGCGTATGCGGACCTGGTCCGTGCCCACACGGGCATCGCGATCAGGGCGGCCAGGGCGCTGGGGGCGGGTGCGGACGCGGAGGACGTGGTGCAGCAGGCCTTCATCAAGGCGTACTGCTCGCTGGGGCGCTTTCGGGACGGCGCGGCGTTCAAGCCGTGGCTGCTGTCGATCGTCGCCAATGAGACGAGGAACACAGTGCGGACGGCGGTGCGCCAGCGGACCCTGGCGGGCCGGGAGGCCGCGTTCGTGGAGGCGGAGCCGCTGATACCGGAAGCGGCGGACCCGGCGGTCGCGGCGCTGGAGACGGAGCGCCGGACGGCGCTGCTGGCCGCCCTGGAGCAGCTGAGCGAGGAGCACCGCCTCGTCGTCACCTACCGCTATCTGCTGGAGATGGACGAGCCCGAGACGGCGCAGGCGCTGGGCTGGCCGCGCGGCACGGTGAAGTCCCGGCTCAACCGCGCCCTGCGCAAGCTGAGCCGGCTGCTGCCGGACTTCGGGGCCCTGGAGCGGGAAGGGGGTGAAGGGCATGAGTGAGCGGAGCGGTCGGGGCGGGTCCCGCGGCGACCGGAGGCGGCGGGGCGGCGAGGACGTCTCGCGGCTGCCGGAGGAGCTCCGGGCGCTCGGGCGCTCGCTGGACCGGCCGGATGCGGCCGACGGCGAGTCGATGGTCGAGCGGGTGCTGGAGCAGATGCTCGCCGAGCACATCGCGGTCCCGGTGACCGAGCCGCCGGGCGTCCGCGACCGGATGCGGGCGGTGCTGCGCTGGGCGCGGGCGCGCCGGCGCGGGCTGACGGCGGGCCTGTGCGGACTGCTCACGGTTCTCGTGCTCACGCCTCCGGTGCGCGCCGCGGTCGTCGGCTGGTTCGGCTTCGGCGGGGTCGAGGTGCGGTACGACCCGTCGGCGGCGCCCTCGCCCGGCGCGCGGGTACCGGGGTGCGGGCCTTCGCTGACCCTGGCGCAGGCCGGCCGGCGGGCCGGGTTCACCCCGCTCGTGCCCGGCGCCCTCGGCGTGCCCGACGCGGTGACGGTGACGCGTGAGCCGAAGGGGCGGCTGCTGATGAGCCTGTGCTGGCAGGAGCACGGGCGCACGGTCCGGCTGGACGAGTACCCCGCGCAGCTGGACATCGGCTTCTCCAAGACGGTGCGTGAGCCCCCGGAATGGGTGGCGCTCGGCGCCCCCGAGGACTATGGCCGCCAGGCCCTGTGGTTCGCGAAGCCGCATCTGCTGAGCTTCTGGCTGGTCGACGACGACGGCGACCGCTTCACCCGCTCGGTGCGGACCGCGGGACCCACGCTGCTGTGGCTGCACTCCGGCGGTGAGGTGACCCTGCGTCTGGAGGGCGTGGCGTCGAAGGAGCGGGCGGTGTCGATCGCCAAGTCGCTGAAATAGCACGTGTTTCCTACGGGTGAGGCAGCGCGCGAATCCGTCGGTGCCGAGTGGGAACCCCGGCGGGTCGAGCGGTGTACCAGAAGTGAGACAACGCGTGCGGGCGGGCCGCACGCGGGGCGACCGGCTGGTTGGGGGTCCGGATGCGCAGGCTTCGTGAACTGCTGTCGGTGGCGGGGGCGTTGGCCGTGGCACTCGCGGTGGTGCTGATCGCGGCGCCCTCGGCGACGGCCGGTGGACCGACGAGCGTGCTGGTGGTCTCGCCGGAGAGCGCGCAGACCGCCTCGCTGTACTACTCGGACGAGGAGTACGGGGAGTTGACGCGCCTGCTGGGCGAGCCCGACGCGGGCGACCGTGAGGAGCCGCCGGGCCTGAGCGTGGCGAGCGGGCGTCAGCTCAATGTCACGTGGCTGGCGCACGACGTGTCGCCGTGGCGGGTCGACCGCGTCTATCCGGACTCGTCGCGCGGCAAGGAGGTCTGGATACACACGGCCACCGATATCCGGAGCATGAACGGCTATTGGCACAAGGCCGCGCACCCCGCCCAGGTGCGGGCGCTGTTCAAGAAGCTCGGCGTCCTGGGCAAGCCGTCGCCCGAGGGGGCGGCGGGAGTCCCCCCGGGCGCGTGGGAGTCGGCGGACGACTCCGCCGGCGCGGCGACCCCGACCCCGGCCGGGGAGGTCCGCGCGGGGACGACGACGAGGCCGGCCGCGGCCGCCTCCGACGACGGCACCGACTGGTGGTGGGCTCTGCCCGGAGCGGCGGCCGGGGCGCTGCTGGCCCGGATGTGGCGGCCTCGCGGGGGTGAACCTCACCAGGAGTTGCGGGACATGTGAGGAGCCGCGGGGAGGCGGGCAGACGGGTGAGGGGGACGCATGGGGAAGAGGGGGACGGATGAGATTCCGGATCGGTCAGGAGAGGTCCCGGCCCGCCCGGCGGGGGCGGCGACCCGGCACGAGCAGAGGGCGCCTCGCCCGGTCGGAACGCCGGCCGGCCCGGACGAGGCTGTGGACCGGCGGGGTGGCGCCGTGGCTCGGCGAGACGGGGTCGCGGCTCGACGGGAGCGGGCCGTGGACCGGCGGGGTCGCGTCGTGGCGCGGCGGGACGCGGGCGGGGACCGAAGGCACGAGGCTGTGGACCGGTGGGACGCGAAAGGGGACGGGCCGGAGGCAGGTGTGGCTTCTGTTACTGGTCGTCGTGGCGGCGGCCGCGCTCGGCGCTCCGGGCGCTCGGGCCTCTGCACGGGATGCGGCGCACGATTCGGCGCGCGGCTCGGCGCGGGCGAAGGCCGACACTCCCGACCTGGCGCTGGTCGTCGCCGGTGACACGGGACGGGCGACCTCGCTGCACTCCGGGGAGCGGGACTTCGTACGGCTGTGGCGGCTGCTCTCCCCGCGGTACACGGGGACGGAGCGGGTTCCCGAGGCATGGGTGGAGGGCCGTTTCCCCGAGGTGCGGGCCACCGTGATCTGGGGGCTCACAGGAGTGGGGGGCTGGCCGCAGACCAGCAGGGCACCGGGTGGCGATGTCGCCATCGAGCGTCAGGACCAGGTGTTCGTCGCCGCGGACGGCACTCCATGGGTGCGGACTGATCCTTCCCCCGACGTCCGGGACGACGACATCCGCTGGCACCGGGCCCCACGCGCTGTGTTCGACCAACTGGACGAGGAGGGAGACCTGTTCGGCTCGGGAAGCACCTCGGGGCGCGTGGCGGAGCCGGACGCGGCGGACAGCGTGAGGTGGGCGGTACCCGGGCTGGCGGCGGGGCTGGTCCTCGGTGCAGGGGGCTCCGTCCTGATACGCCGCGCGGCGGCCCGGCGTGAGGCTGCCGGACCGCCGCGGGAACCACGACAGGAGCTGATCGATCTGTAGCCCGCGCGAGGCGCGTCAGCCGAGGTCGATCTCCGGGTAGAGCGGGAAACCGGCGAGCAGGTCGGTGGCGCGGTGGGCGATCTCGTCGGAGATCTTCGCGTCCAGGACGTGCTGGGCCTTGGACGGGCTGCCCTTGGCCGTGGTGCCGGGTTCGGCGGAGGTCAGGACGCGGTCGATCAGGCCCGCGATCTCGTCCATCTCGGCCGTGCCCAGACCACGGGTGGTCAGCGCGGGCGTGCCGATGCGGATGCCGGAGGTGTACCAGGCGCCGTTGGGGTCGGCGGGGATGGCGTTGCGGTTGGTGACGATGCCCGAGTCGAGCAGGGCGGACTCGGCCTGACGGCCGGTGAGGCCGTAGGAGGAGGCGACGTCGATCAGGTTGAGGTGATTGTCGGTGCCGCCGGTGACCAGCGTGGCGCCGCGGCGCATCAGGCCCTCGGCGAGGGCACGGGAGTTGTCGACGACGGCCTGTGCGTAGTCGCGGAACTCGGGGCGGCGGGCCTCGGCGAGCGCGACGGCCTTGGCCGCCATGACGTGCGGGAGGGGGCCGCCGAGGACCATCGGGCAGCCGCGGTCGACCTGCTCGGCGAGGCTCTCGTCGCACAGCACCATGCCGCCGCGCGGGCCGCGCAGCGACTTGTGCGTGGTGGTGGTGACGATCTGCGCGTGCGGGACGGGATCGAAGTCTCCGGTGAGCACCTTGCCGGCGACGAGGCCCGCGAAGTGCGCCATGTCGACCATGAGCGTGGCGCCGACCTCGTCGGCGATCTCGCGCATGATCCGGAAGTTCACCAGGCGGGGGTACGCGGAGTAGCCGGCGACGATGATGAGCGGCTTGAACTCTCGGGCGGAGACGCGCAGGGCCTCGTAGTCGATGAGGCCGGTGGCGGGGTCGGTGCCGTAGGAGCGCTGGTCGAACATCTTGCCGGAGATGTTCGGGCGGAAGCCGTGGGTGAGGTGGCCGCCGGCGTCGAGGGACATACCGAGCATGCGCTGGTTGCCGAAGGCGTGGCGCAGTTCGGCCCAGTCGGCCTCGGTGAGGTCGTTGACGTTGCGGACGCCGGCGCGCTCCAGGGCGGGGGCCTCGACGCGGGCGGCGAGGACGGCCCAGAAGGCCACGAGGTTGGCGTCGATGCCGGAGTGCGGCTGGGCGTAGGCGTGCTCGGCGCCGAAGAGCTCGCGGGCGTGCTCGGCGGCGAGGGCCTCGACGGTGTCGACGTTGCGGCAGCCGGCGTAGAAGCGACGGCCGACGGTCCCCTCGGCGTACTTGTCGCTGAACCAGTTGCCCATGGCGAGGAGCGTGGCCGGGGAGGCGTAGTTCTCCGACGCGATCAGCTTGAGCATGTCGCGCTGGTCGGCGACCTCCTGGCCGATGGCGTCGGCGACGCGGGGCTCCACGGCCCGGATCACGTCCAGGGCACTGCGGAACGCGGTGGACTCGGTGGAAAGGGGCTCTGGCATGACGGCCTCCGGACGTGGTGTTCAGCGTTCACGGGTCGGCCCAGGCGCACGGCACACAGTTCGAGGGGCCGCTCCCCGATGGTCGGTCCCATCCCAGCGCGCCAGTCACGGCCCCGCCGGTCAGCCTACCGGGCGCGCCGGATCTGCGGGTTCCCCGGTCCACCATGCGAGCGACGGTAGGAAGGAGGCCGGGGCCCACCGTCGGCGGGCGCCACTCCCCGCCCGGGAGGACATGCCGTCCCCCGCCCGGGAGCACGTATCCGCCCGTGGTCCGGGAAGCGCGAGCCGCCCGGTCCGGGCAGCACGTGCCGCCCCGTGCGCGGGCACGCGCGTCGCCCCGTGCCGCTCGTCAAGAAACGGAGATCGCGTGACCGCTACGGAGACGACGAAGGCGTTCATCGCCTCGGCCGACGCGCACAGCGCGCACAACTACCACCCGCTGCCGGTCGTCGTGGCGACGGCGGACGGGGCCTGGATGACGGACGTCGAGGGGCGCCGTTACCTCGACATGCTGGCCGGATACTCGGCGCTGAACTTCGGGCACGGCAACCGGCGGCTGATCGAGGCGGCGAAGGCGCAGCTGGAGCGGGTGACGCTGACGTCGCGGGCGTTCCACCACGACCGGTTCGCGGACTTCTGCCGGGAGCTGGCGGCGCTGTGCGGCATGGAGATGGTGCTGCCGATGAACACGGGCGCGGAGGCGGTGGAGACCGCGGTGAAGACGGCCCGGAAGTGGGGGTACCGCGTGAAGGGGGTGCCCGCGGAGAGGGCGAAGATCGTCGTCGCGGGGAACAACTTCCACGGCCGTACGACCACGCTCATCAGTTTCTCCACGGACCCGGAGGCGCGGGCGGACTTCGGACCGTACACGCCGGGATTCGAGATCGTGCCGTACGGGGACCTGACCGCGATGCGGGCGGCGCTGACGGAGAACACGGTCGCCGTGCTGCTGGAGCCGATCCAGGGCGAGGCGGGGGTGCTGGTGCCGCCCCCGGGCTACCTGCCGGGGGTGCGGGAACTGACCCGCGAGCGGAACGTGCTGTTCGTCGCGGACGAGATCCAGTCGGGTCTCGGCCGCACGGGGAAGACGTTCGCGTGCGAGCACGAGGGGGTCGTGCCGGACGTGTACGTGCTGGGCAAGGCGCTCGGGGGCGGGGTCGTCCCCGTGTCGGCGGTGGTGGCGGGCGCCGACGTGCTGGGGGTGTTCCGGCCCGGGGAGCACGGTTCGACGTTCGGGGGCAATCCGCTGGCCTGCGCGGTGGCGTTGGAGGTGATCGCGATGCTGCGGTCGGGCGAGTACCAGCGGCGGGCGGCCGAGCTGGGTGCGCATCTGCACCAGGAGCTGGGCCGGTTGAAGGACTCCGGTCATGTCACGCAGGTCCGCGGGCGCGGGCTGTGGGCGGGCGTCGACATCGCCCCGGCGTACGGCACGGGCCGGGAGATCTCCGAGAAGCTGGTGGACCGCGGCGTCCTGGTGAAGGACACCCACGGCGTCACGATCCGGATCGCCCCGCCGCTGGTCATCTCCGAGGAGGACCTCGACTGGGGGCTCGGCCGACTCCGCGAGGTGCTGGGGGCCTAGGGGGTGCGGCGCGGGTGCCCGCCGTGGCACGGGCTCGGCCCCGGCCCCCGTGTCGGCGGGCGCCCGGGGCCAGGGTTCGCGCACCGGGCCGTCAGAGGATCACGTGCGGCAGGAAGCGGGCGTACTCGTCCGTGACCAGGCCGGACGACTCGCGGATGCCGAGGCCCGCCGACTCGTCCTCGACGACCCAGGCGCCCAGGACGACACGGTTGCCGTCGAAGGACGGGAGGGGGGCCAGCTCCTGGTAGACGCAGGGCTCGTCGGTCCGTACGGCCGGGGCGGCGCCCGGTTCGTGCACGGTGACGCCGGCGCCCTCGCGGCCGAGGAGCGGCTTGGCCACGTAGCCCCGGCCGGCGGCCAGTTCGCGCGGGCCGTCGAGGTGGGCGGGGAGCAGGTTCGGGTGGTCCGGGTAGAGCTCCCAGAGGATGGCGAGGAGGGCCTTGTTGGAGAGGAGCATCTTCCAGGCCGGCTCGATCCACAGCGTCGTGCCCGTGCCGCCGCCGTTGTCGAGGGTGTCCAGGACGTGTCCGGCGAAGCGGTCGGCCGTGAGCCACTCCCAGGGGTAGAGCTTGAAGCAGCTGCGGATGAAGCGGAGCGAGTTGTCGACGAAGCGGCCGGAGAGGGGGTCCCAGCCGATCTCCTCCATGGAGATCCAGTCGGTGTCGAGGCCCGCCTGCTCGGCGGTCTCCTTGAGGTAGGCGACCGTCATCAGGTCCTCGCCGAGTTCGTCGGCGGAGGAGTGCGCGAAGTGCAGCGGGCTGCCCGGCGGCAGGAGGGGCGCCTGCTTCTTCCAGGCGGCGACGAGGCGTTCGTGCAGGGAGTTCCACTGGTCGGCGCCGGGGAAGCGGTCCTCCATCCAGAACCACTGCGGGCTCGCGGCCTCGACGAGGGAGGTCGGCGTGTCGGCGTTGTACTCCAGCAGCTTGGCGGGGCCCGTGCCGTCGTAGCGCAGGTCGAAACGGCCGTAGACGGAGGGGAGTTCGGCGCGCCGCCGCCACGCCTCGGCGACGGCCCGCACGACGTGCGGGTCGGTGATGCCGAGGTCGGCGAAGCGGTCCGTGCGGACGATGTGCTCGGCCGCGGCCAGGCACATGCGGTGCAGTTCGTCCACGACCTCCTCCAGCGCCTCGACCTCGGGGAGCGAGAAGACGTAGTACGCGCTCTCGTCCCAGTAGGGGCGCAGGGAGTCGTCGGGGTGGCGGGTGAGCGGATAGATGAGGCCCTGTTCCTCGACGGTCCGCTGCCAGTCGGGGCGGGGTGCGATGGTGCGGCGTTCCACGAGACGTCTCCTGCTCAGCCGCCGGAGCTGCCCTTGCCGCTGCCGAAGCCGCCGCGGTCGACGCCGCTGTGGCTGCCGCCGGAGCCGCCGGAACCCTTGCTCGGCTTGACGAAGGAGCCGCCGTCGACCCAGCCGCTCTTCTTCTTGCCGCCGTAGTACCAACTGCCGTTGACGGACACCTTGGTGGACTTGCAGTTCTTGTCGGCGACGACCCGGTAGCCCTTGGCGAGGTTGTAGCTGTCGCGGTCGACGCAGCGCTTGTCCGGCTCCGAGGAGCAGGCCGTGAGTGCGGCGGCGAGGAGTCCCATGCCGCCGAGCACGACGGTGCCCGAGCGCAGTTGACGACGTGTGTCCGCCATGTCCGTTCCCCCGTTGATTCGTTCGGTTCGACTTTGCTTCGTTTGTGCTTCTTCTTGGACGTTCGGCGATCAGAGTAGAGAGCACCGCAGGACGAGCGTGCGACGGCCCCCTGCGATGCGGGCTCCCCTACAGTCGCTTCGTGCTCTTTGGAATGGTGTGCGCGCTTGGTGCGTCGGTCTGCTTCGGAACCGCGACCGTGCTCCAGGCGATGGCGGCGCGCGCGGCGGCCGGCACCGGGCCGGGCGGGGAAGCGGCGCTGTTGCTGCGCGCGCTGCGGCAATGGCGCTATCTGGCCGGGCTCGCGCTCGACGGGGTCGGGTTCCTGCTCCAGATCGCCGCGCTCCGGTCGATTCCGATCTACACGGTGGGGGCGGCGCTCGCCGCGAGCCTCGCCGTGACGGCGGTCGTGGCCTCACGGCTGCTGCGGGTGCGACTGAGCCGGGTCGAGTGGGGCGCGGTGGGACTGGTGTGTGCGGGGCTCGCGATGCTGGGGCTGGCGTCGGGCACCGAGGGCGACCGCCCGGGGTCGGCGGCTCTGAAGTACGCGATGCTGGGCACGGCCGTCGGGGTGCTGCTGCTGGGCCTCGTGAGCGGGCGGCTGCCCGAGCGGGGGCGCCCGCTCGTCCTCGGCCTCGGCGCCGGCTTCGGCTTCGGTGTGGTCGAGGTGTCGGTGCGGCTCATCGACGACCTCGACCCGGGCGCGCTGCTGGCCAATCCGGCGACGTACGCACTGCTCATCGGCGGCGGCGCGGCGTTCCTGCTGCTCACCTCGGCCCTTCAGCGCGGCTCCGTGACGACCGCGACCGCCGGGCTGGTGATCGGGGAGACGATCGGGCCCGCCCTGGTGGGCGTGGCGTGGCTGGGCGACCGCACGCGGGAGGGGCTCGCCTGGCTGGCGGTCCTCGGCTTCGCGATCGCGGTGGCGGGCGCGCTGGCGCTGGCCCGCTTCGGCGAGGCCCCGGTGCAGGAATCGACGTAGCCGCTTCGGCTCCCTCGGCGGGCGGCGGGTCCGCTGCGTCGCGGCTCCGGTGCGAGCACGCCACCGCCGCTCCCGGCCAGCTCGGCAGCAGCGGTCCACGTCCGCCCGGCCCAGGTGCAGGCTCCGGGCCCCCCTCGGCGAGCCCTCGCTACAGAGAGCGCGACAGTCCCCTCGGCTCCGCGGCAACCGGAAACCCGGGCCGCCAGCCAGGGCCAGGAGCCCGGGCCGCGAGCCGAGGACCGGGAGCCCGGACCGCGAGCCGGGAAACGGGAGCCGGGACCGGGAGCCCGGGTCGCGAGCCGGGACCGGGAGCCGGGAGCCGGAAGCCCGGGCTGCGAGCCGGAGAACGGGAGCCGGGAGCCGGGACCGGGAGCCCGGGCCGCCAGCCGGAGAACGGGAAACGGGAGCCTGAGCCGGGAGCCGGAAGCCCGGGCTGCGAGCCGGAGAACGGGAGCCGGGAGCCGGGACCGGGAGCCCGGGCCGCGAGCCGGAGAACGGGGCCGGGAGCCGGAGCCGGGAAACGGGAGCCTGAGCCGGGAGCCAGGTCAGGGCAGCGCTCGGCACAGCGCGTCGAGCGCCCCCGACCACGCGTGGTCCGGCGGTGTCCCGTACCCCACCACCAGCGCGTCCTGCGGTTCCGTGGCCGCGTCGGGGTGGCGGTAGCGCGTCAGGCCGTGGACGGCCAGCCCCTGCCAGGCCGCCGCCCGGACCACCGACTGTTCGGTGCCCGCGGGAAGCCTGAGGACGGCGTGCAGGCCGGCCGCGATTCCGGTGGCGTGGACCGACGGAGCGCGATCGGCGAGGGCCGCGACCAGCGCGTCGCGGCGCCGCCGGTAGCGCAGCCGGGCCGCCCGGACGTGCCGGTCGTAGGCGCCGGAGGTGAGGAACTCCGCGAGGGTGAGCTGGTCCAGCGCCCCGGTCGACCAGCCCCCGCCGCCCTTGAGCGCGGTGACCTCGGGCGCGAGCGACGGCGGCAGGACCAGCCAGCCCAGACGCAGCGCGGGGGCCAGGGACTTGCTCGCGGTGCCCAGGTGGACGACGTGCTGGGGGTCCAGTCCCTGGAGCGCGCCGACGGGCTGGCGGTCGTAGCGGAACTCGCCGTCGTAGTCGTCCTCCAGGATCACGCCGCCGGTGCGGCGGGCCCAGTCCACGACGGCGGCACGGCGCTCGGGATGGAGCGGCACCCCCATGGGGAACTGGTGCGCGGGTGTGAGCAGGACGGCTCCGACCCCGGCCAGGTCGTCGGTGCGGGCGCCGAGTCCGTCGAGGGGCAGCGGGACGGTCCGCAGGCCCGAACGGTGCAGGAGGTTCCAGTGCAGATCGAGCCCGTAGGCCTCGACGGCCACGGAGCGCACGCCGCGCTGCCGCAGGACCGTGCCGAGCAGCGTCAGACCGTCGGCGAAGCCGGAGCAGATCACGATGCGCTCCGGATCGGCCCGCACTCCGCGGGCGCGGGAGAGGTAGCCGGACAGGGCGGTGCGCAGTTCGGGGCGGCCGCGCGGATCGCCGTAGCCGAGGGCCTCGTGCGGCGCGGCGGTCAGCGCCCGGCGGGCCGCCCTGAGCCACGCGGTGCGCGGGAAGGAGGCGAGGTCCGGGCTGCCGGGGACGAGGTCGTAGGCGGGGCGCCCCTGCTCGCGGCGGCGCGGCGCCGTCTCCGGGGCGGGCGGGACGACCGTCCGCTCGGCCACCCTGGTACCCGAGCCCTGGCGTGCGGTGAGCCAGCCCTCGGCGACGAGGTCGGCGTACGCGTCGGCGACCGTGTTGCGGGCGATGCCCAGGTCGACGGCGAGCGACCGGGAGGAGGGGAGCCGGGTGCCGGGCGCGAGCCGGCCGCTGCGGACGGCCTCGCGCAACGCGTCCGTCAGCCCTTTGCGCACCCCGGACCCGGTCGGCTCGACATGGAGGTCGAATCCCTCGGCCCCCAAAGTGGCCCGTGACTCTGCCATGGAAATGGACCATACTCCTGGGCTACTCCGCCCGTAGTGTCGGGACACATGACGACGCATGACGACACCACGACCACCGGCCGGACCACCGAATACGTTCCCGAGCACACCCCCCGCCTGGACTGGGCCAAGCTCGCCCCCGACGTGTACAAGGCGATGATCAAGCTCGACGCGGCGGCCCGGAAGGGTCTGGACCCCGTGATCCTGGAGCTGGTGAAGATCCGCGCCTCGCAGCTCAACCACTGCGCCTTCTGCCTGGACATGCACACCAAGGACGCGATCGCCGCGGGTGAGAGCGTCGAGCGGATCATCCAGCTCGGCGCGTGGGAGGAGTCGAAGCACTTCTACACGCAGAAGGAGGTCGCGGCGCTCGAACTGACCGAGGCGGTCACGGTCCTCACGGACGGTTTCGTGCCCGACGAGGTGTACGAGCAGGCCGCCAAGCACTTCGAGGAGGCCGAACTGGCCCAGCTGATCGCCGCGATCACGGTGATCAACGCCTGGAACCGGTTCGGCGTGACCTGCCGGCTGGTGGCCGGACACTACCGGGCCGGACAGTACAAGTGACGGGCTCGGACGGGAGCACCCGGACGAGCCACCTCGACGCCGAGGTGCGGACCGCGATGCAGGCGCTCAGCGCCGCCGCGAAGAAGGGCCTCGGGGACCCGGCGCTCGCGGAGATGGTCATGATCCGCGCCTCGCAGCTCAACCACTGCGCGTTCTGTCTCGACATGCATGTGAAACTCGCCCGCAAGCACGGGGTCGACGACGACCGCATCCAGCTCCTCAACGCCTGGGAGGAGGCCGAGGAGGCGTTCGGCGCACGCGAGCGGGCGGCGTTCGCCCTGACCGACGCCGTCACGGTCCTGACGGACGGATTCGTGCCGGACGAGGTCTACGAGCGCGCCGCCGAGCACTTCGACGAGGCGGGACTCGCGCATCTCATCGGCCTGATCACCGCCATCAACAGCTGGAACCGGCTGATGGTGACCCGGCGCATCGCACCGGGCGCCACCGCGTGGTGAGTCAGGGCACGGACAGGGCCGAGACGTTCCGGGCACTGCACCTGGGCCGCCCGCCGGGTGACCCGCTGGTGCTGCCGGGCCCCTGGGACGCGGCCAGTGCGCGGGTGTTCGTGGACGCCGGATTCCCTGCGCTCGCCACGCCCAGCGCCGGGGTCGCCGCCTCCCTCGGGTACGAGGACGGGTCGACGCCCGCCGAGGAGATGTTCGCGGCGGTCGCTCGGATCGTCCGCGCGGTCGACGTGCCCGTGTCCGCGGACGTCGAGGACGGCTACGGGCTCCCGCCCCAGGAACTGGTGGAGCGGCTCCTGGGGACGGGTGCGGTCGGCTGCAATCTGGAGGACTCGGCGGGAGGCGTCCTCAAGGACCCCGCCCGGCACGCCGACTGGCTGGCCGAGGTGCGGACCGCCGCCGGGGACCGGCTCTTCGTCAACGCCCGGGTCGACACGTTCGTGTGCGGGGACCCGGATCCGGAGCGGGCCATCGAGCGGGCCGCGCTGTACGTCGCCGCGGGCGCCGACTGCGTGTACCCCATCGGCGCTCCCGTCGACGTACTCCCCCAGCTGCGCGCCGGGATCGAGGGGCCCGTCAACGTGTTCGCCAGGACCGGCGACGCCCCGCTCGACGAGCAGCTCACGGAGCTCGGCGAACGGGGCGCCACCCGCGTCACGTTCGGGCCGGGACTGCAGCGCCGGACCGCTCAGGCCCTGGGGGAGATCGCCGCGGAACTCCGGCGGTAGGCAGGACCCCCACCGTCGGCGGGACGCCGGCGGTGGGCGGGACCCCCGCCGCCGACGGGACTCCGGCGGCGGGGGCTGCGGAAGCAGGCAGGGTCAGGGCAGCCACGCCCGCCACGTCGACTCGTGGCTGCCCACCCACTTCTTCGCCGCCTCCTCGGGCGTCAGCTTGTCGTTGGCGATCATCAGGGAGACCTCGTTCTGGTCCTCGGTCGTCCACTTGAACTTCTTCAGGAAGTCCGCCGCCTTGCCGCCGCTCTTCGCGAAGTCCGTGTTGAGGTACTTCTGGAGCGGGGTGTGCGGATAGGCGCAGGCGACCTTCGCGGCGTCGGCGTCGCAGCCCTCCTTGTAGGCGGGGAGCTTCACCTCCGTCATCGGGACCTTCTCGAAGAGCCACTGCGGGGAGTACCAGTAGGTGAGGAAGGGCTTCTTCTCCTTGGCGAACTGCTTGATCTGGGTGATCTGCGCCGCCTCGGAACCCGAGAACACCACCTGGTAGTTCAGCTTCAGGTTGTTCACCAGCGCCTTGTCGTTGGTGACGTAGGACGGGGAGCCGTCCAGGAGCTGGCCCTTGCCGCCGCTCTCGGCCGTACGCAACTGGTCGGCGTACTTGTCGAGGTTCTTCCAGTCGGTCACGTCCGGGTGCTGCTCGGCGAAGTACGTCGGGACGTACCAGCCGATGTGCCCGGTCACCCCGAGCTGTCCGCCCTTCGTGATCGTCTTCTTGTCGTCGACGTACCGCTTCTCCTGGTCGGGGTGGCCCCAGTCCTCCAGGATCGCGTCGACGCGGCCCTGGCTGAGCGCGTCCCAGGCGGGGACCTCGTCGACCTGGACGGTGTCGACGCGGTAGCCCATCTCGTGCTCCAGCAGGTACTGGGCGACGGCCACGTTGGCCTGCGCGCCCACCCAGGACTGCACGGACAGGGTGACCGTCTTCGTGCCCTGGGCGTTCGCGAACGGCGAGGCCTGCTTGGTCATGTCGGCGGCGCCGCAGCCGGTCAGCAGCAGGAGCGCCGATCCGCCCGCCACCGCGGCGGTGGTACGAAATCGCATGTCACGCTCCCTTCTTCGCGCGGCGTTCGGTGGGCTGGGTCACCCGGTCGAGCATCAGGCCGAGGCAGACGATCGCGGCGCCGGCGACCAGTCCGGTCGCCAGGTCGCCCTGCGCCAGACCGAAGACGACGTCGTAGCCGAGCGCTCCACCGCCGACGAGACCGCCGATGATGACCACGGCGAGGACGAGCACGACGCCCTGGTTGACGGCGAGCAGCAGGGCCGGCCGGGCCAGCGGAAGCTGGACCTGGCGCAGTTGCTGACCGCTGGTCGCGCCCATCGAGCGGGCCGACTCCAGTGCGGCGGGGTCCACCGCGCGCAGCCCCTGGGTGGTGATGCGGACCACGGCGGGCAGGGCGTAGACGACGGCCGCGGCGACGGCGGGCGCGCGGCCCACGCCGAACAGCGCCACCACCGGGATCAGGTAGACGAACTGCGGCATGGTCTGGAAGACGTCCAGCACGGGCCGCAGCAGCCGCTCGACGCGCTCGCTGCGCGCCGCCGCGATACCGGTGGCGAAGCCCAGCACCAGGGTCACCGCCACGGCCGCGAGGACCTGCGACAGCGTGTCCAGGGACGGCTTCCACACGCCCAGCACGCCGATCGCGGCCATGGCGAGGACGGCGGTGAGCGCGGTGCGCCAGGTGCCGATCAGCCAGGCCAGAGCGGCGACGATCAGCAGGACCGACCACCAGGGCAGCCACAGCAGGCCGTCCCGGAGCGGGTCGAGGACCCAGGTCGTGAAGTGGCCCGCCCAGTCGGCGGTGCCCCCGATGACGGGGACGCCGGAGTAGAGGTGGTTCGTCATCCAGTCGACGACCCGGTTCACGGGCTCGGCGATGCCCACCACCCACGATCCGGGCCAGTCGAGACGGCCGGCGAGGCGTCCGACGACCGCGACGGCCACGGCGGCGGCCGCGGCGTACGCCCAGGGCGCGAGGGCGCGTTCCGACTCGCCGAGCCGCTCCCCCGCGGCGGCCGTGACCCGGTCCAGGACGACGGCGAGCAGCACGATGGGGATGCCGGCGGCGAGCGCGGCGCCCACGTCGACGGAGGCGAGGGCCTGGTAGACGCGGTCACCGAGACCGCCCGCACCGATCACGGACGCGATGACGGCCATGGAAAGCGCCATCATGATCGTCTGGTTGAGGCCGAGCAGGAGCTCCTTGCGGGCCAGCGGGAGCCGGGCGGTGGTCAGCCGCTGCCGGGCGGTGGCGCCCAGCGAGGCGACGGCCTCCATCACGCCGGTGTCCGCGTCGCGCAGCCCGAGCGCGGTGAGGCGGGCCATGGGCGGGGCGGCGTAGACGACGGTGGCGAGCACGGCCGCGGGGACGCCGATGCCGAAGACCAGCACGACGGGGAGCAGGTAGGCGAAGGCGGGCAGGACCTGCATGGTGTCCAGGACGGGCCGCAGCGCGCGGTACGTGCGGTCGGACAGGCCCGCGGCCAGGCCGAGCAGTGCGCCCAGGACCACGGACGCGAGGACGGCGACCACCATGAGCGCCAGTGTCTGCATGGTGGGCACCCACATGCCGAGCACGCCGCAGGCGAGGAACGCCGCGGCCGTGCCGAGCGCCAGCCGTACACCGGCGGTCCGCCAGGCGACGAGTGCCGCCACGGCCGTCACGCCGGCCCAGCCGGCGGCGAGCAGCACGAGGTAGACGGCGCGCACGGCCAGGACGACGGCGTTGCTGACGTACCCGAAGAAGTACAGGAACAGCGGGTGGCTGTCGCGGTTGTCGATGATCCAGTCGCTGGTCCGGCCGAGCGGCCCGCCGAGGTCGACGGTGAGGGCGTGCGGCCAGGTGCCGCTGGCCCAGCGGGAGTCGAGGACGGGTACGACGACGGCCGCGGCGACGGCGAGCAGCAGGAGCTTGCCCACGGCCCGGTGTCTGAGCAGTCCGCCGATCCGGGAAGGGGCGAGCGGCGCGGTGACGGTGGCCATCAGACCACCTCCTTGTCCTGCTCCGTTCCGGCGGCGGCGCCGAGGTCGGACCCGCTTCCGGTGGCCGCGCCGAGGTCGGACCCGCTTCCGGCCGCGCTGTCCCGGCCGGAGCCGGACCCGGCGGCGTCGGCGCGACCGGACTCGGCCTGTACCGCGTCACCCGCACCGGACTGCGTCCCGGCGACGACACCGAGCAGGCGCTCGTGGTCGACGACGCCGAGACAGCGGCCGCCGTCCATGACCCGGGCGGGGGCGCCGGTCCGGGCCACCGCCTCGATCGCCTGGGACACGGTCGCGTCGGGCGCCAGGGCCGGACCGCTGCCCGTCTCGTGCGCGGACGCCGCCCGCATCGCGGTACGGACGGTCACGACCTGCTCGCGCGGGACGTCCCGGACGAACTCCCGTACGTAGTCGTCGGCGGGCGAGCCGACGATCTCCTCGGGGGTGCCGAGCTGGACGATCCTGCCGTCGCGCATCAGGGCGATCCGGTCGCCCAGGCGCAGGGCCTCGTTCAGGTCGTGGGTGATGAAGACCATCGTGCGGCCCTCCTCGCGGTGCAGCCGGACGACCTCCTCCTGCATGTCGCGCCGGATCAGCGGGTCGAGCGCGCTGAACGGCTCGTCGAACAGCAGGACCTCCGGGTCCACCGCGAGGGCGCGGGCCAGGCCGACGCGCTGCTGCTGACCGCCGGAGAGCTGGCCCGGCCTGCGCTGCTCCAGGCCCTCCAGGCCGACCTTGGTGACGATCTCCGCGGCCCTGGCGCGGCGCTCCTCCTTGCCGACGCCCTGGATCTCCAGGCCGTAGGCGACGTTGTCGAGGACCGTGCGGTGCGGCAGCAGACCGAAGTGCTGGAAGACCATCGCGGCGCGGTGGCGGCGGAGTTCACGCAGCCGGGTCCGGTCCATGGCGAGGACGTCCTCGCCGTCGATGGCGAGGCTGCCGGACGTCGGTTCGATGAGCCGCGTCAGACACCTGACCAGGGTGGACTTGCCGGAGCCGGACAGGCCCATGACGACGAAGACCTCGCCCTTGCGGACGTCGAAGCCGACGTCGCGGACGGCGGCCGTGCAGCCGGTGCGCGAGCGCAGCTCGGCGGGGGCGAGTGCGGCGAGTTCGGGGTCCGCGGGGACGCGCTCGGCCTTCGGGCCGAACACCTTCCACAGGTTGTGCACGGAGAAGACGGGCTCGACGGCCTTGTTCTCCTGGAGGGTTGCCGTACTCATCACTCACCACCACCGATCAGATCGACGCACTTCTCCCCGACCATGAGCACCCCGATCATCGGGTTCACGGCGGGCATGGTCGGGAAGACGGACGCGTCGGCGATCCGGATCCCGTCGAGGCCGCGGATGCGCAGCTCGGGGTCCACGACGGCGAGTTCGTCGGCCGGGTCACCCATGCGGCAGGTGCCCGCGGGGTGGTAGACGGTGTGCGCGACCTGGCGGGCGTAGGCGCTGAGCTCCTCGTCGTCCGTGATGCCGGGGCCGGGGCACACCTCCCGCTTGAGCCAGCCGGCCAGCGGCTCGGACTTGGCGATCTCGCGGGCGATCTTGATGCCGTCGACGAGGGTGCGCCCGTCGTAGTCGTCCTCGTCCGTGAAGTAGCGGAAGTCCAGGGCGGGCTTGACGGACGGGTCGGCGCTGGTGAGGTACAGCCGGCCGCGGCTGCGCGGCTTGGGGATGTTCGGGGTCATCGAGACGCCGTGCGCCGGGCGTTCGTAGCCCAGTCGCTCCGGGTTGTCCGTGAAGGGGACCTGGTAGAAGTGGAACATCAGGTCGGGTCCCTGGTGCTCCGGGTCCCGGCGGACGAACAGGCCCGCGTCGGAGTCCATCGCGGAGTTCTCGGGGATCGGGCCGTCGGTCTCCCACACGATGACCGACTCGGGGTGGTCGAGCAGGTTCTCGCCGACCCCGGGCAGGTCGTGCGCGACGGGTATGCCGAGCCGCTCCAGGTCCTCCTTCGGCCCGATGCCGGAGTGCATCAGCAGCCGCGGCGAGTCCACGGCGCCCGCGCACAGCACGACCTCGTTCCGCGCGCTCACGAGGATCTCCTCGCCGTCCTTGGTGCGCACGTGCACGCCGGTCGCGCGAGTCCCGTCCAGCTCCAGCCGGTACGCCCAGGTCTCCAGCAGGATCGTCAGATTGGGCCGCTGGTCCATGACGGGGTGCAGGTACGCCACGGACGCGCTCGACCGCTTGTTGTTCTCGGGGTGGTAGGCGAGGTCGAAGAAGCCGACGCCCTCGGTGAACGGCTTCTCGTTGAAGCCCTCGACGCGCGGCACTCCGAGCGCGGTCCGAGCGGCGTCGACGAAGTCGCGTGCGATGGCGTTCCGGTCCTTCTCGTCGACCGGGACGATGTTGTTGAGCAGACGCGCGTAGTACGCCTCCATCGGCACCGCGCCCCAGCCCTCGGCCCCCGACGCCTCCCACTCGTCCCAGTCGGACGGCAGCGGCTTGAACGCGATCAGCGTGTTGTGGGACGAGCAGCCGCCGAGCACCCGGGCGCGGCTGTGCCGGATGTGCGAGTTGCCGCGCGGCTGCGGGGTCGTCGGGTAGTCGTAGTCGAGTTCCCCGCCGAGCAGGCCCATCCAGCGGCGCAGGGTGAGGACGTCGTCGCGGTCCACGTCACTGGGACCGCCTTCGATGACGGCGACGGTGACGTCGGGGTTCTCGGTGAGGCGGGAGGCGATCACGGAGCCCGCCGTGCCGCCGCCGATGACGACGTAGTCGTACGTGTTCTCGTGCATGTGGTCGTGCTCCAGGGTGCGGGTGGTGGGGGTTGCGTCGGGGGCCGGACCGCGGCCGGTCCGGGCGGGGACCGGTGTCAGCCCGCGAACCAGCGGACCGGCTTGGGCGCCAGGTTCTGGTACACGTGCTTGGTCTCGCGGTACTCGGCGAGACCGGCCGGGCCGAGTTCGCGCCCCACACCGCTCTTTCCGAAACCGCCCCACTCCGCCTGTGGGAGGTAGGGGTGGAAGTCGTTGATCCAGACGGTGCCGTGCCGCAGCCGTCCGGCGACGCGCCGGGCGCGGCCCGCGTCGGCGGTCCAGACGGCGCCGGCGAGCCCGTACTCGGTGTCGTTGGCGAGGGCGACGGCCTCGTCCTCGGTGCGGAAGGTCTCCACCGTCAGGACGGGTCCGAACACCTCCTCGCGGACGACCTTCATGTCCCGGTGGCACTGGTCGAGGACGGTCGGCTCGTAGAAGTAGCCGGCGGCGGGCCGCACGTCGGACGGCTCGGGCCGCTTGCCGCCGGAGCGCAGCACCGCCCCCTCGGCGAGCGCGGAGGCGACGTACGCCTCCGTCTTCTCGCGCTGCTGCTCGGAGACGAGCGGGCCGCACTCGACGCCGTCCTCGGTGCCGCGGCCGAGCCTGATCCGGGCGGCCCGGCGGGCGAGTTCGGCCACGAACCGCTCGCGGACCGATTCCTCGACGATGAGCCGCGAACCGGCCGAGCAGACCTGGCCGCTGTGGATGAAGGCGGCGTTGAGGGCCTGATCGACCGCGGTGTCGAAACCCTCCTCGGTCGCGCAGGCGTCGGCGAAGACGACGTTCGGGTTCTTGCCGCCCAGCTCCAGGGCGACCTTCTTGACGCCCGCCGCGGCGGCCTGGCCCACCTTGGTCCCGCTGACGAGCCCGCCGGTGAAGGAGACGAGGTCGACGCCGGGGTGCTCGGCGAGGCGCGCGCCGACGCTCTGGCCGGGTCCGGTGACGATGTTGGCGACGCCGGCCGGGAGTCCGGCCTCGGCGAGCAGCCGGATCAGGGCGACGGTCGTCAGCGGGGTGATCTCGCTCGGCTTGACGACGAAGGTGTTCCCGGCGGCGAGCGCGGGGGCGATCTTCCAACTGGCCTGGAGCAGCGGGTAGTTCCAGGGGGTGATCATCGTGCACACGCCGACCGGCTCGTGCACGACGACGCTGTGGACCTCGTCGGTCCCGGCGTCCACGACCCGCCCGCCGCCCTCGCCCACGACGAGATCGGCGAAGTAGCGGAAGGCGTCGGCGACGCAGTCGATGTCGACGCGGCCCTCCTCGACGGTCTTGCCCGCGTCACGGCTCTCGAGCAGCCCGAGCTCCTCGCGGTCGCGCACCAGGAGGTCGGCGACGCGACGGAGCAGGGCGGCCCGGTCGGCGGTGGGGGTACGGGGCCAGGGGCCCTCGTCGAAGGCGCGGCGGGCCGCCTCGACGGCCGCGTCCGCATCCCGCTCGTCACCCTCCGCGACCACGGCGAACGGCTTGGCATCGGCGGGATCGAGGATCTCCCGGGTGGCGCGGGAGACGGCGTCGCGCCATTCGCCGCCCACGTGGATGGTCTGTTCTGCCTGCTGTCCGGCCATGATCGGTGTTGCCTTCCGTTCCTGTTCCATGCCCCCGGGTCACACGCATGTCGCCCTTGGGGACCGGGAGCACCTGCCCCCCGACCTGGGATGCATGCACAACCGGTCACCAAAAGTGCCCCGGGTCACTGAAAAGTCCCAGCAAATCGGGCCAGAACAGCTGAAATCCTCTACCGAGAGTGACCGGAAGCCAGGAGAGCGGCCCCGAGCGAGCCCGACACCCCGAGTACGGGTACCGGGCTCCGGACCCACCACACCCTGGACGCCGAACTTTCCTTTGACTAAAGTCAAAGGAATATGGAGCCCGTGTCAGCGAACCCGTCAGCGCCCCCGCCGGCCCATCACGTGCATGCGCTGCGCCGCTTCAACCGCTACTTCACCCGCCGCATCGGCGCGCTCGACGACCACTACCTCGGCCAGGACCGCCCGCTCGGCGAGGCCCGGCTGTTGTTCGAGATCGGCGGCGAGGGCGCCTCGCTGCGCGAGCTGAGGAGCCGACTCGGCCTGGACGCCGGGTACTTGAGCCGCATGGTGCGAGCCCTGGAGACACAGGGACTCGTCCGGGTGACGGTCCACCCGCACGACAACCGGTTGCGGGTCGCCGAACTCACCGCGGCCGGACGGACCGAGGTGACCGAGCAGAACCGGCTGGCCGACGAGCTGGCGGAGGGACTGCTCGCCGGACTCGGCGGTCGGCAGCGCGACGAGCTGACCGCCGCCCTCGGTGCCGCCCAGCGGCTCCTGCGGCTCGCCGCGATCACGGTCGTACGCGTCGACGGCGCCTCGCGCGACGCCCGCGACTGCCTCGCCGCCTACGCCGCCGACATCGACGCCCGCTTCCCCGAGGGCTTCGACCCCGCCGCCCTCGTCCGGCCCCACGAGGTGTCGGGGGACGCCGGCGCCTTCCTCGTCGCCTACGAGGAGGGACGGCCCGTGGCCTGCGGGGCACTGCGCCGGCTCGAACCGGGAGTGGGCGAGATCCGGCATGTGTGGGTGCACCCCGACGCCCGCCGCCTCGGCCTCGCGCGGCGCGTCTTGCGCGGCCTCGAGGAGCACGCCGGCGCACTCGGCTGCACCGTCGTCCGGCTCGACACGCACGCGGTGCTCACCGAGGCGCAGGCCATGTACCGGGCGTGCGGGTACACGGAGATCCCGCGGTACGACGACAACGTGTACGCGGCCCACTGGTTCGAGAAGCGGCTGCCCTCCGCGGCAAAGCCCTAGGAACCGTTCGCGCAGTCGGCGCCGGTGGGGCAGAAGGAGTTCACGGCCGTCGTCAGGTCACCGGTCATGTCGCCGCCCTCGGGGCCGCTCGCGTTGATCGCGTACAGCGTGCCGTCGGCGGCCCGGAAGCGGTGGTCGACGACGTGCGTGGGTCCGTTGTCCTTGCTGTCGTAACGGTAGGTGACCTCGATCCAGTCGGAGCCCGACTGCCGTCCCAGGAACTGATAGCCGTTCAGCTTCCCCCAGATCGTCTCGGCCTTGTCCATCGACTCGGCCAGGGAGTTCTCCTTGACCTCGAACAGCATCAGCCTGCGGTCACCACCGGGGGACGTGTACGTGACGACCTGCGCCAGCTTGCCCCGCTCCTCCTTGCGCGCCCACCCGTCCGGCACGTCCACCGTGTAGCCGACCGGGTCCACCGCCCGGCTGTACCCGGGCGCGGGTGCCGCGACGGTGGGCTGCGCCGAGTCGGCGAAGGTGTCGTCGCTGCCGGAGGCCTGCCCGGTCTCCTGCGGGGGCGCCGGCTGCGTGGCCGTGACGGTCACCGCCGGCGACGACGCGCCGGCGTCCGTACGGCCTCCCTTGTCGTCCCTGGTCAGCGCCCATACTCCGCCGCCCACCCCGCCCGCGAGGACGGCCACGGCCACGATCACCACGAGCAGCCGGCGCGAGTCCGCCCCGCCGGAGGGCGGGCGGCCTCGGCCGGGAGCCGGACCGGGCACGGGCGGCTGCGGAAACGGGTACGGCGCCTGCTGCGGCAGCTGAGGCGGCTGCTGCGGGAGCTGTGGCGGCGGGGGAGGAACCGCGGGCGGATACCCGTCCGGGCGCAGGGTCCCCGCCTGGGTCGGCGCGGACGCCCACCACTGCGCCTGCGCGTCCGGCGGCGCCCCCGCGGCACCGGATCCGCCCGCGGCGCCGCTCCCGTCGCGCACGCCGGTCCCGTCGTCGTCGATCCACCGCTGACGGTCCGCGTCCCACCGCTGTGTCATCTCGTCACCCCCGTTCTTTCCGGACCGCTGCCGCTAGCCCGCGAGCTGTGCGATCACCTGCACGACGGCGGCCGTCGAGGCCAGCCCCGCGACCGCCGCCGCGGCGGTCTCCAGCCGCATGCGCAGCCGTCCGAGCCGCGCCGGGTCCGCCCGGCCCGTGCGCTCGATCTCCCCCTGCACCACGGCGAGTTCGCCGTCGAGCCCGGCCGTGTCGTCCGTCGCGGTGAGCAGCCGCAGATGGTCCCGCAGGGTGCGCACCGCCTCCAGGAGCTCCGCCGCGGTCCCGTCGGCGGCGCTCGCGCGCGGCGCCTCGTGGTACTCGGCCCTGCCGTGGTCACCGAAGTTCACCGCGCTGCGGGTGATCCGTTCGACCCGTCCGTCCGTACCGTCGCCCATCACTGGTCCCCCTCCGTGTACGACGCTCCGCCACTGCCCATGGCGACCGCGCTCTTGCTGATCCGGCCCACCACGTTGCCGCCGCTCATCTGCCCGATGAACTGGCCGCCCGCGGCGACGTTGACGATGTTCTGCTCGAAGAGTCCCGTCTCGCAGCCGCTGCGCCGCAGAGCCTCACGGACCCCGCTCGCGATGCGGTCCTGGACGGTCTTGATGTAGCGGCTGACGTCCATCTCCTGGAAGAGGGACAGCCGATCGGTGCTGCCCATCTCCCGCACGGACACCAACGGCGCGTCCGGCGGGGCCTGTTCGGGCCGGGCCAGCCAGACGCGCAGGCACTGGACGAGCGTGAACAGCCCGGACAGTCCGGCCACCACGCCCGTCGCGGGGGCGGACAGCAGGGTCCGCACCACCTCACGGCGCGTTCCGCCGTCCCGGGCGGCCGCGATGGCGTCCACCCGCCGATACTCCTCGTCGACCGGCCCGAGGACGTGCGGCACGACCTCCAGGACGAGCATGCCGCCCTGGGTGTGCACGCGGACCAGTACCGACACCACGACCTGCTCGTCCCACGCGCCGATCCGGATGCGCAGGAAGTGGCGGCGGGCCTCGCCGCCCTCGTCCACCGCCCCGTCGAGGTGCGCCCGGGCGGACGACGGCTCGTACACGCCCTCGTACCGGCCCACGCCCGACGGCAGATAGACGAATTCCTCCACCTCCAGGTCCTTGAGCCGGTCCCGGCTGGTCCGCGCGGCGGAATCGCGCAGCGCCTCCAGCTTCGGCACGACCAGGTCGAGGATCTGCCGGTTCGTCAGCCTCACCGCGGTCCGCTGCCCGTTCGCCGACCCGTCGACGCGCTGGTCCGGCAGGAGTCCGTCCAGACTGTCCCCCGCTTTCCGGGCGGGGGTGATCTCCATGGCGAACGACCAGGGCTCGTACGGCTTTCCGGCGCCGACGAAGGGCCGGTACGCGTCGTAGAGCGCGACGCCGGCGTGCTGCTCCCAGGTGACGGCACGCGCGATACGCGTCTCGCGCTCGCTCCCCCTGGGCAGCGGGACCGAGGTGCGGGCGAAGGCGTCACGGGCGAGTTCGACGCCCATGACCTCGGCCACGCGGGCACGGTGCAGGCCGACCACGAAGGCCATCAGGAGCGGGAAGAGCAGCGCGAAGGGGTCGTCGGGAAGGCTGGCGAGCGCGTAGGTCCAGTAGCCGAGTTCCAGGAACCGCGCCACGAAGGTGAGCCCCCAGGCGGTCGCCCGCCGCGGCAGGTGGAGGCGTGCGGTCTCGTCCCGGCTCACGGCGTACATCGTGGTGCCCCAGCCGGAGGCGGCCCGCGCGAGCCAGAGGAGCACGCAGACCGACGCGTAGTACAGCACCGCGACGGAGCCGGACAGCATCGCGATGCCCCCGGGGTCCGCCACCGACGTCTCCACGGCGAGGAACGAGGCCCAGATCACGAGCAGCGCGACCCCCGTCGAGGCCTCCCGGCGGCGCGCCCGTAACGCGTGGGCGAGCACGGCGACGACGTCCACACCGAGGGACGGCGCCGCGGGGCGCTCCTCGTGCCCGACGAGTTCGTCGATCACCCTGGCCCGGAAGGCCGAATCCAGATGGGCCCCGGCGCACAGCAGCCGAGTGGCCTCGCTGTGCGCGTACCGTCGCCCGGATCCCGTCACTGGGACCACCCCCGCCGTGTTTCCCCCGGCCGCCCCCCGGTTCTCTGGGCGGCTCGCACGTCACGACGATAGTGAGGTCTGCCCCTGCTGCACCCTTCTTTATGGCGACAAAGCACGCATGTTCGATACGTACTTTCCCTACGCACGCGTCGGCCCCCGCCCGGTATCGCTTCCCGGGCGGGGGCCGACGCAGGTGCGGGTGGCTCAGATGAGGCCGAGGGCGCGAACGGCCTCGCGCTCCTCCTCCAGCTCCTTCACCGACGCGTCGATGCGGGCGCGGGAGAACTCGTTGATGTCCAGGCCCTGGACGATCTCGTACTGGCCGTCCTTGGTGGTGACGGGGAAGGAGGAGATGAGACCCTCCGGCACACCGTAGGAACCGTCCGACGGGATGCCCATCGAGGTCCAGTTGCCGTCCGCGGTGCCGTTGACCCACGTGTACACGTGGTCGATGGCGGCGTTGGCGGCCGAGGCGGCGGAGGACGCGCCACGGGCCTCGATGATCGCGGCACCGCGCTTGGCGACGGTCGGGATGAAGTCCTCGGCCAGCCACTTCTCGTCGCCCACGACCTCGGCGGCGTTCTTGCCGGCGACCGTGGCGTGGAAGATGTCGGGGTACTGGGTGGCGGAGTGGTTGCCCCAGATGGTCAGACGCTTGATGTCGGCGACCGTGCTGCCCGTCTTCTTCGCGAGCTGGGTCAGCGCGCGGTTGTGGTCCAGGCGGGTCATGGCCGTGAAGCGCTCGGCCGGTACGTCCGGGGCGGCGGCCTGCGCGATGAGCGCGTTGGTGTTCGCCGGGTTGCCGACGACCAGGATCTTGACGTCGTCCGCGGCGTGGTCGTTGATGGCCTTGCCCTGCGGCTTGAAGATGCCGCCGTTGGCCTCCAGGAGGTCACCGCGCTCCATGCCCTTGGTACGCGGGCGGGCGCCGACGAGCAGACCGACGTTGGTGCCGTCGAAGGCGACGTTCGGGTCGTCCGTGATGTCGATGCCCTGAAGGAGCGGGAAGGCGCAGTCGTCGAGCTCCATGGCGGTGCCCTCGGCGGCCTTCAGCGCCGGCGTGATCTCCAGGAGGCGCAGCTTGACCGGCACGTCCGCGCCGAGCAGCTGGCCGGAGGCGATGCGGAAGAGCAGGGCGTAACCGATCTGGCCGGCCGCGCCGGTGACGGTGACGTTCACGGGAGTGCGGGTCATGGCGTTCTCCGTATGACAGCTGGCGGTGGGGCGTCCCTGCCCCGGGTGCAGGATCGTCCCTGGCAACCGCCGCAATGATCGATCAAAGGTTCCGATGATCGATCTCTCGGCGTCAAGAGAGATCCGCCCGTCAGGCTATCGCGCCTCCAGCACCCCGGACGTCCGGGTTCGTGTGGCCCAGCCCACAGACCGCCCGAGCGGTGGCGGCCGCCGGTCCGGGAGAGGGGGCGCGGCGGCCGCCACCGGGGTCACCGGGGCGGTGTCCGGGAGGGTTGCCCCTCCCGGACGACGCCGGATCCCGTGGGGTACGGAACGCCTGCCCCGATCCCTCCGGACCATGCGCCCCGCGTTCCCGCGCCCTCTGTACGTCCCCGGCCCCGATCGGCCTGAACGGCCTCGTCCTCAAACGCCGGACGGGCTGAGGGGGGCGTCCTCTGCTCCCGGGCGGGACGGGCCGGGGGCCCACCGGAACTCGTAAGGCACCCGGACCTGACCCAGATCGGCCTGGACGGCCTCGTCCTCAAACGCCGGACGGGCTGGAGGGTGGCTCCCTGCCCTCAAGGCGGGGCGGGACAGGAGCCAGCGCCGGACGGGACGGGAGCCGACGTCGAAAGGCGCAGGAGCTGCCGCCGGACGGGACAGTAACTGCCGCGGGGCGGGACGGGACGGGAGCTGCCGCCGGACAGCACGGGGCTAGCGCCGGATGGGAGCTGCCGCCGGACGGGCCGTGGCTACCAGGCCCCCTGGCCCCACTCGCACCCGTATCCGGACCCGCACGCGTATCCGCACCCCACTCGCACCCGCGCCCGTATCCGCACCCCACTCACACCCGCAGTCGCCCTTTCACGGAAGGGGCCGTGCCGGTGCATCACATGCCCGTTGCGGACGGCGCCACCAACCCACCGCACTGACTCGCCGGACCACACAAGGGCTGCAACGGGCGGATCACCGGCACGGACCCGACCCACCCACCGGACCGAAGGCGACCGAACCACCCACCGGCGGAACGCGCACGGCCCCGACCCACCCACCGGACCGGCGGCAACCCACCCACCGGACAGACAGCGAAACGCCCCCGCGACAACCGCTACTTCGTGCAGCCCTTCTGCCCGGACTTCAGCGTCGCGCACGCCGTCGCGTCGCCCGCGTCCTTCACCGCCACCATCGGCGTGTAGGCGTCCGTGTCCGCCTGGACCGCCCCGGTCTGCTTCGCCGCGCTGCCCGAGGACACGTCCACCTGGTCACCGGCCGCGGCCTGGGTGATGCGGGCCCAGGCAGCACCGCAGGTCTTGCTGTAGCGCACCTCGACGAGCGCCGTACCGACCGTCGCGCTGGACGTCGTCCTGGCCAGTTCGCCGCCGCAGCCCATGTTCTCCGGGTCCTTGCCGGTGCACTCGGCCCCGCTGCACTTGACCCCGGCCGGCAGATCGGGATTGGCGGCCGCGGAGGTCGCGGGCGACTTCGGCGTACCGCCCGCCTCCTTCTTGTCGTCCCCATTGGTGAGGAACACGGCCACAGCGACCACCACGAGCGCCCCCACGACCCCCGCGAGGAACATCGTCAGCCGCCGCTTCCGCCGCGCCGCGTCCGCCGCCGCACGGCGCGCTCCTGGGGGCCGCGCGTCCTGAGGCCCGCCCGGCCCCTCGCCCGGCCCCGCCGGTCCACCGGGCCGGGCCGGTCCGGCCGACGCGGAGGGCCCGTACCGCCCCACCGGATCCGACGGCGAGGGAACGACTCCCCAACTGCCGCCCCGCGCACCACTCCCGTACGAGGACGACTCGCCCGCGTCCGGCCCGGTCGGCTGCACCGGCACGGAGGACACAGAAGACCCCGACGAGCCGGACGATCCCGACGGCCCGGACGACGGCGCCGTGGGCGACACCCCCGCAGGCCCGGCGACCCCGGGCGTCACGGTCGTACTGCCGCCCTTGCGCGTGGCCTGCCGCCCGCTGCCCCCCTTGCCCGGAGCCGCCCCCGGCCCCGGCCCCGGCCCGAACTCACCGAGCGCGGCACGCGCCTGGGAGATCCGGATCGCCTCCATGGTCATGTCGTGGCGCATCTCCGAGCGGCTCCACGCACGCTCGGCCAGCTCCCACATGGTCGTCAGATGGACGGGATTCGTCCCGGTCACCTCGGCGAGCGCGACGATCGCGCCCTTGGGCGCGAGAAGCCGTCCGTTGAGGTATCGCTCCCAGGACGTCTTGCTGTAGCCCGTGCGGTCGGCCACAGCGGCGACGCTCAGACCGCTCCGGTCCACAAGCCGGCGCAGCTGACTGGCGAACTCCTTGACCTGCGGATCGAGTTCATCCGGCAAGGCCCTCCAACGAGGCATTGCTTCCCCCCTCTTCCCCCCGTACATGCACGACTGTTCCCCCTGCGCACGGCGCCTCCGCCGAGTCCCCGTTCTGGCTACCCACAGGGATGCGCACGGTCAGGATCTCAGTTCCCGGGATGGGGGCGCACGGGAGCATCGAACCGGGGCATGCACCGTTGCACGCCCGCCGGACCGCGGTCCAGTGTCCCACCGGCATCTTGTACGACCGGCCGAACCCCCTGCCCCCATCAGGACGCCCCAACCGCCCGGATTGCCCACGTTATCCCGGCTGTTGCCGTGGATCAGTGCACATCCTCCAACTTGTCAAGACATCGACACAACGGGAACACAAGAGCGACCTCAGGGACCACGGAAGCACTCGGCTCCCCCGGCAGCGACGGCACCACCGCGGACGGCGGGACGGAGCAGGAGCGTCGGGACGGAGCAGGAACGGCGAGCCGGGAGCGAGAACCGGACGGCACCCGCCGCCCGGCCGCGGTTCCCGGAGCTCAACGCGGACTCCGTACCGGAATGGTCACTTCCGTGCCACAGCGAACTGCCAGGTGTTGAAGAGCCTGTCGGCGGTGCACAAGGGTTGACCCAGGGCGGAACACCCGCCCGGCCGCGGCCCGTCCTTACTCGGGGGAGAGGACGGGCCGCTCTCGTACCCACCCCGCCCCAGGCGCTGCGGTACCCACGCGCCGCCACCACGGCCCCGGGCGGTGCCGTACCCGCGTGCCCCGCCCCGACTCCACCCGGAACGGCACCACCCCGCCGCACTCGGCCCCGAGGCGCGACCAGCTCAGCCCCGAGGCGTGACCAGCCCGGTCTCATAGGCGACGACGACCGCCTGCGCCCTGCTGTCCAGGTCGAGTTTGGTCATCGTGCGGTTGAGATGGGTCTTGACGGTCGCCTCGCTGATGTAGAGGCGGTCGGCGATCTCCAGGTTGGACAGACCGCCCGCGATGAGCTTCAGGACCTCCACCTCGCGCGAGGTCAGCGCGGCCAGGTCCGGCGGCGGCGCGGCATCCGGGGCGGCCCCCGCCTGCCGGGCGAACGCCTCGACCAGGCGCCGGGTGACGCTGGGCGCGAAGAGCGTGTCACCCCCGCCGACGGCGGCCACCGCGGCGAGCAGCCGCTCGGGCCCGGAGTCCTTGAGCAGGAACCCCGAGGCGCCGGCCCGCAGCGCCCCGTACACGTACTCGTCGAGGTCGAAGGTGGTGAGGACGAGGATGCGCGGGGCGGGCTCGGCCGCCTCGGCCAGGATGCGTTCGGTGGCGCGGATGCCGTTCGTGCCGGGCATCCGGATGTCCATCAGGACCACGTCGGGCCGCGTCTCGGCGGCGAGCCGGACCGCGTCGTCGCCGTCTTCGGCCTCCCCGACGACCTCGACGCCGGGCGCCGCGTTCAGCAGCCCCACGAGCCCGGCCCGGATGAGGTACTGGTCGTCGACGACGAGCACTGTGGTCATGCCGTGGTCTCGTCCCCCCGCCGTTCGGTCCGCGCGGAGGCGGGCAGGGTCAGCCGCACGGCGAAACCACCCTCGCTCTGCGGGCCGATGCTGATCGTCCCGCCGTAGAGCTTGGCCCGCTCCCGCATGCCAATCAAGCCGTGCCCGCCGGCTCGGGCCACTCTGTCCGGAATCACCTCCTCTCCGTCGTTCGTGACGGCGACGGTCATCTGGTGCTCCTGGTAGTGGAGTTCGACGGACGCGGTGGCATGCCGGGCGTGCTTCAGGATGTTGGTGAGGGCCTCCTGGACGACGCGGTAGGCGCAGAGTTCGACGCCGGGGGCGAGCGGGCGCGGGGCGCCCCGGACGTGCAGCTCGACGGGTACGCCCCCGGCGCGCACCCGCTCGACGAGGTCACCGAGACGTGCCAGTCCGGGCATGGGCGCGGCCGGGCTCCCGTCGCGTTCCTTGAGGTCCTCCTCGCGCAACACCTGGAGCATGCGGCGCAGTTCGTCGAGGGCCTCACCGCTGGTGTCCGCGATGGTGCCGAGCGCGGTGCGGGCGGTGGCCGGGTCGGAGTCGAAGACGAACCGGGCGAGGCCGGCCTGCACCGATATCACCGACATGTGGTGGGCGACGACGTCGTGCAGTTCGCGGGCCATGCGGCCGCGTTCCGCGGCGACTTCGCGGCGCGCCCGCTCGGCCTGCTCAACGCGCAGCCGACGGGTGAGTTCGGCGGAGCGCCGGGCCAGGAAGCCGAAACGCCACAGCACGGCGGAGAACAGCAGGGCCTGTGCGACGACGGAGGCCATGGCGTCGCTGTCGCTGACCAGTCCGGCGTAGACCCACATGGTGACGAGCAGCCCGGCGCAGAGGGCGGTGGTACGGGCCTGCCGCACCGACGCCACGGTGTAGAGGGCGAGCATCGGGCCGAAGGTGCACACGACGGGCCAGTAGCCCAAGGTGACGTAGCCGAAGGTCACCGCCTCGACCGTGCCGAAGACGACGAGGGGTGCCCGGCCGCGGAAGGCGACGGGCAGATGCGCGAGGACGACCAGCGCGTAGGCCGGCCTGTCGAGCGCCGGCCAGCCCTGCTTCGCCGACTCCTGTCCGAGCAGCACGGCCACGCAGACCATGGCGAGCGCGATCAGCGTGTCGACGGCGAACGGGCGGGGCGGCCGGAAGCGCATCGGCGCAGCGTAGCGCCGCTTCCCCGGCCCCGGCGTCAACCTTTCGCGGTACCGCGGAAGTTGCAGGAACCGCGGGCCTACCGCGGGTGGTGGTGCGGGAGTTCCAACCGTCGCGGGACGCGGAGGGCACGGGAAGGCCCGTACGTTCGGTGACCACGACAGGGGCCCGACCACCGGCCCCGCACCACACAACACGGGACCGGCCCGACCACCGGCCCCGTATCCGAGAAGGGGAATCGGAACCCATGAGCACTTCCGCGAGCACGTCCACAACGTCCGCAAGCACGTCCAGGAGCACCTCCACGGGCGCCCGCACAACCACCCGCGGACGCCTCGCCGTCGGCCTGGCCACCGTGGCCCTGCTGGGCGGCGGCCTCGCCCTCGCGCCGGCGGCGACCGCCGCGCCCAAGGCGCCGACGGCCGACTCCTGCACCCAGAACTGGTCCGTCTCCAGCGCCCAGGGCTACGCCAACGGCAAGTGGTGCAACCGCAACACGAAGGTCACCGGGACGGTCCACGACACCAAGTCCGACGGCCGGTGCCCGTTCGTGCGCGGCCTGCTGAACGGCGGCGGCCACGTCGACAGCGACTGGGCGGGCCCGAAGGGGGACTCCTCGCCGGTCAGGCTCTACGCCCCCGGCGGCAAGTCGTTCCACAAGGTCCAGATGATGTACATCAACTGCTGACGACCGCCCCGAAAGCACGGTGGCCCGCACCCTCCGGGGGAGGCGCGGGCCACTGTCGTACGCGGACCCCGGACTCAGCGCACCGTGAAGTGCAGCGTGTCGTCCAGGAACGGGATCACCAGCCACGGACTGGGCTGCGCCATCATCGCGAGCAGCACGATCGCGACACCCAGCACGCCGTACGTGACCATGTCGGTGAAGCGGGAGCGGACCGCGAGCATGCCCACGTCGGGCAGCATCCAGCGCATCACGGCGCCGGCCAGCAGCGCGGCGCCGATCAGGATCGTGCCGAAGCGGAACACGTCGAGCGCGGTCAGCAGCAGTCCGAGACCGACGGCCGACAGCACGGCGAGGATCGGCCACTGCCGGGCGGGCGCGGGGGCGTCCCCGGGCGCGGCCCGGCCGCCTCCCTCGGGGCGTGCGGTGTCCCGGGTGAACAGCGGGAAGCGCCGCGTGGTCCGCCGTGGCCTGCCCTCGGCGTCGGGCGCGCTGATGGCGTCCCGCACGGTCCCCTCGGCGTCCTCGACGGCCGAGTCGGCGCCGGCGTTCCGCGCGCCGCGCGCCTCGCTGTCCTCGGAACCTCGCTCAGCCGACACTGCGCTCCGCCGCCTCCACCACGTTCACGAGCAGCTGGGCGCGGGTCATCGGGCCGACGCCGCCCGGGTTCGGGGAGATCCACGCGGCGACCTCGGCGACGTCCGGGTGCACATCTCCGACGATCTTGCCTTCGGCGCTGCGCGAGACACCGACGTCGAGGACGGCCGCGCCCGGCTTCACGTCCTCGGCCCTGACGAGGTGCGCCGAGCCCGCCGCGGCGACGATGATGTCGGCCCGCTTGAGGTGCGCGGACAGGTCGCGGGTGCCGGTGTGGCACTGGGTGACCGTGGCGTTCTCGCTGCGCCGGGTGAGCAGCAGCGGCATGGGGCGCCCGATGGTCACGCCGCGGCCGACGACCACGACCTCCGCACCCTTGATCTCCACGCCGTACCGGCGCAGCAGGGTCAGGACACCGTTGGGGGTGCAGGGCAGCGGGGCCGGCTCGTTCAGCACGAGACGGCCGAGGTTCATCGGGTGCAGGCCGTCCGCGTCCTTGTCCGGGTCCATCAGCTCCAGGATGCGGTTCTCGTCGATGCCCTTGGGGAGCGGCAGCTGGACGATGTAGCCGGTGCAGGCGGGGTCCTCGTTCAGTTCCCGCACCACCGCCTCGATCTCCTCCTGCGTGGCGGTCGCGGGCAGCTCACGCTGGATGGAGGCGAGGCCGACCTGGGCGCAGTCGCGGTGCTTGCCCGCGACGTACTTCTGGCTGCCGGGGTCGTCCCCGACCAGGATCGTCCCGAGGCCGGGCGTGACGCCCTTCTCCTTCAGGGCCGCCACGCGGGCGGTCAGATCGGACTTGATCGCGGCTGCGGTGGCCTTGCCATCGAGAATCTGGGCGGTCATGGCTCCATCCTCGCGGATGACCCGGTCATGGTTCCAATCCGGGCACCCGGCGGCCCGCCGACGACCGCCGGGACAATGTCCCGTCATGATCACTGATGTTGCACTTGCACAACACATAGGGAATGTGGCTGGACAAGTAAGAGGGGCTTAAAGAACCATGAGCAGCACAGTGCCGCGGGCAGTACCGGGGGGACGGACCGCTCTGTAGAAAATTCCTCCGACCGTGCCCCGCGTCGTCCCCGCACCAGGCAACGGAGGAACACCCGCCATGAGTTTCGGCGACCCGAACAACCCCTACGGGCAGCCGCCGCAGCAGCCTCCGGCCGCTCCCGGCTACGGCTACCCCCAGGCTCCCGGCGTACCCCCGCAGGGCTACGGATACCCGCAGCAGCCGGCGTACCCCGGCTACCCGGGCTCGAACCAGATGCTTCCGCAGACGATGCCGGGCCTGCTGGTCACCGCCCGCGTCTTCCTGTTCATCATCTCCGCGGTGCAGACCCTCGCGGCGCTGGCCTACTTCTATATCGCCGCCTTTGTGAACGATGTCTCTGACGCGGCGAGCGACCTGAGTTCCTCCAGCGACGATCCGTTCGACGCGCTTGGCGCCGGCGGGGATCTCGCCGCGGGCATCATCGTGCTCTTCGCTCTCGTCTTCGCAGGTCTCGCGGCCCTTTCCATCACGCTCGGCGTGAAGTTCAGCAAGGGTGGCCAGGGTGTCCGCATCACGACTGTCATCTATGGTGCGCTCGGCGGAATCGTCGGCCTGATCCTGCTTTTCATCGGCCTGGACTCAGGGTTGGCGTCGGCCGTCATCCTCCCGCTGATCTGGGTGGTCTTCGCCGCCATCATCACGGCCGCTCCCGTCGTCTCGAGCGGCACCGCCTGGTTCGCCCGCCCGCGCTACTGAACACCTCGGCGCAGGCGTCGAGTTCGCAGCACTGAACAGTTCACGCCATTCGCTCCAAGGGCCGTGTCTCACCCGCACAAGGGGGCGACACGGCCCTGGTGCTTCTGCCTACCCTGAATCCCGTAGCCGCGCGTGCACGGGAGACGGACCTTGTACAGCATCATCGTGGTACCTCCGCCGACCACGGAGGGCGAGCACGAGACCCCCCAACTCCGGCTCGCTCCGGGCGAGCGCCTCACCTTCGGACGCTCCCCGGCGGACAACGGCCTGACGATCGCCCACGAGGGTGTCTCCCGCGCGGCCGGCGAGATCACCGCGCACAGCGCCTACTGGATCCTCAGCAACCTCTCCGCGCACCAGACGTACGTCGTGGAGAACCCGGAGGGCGCGGGCGAGCACATCAAGGTCGGCCCGGGGCGGCTGGACGCCCCCGTGCCGTTCGAGTTCTCCCGGATCGTGCTGCCTGCGGCGGGCGACCTGCTGCCCATCGAGGTGTGGGCCCCGCGCCACGACTACCTGCGCTCCCCCGGGGGCCTGGACGGGGCGACGACCGCGCCGGCCTTCTCGGTCGACCGCACCAAGCGGTACTTCGCGGTACTCGCCGCGCTGTGCGAGCCGCGGCTGCGCGGCGCACCGCACGCCCCGCTCCCCACCGTCGACCAGGTCGTGGACCGGCTGATCCCGCACTGGCCGTCCGTCACCCGCACCACCGTGCAGTGGAACATCGACTACCTGGCCGTGAAGCTGCGCCTGAAACCCGGACCCGACACGGCGGACACCGGGCCGCGCCTGAACGGCAAGAAGGAGTCGCTGGTCTCGCTGGCGCTCCGTTTCGACCTCGTCCGGGAGGACGACCTGGTCGTCCTGGCCGCGTCCCGGGACCGGACGGCACGGTGAGCGATCCCTACGCGGTACCGGTGCCCGAGGGGTACCGGGTGGGGGCCTGGGAGGTCGGCGCGCCCATCGCCACGGGAGCGTTCGGGAGCGTGTACGAGGCCCGCCTGCGCACCGACGCGCCCCCGCCGAGGGCACGTCCCGCGGACCCGGACGAGAGCGCGCCGCCCCCGGGAGTCGACGGCCCCCACGGTCTTCCCGGCACGGCCGCGCTCAAGTTCCTGCCGACCGGCACACGCACCCCGCGACAGCTGACCCATCTGCGCGAACTGGCCGAGCGTGAAGTGGAACTGCTCCGCCGGCTGCGCTCCGCGCCCCGGCTGATCCGGCTGTACGAGACCCTGACCGTCGACGACCCGGAGCGCCCCGGGCTCGACGGCGCCACCGTGCTCGTCCTGGAGAAGGCGGAGGGCTCCCTCGCCGCGCTGCTCGCCCGTACACCGCGTCCCGGGGACGGGCCCGCGCTGCTCGCCCAGATCTGCGAGGGGCTGGCCCAGCTGCACCGGGCGGGCTGGGTGCACGGTGATCTGAAGCCGGCCAACGTCCTGCTGATGCGGGACGGTTCGGCGCGGCTCGCCGACTTCAACATGGCCGCGGAGCTGGAGGGCACTCACGCGTACACGCCCGCCTTCTCGACGCCCGACTACACCCCGCCCGAGCTGCTGTGGTCCGAGATCGGCGAACGGGGCCGGCGCATCAGGCCGTCGGCCGACGTCTGGGCCTTCGGCGTGCTCTCGCATCTCGTCCTCACCGGCTCCTATCCGCTGCCCGGCGGCACCCCGTCGGCTCGCCGGGACGCGGCCGTCGCCTACGCGCGCGGCACCGACGAACTGCGTCTGTCGCCGCTGCTGCCGGAAGCCTGGCGGCAGATCGTGCGGGACTGTCTGGCCCGGACGCACCGGGAGCGGGTCGGCGGCGAGGCCCTGCTGCGGCGGGTGGAGAAGGCGGCGGGCGCACCCCGCTCCCCTCGCGCGCTGCCGCGGCGCGTGGACGGGAGACGGACGGTGCGCGGTGGCCGGGCCGTGCTCGGCGCGGTGGCCGGGGTCGTCACGGCGGCCGTCGTCGGGTACGGGATCAGCGCGCTCGCGGACGACGGCTCCGGCCGTCCGCGGCCCGGGACGGAGAACAGCGCCACGGCGAGCACCCCGGGGACGGGTGCGGCACACTACGGCGCGGCCGAACTCCGCACCGACAAGGGGATCCCGGTCGCCTACCGCAGGCTGATCGTGGACTCGGCGCACGACTGTGTGCAGGCGCAGGTCACTCCGGCGCTGATCGCCGCGATGCTGAAGGCCGAGAGCGACTTCGACGCCCGGCTCGCCGACCCCGCCCTGGACGAGTACGGGATCGCCCGCTGGACCCCGCGTGTCCTGCGCTTCTACCTCCGCTCCGACGGGAGACCGACCGAGCGGATCCCCGAACCCCCGTTCACCCCTGCCCAGTCGGTCCCGGCCGTGGGCCGCTACCTGTGCGCGATCGCGCCGCGCCTGGACGTGGGGCTGAAGGGCGACGAACGGGTGCTGATCGCCGCCTCGTACCGGACGTCGTACAAGAAAGTGAACGACGCGGGCGGAGTTCCCCCGAAGGTCCGCGCCTACGCCGACCGCGTCGCTCACTACCTCAAGGAGTACACCCCGCCGGGAAAGAAGTGACCCTGGGACTTCCGAGGTACCCCGGCGACGGGCACGGCCTCCGGCTCCCGAGGGGGAGGCCGGAGGCCGCGGTGTCGGCGCCGCCGGGCACGGCCGTCGCTGCTGCCGCGCCCGGGCGTCCGTCAGTGGAAGAAGTGGCGCGTGCCCGTGAAGTACATCGTGATGCCCGCCTTCTTCGCGGCCTCGACGACCAGCTCGTCACGGACCGAACCGCCGGGCTGGACCACGGCCTTGACGCCCGCCTCGGCCAGGATCTCCAGACCGTCGGGGAACGGGAAGAACGCGTCGGAGGCGGCGTACGAGCCGCGTGCGCGCTCGGCGCCGGCCCGCTCCACCGCGAGCTTCGCGGAGTCGACGCGGTTGACCTGGCCCATGCCGACACCGACGGAGGCGCCGTCCTTGGCGAGCAGGATCGCGTTGGACTTCACCGCGCGGCAGGCACGCCAGGCGAAGGCCAGCTCGTCGAGCTCGCCCTGGCTGAGCGCCTCGCCCGTCGCGAGGGTCCAGCTCGCCGGGTTGTCGCCGTCGGCCTGGAGGCGGTCGGTGACCTGGAGCAGCGCGCCGCCGTCGATCTGCTTGACCTCGACCGGGTTCGCGGGAGCGCGGTGGGCGCGCAGCACGCGGATGTTCTTCTTCTTGGTGAGGGCTTCGAGGGCGCCGTCCTCGTACTCGGGCGCGACGATGACCTCGGTGAAGATCTCGGCGACCTGCTCGGCCATCTCCTTCGTCACCGGCCGGTTGACGGCGATCACACCGCCGAACGCGGACAGCGGGTCGCAGGCGTGCGCCTTGCGGTGCGCCTCCGCGACGTTCGACGCGACCGCGATGCCGCACGGGTTGGCGTGCTTGATGATCGCGACGCACGGGTCGGTGTGGTCGTACGCGGCACGGCGCGCGGCGTCCGTGTCCGTGTAGTTGTTGTACGACATCTCCTTGCCGTGCAGCTGCTCGGCCTCGGCGAGGCCGCCCGTGCCGTCGACGTACAGCGCGGCACCCTGGTGAGGGTTCTCGCCGTAGCGGAGGGTGTTCTTGCGCTCGTAAGTGGCGCCCAGGAAGTCGGGGAAGCCGCTCTCGTCGGCGGCCGCGTAGTCGTCCGCGAACCAGGAGGCGACGGCGACGTCGTACGCGGCGGTGTGCTGGAAGGCCTCCGCGGCGAGCCGCTTGCGGGTGCGCAGGTCGAAGCCGCCGCCCTTGACGGCGGAGAGGACGTCGCCGTACCGGCCCGGGCTGGTCACCACGGCGACCGACGGGTGGTTCTTGGCGGCGGCGCGGACCATCGAGGGGCCGCCGATGTCGATCTGCTCGACGCACTCGTCGGGCGTCGCGCCGGAGGCGACGGTCTCGCGGAACGGGTAGAGGTTGACGACGACGAGGTCGAACGGCTCGACGCCCAGCTCCGCCAGCTGCCGCTGGTGATCGGGCAGCCGCAGGTCGGCGAGGATGCCAGCGTGGACCTTCGGGTGCAGAGTCTTGACGCGGCCGTCCAGGCACTCGGGGAAGCCGGTCAGCTCCTCGACCTTGGTGACGGGGACACCGGCCGCGGCGATCTTCGCGGCGGTGGAGCCGGTGGACACCAGCTCGACACCGGCTTCGTGCAGCCCGCGCGCGAGCTCCTCGAGCCCGGTCTTGTCGTAGACGCTGACGAGCGCGCGCCGGATGACCCGCTTGGTGCCCTCGGTGTTCTCGGCCGTGACTGTGCTGTCGGCGGTCACTGGATAACTACCTTTCGTCCCTCAATGCGATAGCCGTTGCGGGCGAGCCGCCCCACGACATCGACGAGCAGCCTTCGCTCGACTTCCTTGATGCGCTCGTGCAGAGCGCTCTCGTCGTCCTCGTCCCGGACCTCCACCACGCCCTGCGCGATGATCGGCCCGGTGTCGACGCCGTCGTCGACGAAGTGGACGGTGCATCCGGTGACCCGCGCGCCGTAGGCGAGCGCGTCGCGCACGCCGTGGGCTCCCGGGAAACTGGGCAGCAGGGCGGGATGCGTGTTGACGAACCGCCCCCCGAACCTGGCGAGGAATTCCTTCCCCACGATCTTCATGAACCCGGCGGAGACGACGAGATCGGGCTCGTACGCGGCGGTCGCCCCGGCGAGCGCCGCGTCCCACTCCTCGCGGGTGTCGTAGTCCTTGACCTTGCAGACGAAGGTCGGCAGCCCGGCCCGTTCGGCGCGCGCGAGCCCCTCGATGCCCTCCCGGTCGGCGCCCACGGCCACGATCTCGGCGCCGTAGCCCTCGGTGCCCGCGTCCGCGACGGCGTCGAGCAGTGCCTGCAGGTTCGTACCTGATCCGGAGACCAGCACGACGAGGCGCTTGGCCTTGGCCACGGCGGGGCCCTTTCTCGGGGAAGCGTTTGTACGGTCGTACGAATGCATCGCGCCCCGGGATACGGGGAAGTCTACGAAGCGGCCGACCGTCAGCAACGATACCGGCACACCGGACGGCCCCCACGGGACGGGGGCGTGGCCGGAAGGTAGCGTCTGGAGAGGATCCACCCGGGAACGTCCGGCAAGGATCCGTCCCGGAACGCCGTCCCGCGCGGGGAACGCCCCGTGCGCGCGGGACGTTGACCAGGGACGGGCACGAACACCCGCGGCGCGGGCCCCGGAACCGGGGCGCGGGCCCTGCAAGACATCCGGGGCGCGAGTCCGGGGTAGGACGCTCGGGGCGCGCGTCGCGAGCACGACGTCGTGCGGACACGCCGCCCGCCAGAACCACCAAGGGGAAGACGCACACCTGATGCCGGACCGCAGTCTCCGACTCCCTCCGCTGCTGCTGCGCGAGCGGCGCCCTTCGCCCACCCCTCCCCGGTCGGACGGGGAGGCGCCGGCGGGTGGGCAGGGCTCCTCGGGCGGCCACGGCCGAGCCGACGGGAACGGCTCCTCGGGCGACGGCGGCCCCGACGGTCCTCCCCCGCCCTCGGACGACAACCCGTTCGCCCCGCCGCCGGAGGGCACGCCCGACCGGCCGTGGCAGCCCCGGCGCCCGGCGAACGGCGGCGACAGCGAGGACAACGGCAACTCCGGGCAGCCCGGCGGCGGGTACACGCCGTGGGGCAGCCAGTGGAGCGACCGCCAGCCCGGGCCCTCGTCCGGCGGCGGCTTCGGCGACCGGCCCGGTGCCCCGCAGGGGCAGGGCGGCCCCGAGGGCCCCGGCGGCGGTCCCGGCACCGGTATGCGCTGGGACCCGACCGACCCGGCCCAGCGCCGCGCACGCTACGCGCTGCTGTGCGGCATGTGGGCGTTCTTCTTCGCCCTCTTCAGCTGGCCGTACGTGGCGCTGCTGCTCGGCGCGCTCGCCCTGTACTGGGGCGGCAGCTCCCTGCGCGCCAAGCCCCGCACCCCGGACCCGGACGCTCCGGCGCCCGCACCCGAGGCCGGCGGGCGGCCGCAGAGGACGGCCGCGGTGAGCGGGATCGTCACCGCGTCGCTCGCCATCGTGATGGTCGCCGCGACGTTCACCGCGCACCTCGTGTACAGCGACTACTACTCCTGCACGAACGACGCGCTCACGAACGCGGCGAAGCAGTCCTGCAACGACCTCCTGCCGAAGGAGCTCCGAGGCGTCCTCGGCACGAACGGCTGACCTCCGGCCCACCGCCGCGCGGGGACATCCGCGCGTCGCGAGGACGGTCCGGTCCGGCCGGATCCGGCGGCGACCCGTCGGTCACGCACCGCCCGGGCGCGGTCCCGGGGCTCCCCGGCCCCGCGTCGGGTCCCGGGGTTCCGCGGCTCCATCGGCCTCCGCGCCCTCACGCCGGGTTCCGGCGGCCCGGCAGCCCGGCAGCCCGGCAGCCCGGCAGCGTCTCGCACGTCCGCGTCCCACGTGTTCGTGGGCTCCAAGCCCTCACGCCGGATCCCGGGGCTCCGGCGGCCCCGCGACGCCCCGCAGCCCCGCGTCCCACATGCTCGTGGGCTCCACGCCCTCACGCCGGATCCCGGGGTCCCGGCGGCCCCGCGACGTCCCCCACGTCCGGTTCCCACGTGTTCGTGGGCTGCACGGCGTCACGCGGGCCCGGGTCCCGAGGCTCACGGGCCTCGTGCGAAGCCGGGTCCCGGGGGTCCGAGGACCCCGGGACGTCGCGTGAGAGCAGGTACCGGGGGTCCGTGAGGTCCGTGGTGTCCCGCGGAGCCGGGTCCCGGGACTCCGACGGCCTGTCGGCGTCGCGCGGGGCACGGCCCCGGGGCTCCACGGCGTCACGCCCGTCCGGCCCGTCCGGCCCGTCCGGCCCGTCCGGCCCCGACGGCTCCGACGGCTCCGGACGCTCCGCGGTGTCGCGGACGGCCGGGTCCGGGAGTCTCGCGGCCTCGCGCAGGGCCGCCCAGCGGGCCTCGCGGGACGCCTCCTCGTGCCAGGGGAATCCCTCGGCGTCCGCGGCGGGCTCGTGCCGGAAGGGCCCCGTGGCGTCCGCGGGGTCCTCGTCCCACAGGGACCCAGGGGTGTCCACGGGCAGGAAGTCGTACGGCTCGAAGTCGTCGGCAGGTCCGCGGCCGGCCGCCACGGCCCCGCCGGCGGGCACTCCGGCCGACGGCTCGCCCAGGTCGTCCCGCGGTCGCGGGCGCGACGGCCCGTACGGCCGCGATCCCCACGGCAGCCGGAAGGGAGAGAAAACCGGACGGCGCCGCAGGATCGCCCCGGCGGCCGAGGAGCCGCCGGCGGCGGCCACCCGCGGCCCACGCCGCACCCGCCGCCCCCGCAGCCCCACCGCCACGGGCACGCCCACGGCCGCCGCCCACAGCGCCGCCGCGGGCCCGACCTGCCACCACACGGGCCCGAAGTCGTTCAGCGCGGCCACCCCGAGCGGCCCTCCGGCCAGCGCGGCGAGCAGGCCGAACGCGCCGCCGCACAGTCCGGCGGCCAGCAGCGCGGCACCCGCCGTCCGCTTCCGGGACCATGCCTCCTGCGCCGTTCCGTCCTGCGGTACCGCGACAGCGACCACGAACCACGCGACCGTCGCCCCGGCGGCGACGGGCAGCACCCCGGTCGCCCAGCCGAACGGCCCCTTCTCGCCCGGCACGGCCGCCAGCAGCGGAAAGGCGGGCAGCAGGTCGGTCGAGGCGCGGGGCCCCGCCGCGGCCACGGACAGCGGCCCGGCGACATGCCCGGTGCCCAGGACGACCCCGGGGCCGAGCCCGTAGGCCGCTCCCCAGACCGCCGCGTTCGGGACCAGCGCGAGACAGAGCAGCAGGACGGCGAGACGGCCCGACCACACGTCCGTGAGCTGGAGGAACGAGTCCCGGGCCACTGCCCCGTGCCACACCAGCGACACCGCCACGAGCAGGGCCCCGCCCCCGACGAGCACCGCCGTCCCGGCCCCGGCGGCCCGCAGCGCACCGGCGAGGAGCCGGTCCTCGCCGCCGAGGAGCCGTTCACCGACGGCGACGAGACGGCGTACGGCTGCGGCCGGACGGGCGGGCAGGCGTCGCGGGACCCGCGAGGTCCAGGGCGGCAGCGGGCCCCGGGGGCGCCCGTACGCCGTCCAGACCCCCGCCCCCGCAGCCCCCGCGGCGAGCAGCGGCAGGCACACCGCGGCCCATCCCCAGGAGGGCCGCAGCGCGCCGCCCGAGGCGTACAGGGCGGCGGCCGTACCGACGGACAGGTAACCGGCGACGACCCCGGCCCAGGCCGTGGCGGGAGCCGCCCGCACCTCCTCGGCCGCGTCCCTGCCGGCCCGGTGCACCAGCCACAGGGGCAGTGCCAGAAGGAGCAGCGGTGTCACTCCGACCGGCATGGGCAGGCCGGAGAGGGTGTCGGTGCGGATCAGCTCGACGCCGTGGGCGAGGAGCCACAGGGACGCCGCGACGTGCAGGGCTCCGCCCGGACCGCTGTCCGGATACGGAGAGCTGATCCACAGGGCCATGACGAGGACGGCGGAGGAGCCGAGTCCGAGGCCCGCCGCGACGGCGCCGTCGAGGAGGCCGGAGCCCAGTCCGGGTGATCGGTCGAGCAGCCGGACGAGCAGAATCGGCAGCGGCGGCCTGCGGTCGGTCGTGTGGGTCACGCCCGCCATGCTCCCAACGACACGCGCTTTCCCGTCGTAACAGGCGAACCCCGGATGTGTCGCTCAATATGCATCTATGTACTTTTTCGTACGAAAGGGCGCCTCGTGACGCGGAGTCCTCAGACCCCCCTGCCCGGCCCCAAGGAGCGCCGCCGCCTGCGCGAGGCCAAGTCGCTGACCCAGGCCGAGGTCGCCACGAAAGTGGGCGTCACTCGCGAGACGGTGCGCTCGTGGGAGTCCGGCCGTACGACGCCACGCGGCCGCAAACGGGAGGCGTACGCGAAACTGCTCACCGAACCGGCCTCCTCCGAGGCCGGGGTGACCACCCGTCAGGAGCAGTCCTTGCCCGCCCTGGTGGGCGCCGCCACCGGTCCGGGCGGCTACGCCGCGGGCCCCCCGGGGCAGGCACCCCTGCCCGGGACAGCCCCGGACCCGCTCCCCGCGGACGGGCTGACGCCCGCTCAGGCCTTCGACGCGCTCTACGCGTTCTGCGCCCCCGCCCTCGTACGGCAGACGTATCTGCTCACCGGGCGGCGTGAACTGGCCCGCGAGTCCGTGGAGCGCGCCTTCCAGCAGGCCTGGCACAACTGGCCCGAGGTGGCCATGGACCGGGACCCCGCCGGGTGGGTGCGGGCGACGGCGCACGAGTACGCCCTCTCCCCCTGGCACCGGCTGCGCCCCCGCCACCGGCAGCCGGAGCCGCCGCCCGCCGACGCGGCCGACCGCGCGCTCCTGGACGCCCTGCTGACGCTGCCGCCCGTGCACCGGCGCACACTGCTGCTCTACGACGGCGTAGGGCTCGACCTGCCGGAGACGGCGGCCGAGACGGAGGCGAGCACGCCCGCCGCGGCCAACCGGCTGCTGCACGCGCGTGAGACGCTCGCGACGCGGCTGCCCGACCTGGCGGTGCCGGACGTGCTGCACCGGCGGCTCGCCGAGCTGGCGAGCACGGAGCGGCTGCGCGCCGCCAAGCCGCGTACGGTCCGCTGGGGCGGCGAGCGCCGCGCCGAGCGCTGGACCCGGGCCGCCATCGCGTTCACGGTGCTGCTCATCGGTGCGACGACGCTGACGCTGCGGACGGCCCCGGACCACTACGAGGCCCCGCTCGCGCCCGGTGAGACCGTCAACGGCCTGCCGCCCCGCTCCGCTCCGGGCCCGCTGTCGGACGAGGAGCTGCGGCTGCGCGCCAAGCTGAAGTCGGAGACGGTGAACGGTCCGGGACGGCTCGTGCCGGACGACCGCTGACACCCCGTACGAGACGTCCCGGTGCGTTCGGAGTCTTCAGGGCGTCCGGACACGCGGGTGGGCCCGCACCCCCTCAAGGGGTGCGGGCCCACCCGCGTGGTGCTGCTGGGCTCAGCCCGCGAGGATCTCGCGCGCGAGCTTCGCCGTCTCGGTCGGCGTCTTGCCGACCTTGACGCCGGCGGCCTCGAGGGCCTCCTTCTTCGCGGCGGCCGTGCCGGAGGAGCCGGAGACAATGGCGCCGGCGTGGCCCATGGTCTTGCCCTCGGGCGCGGTGAAGCCGGCGACGTAGCCGACGACCGGCTTGCTCACGTTGGCCTTGATGAAGTCGGCCGCACGCTCCTCGGCGTCGCCGCCGATCTCACCGATCATGACGATCAGGTCGGTGTCGGGGTCGGCCTCGAACGCGGCGAGCGCGTCGATGTGCGTGGTGCCGATGATCGGGTCGCCACCGATGCCGACGGCCGACGAGAAGCCGATGTCACGGAGCTCGTACATCATCTGGTACGTCAGCGTGCCGGACTTCGAGACCAGACCGATGCGGCCCGGCTTCGTGATGTCGCCCGGGATGATGCCGGCGTTGGACTGGCCCGGGGTGATGAGACCGGGGCAGTTCGGGCCGATGATGCGGGTCTTGTTGCCCTTCGACTTCGCGTACGCCCAGAAGGCGGCGGAGTCGTGGACGGCGATGCCCTCGGTGATGACGACCGCGAGCGGGATCTCCGCGTCGATGGCCTCGACGACGGCGGCCTTGGCGAAGGCCGGCGGCACGAAGAGGACGGACACGTTGGCGCCGGTCTTCTCCATGGCCTCGGCGACCGAGCCGAAGACGGGGATCTCGTGGCCGTCGATGTCGACGGACGTGCCCGCCTTGCGCGGGTTGACGCCACCGACGATGTTCGTGCCGTCGGCCAGCATGAGCTTGGTGTGCTTCATGCCCGTGGCACCGGTCATGCCCTGGACGATGACCTTGCTGTCCTTGTTGAGGAAGATAGCCATGGCTGTGGTGTTCCCTCGTCCCTTACTTGGCCGCGGCCAGCTCGGCGGCCTTGTCGGCCGCGCCGTCCATGGTGTCCACGCGCTGCACGAGCGGGTGGTTGGCGTCCGACAGGATCTTGCGACCCAGCTCGGCGTTGTTGCCGTCGAGACGCACGACCAGCGGCTTGGTGACTTCCTCGCCCTTGTCCTTGAGCAGCTGGAGCGCCTGGACGATGCCGTTGGCGACCTCGTCGCAGGCGGTGATGCCACCGAAGACGTTGACGAAGACGGACTTGACGTCCGGGTCGCCGAGGATGATCTCCAGGCCGTTCGCCATGACCGCGGCGGAGGCGCCACCGCCGATGTCGAGGAAGTTGGCGGGCTTGACGCCACCGTGGTTCTCACCGGCGTACGCGACGACGTCCAGGGTGCTCATGACGAGACCCGCGCCGTTGCCGATGATGCCGACCTCGCCGTCGAGCTTGACGTAGTTGAGGTTCTTCTCCTTGGCGGCGGCCTCGAGCGGGTTGGCCGACGCGTGGTCGACCAGCGCCTCGTGCTCCGGCTGACGGAACTCGGCGTTCTCGTCCAGGGAGACCTTGCCGTCCAGGGCGATGACGTCGCCGGAGGCGACCTTCGCCAGCGGGTTGACCTCGACGAGGAGCGCGTCCTCGGCGACGAAGGTCTTCCACAGCGTCACCAGCACGTCGGCGACCTTGTCGGCGACGTCGGCCGGGAACTTCGCGGCCGCGACGATCTCGCGGGCCTTCTCCGGGGAGACACCCTCGTTGGCGTCGATCGGCGTCTTGGCGACGGCGTCGGGGCGGGTGGCCGCCACCTCCTCGATCTCCATGCCGCCCTCGACGGACGCGATGGAGAGGAAGGTGCGGTTGGTGCGGTCCAGGAGGAAGGAGACGTAGTACTCCTCCAGGATCTCCGGAGCGGTCTCGGCGATCATCACCTTGTGGACCGTGTGGCCCTTGATGTCCATGCCGAGGATGTCCGTCGCACGCGCGACGGCCTCGTCCGGGGTGGCGGCGAGCTTCACGCCACCGGCCTTGCCACGTCCGCCGACCTTCACCTGGGCCTTGACGACGGACTTGCCACCGAGACGCTCAGTGGCTGCGCGGGCCGCCTCAGGCGTGTCGATGACTTCACCGGCCAGCACCGGTACATCGTGCTTGGCGAAGAGGTCCCTCGCCTGGTACTCGAACAGGTCCACGCGCTTCCGTCCCTATCAGTGATCTCGCGGTTCGTTGGATGCGTGGGCGTGCCGCGAAGGGCAACGTGACGTCCGCTGTCACAAGGGTGGCGCACACGGTGTCCGAGCGCGCGGCATGTCCGTCTCGCAGGTTATCGCCGCTGGCGGCGGGTCCCTAAATCGCGGGTCACACCTGAGCGGTGATACCTGTCACATGATGCCTCACTCACTGGCACCGCGTGCCGCATGAGCAGGGCCTCACCGGGTTGGGGTTGACCCGGTGAGGCCCCTTGAACAGCCCCGAAGGGCTCAGACAGGGCGGTCCCCACCCCAATGGGGACCGCTCTGCCCATCCGCGGGGTTCCGGTCGGACGATCCGACGGGTTTCGGCCGTCCGGGTCCGTCGGCCCCGAGGAGTCGATCGGGTGCCGTACGACCGCCCTCGCCGCGGGCGGGTCGTACGGCGGGGGTGCCTCAGGCCCCGTACGTGCCGTACGAAGCGCCGGGCAGGTAGCTCGGGGCGACGGACTCGGCCACGCCCCGGACGCCGTCGACGGCGTGGCCGGCCAGCGGGCCGCCGGTCGCCGCGGCGGTACCGGTCAGGTCCTGCGCGAAGGGACCGGCCTGTGCGACGACACCGGCCGCGAACGGGTCGACCTGGCCGACCACGCCGTCCGCGAACGGCCGCACGTCGCCCGTGACGCCGTACGCCAGACCGGTGGCGCTGCCCGCGATCCCGTCCGCCACAGGCTGCACGAAGTCCACGACGGGCTGCGCCGCGTCGGCCACTCCCGTGGCGAAGGCCGGCACGTCGCCGGTGACGACGCCCTGCGCGAACGGGGCCACCTGGCCCGTGACGCCGTACGCGAACCCGCCCGCGGCCCCCACGACACCGCCCGCGAACGGCTGGACGTCACCGACCACACCGTGCGCGAGCGTGCCCGCGTCCGCGCCGGCCTGGCCGGCGACCGGGACGGCGCCGTGCACCGCGGCCTGAGCCACGGGCGGCAGCACCGAGCCGGCCGTGTCGCCGACGACCTGGCCGACGGCTCCGTGGACGACCGGCTGCGCGTCACCCACGACGCCGTACGCGAGGCCGCCCGCGTCACCCGCGACACCATGCGCGAGCCCCGTCGCGTCGGCCGTGGCGCCGTACGCCACCGCCGTCACGCCGTCCACCGCGCCGTGGGCCAGCGTGGTCGCGCCCCCCACGGCCCCGTACGCCAGCGGCGCGACATGGCCGACAGCGTGCTCCGCCACCGGAGTGACGCCCTGGACAGTGCTCGCGGCGACGGGCGGCAGCGCCGACGCGGCCGTCTCGTCCACCACCGGGATCGCGATGCCGGTGGCGGTGCCGACGGCGCCGCCGACCTGTGCGGGAGCGCCGGTCGCCGTCCGCGCCGCCGTGCCCGTGGCACCGGCGGCCGTGTTCCCGGCCGTCCGCTGCGCCGTGGCGACGGTCTGCCGGACTCCGGTCCGGGCGGCCGAGGGCAGGCCGGCGGCGGTGCGCTGGACGGCGGCGAGCTTGCTCTGCGCCCCGGCGAGCGCCTCCTCCACCTCCGGCGCGAACGCCGAGAGCGGGCCGAAGAGGTAGTCGATCTCGCCCTGCGGGGTGCCGGCGTCGGCGACGTTCTGCCGCGCCGTGTCCGCCGTGTGCCGCGCGGTGGCGGTCCCGGCGTGGGAGAGGTGGGTGGCGGCGGGGACCTCGGCCTCGACGTAGCGGCGGGCGTGGTCGGCGGTCGTCGCCGCGCCCTGAGCGGTCCTCGCCGTGTGCTGTGCCTTCGTGGTCGCCGTCGTGGCCGCCGTGGTGGCGGTGCTTCCGGCCTGTGCGACGTGGCTGCCTGCCGTCGCCCGCGCCTGGGCGACGGCGCCCGGGACCGAGGAGGTCACGTCGTCGACGGCGGTGCCGCCGGTGACGGCGGACACCGTGTCGTGCACGTCGTTCGTCACGTTCCCGACGGCGGCGTCGACGGTGTCGGTCACCGCGCCGACGGCGTCGGTCACGCCGGCGCTCGCGTCGGGAGCGGACACGGACGACGTCGGCAGTTCGTCCGCGCTCGCGGCGGCGGAGCCGAGCGCCCACGCGCCGGTGACGCCGGCGGCTATGACGATGGAACGGCGGATGTTCTTGTTCATGCTGCGTCAGATCCTTCGGGATTCCGAGAGTTCGGGAGATTCCGGGGAGTCGCTGAACACCGGTGGGATCCGGTGGATTCAGGTGAGTTCCTTGGGCTTCCGTCCGGGATTCGGAGGGGTGCCCGGACGGCGGGCAGACCTGTTCCGCCCCGCGTGGCAGGTCGCTCGGCGGGGAGGGGAGGAGAGGGCTGCCTAGCCGGGGAAAACGGGAATGTCCCGGTACCTGTCCCGGGTCTCGGCCGCGGTCACGACCGCGGAGGCGCCGGGCACGAGCCGCAGCGGTGACCGGTGGACGGGGGTGATGGCGTGCGGATCGCCGTGCCGCGGCGCGCCGTTGTCGACCGCGGAACGGTCGATCAGCGTGCCGGTCGTGTCGTCCGCCGGCGCCTGACGCACGGGTGACTGCACCGTCGGTACGCCGTCGTGGGCGCGGTGCGCCGCACCCGCCCAGGCGTCCGCGCCGCGCGCGCCGGGGCCGAACACCGGGGCGGTGGACGGCGCGTGCTGGCGTCGCGTCGCGTGCTGCCCGGCCGCGGCGGGCCGGTTGTTCTGCGCCGCCCCGCCGTGAGCGGGCGACACGGAGCCGGCCGGCAGGGGCTGCGCACCCGTGGGCGGGAGCGCGGGCAGGTCCGGCAGACCGGGAAGCCCCGGTGCGGCCGGGAGTGCGTCGGGCGGGGTCTCGGGCAGTCCACCGGTGACCGTCTCCACCAGGTCGCCGACCGGCCGTACGACCGCACCGGTGGCGGGCCGCACGAGATCGTCGACCGGCTGGACGACGTGCCGGACGGTGTCGGTGACGGTGTCGGTCACGTGCGTGACCACACCCGCGACGGGGGCGAGGGCGCCGTCGACGGTGGGGGCGGAACGACCCGCCCGGGTGTCGTGCGACGCGGGTGCCCCAGGTGCCGCCTGCGCGGCCCGTGTTCCGTCCGTCGTACGTGTCGTGGGCGCGGGCACTGCCGTGGCGGGCGCGGGCGCCGTCTCGGCCGTGGACTTGGCCTCGGCCGTGGACTCGGACTGGGCCGTGGACTTGGCCGTGGACTCGGCTCGGCCGTCGTCCGGGACGGTGGCCGTCGGCTCGGAGGCTCCCTCGGAGTCGCGGCCCGTTTCCGGTCCGGTCCCCGGGGTGCGGGGCGCCAGCACGTGGTGCACCGCGTCCGCCGTCGACCGGACGACCCCCGCCGCCGGCCCGGGCACTGTCCCGTCGGCGGCCTGCGCCCGCTCTCCACAGAGGAGGGCGATGGCGAACAATCCACCCATCAGCAGCGCCAATTGCAGCGCACGCCGCCCAGCCGCCTCACGCGTCACGCGCGAAGCGGCACCGGACAGCACGGCTGACAGGGGCAAGAGGGGGAGGGTCCTCCCGTGCGAAGGGCAAGAAGGTGGCACTGAGCCGCGTCGATCCTTGCACGGGACTCCCGAGGTTGCGCAAGTCCCCTGTTACCGATGGGTACTCATGTCCGGATTTTCTGTTCCGCTCACCTGGTGTCCGGTATCGGCAGTGGTCGCTTCTCGATCGCGGCCGCCATGACCTCGGGGAACAGGTCGGGCGTGCAGGCGAACGCCGGTGCGTCGAGCGCCGCGAGCGCCGCCGCGTGCTCACGGTCGTACGCGGGCGCCCCTTCGTCGGACAGCGCGAGCAGCGTCACGAACTGCACCCCCGACGCCTTCATCGCCGCGACCCGCTTCAGCATCTCGTTGCGTATGCCGCCCTCGTAGAGGTCGCTGATGAGGACGACCACCGTGTCGGCGGGCCTGGTGATCTGGGACTGGCAGTACGCGAGGGCCCTGTTGATGTCCGTACCGCCACCGAGCTGGGTCCCGAAGAGGACGTCCACCGGGTCGTCGAGCTGGTCGGTGAGGTCGACGACGGCGGTGTCGAAGACGACGAGGCGGGTGGCGATGGACCTCATCGACGCGAGGACGGCCCCGAACACGGAGGCGTACACGACGGAGGCCGCCATCGAGCCCGACTGGTCGATGCAGAGGATGACCTCCTTCTTCACGGACTGCGAGGCGCGGCCGTACCCGATGAGCCGCTCGGGCACGATCGTCCGGTACTCGGGCAGATAGTGCTTGAGGTTGGCCGCGATCGTGCGGTTCCAGTCGATGTCGTGGTGACGCGGCCTGCTGATCCGGGCGCTGCGGTCGAGAGCTCCGGTGAGGGTCGCCCGCGTACGGGTGGCGAGCCGCTTCTCCAGGTCCTCGACCACCTTGCGCACGACGGCCCGTGCCGTCTCCTTGGTCGTCTCCGGCATGGCCTTGTTCAGGGAGAGGAGGGTGCCCACCAGGTGAACGTCGGCCTCAACGGCCTCCAGCATCTCGGGCTCCAGCAGCAGCGTGGAGAGCCCGAGCCGGTCGATGGCGTCGCGCTGCATGACCTGCACGACGGAGGACGGGAAGTACGTCCGGATGTCGCCGAGCCAGCGCGCCACCGACGGCGCGGACGCCCCGAGCCCCGCCGAACGCGACCGCCCCGACCGCGCCTGGTTCCCCCTCCCGTACAGCGCGGCGAGCGCTCCGTCCATCGCCGCGTCCTGCCCGGCGAGCGCGCATCCGGTGCCGTCCGCCTCGTCGCCCCCGAGCACGAGCCGCCAGCGACGCATCCGCTCACCGGCCGCGTCGGTCACCGCAGCCGGACCGGGGGTGGCGACGGTGCCGGGCGCGGTGGTGCCGGCGGTGGGGCTGGTGGTCGTGCCAGGTGCGCCGGGCGTGCCGGGTGTAGTGGTGGGCGTGCCGGGCGGGTTCAACGGTGCGGTCATCGGGCCGCCTCCACAAGGTCGTCCAGGTCGGTCACGTCATCGGATTCGTCCAGCCCGAGCAGCAGGCTCAGCACCGGCAGCACGGCGTCCGCGCGCCCCAGGTCGAGGCCGGGCGCGAACCCGGGCATCCCGGAGGCGGTGGCCTCGGTGCTCCCCGCCGCACGCGGGCCGCGCCTGAGCAGTTCGCCCAGCGTTCTGCGCACTCCGGCCTCGTACGCCGAGAACGTCCGCCGTAGGAGCGGCAGTACGTCCGTGAACGCCTCCGCGGGCACGCCGGTCAACCACGCGTCCACCAGCCCGAGCAGCCGCTCGTCGTGCACGAGCAGCATTCCGCCACCGGAGCCGCCTCCGACGAAGCCCTCGATCCACGCGGCCGCGTCCCCGGGTGCCGTCCCCGGCGACAGCACCAGCCCCATCAGCCGGGCGGCCTCGTCCTGCGCCAACTCCCCGTCGTCCAGGAGCAGTCGCACGGTCCGTCCCCGGACCACCCCCGGGACCATGTCGCGGGCGGTCAGCACCCGCAGCACGGAGTGCCAGCGGTGGCGGATGCCGACGGACGGGTCAGCCCGGCCGGAGGACGGGGAGCCGCTCGATGGCGAGGAACCGCCGGGGGACGGGGAGCCGCCGGACGGCGGGGAACCGCCGGAGGACGGGGAGCCGGCCGGTGACGTCGTGAGCGTCTCCGCCAGCAGCCCGACCGCGCCGTGCACCGCGTCCACATGACGCCGCATCTCCTCGGCGGCCTCCGCGTCGAGGGAAGCGCAGGCCGGCGGCAGTCCGACGAAGATCCGCTCGGCGAGACCCTCGGCCACCCCGGTGAGGGCGTGGGTGTCCGTACCCCGCACGTCGCCGTACCGCAGGGAGCGGACGAGGGCGGGCAGTGCCTGTGCGAGATGGCCGACGTCCGCGTCGAGAGCGGCCCGGTCGGCGAGGACCCGCATCACGACGGGCAGCGCCTCGGGCAGTTCGGCGAGGAGGCAGCGCTCGGAGAGCGCCGTGACGTCCGCGAGCGAAGGCGCCGAGACGGCGTCCGCCTCGGCTCTGGCGGTGGCGGCGGCCAGTACCGTCGTGCCCCACACGCCGGCCTCGGCGACCCGTACGGACAGCTCCGGTTCCCAGCGCAGCCGCCAGGTCTCCCGGAACGTGCCGGTGCTGCCGCGCGACGCCGAGGGCTCACCCCAGGACACGCCCAGGAGCCGCAGACGGTGCAGCAGTCTGCTGCGCCCGGCGTCGGTCTCCTTGCGCAGGTCCAGCTCCAACTCCCGCTCCAGCGCCTCCGGTTTCATCCGCAGCCGCCGCTGGAGTCGTGCCAGGTCGCGCTGCAACGGCACGGCGGGCGCCGATTCCGGCACCTCCCCGAGCACGTCGCCGACCACCAGCCGGTCCCGCACGAGCGACAGCGGGACGTCCGAGCCCTCGCACATCACGGCCCGTACGGCATCGGTGGTCTCGGTGAGGCCCGGCAGGGGGCGGCCACGCATCGCGGCGAGCGTGTCGGCCAGCCGCACCGCCTCGATCACATGGGCCGAGGAGACCCCCTGGTCCTCCTCGCGCAACAGCCGGGCCACCTTGGTCATCCACCGCTCGACCGGGCGGTCGGGGGCGCTGAACAGATGCCCGTACCAGCCCGGGGAGTCGATGCCCGCGCCGTACCCGCTGACGCGGGAGAGCCGGCGGTGCGTCCACGGCACCCAGGTCAGGTCGGGCTTGACCTTGGGCAGGCCCTTGAGCAGCGCCCGGTCGGCACCGACCGTGGTCTTCCGGCGCAGCGCGGGCACGTGCCAGGCGCCGCACACGACGGCCACGTCGTCCCCGCACTCGCGCTGGGCCGCCCGGATCTGGAGTCGCATGTACGCCTCGCGCACCAGGTCCCGGTCGTGCCCGCCGACCCCGTACGCCTCCCGGAGCGCGCCCATCGCCTCTTCGAGCACGGCGAACGGAGCGAACGGGTCTCCCCTCGCGCCCGCCCGGTGCTCGACGACGTCCTCCCACCAGCGCTCGGGGTCGTCATAGCCCGCGGTCTCGGCGAGGACGGCCAGGGGGTCGATCCGTACGGCCGCCTCGGTCACCTCCACCGCGGGGGACGACTCCTGGTTGCGCTCCGGCCCCTCACCGTCGCGCCTCCGCTCCTCCTCGCCGCTCTCCTTCTCCTCTTTCTTCTCCGCCTCTTCCTGCTCCCCCTCCTTCTGTTTCTCCTTCTGTTCCTCTTTTCTCTCTTCCCGCCGCTCCTCTTCCTTCTCCCGCGGAGAGTCCCCGTCTCCCCATGCCAGCGTGTGGGCTGCCGGGAGGTCGATGAAGCGGGCCGGGACTCCGTGGTCCAGCGCCCATCGGATCGCCACCCACTCCGGCGAGAACTCGGCCAGCGGCCAGAAGGCCGAGCGGCCGGGCTCGTCCACGACATGGGCCAGGAGGGCGACCGGGGGCCGCATGTCCTCGTCGGCGGCGAGCGGGACGAGCGCATCCGCCTCCGGGGGCCCCTCGATCAGCACGACCCGGGGTGCCGCCGCGTCCAGCGCGGCGCGCACGGCTCGCGCGGAACCAGGCCCGTGGTGCCGCACGCCGAGCAGCAGCGGCCCCCGCTCCCGGTCGCTCCGGGCTCCGCTCATGCGCTCACCTCGCGGCAGGCCCGGTAGAAGTCCTTCCAGCCGTCCCTCTCACGGACGACCGCCTCCAGATACTCCTGCCAGATGACTCGGTCGGCCGCCGGGTCCCGGACGACGGCGCCGAGGATGCCTGCCGCGACGTCGCCCGCCCGCAGGACGCCGTCCCCGAAGTGGGCGGCCAGGGCGAGGCCGTTGGTCACGACGGAGATCGCCTCGGCGGTGGACAGCGTGCCGCTGGGCGACTTCAGCTTCGTGCGCCCGTCGGCCGTGACCCCGTCGCGCAGCTCGCGGAAGACGGTGACGACGCGACGGATCTCGTCGATGCCGTCGGGCACGGCGGGCAGGTCGAGGGAGCGGCCGATCTGCTCGACACGGCGCGAGACGATGTCGACCTCCGCGTCGGCGCTCTCCGGCAGCGGCAGCACCACCGTGTTGAACCGGCGGCGCAGCGCGCTCGACAGTTCATTGACCCCGCGGTCGCGGTCGTTGGCCGTGGCGATCAGGTTGAACCCGCGGACCGCCTGCACCTCCTGGCCCAGCTCCGGGATGGGCAGGGTCTTCTCGGACAGGATCGTGATCAGCGTGTCCTGCACGTCGGCGGGGATACGGGTCAACTCCTCCACGCGGGCCGTCATGCCCTCGGCCATGGCCCGCATGACCGGGCTGGGCACGAGAGCGTCGCGGCTCGGGCCGTGCGCGAGCAGCTGCGCGTAGTTCCAGCCGTACCGGATCGCTTCCTCCGGCGTGCCCGCCGTGCCCTGGACGAGCAGCGTCGAGTCGCCGCTGACCGCTGCGGCCAGGTGCTCGGACACCCAGGTCTTGGCCGTGCCCGGCACGCCGAGCAGAAGCAGGGCGCGGTCGGTGGCGAGCGTGGTGACGGCGACCTCGACGATACGGCGCGGCCCCACGTACTTCGGTGTGATCACCGTGCCGTCCGGCAGGGTGCCGCCCAGCAGATAGGTCGCCACGGCCCACGGCGACAGCCGCCAGCGGGCCGGGCGCGGGCGGTCGTCCTGCGCGGCCAGCGCGTCGAGTTCGGCCGCGAAGGCGTGCTCGGCGTGCGGTCGCAGCGCCTCGGCCGCCCCCTCGACAGTGGCTCCCGCGAACTCTTCCGCGGGCGCCTCGGCGGACGTCGGTTCAACGGACACGGACATGGCTCGGTCCCCCTCCAGCTCGGCCGGTTCGGATCTGGTTCCACCGTGCACCACGGCACTGACAATGCGCTCTGACCTGCACAAACGGCTTCGCGAGGGTCGATTGTCAGTGGCGGGACCTACCTTCGATGGCATGACACAGCAGGGGGTGCGCTGGACGGCGGATCAGGTGCTGGCACTGGCGCCTGACGCCGCGTCACGCAAGGCGGGAAGCAAACTCGGCGCGGCCGGGCCGTGGTCCGAGGCGGGCAGTTCTGACGAGGGGACCGTGTGGGGACTGTGCAAGGGAAGTGGCAGCAAGCCGTATCAGACGGTCATCGACATCGCGGACTCCACCGGGCCCGCCTACAAGTGCAGCTGTCCGAGCCGGAAGTTCCCGTGCAAGCACGCGCTGGGGCTGCTGCTGCTCTGGGCGGGCGGCGACGGCACGGTGCCGCATGCGCAGGCACCGGACTGGGCCGAGCAGTGGATAGAAGGACGAAGAGCGCGCTCGGAGAAGAGGACGGCGGGCGGGGCATCTGGAGCGTCCTCGGCGGGTGATCCGGAAGCGGCGCGGCGCAGGGCGGAGCGGCGCGCCGAGCGGATCACGGCCGGTGCGGCCGAGTTGGAGCAGCGGCTGGCCGACCTGCTGCGCGGCGGCCTCGCCACGGCCGAGCAGGCGGGATACGGGATGTGGGAGGAGACGGCGGCCCGCATGGTCGACGCGCAGGCGCCCGGCCTGGCCGCGCGGGTACGGGAGTTGGGGGCGATCCCGTCGTCCGGGCCCGGCTGGCCCGTGCGCCTGCTGGAGGAGTGCGCGCTGCTGCACCTCCTCGACCAGGGCTGGCTGCGGCGCGAGCTGTTGCCGGACGGCCTGGCCGCGACGGTCCGTTCACGGGTCGGCCTGTCCGGCTCGGCGGACGGTCGGCCGGTGCGGGACCGCTGGCTGGTCCTCGCGCAGTACGACACGTCGGACGCCCGGCTCACGACGCGCAGGATCTGGCTGTACGGCGCGGAGTCCGGGCGTGCGGCCCTGCTCCTCTCTTATGGGGCGGCCGGCCGCGCACCCGAACTGGCGCTGCCCGTGGGGCTGGCCTTCGAGGCGGAGGTGTCCGCCTATCCGGGCGCCGGTCAGCTGCGGGCCGCGCTCGGCGAGCAGTTCACGCCTCCGGCGCCCGCGACGATACGGCCGCCGGGCACGACCACCCTTCAGGCCGTCGAGCGCTACGGCGAAGCGCTGCGGGCCGACCCGTGGCTGGACTCGTACCCGGTCACCCTGGACCGGGTGGTGCCCACCCCCGACGGCGACACCTGGCAACTGGCGGACACCGATGGGGACTTGGCCCTGCCTCTCACTCCGGCCTCCCGTTCCCGTCCCGATCTCTGGCGTCTGGTCGCGCTCTCCGGCGGCGCGCCGGTCACGGTCTTCGGCGAGTGCGGCCACCGCGGCTTCACCCCGCTGACGGCCTGGCCGGAGGGCGCCGGGGACGCGGTGCCCCTGTGCTGACGGCACGGCCGGCCGGCACCACCCGCACGGGCCACACCCCATCCGTACGGAAAGGACGCTCATGAACACGACCTCGACCCCGGCGGACGCGCCCGCCGGTGGCTCCTGGGAGGAGCTCGTGACCGTGGCGCTGCTCGGCACGGAGCGGCGTACGCCGCCGGGACTGCGGCCCGGCCGGGAGGCACCGGTGACATTGCTGGACGCCGCCGCCGTGGAGACGCTGCGGCGGCGGGCCGGCGTCCGCCCCGCGCGGGCCGCGGCGCGCCCGGAGCCGGCGGCGCGGGATGCCCGGCCGTCGCTGCCGCCCGCGGCGGCCCGCAGGCTGGCGATGCTGCTCGCGGACCGGCCGGGCACGGGAGGTGGGGGCCGCAGGGGGACGGCACCGGACCTGATGGAGCTGCTGCCCCAGTGGCTCCAACTGGCCAACGCGCGCGGCTTCGCGGCACCCCCTCAGGCGTTGCCCGCGCTCCTGGACGCGGCCCGCGGCCGCACGGATCTGCGGCCGGCCGCCCTGGCCTTCGCGGGACCGCGGGCGGTGTGGCTGGCGCGGCTGAACCCGGAGTGGCGGTTCGCGCTGCGCTCGGCACCGGGCGGTGGTGCCGCGCTGCCGGGCCCGGAGGAGACCGAGCGGGTCGAGCGGTTGTGGCAGGAGGGACTGTTCGCGGAGCGGGTCGCGCTGCTCGCCGCGATACGCGCCCATGATCCCGATGCCGCAAGGGAGTTGCTGACCACGACGTGGGCGACGGAGCGGGCGGAGGACCGGCTGATGTTCCTCGATTCGCTGCGGTCCGGGCTGTGCCCGGCCGACGAGCCCTTCCTGGAGCGGGCGCTGACGGACCGCAGCCGCAACGTACGGGCGACGGCCGCGGAGCTCCTGTCCGCGCTGCCCGATTCCGCGCTCGCGGCCCGGATGGCGGCACGGGCCGGTTCGTGCGTGGCCGTGGACCGTACGCGGGGCACGCCCACGATCGTCGTCGAGGCTCCGCACGAGTGCGACGCCGGCATGGAGCGGGACGGAGTGGTGCCCAAGCCGCCCACCGGTCGGGGTGAACGGTCCTGGTGGCTGGGCCAGTTGGTCGAGGCGGCCCCGCTGCGCGTCTGGCAGAAGCGGCTCGGGGGGCGCACGCCGGAGGAGATCGTGGCGTTGCCCGTCGCGGACGACTGGCAGGGCGAGCTGCACGCCGCCTGGTGCCGGGCGGCGGTGCGCCAGCGTGATCCCGGATGGTCCAGGGCGCTGCTGGGCGCGCCGGCCGCGCCGGAGGCCGGGGGGCCCGGGGCGGTCTCCCTGGCCGAGCGGTCGAAGCTGCTCGCCACGCTCGGCTCCACGGAGCGCGCGGAGTGGGTGGCGGGGTTCATCGGGACGCACGGGCTGTCGGAGGCGTTCCAGCTGCTGGGGGTGTGCGCGGTGCCCTGGGCGGGGCCCCTGGGGCGGGCGGTGGTGGACGCGCTCAACATCGCGCGGGACGCCGGAAGCTATCCGTGGAGCTTCAGCGGGGTGATGGGGCTCGCGGAGCGGTGTCTGGACCCGGCGGAGGCGGGGCGGCTCGAAGGGCTCACCTCCGTGCCCGACGAGTCGGAGAACGCGGCGCCGGGAGCCGGCAGCTACTGGGCCGAGGCGTTCCAGCGCCTCGTCACCACGTTGCGGTTGCGCGCGGCGATGGCCTCCGAGCTCGGGGAGCCGTGAGGTGCCCCGCCCCGCCGGCCCGCCGTGAGGGGCCGCGACCGACCGGGCCCGCTTCGGCAGCGTCTCGCCGCCGGGGCCCTGTCGGGGAGCCTCGCCCCAGCACGCCCACCACGGGGCATCGCCCGACGGGCGCACCGCGACCGCCGGACCACGGCGGGGCGCACCAGGAGACGGCACCGGGACCGCCCGGCCCCTGTCGGGGAGCCTCTCCCCGCCCAGCCCACATCGGGGGCTCACCCAGCACGCCCACCACGGCGCATCGCCCGAACGGCCGCACCGGGGGACGGCACCGGGACCGCCGGACCAAGGCGGGGGGCTCACCCAGCCCGGCCCACCTCGGCGGCCTCGCCCCACCCGACCCACATCGGCGGGCTCACCCAGCCCGACCCACATCCGGGGGATCACCCAGCCCAGTCCACCTCGATGGCAGCACCCGAACGGGCGCACGGGGGACGGCACCCGGCCCACCGGCCCCCGACCCACCCTCGAAGCACGCCAGGCCCGGCCCGCACCCAAATGGAGGACGCGTACCGGCCCCCGCCCACATCCACGCGCCCACAGCCGGCGCCACCGATCGCCCCGGTGGCGCACATCGCAGCCCCGGTCCCCCGGGTCGCCCGGGTCCCCTGGACATCGGCCCCCCGGGACAGCAACGAGCCCCGTGCGCCGCGCGCACGGGGCTCGTCCCGGAAGCCGTAGCCGGACAGCCTGCACCGTGGTCGGTCGGCGGCTCGGCCGAACGCCACGGTCCGTCTCGCCGTGCTGGACCAGACCGCGCCACGCCCGGCTCGATCCGCCCGAGGGCGACCCCCGAGCGTCACACCCCGGCCGGCCACCCGACAGACCGCCCGACCGCCCGGCGCCGCAAGCAACCACAGGCAGCCGCAGACAACCCCGAGCCGCATCCCGGCCGAGGACGACCGCAGAGCGTCACGCCTCCGCCGGCTGCCTCACGTTGGCCCGCACCCAGTCCACGATCGACACGGTCGTCGCGCCGGGGGTGAAGATCTCCGCGACGCCCTTCTCCTTGAGAGGGGCGATGTCCGCCTCGGGGATGATGCCGCCGCCGAAGACCTTGATGTCCTCCGCGTCGCGCTGCCTCAGGAGCTCGATCACGGCCGCGAAGAGCGTGTTGTGGGCACCGGAGAGGATGGAGAGGCCGATCGCGTCGGCGTCCTCCTGGATCGCGGTGTCGACGATCTGCTCAGGGGTCTGATGGAGCCCGGTGTAGATGACCTCCATACCGGCGTCGCGCAGCGCCCGCGCGATCACCTTGGCCCCGCGATCGTGGCCGTCGAGCCCCGGCTTTGCCACGACCACGCGGATCGGACCGGCTGCCACACCCATCACTGCCTCCATGAACCGACTACATCAACCTGCACCGACACCGATTGTGACTGCCGACACATGGCCACCGACTACTGACTATTCACACATATCGCAGAATCTGCCGCTCACCACACCGGATGTGCCTCGCAGCCCGGGCGCCCCGGGGCCTACGGCCGGGTAAGTGAACGAACGTTATCGCCAGCATCCCGCACCCGGCAGTTTCGCGGTGGAGACCGAGGGGGAAATCACACACTGGGACAAGTTCGCCGCGCATCGCTCCGAATCCGGCGGCACCAGCGCCGCACGGACGTGCGGCACACAGGCCTCGGCCGGAGCCCTGCGCACAGGAGAGCCGCACAGGTGGCCTCGCCACCACGGCGTCAGCGGGACACCGTGGCGATGAGGGCACCGGGGACGGTCCGACAGCAAGGAGCCAGGCCGGTACGAGAACCACGGGACGACGAGGACGGCTCCACGACACCGCCGCAGGGTCGCACCGACGGCGAGGAGTCCAATCACTTCCCCCGGCAGGGCGCCACGTAGCGTCACGGTGCACGGTGCACCGCGCACGCGCTGTCGGTCACCGCCACCACCACGGCTCTCCATGAGGGCACACGGGGGACGGAGCGGTCCTGCCGCGTGCCGACTGGAGGTCGGCCATGAAGGTCACCAGGGCAGCGACGCCCTTTCTCCCCCTCTGTCAGCTTCTGCTTCCGAGCAGACTGGCCGGGCTTTCAGTGACCCTCCTGAAAGCGACGGCTCTGGAGATCGCGATCCTCGCCGGTCACCTCCTCCTCTACCCCTCCGGCATCGTCCAGGAGCGCCGCTCCACTCCCGCGCTCCCCTCACCCGACACGGCGCAGCTCCCCACCGAGGCCAAGCCCCCGGTCGTCCTGCTGCACGGCTTCATCGACAACCGCTCCGTCTTCGTCCTGCTGCGCCGCAACCTCGCCCAGCACGGCCGGCAGCACGTGGAGTCCCTCAACTACTCGCCGCTGACGTGCGACATCCGCACCGCCGCGGAACTGCTCGGCCGGCACATCGAGGAGATCTGCGAGCGCACGGGCCATCCGCGGGTGGACATCGTCGGGCACAGCCTCGGCGGCCTGATCGCGCGGTACTACGCGCAGTGCCTCGGCGGCGACGCCCACGTCCGCACCCTCGTCACGCTCGGCACCCCGCACTCGGGCACCCGGGTCGCCCCGCTGATGAACGCGCACCCGATCGTGCGTCAGATGCGCCCCGGCTCCGAGGTGATCGAGGAACTGGCCATGCCCGCACCGGGCTGCCGGACCCAGTTCGTCAGTTTCTGGAGCGATCTGGACCATCTGATGGACCCGCTGGAGTCGGCCTGCGTCGACCACCCCGACCTGCTCGCGCACAACGTCCGCGTGAGCGGCGTCGGCCATCTCGCCCTGCCGGTGCACCCGGCCGTGGCGACCGGCATACGGCAGGCGCTCGACATGGAGGAGGCCGACATCCGGACGGCCAGCCGGGCGGGAGGTCTGACGGTCGCGTGACGACGGCCGGCGGTCGCGCGGCGGTGGGCGCCGCGTGACCGCCGTCGGCGTTCGCGCGACGGCCGTTTGACGCGCTCGTCGCCGTCACTTCACGGTCGCCGGCACCCGGAGAACGGCCCCACGACACCCGTCGGACAGCCCCACGACACCCCTGGCGCTTCGAACATTCATCGAACACCAGGCCAAAGTCGTGCCCACACTCCCCCGAAACACGGCCGAATGCCCGTTTCCCGAGAACGGGAAACCTGACGAAGATTGTCGCGCCCGCGTACCGCCGGGTACAGTCGCCGCACTGCTCTGCCAGCCCCTGTTGTCGAGGCGAAAGAGAAGTTGGTGAACGACCGTCACCCGTCGGGGACCGTGACTCCCCCGGCTCCGGCCTCCGATGCCGCCTCGGCGCTCCATGCGTCGTACGGCGCTCAGGATGCCCAGTACGGCGACTTCACCACGTACGACGCCTACGCCGCCCATGGTTATGACGCGGGTGCCGGCGCGACCGGTTCCTATGCGACCGCGACCTTCGAGGCCGACCCCCTCTTCGGGGACATGTCGGGCCAGGGCACGGGGTCCTACGACGCCACGCAGTGGGGCACCGGCAGCCACCAGACGCTGAACTACGACCCGTACGCGGCGCAGCACCAGGCGGCCTACGACACCGGCAGCTACGAGACGACTGCATGGGCGTCCGGCTACCAGCAGCTGGCCGACATCCCCGCGCAGCACCCGAGCCCGGAGGCGTCGGGACAGTGGGACGCCGGTGCCTGGCTCCAGCCGGACCCGTCGGTCGACCACTCCCAGCAGTGGAGCGCGCCGGCCCAGGAGACGGGCGCGTACGACGCCACGCAGTGGAACACCGCCGGCGGCCACGACCCGTACGAGGCGTACGAGTATCCGCAGCAGGACGCGTACGAGCAGCAGCTCGCCCAGCAGGAGACGTACGAGCAGCCGCACGGCCACGCCGAGGCGTACGAGCAGCCCGAGACGCATGCGTCCGTGCCCTTCGAGCAGCAGGCGACCGCCACCTTCGAGCACGTCTCGTACGACCAACACATCGATGCGGACGACGAGTTCGAGTCCTTCACCGACGACGTGGACGCACCGGCCGACGACGACGGCGACTACGAGGCCCCGCTGCTCGACGACATGGAGGAGGTCGTCCCGACCCCCCGTGCCGCGTCGCGCTCGGGCTCCCGCTCCCGTCGCCGCAGCCCCGCGAAACGTTCCGCTCTGCTGACCGTCGCCGTTCCCTCGGCCTGCGTGATGGGCGTCGCCGGCATCGCCGCCGCCTCCGTGGGCAACCTCGGCGGGGACGATGGCAAGGACACCACGGCGAGCGCCCCGGACCCCACGGCCGTGAAGCCGTCCACCGCCAACAACAAGCTGGACACCCAGCTCCAGAGTCTGTCCGCGGGCGCGGACGACTTCGCCGACCGGGCCAGCCGCACGCAGGAACGTATCGACCTGAAGGCCCAGCAGGCGGCCGACAAGAAGAAGGCGGCGGAGGAAGCGGCCCGCAAGGAGCGGCTGCGTCCCAAGTTCGCCATCCCGGTGGCGCACAAGGGCCTCAGCGCCTACTTCGGCCAGGCGGGCATCAACTGGATGTCCGTGCACACGGGCATCGACTTCCCGGTCTCGTACGGCACGCCGGTGATGGCCGCGACCGACGGAACCGTCCGCACGCAGTGGAACAGCGCGTACGGGAACATGATGATCGTCACCGCGAAGGACGGCACGGAGACGTGGTACTGCCACCTCTCCACGTACAAGGTCGCCTCCGGCACCGCGGTGCAGGCCGGCGACCAGATCGCCTTCTCCGGGAACTCCGGCAACTCGACCGGCCCGCACCTGCACTTCGAGGTCCGGCCGGCCGGCGGTTCGGCGATCGACCCGCTGCCGTGGCTGCGCAGCCACGGACTTGACCCGACGTAACGGCCCCGGGCCCACACCACTGTCCCGGCCTCGCAGCGCTTTTGCCCCGGGACCAGCCTCACTCTCGCGAGCCCGGGCCCGCTTCCCGAGGCGCGGCCGACGACGCCGCGAAGCCGTACGCCGTGGTAGGCGCTCTCCCTCGTAGGTGTCCTACGGGCGGGCCGGGCCCGGCGGGCCTGTCGAGCGACAGGCCCCTCGGGCTCCGGGCTACAGCTTCTCCACCGGCGCGTACCGCAGCAGCAGCCGCTTCGGCTTCGCCTCGCCGAAGTCGATCGTCGCCTCGGCGTTCGCGCCCGTCCCCTTCACGCCGACGACGGTGCCGAGGCCGAACTGATCGTGCGTGACCCGGTCACCGACGGCCAGCGAGACCACCGGCTTCTCCGAGACCCCACGCCGCGTCGCGAACCCGGCCGCCCCCGAGGCCGCGGACCGCGAACGCGAGGACGACAGCGAGGCGGCGATCCCCGACGCCGGACCGGAGGACACGGGAGCCATCGCCCCGGTGCGCTTCCAGTCCAGATGGGTGGCCGGGATCTCCTCCAGGAACCGGGACGGCGGGTTGTACGAGGGCTGGCCCCAGGCACTGCGCATCGACGACCGCGTGAGGTAGAGCCGCTCCCGTGCGCGCGTGATGCCGACGTAGGCCAGGCGCCGCTCCTCCTCCAGCTCCTTGACCTGTCCCAGCGCGCGCATGTGCGGGAAGACGCCGTCCTCCATGCCGGTCAGGAAGACCACGGGGAATTCGAGGCCCTTGGCGGTGTGCAGGGTCATCAGGGTGATGACGCCGTTGCCGTCCTCCTCGTCCGGGATCTGGTCGGAGTCGGCGACGAGCGCGACCCGCTCCAGGAACTCGGAGAGGCCTCCCGCGGTCTCGCCCTCGCCGGACTCCTGCTCGAACTCCAGGGCCACGGCGGCGAGTTCCTGGAGGTTCTCGATCCGGGTCTCGTCCTGCGGGTCGGTCGAGGCCTGCAACTCTGCGAGGTAGCCGGTGCGTTCGAGGACCGCCTCCAGGACGGTGGCCGGGCCGGCGCCCGACTCGACGATCGTCCGGAGGTCCTCCATCAGCGTGTTGAACCGCTTGACCGCGTTCGTCGAGCGGGCCGCCATCCCGTACGCCTCGTCCACGCGGCGCAGCGCCTGCGGGAAGCTGATCTTCTCGCGCTGCGACAGCGCGTCGATCATCGCTTCGGCGCGCTCGCCGATTCCGCGCTTGGGAACGTTCAGGATGCGGCGCAGCGGGACCGAGTCCTCGGGGTTGGACAGCACCCTGAGGTACGCGAGGACGTCCCGGACCTCCTTGCGCTCGTAGAAGCGGACGCCGCCGACGACCTTGTAGGGCAGGCCGACGCGGATGAAGACCTCTTCGAAGACACGGGACTGCGCGTTGGTGCGGTAGAAGACGGCGACGTCGCCCGCCTTGGCCTCGCCCGCGTCGGTGAGACGGTCTATCTCGTCGGCGACGAACTGGGCCTCGTCGTGCTCGGTGTCGGCCACGTAGCCGGTGATGTTGGAACCGGCGCCCGCGTTGGTCCACAGGTTCTTCGGGCGCCGTGATTCGTTGCGCTCGATGACCGCGTTGGCCGCGGAGAGGATCGTCTGGGTGGAGCGGTAGTTCTGTTCGAGCAGGATCGTCGTCGCGTCCGTGTAGTCCTCCTCGAACTGGAGGATGTTGCGGATGGTCGCGCCGCGGAAGGCGTAGATCGACTGGTCGGCGTCACCCACGACGCACAGCTCGCCGGGGTCGCTGTCGGCCGGCCCCACCAGCTCCCTGACCAGGGCGTACTGCGCGTGGTTGGTGTCCTGGTACTCGTCGACCATGACATGGCGGAAGCGGCGGCGGTAGTGCTCGGCGACGTCCGGGAAGGCGCGCAGCAGATTGACCGTCGTCATGATCAGGTCGTCGAAGTCGAGTGCGTTGGCCTCGCGGAGGCGGGACTGGTAGAGCGCGTAGGCCTGGGCGAGGGTCTTCTCGAAGCCGTCGGCGGCCTGGTTCGCGAAGTCCTCCTCGTCGATCAGCTCGTTCTTCAGGTTCGAGATCTTGGCGCTGAAGGACTTCGGCGGGAAGCGCTTGGGGTCGAGGTCCAGGTCGCGGCAGACCAGGGCCATCAGACGCTTGCTGTCGGCGGCGTCGTAGATCGAGAAGGACGACGTGAAGCCGAGCTTCTTGCTCTCGCGGCGCAGGATGCGGACGCAGGCGCTGTGGAAGGTCATCACCCACATCGCGTTGGCGCGCGGGCCGACGAGCTGCTCGACGCGCTCCTTCATCTCGCCCGCGGCCTTGTTCGTGAAGGTGATCGCGAGGATCTGGCCGGGGTGGACGTGCCGCTCGGCCAGCAGATGGGCGATCCGGTGGGTGAGCACGCGGGTCTTGCCCGAGCCCGCGCCGGCCACGATGAGCAGCGGGGAGCCGGAGTGGACGACGGCGGCGCGCTGATTCTCGTTCAGTCCGTCGAGCAGCGTCGCCGGGTCCGGGGCAGGGCGGTGCGCGCCGTCGCGGTAGTACGCGTCCCGGGCCGGGGGCAGGTCGAAGCGGCCGCCGAACAGGTCGTCCGGAATCGGCTCCGGCGCCTCGTCCTCGGGCGGCGGCGGGGGCTCTTCCTCGTGGGCCCCGGAGGGCTTGAGGTCCGCCAGGAAGCTGTCGTCAAAGAGGCTGCTCATCGCTCTCCGAGTCTAGGCCGCCCCACCGACAACCGGCCGCCGCCCCGGAAAGTCCGCCCCGATCGGGGTGCTCGTCCGTCTCCGCGGCGGTCCATGGAAGCCGATGATCTTCCCGGACCGGCCTCCGTGAGCCCGGCCCCTCCGCGGTCCGCTCCCGGGCCCGCCGACCCCGTCCCCCGCCCGCCCGGCTCTTGAGCCTCTCGCGCCGCCCGCGCGGCTCTTGAGCCTCTCGCGCCGCCCGCGCGGCTCCGTGAGCCCAGCGCACGGCCCGCCCTGACTCCGCGAGCCCCGTGCCCTGCGCCGGCTCCGGCTCCGACTCCGGCATCAGCACCGGTGCCGGTGCCGGCACCCGCGCCCGCGCCCGCGCCCGCGCCCGCGCCCGCGCCGAAGGCCCCTCCCCGCCGCCTCCGCCGTCTCCGCCGTGACTCACATCACCCTCAGAGCCCTCGCGGTGCGTCCCGCACCCCGCCGAGACCCCTTCATCTCCGTCACCCTCCAGAGCCTCCGGGCCACGATCGGTGAGAGTGACGCTTTTCATGGCCAAGGTCACGAAAATGTATCGGGCATATCGCACATCAACCTTCACAGCAGCCACACGAATTGGCTAGCGTGCCGCACAGGCCGCTCGACCCCCACCGGCGAACATCGCCGGGCCGTGCGGCCTCCGCCGAATTCGGCCTGCCCTCGCGGCGGCCGGAACCGGGGACCCACCGACCTTGGGGTGAATCGGTCCAACTGCCTTGTGGGGCAAGGACCGTAGGGCAAACCTTCCGGATCCACCCGCCCGAACCCGACAGCTAACTCGGTAGGCGGATGACGGAAGGAGTCGCCTCTCTTGGCGTCGCACCGCAAATGGCGTCCCGCGGGTTCGCGTATGGCAGGCATACGTACCCCCGCTCTCGCGACGGCCGCCCTCACCTCCGTGGCCCTGCTCTCCCAGACGGCGAACGCGTCCCCCTCCGCCGAGCCCAGGCCGAGCCTCGAAGAAGTCGAGAAGAAGGTCAACGACCTCTACCACCAGGCCGAGACGGCCACCGAGAAGTACAACGCGACCAGGGAGAAGACGGCCAAGCAGCAGGAGCGCGTCGACACCCTGCGCGACGACGTCGCCAAGCGCACCGAGAAGCTCAACTCGGCGCGTGAGGAACTGGGTTCGTTCGCGGCCGCGCAGTACCGCACCGGGGCCGCCGCCCCCGACACCGCGACCCTCCTGCTCGCCGACGACCCGCAGGACTACTTCGACCAGACCCAGCTGATGAACCGTCTGACCACCCGCCAGAAGGCGGCCGTCGACGACTACGTCACCGAGCAGGCCGCCACCACGAAGAAGCGCACGGAGGCCGCCAAGAGCCTGGAGACGCTGTCCTCCTCGCAGGACGCGCTCAAGAAGTCCAAGGCCGACGTCCAGAGCAAGCTCACCGAGGCGCGCGACCTGCTCTCGAAGCTGACCGCGGAGGAGAAGGCCCGGCTCGCCGCGATCGAGAAGAAGAAGCAGGAGGAGGCCGCGCGCAAGGCGGCGGAACTGGCGAAGCAGCAGGCCGCCGCCGAGGCCGCGAAGAAGGCGGCCGCACAGGAGTCGTCGTCCAGCGACACCAGCACCGGCTCCACGGGCTCGACGGGTTCCACCGGCTCGACGACCACCGGCTCGACGACCACGGGCTCGTCGTCCACGGCGAAGGCGGACAAGGCGGTCGCCTTCGCCCGCACCCAGATCGGCAAGCCGTACGTGTGGGGCGCCACCGGACCGGACTCGTACGACTGCTCGGGCTTCACGCAGGCCGCCTGGAAGGCCGCCGGGGTCTCGCTCCCGCGCGTCACCTACGACCAGGTGAACGCGGGCACGACCGTCTCCCTCTCCGACGCGCAGCCGGGTGACCTGGTGTTCTTCTACGACGACATCAGCCACGTCGGCCTCTACATCGGCAACGGCATGATGATCCACGCGCCGAAGCCGGGCGCGTACGTGCGCGAGGAGTCGATCTACTACGACGGCACGTCGGCGATCCACAGCGTGGTGCGCCCGGCGTAGGCCGTCCCGCGGACGGCGGTCCGTGGCGGGCACGCGCGCGTGGGGCCTATCGGGCGCCCCGCGCGCGTGCCCCACGGGCAACTCGCCCGTCGGTCCATAGCATCGTCCGCATGCCAGCCTTCTCCCAGCTCCGCGCCTGGTGGGCGGAGCACCCGCCCGCCGCCGGTGCCGCCGTGATGGCCACGGGCATCGTCTCGGTCGGGCTGCACATGGCCGACCACGAGACGCTGTCGCGTATCGCGCTGGTCCTGGCCTGCGTGGCCTGGGTCGGGCTCGCCGCGGACTTCGTCCTGCGGCTGCTGCGGGAACGGCCGCGCTGGGTGGGAGAGGCGTACACGCCGGCCGGGCTCACCGCCGTCGCGGCGACCACCGTGCTCGGGACGCGCCTGTCCGCCCTGGGTGGGCAGGTCGCCGCCGAGGCCCTGCTCGCCCTGTCTGCCGTGCTCTGGCCCGCGCTGCTGTGGTGCGTCGTACGGCACTGGAAGCGCCGGATGCCGGGAGGCGTGTTCCTCGTCTGCGTGGCCACGCAGGGGCTCGCCGTGCTGGCGGCCACGCTCGCCGTGGCCGTCGGCCCGGCGTGGCTCGCGCACGCCGCGCTCGTGCTGTTCTGGCTCGGTCTCGTGCTGTACGTGGTGGCGTACGCGCACTTCGACATCCGCGAGGTGGCGCGGGGGGCCGGGGACCAGTGGGTGGCGGGCGGCGCGCTCGCCATCTCGGCGCTGGCCGGGGCCAAGCTCGTCGCGGCGCACCACGTGAACCCGTACCTGTGGAACGACGACGACCAGAGCGTCCTGCGCACCGTGACCGTCGTCGTGCTGGTCCTCGCGGTCGCCTGGTACTGCGTCCTCGTCGTCTCGGAGCTGATCTGGCCGCGCCCGCGCTACGACGTACGACGCTGGGCGACGGTCTTCCCGATGGGGATGACGGCGGTGGCCGCCCTGACCGTGTCGTCCGCGCTCGACTACCCCTGGCTCCGGGGATGGGGGGACGCGCTGCTGTGGATCGCGGTGGCGGCGTGGCTGGCCGCCACGGTGGGGGCCGCCCGGTCCGCGGCGGCGTTCGAGCGGGCCTGAGCGGACGGCGACGCCCCTTCGCCGCGCTCAGGCCTTCGCCGCGCCCGGGCATCTGCCCTGCCGGGGCCGCTGCGCGGTCAGGTCCAGAGGACGGCGATGAAGATGTTGGCGGTCGTCAGCAGGCCGACGAGCCCGAAGAGGCGCTTGTCCACCTGCTCGTCGTCCCGCTTCACGTAGACCAGCCCCAGGATCACGATCAGCAGGGCCAGCTTCACGCCGATCTTGATGTTGTCGACCGGGTTGTCGTCGGCCTGGTTGAGGCCGACCAGCACGACACCGGTGACCAGCATGGTCAGCGCGCCGTGCAGCATCGCGGGGACGAAGCGGGCGGTGCCCCGACCCATCGCCTTCATCTGGGTGAGGAAGCCACCGAGGAGCGAGGCGATGCCGATGATGTGCAGGCCGACGAAGAGATGGATGAGTACGTCCATGAGGCCGGAGCCTAATCGGATGCCTCTGCCCCGCTTGTCACCGGCCCACCCCGTGCACCCCGCAGCACCGGCCCACCCCGTGCACCCCGTAGCACCGGAGTGCCGCCGGATGCCCCGGATTCGGCGCTTCGGTCATTGCACCGCGTGAAGTCGGTGACGGCAGGCGGGGATCACGGCCGCATCCGGTCATCGGGCGCTCCAGTCCCATCAGTTCCGTACATGCTGTTACCAACCCGTCACTCTCAGGTTTAGCGTCCTCCACCAGGTGACCGGCTCCCCATCGCCGTCCGGGCCAGGGACGGCCGTCGGCCACCTCCGCCGAGAAGGTCCGGCGGCGGCTCGTTCCCCCTGTGCGGGCCGCCGCCGGACGCGCCACCGCTTGACCGCGATCCCCTGAGCGGTCGTACGGAAGGATGTGGGCCCTCGTGGCAGCGCACCGCAAGCCCAGACAGCGCTCGCTCGGCGGGAACACGGCCCGCACGGCCGCCACCATCGCTCTCGCCGGGGCGGCCACGGCGACCGGCTTCGACGGGACCGGACATGCCGATCCCCAGCTGTCCCCCGCACAGGTGAAGGCCAAGGTCGACAAGTTGTACGAGGAGGCCGAGGTGGCCACCGAGAAGTACAACGGCGCCAAGGAGAAGGCCGACAAGGCGCAGAGCCGGCTCGACGAGCTGCGCGACGAGGTGGCGCGCAAGCAGGACCGTCTCAACTCGGCGCGTGACGCGCTGGGTTCGATGGCCGCGGCGCAGTACCGCAGCGGCGGCCTGGACCCGGCGCTGCAACTCGCGCTCTCCGACGATCCCGACCAGTACTTGGAAGGTGCCGCGTTCGCCGAACGGGCGGGCAGCCGGCAGGCCACGGCGGTGTCCCAGGTCCGCAAGCGGCTGCAGGAGATCGAGCGGCTGCGCGGCGCCGCGCACGTCGAGGTCGCCTCGCTCAAGTCGCGGCAGGCCGAGCTGAAGCGGCACAAGAAGACCATCAACGGCAAGCTCGCCTCGGCGCGGCGGCTGCTGGGACAGCTCAGTGAGGAACAGCGTGCGGCGCTCGGGGAGGCGGGCGGCATCGGACACGCCTCGCGTTCCTCGGCCCGCGACCTGACATCCGTGACGCCGTCCGGCTCGGCCAAGGCTCCCAACTCCCGTGCCGCGGCCGCCGTGTCGTACGCCTACGGAAAGCTCGGCAGCCCCTATGTCTGGGGCGCCACCGGCCCCGACGCCTTCGACTGCTCCGGCCTCATCCAGGCCGCCTACCGCTCCGCGGGCATCTCGCTGCCCCGCACGACGTACGCCCAGATCGACGCCGGCCGACGGGTCTCCCGCTCCGAACTCAGCCCCGGCGACCTGGTGTTCTTCTACTCGGGCATCAGCCACGTGGGCATCTACGTGGGCAACGGCCAGATGATCCACGCGCCGAATCCCACGGCGCCGGTGCGGCTCGCACCGGTCGACTCGATGCCGTTCGCGGGGGCCACGCGGGTGGCCTGAGCCCCGTGCGCCGCCGGTGTCAGCGGATGTCCCGTACCGCGGCGCCGATCGCCGCCACACCGTCGGTGACGGCCGTGGCCGGGGAGGCGGCATAGCCGAGGAGCAGACCGGGCGGGCCGGGACGCAGGCGGTGCCAGGACAGGGGATGGACCTTGACGCCACGCGCCAGGGCGGCGGCGGCCAGTTCGGTGTCCGCGCACGCCGCCGCCGCGCCCTCCTCGAAGGTGATCAGGAGGTGCAGTCCCGCCGCGGCACCGTGCACCACCGCGCCCGGCAGGTGGTCGCGGATCGCGGTGATCATGACGTCGCGGCGGCGCCGGTGCCGACGCCGCAACAGCCGCAGGTGGCGCTCCAGTTCACCCGACTCCATGAGCCGGGCCAGGACGAGCTGCGGCAGTGCGGCGTTGCCGAGGTCCGCGAACCGTTTCGCGGACACCAGCGCGTCGTGGAGCCCCGCGGGGGCGAGCAGCCAGCCCGTCCGCAGCGCGGGGGCCAGCAGCTTGGACACGCTGCCCGCGTAACAGACCCGCTCGGGCAGCATCGACCGCAGTGCGGGCACGGGCGGCCGGTCGTAGCGGTGCTCGGCGTCGTAGTCGTCCTCCACGATCAGACCGCCGTCCGCGGCCCATCGCATCAGCTCCCTGCGTCGCGCGCCGCCGAGTACGACGCCGGTCGGGAACTGGTGGGCCGGAGTGAGCAACACGGCCCGGTGCCCGGCCAGTTGGTCCACGCGGACTCCCTCGGCGTCGACGGCGACCGGCGGCGTACGCAGTCCCTGGCGGTTCAGGTGCTGTCGCACGCCGAGCGATCCGGGGTCCTCCACCGCGATCTCCTCGATCCCCTCCGCGCGCAGCACCTGGCCGGTCAGCGCCAGCGCCTGTGCGGTGCCCGCCACGACGATCACCTCGTCCGGGTCGGCCGCGATGCCGCGGTTCCGGGCCAGCCAGTGCGCCACGGCCCGGCGCAGCTGCGGTGTTCCACGCGGGTCGCCGTAGCCGAACCCCGAGGCGGGCAGTCCGGCGAACACCTCCCGCTCGGCGCGCAGCCAGGCCACCCGCGGGAACGCGGCCAGATCGGGGACGCCGGGTGAGAGATCGACACGGGCGGGGGCGGACCGTACGAGGTCGAAGACGTCCTCACCGGGTGGAACGCCGAACAGGTCCTGGCGAGAAGCCTGTCGGCGGGAGTCCCGCGGCCCGGGCGACGGGGGTGCGCGGTCCGGGGCGGCCACGACGACGGTTCCGCCTCGGCCGCGGCCCGCCACGTGCCCGTCCTCGGCGAGACGCCGGTACGCCTCGGTCACCACGCCGCGCGAGACATGCAGCTCCGCGGCGAGGACCCGGGTCGCGGGGAGGCGGCTCCCGAGCGGCAGCCGTCCGTCGGAGACCGCCCGCCGCAACTGTTCCGCCAGCCAGTCGGCCCGGCCGCCGGACGGGGCCTCCCCGATGTCGAGTTGCAGGAAGTCGGACCCCTCCGCCCTGCCACCGGCCCTGTCGCCGGGCTCTTCCCGTCCCTCGCGCTCCCCGTGCCGGAAGCCGGTCCCCGGCGGCTCACCCACCACCGGGCCACCGTTTATGGACCCGTCATCAGGCTCGCTTTTGGACCTGTCCACCGGACCATTCTCGGACGAGGCTCGTCTCATGACCACACCCATCGACTACGTCCACGGCTACTCCGCCCACGAGAGCCGTCGTCTCGGAGACCAGGCCGACACGCTCGCCGCGCTCCTGCACTCCGGCACGGCCTATCCGGCGGGCAGCAAGGTCCTGGAGGCCGGCTGCGGGGTGGGTGCGCAGACGCTGCACCTGGTGGCGCGGAGCCCCGGCGCGCGCTTCACCGCGGTCGACGTCTCGGCCGAGTCGCTCGCCCAGGCCCGTGCCCACGTCAGCACCCACGCGCCCGCGGCCCAGGTGACCTGGCAGCAGGCCGACCTGTTCGAACTCCCTTTTCCGGACGGCGAATTCGACCATGTCTTCGTGTGCTTCGTCCTGGAACACCTGGCCCACCCGCGCAAGGCCCTGGCCGCCCTGCGCCGCGTGCTGCGGCCCGGCGGGAGTCTCACCGTCATCGAGGGCGACCACGGCTCGACGTTCTTCCACCCGGACAGCGCCTTCGCGCACGCGGCGGTCGACTGTCTGGTCCGGCTCCAGTCCACGGCGGGCGGCGACGCGCTGATCGGCCGGCGGCTGCACCCGCTCGTCACCGCCGCGGGTTACGAGCAGGTCGTGGTCCGCCCCCGTACGGTCTCCACGGACCGCTCCCGTCCCGCCCTGGTCAACGGCTTCACCCGCAGCACCTTCATCGCCATGATCGAGTCCGTACGCCAGGACGCGCTCGCCGCCGGGCTGACGACCCCCGCCGACTGGGACCGGGGCATCGACGACCTCCGTCGCGCGGCTGCCGACGACGGCACCTTCCACTACACGTTCTTCAAGGCGGTCGCCGTGAATCCGGCGGAGCCCGGCCCGCTCGGCTGAGCCCCGCGGCGTCCGGGACCTCGGCCCGGTCAGACCAGCCGGCGCGCCGTGGCCCAGCGGGTCAGCTCGTGCCGGTTCGACAGCTGGAGCTTCCTCAGCACCGCCGAGACATGGGACTCGACCGTCTTCACCGAGATGAAGAGCTGCTTGGCGATCTCCTTGTACGCGTAGCCGCGGGCGATGAGGCGCAGCACCTCGCGCTCGCGCTGGGTGAGGCGGTCGAGGTCCTCGTCGACGGGCGGGGCGTCGGTCGACGCGAACGCGTCCAGCACGAAGCCGGCCAGCCGCGGCGAGAAGACCGCGTCGCCGTCCTGCACCCGGAAGATCGAGTCGACGAGGTCGGTGCCCGTGATCGTCTTGGTGACATACCCCCGGGCGCCGCCGCGGATCACGCCGATGACGTCCTCCGCGGCGTCCGACACGGACAGCGCGAGGAAACGCACCGGCTGCTCCGCGTCCGCCATCAACGGGGCGCAACGGCGCAGCACTTCGACACCGCCGCCGCCCGGCAGGTGCACGTCGAGCAGCACGACCTCGGGGCGCGTGGCGGTGATCACGGTGACCGCCTGGTCGACGTCGGCGGCCTCGCCGACGACCTCGACGCCGGTGCGCTCGGTCTGCCCGATCTCGGCCTGCACGCCCGTACGGAACATGCGGTGATCGTCGACCAGCACGACGCGCACATGGCGCCCGGCCCCGGCCGCGGCCCCTTGGGGCGCGGAGGCCGAAGGGGTCTCCTCAGCAGAACCGCCGGACTCCACAGGCCCGTTCGCGTCGCTCATGACGTCTTCTCCGCCCTCTCCATCTCCAACTCGACCTCAGTGCCGCCGTCGGGCACCGCGCGCAGTCGCGCCGTGCCGCCGTTGCGCTCCATGCGGCCGATGATCGATTCTCTAACGCCCATGCGGTCGGCGGGTATCGCGTCGAGGTCGAAGCCGGGACCGCGGTCGCGGACGGACACGAAGACCGTCCTGCCCTCGACTTCGGCGTAGACCTGTACGGCGCCGCCCTCGCCACCGTACTTGGCGGCGTTCACCATTGCTTCCCGCGCGGCCTGCATCTGTGCGCCGATCCGCTCGTCGAGCGGGCAGTCGCCGACGATGACGACCTCGATGGGGACGCCGTGTTTGTCCTCGACCTCGGCGGCATTGCGGCGCACCGCCTCGGCGAGGGTGTCGAGCTCCTCGGCCTCGTCCTTCCCGGTGCCCTCCGGCTTGTACAGCCAGGCGCGCAGGTCGCGCTCCTGGGCGCGGGCCAGTCGCCGCACCTCGTTGCCATTGTCCGCGTTGCGCTGGATCAGGGTCAGGGTGTGCAGCACGGAGTCGTGGACATGGGCGGCCACCTCGGCCCTCTCCTGGGCGCGGATGCGCATCAGACGCTCCTCGGAGAGGTCCTGCGTCATGCGGACGAGATACGGGCCGGCGAGGAGCGCTATGCCGACCAGGACGGCCAGCGCCGCCTGGAGCACGGAGCCGAGGTGCGCGGCCGAGCCCTGGAGGACGAATATCCCGGACACGCCCGCGGTGACGAGCAGGACACCGGCAGCGGAGCGCAGCAGCGTGAGCGTGCGACGACGGCGGCCGACCTCCACCCAGCGGGCCCGCCTGGCGTTGTCCGCCTGCCGCCAGACCAGGGCGACGCCCGCACCGACGAGGACCGTCGGCCACAGATACGCCTTGGCTCCCCCGCCGAGATTCACATTGCCGACGAAGATCATGGCCACGACGACCATGAGGAGCAACGCGACGATCTGGCCCCGGTCCGGCTTGCGGGCCACGAGTCTGCGGCGGCCGTCCGGCGAGGTCTCGGTACTGAAGGAGGGCGGGCGTCCGGAGTCGACCCCGCCGACACCGAGCGGCACGAAGAACCAGAACGCGGCATACAGCAGCGCTCCCAGACCGTCCGCCATGAACAGTCCGACGAACACGAGCCGCACCCAGATCACGGGCAGCCCGAGATGCCCGGCGAGCCCCCGCGCCACGCCCCCGAGCCAGCGTCCGTCGCTGCTGCGGTAGAGCTTGCGCGGGGGCCGCGGGTCGTCGACGGGCATCGCTGCGGCATCCGGCATGCCATCGATGTTCACACGCCCGGCGGACACGGGCATCAGGGTCCGCCCCGGATACACCCCTGATCTTCGGAAAACCGGCGCCCGCACCCTCCTCCACCCCCGTCAGGGCCGATATCAGGGTTGCGCCAGGGTCATCCCGACTCCCCTCACCCCTCCCCGCCCGTCACCATGGACCCATGACAGATCAGCAGCACGCGGCGTCGGAGCCGGACCCCGGCCCCGGCGGCCTCGGCGCCCCGCCCCCGGGCACCGGGCCGCGGGACGCCGTGCCGCCCGCCGAGGGCGAGCCGCCGCACGCGCCCGAGGTCCCGCGCAAGTTCCGGCGCGACCACCGGCACAAGATGCTGGGCGGGGTGTGCGCCGGTCTGGGCCGCCAGTGCGACATGGACCCGGTGATCTTCCGCGTCGTGCTCGCGGTGCTCTCCGCGACGGGCGGCATCGGTCTGATCTTCTACGGCTTCGTCTGGCTGTTCGTCCCGTACGACGACGATGACGAGAACGAGGTGCGCAAGCTCCTCACCGGCCGCGTGGACGGCCAGGCGCTGGCCGCCGTGCTCTTCGCCCTGGTCGGCTGCGGCGTACTGCTCTCCATGCTGAAGAACGGCAGCGTGCTCGCCTTCTCCGTCGTCCTCTCCCTCCTGCTGGCCGGCGCGGGCTACTGGTCGCAGCACCGCGGCGCCCCCGACCCCGACCCGCTCGCCGCCCAGGCCGTCGCCGACGCCCCGCCGGAGGCGCAGGCCCCGCCCGTGCCCGCGTCCTACCCTTCGTGGTGGCGCGACCCGATCGTCAAGGACGGGTCGCACGTGGGCGGCACCGGCTATCTGTGGGGGCCGAGCGACACCGGGGACCGGGACGTGGCGGCCGCGGTCTCCATCGCCCGCGGCACCTCGCGCCCCGGTGTGCGCACGAGGACCGAGCCGAAGCCGCGCGGTCCCCGCTGGATCGGCGGCTGGGTGTTCCTGCTCGCGCTCGTCGCCGGCGGCCTGGGCACGGGCCTCACCTGGGACGACCGGGCGCTCGGCACCAGCCTGCAGACCGGCCTGGCCTGCGCGCTGATCGTGTTCGGCCTCGGCATAGCCGTCAGCGCCTTCCTGGGGCGCACCGGCGCGGGATCGATCTTCCTGGCCGTGGTCACGGCGGCCCTGCTGGCCGCGTCCGCGGCGCTCCCCAAGGACATCACCACACAGTGGGTCCGGACGTACTGGACCCCCACGGCGGCCGCCGACGTCAGGGAGAACTACGACCTGGGCACCGGAGTGGGCACCCTCGACCTCACACACCTGGACCTCGGCAAGGGCCAGACGGTGACGACGACCGCCGAGGTCGGCATCGGCCGGCTCAAGGTCGTCGTCCCCAAGGACGCGACCGTGAAGCTGAGCATCGACGTGGGCGTCGGGGACATCCAGCTGCCCGGCGAAGGCAAGAAGGACGTGGACGTGGAGCCGGGCAAGTCCAAGGAACTGACGCTGTCGCCCACCGGCAAGGCCGGCGGCACGCTGGACATCGATCTGCATGTCGGCATCGGACAGGCGGAGGTGGCCCGTGCTGCGTCATGAGTTCCAGCCGGGAAAGCTGGTCGCCGGAGTCTTCCTCACCCTCGCGGGCGTGATCTACGCCGGCGACGCGGGCGGCGCCTGGCAGACGCCGTGGTTCGTGGTGATCCCCGTGGTCACGGGCGGCCTCTGCCTGGCGGGGGCGGTGGCGTCCGTCACCCACGCCGTCCGCAGACGCCGCACCGAACGCGGCTAGCTGAATCCCCCGGCGCGTTGCGCGCGCCGGGCCCGCAGGGCCGCGTCCACGGAGAAGTACGACGCGCCCGCGAGGACGAGGGGCAGCCAGGCCATCAGGTAGGCGAGGTCGTTGCCGTAGTAGTACGGGTCGGAGGCCCAGCTGACCGTCAGCCACAGGCTCAGCGAGATCAGCGCTCCGCCCAGCGCGGCCAGGCGGGCCAGCAGGCCGATCAAGGTGCCGATGCCGACGGCGAGTTCACCCAGGGCGATGGCGTAGCCGAAGCCGACGGGGTTCTTCAGGGCGAGGTCCACGAGGGCCGGGATGGCGGAGGAGTCCCGTGCGGAGCGCATGATGTCGCCGACGGAGCCGGAGCCGGCGCTCTGCATGAAGGCGCTGTCGGTGAGTTTGTCCAGGCCGGCGTAGATGAAGGTGACGCCGAGGAAGACGCGCAGCGGGAGGAGGGCGTAGCGGGTGGCCGTGTCCCGCCAGTCCCCTCGCTGGCCCGGGTAGGAGGTGTGAGTATCCATTCGCATACCGTGAGTCATCGCCGTCCGCCGCCTCTCACCCAGGTGCCGTTGCCCCTCAACAGACCATACGTATGACGATCGGCTTCCGCTCAATCCCCGCGCCGCCTTTTTTCGCGCGTCCGCGCGTCCCTCGCCGTCCGCCCGGGGGGCAACCCCACCCGCGTCTCCGCTGCCCCTGGCCATGACGTCCCCCGGAGCGCCGTGGATCGGCCTGAACGTCCTCGTCCTCAAGCGCCGGACGGGCTGGGGCACTGGCCCAACCCCGGCTACAACGCCCCCTCGGGGGGTGCGGGAAATCGGCCTGAACGTCCTCGTCCTCAAGCGCCGGACGGGCTGAAAGGTGCGCCCTCCGCTCCCGGGCGGGACGAGCCGGGCGGGGCCCACCGCAACTCGTAAGGCACCCGGAACTGACCCAGATCGGCCTGGACGGCCTCGTCCTCAAGCGCCGGACAGGCTGGGGGGTGCCGGACGGGCTGGAGAGGGTCCGGACGGCGCGGGAGCTGCCGCCGGACGGGACGGGAACTGCTGCGGGGCGCGACGGGACGGGAGCTGCCGCCGGACGGGCTGGAGACAGGGCCGGCTGAAGGGTGACCCCGGCTCCAGCGGCGGGCGGGAACCCGCGATGGACGCACCCGCACTCGCCCTCTCACCGAAGGGGCCGTGCCGGTGCATCACATGCCCGTTGCGGACGGTGCCACGAACCCACCGCACTGGCTCGCCGGACCAGACAAGGGCTGCAACGGGCGGATCACCGGCACGGACCCGACCCACCCACCGGACCGAAGGCGACCCACCCACCCACCGGCGGAACGCGCACGGCCCCGACCCACCCACCGGACAAACGGCGACCCACCCACCGGACCAGAGGCGGGGCCCACCCACCGGACCGGCAGCAACCCACCCACCAGACACACGGCGAGGCCCCCCGGACACACGGCGAAACGCCCCGACAACGCGCCCCGGCCCGCCGGGGACCACGCCCCGGCGACCGTCAGTCCGTCACATCGATCGCGTACCGGTTCGTCTCGACCCCGGCAGCCGTCACCACCTGCACCTCGACCCGACCCGGCTCCACGTCCACCGGCACGGGCACCGTCAGCAAGGCATCCGTGGGGTTGCTGAAGCCCCCGGCCACCGGCACCAGCGGCACATGCACATGCACGGCCCCGATCCGGACCACCATCCGCGACAGCCGGTCCGCCGCCTGCGCCCCGGGCGGCACGAACCCGGCCCCCCGGATCTCGATGTCGTCACCGGTACGGATGGGCGCGTCGAGATCCCCCGCCTCCCGGGACCGCACCACGGAGAGGATCACCGGCCGCCCACCCTCGGCGTACTTGCCCGCGAGGTACGTACCCGCCGACACCAGCACCAGCAGCGCCAGCCCCCACGGAAGATCCGGCAACTGCGCCGGCCGCCGAGCCAGCCGCACCGCCGCGAAGACGAGCGCCACCGCACTGATCACCACGTACTGGATGTCCGCGAAGCCCCCCTTCCCCGCATCGTCCGTGAGCAGATCGGCGGCCCGCGGCCGATCGGCCCGCACCTTCTGCAACCGCTGCCCCAGAACCCGCAGCCCCACCACTCGCCGCACCAGCACCGCCACCCCGCACACCACGGCGACGACAGTGACCACACCCGCGCCCCGCGCAAGCTCCAGCCCGGCGATCAGCTCGTCCCGACGGCCGTGCGCGGACGCCGCCGCGAGCTGCCCGACGAGCACCAGCACCGCGTACACCACGAACAGCACCCACCCCCCGGCCACCGCCCGGGACGTGGAGAGCCGGTTGTCCTCACCGATGACGGGGGCGAGCGCACCCCCACGGCTCCGGTGCAACCAGGCCGCGCCCGTCAGCAGCCCGGCCACCACGACCGCCGCGACCAGCCCGGCGGTCCGCGCCGCCGTCCACCCCGCGCCGATCGCGGTGAGCGCCTGCGCCAGCAGGAGCGCGCCCACACCTCCCCAGACGGCGTACGCGGTGTACCGCCACAGCCGCGCCAGCCAGGCCGCGCCCTCCAGCCGCCCGCGCTCGGCGACGAGGTCCGCGGACTGGGTCAGTTCGTCGGAGACCCACTGCCGGGACGCGGACGCCGAGTGCGCGACGCCGGCCGGCAGCCCGCGCCCGGACGCCAACTCGTCGCGCTTCGCGAGGAATTCGGCGACGGCACGCCGGTGCCCCGCCCGCGCCCCGTGCGGGCAGTCCCCACAGGTGCAGCCCCCTTCATGGGCACCCCCGGGGCCACCTCTCCGGCCTCCCCCGGACGCACCCGAGAACGCACCGGGATCCGCCCCCTGCCCGGCTCCCGCCCCGGCACCGCGCCCCGCACCGTGTCTCGCCTCCTGCACCGCCACGCCCGCTGCCGCCTTCCCGCGCCGCACATCTCCGCGCAGCCAGACCTTCCGTACGCCTGACTGCCGCACAACTGCCTTACAACTGCCCCGCGATGACAGCGAATTGTGCCGTACGGAACACGGCCCGAATCCGGCAGGTCTGGTCAGCGTGGGTGAAGCACCGGCGCCCGTGTTGACCGGGCTGCGAGAATTTCCCCATGGCCGAGATCATCCAGCGCGACGGGACCTGGGCCTTCGACGGCAGCACGGTCAGGATCACGCCGGGGCTCCACCGTTCCGTGCCGCTGTTCCGCCAGACGTACGGGGAGATCGCCGTCCCGCTGGAGGCGGTGGCGGGCATCGTCTACGAACCCGAGCGCAAACGGGGCCGGCTGCGGCTCAGGCTGCGCGAGGGCTCGGACCCGCTGCTTCAGGCTACCGGGGGCAGACTGCCCGACGCGGCGGACCCGTACCGGCTCACGGTCGACGTCGACCGGTCCGGCGTCGCGGAGTACGTCGCCGAGGAGGTCCGCCGTGCGCTGCTGCTGGACCAGATCCCCAAGGAACCGGCGCGGACCTACCTCCTGGCGGGCCCGCCGGTCCCGGTCTCGGTGCGCTCCAGCGACGGGACGGTCTCGTTCGACGGCGTGCACGTGCGGATCGACTGGGCGGACACGTCGGACCGGGTGAAGCGGGCGACGGGCCCGCGGATCATCGCTGTGGGCGACCTCGTACAGGTCGAGTGGCTGCCCAACTCCGGTTACGAGGACGGATTCCTGCGTTTCGTCACCCGCGAGACGGTGTTCTCCAAGCTGCCGCCCGAGAAGGACCCGTATGCCCTGGACCTGTGGGGCAGCACGCGCCGTGACCTGCTGACGGCGCTGGTCGCCGCGGCGGTGACGGCGCGCCTGCCTCATCCGTCCACGCGGACGGGCGAGCACGTGGCCCGGGAGCGTCCCGCGCTGACGGCGGCGGCACCGCCCGCGTCGGACCGGCACGACGTACTGCTGCGCCGGCTCAGGGAGTTGGGCGAGCTGCACCGTGCCGGGGTCCTGACGGACGAGGAGTTCGCCCTGACGAAGGCAGCGGTCCTACGCGACTTCTGACCCACAACCCACGCCCCCAATGCACCGCCCCCCCAAGGCGCCCCCTCAACGCACCGCCCTCCGACGCACCGCCCTCCGACGCACCGCACCCAACACCACGCCACGCCTACGCCACACCGCCCCCAACGCCACACCTACGACAACAGATCCGGCTCACTCCGACTGATGTCCTGCCACAACGGCTGGTAGTTGATCCACGCCACCAGATCACCGCCGAGCTGTTCACGCGTGGCGACCGCCTGCTTGTGGTCGATGAGGAGGGGACGCCCCGCCGCCTTGGCGGTGAGCTGGACCTGGCAGGACCGCTCCATGGACAGGAACCACCAGGCGGCGGCGTCCACCGAGTCGCCCACGGTCAGCAGCCCGTGGTTGCGCAGGACGAGCGCCTTGCGGGTGTCGAGCGCGGCGGCGATCCGACGGCCCTCCTCGGCGTCGACGGCGACGCCGCTGTACGCGTCGTAGAGCGCGTGATCTTCGTAGAAGGCGCAGCTCTCCTGGGTGATCGGGTCGAGCAGGTCGCCCAGCGCGGCGAGGGCGCGCCCGTGCACGGAGTGGCAGTGCGCGACGGCGACGACGTCGGGCCGGGCGGCGTGGACCTGGGCGTGCACGGTGAACGCCGCCTGGTTCACGTGGTAGCGGCCCTCGATCACCTGCCCGTCCTGGTTGGCCAGGACCAGGTCACCGACGGTCACGTGCTTGAAGGGCATCCCGAACGGATTGACCCAGAAGCAGTCGCTGTACTCGGGGTCGCGCGCCGTGATGTGTCCGGAGACCCCGTCCTCGAACCCGAACCGGCCGAAGACGCGCAGCGCCCCGGCCAGCCGCTCCTTGCGGTGCCGCCGCTCGTCGTCGACCGACTCGTGCATCGGCGGCATGGCGAACCGGAGCCGGTCGGTGGGTAGGGGCAGGGGCGGGGTGGGCCCGTGCATATGTCCTCCAGCACTGGCGTGTGCGGTACGGAGCGGAAGTTACCCGGGGTCAGCGCAGGAGAACAGAGTCGTTCGGTGAAGAGATGGCCACAACCGTGGCCGGAGGTCACTGGTCTGTCTGGGTGACACCGACCCACGCCTGGGACACGGGAGGCACGCATGAACCGCGCAGAGCGGCGGATCCTCGTCCTGCTCGGGCAGCTCGCGGAGCGGGACTTCGTCGTCGTCGACGATCTCGGCGGCTCACCGCGCCGGCTCGCCACGCTCGCGTACGTGGCCGAGCAGCACGGTTTCCGTTACGCGGAGGCGCACCGGGTGGGACGTGCGCTGCAGATCCAACTGGTGCGCACCGAGCGCGCGGGAACGGCACCGAAGGCCGAGGACTCGCGCGCGGGAACGGCGCCGAAGGCCGAGGACTCGCGTGCGGGAACGGCACCGGGAGGCGAGGGCTCGCACGGCGGGAAGGCGCCGAGGACCGACGACTCGCGTGCCGTGCCCGGGCTGCGTCCCGGCACGCTCCGACCGCTCGGGGACGCGGCCCGGACGGTACGCGGGCTCCGCGACCGGATCGAGTTCGACGCGATGGCCGAGGATCCGAGCGCGTGGTCCCGCGCGGCGATCATGACGGGCTGCGCGCTCTTCGTCTCCCTGGTCTGCGCGGTGTACGGCTGGCGTGCGGCGCTGATCGGGTTCGCCGTCGCGGAGGCGTTGTCCATGGGCTTCCTGGCCCTGGAGGTCGCCCACCGCCGCAGAGTGGCGCGCCGCGTCGGCACGGCGGGCCTGGCCTCCGGCTGACCGAGACCAGGACATCCGGCCCCGAGGCCCCCACACCGACAGGGGACCCACACGGAAACCCGGACGGAAACCCAGACAGAAGATGTCCGGTATCCACGCCACACTCCTCGCATGACCGAGCACCCCACGCCCCGCCCACCGGACCCCGCTCCCTCGGCGCCCTCCTCCCGGTCGGCGCCGACTGCACAGTCGGCGCCCCCTGCACAGTCGGCACGATCGGCACCGCCGAAACCGGCGAACTGGGCAGCCTTCGCCGCCGCGCAACCGGATCTGGCCAGGACGGTCGAGGACCGCTTCGGCGGCTTCACGCACCACGTCCTGGCGACCCTCCGCATGGACGGCTCGCCCCGCACGACGGGCCTGGAGGTGCGCTTCCTGAACGGCGAGCTGTGGCTCGGCATGATGCCCGGCTCGCTCAAGGCCCTCGACCTGCGCCGCGATCCGCGCTTCGCGCTCCAGGCCAACCCGGGGCCGGGCACGGGGATGGGCGGCGGCGACGTGCGGATCAGCGGCCGAGCGGTGGAGGTCGGCGACGAGGACGCGGCGACGAAGGCCGCGTACGTGAAAGAGGTGGAACCGCCGCAGCCGTTCCACCTCTTCCGCACCGAGTTGACGGAGGTCGTACGGACCTACGTCGAGGACGACACGTATCTGGTCGCCGAGGTCTGGCGGCCCGGAGAGCCGGTGCGGACTCTCAAGCGGACGTGACCTGGGGATCTACTCCCACTCGATGGTGCCCGGGGGCTTGGACGTCACGTCCAGGACGACGCGGTTGACGTCCGCCACCTCGTTCGTGATCCGGGTGGAGATCCTGGCGAGGACCTCGTACGGCAGGCGCGACCAGTCGGCCGTCATGGCGTCCTCGCTGGAGACGGGGCGCAGGACGATCGGGTGACCGTACGTGCGGCCGTCGCCCTGGACGCCCACGGAGCGGACGTCGGCGAGCAGGACGACCGGGCACTGCCAGATGTCGCGGTCGAGGCCGGCGGCCGTCAGCTCCTCGCGGGCGATGGCGTCGGCCTCGCGCAGCAGGTCGAGGCGCTCCTTGGTGACCTCGCCGACGATGCGGATGCCGAGGCCGGGGCCGGGGAACGGCTGGCGCTGGACGATCTCGTCCGGCAGGCCGAGCTCCTGGCCGACCATGCGGACCTCGTCCTTGAAGAGCTTGCGCAGCGGCTCGACGAGCTCGAACTCGAGGTCCTCGGGGAGGCCGCCCACGTTGTGGTGGGACTTGATGTTGGCCGTGCCGGTGCCGCCGCCGGACTCGACGACGTCCGGGTAGAGGGTGCCCTGGACCAGGAAGGCGACGTCCTCGCCCTCGGCGGCCTCGGCGATGATCTCCGCCTGGGCCTGCTCGAAGACGCGGATGAACTCGCGCCCGATGATCTTCCGCTTCTCCTCGGGGTCGGAGACCCCGGCCAGCGCGGCGAGGAAGCGCTCCTCCGCGTCCACGACCTTCAGCTGGACGCCGGTGGCCGCGACGAAGTCCTTCTCGACCTGCTCGGTCTCGTCCTTGCGCATCAGACCGTGGTCGACGTAGACACAGGTCAGCTGGGAGCCGATGGCCTTCTGGACGAGGGCCGCGGCGACGGCGGAGTCCACGCCGCCGGACAGGCCGCAGATGGCGCGCTTGCTGCCGACCTGCTCACGGATGAGGGCGACCTGCTCGTCGATGACGTTGCCGGTGGTCCAGTTCGGCTTGAGGCCGGCACCGCGGTACAGGAAGTGCTCCAGCACCTGCTGGCCGTGCGTGGAGTGCATCACCTCGGGGTGGTACTGCACGCCGTAGAGCTTCTGCTCGTCGTTCTCGAAGGCCGCGACCGGGACGACGTCCGTGGACGCCGTGACGGTGAAGCCCTCGGGTGCGGCGCTGCACGCGTCGCCGTGCGACATCCACACCGACTGCTCGTCCGGGGTGCCCTCGAAGAGGGTGGAGCCGGACTTCGAGACGTGCAGGGGCGTGCGGCCGTACTCGCGGGCGCCGGTGTTGTCGACCGTGCCGCCGAGGGCCGTCGCCATCAGCTGGAAGCCGTAGCACATGCCGAACACGGGGACGCCGGCCTCGAAGATCTCGCGGTCGAGGCGCGGGGCGCTCTCCGCGTAGACCGACGAGGGGCCGCCGGAGAGGATGATCGCCGCCGGGTTCTTGGCGAGCATCTCCGCGACGGGCATGGTGCTCGGCACGATCTCGCTGTAGACCCGGGCCTCGCGGACGCGACGGGCGATGAGCTGGGCGTACTGCGCACCGAAGTCGACGACCAGGACGGTGTCGGGGGCGGCGGCAGCGGGGGTCGCTGATGACACGGGTTGCCTTCCGGCGGTGAGCATGGTGTGTGTGGTGCCGAGTCTACCGGGGGCCGGGACCGTGGCGCCTACGCCGGGTTTGTCACCCCCGCCCGGGGCCCGCGGGAGCCCACCGGGCGGCCCGCCCCGGCCACACCCCGAGCACCCCGCCCGGACTCACACCGTGCGCGGCCTGCCCGAGGTCACACCATGAGCGCCCCGCCCGGGGTCTCAGCATCCGAACGAGCTTGGTCCGCGTCCGCCGCCGGTGCATACTGGCCGCATGCTCACGCACCAGACCGCCGCGATCTTCGCGTTTACCTATGGCAACCGGCCCACCGGCTGCCATGGTCGTGCTGCTTGAGCAACTGACAAGCGACTTCCCAGGCGCCCCGGGCCGACAAGGCCCGGGGCGTCTGCCGTTTCCGGGACCTGCCGCCCCGGGGCATCCCTCCCACGGACAGAGGAGCCCCACCATGGCCGACGTACTCGACAAGACCGGCGCCCGCACCGACGAGGCCGCCGATGTGATCACCGGTGCCCGTGAGCGCATCGACGCGCTGGACGACCGGATCATCGGTCTCATGCAGGAACGGATGGCCGTCTCGGCGGTGATCCAGGAGGCCCGGATCTCGTCCGGCGGCCGCCGGGTGAACCTCTCGCGCGAGATGGAGGTGCTCGGCCACTACAGGGAGGCGCTGGGCAAGCCCGGCACCTCCCTGGCCATGACGCTGCTCGAGCTGTGCCGGGGCCGCATCTGACCACGTCGGGGCCGCTTCTGAAGCCCGTACACGGCGTACGCACGTACGCATTCCGTCTCACCCGTACGGCGCGTGACCGGGCCGCCGCGGGCTTCGTTGGTCCCGGTGTCCGTGTCATCCAGGGGCGGGCCCGAAAGAACCACGCGTGGCTCCACTGGAGCGATGAGACGTACGGATCGTGCTGTGCGTCGTGGGACCTCGTTCCAGGGGTGTGACCGGACGGCAGGGGACAGCAGCCCGGTCACTCAAGAGAACGGTCGGCTCCGGGGACGCCCGGGGCCGGCCGGCGGAATCCGTTCGGAGGCGGTCGCGACGGTTGCGGAGGCCGTCGCCCGTCCAGCACGATGCGAGAACGGCTCCCGTACGGACCCTCCGGCACCCGTCAGTCCCGTACGAACAGCCCGCACGACTCAGTCCCACGACGACCGGTCCGGTACGAACAGCCCTGCACGACTCAGTCCCGTGTCAGTCCCGTAGGCATCAGTCCCACAGGCATCAGTCCCGTACGAACGGCCCACCGTACGAGGACACCCGCCGTACGAGAACGATCCCGGCTCTCATGGCGGACATCCCCGTAGCCGACCGATCAGCCAACCGGATCCACTCCGCACCGCAGTACGCCCGTACCACCCGCTTGCCAAAGGTCGACACCACGTGCGCGCCTCGAACGCGCCGGGGCGCACGACCGGCGGTCACACCGGACCACCCCCGGACCGGCGACGCACCCCCCGGCGTCGCTCCCAGGCACCGGCGCTGCCCTGACGTCGGTGCTGACGAAAGAAGGGCCCCGCGGCACCTCCCTGATCTCTCGGCTCCGCCCGAGCAGGGACCACCGCGGGGCCCTTCGTCATGTCGCGCCGTGTCCCCGACTAGGTGCGGGACAGCGTGCCGCAGGCGCCCGGCTCGGAGTCCTGGATGCCGCGGCTGCGGTCGTACGGGTCGACGGTGGGCCCCGACGGGTCCGGTCCGCCGGGGTCGGCCGAGTCGAACCGCGGGTGCAGGAAGCCGTCGTGGACGTCGCAGGCCGAGTTGGCCAGGTCGCGGTCGTAGCGCAGGATGGCGAGCTTGCCGGGGGTGACCCGGTACTTCGCCGGGTCGGAGACCTCCAGGTCGAGGACACGGCGCACGATGGTGCGGGTCACCTCGGTGGAGTTGTTGTCGGCCCGGGTCACGGGATACACGAAGCTGTAGTCGGCGTGGATGACGACGGAGGCGCGCTCGCCCGCCTTGAACGTGATCCGGCCGCGCGTCTTGACCACGTCCCCGACGAGCCGGATCTCCTTGGGGTCGAACCGGGTGAACAGCGCGAGCGGATCGTCGTCCTTGCCCGGCGACCGCAGCCAGCGGTTCACGTCGTCGAGCATCTTCGGCTGCTTCGGGTCGAGCGTGGCGATCGCCGCCTCGGGGCGTTCGCCGCGCAGCGTCGACCGGTCGAGGTTCGCATCGACGAGCAGCGTCTTGGCGCGCTTCAGCGCGGTGGCGACCTGCGCCTCGGTGAGCGGGCCGACCGCGGTGGCCCGAGGGACGACGATGCCGTCCGCGCCGTCGGCCCAGCGCTCGGCGGGCGATCCGGCGAACGGCCTGTCCAGCGTCGGGGTGCCGGACGACGCGGAGGGCGCCGCCGTCGGGGGTGCGGTCTCGTCGGGGAGCCGGGAGACCGCGGGCGCGTCGTCGGACGACGTGCCGAAGGGGTCGCCCGGCAACAGGGACGGCTTCATCGCAACGACCGCCACCACGACGGCGAGCGGCACGCCGATGGCGGCCCACAGGCGTCGGCGCCGCCCGGCACGGCGATGCGCCTCCTGCACCGAGGGGCCCACCCGCCAGCTCTCCGGCCGGTCGCCGCGCTCGTCCTGCTGCCGCAGCCGCTCGGTCACCATGCGCGCCCGCGCGGACGGCTCCTTGGGAGCCGAACTCCGGATGTCGCGCTCGGTGTCGCGGGCGAACTGCTCCCACACGTCGTCGCTGAAGGACGAATCCCCGTTCCCACCCGGCTTGTTGTCAGACACGAGGGACATTTCTAAGCGGTTCGAAAGGGCTTGCACAAGTCGCACCCGGATGTGACTCAGCACACATAAAAATCATGTGAGGTACAGGACAACCATTCCCAGGTCCCACCGGTCACACCTGCAGAACCAACGGCCACACCCGCGCCCCACACGCGGAGGCCTCACCCAGACGAGCCCACTCGAGCGCCCGCGAACGCGCGGCGCACCGGACTTTCGAGGTCTTCATGAAGCTTCGCCGTGCCATGGCCGCTGCGGCCGCGACGGCTGCCATAGCCCCGCTGGCGCTGCTGTCGGCGCCGGCCGCGTTCGCGACGGACGACACTCCTGCCAGCCCGACCGCGAGCGCAACCGCATCCGAGTCTCCGAGCGAGTCGGCATCGCCGAGCGCCACCGAGACCACCCCCGAGGCGACCCCCTCCGCGACCGCCTCGGCGTCCGCGACCGAGTCCGCCCCGGCTCCGAGCGACTCCGCGTCCGCTTCCGCCACGTCCCCGGCTCCGAGCACCTCCGCTCCGGAGGAGTCCGAGTCGCCCGACCCGGAGCCGTCCGAGTGCGAGGACTCCAAGGTCGACGTGTCCATCACCGGCCTGCCCGGCAAGATCGCGGTGGGCAGCGGCTGGCACAAGTTCTCGCTGAACGTGGCGAACAACTCCGAGTCCACCCTCAGCGACCTCGGCTTCTTCGCCGGCGCCTCCTCCGACAAGGCGGGTGAGGACCTCTTCCAGAGCAAGAAGGTCCAGCTCCAGGCCTACAACCCGGACGACAAGGTCTGGGAGGACGTCGACTCCGAGGGTTACGCGGTCGGCTTCGTCGGCTACACCGACGAGCTCAAGCCCGACTACGAGGTCAACATCCCGATGCGCATCAACGTGAAGTCCAGCGCCCCGGTCGGCGCCGGCTTCTCCCTGGGCGCCAGCATCTACGGCGACGCCGACGGCGAGTGCACGGGCTTCGGCGAGGTCGCGTACAAGTTCCAGATCGTCGCCGCGGGCACGGACACCGACGGCACCAAGCCGCAGGAAGGCGGCAAGGTCCCGGTCTCGGACAAGCCCGCCGACAAGGGCAACACGCCCGAGGTCGACGGCAGCCTGGCCGAGACGGGCTCCAGCTCCGCCCTGCCGATGATCGGTCTCGTCGGCGGTGTCGCCGTCGTCGCCGGTGCCGGCGCGGTGTACGTCGTCCGTCGCCGCAACTCGGGCGGCGCGACCGCGTAACGCGGCCGGGCCCGTACGCCTGGGCAGCACGCCTGGTACGAGAAGAAGGACCTGCGCTCGGAGGGGGGCGCAGGTCCTTCTTTCTGTCCTCCGTGAGGGGGCGGACCTTCTTCCGGACTTTCTTCCGGACCTTCTTCCGTGAGGCACGGACCGGGTACGCGGGGGCCGAGCACCGGGCGGGTGGCGCCGGCGCGCACAGGCCCCCCGCGGGTCACTTCTTCGGCGGCACCGCGGGTATCCCCAGGAACGGCAGCTTCAGCGCGCCGAACGCGTCCGCCGGGACGGCGGGGTGCAGCGGCTCCACCGGCTGCAGCCGCTCGTACGCCGCGCCCGGCGCCGGACGCGGGTCGGCCTCGCCCTTGTTGGGCCAGTACGACATCGCCCGCTCGGCCTGGGCGGTGATGGTGAGCGACGGGTTGACCCCGAGGTTCGCGGAGACCGCGGCACCGTCGACCACGGAGATGCCCGGGTGGCCGTACAGCCGGTGGTACGGGTCTATGACGCCCGCCTCGGCGTCGGCGCCGATCGGGCAGCCGCCCAGGAAGTGCGCGGTCAGCGGCGTCCCCATCAGCTCGCCCACGTTGCTGCCCGCGAAGCCGTTGATCTCGGCGGCGATCGCGGAGGCGCTTTCCGAAGCCGCCTTGATCTGCTTGGGGTTGGGCGCCCCGTGGCCCTGCCGGGCGGTCAGCAGTCCCTTGCCCGCGCCCTTCGGCTTCAGGTACGTCGTCAGGGAGTTGTCCAGCGACTGCATCACCAGGCCGATGATGGTCCGCTCCGACCAGCGGCGGTTGGACAGCGAGCGGGCCACCAGGACGGGGTGCCGCGCGGCGTTGGCCAGCCAGCCCAGCACCCTCGACGAGCCCTCCGCGTAAGGGACTTGGAGGATGGACAGGCCGCCCATCGAGTTGGATCCCTTGCCGTAGCGGACCGGCTCGATGTGAGTGTTCTCGTCGGGGTGGATGGAGGACGTGATGGCGACACCGCGGGTGAAGTCGACGCTCTCCTCGCCGGTGGCCTTGCGGTAGCGGCGGTTGTCGGTCTGCGCGCCCACCAGCGCCTCGGAGTTGGTGCGGGTCAGCTCGCCCAGCTTCTGCGACAGGTACGGCAGCTGGCCACCCGCCTTCATGCGGTGCAGCAGGGTCTGCGTGCCGTAGGTGCCGGCCGCGAGGACGACCCGCTTCGCCTTGAAGGTCCGCCCCTCTCCCTTGCGTTTGCGGTCCGTGGGGAGGGTCTGGACGGCGTACCCGCCCTGCGAGTCGTCGGTGACGGACACCACGGTCGTCATGGGGTGGACCACCGCGCCCGCCTTCTCGGCGAGGTGGAGGTAGTTCTCGTTGAGAGTGTTCTTCGCGCCGTGACGGCAGCCGGTCATGCACTCGCCGCACTCGGTGCACGCCTTGCGGCTGGGTCCGGCACCGCCGAAGTACGGGTCGGCGATCTCCTGGCCGGGTCCCGCCTTCGCACCGCCGTCGGCGTCCTGGCCGTCCCCGAAGAAGACGCCCACCGGCGCCATGTGGAAGGTGTCGCCGACGCCCATCGCCTCGGCCGCTGCCTTGAGGTGGACGTCCGACGGGGTCATGGTCGGGTTGAGCCGTACGCCCAGCATGCGCCGGGCCTGGTCGTAGTACGGCTTCAACTCCCCTTCCCAGTCGGTGATGTCCTTCCACTGCGGGTCCTCGAAGAACGGCTTCGGGGGGACGTAGAGGGTGTTGGCGTAGTTGAGGGAACCGCCGCCGACGCCCGCGCCCGCCAGCACCATGACGTTGCCCAGCAGATGGATGCGCTGGATGCCGTACATGCCGAGCTTCGGGGCCCACAGGTAGTTCTTGATGTCCCAGGAGTTCTTGGGCAGGGAGTCCCGGGTGAAGCGGCGGCCCGCTTCGAGGACGCCGACGCGGTACCCCTTCTCCGTCAGGCGCAGGGCGGTGACGGAACCACCGAAGCCGGAGCCGACGACGATGACGTCGTAGTCGTACGCCGCCTCGTCCGGCTGATTCTGGGCAGAGCTCTCCTGTGACACGTGCTGCTCTCCTCGTTTCTCCTCGTCGAGAACCGCTGTGAGGAGCGGTGCGAAAGGGTGGGACGGACAGGGGGACGATCGGGACGGGTCGGGGAAGGGGCGGGCGGACAGGCCCGCCCCGGGGGCCGCGGCGCCTAGCGGAGCCGGAACGCCTTCATGACCTTGAGGCTCCGGCTCATGAACGCCGCGTACTTCTCGTCGTCCATGCCGAGCGACGGCGCCATCGGCAACAGCCGCTGCTGGGCGACCGTCTGGGCCTCCGTGTACTTGAGGATGCCCTCGGAGCCGTGCCGGCGGCCGAGACCGGAGTCCTTCATGCCACCCATTGGCGACTGGACGCTGCCGTACGCGGGCGCGTAGCCCTCGTTGACGTTGACCGTGCCGGTGCGCAGCCGGGCCGCGACCGCGCGGCCCCGGCGGCCGTCCTTGGTCCACACGGACGAATTGAGGCCGTAGGGCGTGGCGTTGGCGAGCTCGACGACCTCGTCCTCGGTCTTGAAGCGGTAGAGGGAGACGACGGGCCCGAAGGTCTCCTCGGCGCAGACGGCCATCGGTGCCTCGACGCCGTCGAGGATGGTCGGCTCGTAGAAGTAGGGGCCGATGTCGGGGCGGGCGACTCCGCCGGCGACGACCTTGGCGCCCTTGGCGACGGCCTCCTCCACGTGCCGGGTCACGGTCTCCAGCTGCCGCACGCCGACCAGGGAGCCCATGTCGGCGCCGTAGGCGAGCGAGGTGCCGAGGCGCATGGCCTTGGTGCGGGCGGCGAACCGGTCGGCGAACGCGTCGGCGATGGACTCGTGGACGTAGAGCCGCTCGATGGAGATGCAGAGCTGGCCGGCCGAGGAGAAGCAGGCGCGGACGGCGCCCGCGGCGGCCTTGTCGATGTCGGCGTCCTCCAGGACCACCATGGCGTTCTTGCCGCCGAGTTCGAGGGAGACGCCGACGAGGCGGGCCGCGGCGCCCTGGGCGACCTCCCGGCCGGTGCGCGTGGACCCGGTGAAGGAGACGTAGTCGGCGTGCTTGACGACCTCGGGACCCACGACGGGCCCGTCGCCGATGACGACCTGGAAGACCTCGGCGGGCAGCCCCGCCTCGATGAGCAGGTCGCGCGCCCACAGAGCGGTGAGGCAGGTCTCGGTGTCGGGCTTCATCACGACGGCGTTGCCCGCGACGAACGCCGGGAGGGCGTCGCCGACGGACAGTTCGAGCGGGTAGTTCCAGGGGGCGATCTGGCCGACGACACCGCGCGGGTGGCGCAGCTCGGTGACCTTGGTGAGGGTCGGCACGGCGCCGGTGTGCCGCTTGGGCCTCAGATACGCGGGCGCCTTGCGTCCGTAGTGCCGTGCGGCGACCGTGACGGCCTGGACCTCCTCGTGCGCGTGCAGCCGGGCCTTGCCGGTCTCCAGCTGGATGAGGTCCAGCACCTCGGCCTGCCGGGCGAGGACGAGGTCGTGGAAGCGCAGGAGCACGGCGGCGCGCTGCCGGACGGGCGTGGCTCCCCAGGCGATCTGCGCCGTGCGGGCCCGCGCGAACGCCTCGGCGACGTCCTCGGGGGTGGACTCGGGCAGGTCGGCCAGCTTCTCGCCGGTGAACGGGGTGTGGTTGGCGGTCCGCCCGGAGCCGGCCACGCCCTTGGTGAGCTGGGCCACCAGCTCGGGCGTCACGACGTCGGCTGCGGTGCGGGCCCCCGCGGGGGCGGGCGCGAGGGGGTTGGTACCGGGCCTGCCCGTACCGGCCTCGTCGCCGCTGGTCGTTTCCGTGGCCTGCTCCGTGGCCTGCGAGTCCGTCATGAGCCGCAGGGTATGCCTGCCCGGCCCCTTTGGGTACCCGTCGGTAATCGGCTTTCACGGACTGCACACACGCTGCCAGTGATCGCTGGCAACAAACGCCCTGATCAGGGCGTTGTTCGCCCGACGATCACGGGTTGATGACATCGCGGGGACGTCGCCGGGACACCGCGGGGACGACCGGGACGCTCGTGGTGGCGTTCCGGGGTGCCCCCGGCGGAGGCCTCAGGCATCCTCCGCCCTCGGCGGGCGACCGGGGCGGCGTCGGCGGAAGACCCCGGCGCCGTGACCGGAGGGCCGCGCCGTCCACGCCAGGGCCTTGTCGCCCGACGGACCCTCAAAGCCCCTTCGGCGTACGGGCGATGCAGGAGCGAACACTTCCGACCTTGATCGGTTGACGATTCCTTGACCCGTCCCTCATAGTCCTTTCACCCTCGGACAGATCGAAGGATCGACAAAAATGAAGAGACTCGCGCTGTCGCGCGCAGGCATCACCGCGGTCGCCTCGGCCCTCACCCTCACCCTGGCCACCGGCTGCTCCGACAGCTCCGGCGACAGCGGCAAGAGCACCGGCGCGGACAAGGAGACCACTGCCGCGAAGGCCCTCAGCAGCGCCGAGCTGGGGCAGCGGATCATCGTCACGAGCGACGTCGACGGCTACAAGGTCGAGTCGACGGACAAGTCCGACGGGTTCACCACCACCAAGGACGACCTCGAGGTGAAGGACGAGAAGTGCGCGCCGATCGCCTACGTCATGGCGGGGCTCGCGCCCGGTGACTCCGCCGCCGACGTCAAGCGCGTGGTCACGCAGGACCCTTCGGCCTCCCCCAGCGCGTCTCCCTCCAAGAAGCTGGAGGACATGACCGACGAGGAGCTCGACGACGCGATGAAGTCGATCACCGACGCCCTGACCGGCACGGTGACGATCGTCTCGCTCTCCTCCTACGAGGGCGACGGCGCCGAGAAGACCCTGTCCTCGGTGTCCGACGCGGTGAAGGGCTGCGCGGGCGGCTTCGAGGCCGCGGACAAGGGTGACGCCCAGAAGATCACCAAGGTGGAGAGCGAGAAGGCCTCCGGCGACGGCGACGAGGCCCTCGCGTTCGCGGTGACCGTGGGTGCCGACGGTGGTGACGTGACCGTGCACGGCGAGGTCGTCCGCCACGGCAGCACGGTCGCCACGTACTACACGCTGAGCCTGGCCGCGTTCTCGGGCGAGACCGCGGACGGCGCCGCCGACTACGACATCCCGTCCGAGATCATCAAGGCCCAGACCGCCAAGCTGGCCTGATCCCCACCCGGGCCTCCGGCCGATCCGGCCCGCCCGGGGCCGCCGGTCGGGTCGAGCCGGGACTGCCGGTCCGGCCCGAGCCCGGACTGCCGGCCTAGCCCGAGCCGGGACTGCCCGTGCCGGGTCCGCCGGTCAGACCCGAGCCGGGCTCGGGCCGCTGAAGCGGCCTGAGCGCAACCCCTCCCCCGCGACGGAGCCCTCAGAGCTTGTCGATGTCCAGGTTCGCGATCGCCGCCTTTGCGACTTCGCGGCCGCGTGCCGTGAAGTCGCCCTTGCCCGGGTAGCTGATGGTGAGCTTGTACATGTCGCGCGCGGACGACTTGTAGTAGAAGATCTGCACCTCGCGGGGGCGGGGGTTCTGGCTGTCGGTGGTCGTGTAGCGCACCGTGTTCTCCGCGGCGGGCTTGCCCTCGTACTTGGCGCTCCCGTCCGTGGACGTCCGCGGCCCCTCGGGCATGTTCAGTGCGTACTCGCCGCTCTCCTTGAACTTGTCGTTGTCGGCGTACATCTCGGCGGCGGCGGAGCCCTTGATCTGCTTGCTGGTGTCCTCCACCCTCCTGGCCAGCGTGAGACCGACCCAGACGCTGCCGCTCAAGTCGGTGTACGTGACCCAGTGGGTCTTGTCCGACGAGCGGTCGGGCCTGCTCGCCTGGTAGTCCTTGGGCACCGCGAGCGTCGCGGCGACGTCCTTCTCGTGCACCTTCTTCCAGCCGTCCGGCAGCGGCCCCGCGAAGGGGTCGGCGATCACCAGGTACGCCGCCACGGCCGCCGCGACGACCGCCGCACTGATGCCGAGCAGGGCCTTGCGGCCCACCCGGATGCCCTTGCCGTCGGGCAACGCGACCTGCGTGACCTGCGCGACCTGCGTGGGCGCCGGGGCCGGCGGTCGCGCCGCCTCCTCCAGGAGCCGCCGCACCCGGTCGGCGCCCGGCCGGCGTGAGGGGTCCTTGTCCAGCAGGCCGTTGATGACCTCGGCGAGCGGGCCGCTCGCCGAAGCGGGCGCCGCGGGTGTGGAGTTGAGGACCGACTGGAGCGTCGCGGGCGTGTTGCTGCGCCGGAACGGGGAGACGCCCTCGGTGGCCGTGTAGAGCACCACGCCGAGCGACCACAGGTCGGACGCCGGCCCGGGGCGCTGCCCCAGCACCCGCTCCGGAGCGATGTACTCGGGCGAGCCGACGAAGCCGCCGGTGTCCGTCAGACTGGTCTCGCCCTCGATCTGCGCGATGCCGAAGTCGGTGAGGACGACGCGGTCGTGACGGCCCAGCAGGACGTTGTCGGGCTTGACGTCGCGGTGCAGGACGCCCGCCGCGTGCGCGGCCTCCAGGGCTCCGAGGACCTCCAGGCCGACGCGTGCGGCCTCACGGACGCCGAGCGTGCCCTCCTGGAGGGCGTCGCCCAGCGAGCGGCCCCGCACGAGCTCCATGACGATCCAGGGCTGTCCGTCCACGACCGCGACGTCGTGGACGTTCACGACCGCCGGGTGGTCGAGCCGTGCGGCGGCGCGCGCCTCGCGGCGCATCCGCTCGAAGGCGTTGGAGCGTTCACGCTCGGGAAGGTGGTCCGGGACGCGTGGTTCCTTGACGGCGACCTCGCGGTCCACCGTCTCGTCCTTGGCCCGCCAGACCGTTCCCATGCCGCCGTGCCCGAGCTTGGCGAGCAGGCGGTAGCGTCCGGCGATCAGCCGACCCGTCCCCGGGTCCTGCGCGGCGCGGGCCTGCTGCTCGGGGACGACCTGGGTGGGCGCGGCGTAGGGATTGCCCGGGTACGGGACGGCCGACTGTGGTGCCGGTGCCGCCGGGCGCGGCGGTTGCAGACCGAAACTCGTTGGTTCGTCGGCCCCGTGAGGGACTCCCCCGTTGTTGCTCATGCCTCCATCTCTATCGTGGTGGGGGTTCGGCTTCCAGCCCCACCGGCGGCCGGTCACAGACCCGTGACGCGCGCCATCCCTTATCTCCTGTTTACGGCAGTACGTGCGGCGTGCGCCCTGGCCCCCGCGTACGCGGCCGTCGCGGGACGCGCAGACGGCCGTTCAGGTCGCCGTGAGCCGGCGCGCCGACACCCGTTCAGGACGCCATGAACCGGCCCACAGACACCCGTTCAGGACGCCATGAACCGGCGCGCACACACCCGTTCAGGACGCCGTGAACGTGTCCACCGCCACGTCGAAGTACTCCTTCGCCTCCGTCACCTTCCCGACCGGCGCCGAGACCCACACGTCGTACATCCGGCCGCCCTCCTCCCAGCACAGGTCGTAGGTGTGCCGGGCTCCCTCCGCCTCGTCGAAGCCGTCCCAGGTGAACTGCCACAGCGCGGCGGGCGCTCCGGCGTGAGTGGTCCGCTCGACGACGCCGTCGCGGTAACCCGGGTTGTTCGCGGGGCCCTTGGCGGCGGACTCCCGCATCACCGCGAGGGGGCCGCCCGGTTCGGGGTCGGCCACCTTGATGCCGATCCGGAAGGTCTGCCCCGGTGACATGTAGAAGACCCGCTCCCCCTGCGGATCGCGGGTGAACCCGTCGGGCACGGCGAGCGAGAAGTCCTGCTCCCGCGCGACGTGGTAGCCCGAGGGCGCGGTGCGGGAAGTGGCGGCAGGGCTCTGCCGCCGGGTCACGGTCACGGTCGGGGCGGGGCGCTCGGGCGACGCGGACGGCGTACGCGAGGCGCTGGGCGTACTCGGTGTCCCGGACGGGTGGGCCGTGCTCGACGAGGCGGGCGCACCGCCCCCGCCACCGCCGTCGTTCATCAGCAGTGCCGCCGCCGACACGCCCGCGCCGGCCATCGCGGCGACCAGGGCCGCGGCGACCAGGACACCCCGCGTGGACTGCTTCGGCGGAACGTCCGTCACGGCGCCGGTCGACGGGGACGGCACGGGCTTCGGTCTCGGCACGTCGCGCTGTGTCGGCGTGTACGGCACCGACAGCCGCGGCGTACGCCCGGTGTCCCGGAAGGCGCGCAGCATCCGCTCGGCCTCGGCCGCGCCGAGCCGCCGCTCGGGATCGCGTTCCAGCAGGCCGCGCACGACGGGCAGGAGCGGCGCGGCCTGGGCGGGCGGGCGGATCTCGTCGACGACGACGGCGTGCAGGATGCCGCCCAACGAGTCGCGGCGGAAGGGCGATTCACCGCTCAGGATCGTGCACAGCAGCGCGCCGAGCGACCACAGGTCGGACTCGGGTCCCGTCCTGACCCCGGACATCCGCTCGGGAGCGGTGTACTCGGGCGAACCGACGAACGCGCCGCTCTCGGTCAGCGTCGTCGCGCCCGCCACCTGGGCGATGCCGAAGTCGGTGAGCACGATACGGTCGCTGCCCGCCTCCAGCAGGACGTTGGCGGGCTTGAGGTCGCGATGCAGGACACCCGCGTCGTGCGCGCGGCGCAGTGCGCCGAGGAGGTCGATGCCGATGCGCGCGGCCTCGCGGGCGTCCACCGGCCCGCGCGCGGAGATCCGTTCGGCGAGGGAACCGCCGTCGATGAGCTCCATCACGATGTACGGCCGCTCGTCGTCCTCGACGACGTCGTGCACGACGATGATGTGCGGGTGCCGCAGCTGCGCGACGGCGCGGGCCTCGCGCAGGGTGCGGTCGCGTTGCTGCCGGGCCTCGTCCGCCGAGAGCGAGTCGTCGAGGGAGAGTTCCTTCACCGCCACCTGTCGGCCGAGCAGCTGATCGGTGGCACGCCAGACGACACCCATGCCGCCGCGCCCGATCCTGGCTGTCAGCCGGTAACGGCCCGCGATCACACGGACGTTCTCCCCCTCGGTCCCCATGGGCCCCATCATGCCGCACCGGATGGACGCCTTCCGGAGCAGCGACCGGCCAAGTATGCCGCCGCTCCAGGACAGCCGGAGGCACACTGCAGGGAACTCAGGCCTTGGCGCGGACCATGCTGGACCAGATCGACGAGGCCACCGCGATGGAACAGCGCATCAACGCTCGCGGCCGGGGACGGGATCAGCGAGTCCCCCGCCCACGCCTGCACCCGCGCGATCATCCACCTGCTCGCCGAACGCGCGCCTGATCGACTGAAGGTCCTGCGCGAGGCCCATCCGGACTTCGCCACCGACAAAGCCGTCCTCACGGAGGCAATCCAGCGCCTTGCCGAGCTCCGACGGGCCCGTGCTTCCTGCCGGACGTCTTGTCTACGAAGATCCGGGAGCAACCGGCTCGGCACACCAGCAGTCCAATGGCGCGCGACGGCTCCTTGGAGCCGGCGGGTTCGGCCAGTCCGTCGGCGTGCGTGAGCAGGGCGGGCCGGGCGGTCAGGGGCGATCGTTTTCGGCCACACCCTGTTTTGGAAGAATACAAAGCGCGGCAAATCGCCAAGAGATATACGACACGAAGGGCAAAGCGGGCGGCTGGAATCAAACTGTCATGTGAATCATGGAAGCCTTACCTTTTCCTTATGGGAAACACATGGAAGCGCCTTTCCGTCACGAGCGTCGCGGCGGTGGCCATATTCGCTGCGACCACAGTGACCAATGCCAGTGCGGCGAGCGGCGGAGCCGCGTGCTCGGTGACCGGCGCCTCGGGGACTCTCGCGTTCACCAACTGGACATCCAGCCATGTAGACATCAGCGGTTGGGTCAAGGACACCGCTGCCGATGGTCACCATGTGGCCATTCGGCTCGTTTCCATAGACGAAGGCACTGGATGGGTAACGGAATGGCCCTGGCATTCCGAATACGACGGAAACGGATCGACCAACTCATTCACGACTTACGCGTCGCCCACCACCGAGGACCTCGACTACATCGGCGCGCAGGTGGCGGTCATCGAAGGGAGCACGATAGTCCGTTCTTGCACGGACTATGCCTGATCCTCAGGCCGCCTGAGCCGCGGCCGGAGCAGGCAGATGCGCGGCCGTCTCCAGCAACACCCGTACCTGCCCGGCGCTCGGACGGCGGGCAGGTCATTCCGCAGAAGCCGTTGATGGCCTCGGCCAGCGCCCCTCGGCCGAAGTCGGCGCGGCAGGCATCGAGTCGAGGACGGACTGCAGGGTCACCGGAGTGTTGCTGCGGCGGAACGGCCAGGCGTCCTCACTCGGCGCGTACTGCACCACGCCTAGCGACCAGAGAGCGGAGGCGGGACCCGGCCGGTTCCCCAACATCCGCTCCGGGGCGACGGGAGCGACCACGGTGACAGCGGAACCTTTCCTGTTCCACCAGGATCAACCCTCCTGGAAGCCCCGCAGGATCCAGTCGAACTGCTTTCTGGTGGCGGTCCAGTCGTCGGCCGGCGAGGCCGCGTAGATGGCGTACTCGGTGCCGTCACCATCCATGTACCCGACGTCGATCGCACGGTAGGGCCCCGGGAAGTAGTGCGGCCCGTCCTTGGCCAGCGCGTTCCACGTGTACTCCCAGCGGACACCCGGCAGGTCGCGGAAAAGCTCTTCCTTGAGTCTCAACTGCTCGTAGTCCTGCAGCCGCCCTGAGACCCGCTGCTCCAAGTAGCTCATGTGCTCGTACGAGGTGCGGAAGTCCGGCGCCGTGTCGACGGCGACCCGCACGAGGTGCTTGCCCTTGTCCGGCGAGTAGTCGACCTGCCGGAGGCCGTCCTGATCGATGGAGACGGACCGCTTCCACCCCTTGGGCAGGGAGATGCTGAAGCCCACCGGGTCGTTGCGCCGCTCCCAACCGGCGGGAACCGCGCCCTGACCACCCTTGTCGCTCGGCGTGACACTGTCGCTCGGAGTCGACGACACAGAGTCGGAGTCGCCGGGGCTGCCCGTGCCGAACTGCTGCAGCGCGACCGCGACACCCCCGCCGACGATCGCCGCGAGGGCGACGACCAGAGCGAACATACGCAGGCGGTGCCGCTTCGGTGGCGCGGACACGGGCCCGTTCGTCACCGGCGGATACTGCGTGACGGGGGCCGTCTGCGCGCGGGTACCGGTGCCGGTCCCCGTCTCCACGGTGTCGTACCCCGCCTGCCCCGTCGGCGCATACGACCGCGCCGCACTCGGCAGTCGTCCCGCCGCCACCTCGACGAGCATCTGCTCGGCCTGCGCCGCGCTGGGCCGCTCGACCGGATCCTTGCGCAGCAGCGCGGCGAGGACGGGCCCCAGCGCACCTGCGTTGACCGGTTCGGCGGGTTCCTCCTCGACAACGGCCTGCATGGTGCTCAGCGGCGAGGTGCGGCGGAACGGAGACCTGCCCTCCACCGCCGTGTACAGCGTCGCGCCGAGTGCCCACAGGTCGGAGGAGGGCCCGGGGTCGTGCCCACGGACCCGCTCGGGCGCCAGATAGTCCACGGAACCGACGATCTCGCCGGTGCGCGTGATGGTCGTGTCGCCCTCGACCTGTGCGATGCCGAAGTCGGTCAGCAGGACGCGCCGGTCGACGGACAGCAGGACGTTGCCCGGTTTGACGTCACGGTGGAGTACGCCGGCGGCGTGGGCGGCCCGCAGCGCACGGAGCACCCACAGCCCGATCCGGGCCGCCTCGGCCGGTTCGACGCGGCCCTGTTCCTTGACCTCGTCGGCCAGCGAGTTGCCCTCGACCAGCTCCATGACGATCCACGGACGGTTGTCGTGCTCCAGGACGTCGTGCACGGTGACGACGGCCGAATGGTTGATCCGGGCGGCGGCCCGCGCCTCCGCATGGGTGCGGGCGAGCAGCCGGGCCAGGTCGCCCTCGGCGACGTACAGCGCGGCGGTCAGCTCTTTGACCGCGACCGCGCGGTGCAGCACCTCGTCGTGTGCGCGCCACACCCGCCCCATGCCACCGCTGCCGATGGAGTCGACAAGCCGGTAGCGGCCCGCGAGGAGCAGGCCCTGCATCTGATTCACGTTTCCCCGCAATGGTCTTGACAGGGTCAGACTAAAGAGCGGTCCCCGCGCAGGGAACAAGCGGGGTCGTACGGAGACCGCACTGTGACGGTTCTCCCTTCCGTGTACGGAAGGGAACCATCCGATGTTCACGCCTCTCGCCTGCGCACACCGGTGTTCAGGGGCCGGACGCCCGTACGGTCCGTGCTCAGCCGGTGACTTGGTAGGTCTGCGACGCCTGCTCGTACAGGCGGGTCACCTCGTCCCGCTCGGCCTCGGGGCCGCGTACCTGCACCACGTGGTAGCGCCCGCCGACGAGGATCGCGAGGTTGCGGACGTAGAGGGAGCGGCCCTGGGAGTCCTGCCAGGTGAACTGGCCCTCGGCCATGGCCCGTCCGCCGACGTCGATGCGCCGCATCCCGCTGGACGTCGCCCAGGTCGAGTCCCGGAACGGCTGCAACTCCTTCTCGCTCTCCCGCTGGTACGTCATCGGGTCGCTGCCGTACGTCCCCGTGCCGTCCCGGCCGGGCACGACGACGAGCTCGAAGTCGCCCTGGGAGTAGACGACCTGACCGCGGCCGTTCTTCGGTGCGCGGTCCCAGCCGCTCGCCACGGCGACCCGGAATCCCTCGGGGTCCTTGCGCAGGGTGAAGCCCCGGGCGACGTCCGGGTCGTCCGGGCTCTGCGAGGCGGCCGAACTGGACGCCCCCGACGGACTCTTGTCCGTGCCCGGGGAGGTCTGGTCGGGACGTGGCTCGCTGCTCGCCTTCGCGTCCCCGCCGGTGTCGGGCGGGGAACCGACGTCCCCGGCGGAGCCGGTCCGCTGGCTCGCCGAACCGCCGCTCCGGTCGGCCTTGGGCATGAAGACCATGGCGTACGCGATCGCGGCGGCCAGCAGGAGCAGGACCAGCAGGAGCAGGTTCCGGCCGAGCCGGCGGGGTTTCGCCGTCCGGTCCTGTTTGGCGCGCTTGTGGCGGGCGTGCGGGCTGGTCGCCGGCAGCCCGGCGCGGCGCCTGCGGACGAGCTCGCCCCGGCGCCGCACGATCGGCAGCCGGCTCGGGTCGACGGGAGGTGCCGCGACGACATGTGCCCCGGCCTCCGGTTCCGGCGCGGACCGTACCAAGGACCGCAGCCAGCCACGCAGCTCCTCGAAGTCGAGGCGCTCGGTGGGGTCCTGGCGCAGCAGCGACTCCACGACGGGCCGCAGCGGCCCGCACTCCTCGGCGAACGCGGGCGGCTCCGCGCACACCAGCTGCACCAGCTCGGCGGTGTTCTCCTCCGGGTAGGGCGCATGGCCCTGCACGGCACGGAAGAGCAGCGCGCCCAGCGCCCACAGGTCGGTCGCGGGGCCGATCGGCGCCGCCAGCTGCCAGTTCTCGTGGACGGGGCCGGCCTGTTCGGGCGCCCACCGCTCGGTCACGGGGCCGACCACGGCCATCCGGGCCTGCCGGGCCCGCTCCGCGGCGAGCGCCGTGCCGGGCCCGCGGCGCGAGGGCGCGGCGCCGACGAGCTCGCCCCAGCCGCCGCCCCCTGCCTGCACGTCCCGTGCCTGCGGGCCCTGCCCCGGTCCGGCCTCGGTTCCGTAGGACCGGCCCTGCGCGTGTCCGTCACCGGGTGTCCGGTCGGCGTCGGCGCCCCGAGGGGTGCCGTGGGTCTGCGCGGGTACGCCGGGTCCGCCGCCCTGCCCGACGGCGGAGGTCTGCTGTCCGGGTGCGAGCGCGGGCAGGCCGCTCCGTGTGACCGCCCCGCCGTGCACGCCTCCGGGGAGCGTGCCCTGCCGGCCGTCGCCGCCGACGGCCCCGGCTCGCGGCTGGGCGCCGTGCCAACTGCCCCGCCCTCCGACGCCGTACGGGTCGGCGATCTGACCGGGAGGTGCGGTGTGGGGGCGCTGCACGCCCTGGCCCGGCAGCTGGGGCGGTCCGCCGTGTCCGGCCTCGTCCGGGCCGGGGTTCCCCGGCACCTGGGCGTCGGGCTGTCCGGGGTGCTCCGAGGACCTGGGCGCCGGGAGCGCGAACCGGTCGCCCCGCTGTTCCTCCTGTACGCGTGCCGCGGCGCGCGCCCCGGCACGGTACGCGGCGATGGCTCCTGCCCGCGCCGCCCGGATGTCGCCGCCGGGTCCACCGGGTCCGCCCGCTCCTCGGCCGTCCCCGGCGGCCGGGCCGCCCGCTTCGAGCGCCCGCGGGCCGGAGCCCGCGGCAGCGGCTCCGGGCATCCCCGGAAGGGACGTGCCGTGCTCCGCACGCGCCTCGATCGCGGCCCGTCGCGCCGCCTCGGAGTCGGCTCCGGACGAGGCGGCCACGGCCACACCGGGCACACCGCCGTTCCCGGAAGCGGGACCGCCGGGGCCCCGGCCTCCGGCAGCCCGGGGCGCTCCTCGCGTGCCGGGTCCCAAGGCACCGCGCGAGGCGTCCGCGCCCACCGGACCGCCGTGCCCTGCCGGTCCGTTCCGCCCTGCCGGTCCGTTCCCCGGCTGACCGGTGCCGTCGGCTCCGGTCCCCGGCACGGGTCCGGCGTCGGCGTCCTCGCGGGCGGGCACCGGGTCGTACCCGCACAGCGCTTCCTCGGCGGCCCCCGCGGCGAGACCGGTCAGCATGACCCGGCCGTCGTCGCAGACGAGCACCGTGCGCACGGTGATGTTGCGGTGCACCCAGCCGTGCGCGTGCAGGACCCGCAGCGCGGTGAGGACGTCCGAGGCGACCTCGGCGGCGCGGTACGGGCTCAGCGGCTTCTCGGCGAGCAGCGCGGCCAGCGGCCTGGCCGGCACCAACTCGCTCACGATCCACAGCGACCCGCCCTCCGCGAACACGTCGAAGACCTGGTCGAGCCGGGGATGGTCCGGGATCTGCGCGGCGGCCTGGGCTGCCTCGATGGCCCTGCGCACGGCCGGTTCGGTGGGCCGGCGGGTGGTCCGCGCGGACGCCCGCCGTGCCCCGCCGTCCCGGGCCACGAACCCCTCGGGCAGGCCGTCCGCGTCGAGCACCTCGGCCTCGACGACCTCCGGCAACGGCACCTGCCGTACCAGGACTTCCTGCCCGCTGTAGGTGTCGAAGGCGCGGGACTCGGCGAACTCGTACTCGTCGGAGGGGGGCAGCGGCAGCCGGTAGCGGTCGGCGAGGACCCGTCCCGCATAGTCGTCCACGATGCCTCCCCCGGCCGATCGGTTGGTCAATTCCGTTCGCCTTGCGTTCCGTTACGGCTTCGTACGGTCCGCAACCACTCACGATACGTGCCGGAGGCAACCCGCAAGCGGGGATGCGAGATCTCAGGGCCACCATCCGTGGCGGAACGTCACACCGGTGAGCGGTACGTCACGACTTCGGCTGGAACGTCTTGGTCAGCGTCTTCCAGGTGTCCTTGCGCAGAGCGCTGTCCCAGTCGGCCGCTTTCGCCGTGTACATCAGGGCATATCCCTGATGCGAGTTGACGACGAACCCGCGGTCGATGGACCGGTACTTGGTGCCGCCCTCCGAGTAGGTGAACTCCCAGTCGGCCGTGTTCCAGCCGCGATAGTCCACCTTCTCTATGCGCACCCGCTGGTACTGCGAGCGCACCATGTACCGCTCCTGGTTCTTCCAGTCCGCGACCGGGTCGTCCTTCGGCGTCGTCGTCCAGCCGACGAGGAGCCTCTGACCGTCGGGGCCGGTGAAGCGGGTACCCGCGGCGCCCGTGGACTGGTACTTCCAACCCTTCGGAAGCCCGATCGAGAAGCCCTGCGCGCTCTTGTACTTCGACACGGCCGTGGAGTCCGACTCCTTGCCGCCGTCCGAGCCGCCCGACGGGGCCTCCGCGCTCGCCGACGGGTCCGACGTGTCGTCCGCGTTCCCGTCCTCGTCGGAGCCCTTGCCCTTGCCCTTGTCCTTGTCCGACTTGTCGTCGCCGCTGTCCGTGTGGGCGGCGCCGCCCTTGTCCTTGTCGTCGCTGCCGCTGCCGCCCGCGGTCACACCGCTGGAAGCGGCCGACTTGGTGTCGCCGCTCTTGCCGCCCTTGGCCCCCTCGTCGTCCCCGCCGCCGAGCGTGAGCGCCAGCACGGTCCCGAGCACGGCCAGCGCCACGAGCACCGCGACGATCACCAGCGTCCGGCGCGGTACGACATCCGTGAGCGACGCCCGCGGCGCCGGCCTCGGCGGCCGCTCCGGAGCCACCGGCCAGCCCGACCCGGAGACGCCGCCGGCCGAACCCGCCGAGCCCGCCGCCGAACCGGAGTCCGACGACGCTCCGTCACGAGCCCCCGCCTTCCCCGCGGAAGCCGCCCCGGCCTCGGAGGCCTTCCCGGACACCGGCGCCGAGGGCGACGACGAGGTGGCCGCACCGGCACCGGCGGAGGCCGCTCGCTCGCTCCCCGCCGTGTCGGCGGACTCCTTCGCACGCGCCGTCGCCGCCGCGGTGGCGGCTCCGGCAGCCGAGGCGGCCTTGCGCACGGAACGCAGCGCTCCGCGCAGCCGGTCCCCGGCCTCCTCGCCCCGCTTGCCCGAGGCTCCGCCCGAACTTCCCTCGTCGGGCACCGGCGGCAGGGCCACGACCTTCGTCGCGTCGACCGGCTCCGGCTCCGTCTTCTTCGGCTCGGGCGTGTGCAGCACGTCGTTGAGCAGGGAGCGCGCGCCCGCGTCGTCGAGCCGCTGTGCGGGGTCCTTGGCCAGCAGGCCGTAGATCACGCTCTCCAGGGGGCCCGCGTTCTTCGGCTGCTCGACCGGCTCGGTCATCACCGCGGTGAGCGTCGCGATCGCGGAACCCTTGTCGTACGGAGGGACGCCCTCCACCGACGCGTACAGCAGACCGCCCAGCGACCACAGGTCGGCCGCGGGGCCGGGCTTGTGCCCGCGGGCCCGCTCCGGCGAGATGTAGGAGGGGGCGCCGACGAGCATGCCGGTCGAGGTGATGGACGGGTCGCCCTCGACCTGGGCGATGCCGAAGTCGGTCAGCACGACCCGGCCGTCGTCGGAGATCAGCACGTTCGACGGCTTCACGTCCCGGTGCAGGATGCCCTCACGGTGCGCCGAGCGGAGCACGTCGAGTATCGCCAGACCCACCTCCGCGGCGCGCCGCGGCGTGAGCAGCCCGTCCTCGCGGATGACCTCGGCGAGCGACTTGCCCTCGACGAGCTCCATCACGATCCACGGCCTGTTGTCCTCGTCGACCACGTCGAAGACCGTCACCGCGCCGTTGTTGCGGATCCGGGCGATCGCCTTGGCCTCGCGCAATGTGCGCGTGACCAGCCGTCGCTTCTCCTCCTCGTCGATGCTCGACGGGAACCGCAGCTCCTTGACGGCGACCGTGCGACCCAGGGTCTCGTCCTTGGCCCGCCACACCGTGCCCATGCCGCCGCGGCCGAGAACATCCCCCAGCCGGTAGCGCCCGGCGAGGAGACGTTCGCTCTTGTCCTGACGGGATGCTCCCGCCCGCTCCGCCTCCGACATGCGTCCCCTCATGCAACCCGCCCTGACAGAGCCTCCATTGTCCCTCACCCGACAAGCGCTCAGCGCCCAGGGTGCCTCTCACGCGACGACGGCCCGGCGACCGCGGCGTCACTCGGGCCGGGACCGCCGCAGACCCGCGGGACGACGTCCCGCATGATGGACCGCGACAAGGAAGGACCGCCGATGCCTGCGCGCCGGACACCTCGGACACTCCTGGCCATACCCGTGTCCCTGGCGCTGTTCCTGCTGGTCCCGGCCGACCTGCCGGTCCAGGCTCCGGCGAGCTCGCCGACGGGCCCCTCGGCCCGTTCCCGAAGTCCTGTCGCAGCCGCGACGGACGCCGCGCTCGCCCGTCTCGTCACCCGGGGCGGGGCCCCGGCCGCCGCTCTGCTGGCCCGCGAGGAGTCCGGTACGCGCTTCGCCACCACCGGTGGCGCGATAGCGCGCTCCGACCACTTCCGGGCGGGCAGTGTCACCAAGACGTTCATCGCGACGATCGTCCTGCAACTCGCCGCCGAGCACCGGCTGTCCCTGTCCGACACCGTGGACGACCACCTTCCCGGTCTGGTGCGCGGCGCCGGCAACGACGGCCGCGAGCTGACCCTGCGCGCCCTGCTGACGCACACCAGCGGCCTGCACGACTTCACCGCGGACACCGGGGGCACCGTCCCCCTCACCCCGCTTCAGGCCGTACACATCGCGCTCACCCACCCTCCGGCCGACCGCGGCCGCTTCGCCTACTCCAACACCAACTACGTACTGCTCGGCCTGGTCGTCGAGCAGGTAACCGGCCACTCCTACGCCGCCGAGGCGGAGCGGCGCATCATCGCCCCCCTCGGTCTGTCCGGAACGTCCTTCCCGGGAAGCCGCCGCTCGCTTCCCGCTCCGCACGGCCGGGCGTACGCCGCGGACGGGTCGGACGTCACCACGCTCGACCCGCGCGTGGCCGGCGCGGCGGGCGAGCTGGTCAGCACCCTCGCCGACCTGAACCGCTTCTACGCGGCCCTGCTCGGCGGTGACCTGCTGCCCCCGCAGCTGCTGCGCGAGATGCGCAACACCCGCACCGCACACGGCTCCTACGGCATGGGGCTGTTCCCCGTGAAGCTGTCGTGCGGCGTCACAGTGTGGGGGCACAACGGCCGGATCAGCGGCAGCTACGTGCGCACCGCGGCCACCGTCGACGGCCGTCACGTCCTCACCTTCCGGGTGAACACGGACGGATTGGCAGATCCCGACCTCGAACCCGCGCTGCTCGCGGCCGAGTTCTGCCCCCGCATCTCGTAGAACGACTGGATTCCGGACAAAGATCCCCACTCCCGACACTCGTTCGAGTGACGAGCGTGGTCTACAGCGGCACGATGTCCGGCGCTCCGAGCCGCGCCGCGTCCGCCGTCAGGTCGTCGGGCTGTCGCTGCGACTCCCGCTCGGCCTCGACGCGCTTCTCGTAGTGCTCGACCTCGCGCTCGATCTGGTCCTTGTCCCAGCCGAGGACCGGGGCCATCAGTTCGGCGGCCTCGCGGGCGCTGCGGGTGCCGCGGTCGAAGGTCTCGATGGAGATGCGGGTGCGCCGCGTCAGGACGTCGTCGAGGTGCCGGGCGCCCTCGTGCGAGGCGGCGTAGACGATCTCGGCGCGGAGGTAGTCCTCGGCGGCCGCCAGGGGCTCGCCCAGGGAGGGGTCCTCGGCGATGAGGTCGAGGAGTTCCTCGGCGAGCGACCCGTACCGGTTCAACAGGTGCTCGACGCGCACCACATGGATTCCGGTGCGCTGCGCGATCCGCGCCCGCGCGTTCCACAGGGCGTAATAGCCCTCGGCCCCGAGCAGCGGCGTCTCCTCGGTGACGCATTCGGCGACCCGCTGGTCGAGGCCGTGCACCGCCTCGTCCACCGCGTCCTTGGCCATCACCCGGTACGTCGTGTACTTGCCGCCGGCCACGACGACGAGCCCGGGCACGGGGTGGGCCACCGTGTGCTCGCGCGAGAGCTTGCTGGTGGCGTCCGACTCCCCGGCGAGCAGCGGCCGCAGGCCCGCGTAGACGCCCTGGACGTCGTCGCGGGTGAGCGGGACCGCCAGCACCGAGTTCACGTGTTCCAGGAGGTAGTCGATGTCGGCGCTGGACGCGGCGGGGTGGGCCTTGTCGAGGTCCCAGTCGGTGTCCGTGGTGCCGACGATCCAGTGCCGGCCCCAGGGGATCACGAAGAGGACGGACTTCTCGGTGCGCAGGATCAGGCCCGTCGTCGAGTTGATCCGGTCCTTCGGCACGACCAGATGGATGCCCTTGGAGGCCCGTACGTGGAACTGACCGCGCTCCCCGACCATCGCCTGGGTGTCGTCGGTCCACACGCCCGTGGCGTTGACGACCTGCTTGGCGCGGATCTCGTACTCTCCGCCGCCTTCGACGTCCTGGACGCGGGCGCCGACGACCCTTTCACCCTCGCGCAGGAAGCTGGTGACGCGGGCGCGGTTGGCGACCTTCGCGCCGTACGACGCGGCGGTGCGGACCAGGGTGGCGACATAGCGGGCGTCGTCCATCTGTGCGTCGTAGTACTGCAGGGCGCCGACCAGGGCGTCCTTCTTCAAGGCGGGTGCGACGCGCAGGGCCTGTCGGCGGCTCAGGTGACGGTGCCTGGGCAGGCCGCGGCCGTGGCCCCGGGCCAGCGACATGGCGTCGTAGAGCGCGACGCCCGAGCCCGCGTAGAACCGCTCCCAGCCCTTGTGCTGGAGCGGATAGAGGAACGGGACGGGCTTCACAAGGTGCGGTGCGAGCCGTTCGAGGAGGAGGCCGCGCTCCTTGAGGGCCTCGCGGACCAGGGCGAAGTCGAGCATCTCCAGATAGCGCAGCCCACCGTGGATCAGCTTGCTGGACCTGCTGGACGTGCCTGACGCCCAGTCACGGGCCTCGACCAGTCCCGTGGACAGGCCGCGTGTCACGGCGTCGAGCGCGGTGCCCGCGCCGACCACCCCCGCGCCCACGACCAGCACGTCCAGCTCGCGCTCGGCCATCCCCGCCAGTGCCTCGGCACGCTCGGCCGGCCCCAGTGTCGCTGTCCTCATCGCTGCCTCCCGCTGTCCGTCGCGCTGGCCGCACCTGTCCGGCGAGACCGGGCTCGCATCCCCCCGCCCTCAAGTCTGACCGCGATGTCCTGCTTCGGCCACCGTCCGCTCCTCAGCCTGTGGACAACTCTCGACGACGCGCAGGGAATCTCAGCCAAACAATCCAGCAAATCGGTCATATTTACTCCTAGTGTGACATTGCGCTCGCTCGTTCTGTCCACCGGGCTTGCGCACCTGTCCCGCTTCGGCTACTGGGAAGGACGGCCCACGCCATGCCCGCAGATCTCGCCGTCATCGGACTCGGTCATCTCGGCCTGCCCCTGGCCCAGGCCGCCGTGGCCGTCGGCATCCCCACACTCGGCTACGGAACGGGGCCGGAAAGCGGCCCCCTCACCCCGGCCGAGCTGCGCCGGATGCTCGCGGGGGGCTTCCGGCCGACCACCGACCCGGCCGAACTGGGCCGGGTGCGCACCGCGGTCATCTGCGCGCCGACCCCGCGAGGTGCGGACGGCGGCCTCGACCTCGGCCAGGTGGAGGCCGCCGCCCGCACCCTGGCCACCCGGCTGCGCCCGCACACCACGGTGATCCTGGAATCACCCGTGTACCCCGGAACCACCGAGGATTTCCTGCGTCCTCTGCTCGAAGAAGGTTCGGGGCTGCGTGCGGGGCGCGACTTCTTCCTCGCCTACTCCCCCGGCCGGGTCGACCCCGGCAACCGTGACTTCACGCCCGCCAACACACCGAAGGTCATCGGCGGCCTGACCCCCGCCTGCACCGAGTCGGCCGCCGCCTTCTACGGCCGCCTCACCGACAAGGTGGTTCGCGCGCGTGGACCGCGCGAGGCCGAGACCGTGCAGCTGCTGGAGAGCAACTACCGCCACGTCAACATCGCGCTCGTCAACGAGATGGCGGTGCTCTGCCACAGTCTGGGCGTCGACCTGTGGGACGTCATCCGGTGCGCCGAGACGAAGCCGTTCGGCTTCCAGGCGTTCCGTCCGGGCCCCGGTGTCGGCGGGCACGGCACGGCCCAGGACCTCGGCGGCCACACGGGGCGCACCCTGCGGATGGTCGAACTGGCCCAGCAGGTCAACGACCAGATGCCGCAGTACGTCATCCAACGCGCCGCCACGCTCCTCAACGAGCACGGGAAATCGGTCCGCGGCGCACGCGTGCTCCTCCTCGGCGTCACCTACAAGGCGGATGTCGTCGACCAACAGGGCTCCCCGGCCCACGAGATCGCGGTCCGGCTGATGGAACTCGGCGCCTCCGTCAGTTATCACGACCCCTACGTGCCCGCGTGGAGCGTCCTGGACCGGCCCGTGCCACGCGCCGACTCCCTCTACGAGGCCGCGGCCGACGCCGACCTGACGATCCTGATCCAGCAGCACCGCACCTACGACCTGCAAGGTCTGTCCGTGAAGGCCCAACTCCTCCTGGACACGCGGGGAGCGACTCCGACAGGAGCGGCGCACCGCCTCTGACCTCCCGCTGATCCCCTCCCACCCGGTCACTCGGGCCTGCTAATGTGCGGCAGCTCTCGCACACAGGTGCGCCCGGGTCCCGGGCGCCCACAGGTGTGCTCCCACGTCTTGCGCACACCACAGGTGCGCCCGCATTCCCTGGGGGGAACCACATGAGTCAGTCGACTCCGCCGCCGTCCGGCCCGCCGCTCGAGAACAACCCGTACGCGGGTCAGGCGCCCGCCCCCGGGCAGGGTGCCCCGCAGGGCGCGCCCCAGCCGGGCTTCCCGGTCGCCCCGGTGGCGCCGGCCGCTCCGGTGCGCGACAACCTGGCGCTCGGCCTGGCCGCCGCCTTCGTCGCCGCGCTGGTCGCCGCGGGCGTCTACGGCGCCATCATCGGTCTGACCAAGCACGAGATCGGCTGGGCCGCGGTCGGCGTCGGCTTCCTCGTCGGCCTCGCCGCGGGCCGCGTCGGTGGCCGCAACCAGATCCTGCCGGTCGCCAGCGTGATCCTGTCGGTCGCCTCGATCTACCTCGGCCAGCTCGTCGGCGAGGCCATGATCGGCGCCAAGGAGCTCGGCGTCGGCTTCAACGAGGTCTTCTTCGACCACTTCGACGTGGTCCAGGAGGCATGGAAGGAGCAGGCCGACCCGCTGACGTTCGTCTTCTTCGCGATCGCCGCGTACGTCGCGTTCTCCAGCACCCGCAAGGCCGGGGACTGAGGGTGCCCCCCTATGTGTTCTTGATGCTGCTCGGCCTGCCGGCCGCGACAGCCGGCTGCTGGATCGCTTTCAACATCCGGGGAGCCGCCGACGCGCTGGAGGCCCTCCGGCAGCGCAACCTGGACCTGAACGCCCTGGCCGCAGGCAGCTTCGCTCCGCCGGCCGGCTCGACCCTCGGTCTCCGTTACCGGGTGTACGGCACGGTCACCGGCATCGGCGGCGTCGTCCTGGTCCTCGCGAGCATCGCCGAACTGCTGACCAGCGGCTGACAGGCCGGTCTCACGACGATGGGCCCGTTCATCGAGATGAACGGGCCCTTCGCGCGTACAGGCTTCGTGCCCGCGGACTACCGCTTGTGCTGGGAGTCCGCGACCGTCACCTCGACGCGCTGGAACTCCTTGAGCTCGCTGTAGCCGGTGGTGGCCATGGCGCGGCGGAGGGCGCCGAAGAAGTTCATGGAGCCGTCGGGGGTGTGCGAGGGGCCCGTGAGGACCTCCTCGATGGTGCCGACGGTGCCGAGGTCCACCTTCTTGCCGCGCGGCAGCTCCTCGTTGACCGCCTCCATGCCCCAGTGGTGGCCACGGCCCGGCGCGTCGGTCGCGCGCGCGAGCGGGGAGCCCATCATCACCGAGTCGGCGCCGCAGGCGATCGCCTTGGGGAGGTCTCCGGACCAGCCGACGCCACCGTCCGCGATGACGTGCACGTACCGGCCGCCGGACTCGTCCATGTAGTCACGGCGGGCCGCGGCGACGTCCGCGACCGCGGTGGCCATGGGCACCTGGATGCCCAGGACGTTGCGCGTGGTGTGCGCGGCGCCGCCGCCGAAGCCGACGAGGACACCCGCCGCACCGGTGCGCATGAGGTGCAGGGCCGCCGTGTACGTGGCGCAGCCGCCGACGATCACCGGGACGTCGAGCTCGTAGATGAACTGCTTCAGGTTCAGCGGCTCGGAGGCGCCCGATACGTGCTCGGCGGAGACCGTGGTGCCGCGGATGACGAAGATGTCCACGCCCGCGTCCACGACGGCCTTGGAGAACTGGGCCGTGCGCTGCGGGGACAGGGCCGCGGCGGTGACGACGCCGGAGTCGCGCACCTCCTTGATGCGCTGCCCGATCAGCTCCTCCTTGATGGGAGCCGCGTAGATCTCCTGGATGCGGCGGGTCGCGGTGTCCGCGTCCAGCTCGGCGATCTCGTCGAGCAGCGGCTGCGGGTCCTCGTACCTCGTCCAGAGGCCTTCGAGGTTGAGGACGCCCAGGCCGCCCAGCTCGCCGATGCGGATCGCGGTGGCCGGGGAGACGACCGAGTCCATCGGGGCGGCCAGGAACGGCAGCTCGAAGCGGTAGGCGTCGATCTGCCAGGCGATCGAGACCTCCTTCGGGTCTCGCGTACGGCGGCTCGGGACGACGGCGATGTCGTCGAAGGCGTACGCCCGGCGGCCGCGCTTGCCGCGCCCGATCTCGATCTCAGTCACGTGTGTGGCCTTTCCCTCTTCGCTTCTGCGCCTCCCAGTATCCCCGACGCCCACGCCGAGGGCGGCCCCGGAACCTCCGGGACCGCCCCGGGACACGGATCGGCGCGTGTCCACGCGCGCGTGGACGACGATGGGCCGCCACGCGCGCGTGGCGGCCCATCGGTGCCGTTCGGGTTACTTGCGGCTGTAGTTCGGCGCCTCGACCGTCATCTGGATGTCGTGCGGGTGGCTCTCCTTGAGGCCCGCCGAGGTGATCCGGACGAACCGGCCATGCTCCTGGAGCTCGGGGACGGTACGGCCGCCGACGTAGAACATCGACTGGCGCAGGCCGCCGACCAGCTGGTGGACGACCGCGGAGAGCGGACCACGGTAGGGCACCTGGCCCTCGATGCCCTCGGGCACGAGCTTCTCGTCGGAGGCGACGCCCTCCTGGAAGTAGCGGTCCTTGGAGAAGGAGCGCTGCTCGCCGCGGGACTGCATGGCGCCCAGGGAGCCCATGCCGCGGTACGACTTGAACTGCTTGCCGTTGATGAACAGCAGCTCGCCCGGGGACTCCTCGCAGCCGGCGAGCAGCGAGCCCAACATCACCGTGTCGGCGCCCGCGACCAGGGCCTTGGCGATGTCGCCGGAGTACTGCAGGCCACCGTCGCCGATGACCGGGACACCGGCCTCCTTGGCGGCGAGCGACGCCTCGTAGATCGCCGTCACCTGCGGCACGCCGATGCCGGCGACGACGCGGGTGGTGCAGATGGAACCGGGGCCGACACCGACCTTGATGCCGTCGACGCCCGCGTCGATGAGCGACTGGGCACCGTCACGGGTGGCGATGTTGCCGCCGATGACGTCGACACCGGACGAGTTCGACTTGATCTTGGCGACCATGTCGCCGACGAGGCGGGAGTGACCGTGCGCGGTGTCGACGACGATGAAGTCGACACCCGCCTCGATGAGGCCCTGGGCGCGCTCGAAGGCGTCACCGGCCACACCGACGGCCGCGCCGACGAGCAGCCGGCCCTCGGCGTCCTTGGCGGCGTTCGGGTACTTCTCGGCCTTCACGAAGTCCTTGACCGTGATGAGGCCCTTGAGGACACCGGAGTCGTCGACGAGCGGAAGCTTCTCGATCTTGTGGCGCCGCAGCAGCTCCATGGCGTCCTGGCCGGAGATGCCGACCTTGCCGGTGACCAGCGGCATCGGCGTCATGACCTCGCGGACCTGACGCGAACGGTCGGTCTCGAAGGCCATGTCGCGGTTGGTGACGATGCCCAGGAGCTTGCCGCCGCCGTCGGTGACGGGCACCCCGGAGATGCGGAACTTGGCACAGATCGCGTCGGCCTCGGCGAGCGTCGCGTCCGGGTGCACCGTGATCGGGTCGGTCACCATGCCGGACTCGGAACGCTTGACCAGGTCGACCTGGTTGGCCTGGTCCTCGATGGACAGGTTGCGGTGGAGGACGCCGACACCGCCCTGGCGCGCCATCGCGATCGCCATGCGGGACTCGGTCACCTTGTCCATGGCTGCGGAGAGCAGCGGGATGTTCACCCGCACGTTCTTCGAGATGTACGAGGCGGTGTCGATCTGGTCGGGCGCCATGTCCGACGCGCCCGGCAGCAGCAGCACATCGTCGTAGGTCAGCCCGAGTGTCGCGAATTTGGCGGGCACTCCGTCGACGTTGGCAGTCATGACACCTTCCCCAAATGGCCTTGATCGGTGCGGATGTCCATGCTAACGGGAAGCACGGCTCTCTCATTCCACGGTCGAGGGTGCGCTTCGGCTTCGTATGTTCGTACGGGTCCGGTGACCTCGACGTTCATCACGGGTCCGGTCGGGGCACGGACAGCGGGCCACCTCCCTCCGCTCCCGTCGCCCTTCGCGCCTGTGCGACGGGAAATCCCGCCGACGGCGGCGCGCGGCGCGCGCCACGCCGACGGACCGCTACTGCTCCGCGAGCGCCCGCAGACGGCTGAGCGCCCGGTGCTGGGCCACCCGCACGGCCCCGGGTGACATTCCCAACATCTGGCCCGTCTCCTCGGCCGTCAGGCCCACCGCGATGCGCAGCAGCAACAGTTCGCGCTGGTTCTCGGGGAGGTTGGCCAGGAGCTTCTTGGCCCATTCGGCGTCACTGCTGAGCAGGGCGCGCTCCTCGGGACCGAGGGAGTCGTCGGGGCGCTCGGGCATCTCGTCCGAGGGGACGGCCGTCGAGCCGGGGTGACGCATCGCGGCGCGCTGCAGGTCGGCGACCTTGTGCGCGGCGATGGCGAAGACGAACGCCTCGAAGGGGCGCCCGGTGTCCTTGTAGCGCGGCAGCGCGAGGAGAACGGCGACGCAGACCTCCTGCGCCAGGTCCTCCACGAAGTGCCGCGCGTCGCCCGGAAGCCGGGACAGACGGGTGCGGCAGTAGCGCAGCGCGAGTGGGTGTACGTGGGCGAGCAGGTCGTGCGTGGCCTGCTCGTCGCCGTCGACCGCGCGATGGACGAGCGCGCCGATCACCGTCGTCTCGTCTTCGCGCATCGGTCCATGGTGCCTCGGCGTCGTCCGTTCCGTGGCACCGCGTCCATAGTTGTGCACCGAAGCGTTATGAGCAGGTGCGCCGGAACTCATCTCCTGCGCCCTCCCCTTCCGCTCGACCGACCTGTCCCCGAGGAACTCCACACCTCAAGGATGCGGCATCCGCCGGGAAACGGGGATCGGGCACCGAAGAGGCTCTCTCTGAGGGCCCGGCCCCGCCCGCCGTCGAGCGGGCGGGGGCTGCTGCCGTCATACCCTCGGGGCGGCTCACCTAGCGAACCAGACCCCACCGGAAACCGAGCGCCACGGCGTGCGCGCGGTCCGAGGCGCCGAGCTTCTTGAAGAGCCGCCGGGCGTGCGTCTTGACCGTGTCCTCGGAGAGGAACAGCTCGCGGCCGATCTCGGCGTTGGAGCGGCCGTGGCTCATGCCCTCGAGGACCTGGATCTCCCGCGCGGTGAGGGTGGGCGCGGCGCCCATCTCGGCCGAACGCAGTCTGCGCGGCGCGAGCCGCCAGGTGGGGTCGGCGAGCGCCTGCGTCACGGTGGCGCGCAGCTCGGCACGCGAGGCGTCCTTGTGCAGATAGCCGCGGGCGCCGGCGGCGACGGCGAGCGCCACACCGTCCAGGTCCTCGGCGACGGTGAGCATGATGATGCGCGCACCGGGGTCGGCGGACAGCAGCCGCCGGACGGTCTCCACGCCGCCCAGTCCGGGCATGCGTACGTCCATCAGAATGAGGTCCGAACGGTCGGCGCCCCAGCGGCGGAGGACTTCCTCGCCGTTGGCCGCCGTCGTCACACGCTCGACGCCGGGCACGGTCGCCACCGCGCGGCGGAGCGCCTCTCGGGCAAGCGGGGAGTCGTCGCAGACGAGGACGGATGTCATGGCCGTCCTCCGCAGCTGATGCGCGTCACCTTGAGCCTCCAGGCTGGTACGAATCGTCACCTGTGCGGTCGACACTCGCCGACGGATTCTGCCGTCTGCCCGAGCGCTTGTTCCTTCAACCGCCTCCGCACTCTCAACGATGGTCACTCGAAAGAGTTACGGGGCACTCCGTCGTCTTCGGCACTGTACGTGAGGGTGCGGACACGGTGCAGACATGCACAACGGACCCTCAATGTTTCATCACAACCTATGCCCCATTTAGACCGATTTCTTCCCATTTGTTGGTGTCTGCGGCTAGATTCGCAATGAGTCATATTTTCATCTCCTTAGATCGTAGATGTACGGTCGGTGGGGCATAGCAGCCCAGAACGGCAACAAGGGGACACGCAATGGCAGATTTCTCCCGCCTTCCCGGTCCGAACGCGGACCTCTGGGACTGGCAGCTCCTCGCGGCCTGCCGCGGGGTCGACAGCTCGCTCTTCTTCCACCCGGAGGGCGAGCGCGGTGCGGCACGGAGCGCTCGCGAGAACTCGGCCAAAGAGGTCTGCATGAGATGCCCGGTACGCGCCGAGTGCGCGGCACACGCACTGGCGGTGCGCGAGCCGTACGGCGTGTGGGGCGGACTGACCGAGGACGAGCGCGAAGAGCTCATGGGGCGGGCGCGCAACCGGCTGGTCTCGGCATCGGCCGGTGGAAGCAGTCACGCTTCGAACAACTGAAGGAACGTTTCTTCACTCCGGGCACGTGTGCGCGTGCCCCTGTATTGGCATGCACACAGGCGTGCGGCCCGACGTCAGCGACCGCCCGTCAGCGGGCGGCGGCTCGTGCAAGCCGGTCGAGCGTCGCCGCCACCGCCGGCACCTGCGCCAGATCCGGCAGCGTGAGGGCGACGATCTCGCGCCGCACCGGCGGCTCCACCGTCACCGTGCGGGCCCGCTTGGGCCGGACGGACTCGATGGCCAGTTCCGGGAGCACCGCGACGCCCAGGCCCGCACCCACGAGACCGACCACGGCCGGATAGTCGTCGGTGGCGAAGTCGATGCGGGGCTCGAAGCCCGCGCCCCGGCACACCTCGACCAACTGTCCGCGGCAGCGCGGACAGCCCGCGATCCACGACTCGCCCGCGAACTCGCCGATGGCCACCGACCCGGCCGCGGCCAGACGGTGACGCTCGGGCACCAGCGCGACGAGCCGGTCCGTCAGCAGGGGCCGGACGACGAGGTCGTCCCACTCCTCACCGCCCGTGCCCTCGTAGCGGAAGGCCAGCGCGATGTCGCAGTCGCCGTCCCGGAGCTTCTCCACGGACTCCGGTGGTTCGGCCTCCTCCAGGAAGACACGGGTCCCCGGGTGCGCGGCGCGCAGTGCGGCGAGGGCGGTCGGCACGAGGGTGGAGCTCCCGCTGGGGAAGGACACGAGCCGGACCCGGCCCGCACGCAGGCCGGCGATCGCGGCGACCTCCTCCTCGGCGGCCGTGAGGCCGGACAGGATGCTCGCGGCGTGCTTGACCAGCGCCTCGCCCGCCTCGGTCAGACGCATCTCGCGGCCGGTGCGGATCAGCAGAGGGGTGCCGACGGAGGCCTCCAGCGCCTTCATCTGCTGGCTGACGGCCGGCTGGGTGCAGCCCAGCTCGCGCCCGGCCGCCGAGAAGGAGCCGGTGGCGGCGACGGCGCGCAGGACACGGAGATGACGGGCCTCGATCACCCTCCGAGCATAAGCGAGCCTTGGGGTGTGCCGCCAATATCGCGTCGACGCTTTGGCCGCGGTCGCCTAGCGTGGAGGGCATGAAGCTTCTGTCGCTGAATCTGGGCCGGGCACAGGCCGTTGCGTACACCGACCAGCCGGAGGGCCTGACCGGCATCGACAAGCAGCCGGTGGACGGTGCCGTGCGGGTGACCGCGCCCGGCCCCAAGTCGATCGGCGGCAGCGGACTCGCCGGGGACGCGGTGTGCGACGGGCGCCACCACGGCGGGGACGACCAGGCGGTGTACGCGGTGGCCCGCGAGGACCTGGACCACTGGGAGCGCGAGCTCGGCCGGCCGCTGCGCAACGGCGTGTTCGGCGAGAACCTCACGACCGAGGGGCTGGACGTCTCCGGCGCGCGGATCGGCGAGCGCTGGCGCATCGGCTCCGAGGTCGTCCTGGAGGTCACCAGCGGGCGCATCCCCTGCCGCACCTTCCAGGGGCACCTCGGCGAGAAGGGCTGGGTCAAGCGCTTCACGCAGAAGGCCGCGCCCGGCGCGTACCTGCGGGTGATCGAGCCCGGTGAGATCCGCCCGGGTGACGCGATCGAGGTCGTGCACCGGCCGGACCACGACGTCACGGTCGCCCTCCAGTTCCGCGCCGTGACTACCGAACGGGAGCTGCTGCCAAGGCTGTTGACGGCCGGCGACGCGTTGCACCCGGAGGCGCGGGCGAAGGCCCGGAAGTATGTGGCCGACCAGGGCGGTCGGTAGCGGGCGGGCCACGGCGCGGGGAACTCTTCGGGCGCGGCCGGACGTTGGACGGCGGCGGACGCCGGACGCCTGGCCAGGTCACTAACCTTGCGCCATGACAACGGCTCTGATTACGGGATCGACCGCGGGGATCGGTGCCGCCTTCGCGCGGCGCCTGGCGGCTGACGGGCACAACCTCGTTCTGGTGGCGCGCGACACGAAGCGACTGCAGGAGCAGGCCACCGAACTGCACGACCGGCACGGCATCGAGGCGGAGGTGCTGACGGCGGACCTGGCGACCGACGGCGGCATCGACGCGGTCGCCGCGCGCCTGGGCGACCGGAGGAACCCGGTCGACCTCCTGGTCAACAACGCGGGCTTCGGCAACAAGGGCCGCTATCTGGACGTATCGATGGCGGACGAGCTCAGGATGCTCAAGGTGCACTGCGAGGCGGTGCTCCGGCTGACGTCGGCGGCGACCGAGGTGATGCGCGAGCGCGGCCGGGGCGGAGTCGTCAACGTCGCCTCGGTGGCCGCGTTCGTGCCGCGTGGCACGTACGGCGCGTCGAAGGCATGGGTCGTGCAGTTCACGCAGGGCGCGGCGCGGGACCTCGCGGGCAGCGGGGTGCGGCTGATGGCGCTGTGCCCCGGCTTCGTGCGCACCGAGTTCCACGAGCGTGCCGGGATGGGCACGGACAACATCCCGAAGTGGATGTGGCTCGACGCGGACAAGCTGGTGGCGGCGGCGCTCGCGGACCTGGCCCGGGGCAAGTCGCTGTCGATCCCGGACCCGCGGTACAAGGCGCTGATGGGCGTGGTGAAGGTGACGCCGCGGGCGCTGCTCGGCGGGATCACGTCGAAGACGGGGCGGAAGTACGGGCCGCAGTGAGCTGGGCGGGGCCGTTAGGGCCTGTCCGCACCCTCGGGTGATATCCCCTTCAACCACGACAGTTGAGGGGGATTTTCACTAAAATGGACGCATTCATCCGGACCACGTGGGCCGGGAGGCCGCGCCATGACATTCGTGCAACTGATCGACTGCAAGACGAGCCGGTTCGACGAGGTGAACCGGCTGATGGACACCTGGGTCGAGCAGACCCGGGGGAAGCGGACCGCGACGCACAGCGTCATCGGCAAGGACCGGTCCGACGCGTCCCACTTCATCGAGATCGTGGAGTTCCCCTCGTACGAGGAGGCGGTGCGGAACTCGAACCTGCCGGAGACCGACAGGATCTTCCAGGAGATGGTCGCCCTCTGCGACGAGGCGCCGACGTTCACGGACCTGGACGTGATCCGTGACGAGCAGCTGTACGAGGCCACCATCCGCCGGTTCTTCGACACGGTGGCCACCGCGGGCGACCTGCCGCCGCTCAACGACCTGATGGTCGAGCACTACCACGACCACGATCCCGCCAATGAGCAGGACAACCTGGGCCTCGACGCCATGCGGCGCGAGATCGAGATGTGGCGGGGCGGGTTCGACTTCTCCTTCACCGTGGACGACCAGCTGGCCCAGGGCGACCGCGTCTGCACGCGGTGGACCTGGAACGGCACCCACACCGGCGACTTCATGGGGATCCCCCCGAGCGGGATGACGGTCACCATGACGGGGACGACCGTCTTCCGCTGCCAGGAGGACGGGAAGATCGCCGAGGGCTGGTGGCAGTACGACCGGCTGGGACTGATGGCCCAGCTCGGCGCGCTCGACGCGCTCGAGACCTAGAGGGTTTCGGTCCCCGGCCTCGCGCGGCCCGCGAGGCTCCGGCCCCTGTGGAGCATGAGCCTCGCGTGAGGCCGGCAACGCGGGAGGCCCCCGCTCCCTGTCGGGAACGGGGGCCTTCGCGAGGCACTGCTCGACGTCACGCCGGGGGCGTCACGTCGTGCGGCGCGTCGCCTCAGTGGGCGTGCCCGTGGCCGTGGCCGTGGCCCGCGTCGGCCTCCTCCTCGGCCGGCTTCTCGACGACCAGGGTCTCGGTCGTCAGGAGCAGGGAGGCGATGGAGGCGGCGTTCTCCAGGGCGGAGCGGGTGACCTTGACCGGGTCGATGACGCCGGCCTTGACTAGGTCGCCGTACTCGCCGGTCGCGGCGTTGAAGCCCTGGCCCTTGTCGAGCTCGGCGACCTTGGAGGTGATGACGTAACCCTCCAGGCCGGCGTTCTCGGCGATCCAGCGCAGCGGCTCGACGGCGGCGCGGCGGACGACCGAGACACCCGTGGCCTCGTCGCCGGTCTTGCCGAGGTTGTCCTCGAGGACCTTCACGGCGTGGACGAGCGCGGAGCCACCACCGGAGACGATGCCCTCCTCGACCGCGGCGCGGGTCGCGGAGATGGCGTCCTCCAGACGGTGCTTCTTCTCCTTGAGCTCGACCTCGGTGGCGGCGCCGACCTTGATGACGCACACGCCGCCGGCCAGCTTCGCGAGGCGCTCCTGGAGCTTCTCGCGGTCCCAGTCGGAGTCGGTGTTCTCGATCTCGGCCTTGATCTGGTTGACGCGGCCGACGACCTCGTCGGAGCTGCCGCCACCGTCGACGATCGTGGTGTCGTCCTTGGTGACGGTCACGCGGCGGGCGGTGCCCAGCACGTCCAATCCGACCTGGTCGAGCTTGAGACCGACCTCCTCGGCGATGACCTGACCACCGGTGAGGGTGGCGATGTCGCCGAGCATGGCCTTGCGGCGGTCACCGAAGCCGGGGGCCTTCACCGCGACGGCGTTGAAGGTGCCACGGATCTTGTTCACGACGAGGGTGGAGAGGGCCTCGCCCTCGACGTCCTCGGCGATGATCAGCAGCGGCTTGGAGGCGTTGGACTGGATGACCTTCTCCAGCAGCGGCAGCAGGTCCTGGATGGAGCTGACCTTGCCCTGGTGGATGAGGATGTACGGGTCCTCGAGGACGGCCTCCATGCGCTCCTGGTCCGTCACGAAGTACGGCGACAGGTAGCCCTTGTCGAAGGCCATGCCCTCGGTGAAGTCCAGCTCCAGACCGAAGGTGTTGGACTCCTCGACGGTGATGACACCGTCCTTGCCGACCTTGTCCATCGCCTCGGCGATGAGCTCGCCGACCTGCTGGTCCTGGGCGGACAGCGCGGCGACGGCGGCGATGTCGGACTTCTCGTCGATCGGGCGCGCGGTGGCGAGCAGGTCGTCGGAGACGGCCTTGACGGCCGCGTCGATGCCCCGCTTCAGCAGCGCCGGGGAGGCGCCCGCGGCGACGTTCTTCAGGCCCTCGCGCACGAGCGCCTGGGCGAGCACGGTGGCGGTGGTCGTACCGTCACCCGCGATGTCGTTGGTCTTGGTCGCCACCTCCTTCACCAGCTGGGCGCCGAGGTTCTCGTACGGGTCCTCGACCTCGACCTCGCGGGCGATGGTGACACCGTCGTTGGTGATGGTGGGGGCGCCGAACTTCTTGTCGATGACGACGTTGCGGCCCTTGGGGCCGATCGTCACCTTGACCGTGTCGGCAAGCTTGTTGACGCCGCGCTCAAGGGCGCGACGGGCGTCCTCGTCGAACTTCAGGATCTTCGCCATAGGAGCGGTTCAGCCCTCTCGGAAAACTGGGAGAAACGAACGGCGCCCCCGGCGCCCGGCTTGTTGACGTCGCGGGGGCCAGGGGCGCAGTTCACTGCAATTCTGGGTGAATTACTTCTCGACGATCGCGAGCACGTCGCGGGCCGAGAGGACGAGGTACTCCTCGCCGTTGTACTTCACCTCGGTGCCGCCGTACTTGCTGTACAGCACGACATCGCCGACGGTGACGTCGAGCTCGACGCGCTTTCCGTCCTCGATGCGGCCCGGGCCCACGGCCAGGACGACGCCCTCCTGGGGCTTCTCCTTGGCGGTGTCCGGAATGACCAGGCCAGAGGCCGTGGTCTGCTCGGCGTCCAGCGGCTGGACCACGATGCGGTCCTCGAGCGGCTTGATGGCAACCTTGGAGCTGGCGGTCGTCACGATCCGACCTCCCCCTTCGGAGATCTCACGGGGTTAACTGTCTGAGGTGGCGACCAGGTCGATCCGTCGTCGCGGGTGCCGGACCTGCCCGTCGCTATTGGCACTCTCCAGGGGGGAGTGCCAGGGCCGAGACTATGACTGCGATTAGCACTCGGTCAAGCGGAGTGCCAACGCGGCGCTTACATGTCCGCAAAACCTCGGCGCACGTCCGCGCGCGTTCACGTCCGCTTCCCCGTCCCCGAGGCGGAGCTCAGAGGTAGTCCTCCAGCCGGGCCACCGTGAATCCCTGCGCCTGGATGCGGCGCAGCAGGCGGGTCGTGGAGTCGATGAGCGTCACTCCGCCGGTGTCCTCCGGCCGGGCCAGGACGATGTCGCCCGGCCGCAGCTCGTGCCCGTGCTCGTAGCTCAGTCCTTCCGCCCGCATGGAGGCCCGCCACAGCACGACGGCGGCGACCCCGCAGTCGGCGGCGGCGCGCAGCGTGGTGCGGTCGTAGGTGCCGTACGGGGGCCGCAGCAGCCGGGGCCGGATGCCGAAGCGCTGTTTGAGCTTGTCCTGCTGGCCGCAGATCTCGGCGCGCTGGCCGACATAGGGCAGGCCGCGCAGGGAGGCGTGGTCGAGGGTGTGGTTCTGCACGCTCGCGCCGACCGCGCGGAGCCGGGCGAAGTCCCCGTACCCCGGCCCGACGACAGCGTCCGTGAGGAACACGCTGACCGGCAGCCGCAGTTCACGGACCATGTCGACGAACCGCGGATCGCGCTCGGCGCCGTCGTCGTAGGTCAGGAAGACCACCCGGTCGTGGGTGGGGACGTGGTCCACGACGGGCGGCAGTCCGGGGCCGGCGGGGCGTGCGACGGTCCGAGCGGGCGGGCGCGGCGGGCGGGCGAGCGGGGCGGCGAGGCCCCAGCGGCGGTACGCCGACTCCCGGGGCCGTACCTTCTGCGCCGCTTTCTTGCCCAGCCGCTCGATGGGGTCGACGGACTGGGCGCAGCCGGTGAGCAGCACGGCGGCGAGCAGTCCGGCACCGAGCGCACACACCCCGCGCCGCGCCGGGTGCGGTGGCCGCGGGCGCGCCGGGCGCCGCACCCGGAGCCTCACAGGTAGTCCTCCAGGCGCGCCACCGCGTACCCCTTGTCCGTGACCTTCTTCAGGAAGCGGCGGACCATGTCGGTCATCGTGCCGTCCCAGTCGGCGCGGCCCCGGAAGTGGGTGAGGACGATGTCGCCGGGGTGCAGGTCCCGGTCGTCCTCGCGGTACTCCCAGTGGTCGACGTAGACCTCCTCGTCCCAGATCGGGGCGTACTTGATGCCGCAGGACTTGGCGGCGCGCAGGGTGTCGCCGTCGTAGTCGCCGTAGGGCGGCCGGAAGAGCGTGGGGCGCTTGCCGAACTGCTTCGTCATGATGGCCTGCATGCCGCAGATCTCCTCCCTCTGCTCGTCGTACGACAGCCCGGGGAGGTACGGGTGGTGCAGCGTGTGGTTGTTGAGGGTGACACCGCGGTCGCGCATCTCGCGGAAGTACCCGTAGTCGTCCTTGATCAGGTAGTTGCTGAGGAAGGCGGTGTACGGGATCTTCAGATCGCTCATCATCCGCAGGAACTTCGGGTCCTTCTCCTCGCCGTCGTCGATGGTGAGGAAGACGACCTTGTCCTTGGTGGGGACGGTGGTGAAGACCGGGGGCAGCCCCTCCTCCTCCTGGCCGTCGACCTCGAACCCGTCGCGGGCCTTGATCACCGGCTTCGTGGCGGGCGGCGCCGGGGGCACGAGCGGCGCCCTGTCCAGGCCCCAGCGCTTGGCGGCGGCGACGCGCTCGGCCTGGGTGTTGCTCACCCGGTCGGCATAGGAGCCGGCGGCGGGGGACGCCTTGACCTTCGGCTGCTGGCCGGGGGTCCCCTTGACGCCGGATTCCCCGCCGGAGCAGCCGGAGACGAGAGCGGTGAGGGCGAGCACGGCAAGACCGCCGCGAACACCGGCCCGCATTGCGGCGGTTTTATCATTTTGTCGCACTGATCGCATGGTGCGGGATCTTCCCAGCGCGAGCCCCTCACGAGGCCCCGACACCACCGCGGCCCCACTGCCGGACGCGCAGCATCCACCGACTGGCCCACAATGGGCCGGTGAACGACGTCTCCTTCGCCTCCCTCCTCACCCCCGAGGGCCGCGCCCTGCTCGACGAGGTCCGCGGCACCGAACCGGCGCGGGAACTGGCCGTGGCCACCCGGCTGCGCCGCGAGCACCCGGCCGAGCTGGTCTCCGCCGCCCTCGGGCAGGAGCGGCTGCGGCAGCGGGCCACGGCGAAGTTCGGGGCCGAGGACGCGGAGCGGATGTTCTTCACCCCGAACGGGGTCGAGCAGTCGACGCGGACGAGCGTGGCGGCCCACCGCGCGCGGCGGTTCCAGGAACTGGGCATCCGCTCCGTGGCCGACCTGTGCTGCGGGATCGGCGGCGACGCGATCGCGCTGGCCCGCGCCGGCATCCGGGTCCTCGCCGTCGACCGCGACCCGCTGACCGCGGCGGTCGCCCGCGCGAACGCGGACGCGCTGGGGCTCTCGGAGCTGATCGAGGTCCGCGAGGCGGATGTCACCGCCGTCGACACCTCCGCGTACGAGGCGGTCTTCGTGGACCCGGCACGGCGTGGCGGCCGGGGCCGGATCTTCGACCCGGAGGCCTACTCGCCGCCGCTGTCCTGGGCGGTCGAGACCGCGACGAAGGCGCCGCTGGCCGCCTTGAAGATCGCCCCCGGCATCCCGCACGAGACGGTGCCCGCCGAGGCCGAGGCCGAGTGGATCTCCGACGGCGGGGACGTGAAGGAGGCGGTGCTGTGGTTCGGCACCGAGCCGGGGCTGGTGCGGGCCACCCTGCTGCCCGGCCCGCGCGAACTGCGCGGCCGCGGCCTGCCCGATCCCGCCGTGCGTCCGGTCGGCCGCTACCTGTACGAGCCCGACGGCGCCGTCATCCGCGCACACCTGGTCGCGGAGGTGGCCGAGGACCTCGACGGCGGCCTGATCGACGAGACCATCGCCTACGTCACGTCGGACGAACTGCGGCCGACGCCGTACGCCTCCGCCTACGAGATCACCGACCGGCTGCCCTTCAACGTCAAGCGCCTGAAGGCGTTGCTGCGGGAGCGCGAGGTCGGTGTGCTGACGGTCAAGAAGCGGGGCTCGGCCGTCGAGCCGGAGGAGTTGCGGCGGAAGGTGAAGCCGCAGGGGCCCGCTTCCGCGACGGTGTTCCTGACGCGGGTGGCGGGTGCCCCGACCATGCTGGTGGGGGCACCCGCGCAGCCGCCTACTGCTGGTGGCGGCTGCTGAGCGGAGCGAGGTCCGGCGCGGTGACGGGCCGCGGCGCCGTGCCGGGACGCGCCGCCGGAGCACCCGCGGCCGGGCCGCCGACCGTGGCCGAGGAGAACGAACTCGCCTGCGGGGCAAGGCCGTTGTAGTCCGGCATGTACGTCCACTGGCTGCTGTTCGCGCTGATCGCCGCGCCCGCGGAGTTCAGTGCCGCCGTCGACACCGAGCCGGTGCCGCCGAAGACCGCCAGACCGCCCAGGTTCGCGGCGCCCTTGACCAGGTAGGACCTGGTGTCGGCGGAGAGGGCGCTGACGTCCGTCCACAGCAGCGGGCCGAACACGTTCATCGCGGCGCCCGCCGTGGCGCCGCCGCGCCAGCTGTCCGTGTACGCGAGCGCCGCGCTGCTCGGCGCGCGCCACCACATCGCGGCCAGCGCGGCCGCGGTGCCCTCGTTGGTGGACGCGGTCACCGGGTAGTAGGTGTACCGGGAGGGCCACTTGGAGAAGGACGTGTGGGTGAGCGCGTACTTCGCCGAGGCACCGACCGGGATCATGTAGGTCTCGTCCGGGTCGAGGCCGTTCAGGTACGACTTCACCGACGAGGTCAGCGTGTTCCCGTCGTTGAGCACGACGACGGCCTTGCCGCCGGTCCCCAGGGAGCCCGCGGCGGACGCGGCGGCGAGCGCCGAGTGGTAGTCGGTGCCGGTCGCCAGGAACACGTACTCGGGAGCGCTGGTGATGGACTTCGCGACGGCGACCGAGGTCGAGTAGCGCGAGGTGCCCGCCAGCCGCTTCGGGGTGAAGCCCAGCGCGGAGACCTTCGAGGCGACCGCGCTGCTGAGGATCGACGTGCCGCCGACCAGGTAGACCGTGGCGCCGGGCTTGAGGACCCGCTTCAGCTCCGCCTGCACGGCCGAGGAGACCGAGGTCGAGGGCGTCAGCAGGACCGGTCCGTGCTTCTTGCCCGCGAGGGCGGGCGCCGTGAGCGCGTACGACTGGCTGTCCCGGGAGACCAGGACGGCGGACGAGGCGTTCATCAGCCCCGCCTCGCTCTTGCCGACCGTGTTCCACGTCCAGCGGGAGCCGGCGATGTTGCTGCCGTAGACGTCGGCGCCCCAGACCCGGACGACGGTGTTCTTGCGCAGCGGCTGCCAGGCGGGCGAACGGCCGCCCCACGGGAAGGGCTCGCCCTCCGTCACCGCGTCCGCGGTGATCGTCATGACGATGTTGCTCTCCTGGCGGCCGCCGCTGGTGGGCCGGTCGAAGTGCACGACGAGCCGGTCGCTCGCGGGCGCCCAGGAGGGGGTGTCGTACTCGCCGTCGTCGTCGGTCAGGCGGCGCTCGCCGGTGCCGTCGGTGTTGACGGAGAACAGCTGGCGGTGACCGTCGACGGTGCGCACGAACGCGACCTTGGTGCCGTCGGGCGAGAGGGCGGGCGAGCCGCCGTTCGCGACGAGCGTGGTCTGCGTCTTCGTCGCCGCGTCGTAGAGCACGACCGACGGCGTCTTGGTGGTGCACGAGCCGCCGTTGCGCTGGAAGACGAGACGCTTTCCGACCGCGTCGCCGCTCGGCAGGGTGTCGCAGCCGCCGGAGGCCAGCAGCCGGACCGGGGTGCTGCCGTCGGCGGCGATGGAGTACAGCTTGCTCGCCGCGGAGTAGACGATCTCGCGGCCGTAGGTCCAGTACGTCGGGTGCGACGCCGAGGGGCCGCTGTCGGCACCCTCGTAGACCGTCGTCCTGGTGCTGCCGGTGACGCCGATGGTCTGCAGTGATCCGGCGTCCTCGAAGACCACGCGGCTGCCGTCGGGCGACCACGCGGGCGACTCGTCGTCGGAGCCGTTGGAGATGCGCTTCTCGTCGTTGCCGGTGACGTCCGTCGACATGATGCCGTCGTTGACCACGGCGATCCTGCCGTCGGTCGCCGGCCATCCGGTGACGTCGGCCGACGCTCCGGGCGCCAGCGCGGTCGCGGTGCCGGCGGCGAGCGCCGTCACCGCGGTGAGCGCCACGAGTCTGTGGCGCGCGGAAGTCCTCATGGGTGTACCCCCCAGGTAGCGATGGGCTGCCGGACCGTGTCCCTCAGGGGTCTTCGGGGCGAACGAAGAGCGTCACGCCCGTGTACGGCAGCGGCGCAACTGTAAGCCTTCGCTGATCACCTTGGGAATGGAGTCACCGGGGGAACGATCACGCCCGCCCAGCTCACGCGCCCGCCCCGCCCAGCTCACGCGCCCGCCCCGCCAGCAGCTCCCGCTCCCGTTCGTTGCGCGCCAGCGCGGCCGCGCGCTCGAACTCCGCCCTCGCCTGCTCCGTGCGGCCGAGCCGGGCGAGCAGATCGCCCCGGACGCTGGGCAGCAAGTGGTAGTCGCGCAGGGCGGGTTCACCGGCGAGGGCGTCGACGATCTCCAGGGCGGGGCCGGGCCCCTCGGCCATCGAGACGGCCACGGCACGGTTCAGCTCGACCACCGGGGACGGCGTACGGGCCGCCAGCAGGCCGTAGAGGGTGACGATCTGCCCCCAGTCCGTGTCCTCGTACGCGTACGCCTGCGCGTGGCAGGCGGCGATGGCGGCCTGCAGGGCGTACGGGCCCGGGCGGCCCGCGGCGACGGCGTTGGCCCGGCCCAGCGCGGTGAAGCCGCGACGGATCAGCATGCGGTTCCAGCGGCGGCGGTTCTGGTCCCTGAGCAGGACCGGTTCGCCCGAGGGGGAGGTACGGGCGGGCGTGCGGGACGCCTGGAGCTCCAGCAGGGCGGCGAGCGCGTGCACCTCGGGCTCCTTGGGCATCAGCTCGGCGAGCACGCGCGCCAGCCGCAGGGCGTCCTCGCACAGGGCGGGGCGCAGCAGGTCGTCGCCCGCCGTGGCCGCGTAGCCCTCGTTGAAGACCAGGTAGATGATCTCCAGGACCGACCCCAGCCGGGCCTCCCGTTCGGGGCCGTACGGGACCTCGAAGGCGACGCCCTTCGCCGCCAGCGTCCGCTTGGCGCGCACGATGCGCTGGGCGACCGTCGCCTCGGACGTGAGGTAGGCGCGGGCGATCTCGGCGGTCGTCAGGCCGCCCAGGAGACGCAGGGTGAGCGCGATGCGGGCCTCCGCGGAGAGGACCGGATGGCATGCGGTGAAGACGAGGCGGAGCAGGTCGTCGTCGATGTCGTCCGGGTCGGAGGGTTCGTCGACGTGGTGCGGCGCGGACAGCGAGAGGTCCCGGCCGACCTCCTCCAGCTTGCGCGCGTACCGCTCCCGGCGGCGTACGAGGTCGATGGCGCGATGCTTGGCCGTGGCCGTCAGCCAGGCGCCCGGATTGTCGGGCACACCGTCCCGCGGCCACTGCTCCAGAGCCGCGACCAGTGCGTCCTGGGCGAGTTCCTCGGCGATGCCGACGTCCCGGACGATCCGGGCGACGCCGGCGATGATGCGCGGCGACTCGATCCGGAAGATCGTCTCGACGGTTTCCAGGGCGCTGCTGTCGGACCCGGCTGCGGTGATGGTGGGCTGCTCTTCCACAGCCCACCATCAGACACCCTCCGGACGGCCGGGCCAAGCGGTCCCCCGGGCCGCGCGGTGGCGCGGCGGCCGGGGCGGGGCCCCGGCCGTGCTCCCGGTCAGCCCTCCGCGATCTCCCGGACCTCACAGGTCACCGTCCAGTGCTCCTCGTGCACCTTCAGGAACCGCTTGGTCCACTCCAGGGCCTCGGCCATGTCCTTGCACTGCATGAGCGCGTAGCCGCCGACGACCTCCTTGGACTCGGTGAAGGGCCCGTCGGTGACGGACAGCTGCCCGCTCTGCCAGTGCACCCGCTTGCCCTGGGCGCTGGGCGTCAGCCCGGCGGTGTCGAGCATGACCCCGGCCTTCGTGATCTCCTCGATGAGCTCGCCCATCCGCTGCATCAGTTCGGGGCTCGGGCCCTCGGCGGGCGCGGTGCTCTCGTCGATCTGGACCAGCGACAGGTAGCGCGGCATGGTGACTCCTCGTATCCGTGGCTCTTGTGCTTCGGAGGCGGAGCTCCTCCCCGCCTCTCACCCATGCGTCGAACGGGGGACACCGGTATCGACACCGCTGCGGAATTTCTTCGAAGTTTTTTCCGCGAATGTCGTTCTCGCAGGTCAGGAGGGTGCGAACAGGTGGGTGCCCGGCTGATCGCCCCGGTGTCACCTCAGCGACTTCCACAGCTCGGTGGCCGCCGGTTCCCGGGCCACCACCCGGTTGTGGTCCGTGGGCGCCGTCACCACCGGCATCATCACCGTCTCGACGGCGTCGGACGACAGGCCCTTCAGGCTCCGGCCGAGTTTCGACAGCTCGCCCAGCGAGTCGAGTCCGGTGTCCGTCGTCAGGCTCCCGGTCACCGCGTCCGCGACCTTGTAGAGCCTGGCCGGGTCGGCGAGCAGGTCGGTGGCCGAGATCCGCGCCGACAGCGCCTTCACCAGCTTCTGCTGGAGGCCTATGCGCCCGAGGTCGCTGCCGTCTCCGATGCCATGGCGTGTCCGGGCCAGCGCCAGCGCCCGCGTGCCGTCGAGGTGGTGCTCGCCGGCCGCCAGGTGCAGATGGCTCTGGTCGTCGTCGATGTCCTCGTCGGTCGTGACGGTGACACCGCCGACCGCGTCGACCAGGTCCGCGAAACCCGCGAAATCGATCTCGATGTAGTGGTCCATGCGGATGTCGGTCATGGACTCGACGGTCTTCACCGCGCAGGCCGGACCGCCCACCGCGTAGGCGCTGTTGAACATCACGCCGTACGCCACCGCCGTGGTCCCTCCGGACGGCGTGGGGCACGACGGACGGGTCACCAGGGTGTCCCGGGGGATGCTCACCACGGTCGCGTGCCTGCGGCCCTCGTCGAGGTGGACGACCATCGCCGTGTCGGAGCGCGCCCCGCCGCTGTCGCCGCCGCCGAGCTTCTCGTTGCGCTCGCCGCTGCGCGAGTCGGAGCCGAGGACCAGGATGTTCAGCGCGCCGCTCGGCAACGGGGCGGCGGAGGCGGAAGCGGACCCGGTGGCGGACGCGCTCGGCGTCGGCACCGCCCGGGCCGGCCGGTCGTCGCCGAGCGCGCTGTCGATGTCGACGCTCTTGATGTTGTGGCCGAGGTGCCAGTACGCCCAGCCGGCGCCGGATGCGCAGAGCACGAGGACGCCGGCGAGAACGGCGCCCGCTGCCTTCAGCAGGCGCCGCCGGCCGCCGTGTCCCGCGACGACCTCGCGGTCGTCCCCGTGCTCGTCCTCACCCGTCACGCAGAGGAACGTAAGTCCGAATTATGACGAGCAGGAACCTGTTCTCGGGTTTCCTTCGGAAATTCTCAGACTTCTCAGGCGCACCTCAGCGATCACGGTGCGCGCTCAGCCCAGGGTCACCGTCGGGGCCGGATTGCTCCCGCTCCACGAGGCGTTGAAGCCGAAGGTCACCGAACCGCCGCTGGGTACAGTCCCGTTGTAGGACGCGTTGGAGCAGCTGACGGCGGCACCCGTCTGCGTGCAGGTGGCGTTCCAGGCCTGGGTGATCCGCTGGCCCGCACCGTACGTCCAGTTCACCTTCCACGACGACAGCGCGGCCCCGGAGCAGGCGATCGTCACCTGGCCCGTGAAGCCCGTGTTCCACTGGCTCGTGACGCTATACGTCGCAGTGCACGCGCCGGTGGGAGGCGGCGTCGACGTCCCGCCCAGCGAGGTCGCGATCGCGGAGTACGCCGGTTTCGGTGCGTAGTTCTCGTCGTACGGGGTCGCCGCTCCGTAGCCCGGGAAGACGTCCGGGATCCAGGAGTCGGAGTCCGTGAAGCCCCAGACGGTGACACCGGCGCACCGGGTGACCGCGACGCACGCGTCCAACACGGCCTTGTAGTCGGCGGCCTGCTGCGCCAGTTTCGTGCTGTCGGCGGGGAGTTGCATACGGATGTCCAGCTCGGTGACCGCGACGTCGACGCCGAGGTCGGCGAAGCGCTGGATGTTCTGCTGGAGCGTGCCGGGGACCTGGCCGAGGATCAGGTGGGCCTGGAGGCCGACGCCGTCGATCGGGACGCCACGCTCCTTCAGCGACTTGACCAGGTTGTAGAGGGCGGTGCTCTTCGCGTTGACGCCCTCGACGTTGTAGTCGTTGATGTAGAGCTTGGCGCTCGGGTCGGCGGCGTGCGCCCAGGTCAGCGCCTGGGCGATGTAGTCGGCGCCGAGGCCGTTGTACCAGAGCGTCGAGCGGTAGGTGCCATCCTCGTTGAACGGCTCGTTCACCACGTCCCAGGCCGCCAGCTTGCCCTTGTACCGGGTGACTTCGGTGGTGATGTGGTCCTGGAGCAGACCGCTGAGCTGTGCCTGCGTCCAGGTGCCGTTCGTCAGCCAGCTCGGGTTCTGACTGTGCCAGACGAGGGTGTGCCCGCGCACCTGCTGGTTGTGGGCCTGGGCGAAGGCGACGATCTGGTCGGCCTCGGACCAGTTGAAGCTGCCCCGGGTGGGTTCGACCGAGCCCCACTTCATGGCGTTGCCCGGGGTCAGCGAGTTGAACTGCCCGCCGGCGATGTCGCCGTAGGTGCCGGTGAGCTTGGATCCGGTGACCGCGGTGCCGATGACCTTGCCCTTGGCGGCGGCGAGATCGCGTAGCGGGGTGTCGGCGGCGTGGGCGGTCGTCCCGGCGGCGAGCAGGGCGGCCACGGCCGCGGCGCCCGTGAACAAGGCCGAGAGTCGTTTCCCTAAGGATGTCCTGGAGGTTCTCATGGCGGGTGCCTCCGAAAGTTTCGGTCGTTCAACCGATTGACTTCGGAGCAGTATGGGAGCGCTCCCATAACTCGTCAAGACATCCGTCACGCCTGTATCGCCTTCCTCGCGGAGCGGGGTCACCGCCGTGCGGAGTCACCGCCGTACGGGGTCACCGCCGTACGGCACGGCGGCCGCCGTGCCGGGATCCGCCGCCGGACGTCCCCACTACGCCGGTGGCGCGCCGGTGCTGCTGCGCACCACGAGGCTCGTGGCCAGTTCCACGCGTGTCGCCGACGGCGGCCGTTCCTCGCGGCCCAGTTGGAGCACCAGCCGCGCCGCCGCCTCGGCCATCTCGGTGAGCGGCTGGCGCACCGTCGTCAGCGGCGGGCCGACCCAGCGGGCCACCGGCAGGTCGTCGAACCCGACGACGCTCAGGTCCCCGGGGATGCGCAGCCCGAGCTCACGCGCGGCCTCGTACAGGCCGAGCGCCTGGAGGTCGTTGCCCGCGAAGACGGCGGTGGGCCGGTCCGGGAGGCGCAGCAGTTCGAGGCCCGCCCGGTAGCCGCTGTCGTGGTGGAAGGTGCCCGGCCGGATCAGGGCCGGGTCGGACGGCAGCCCCGCCGTCTCCAGCGCGGCCCGGTACCCGTCGACGCGGGCGCGGCTGCACATCATGCGTGTGGGCCCGCTGATCGCGCCGATCCGGGTGTGGCCCAGCTCGACGAGATGACGGGTGGCGGCCAGGCCGCCGTGCCAGTTGGTGGCCCCGACGGACGGCACGTCGTCGCCCGGGTCGCCGGCCGGGTCCATCACCACGAACGGGATGGACCTGCTGGTCAGCAGCGCCTGCCCGGACTCGTCCAGGCCGGAGAGCACGAGGACCACGCCGTGCGGGCGGCGGGCCGCGACCTGGTCCGCCCAGGTGCGTCCGGGGGTCAGCCGGCCCGCGCTCTCGGAGAGGACGACGCTCAGCCCCTCGTCCCGGGCGACGTTCTCGACGCCCCGGATCACCTCCATCGCCCAGGCGCTCTCCAGCTCGTGGAAGACCAGGTCGATGAGGGGCGAGCGGGTCGCCTCGGCCCGGCGGCGCCGATAGCCGTAAGAACGCAGCAGCGCCTCCACACGCGTACGCGTCCCGGGAGCCACGTCCGCGCGGCCGTTGAGCACCTTCGAAACGGTCGGCGCGGACACGCCGGCCTCGCGGGCGATCTCGGCGAGCGTCGCGGTCTGCGCGGACCGTGCGGGCGGACCCGCCGACGTGCGTGTTCCCGGGGTTCGCGGCGGCTTCGCGGGATTCATGGGCGGGATCGTAGCCCCGCCCACCCGCACTCCGACCCTCCTTTGCGCGCCATGCACCGGCGGAACGATCGGCAGTTGGCGCGAAAGAATCGGAGCTCGTCCCGCCGCCTCACTTCACGCGCACCTCGCACCGCATCCGCCGTCCGGGCCCCACCACCCGCTCGGGTCCGGTCAGTGTCACCGGCACCGCCCAGCGCACCCCCTCGTCCGCGCCGGACACCGCCAACCGCAGTTCGAGCGCCCCGGGTTCGACGATCCGGTCGCCGTCGGGTCCGGTGTACGCGGCCAGGTCCGCGGGCACCGTGAAGTGCACCTCCGCCGACGTGCCCGCCTCCAGCGGCACCCGCGCGTAGCCGATCAGCCGGACCACGGGCCGCGCCACCTTGCCGACCGGGTCGTGGAGATAGAGCTGGACGACCTCCGTGCCGGCCCGCTCCCCCGTGTTGCGGACGGTCAGCCGCAGCGTCGTCACGCCGTCCGTCGGGAACGAACGGTCGTCGACCGTCGGTGGCTGCCAGTCCCAGGAGGTGTAGGACAGGCCGTGCCCGAACGGGAACAGCGGGGTGGGGTCGAGACTGCTCGCCTCGCCCCGGCGGCCCAGCGGCGGCGCCAGATACGTGCCCGGCTGCCCGCCGGGGTCGCTGGGCACGCTCACCGGGAGCCGCCCCGAGGGGTTGACGCGTCCGGACAGCACACCGGCGACGGCGGAGCCGCCCGCCTGCCCCGCGAAGAAGGCCTGCACCACCGCCGCGCACCGGTCCGCCCAGCGACCGAGCGCGTACGGGCGCCCGGAGAGCACGACCAGCACGACCGGGGTCCCCGACGCCAGCGCCTTCTCCACCACCTCGCCCTGTCCGTCGGGCAGTTCCAGATCGGCCGCGTCGCAGCCCTCGCCCGACGTACCGCGTCCGAACAGCCCGGAGCGGTCACCGACGGCGACGACACACACGTCGGCCGCGACCGGGTCCTCGGTGAACTCGGTGTCCGGCAGCTCCGCGCGCAGCGCTTCGAGCAGCGTGGGCACCTCGACACCCATCGGCACGTCGGGGTGGTCGAGCAGGACGTGGCGGGGGAAGGTGTAGCAGCCGAGGAGGGCCGCCGCGTCGTCGGCGAGCGGGCCGAGCACGGCGATCCTCCCGGTGCCCGGTGCGAGCGGCAGCACCCCGCCGTTGGCCAGCAGGGTGACCGACTCCTCGGCCAGCTGCCGCGCCAGCACCCGCATGTGGGGCGGGTCGAGGTCCACGGCGCCGGCGTCCGTGCCGGGCGACGACCAGTCGGGGTCCAGCAGACCGAGCTCGCACTTCTGGGTCAGGACCCGCAGCGCGGCCCGGTCCACGAGCTCCTCGTCGAGCGGCCCGGCGCCGTAGCAGCGCACCGCGGGCAGTTCCACGTCCACGCCCGCGGCGAGGGCCAGCGCCGCGGCCCCGGCCGGGGAGTCGGTGATCCCGTGCGTCGACTCCAGGAAGGAGACGCCGAAGTAGTCGGCGACCACCGTGCCGGTGAACTGCCATTCATCGCGGAGCAGTTCGGTGAGCAGCCGGTGGTGGGCGTGCGCGGGCAGTCCGTCGAGGTCGTTGTACGCGGCCATCACCGAGCGGGCGCCGCCCTCCCGCACGGCCATCTCGAACGGGGGCAGGATGACGTCGGCGAGCTCGCGCTGGCCGATCGACGCGGGCGCGTGGTTGCGGCCTGCGCGCGAGGCCGAGTATCCGGCGAAGTGCTTGAGGGTGGCGACGACGCCCGCCGACTCCAGGCCCTGGACGTAGGCGGTGCCGATGGTCGCGACGAGGTACGGGTCCTCGCCGATCGACTCCTCGGTACGGCCCCAGCGGGGGTCGCGCACGACGTCGAGCACGGGGGCGAGGCCCTGGTGGACGCCGACCGAGCGCATGGAGGCGCCGATCGCCGCGGCCATCTCCCGGACCAGGGCGGGGTCGAAGGCGGCACCCCAGGCGAGCGGGGTGGGGAAGACGGTGGCACGCCAGGCGGTGAAGCCGGTGAGGCACTCCTCGTGGGCGAGGGCGGGCAGCCGGAAGCGGTTGGCCGACCGGATGCGTTCCTGGAGGGAGGCCAGCCGGGCGGCGCCCTCCGCGGGGTCGACGGGGGCGGTGCCGAAGGGGCGGGTGAGCTGGCCCAGCCCGTCGGGGAGGAGTTCCGCCAGGTCGATGTCCTCGGACAGGGCGTGCTGGAGCGGCGCCATGTCCCCTCCGGGCGTCTCGTCGGAGCCGGGCCAGACGCTGTAGAGCTGGGCGATCCGCTCGCGCGGGGTCATCCGGGCGAGCAGGTCGGCGGCACGGACGTCGGCGGGCAGAGCGGGATCCTGCCAGGGGTGGGTCATGTAACTCCTCACGTCGGTGAAGTGGTTCGGCGACGGAACGGGTCCGCCGGGGCCCGCCCGGACGGGCGTGCACCGCGGGGCGGGGCCTATCCCTTGGTCGCGCCGAGCGTGATGCCGCCGATCAACTGGCGTTCGGCGACCGCGTAGAAGGCGAGGGCGGGTGCCATGGCGAGCACCAGGTACGCGAAGATGCGGGCCACGTCGGAGGCGTACTGGCCCTGGAACTGCTGGATGCCGACGGGGATGGTCCACCAGGTGGGCTCGCTGAAGACGAGCAGCGGGAGCAGGAACTGGTTCCAGCTGCTGACGATGGCGAGGACGGAGACGGTGCCGAGCGCGGGCCGGGCCAGCGGCAGCAGGATGCGCCAGAAGAAGCCGAAGCGGGAGCAGCCGTCGAGGGTCGCGGCCTCCTCCAGTTCGCCGGGGATCTCCCGGAAGAACCCGCGCAGGATGATGATCGTCACCGGCAGCCCGAAGGCCGCCTCGGGCAGGATCACGCCCCAGGGGTTGTCGAGGAGCCCGAAGGTGCGCAGCAGGATGAACAGCGGCAGGATCGCCACCGCGAACGGGAACATCAGGCCCATGGTGAACAGCGTGAACACCAACTCCCGCCCGCGGAAGGCGAACCGGGCCAGCGCGAACGCGGCGAGCGCCGCGGTCGCCACGGTGAGCAGGGTGGCGCCCACGGCGATCACCGTGCTGCTTCCGACGGACCGCCAGAACGCGCCCGAGCCGAGCAGGGACGTGTAGTTCGAGGTCACCCAGGGCGACGGCAGCCCGAACGGGTTGCTGGAGAGCTGATCGGTCGACTTGAAGCCGGAGACGAGCGTGTACAGGAGCGGGGTGACCATGAAGACGCCGACCACCCAGAGGACCACGTACACGGGGAGGGTGCGCAGCCTGCGCCGGCGCACGAGGCTCTTCGGGACGCCCGTCGCGCCGCTCATCGGTTGGCTCGCATGGTGGTGAGGGCTCCTTCGGTGTCACGGCGCAGCACGAAGCGCTGGTAGGCGAGGGCGAAGACCAGGCTGATGAGGAACATCACGACGCTGATGGCGCTCGCGTAGCCCATCTGATAGCGCTTGAAGCCGTACTGGACCATGCTGATCGCCATCGTCTCGGAGGCGTGGTCGGGGCCGCCCGTGGTGATCACCCAGACCAGGTCGAAGAGCTGGATGGAGAAGATGACGGACAGGAACGCGCTGATCCGCAGGGTCGGCGCGAGCAGCGGCAGCGTGATGTGGCGGAAGCGCTGCCAGGTGCCGGCGCCGTCGATGCGGGCGGCCTCGTACAGCTCGGCCGGGATGCCCTGGAGGCCGGCCAGGTAGAGCATCATGTGGAAGCCGAAGTACTTCCACGTCATGACGAGGAAGAGCGTGGGAAGGACCGTGTCCCGTCCCGCGAACCACTCCCCGCCGAGGCCGTCGAGCCCCACCGCGCCGAGCAGCCGGTCGGCGAGTCCGTCCCCCGGCGCGAAGATCATGCCGAACAGCACGCCCGTGATGACCTCGGACAGGATGTACGGGGCGAAGAACAGCATCCGGTAGACGGCCCGGCCGCGCAGCTCCTGGTTGAGCAGCACGGCCATGGCGAGCGCGAACGGCAGCTGGAGGGCGATGGAGAAGCCGATCAGCAGCCCGCCGCGCCACAGGTCCCCGAGGAACACCGGGTCCTCGAACAGCCGGGTGTAGTTGCCGAACCCCGTGACGTCCGTGGGTGAGCCGAATCCGCCCCAGTCGAAGAAGCTGACGTAGAACGCGTAGCCCATCGGCACCAGCACCAGGAGGCCGAACAGGGCGAGCGCGGGGACCGTGAAGACGACCGCCGAGAGCCAGTCGCCCAGGCGGCGCAGCACGGGCCTGCGCGGCCCGGCGGCCGGGGGCACGGACCCCGGCTCCGCCACCTTGCCGAGCTCGGGCGCGTACGGGGTCGATGTCGTCGAATGCGTCATCGGTGGCCGCTAGCTCTTCTCGCTCTTGGCCACCTCGGTGACCGAACGGGTCACCTGCTGCGGGGACTTGGAGCCCGCGATGAGTGCGGCGACGCTGTCGTTGATCTCCTGGCCGACGGCGGGGGCGTACGCCTGGTCGAGGTAGAGCTGGAAGCCGGTGGCCGAGTTCAGCGCGTCGGACACGGCGGTGAGATTGGCGTCGGTCAGCGCGGAGCGCACGTCCTTGGACACCGGGATCAGTCCGGTGTCCTTGACCAGCTTGGCGGCGAACTCCTTCTCGGCGAAGAACTTCAGGAACTCCACCGCCGCGTCGGGCGCGCCCTTGCGCACCGCGTGGCCGCCGCCTCCGCCGAACACCTCGGTGAGCGCGCCCTGTCCGCCCTCGACGGCGGGGAAGGAGAAGAAGCCGAGGTCCTTGCCGATGCCCTTGCCGGCGTCGCCCTCGACGACGGGCGCCCACTGCCCCATCAGTTCCATGGCCGCCTTGCCGTTGCCCATCGCGGCCGCCTCGCCGTTGGGCGTGGAGTAGGCCGCGCCGAGGAAGCCCTTCTGGAACGGTTCGAGGGCGACGAGTTCCTTGAGGTGTTCGCCCGCCTTGACGAAGCCCTCGCCGGTGAAGTCGGCGTCGGTGGCGGCCTTCTGCATCGCGTCGAGTCCGGCGACCCGCATCGCGAGGTACGCCCAGTAGTACATGCCGGGCCACTTCTCCTTGCCGGCCAGGGCGATGGGCGTGATCCCCGCGCTCTTCAGGGCCTTGACGGCGTCGAGGTAGGCGGACCAGGTGGTGGGCGGGCTCGCGATCTCGGCCTTGGCGAAGAGCGCCTTGTTGTACCAGAAGCCGACCATGCCGATGTCGAACGGGACGGCGTACGTCTTGTCGTCGAAGCGGTAGGCCGCCAGGGCGGCGGGCACGTACTGCTTCGTCCAGGGGGCCACCTTGTCGGTCAGGTCCTCGACCAGGCCCGCGTCGATCTGCTGCTGGAGGACGCCGCCGCCCCAGGTGTGGAAGATGTCCGGCAGCTTTCCCGAGGTGGTCAGCGCGGTCATCTTCGACTTGTACGCCTCGTTCTCCAGCGTGACGACCTTGATCTTCACGTCGGGGTGCGCCGCCTCGAACTCCCTGGCGCGCTGGGCCCACAGCTTCTTCGCGGGCTGGGTGGTGGTGATGTTCCACCACTCGACGGTGGTCTTGCCCGAGCTGTTCCCGCTGTCGGAGGAGCCGCACGCGCTCAGGGCGGCCGCACCCAGTCCGGTCGCCGCTGAGGCCGCCATGAACCCGCGGCGGGAGAGAGAGGTGTTGCCCAACGCTCGCATCGCACACCTTCCGGAAGAGAGCCGAAAATTATCGGTCGAGTGCGCACGGAAGTTACGGGCGCGCGACAGGTATGTCAACGCTCCTGACAAATATGGGAGTCGGCGGGCCACGGCCCCCTCGCCGACCTCGGGGAACGGCCCGCCGAAAGGGACGCGAGCGGCCGCGGCGGATATCCGCAACGGGATGCGGACGGGCCCCGGGGACGGCTCACCGGAAGGACGCAGGCGAGCCCGAGGACGGCTCACCGGAAGGACGCAGGCGAGCCCGGGGACGGCTCACCGAAAGGACGCAGGCGAGCCCGAGGACGGCTCACCGGAAGGGCATGGGCGGCCGCGGGCCGAGGCCCGCCGGCGTCGGGGCGGTCCGCGGCGGCGGAGACCCGAACCGGCGCGCCCGCGAGCCGGTCGAACGGCGACGGGCGGCCGGCTCAGACGGCCGGCGCCGCCGTGCTCGCCCGCACGACCAGCTCGGTCGCGAGCTCCACCCGGGGCGAGGCCGGCTCCTCGCCGAGTGCGAGCCGCAGCACCGTGCGCGTGGCCAGCTTGCCCATGTCGGCCAGCGGCTGGCGCACGGTCGTCAGCGGCGGCGACGACCAGCGGACCTCGGGCAGGTCGTCGAACCCGACGACGCTCATGTCCTCGGGCACCCGCAGGCCGCGGCGGCGCAGCGCCTCGATCGCGCCGAGCGCCATCTGGTCGCTGGCGGCGAACAGCGCGGTCGGCGGTCCGGCCAGGTCGAGCAGGGTGTTGCAGCCGTCGAAACCGGCCTGGTGGTAGAAGTCGCCCGGCACGATCAGGGCGTCGTCGACCTCGACACCCGCGCCCTCCAGCGCGGCCCGGTAGCCGTCGAGGCGGGCCCGCGAGCAGAGCAGCCGCGGGGGCCCGGCGACGAAGCCGATCCGGCGGTGGCCGAGACCCAGCAGATGCTCCGTGGCGGCCATGCCGCCGGCCCAGTTGGTGGCGCCGACGGTGGGCGCGTCCAGGGACGGCGACCCCGCGGGGTCGATGACGACGAGCGGCACACCGAGGCGCCGCAGCTCCTCGTGCAGCCGCGGTTCGAGGACGGAGGTCACCAGGATCACGCCGTCCGAGGCGCGGGCGCGCAGATTGGTCATCCACTGCCGGGCGGAGCCCGAGGCGCCGTGGATCGCGGAGACCACCGTGCCCACGCCCGCGGCGTGCGCGACGTCCTCGACCCCTCGGATGATCTCCACCGCCCAGGGGCTGTCGAGGTCGTTGAAGACGAGGTCGACGAGGGCGGCCCGGTCCCCCGGCGCGGACGGCTTGCGCCGGTAGCCGTGGTGCCGCAGCAGGTCCTCGATCCGGGCCCGGGTCTCCGGGGACACGTCCGAGCGGCCGTTGACGACACGCGACACGGTGGGCACCGAGACCCCGGCCTGCCGGGCGATCTCGGTGATCGTCACCTTGTTCCTGATGCTCTCCCGGGCCACTGCGCCCACCTCCGTCGACGTGTCAGGTCGCCCCCTACGGTTCCATACGCGCAGGCGAAACTTTGCAGGAGTCTTCCGGAAAACAGTGGTCCACGGGAAGTCCGGACCGGCCGACCCCGAGGCACCCGTCCCGGACACCGTCCGGGACTCCCCCGCGGAACGCGCTCAGGACACCGCCTCGAACCTCCACCGGTGCACCGCCCGGGTCACCAACCCCCCGTCGGGTTCGGGCAGTTCCGGCAGCACCGCGTCGTACGCGGCGTCCCACCAGGTGATGACGAGCACCCGGTCCTGGGGAGCCCGCAGGGTCTCCCGGCGCAGCGGTGCGCCGGACAGTTCCTGCGCCCGCACCCAGGCGAGCAGGTCCTCCCCGCGCCCCGGCACGGCCCGTGCCTCCCACATCAGGGCGACGGTCACGAGTACAGGTTCTCCTTGCTGACCTCGTGCACGTGGTCGTGGGAGTGGGTGTGTGCCTGGCCGGGCACGTGCGGGTCGGTCACCGGGAGGGACGAGTCGGCGGAGAGGTCCCAGTCGGAGGCGGCCCGGTTGCGCGCCACCATCTCCGCGCCGAGGGCGGCCACCATGGCGCCGTTGTCCGTGCACAGCTTGGGCCGCGGCACCCGCAGCCGGATCCCGGCCGCCTCGCAGCGCTCCGCGGCGAGCGCACGCAGCCGGGAGTTGGCGGCCACACCGCCGCCGATCATGAGGTGGTCGACGCCCTCGTCCTTGCAGGCCCGTACGGCCTTGCGGGTCAGCACGTCCACGACCGCCTCCTGGAAGGAAGCCGCCACGTCACGCACCGGCACCTCCTCCCCCGCCGCCCGCCGCGCCTCGATCCAGCGGGCCACGGCGGTCTTCAGACCGGAGAACGAGAAGTCGTACGCGGGATCGCGCGGCCCGGTGAGCCCGCGCGGGAACGCGATCGCCTGCGGGTCACCCTCCTTGGCGTACCGGTCGATGACCGGGCCGCCCGGGAAGCCGAGGTTCAGCACGCGCGCGATCTTGTCGAACGCCTCGCCCGCGGCGTCGTCGATGGTCGCGCCCATCGGCCGCACGTCGGACGTGATGTCCGAGGACAGCAGCAGCGAGGAGTGCCCGCCCGAGACGAGGAGCGCCATGGTCGGCTCCGGCAGCGCACCGTGCTCCAGCTGGTCCACGCAGATGTGGGAGGCGAGGTGGTTGACGCCGTACAGCGGCTTGCCGAGCGCGTACGCGTACGCCTTCGCCGCGGAGACGCCGACGAGCAGCGCACCGGCGAGGCCGGGGCCCGCGGTCACCGCGATGCCGTCGAGGTCACGGGCGCTGACCCCCGCCTCCTTCAGCGCGCGGTCGATGGTCGGCACCATCGCCTCCAGGTGGGCCCGGGAGGCGACCTCGGGCACGACCCCGCCGAACCGGGCGTGCTCGTCGACGCTGGACGCGATCGCGTCCGCGAGCAGCGTGGTGCCGCGGACGATGCCGACGCCGGTCTCGTCGCAGGAGGTCTCGATACCGAGGACGAGTGGTTCGTCAGCCATTGCTCTCTGTTCCTTGTCCGCCGTTTGCTGAGGGGGAGCCCGCTCCCGGGCCGCTGTCCGCAGCCGTGTTGAGTCGCATGACCAGGGCGTCGACGTTCCCCGGCTGGTAGTAGCCGCGCCGGACGCCGATGGCTTCGAAGCCGAAGCGCTCGTAGAGCTTCTGCGCGCGGACGTTGTCCACCCGGCATTCGAGCATCACCTGGGCGCACTCGAACGCGGTCGCGGCACGCAGCAGCTCGGTGAGCAGCCGGGCGCCGAGCCCGGTGCCCCACTGGTCGCGGGCGACGGCGATGGTCTGCACGTCGCCCAGGTCGCCCGCGGCGGCGAGTCCGGCGTACCCGACGAGCCGCCCCCCGTCGAGGGCCACGACGTACCGACGCGTCGCCTCGGGCCCGCGCGCGTGGGCCAGCTCGGACCAGAACATGCCCCGGGACCAGGCGTCCTCGGGGAAGAGGTCCTTCTCCAGTTCCAGTACGGGATCGATGTCCCACCAGCGCATCTCGCGCACGTCGACCCCGCCGGGCGGCGGCGTGGTCGGAGGGCGGCTTCCAGGAGACGGGTGGTCGGTCACTTGGGGGTGACCACCTTGTAGTTCTTGGGCACCTGGGCGTCCGGCCGGCGCAGGTAGAGCGGCCGGGGCGCCTCCAGTTCGACGCCCGCGGCGAGCCGTTCCGCGGCCAGCGAGGCCATCGCCGCCGCCGAGACGTGCTCGGGCGCGTGCGCGTCCGGGAAGGTGTCGGGGTAGAGCAGCGCGCCCGCTCCGACAGCGGGCAGCCCGCCGACGTCCAGGTCGCCGGGGCGGTCCACGGCGGGGTCGGTGACGCGGGTGCGCCGGTCGGCGTAGCGCGCCCAGTAGACCTCCTTGCGGCGGGCGTCCGTCGCCGCGACGAAGGGGCCGTCGATGTCGGCCGCGTACGCGAGCGCGTCGAGGGTGCACACGCCGTGCACCGGCACGCCGAGTGCGAGTCCGAAGGTGTCGGCGGTCATCAGGCCGACGCGCAGGCCGGTGTACGGGCCGGGGCCCACGCCGACGACGATGCCGGTGACGGCGTCGAGCCGGTGGCCCGCCTCGGCGAGCACGCGGTCCACGGCCGGGAGGAGCAGCTCCCCGTGGCGGCGCGCGTCGACCTGGCTCGACGAGGCGATGACGGACGTGCCGTCGTGCAGCGCGACGGTCACGGCGGGGGTGGCGGTATCCAGAGCGAGCAAGAGCACGCAAACAGCCTACGGCGCCCGAGCCGGACGTACGGCCGCCCCGGTCTCCCGCATCCCTGCTGCTACCGTCACAGCAAGGACGTACGAAGTACGAGAGGTGGGCACACAAGGTGGCTAGGAGCAGCTCGGGATTCGTGGCCGGGCTCACCGTGGCGGCGGTCGCCGCAGTCGGCTTCCTCGCCTACCAGGCGTCCGCGAGCGTGCCGGACACCCTGGGCAAGCCGCAGGCCGGCGCCTCCCCCAAGGCCGCCACCTCGAAGGCCCCCCGCGACAAGAAGAACCCGGCGGCCCTGCCCGCGCAGTCCGGCCGGGGCGAGCGGGTCGTGTACTCGACCGACGACGACCGGGTGTGGCTGGTCGGCGCGAACAACAAGGTCCGGCGCACCTTCAAGGTGACGCCCGGGACGCTGGACCCGGCCGCGGGCACCTACGCCGTCACCTCACGGGCGCGGGCGGTCTCCGGATCGGACGGCGCGCAGATCGAGCACGTCGTGCGGTTCCACCTGGTCGACGGCATCGCCATCGGCTTCAGCGCGGCGGTGAACGGCTCGACGGAAGCCCCGGACCCCACCAAGAAGCTCGGCGGCATCCGCGAGACCCGTGCGGACGGTGACGCGATGTGGTCGTTCGCGACGATCGGCGTGAAGGTCGTCGTCATCCGCTGACCGGGAGACGGGCCGCCGGACCGGTTCGCAGACCACTTGTCGGCCACCGCCTGCCGTCCACGGGCCCGGTCGCGGGCCGCTCGACCGTCCATGGACACGGTCGCGGACCACCCGACCGTCCACCGGCCCGGTCACTCGTTGCCCACGGTCCACCGGCCCGCCCGAGGGCCGTCACGGCCGCGCCGTGCCGCCCGTCGCGGGGCGTCGGCGGGCCCTCGGCGAAGAGGTCTCGCAGAACAACCCTTTCGTGGGACGTCAAGCGGCCTTGCGGGGCTGTCCGGTCACCGGAACCTCGGGGAGCGGCTCCGGCTCCCTCGGCGGGCGGGACACCGCCTCGGCCGCGGCGCACGACGCCAGCAGGTCCCGCATCGACACCCCGGCCACCCCGCGCGGCTGAGCCGGCACGTCACGTTCTGAAGCCGACATGGACGCCTCCTGGGGCTTCGGCGGCAAGCGTGGTTAGGTAGCCCTAACTACGGTCTTGCTCCATGTCACCATGCCCGGGACACCGAACGCAATATCTTGCCGACGTCTTGTCGGAACGTTCACCGGCAGCGATGCCGTCGAAGAGCGGACCGGGCGCACCCGCAGGGGTACTGCCGTCAGGACGCGAGCACGCTCAGGTCCACCGGCGCCCAGCGGTCGCCCAGGCCCGTCACGGTGACGTGCCGGACCTCGTCGGTGGTGTCGCCGACGGCGCGGTGGATGACGACGTGCAGACGGTCGTCCGTCAGCTCCTCGACCTTGCCCTCGCCCCACTCCACGACGATCACCGAGTCGGACAACGAGACGTCGAGGTCGAGGTCCTCCATCTCGTCGAGCCCGCCGCCGAGGCGGTACGCGTCCACGTGCACGAGCGGGGGTCCGTCGCCCAGCGACGGGTGGACGCGGGCGATGACGAAGGTCGGGGAGGTGACCGCGCCCCGGACGCCGAGCCCCTCGCCGAGACCGCGGGTCAGCGTGGTCTTGCCCGCGCCGAGCTCGCCGTTGAGCATCACGAGGTCGCCCGGGCGCAGCAGCTTGGCGAGCCGGCGGCCCAGCTCCTGCATCTGTTCGGGGGAGCTGACGGTGATCTGCACGCCGACTCCGTGCTGCGCGGGCTCAGCCGGGTTGTGCGGTGCTGCTGGTGCTTCCATAGCCACCCACGGTAGCCCCTGCCGGCACGGCACCCGCGCGCATCAGCAGGTCGGCAAGGCGGTCTATGACGACCTCGGGGTGCTCCAGCATCACCAGGTGCCCCGCGTCGGGCACGAGGACCAGCTCGGCGTCCGGCAGCAGATCGGCGATGGCCTCGCTGTGCTCGCTCGGCGTCACCAGGTCCTTGACCCCGGCGAGGACGAGGACGGGCAGGTCGGCGAAGCGGGCGAGCGCCTCGGTCTTGTCGTGGTCGGTGAACGCCGGGTAGAACTCGGCGACCACGTCGATCGGGGTGCCCTCGATCATCCGCTCCGCGAAGCGCTCCACGGCGGGATCGACGTCCCGGCCCGCGAACGAGTACCGCTTGATGACCCCGGCGAACAGGTCGGCCGTCGCCCGGCGTCCCCGCTCCACCAGCGCCGCCTGCTGCCCGAGCGCGCGCAGCACGCCCGGCAGCACCCGCCGTACGGCGTTGACGCCGGCGAGCGGCAGTCCGAAGTTGACCTCTCCGAGCCGTCCCGACGACGTGCCCACCAGGGCGACCGCGACGACCCGGTCGCGGACCAGTTCGGGGTACTGGTCGGCGAGGGCCATCACGGTCATGCCGCCCATGGAGTGCCCGACGAGCACGATCGGGCCCTCGGGGACGGCCGCGTCGATGACGGCCTTCAGGTCGCGGCCGAGCTGGTCGATGGTGACCGGGGTGCGCTCCTCCAGCTGGGCGGTACCCCGCCCGGACCGTCCGTGGCTGCGCTGGTCCCAGTGCACGGTCCGTACGACACCTCGCAGCGCGGCGCGCTGGAAGTGCCAGGAGTCCTGGTTGAGGCAGTAACCGTGGCTGAAGACGACGGTGACGGGCGCCGGGGCCTTGCGGCCGAAGAGCCGGCGGCGGCGCGGGGCGAGCGGGGCCTCCGGCTCGGGGTCGTCGACCTCGTAGTAGAGCTCGGTGCCGTCGTCGGCGTACGCCTTGCCGGGAGTGCCGCGCAGCGCGCCGTACGGACCCGCCGAGTCGAGCGCGAGGCGGGCCTTCCTGCGCATGCTCCGGCCGACCGTGAGCCGCTCTATGGCGACTCCCGCGGCGGCGCCCGCGGCCACGACACCTATCGCGGCACCGGCCACACCGGCCTTGCGCCAGTTCCCGGCGGAGGCGGCGGCCGAGGCCGCACTCGCGACGGCCCCCGCGCTGCTCTCGCTCACGTCCAGCTCCTCTTCGCTCTGGGCTCTCGGCCTTGCGCCACGTGCTGTTCGCTCCGGGCTCCCGGGCCTGTGCTCCTGGCCGTCCGCCCGCCGCGCCGCTCATGGCCGCCGGGGTCAGGCGCGTATCCGGCCGCCCGTGTCACCCGTCCTGCTACCCGTCTCGTTCCTCGTTCACCTTCACGTAGACGCGGGGAACGCGGGTTCCGATCCGGGTGACGATTTCGTAGGCGATCGTGCCCGCCGCGCGGGCCCAGTCCTCGGCGGTCGGCTCGCCGCGGTCGCCGGGGCCGAACAGGACCGCCTCCGCGCCGGGCTCGGGCTCGTCCCCGCCGAGGTCGACGACGAACTGGTCCATGGCGACCCGGCCCGCCACCGTGCGCCACTTGCCGCCGACCAGGACCGGTCCGGTGCCGGAGGCGTGCCGCGGGATGCCGTCCGCGTAGCCCACGGGCACCAGGCCGAGGGTGGTGTCGCCGGGTGTCGTGTAGTGGTGGCCGTAGCTCACGCCGTGCCCCGCCGGGACGTGCTTGACCAGCGCGAGCGACGCGCTCAGCGTCATCACCGGGCGCAGCCCGAAGTCGGCCGGTGTGCCGAGCTCCGGGCTCGGTGAGACGCCGTACACCGCGATCCCGGTGCGGACCAGGTCGAAGTGGCTGTCGGGAATCGTCAGTGTGGCGGGCGAGTTGGCGATGTGCCGCACCTCGGGGCGGGCGCCCCGCTGTTCGGCGTACGCCACCATCTCGCGGAACAGGGCGAGTTGGGCCTGGATGGACGGGTGTCCCGGCTCGTCCGCGCAGGCGAAGTGCGACCAGAGGCCGGTGACCTCGACGAGTCCCCGGGCCTGCGCGTCCAGGGCGTGGGCGACCAGTTCCGGCCAGTCGGCGGGCTGGCAGCCGTTGCGCCCGAGGCCGGTGTCGGCCTTGAGCTGGACGCGGGCCGCTCTGCCGACGCGTCCGGCCGCCTCCACGACCTCCCGCAGGGCCCACATGCCGCTGACGGAGACATCGAGGTCGGCCTCGACGGCGCGCTCCCAGGGGCCGCCCGGTGTCCAGAGCCAGCACATGATGCGCCCGGGCAGTCCGGCCTCCCGCAGGGCGAGGGCCTCCTCGGGCGTGGCGGTGCCCAGCCAGGTGGCGCCCGCCTCGCGCGCCGCGCGGGCACAGGGCACCGCCCCGTGGCCGTACGCGTCGGACTTGACCACGGCCATCAGGGCAGCGGACGGCGCGTGGGCACGCAGGGTCCGTACGTTGGCACGCAGGGCGGCCAGGTCGATCTCGGCACGGGCGCGCAGGGGTGCTGTCTCGTTCATCGCGCCCCCAGTGTCTCAGAGGGGTCGGACAGCCCTTCGGCGCCGGTACCGCCGGCGCCCGTCCGGCGGCTCCTCATCAGGTCCCCGGCCTGCGGCCCCACACGTACACATGGTCGCCCTTCTTCAGGACGTCCCACAGCTTGCGGGCGTCCGCGAGCCGGAGATTGACGCAGCCCCACGAGCCGTCGGGGTTGTGGACGCTGCCCCGGACGGCGTGGAAGGCCTGTCCCCCGCTGAAGAACTGGCTGTACGGCATGGGGGTGTTGTACAGCGTCGACCAGTGGTTCTCGTGCTTCCAGTAGACCGTGAACCAGCCGGTGCGGGTCCGGTAGCCGGCCTGCCCGCTGCGCATCGGCACCGGGCCCCACAGCACCTTCGTCCCCTTCTGCACCCAGGAGAGCTGGCGGGTCAGGTCCACGCAGGCGACGCGGTACGAGCGCACCGGGCACTTGCCCGCCGCGTTCGGGTTCTTCATGCCCGCGAGCTGTTGGATCCGGGTCCAGGTGACGGGTCCCGCGAAGCCGACGTCCGGTTTGATCGCGTACCGCTTCTGGAACGCACGGACGGCCCGGCAGTCGGCGGGCGACTGCTTTCCGTCCGCCTTCAGGCCGAGCCCGCGCTCCACCTGCCGCTGATAGGGGCCCGTCTGCTTGGTGCACGCCGCGGCGGCGCCCGCGACAGTGTGGTCGGACCCCGGGCCGGGGGCCACGGGTCCCGGCTCCGCCGCCGCCGGGACCGCGGGCAGGGCGACCAGTGTGGCCAGCAGCACCGCGGCGCCGCGGCGCGTCATTCGTCCGCTCATCATGCGATCAGCGAACGCAACGGGCCCGCGCGGGCGGGTGCGCCGCGCGGACCGGGTCCCCCGATCCGGTCAACACCGCTCCACGAACGCCGGAAGACCCGCGCCGGCCCGCCGCCCTCTCAGGCGCGGACGTCGCGCCACGCCTCCGGGAGGGCCTCGGCCACGTCGTGGGCGCCGGCGGGCGCGCCGTCCGCGGCGAAGCGTCCCGCGAGCCCGTGGAGGTAGGCGGCGACGCTGCCCGCGTCCAGCGGGGACAGCCCGGCCGCGAGCAGCGACCCGGCCAGGCCCGAGAGCACGTCACCGCTCCCCGCGGTGGCGAGCCACGCCGTCCCGGTCGGGTTCACCCGCACCGGCCCGCCGTCCGCGTCGGCGACCAGCGTGGTCGCCCCCTTGAGCAGCACCGTCGCCCCGTACAGCCGGGCGAGCTCCCGTGCGGAGGACAGCCGGGAGGCCTCGACCGACTCGCGCGGGACACCGAGCAGCGCGGCCGCCTCCCCGGCGTGCGGGGTCATCAGGGTGGGCGCGGTGCGGGCGCGGACGGCGGCCCGGTCGGCGAGCCGCAGTCCGTCCGCGTCCACCAGCACCGGCACGTCCGCGGCGAGCACCTCGGCGACCGCCGACGCGTCGTCCCCCGCCCCGGGCCCCACGACCCAGGCCTGGACCCGTCCGGCCCGCGCGGGGCCCCCGTCGGACACGAGCGTCTCGGGGAAGCGGGCGATGACGGCGTCCCCGGCGGGCCCGACGTACCGTACGGCGCCCGCTCCGCCGCGCAACGCGCCGGAGACGGCGAGGACGGCCGCTCCGGGGTAGCGCGCGGACCCGGCGGCGATTCCGACGACACCGCGCCGGTACTTGTCGCTCGCCGCCCCCGGCAGTGGCAGCCGGGCGGCGACGTCGGCGTGCTGGAGCGCCTCCAGTCCGGCCTCGGCGGGCAGCGTGAGCCCGATGTCGACGAGGCGTACGGAACCGGCGTACTCGCGTGCCGGATCGACGAGCAGCCCCGGCTTGTGCGTCCCGAAGGTCACCGTGAGATCGGCGCGGACGGCCTCGCCGAGGACCTCTCCGGTGTCCGCCTCGACGCCGCTGGGCAGGTCGACGGCGACGACGACCGCGCGGGAGTCGCGCAGGAGCGCGGCCAGCGGTGCGGCGTCGGGGCGCAGTCCGCCCTTGCCGCCGATGCCCACGATGCCGTCGACGACAAGGTCGGCGCGGCCGATCGGCTCCTCGACGGCCCGCGGCGCGGCCCCGGCGCCGTCGGCCGGGACCCCCGATGTCACGGCACCGCCCGCGCGGCGCAGCGCGGCCAGTCCCCCGGGGTGCGTCCGGTCGGGGGCGAGCAGCACCGCCGTGACGCCCGCCCCGCGGCGGGCGAGGCGCGCCCCCGCGTAGAGGGCGTCGCCGCCGTTGTCGCCACTGCCGATCAGCAGCACCACCCGGCTGCCGTACACCCGCCCCAGCAACTCCGCGCACGTCGCGGCCAGTCCGGCGGCGGCGCGTTGCATCAACGCTCCCTCGGGCAGCCGTGCCATCAGCTCCCGCTCGGCGGTTCTCACGGTCTCCACGCTGTACGCAGTACGCATACGCCGAGTCTCCCGCACCGGCGCCCGCCGCGCGGCCCGCGCGCGTCACCCGCGCCCGCCCCGCGCACCGGGCCGGGCTTGGGGGGTTTCGTTCGGATCAGGTCGGATCAGGCCGCGGCGTCCGGTGCGGTGCATCGCAAGGCGGAGGATCACCTGCGTACTGGGTGTACTCGGGTGCTCCGACAACGCGGCGAGGTGCCGTGCCGGGCGTCGCGGACCCGGGCCGATCCAAACGAAACCCCCTACCCTTCGGCCACCACCACCGCCGAGGCCACCCCGGCGTCATGGCTCAGCGACACGTGCCACGAGCTCACGCCGAGTTCGGCCGCCCGGGCGGCCACCGTGCCCTTCACCCGCAGGCGCGGCTGGCCGCTGGTCTCGACGTAGACCTCGGCGTCGGTCCAGTGCAGTCCGGCCGGGGCACCCAGCGCCTTGGCGAGCGCCTCCTTGGCGGCGAAGCGGGCGGCCAGCGAGGCGATGCCCCTGCGTTCGCCGCTCGACAGGTACAACTCCTGTTCCACAAAGACCCGTTCGGCCAGTCCGGGCGTGCGTTCCAGCGCCGCCCGGAACCGGTCGATCTCGGCCACGTCGATACCGACCCCGATGATGCTCATGCCCCGCACCCTAAAGGGGCGGGCCGTGCCACGGGCCCGCTCACTCCACCGTCACCGACTTGGCGAGGTTCCGCGGCTGGTCCACCTCGTTCCCGCGGGCCGTCGCCAGCTCGCAGGCGAACACCTGGAGGGGAACCGTGGACACCAGCGGCTGGAGCAGGGTCGGGGTGGCCGGGATGCGGATCAGATGGTCCGCGTACGGGACCACCGCCTCGTCGCCCTCCTCCGCGATGACGATGGTGCGGGCGCCGCGGGCCCGGATCTCCTGGATGTTGGACACGATCTTGTCGTGCAGGACCGAGCGCCCGCGCGGGGACGGCACCACGACCACGACCGGCATGTCCTCCTCGATGAGCGCGATCGGCCCGTGCTTGAGCTCGCCCGCCGCGAAGCCCTCGGCGTGCATGTACGCCAGTTCCTTCAGCTTGAGGGCGCCTTCGAGGGCGACCGGGTAGCCCACGTGGCGGCCCAGGAAGAGGACGGTGTCCTTGTCGGCGAGGGAGCGCGCGAGTTCCCGTACCGGCTCCATGGTCTCCAGGACCCGCTCGACCTCGCGGGAGATCCGGGACAGCTCGCGGATGACGGCCTGGATCTCGTCACCCCACTTGGTGCCCCGCACCTGGCCCAGGTAGAGCGCCACCAGGTAGCAGGCGACGAGCTGCGTCAGGAACGCCTTGGTGGACGCGACGGCGACCTCGGGGCCGGCGTGCGTGTACAGCACGGCGTCCGACTCTCGGGGGATGGTCGAGCCGTTGGTGTTGCAGATCGCCAGCACCTTGGAGCCCTGCTCGCGGGCGTGCCGCAGCGCCATCAGGGTGTCCATCGTCTCGCCGGACTGCGAGATGGCGATGACGAGGGTGCGCGGGGCGAGGATCGGGTCGCGGTAGCGGAACTCGCTGGCCAGCTCGACCTCGCAGGGGATGCGCGTCCAGTGCTCGATGGCGTACTTCGCGATCATCCCCGCGTGGAAGGCGGTGCCGCACGCGACGATGACGACCTTGTCGACCTCGCGCAGCACCCCTGTGGGAATGCGCACCTCGTCCAGGGTCAGCGAACCGGCCGTGTCGATGCGCCCGAGCAGGGTGTCGGCGACCGCCTTGGGCTGTTCGGCGATCTCCTTGAGCATGAAGTAGTCGTAGCCGCCCTTCTCGGCGGCCGAGGCGTCCCAGTCCACATGGTACGAGCGCACTTCGGCGGGCCGGCCGTCGAAGCCGGTGACGGTGACGCCGTCGCGGCGCAGCTCCACGACCTGGTCCTGGCCGAGTTCGACGGCGGAGCGGGTGTGGGCGATGAACGCGGCGACGTCCGAGGCGAGGAAGGCCTCGCCCTCCCCGACACCGACGACGAGGGGCGAGTTCCGGCGCGCCCCGACGACCACGTCCGGCTCGTCGGCGTGCACCGCGACGAGGGTGAACGCGCCCTCCAGGCGCAGGCACACCAGCCGCATGGCCTCCGCGAGGTCGGCGCAGGAGGAGAACTCCTCGGCGAGCAGGTGGGCGACGACCTCCGTGTCGGTCTCGGAGGCCAGTTCGTGCCCGCGCTCGGCGAGTTCGGCGCGGAGCGCGGCGAAGTTCTCGATGATGCCGTTGTGGACGACGGCTACGCGGCCCGCGTTGTCGAGGTGCGGGTGCGCGTTGGCGTCGGTGGGACCGCCGTGCGTGGCCCAGCGGGTGTGCCCGATGCCCGTCGTGCCGGTCGGCAGCGGCCGGTCGACCAGCTCCTTCTCCAGGTTGACGAGCTTGCCCGCCTTCTTCGCGGCGGCGAGCCCGCCGTCCGATGTCACGGCGACGCCCGCCGAGTCGTATCCCCGGTACTCCAGCCGCTTCAGTCCGGCCATCACCACGTCAAGCGCCGACTGCGACCCCACGTATCCCACGATTCCGCACATGGCGGCAGCGTACGGGCCCACGCCCGCCCGTTCCCGGCATCCCGTGCCCGATATCGGAAATTGCGGCCGCCTTTCGCACGACCGCAGGGCGCCGTTGCGGGCGGCCGGGTCACCCCGCGTGACGGACCCCACCCTCCATCGCGTCCATACTCCCGTAACAATGGACTGTGATCTCTCCGGTCTCCTCCTCGTCGCCGCGGAGCGCCCACCGGTCCAAGCCGGAGGCGACTCCCTACGTCGACCTCACCCGTGCCGAGTGGAGCGCGCTGCGCGACAAGACGCCGCTCCCGCTGACCGCCGAGGAGGTCGAGAAGCTGCGCGGCCTGGGCGATGTCATCGACCTCGACGAAGTGCGGGACGTCTATCTGCCGCTGTCCAGACTGCTCAATCTGTACGTCGGCGCCACGGACGGGCTCAGAGGCGCCCTGAACACGTTCCTCGGCGAGACGGGCTCCCAGGCGGGCACCCCGTTCGTCATAGGCGTCGCCGGTTCGGTCGCCGTCGGGAAGTCCACCGTCGCCCGTCTGCTCCAGGCCCTGCTCTCCCGCTGGCCCGAGCACCCGCGCGTCGAACTGGTCACCACGGACGGCTTCCTGCTCCCCACCAAGGAGCTGGAGGCCCGCGGGCTGATGTCGCGGAAAGGTTTCCCCGAGTCCTACGACCGCCGGGCCCTGACCCGGTTCGTCGCGGACATCAAGGCGGGCAAGGACGAGGTGACGGCGCCCGTCTACTCGCACCTGATCTACGACATCGTGCCCGGCCGAAAACTCACGGTCCGGCGCCCCGACATCCTCATCGTCGAGGGCCTGAACGTGCTCCAGCCCGCGCTGCCCGGCAAGGACGGCCGCACCCGCGTCGGCCTCGCCGACTACTTCGACTTCAGCGTGTACGTCGACGCCCGTACCGAGGACATCGAGCACTGGTACCTCAGCCGCTTCAAGAAGCTGCGCGCCACCGCCTTCCAGAACCCGTCGTCGTACTTCCGCAAGTACACGCAGGTCTCCGAGGAGGAGGCGCTCGACTACGCCCGCACGACCTGGCGGACCATCAACAAGCCCAACCTGGTGGAGAACGTGGCCCCCACCCGCGGCCGGGCGACCCTCGTCGTGCGCAAGGGCGCGGACCACAAGGTGCAGCGGCTCAGCCTGCGCAAGCTGTGACCACTACGCTGCGGCCATGCTGCATCTGCGTCTGATCACTCCCGCCGACCGGACCGACGACGTGGTGCGCCTGATCGAGGGAACGGTCGGCACCGCCCATGTCGTGGTGCTGCCGGGCGCCGCCCGCAACCCGGCGGGCGACGTGGTGATGTGCGACGTCGCGCGCGAGGCGGGCGACGCGCTCATCGGCGGCCTGCGGGGGCTGGGACTCGACAGCACCGGCTCGATCGCGGTCGAGGACATCGACCTGTCGCTGTCGAGGCGCGCCGACAAGGCGGAGGAGGAGGCACCCGGCGAGGGCGCGGACGCGGTGCTGTGGGAGCACCTCCAGGACGCCACGCACGAGGAGTCGACGTTGTCGGTGACATACGTCGCCTTCATCACGATCGCCACGATGATCGCGGCCTGCGGTGTGGTCCTCGACAACGCGGTCCTGATCGTGGGCGCGATGGCGGTGGGCCCGGAGTTCGGGCCGCTGGCCGGCTTCTGCACGGCACTCGTACAGCGGCACGCGCGGCTCGCCCTGCGGTCGCTGACGGCGCTGCTCGCCGGCTTCGCGATAGCCATGGCGGCGACGGTGCTGTTCAGCCTGTTCATGGACGCGGTGGGCCTGTTCAGCGAGGCACAGCTGGAGGCGGACCGGCCCAACACGGGCTTCATCTACGCGCCCGACTGGTTCTCGTTCGTCGTCGCCGTGCTCGCGGGCGCCGCCGGCATGCTGTCTCTGACGTCCGCGAAATCCGGGGCCCTGGTCGGCGTCGCGATCTCCGTGACCACGGTGCCGGCCGCCGCGAACGCCGCCGTGGCCCTGAGCTACGGGGACATGGGCCAGACCTGGGGGTCGGCCAAGCAGCTCCTGCTGAACCTGCTGGGCATCGTCCTGGCCGGTGCCCTCACCCTGCTCGCCCAGAAGTGGTTCTGGGCGAGGCAGCGCGAGGGCAGCGAGTCCCCGGTGGCGGCTTCCTAGCCGAGCGCCGACTTCACCGCGTCGGCGAGCCGGCCGGCCACCGACCGGGCGTGGTCGATGTCGGCGGCCTCGACCATGACCCGCACCAGCGGCTCGGTGCCGGAGGGGCGCAGCAGCACCCGTCCGGTGGAGCCGAGTTCGCGTTCGGCGTCGGCGACCGCGGCGGACAGCTCGGCCGAGGTCTTCACCCGCGACTTGTCGACGTCGGGCACGTTGATGAGCACCTGCGGCAGCCGCTCCATGACGGAGGCGAGGTCCTGGAGCGTACGGCCCGTCTGGGCGACCCGGGCCGCGAGGAGCAGGCCGGTCAGCGTGCCGTCGCCGGTGGTGGCGTGGTCGAGGACGATGACGTGCCCGGACTGCTCGCCGCCGAGGGCGTATCCGTGCCGCTTCATCTCCTCCAGGACGTAGCGGTCGCCGACCGCGGTCTGCAGGAGGGTGAGGCCCTCGCGCTCCATGGCGAGCTTGAAGCCCAGGTTGGACATGACCGTGGCGACGACGGTGTCCGAGCGCAGCGCGGACCGCTCGCGCATCGCCAGCGCGAGGACGGCGAGGATCTGGTCGCCGTCGATCTCGGCGCCGGTGTGGTCCACGGCGAGGCAGCGGTCGGCGTCGCCGTCGTGCGCGATGCCGAGGTCGGCGCCGTGCTCGACGACGGCGGCCTGGAGCTTGCCCAGGTGGGTGGAGCCGCAGCCGTCGTTGATGTTCAGGCCGTCCGGCTCCGCGCCGATGGTGACGATCTCGGCGCCCGCGCGGGCGAAGGCCTCGGGCGACACCCGGGCGGCGGCGCCGTGGGCCTCGTCGAGGACGACCTTCAGGCCGTCGAGACGGTTCGGGAGGACGCCGATGAGGTGGGCGACGTACTGGTCGAAGCCCTGGTCGTAGGAGTTCACCCGGCCGACGCCGGCACCGGTGGGCCGGTCCCAGGGGGCGCCGGTGCGGTGCTCCTCGTAGACGGCCTCGATCTTGTCCTCAAGCTCGTCGGCGAGCTTGTGGCCGCCGCGGGCGAAGAACTTGATCCCGTTGTCGGGCATGGCGTTGTGGCTGGCGGAGAGCATGACGCCGAGGTCGGCGCCGAGCGCTCCGGTGAGGTACGCCACCGCGGGGGTGGGCAGCACTCCTACGCGCAGGACGTCCACGCCGGCGCTGGCCAGGCCCGCGACCACGGCGGCCTCCAGGAACTCCCCGGACGCGCGCGGGTCCCGCCCGACCACCGCCACCGGCCGGTGGCCCTCAAAGGTGCCCGCCTCGGCCAGTACGTGCGCCGCCGCCACGGAGAGCCCGAGCGCAAGCTCGGCCGTCAGATCCGCGTTGGCGACACCGCGCACGCCGTCCGTGCCGAAGAGTCGTCCCACTTGTCCTCCTGAGGAAGCTTCAGAATTCGGAAGTCATCCGATCACATGAGCCTTTGAGCGCCTTGTGCCGTTATACGCCCAAGGCTAGTGATAAACGAACGCCCCGGCGGCACTGTGGCGTGCCGCCGGGGCGTTCGGACGTACTACGAGTACGAGCAGGCAGCGAAGATTAGCGCTTGCTGTACTGCGGGGCCTTGCGGGCCTTCTTGAGACCGGCCTTCTTGCGCTCGACCGCACGGTCGTCGCGCTTGAGGAAGCCGGCCTTCTTCAGGGCGCCGCGGTTGTTGTCGACGTCGGCCTCGTTCAGCGCACGGGCGACACCGAGGCGCAGGGCGCCGGCCTGGCCGGAGACGCCGCCGCCGGAGATGCGGGCGATGACGTCGTAACGGCCCTCGAGCTCGAGCACCTTGAAGGGCTCGTTGACTTCCTGCTGGTGCACCTTGTTGGGGAAGTAGTCCTCAAGGGTGCGGCCGTTGATCTTCCACTTGCCGGTGCCCGGGACGATCCGGACGCGGGCGATGGCGTTCTTGCGACGGCCCAGGCCGGCGGCCGGCTGCGGGTCGCCGAAGCGGGAGGCCAGGGACTCCGAGGTGTACTCGCCCTCGACGGGGACCTCGGACTCGGTGGTGTAGTTCTCGATGTCGACGAGCTCAGTCTCTTCGACCGGCTGCTCAACGGTGGTCTCGGCCACGATTCTCCTCAGATTCTTTTTCGTCTTAGGGGGTGGCCGGAACTACTGCGCGACCTGGGTGATCTCGAACGGGACCGGCTGCTGCGCAGCGTGCGGGTGGTTCTCGCCCGCGTAGACCTTCAGCTTCGAGAGCACCTGACGGCCCAGGGAGTTCTTGGGAACCATGCCCTTGATGGCCTTCTCGACGGCCTTCTCGGGGTTCTTCGCCAGCAGCTCGTCGTAACGGACGGAGCGCAGACCACCCGGGTAACCGGAGTGGCGGTACGCCAGCTTCTGGGTCTTCTTGTTGCCGGAGAGGTGCACCTTGTCCGCGTTGATGATGATGACGAAGTCACCAGCGTCGACGTGGGGGGCGTAGATCGGCTTGTGCTTGCCCCGCAGGATGTTCGCGGCAGTGGTCGCCAGACGGCCCAGGACGACATCCTGGGCGTCGATGACGTACCACTGGCGAGTGATGTCGCCGGGCTTGGGGCTGTACGTACGCACGGTCGTAGCCTTCGCTTCTTCAGTGAGTGGGTCCTGACATGGCCACCACGGACGATCACGACAGCCCTGACCGCACTGCGGTGACGCATACCGCGCGCTGGTCGCTGGTCATCGGCCCCGGTGGACCGGTGTAAGGGCCCCTCACGTGAGAATGAGAAAGCCAATACACATAACGAACTGCAAGCCTACCCGCGACGGCCCGGACGGGTCAAAACGCGCGTGGGCAGGTTCGCCCCCGGCCGCGGCACCGGTGGAGGCACGCCCGGCGCGGGACGCCGGGCCGTCGCCACGGCGGCAGCCAGTACACAAAGGGTAAGGCAGTCCCGGAAGGCCCGCCGCGTCACGGGCTCCAGCCAGGGCCAGGCAAGACCGGGCACCTGCGGCACCAGGGCCATCCAGAACCAGGGGCCGCGGGCCGCCGAGCCGGGCAGCGGCAGCCCCGCGAGCAGCAGCGGCAGCACGACCAGCAGGTAGTGGTCGTACGACGGGCGGGACACCAGGAACGCGGAGAGCATCAGCAGGGTCGCGGTCTCGACGAGCCGCAGTGGCCCGGGATCGTCGCGCCGCCAGCGCCGGCGGGCGCACCAGCACCCGGCGAGCGCCGCCGCCGCGGCCAGCGCGACGGCCACCGGCCGGGGCACCCCGGCCCGCGGCAGCACCGCCGCCGGCGACGCCTCGTACAGACGTACGAACGCGTCGTGCCCCCGCAGCAGGAAGGGCAGCGTCCGCGTGACGAAACCCGCGGGATCGGGCATCAGCAGGGCCGCCGCGCCGGAGACCGCGCCCGGCAGTGCCACGAGGGCGGCCAGCCCCCGCCACTGCCGGGCGAAGAGGAAGAGGAGCGCGACCGGCGCGAGGAGCGGCTTCAGGGCGATCGCGCTCCCGATCACCACCCCGGCCGCCACCCAGCGCCCCCGCACCGCGCACAGCAGCCCCAGCGGAAGGGCAGCCGCCGCCGTCACGGTCCAGTTGCCGAGCGCCACCAGGTGACCGAAGGGTGCGAAGCCCAGCGCGAGCGCGGTGAGGCCGAGCGCGGCGAAGCGGCTGCGCGGCGACGTCCCGTGGATGCGCAGCGCGCAGACCCAGCCCGCCACCAGCAGACAGGTCACCGCCAGCGGGACCAGCACACGCAGCGCGACCTGCGGCAGGAGTGCCTGCGGCGCCGCGGCGACGACGGCGCCGGGCAGATAGAGGAAGTGCGGGTCGGCGTAGGGCGAGCCGCCGTGCAGCCAACTCCGGGCCGCCCGCACGACGATCGCGTTGTCCATCCCGCCGTCCGAGCTCGCCCGCGCGACATTTACGACGGGGACGCACAGCGCGAACGCCAGCACTGTCCACATATGCCAGGTCGCGGGCCGCACCAACCACCCGCAGATGTCACTTTTGCCCGTGTTCATGCAGGTCACGCTAGGGGCTCAAGTGCGCCCTGACGCGGAACGGCACCCCCCGACGCACGTCTAAGATGCGGCGCATGAGTTATGGGCAGGGTGGGCAGGGACAGGCCCCGTGGGATCCCTGGAAGCCGGGTTCTCAGCAGCCTCAGTGGAGCGGTCAGAACGCGGGCGGGACTCCTGACTGGGCGGCACTCGCCGAGGCGTCGGAAACGCGGAACAAGCGCCGCAGGCTGCTGTTCATCGCCGGTGGAGCGCTCGCGACCGTCGCGGTCGGCGCGGCCGTCGCCGTGGCCGTGGTCTCCGCGAACGGCAACAACCAGGCCTCCAACCAGCCTTCCAACCTGCCGGCCACCGCGGACATCCCCAACTCCAGTACCGCGCCCGCCCCGTCCTTCGAGCCGACCTCGGCCCCGCCGCCGCTGGACCCGAAGGACTTCATATCCAGCGCGAAGAAGGACACGGCCCCGCTCAGCCCGGACATCCTCTTCCCGGGTACGCAGCTCACGATGGGCGACCGCGTCTACCGCAAGGGTCCGACGGCCGACACCAAGAAGTGCGCCTCGGCCGCGAAGGCCACGCTCCCCACGGTCCTCACCAAGAACGACTGCACCCGCATGCTGCGCGTCACCTACGTCAAGGACGGCGTCGCGGTGACGGTCGGCGTAGCCGTGTTCGACACCGAGGCGGAGGCGACCAAGGCCCGGCGCGAGGCGGACAAGAAGAGCATCGTCGCCTCGCTGTCCGGAAACGGCGTCAAGCCCTTCTGCGACTCCGCCGTCTGCCGCTCGACCACCAACGTCTACGGCCGCTACGTCTACTTCACGCTCGCCGGGTTCACCGACGGCAAGAACGTGACGGCCAAGGACACCAAGGTCTTCACGACCGGCGACGACCTCGGCGAGTTCGCCTTCCGGCAGATCCGCCGTCGCGGCGAGGCCCAGGCCTCCGCCGCGGCCAACGAGTGAGGCACGCCGGCCCCGCGCGCGAGCGGCACACCGGGCGCTGACCGAGAGCCCGCACGGCGTCGGCGCGGTACCCCGGGCGGCGGCCGAGAGCCCGCCCGACGTCCGCGCGGCGCCCGGCACGCCCCGCGCCCGTCTCCCACAGCAGGCCGACAGGCGGCACGGCGAGCGGTGCAACGGGCCGCAGCCGCGTCAGCGACGGCGCTCCAGCAGCTGCACCGTGACATGGTGCAGCCGCTCGGTGCGCACCACCCTGTACCGCTCGTCCAGCACCGCGGCCGTGCTCGCCCGCAGGGGAGTGCGGGTGGCGCCCGGCCCGGTCGACACCAGCCACAGCCGCCGGCGGCCCGACAGGCAGTCGGCGGGCACGGAGCACTCGACGGCCGCGTACGAGCCGGTCTGCCGGGCCGTCCGCCGCGCCAGGACGTCGTCGGGACGGGTGCCCCCGCGCAGCTCGTACGCCATGGCCTTGCGCTCCCCGAACACCCCGCTGTAGAGGATGCCGTCTCCCGGGCGCTGGGCGGCCCGCACCACGCGCCCGGCGCCCGCGAAGTCCGGCTCGCCCGGCAGGTCCTGACGTGCCGCCAGCACCGCCGGCCACACCTGGACGACGAACCCGGCGACGGCCCCGGTCAGCAGCAGCGCGCCCGTCACCCGCCCCCGGCGGCCCGTCCGTGCCGCGCCGGTCACCAGGTCCGCGCACCGGACGGCACCGGCCGCCGCGAGCAGCAGCCAGGCCGGGACGGTGAACAGCAGGTACCGGGGCAGGAAGAGATGCAGCTGGTCGGAGGTGGCGAAGGTCAGGACGGGCGGCAGCAGCGCCCACACGCCGGGCACGGCTGCCCGGCGGCCGGCGGTCAGCAGCCCCACGGCGCCGAGGCCCAGCACCGCGACGGCGGCGGGCCAGGAGCCGAGGAGTTCCACCGGGTACTCGGCCAGATCGCTCAGGACCGGATTGTTCCAGGCGATCTGGCCGACCTGGCCGGCTCCCTCGGTCGCCATCGGGACCACCGCTGACGTCCCGAGCACCGTCGCGCACCCGAACGCCCAGTGCGCGACCGGATCACCGGCGCGCCGGGCCCGTACGACCGCGACGGCGTGGGCGGGCAGCACGCTCAGCGCGACCAGGTGGCTGAAGCCGGTCAGGGCGACCGCCAGGGCGTAGAGCGTCCAGCGCCCGAGGCTCGGCCGGTCGAGAGCGCGCAGCAGGACCAGGGTGGCGAGCAGGGCGAAGAGCACCGCGAAGGCGTAGGGACGCGCTTCCTGCCCGTACCGCGTCACCGTCGGCAGCACGGCGAACAGCAGGCCCGCCACCAGCCCCGTACGCGCGTCGGACAACTGCCGTCCGAGCAGCGCGAGCAGTCCGGCGGACGCGGCCATGGCCAGTGCCCCGGGCAGCCGCAGGGCGGCGGGCGAGGTGCCGGCGAGAGCGGTCCACAGGTGCATGACGACGTAGAACGGTGTGAGGACGACGTCGATGTGCCCGGTCAGCCGGCCGAGGTCGGGGTAGCTGAGCGTCGACGCCCACCAGGTCGCGTGCTCGTCGCGCCACAACTGGCGGTGTCCGATGCCGGGCAGGACGACGGCCAGCGCGAGCACGGTGGGCGGCCCGGACACCAGCAGGGGAACCCGCCGACCCCCGCGCACGGCGCCGCGGGCGGCGCCGGCGGTGCCGGCCGCGGCGCCGCGGGGCACGCCGGCGAGTGCGGCGCTCGGGGAGGTCATCGCTTCACCCAGATCCGGTAGTGCCCCCGGCCCTCGCCGGACGGCGCGGTGCGCGAGGGGCGGTACGCGGCGGTGTCGTCCCCGCCGTGGAAGGGCACGTGGGCGAGCAGCCGGTAGTGCGGATTCCCGCGTACCGCGTCCGTGACGACGGCGTCCACCCTCGGGTTCGTGAATCCGTCGAGCACGATCAGGTCGAACTCGCCGTCGCGCAGCGCCGCCCGGTAGGCGTCGTCGCCGGTGTGCCGGGTGTGGTTGCGGTCCGTGTACTCCATGCCGAACACGCTCTGCCACTGCCGCTGCGTGGTTCTGTCGCGCAGGTAGTAGGCGGGCACCTCCGGCGTCGAACTGAGGTAGTGGCCCGTGCCGTTCACGTCGGCGGAGATGGTCCGGATCATCAGGGACGAGTCGGGCCAGTTGCCGAAGCGCCAGTCCGCCTGCGAGATGCCCAGGCACAGCGTCGCCGTCCACAGTGCGATGCCGAGATGCGGGTGCCGCACATGCGCGCCCATCAGCCGGGTGAGGCCGACGCCGGCCATCGGAGCCGCGAAGAGCAGACCGAAGCCGATGTGCTTGAACAGCGACACCACGGTCCCCAGATGCATCTGGTAGGCGGGGGCGAGCAACGCCGTGGCGCACAGCAGCAGACCCAGCATCGCCCGCCGTCGACGGCTCGGGCCGCCGAGGCGCCGGGCAAGAGGCGACTCGTGCATGCGGCCTTGCCGGGCGTACGCGATCGCGCCGCCGACGGCGGTGAGGAACAGCAGGCCGCCCCACTCGACCGACCGCCGCAGCAGATACACGGCGCCGTCCGTGCCGTGCGCGCGGGCGGTGGTGGTGTGTCCGACGCCGGCCAGCACGTCGCCGCCGTACGCGCCGGCCGCGAGCAGGGCACCGGTGCCGAGCAGCAGGAGCAGCGGCCGCGCGAGCGCCTTGCGGCCCCGGTGCGGCTGTGCGGTGAGCAGCGCCAGACCGAGAAGAGTCGGCAGGTACAGGCCGGCCGCGTACTTCACGCCGACCGCGAGCGCCGCGACGGGCGCGGCGAGCAGCACGGCGTGGGTGGGCGCCCGGTCGGTGCGCACCACGATCCAGGTGGCCAGCGCGAGAAGGAACAGCGCGGGCGCGTCGTAGGTGGCGAAGTACCCCATGACGACGGTCGACTGGAGCACCGCGAACAGCGCGGCGGCGGCCAGCGCGGCCCGTTCGTTGAACAGCCGGCGGGTGAAGGAGTGCAGCAGCCCGGTGGTGCCCAGCATGAGGAGCAGGCTCAGCGTCCGCGCGCCGGGCAGTCCGAACCACCCGTCCACGATCGCGGCCGGCACCGGGTACAGCTGCGGCGAGCCGGAGAAGTAGGCGGCGTAGTCCATCGGCAGCGGGGTGCCGTGCAGCAGGTGCCGCAGTTCGGCGTGACCGGCCGTCAGGTAGAGGGCCTCGTCCTGGAACGCCGTGTTCTCCAGTCGCAGCGACAACGCCGCCTGGAACGCCAGGACGCACAGCAGGACCGCCCGGCCGACCCAGGTGCGCCGTGCGCTGCCCGCCATGCTCCAGGCCGCCTCCGGCACCTTCGGGAGGTGGTAGCCCGACGGCTGTTGCTCGCCGGGCTGGGCCGGGACCGGGGAGACGACACGCGGTCCGCGCTCCGTCGACGTCATCTCACCTTCCGCACGTCGAAGCCGTAGAGGTCGTCCGCGGCGAGGCGCCGGAACTCGGCGACGCCCTCCGGGTCCGTGGCGAGCCGCCAGTCGGCGCGCGCCTTGTGGTCGAACCAGGCGAACCCGATGATGTCGCGGGAGGCGCTGACGCCGTCGAAGAGGGCCCGTACGTGCTCCTTGCGGTGCGGCCCGGGCATGGCGCCGGTCTCCAGCAGGAGCCGCGGCTTCTGGCTGAACCGGTCGATCTCCGCCAGCGTCGATCCGAACAGGCCGTCGAAGGAGTGCGGGTCCCAGTCGGTGAAGTATCCGACCAGGCCGACCCAGTCGACGTAGTTGTCGCCCGGGTAGTAGGGCCGCAGGTCCTTGTGGGTGCCCGGTTCGACGATGTTCGGCGACCAGGTCCAGATCACGTTGGTGGCGCCGACGTCCTCGAAGACGTCGTGGAGGTGCCGCCAGGCCCTGACGTACTCCCGGGGCGTGGTCTCGGTGGTCCCCCACTCCTCCCAGTCGCCGTTCATCTCGTCCGCGAAGCTGATCGCGACCGGGATGTTCAGGGTGCGGACCGCCTTGGCGTACTCCTGGAGGTAGTCGTCGGATGCCCCGTCGGCGACCTGGGTGAGGGAGATGTCCCGCGGCTCCCAGGACACGACGGTGAGCGCCCCGGAGTTCCAGGCGTTGCGCACGCCGGTCGCGTCGAACCCGTCGTTCCAGGCGGCGTAGTACGCGATGAGGTTCGGCTGCTTGCCGACCGTCCGGGTCCAGTCGTGCACCGGATCCATGGAGGTCGGTGCCTTGGGCCGGGACACCCCGAGGTACTTCTTCGCGGGCTGGAGCAGCGGGCGTACGTCGTAGGGCAGCCCCTCGGGGGCCGCGGCCCCGGCACGGTGGGCAGTGGAGCCCGGGGCGCAGGCGGTCACCGCGAGGACGAGGGCGGCGAGCGGCACGAGCAGGGCGGCGGTGGCGCGCGAGACGCGCATCAGGTGGCTCCCATCGCACGGGGCGGCAGCAGGACCCTTCCGACGATCAGCGCGTAGAAGAGTCCGGAGGACAAGAGGAGGGCGAAGTCGGCGGGATCGAGCGTGAGCGTGCGCCACGCGGCGGCACCGACCCAGAGCAGCGCGGTGCCGCCGCCCCACAGCCGGACACCGGCCCGGCGCCGTCCGGTCCCGCTCCGCTTCGCCGCGGCGGAGCCGGTCGCCTGCCAGCCCATGCGCCGGCCGCGCAGGATGTCCCAGATCGCGAAGGCGTGCGCCCAGCCGTACATCATGCGGACCGCCCAGGCCTCCAGGCGGTAGGGAACGCGGTGCCAGAGCGGGAACACGACCGTGGTGTAGAGGACGCCGGGCAGGACCAGCCAGAGGTTCGCGACGACGGGCTTGTCCGGGAACGCCAGCAGCAGCAGGATCGGCACGACGGGCGCCACGAAGGTGAACAGGGCCGTGTGGATGTAGTAGAGGAAGCCCGACAGGTAGCAGAGCCGGCTGACGGTCCGCAGCCTGGCCTGCCAGAACTTGGCGCTGCCGAGCAGGCTCATCGAGCCGGCGCACCAGCGGTACTGCTGGTTGAGGAAGGCCTCGGGGTCGTCGGGGCAGACGCCCGCCGACAGCGCGACCGGCACATAGCGCAGGTCCCAGCCCAGCCGCCGCAGGTCGAAGCCGGTGTGCACGTCCTCCGAGTGCTCGATGAGGGTGGTGCCGCCGTTCTCCTCCAGCGCGGCGCGTCGGTAGACGGCGCAGCTGCCGACGCAGATCGCCCCGTCCCGGCTCTGCCGGGAGACCTGGACGGCTCGGTAGAACAGCTCCTGGACGGCCCCCGCCCCGCGCTCGATCCAGTTCTGCGCGTCGAGGACGCGGAAATACTGCGGGGACTGGACGATGGCGAGCCGTTCGTCCGCCGCCAGGTACGGGAGCAGCTCGTCGAGCAGGTCGGCGCGGGGGGCGAAGTCGGCGTCGAGAACGAGGATGTACGTGCCGTCGGTGCGTTCGAAGCCGAAGTGCAGGTTGCCGGCCTTCTTGAACCAGCCGCGGTTGCTGCGGGTGGCGTAGCGGAAGCCGAAGTCGGCAGCCATCGCGCGCAGTTCGGGACTGGCCGAGTCGTCGAGGACGAACGGTTCGCAGACGCCCGGGTAGTGGTCGGCGAGCGCGCGCACGTGGGTCCAGGTGTTGTGCAGCACCTCGATGGGCTCGCCGCACACCGGCAGGAAGACGTCGACCGTGGGAGGGGTGTCGGGGCGCCAGTCGCCCACGAGTCTTCGGTGCCGTCCGAGGTCGAAGTCGCGGCTGAACAGGTTCACCCGCAGCGAGATCAGGTAGTAGAGCAGAGTGAACGCCAGGAACGGGGCGAACAACCACAACAACGGTGTGGAGGACGCCAGTCGGTACTGGCTCACCACCAGGCAGCAGACGCTGATCAGCGAGGTGCCGGTCAGGACCCACAGGCGACGCCCGGCGTAGGCGTACTTCTCGGTGTCCGACGGCGGGACCGGCAGCAGGCCGGAGGCCGCCGGTGCGCCCGGCCGATCCCTGAGGGTCTGCCGGCCTCGCTCGCCCGGCCGCACCACACGGGCGGCCTCCACTGAACTCATACGGGTCTCCCGGACCGCCCGCCCCGTACGGATCGAGGCGATGTGCCGGGAAATGTAGGACGAGCCCCCCGGAGCTCCGGGGCGACGCGATCGAACACGCCCGCAGTTGACCCGAAATAATGGAACGCTTACCCGAAACGCCCCAAAGTGCCGCTCATATGACAAGTCGAGCTCGCTGCGGCCGACGGGAGCGACGGCCCGTCACATCGGCCAACCACCGTGCCCTCACGTCCGCTTGGGATCCGCCCGTACTCCGTCCCGCCGGTGCCGCGGGACCGTCACCCGCAGGGAGCACTCCGCGTGACGGCGCAGGCGGTCAGCAGGCTTCGCACTCCGGGGCCCCGGGCAGCGTCCGCTTGTTCCGGGCCTCCTTGTTCCGCGCGGCCAGCAACGCGTCGGCGGGGTACCCCACTTCTTCGAGCGTCAGCCCGTGCGGCCGTACGACATGCACGGCCGAGTCCCGTACGCCCGCGGCGAGCACCTTGCCGGGCCAGTCGGCACCCCGGTGCCCGTCCCCCACGAACAGCAGCGCCCCGATCAGCGATCGCACCATGTTGTGGCAGAAGGCATCGGCGCGGACGGTGGCCGTGATGATCCCGTCGTGACCGCGGACCATGCTCAGTTCCTGGAGCGTGCGGATCGTCGTCGCGCCCTCGCGCTTCTTGCAGTAGGCGGCGAAGTCGTGCTCGCCGAGGAGCCGCCCGGCCGCCTCGTTCATGGCGTCGACGTCCAACGGCCAGTCGTGCCACAGGACATGATTGCGCAGCAGCGGGTCCACACCGCCGGGGTTGTCGGTGACCCGGTAGGCGTAGCGCCGCCAGATCGCGGAGAAGCGGGCGTTGAACCCGGCGGGCGCCTCGGCCAGCCGCCAGATGCGCACGTCCTTGGGCAGCCGTCCGGCCAGCCGCTTCAGCAGCTTCTCCTGGTGCTCGGCCCACAGCGCCTCGGGCAGATCGACGTGGGCCACCTGGCCGCGGGCGTGCACCCCCGCGTCCGTGCGCCCGGCCACGGTCAGCTCGTACGTGGTGTCCTTCGACCGGGTCACCGTCCGCAGGGCGTCCTCGATCTCCGCCTGCACGGTCCTGCGACCCCCGGCCTGCTTGGCCCAGCCGGAGAACTCGGTGCCGTCGTACGACAGATCCATCCGCACCCGCACGAAACCGGGCGCCGCCTCATCACTCACAAACAGATCCTCTCAAGGCTCGGTCCCCTGCCGGGGAACGCGAAAGCGGGCCCGCCCCGCAGGGGCGGACCCGCTCAACGCAAGGCGATGCCTCAGGCGTCCTTGGACTCCTCGGCGGCCTCCTCGGCCGGCTTGGCGTCCTCGACGACCTCGGCCGGAGCCTCGGCCTTGACCTCGGCGTCCTTGGCGGCACGCTTGGTGGCCGCCTCGGCCTCACCGGTGGCCTGCTGGGCCACGGTCAGGGCCTCCACCAGCTCGATGACAGCCATGGGCGCGTTGTCGCCACGGCGGTTACCGATCTTGGTGATACGGGTGTAACCACCCGGGCGGTTCTCGTAGCGCGGGCCGATCTCGGTGAAGAGCGTGTGCACGACGCTCTTGTCCGTGATCACCGCGAGCACCTGGCGGCGGTTGTGAAGGTCACCCTTCTTCGCCTTGGTGACCAGACGCTCGGCGTACGGGCGCAGGCGGCGGGCCTTCGCCTCGGTGGTGGTGATGCGGCCGTGCTCGAAGAGCGACTTCGCGAGGTTCGCGAGGAGCAGCTTCTCGTGCGCGGCGCTGCCGCCCAGACGGGCACCCTTGGTGGGCTTCGGCATTGTTCTTCTCCTGTGTGTCTGCCCCGGCCGTATCAGGTACCGAGGTCAGTATCCGAGCAGGCGGTCGCCTGTCGAAGATCCAGGCTCCCGAAGGGGCCTGGAAGGGGCGCGGGGAACTGCGCGATCAGCCACAGCGCACCCGCGCCCGGGTGCGGACCGGTGGTCCCGAGCTCAGTACTGCTCGGTCTCCACGAAGCCCGCGTCCGCGTCGTCGTCGGCGCCGAAGGCGTCGGCGGCGGCGGTCGGGTCGAATCCGGGCGGGCTGTCCTTCAGGGCCAGGCCCATGCCGGCCAGCTTCGCCTTGACCTCGTCGATGGACTTCGCACCGAAGTTGCGGATGTCCAGGAGGTCGGCCTCGGAGCGGGCGACGAGCTCACCCACGGAGTGGATGCCCTCACGCTTGAGGCAGTTGTACGAGCGGACCGTGAGCTCCAGCTCCTCGATCGGCAGCGCGAGGTCGGCGGCAAGGGCGGCGTCCGTGGGGGACGGGCCCATGTCGATGCCCTCGGCGTCGATGTTGAGCTCGCGGGCCAGACCGAACAGCTCGACCAGGGTCTTACCGGCCGACGCCATGGCGTCACGGGGACGCATGGCCTGCTTGGTCTCGACGTCGACGATCAGCTTGTCGAAGTCGGTGCGCTGCTCGACACGGGTCGCCTCGACCTTGTACGTGACCTTCAGCACGGGGCTGTAGATGGAGTCGACCGGGATCCGGCCGATCTCCTGGCCCACCTGCTTGTTCTGCACGGCGGAGACGTAGCCGCGACCGCGCTCGACGGTCAGCTCCATCTCCAGCTTGCCCTTGCCGTTGAGCGTGGCGAGGACCAGGTCGGGGTTGTGCACCTCGACGCCGGCCGGGGGCGCGATGTCGGCGGCGGTGACGAGACCCGGGCCCTGCTTGCGCAGGTACATCACGACGGGCTCGTCGTGCTCCGAGGAGACGACCAGCTGCTTGATGTTGAGGATCAGGTCGGTGACGTCCTCCTTGACGCCCGGCACGGTGGTGAACTCGTGCAGAACGCCGTCGATGCGGATGGACGTGACCGCCGCACCCGGGATCGAGGAGAGGAGCGTACGACGCAGGGAGTTGCCGAGGGTGTAACCGAAGCCCGGCTCCAGCGGCTCGATCACGAACCGGGAGCGGAACTCGTCGACGACCTCTTCGGTCAACGAGGGACGCTGAGCGATCAGCATGTGTGGATCAGATCCTTCTTTCGTGGACGCCCGCTATTTGACGCCCGACGGAACCGCACGTTTCACAGTGCGGGTATTGCAAGGGTACGGGCGGTACCGCTCCGAAGAGCCGTACCGCCCGAAACCTCAAGACAACCGAGCCTCAGACGCGGCGGCGCTTGGGCGGACGGCAGCCGTTGTGCGGGGTGGGGGTGACGTCCTGGATGGAGCCGACCTCGAGGCCCGTGGCCTGGAGGGAGCGGATCGCGGTCTCGCGACCGGAGCCCGGGCCCTTCACGAAGACGTCGACCTTGCGCATGCCGTGCTCCTGCGCGCGGCGGGCGGCCGACTCGGCGGCCATCTGCGCGGCGAAGGGGGTGGACTTGCGCGAGCCCTTGAAGCCGACGTGGCCGGCGGAGGCCCAGGAGATCACGTTGCCCGAGGGGTCCGTGATCGAGACGATCGTGTTGTTGAACGTGCTCTTGATGTGCGCGTGGCCGTGAGCGACGTTCTTCTTTTCCTTGCGGCGCACCTTCTTGGCAGCGCCCTGACGACCCTTGGGGGGCATCTATTACTCCTACGGGAGGTGGTCGGTCCTACAGCGAAGACCGCTGATGAGCGTCCGCTGAGGACTACTTCTTGCCCGGCTTCTTCTTACCGGCGATGGCGCGACGCGGGCCCTTGCGGGTACGAGCGTTCGTGCTGGTGCGCTGACCGTGGACGGGCAGGCCACGGCGGTGGCGCAGACCCTGGTAGCAGCCGATCTCGACCTTGCGGCGGATGTCGGCCTGAATCTCACGACGGAGGTCACCCTCGGTCTTCAGATTGGCGTCCACGTACTCGCGGATCTTGACCAGCTCCTCCTCGGAGAGGTCACGAACGCGGGTGTTCGGGTTCACGCCGGTCTCGGCCAGCGTCTGCTGGGAAAGGGTCCGGCCGATGCCGAACACGTAGGTGAGGGCGACCTCCACACGCTTGTCGCGCGGGATGTCAACACCGGAAACGCGTGCCATTCAATGGCTCCAGTTGTCGTTCGGAGGTCTTCCGCAGAACCGGCTCCCAGCCGCCGTACCAGGTACGAACTGGGTCCCCGGCCTCCGCCCGGGGGTGTCGGAACCGAAGTGGACTGATCTGCGATCTGAACGTTCGGGTCCGGGTTCTGCGTATGAACATGTACTGCTATGCGTCGCGCGAGATCTGCGGGTGCAGAAGGTGCGGTCGTGCGTCAGCCCTGGCGCTGCTTGTGGCGCGGGTTGTCGCAGATGACCATGACCCGGCCGTGACGGCGGATCACCCTGCACTTGTCGCAGATCTTCTTGACGCTCGGCTTGACCTTCATTGGGTGAGGTTCTCCGGGTCAGTGCCACCCCCCGCGCCCCGGAACGGGAACACGGAGTAAAGGCAAGATCTACTTGTACCGGTAGACGATCCGGCCACGCGTCAGGTCGTACGGAGACAGCTCCACCACGACCCGGTCGTCAGGGAGGATGCGGATGTAGTGCATACGCATCTTGCCGCTGATGTGTGCCAGGACCTGGTGGCCGTTCTGGAGCTCGACCTTGAACATGGCGTTCGGAAGAGACTCGACGACAGTGCCCTCGATCTCGATGGCACCTTGCTTCTTGGCCACGCTTCGCCCTTCGAATCGACTACCTTGATCGGCTCCCCGCGGGTGCATGCAGGCATGCGGGTGCACGGGAGCCGACGAGTCAGTCTACGTCAGTGGTCTCGGAAAGACGAATCGAGAAAGAATGCCCAGCTGGGGAGATCTTTAAGCCAGCGGGTGAAAGCGACGGCGCGGCCGGCAGGGCCGTGCGCCGTCGGAACAGGTCGCGCGCCGATCAGGCGAGCGGGTCCGGGGCGGCGGTGATGCCGTACTCGGCCAGCTTGGCCTTGCCCCCGTCCGGGGCGGTGAGGACCAGCGGACCCTGCTCCGTCAGCGCGACGGAGTGCTCCCAGTGCGAGGACCAGGTGCCGTCCGTCGTGATGACGGTCCATTCGTCCTCGAGGACCTCGGTCTTCGGCGTGCCGAGCGACACCATCGGCTCGATGGCGAGACAGAGACCGGGGATCAGCTTGGGACCCTTTCCGCGCCTGCGCTCGACGTAGTTCAGCAGGTGCGGGTCCATGTGCATCTCGGTGCCGATGCCGTGGCCGCCGTAGTCCTCGATGATCCCGTAGCGGCCGCCGCCGGGCTTGGGCTGACGGCGGATGTACGTCTCGATGGCGCGGGAGACGTCCACGAGGCGGTTGCCCTGCTTCATCGCCGCGATGCCCGCCCACATCGACTCCTCGGTCACCCGGGAGAGCTCGACCAGCTCCGGGGCGTGACCGCTGCCGACGAACGCCGTGAACGCGGCGTCGCCGTGCCAGCCGTCCACGATCGCGCCGGCGTCGATGGAGATGATGTCGCCGTCCTTCAGGACGGTCTTCTCGTCCGGGATGCCGTGGACGACGACCTCGTTGGCCGAGGTGCAGATCGTCGCCGGGAAGCCGCCGTACCCGAGGAAGTTCGACTTCGCCCCGTACTCGGCGAGCACCTTGCGGGCCACTTCGTCGAGGTCCTTGGTGGTGGCGCCGGGCACGGCCGCCTCACGGGTGGCCGCATGAATGGCGGCGACGACCAGCCCCGCCTCGCGCATCTTGGCGATCTGCTCGGGGGTCTTGATCTGCACCATGGCGGCTGCGGCCTTTCTGACCGGAGAGTACGGACGCTTCAGCTTCAACGATACGGGGGGTTGCGGCGCGGCCGGCGCCGGAGGGGCGGGACCGTCCGCCGGCGCGGGAGTGTCTCCGCCGACGCGGGATTCCGCCGCCTGCGGGCTCGGGGGCGTTCCCCCGACGCGGGACTCCCGTCGACGCGGGGACAGCTCCCACACCTCGGCCGCGACACCCTCTCAGGATGCCGCGGCCGAAGTGACGTGCCGGCTGTGCGTTCCCGCGTCCCGCGGGACTACGCGGCCTCGCGGGCCAGGGCCTCCATCGCGCGACCCGTGACCTCCTCCACCTTGCCGAGCGCGGAGATCGTGACGACCAGGCCCTGGGCCTTGTAGTAGTCGATGATCGGCTCGGTCTGCGTGTGGTAGACCTCGAGGCGCTTGCGGACGGTCTCCTCGGAGTCGTCGTCCCGCTGGTACAGCTCGCCGCCGCAGACGTCGCAGACGCCTTCCTTCTTCGGCTGCTTGTACGTGACGTGGAAGACGTGCGCCGAGTCGTTGCGGCAGATGCGGCGGCCGGCGATGCGCTTGACCACCTCGTCCTCGGGGACCTCCAGGTCCAGAACCGCGTCCAGCTTCATGCCCTCGGACTGCAGCATCTCGTCCAGCGCCTCGGCCTGCGAGACGTTGCGCGGGAAGCCGTCCAGGAGGAAGCCGTTCTCCGCGTCGGGCTGCTCCATGCGGTCCTTGGCCATCGCGATGGTGACCTCGTCGGGTACCAGCTCGCCCTTGTCCATGTAGGACTTCGCCAGTTTGCCCAGTTCCGTCTGCCTGCTGATGTTGGCGCGGAACAGGTCGCCCGTGGAGATGTGCGGGATCGACAGGTTCTTGGCGAGGAACGCAGCCTGCGTTCCCTTGCCGGCACCGGGCGGCCCGACGAGGACGATTCGCATCAGCGGAGGAACCCTTCGTAATTGCGCTGCTGAAGCTGGCTCTCGATCTGCTTCACCGTCTCGAGACCGACACCCACGATGATCAGGATGCTGGTGCCACCGAACGGGAAGTTCTGGCTTGCCCCGAAGCCAACCAACGCCATCGTCGGTACGAGAGCGATCAGACCCAGATACAGCGAACCCGGCCAGGTGATCCGGTTGAGCACGTAGCTGAGGTACTCAGCGGTCGGTCGGCCAGCCCGGATACCCGGGATGAAGCCACCATACTTCTTCATGTTGTCCGCGACTTCCTCGGGGTTGAACGAGATCGCCACGTAGAAGAACGCGAAGAAAACGATCAGAAGGAAGTACATACTGATGTAAATCGGATGGTCGCCCTTGGTCAGATTCTGGGTAACCCAGGTCTTCCAGCCGGAATCGCCCTTCGAGAACTGCGCGACCAGTGCCGGAATATAGAGCAGCGACGAGGCGAAGATGACAGGAATCACACCCGCCTGATTCACCTTCAACGGGATGTAGGTGGACGTACCACCGTAGGAACGGCGGCCGATCATGCGCTTCGCGTACTGGACCGGAATGCGGCGCTGAGCCTGCTCGACGAAGACGACCAGGCCGACCATGACGAGACCGACGAGGATCACGGTGCCGAACTCGATCCAGCCGTCGGCCAGCGAGCCCTGCTCCTTGATGGCCCACAGCGCGGACGGGAACGTCGCGGCGATCGAGATGAACATCAGGATCGACATGCCGTTGCCGATACCGCGGTCGGTGACGAGCTCACCGAGCCACATGACGACGGCCGTACCGGCGGTCATGGTGACGACCATGGTGATGGTCGTGAAGATCGACTGGTCCGGCACGATCTGGTTGGCCACCGGGCAGCCACTGAACAGGGCGCCGCTGCGCGCGGTCGCGACCAGGCCGGTGCCCTGGAGGATGGCGAGGGCCACCGTCAGGTAACGGGTGTACTGCGTGATCTTCGCGGTGCCGGCCTGGCCCTCCTTCTTGAGGGCTTCGAGGCGCGGGATCACCACCGTCAGCAGCTGCAGAATGATGCTCGCCGTGATGTACGGCATGATGCCGAGCGCGAAGATCGTGATCTGCAGCAGCGCGCCACCACTGAACATGTTGACCAGGCCGAACAGACCCTGGTTGCCCTTGGCCACGTCGATACAGGTCTGGACGTTCTTGTAGTCGACGCCCGGGATCGGGATGTGGGTACCGACGCGGTAGACCACGATGATGCCGAGCGTGAAGAGCAGCTTCTTGCGCAGGTCGGGCGTCCTGAACGCCCGGGCGAACGCGGTGAGCACGGTGCCTCCTGCGACCCCCGCGCTACTGCGTCAGAGGTGACGGTCTTGAGGTTCGACGGATTACTGACAGCTAACCAACAGTCAAAGACCGTCCGGAGTTCCCCAAGGGCCACGCCGGACGAAAATCAACAGTGCAGGCCACCTTACCGGCGACACTGCCCCCCTTGGAACGACCAACCGGGGATGCCCCATTTGTGGGGCATCCCCGGTCGGGATCGCTCAAGTCATCGAGACGCCTGATGGATTCAGACGAGCTCGGTGACGGTACCGCCGGCGGCGGTGATCTTCTCCTTGGCGGAGCCGGAGACGGCGTCGACCGTCACCTGCAGCGCCACGGAGATCTCGCCCTGGCCGAGGACCTTGACGAGGCTGTTCTTGCGAACGGCACCCTTGGCGACGAGACCCTCGACGGTGACCTCGCCACCCTCCGGGTACAGCGCGGCCAGCTTGTCGAGGTTCACGACCTGGAACTCGGTCCTGAACGGGTTCTTGAAGCCCTTCAGCTTCGGGAGACGCATGTGGAGGGGCATCTGGCCACCCTCGAAGCGCTCCGGAACCTGGTAGCGGGCCTTCGTGCCCTTGGTACCACGACCGGCCGTCTTACCCTTCGACGCCTCACCACGACCCACACGGGTCTTGGCGGTCTTGGCGCCGGGGGCGGGACGGAGGTTGTGGATCTTGAGCGGGTTGTTCTCCGCCATGATCAGTCGACCTCCTCGACCGTCACGAGGTGGCGGACGGTGTGCACCATGCCGCGGAACTCGGGGCGGTCCTCCTTGACGACCTGCGTGTTGATGCCCTTGAGACCAAGGGAGCGCAGGGTGTCACGGTGGTTCTGCTTGCTGCCGATGTACGACTTCACCTGCGTGATCTTGAGCTGCGCCATTACGCACCAGCCCCGGCACGCGCACGGAGAAGAGCCGCGGGGGCGACGTCCTCGAGGGGCAGACCACGGCGAGCCGCGATCTCCTCGGGACGCTGCAGGCCCTTGAGGGCCTCCACGGTCGCGTGCACGATGTTGATCGCGTTGGAAGAACCGAGCGACTTCGACAGGATGTCGTGAACGCCGGCGCACTCGAGCACTGCACGCACCGGGCCACCGGCGATAACGCCGGTACCGGGGGAAGCAGGCTTGAGCAGGACGACGCCCGCCGCCTTCTCACCCGTGATCGGGTGCGGGATGGTGCCCTGGATACGGGGGACCTTGAAGAAGTGCTTCTTGGCCTCCTCAACACCCTTGGCGATGGCGGCCGGCACCTCCTTGGCCTTGCCGTAACCGACACCCACGGTGCCGTCACCGTCGCCCACCACGACCAGCGCGGTGAAGCTGAAGCGACGACCACCCTTCACAACCTTGGCGACGCGGTTGATCGCGACAACGCGCTCAACGTACGCGGTCTTCTCGGCAGCAGCTGCGCCGCCGTCACGGCCCTTCCGGTCCCGCCGCTCGCCGCCACCGGCACCGCCACCGCGGCGCTGGGGTCCAGCCATTGGAATTACCTCTCTCTGTTTCCGCTAGCTACGGAACCGACTCAGAACTTGAGTCCGGCTTCGCGGGCGGCGTCCGCCAGGGCGGCGATGCGCCCGGCGTACTGGTTTCCACCACGGTCGAATACGACAGTCTCGACACCGGCGGCCTTGGCGCGCTCGGCGACCAGGGCGCCGACCGACTTGGCCTGCGCGGACTTGTCGCCCTCGCCACCGCGGATCGTGGTGTCCAGGGTCGACGCCGACGCGAGGGTGTGACCCTGCACGTCGTCGATGACCTGGGCCACGATGTGACGGTTGGAGCGCGTCACGACCAGGCGCGGACGCTCAGCCGTACCCGAGATGTGCTTACGGATCCGGATGTGACGACGCTTGATGGCAGCACGCTTGTAAGCGTCGCCCTTAGCAATCTTGACACCGTATGCCATGGCTTACTTACCCGCCTTTCCGACCTTGCGGCGGATGACTTCGCCTTCGTACTTGACGCCCTTGGCCTTGTACGGGTCGGGCTTGCGCAGCTTGCGGATGTTGGCCGCAACCTCGCCGACCTTCTGCTTGTCGATGCCCTCGACCGAGAAACGGGTGGGGGCCTCCACCTTGAAGGTGATGCCCTCGGGGGCCTCGACGGTGATCGGGTGGCTGTAGCCGAGCGAGAACTCCAGGTTGGAGCCCTTGGCGACAACGCGGTAACCGACACCGCTGATCTCGAGCTTCTTCACGTAACCCTGGGTCACGCCGGTGATCATGTTCGCCACCAGCGTGCGGGACAGGCCGTGGAGGGCCTTGTTCTGACGCTCGTCGTTCGGGCGGGTGACGTTCAGGACGCCGTCCTCACCCTTAGCGATCTCGATCGGCGACGCGACGGTGTGGGTGAGGTTGCCCTTGGGGCCCTTCACCTGGACCGTACGGCCGTCGATGGTGACGTCCACGCCGGCGGGAACCGTGATGGGGAGCTTGCCAATACGCGACATAGCTGTTTCCTCCGTTCCCTTCCGCTACCAGACGTAGGCGAGAACTTCTCCGCCTACGCCCTTCTTGCCGGCCTGCTTGTCGGTGAGGAGCCCGTGAGACGTGGAGATGATCGCCACGCCGAGGCCGCCGAGCACCTTCGGCAGGTTGGTGGACTTCGCGTAAACCCGGAGACCGGGCTTGGAGATCCGCTTGATGCCCGCGATGGAGCGCTCACGGTTCGGGCCGAACTTCAGCTCGAGGACGAGGTTCTTGCCGACCTCGGCGTCCTCGACCTTCCAGCCCGTGATGAAGCCCTCCTGCTGGAGGATCTCCGCGATGTGCGACTTGATCTTGCTGTGCGGCATCGACACGGAGTCGTGGTATGCCGAGTTCGCGTTACGCAGACGCGTAAGCATGTCTGCGATCGGATCAGTCATGGTCATGAATTGGCCTTCGGCCTCTCTCGCCGGGGTTTCCTGTATGCGCCATCCCTCTCCCCACTCATGGGCGGGACGGGTGCGGCGCGGGGACCTACGGCGTAGTAAGTCGTACGGGCGTCGGGCGCCCAACCCTCCTAGCCTAAGCCATGGAGGGGTGGGCCCCCGACAGTGCCCTTTGCTTACCGAGAGCCTCTGGAATCCCGAATTAGGGGATTACCAGGAGCTCTTGGTCACGCCCGGCAGCTCGCCACGGTGAGCCATCTCACGAAGGCACACGCGGCACAGGCCGAACTTGCGGTACACGGAGTGCGGGCGGCCGCAGCGCTGGCAGCGGGTGTAGCCGCGCACACCGAACTTGGGCTTACGAGCAGCCTTGGCAATCAGAGCCTTCTTCGCCATCTCGCTTACGCCTCCTTGAAGGGGAAGCCGAGGTGACGGAGAAGGGCACGGCCCTCAGCGTCGTTGGCCGCCGTGGTCACCACGGTGATGTCCATGCCCCGGGTACGGTCGATCTTGTCCTGGTCGATCTCGTGGAACATGACCTGCTCCGTGAGACCGAAGGTGTAGTTGCCACGGCCGTCGAACTGCTTGGGGGACAGGCCGCGGAAGTCGCGGATGCGCGGCAGCGCGAGCGACAGGGTACGGTCCAGGAACTCCCACATGCGGTCGCCACGGAGCGTGACGTGGGCACCGATCGGCTGACCCTCACGCAGCTTGAACTGCGCGATGGACTTGCGGGCCTTGGTGACGGCCGGCTTCTGACCGGTGATCGTGGTGAGGTCGCGGATGGCGCCCTCGATCAGCTTGGAGTCGCGGGCGGCGTCGCCCACACCCATGTTGACCACGATCTTGACGAGGCCGGGAACCTGCATGACGTTCTCGTACGAGAACTCCTCACGCAGCTTGCCCGCGATCTCCTCGCGGTACTTCGTCTTGAGACGCGGAGTGGTGGTGGTAGCCATCAGATGTCCTCACCCGTCCGCTTGGCAACGCGGATCTTGTTGCCCTCGTCGTCGAAGCGGTAACCGACACGCGTGACGACCTTGTTGCCGTCCTTCTCCACGACGAGCTGAACGTTGCTCACGTGAATCGGGGCCTCGGTGGTCACGATGCCGCCGGCCTGCGAACCGCGAGCGGTAGGGCCGGCCTTGGTGTGCTTCTTGACCCGGTTGACACCCTCGACCAGGACGCGCTCGTCGCGCGGGTAAGCGGCAATGACCTTGCCCTGCTTGCCCTTGTCCTTGCCGGTGATGACCTGGACCAGGTCGCCCTTCTTGATCTTCATGCTTACAGCACCTCCGGCGCGAGCGAGATGATCTTCATGAACTTCTTCTCGCGCAGCTCACGGCCGACGGGGCCGAAGATACGGGTGCCGCGAGGGTCGCCGTCGTTCTTCAGAATGACGGCGGCGTTCTCGTCGAAGCGGATGTACGAGCCGTCCGGACGGCGGCGCTCCTTGACGGTGCGAACGATGACCGCCTTGACGACGTCACCCTTCTTCACGTTGCCACCGGGGATCGCGTCCTTGACGGTGGCGACGATGACGTCACCGATGCCCGCGTAGCGGCGACCGGAGCCACCGAGCACACGGATGCAAAGGATCTCCTTCGCACCAGTGTTGTCGGCGACACGCAGTCGCGACTCCTGCTGGATCACGTCTATCTCCTGATTGTCTGCCGGTTCCCGGCAGGGGCCGCCCGCATGGACGGGCCCCTGCCGAGCCTGGCGGAACTGTTCCTAGGGGGTCCCCCTAGGAGGGATTACTTGGCCTTCTCGAGAATCTCGACGACGCGCCAGCGCTTCGTCGCGGACAGCGGCCGGGTCTCCATGAGGAGGACGCGGTCGCCGACGCCCGCAGCGTTCTGCTCGTCGTGGGCCTTGAGCTTGTTCGTACGGCGGATGACCTTGCCGTACAGCGCGTGCTTGACGCGGTCCTCGACGGCGACGACGACGGTCTTGTCCATCTTGTCGCTGACGACCAGACCCTCACGGGTCTTGCGGAAACCGCGCTCGGTCTTCTGCTCAGTCACGTTGCTCTCGCTCATCAGGCGCTCTCCACCGTCTCGATGCCCAGCTCGCGCTCACGCATCAGGGTGTAGATCCGCGCGATGTCCTTACGGACGGCCTTGAGCCGACCGTGGTTCTCGAGCTGACCGGTCGCCGCCTGGAAGCGGAGGTTGAACAGCTCTTCCTTGGCTTCGCGAAGCTTCGCAAGAAGCTCCTCGTCACCCAGTTCGCGCAGCTCGGACGCCTTGGTACCGGCCGACATCACGCTTCACCTGCCTCGCGCTTGACGATCCGGCACTTCATCGGCAGCTTGTGGGCTGCGCGAGTCAGGGCCTCACGGGCGATCTTCTCGTTGGGGTAGGACAGCTCGAACATGACCCGGCCCGGGTGCACGTTCGCGACCCACCACTCGGGGGAACCCTTACCGGAACCCATGCGGGTCTCGGCGGGCTTCTTCGTCAGCGGGCGGTCCGGGTAGATGTTGATCCAGACCTTGCCGCCACGCTTGATGTGGCGGGTCATCGCGATACGAGCCGCCTCGATCTGGCGGTTGGTCACGTACGCCGGCGTGAGGGCCTGGATGCCGTACTCGCCGAACGCAACCTGCGTACCGCCCTTGGCCTGACCACGGCGCTTCGGGTGGTGCTGCTTGCGGTGCTTGACCCTACGGGGGATCAGCATGTCGGTCAGGCCTCCGTTCCGGTGCTCTCAGCCGGAGCAGCGGCGGTCGCCTCGGCCTTGGGGGCCTCGGCGGCGGGAGCCTGCTGCTGCGGCTTGCGGCCGCGACCGCCACGCTCGCCACCACGGCCACCACGGCCGGCCGGGCGGTCGTTGCCACCACGGGCCGGGCGGTTGCCGGCGCGGGCAGCGGCGTTCTCGGCGCGGACCTCGGCGATGTTCTTGACGTCGCCCTTGTAGATCCAGACCTTCACGCCGATGCGGCCGAAGGTCGTCTTGGCCTCGAAGAAGCCGTAGTCGACGTTCGCGCGGAGCGTGTGCAGGGGCACGCGGCCCTCGCGGTAGAACTCCGAGCGGGACATCTCGGCGCCACCGAGGCGGCCACCGCACTGGATCTTGATGCCCTTGGCGCCCGCCTTCATCGCCGACTGCATGCTCTTACGCATGGCGCGGCGGAAGGAGACGCGGGAGGAGAGCTGCTCGGCAACGGCCTGGGCAACCAGCTGAGCGTCGGTCTCGGGGTTCTTGACCTCGAGGATGTTCAGCTGGACCTGCTTGCCCGTGAGCTTCTCGAGGTCGCCGCGGATGCGGTCGGCCTCGGCGCCACGGCGGCCGATGACGATGCCCGGACGAGCGGTGTGGATGTCCACACGCACGCGGTCACGGGTGCGCTCGATCTCAACCTTCGAGATACCGGCGCGCTCCATGCCGGACGTCATCATCCGACGGATGGCGACGTCTTCCTTGACGTAGTCCTTGTACAGCTTGTCGGCGTACCAACGCGACTTGAAGTCGGTCGTGACACCGAGCCGGAACCCATGCGGGTTAACCTTCTGGCCCATTACCGGGTTCCTTCCTTGCTGCTGACGACCACGGTGATGTGGCTGGTCCGCTTGCGGATCCGGTAGGCGCGGCCCTGGGCGCGCGGACGGAACCGCTTCAGGGTCGGGCCCTCGTCGACGTACGCCTCGGAGATGAAGAGGCTGTCGGCGTCGGTGTGGTCGTAGTTGTGCGCGGCGTTGGCGATGGCGCTGTCAAGCACCTTGCCGACCGGCACGCTCGCGGCCTGCGGGGCGAAACGCAGGACCGCCTGAGCCTCCGTGGCATCCATGCCACGGATAAGGTCCACCACGCGGCGGGCCTTCATGGGCGTGACGCGGATGTACCGCGCCTGGGCCCTGGCTTCCATGGTTGTCCTTCCAGTGTCTGTCATGGTCATTCCACCCCGCTGTTAGCGGCGCTTCGACTTCCGGTCGTCCTTGACGTGACCCCGGAAGGTGCGCGTCGGCGAGAACTCGCCGAGCTTGTGGCCGACCATCGACTCGGTGACAAACACCGGAATGTGGGTCTTGCCGTTGTGCACCGCGATCGTGTGGCCGAGCATGGCCGGGATGATCATCGAGCGACGGGACCAGGTCTTGATGACGTTCTTGGTGCCGGCTTCGTTCTGTACGTCCACCTTCTTGATCAGGTGGTCGTCGACGAAGGGCCCCTTCTTGAGACTGCGCGGCATCTAAACCCGCTCCTAGCGCTTCTTGTTCGTCTTGCGGCGGCGGACGATGTACTTGTTCGAAGCCTTCTTCGGCGAACGAGTACGACCCTCCTTCTGACCCCACGGGGAGACCGGGTGGCGACCACCGGAGGTCTTGCCCTCACCACCACCGTGCGGGTGGTCAACCGGGTTCATCGCCACACCGCGAACGGTCGGGCGAACGCCCAGCCAGCGCTTGCGGCCGGCCTTACCCCAGTTGATGTTGCTCTGCTCGGCGTTGCCGACCTCGCCGACCGTCGCGCGGCAGCGCTGGTCGACCAGGCGGATCTCACCGGAGGGCATGCGGAGGTGGGCCATGGTGCCCTCCTTCGCGAGCAGCTGCACCGAGGCACCGGCGGAGCGGGCGAACTTGGCACCGCCACCGGGACGGATCTCGATCGCGTGGATCGTGGTACCGACCGGGATGTTGCGGAGCGCCAGGTTGTTGCCCGGCTTGATGTCGGCCCCGGGACCGTTCTCGACGCGGTCACCCTGCTGCAGGTTGCGCGGGGCGAGGATGTAGCGCTTCTCGCCGTCCGCGTAGTGCAGCAGCGCGATGCGCGCGGTGCGGTTGGGGTCGTACTCGATGTGCGCGACCTTCGCCGGCACGCCGTCCTTGTCGTGACGACGGAAGTCGATCACACGGTAGGCGCGCTTGTGTCCGCCACCCTGGTGGCGAACGGTCACACGACCGGCGTTGTTACGGCCGCCCTTGCTGTGCAGCGGGCGGACCAGCGACTTCTCCGGCGTGGACCGCGTGACCTCGACGAAGTCGGCGACGCTGGAGCCACGACGGCCCGGCGTAGTCGGCTTGTACTTGCGGATTCCCATTTCTCAGTCCTCGTCCGATATTCGGACCAGGGCGCTCCGTTAGGAGGCCTGGCCGAAGATGTCGATACGGTCGCCCTCAGCGAGGGTCACGATCGCGCGCTTGCTGTCCGCACGCTTGCCGAAGCCGGTGCGGGTGCGCTTGCGCTTGCCCTGACGGTTGATCGTGTTGACCCCGGTGACCTTGACCGAGAAGACCGCCTGGACGGCCTCCTTGATCTGGGTCTTGTTGGCCCGCGGGTCGACGATGAAGGTGTACTTGCCCTCGTCGAGCAGCGCGTAGCTCTTCTCCGAGACGACCGGCTTGAGGAGCACGTCACGGGGGTCCGTGAAGGACTTGCTCAGCGGGGTCTCGACGGTGTTCTTGCCCTCGGTGGCGTGGCGCTTCGCCTTGGCGACGCGCGCAGCCTTCGCGGCCTTGGCGGCCTTCGAGGCGATGCTCGGGTGACGCGTAGCCATCAGGCTTCGCTCCCTTCGGTGTCAGCGGCCTGGGGGCCAGACACGAAGGACTCGAAAGCGGCCTGGGTGAAGACCACGTCGTCCGAGACGAGAACGTCGTACGTGTTCAGCTGGCCCGGCTCCAGGATGTGGACCTGGGGCAGGTTGCGCGCGGAAAGCAGCGCGGCCTCGTCGGAGCGCTCGATGACCAGGAGCACGTTCTTGCGCTCCGAGATCTTGCCGAGCAGGCCCTTCGCGGCCTTGGTGGAGATCCCGCCGTCGACCACGCCGGTGACGACGTGGATGCGGTTGTTGCGGGCCCGGTCGGTGAGGGCGTGGCGCAGGGCCGCGGCCTTCATCTTCTTCGGGGTCCGCTGCGAGTAGTCACGCGGCACGGGACCGTGCACGACGCCACCGCCGGCGAACTGCGGCGCACGAGTCGAACCCTGACGGGCGCGGCCGGTGCCCTTCTGGCGGTAAGGCTTCTTGCCACCACCGCGGACCTCGCCACGACGCTTGACCTTGTGCGTGCCCTGACGGGCAGCGGCCAGCTGCGCAACGACGACCTGGTGAAGCAGCGGGATGCTGATCTTCTCTACGTCGAAGATCTCGGCCGGGAGCTCAACGGTCCCGGCGGTGTCGCCGGAGGGCGACAGAATGTCAATGGTGCTCATAGTCCTCAGGCCCCCTTGGCCGCGGTGCGGACCAGGACGAGGCCGCCGTTCGGACCAGGAACCGCGCCCTTGATAAGGAGCAGGCCCTTCTCCGCGTCAACGGCGTGAACGGTCAGGTTCTGGGTGGTGACCCGCTCGTTGCCCATGCGACCCGCCATGCGGAGGCCCTTGAACACACGGCCCGGGGTGGCACAGCCACCGATGGAACCGGGAGAGCGGTGCTTGCGCTGGGTGCCGTGTCCGGCGCCGAGGCCCTTGAAGTTGTGACGCTTCATGACACCGGCGAAGCCCTTGCCCTTGCTCTTGCCGGTCACGTCCACCTTGACGCCGGCCTCGAAGACCTCAGCGGAGATCTCCTGACCCAGCGTGTACTCGGAGGCGTCCGCGGTGCGGATCTCGACGAGGTGACGACGGGGGGTGACGTCGGCCTTGGCGAAGTGGCCCTTGAGGGGCTTGTTCACCTTGCGCGGGTCGATCTCGCCGAAGGCGATCTGGACCGACTCGTAGCCGTCGGTGTCGTTCGTACGGACCTGGGTGACGACGTTGGGGCCGGCCTTGACGACGGTGACCGGAACAACACGGTTGTTCTCGTCCCACACCTGCGTCATGCCGAGCTTCTCGCCCAGGATGCCCTTGATCTGCTTAGCCATTCTCAGATCACCGATCCCTAGAGCTTGATCTCGATGTCGACACCGGCCGGGAGGTCGAGTCGCATCAGAGAGTCAACGGTCTTGGGCGTCGGGTCGAGGATGTCGATCAGGCGCTTGTGCGTGCGCATCTCGAAGTGCTCGCGCGAGTCCTTGTACTTGTGCGGCGACTTGATGACGCAGTACACGTTCTTCTCAGTGGGCAGCGGCACCGGGCCCGCGACCGACGCACCAGTGCGGGTCACCGTCTCGACGATCTTCTTCGCCGAGGAGTCGATGACCTCGTGGTCGTAGGCCTTGAGCCGGATGCGGATCTTCTGTCCCGCCATGGCTACTCAGTAGTCCTTTGTCTCGTAAAAACGCTCTGGAACCCGAGGGTCCGCGTCCTGACCTCCGACCCACGCGGTCGGGCGTGTCGCGCTCCCACTGACAGAGATATCCACAAGGGATTTCCCTGCTCGGGACGCGGCTCAGCCCTGAAGGCAACCGCTGGACCGGGGGCTGAACACCCACCGGGCGCCTGGTCGGCACCCCGCTGACACTTCCCGGAAGATTCCCGTACGTCCGCCCCAGCGCTGCCTTCCGACAGATTGGGCGACGAGTACTGTGGGACTCGCTTCCAGTCCTCCCGGCGGGAGGCGCGCAGCATCGGCACTCGACCGAGCAACCCCGCTAGTCTGCCATACACGACAGCGGGCTGGCCAATCGAGCCGGAGAGAATACCCCGAGCGTGACGTAGGTCAAACCGGGGGCCCGACCTCCCGCCCCGTCCGTGATCAGCAGCCGACTTCCGGACGAACCGGCCTGGTGAGCTTTTCCAGGGCCTCGTCGGGTGTTGCGGCCCACAGCGAGACCGTGTCCATGCCCATGTAGACCGCGCCGTCGTCCGCCATCGCCAGGTACCGGTTCCGGCGGTCGACCATGCCGAGGGGATAGAGATCGACTCCGGCCTGCTCACCGAGGTCGTCGAGAATCTCGGCGTCCCACATGGCCAGGAGCGGGTCCAGCCGGAAGTCCATCCACGGCATGGTGTCCAAGGGTGTACGGGAGGGAATCCCGACGTGACCGAATTCAGCGAGGAACCGGCGCGCGGCATCGTGCATCTCGTATTCACCGGTCTCCCGCAGGATGCTTTCCCAGGTCGTCACGGGGATCGACCTGCTCTGAAACCAGCCGCCCGCCCGCAGCACGCGATCCGTCCGGAGAGGCCACCGCAGTTCGGCTGCGGCGTCGTCGGTCTCCGTGGTTTCGAGCCGCCGCCAGAACGCCTGGGCGCCCGGGGGCACCTCGACGGCCTTGGAGACGGTCCGAGGATCCACCCCCGCCTTCATGGCGTCCGACAGCGCCTCCGCCTCACCACACTTCGAATGCGCTCCGCCGACGCTGCCGAGCCGATGCCGGGGCCCGCCGGGCGGGCCTGCGCCTCACACCCCCGGAGCGAGCAGGCGCTCCAGCTGTTCGTCGTACGCCCGGTAGCCCGTCTTGCCCCACTCGGGTGCGTGGCTCCCGGGGCGGAGGATGGCGGGCAGACGAGCCACCCGCCACATGCGGAAGACCGTCTCGGCGGAGCTGCGGCCCGTGGCGTCCGCCAGGTCGCAGGCGGTGCGGAGGATGCCGGCGATGCGCTCCGCTCCCTCCCCGGGCTCCACCCGTGCCGTGATGGCGGCCGCTGTCAGTGCCTCCAGGAAGCAGGTCGACTGGAGGTCCGCGCCCATACGGCACATGCGCCGCACGACCTCCGGTTCCTCAAGCCGTTCGAGGGGCTGCGGGACCCCGGTCACGGCCCCGGACCACAGCAGGAGGGACGCCGAGGTCACCGGGTGTTCGCGCAGGTACCCGAGCTCCTCCGCGATCGCCATCGCCGGTGCGCCGAACCGCCCCACCGCCCGGATGCCGTCCAGCAGGCGTGCCACCTCGCCACTCCTGGCCGCCAGGAAGCCTCCCACCGAGACGTCGGCGAGTCTCCACGTGCCCGTCGCGTTCACCGCGGCGATCTCCACGATGCCGCCGAGCGAGGCGAAGGCGGTGCGCGCGAGCAGGGACTCCGGGACGGGGGTGACCTGCCGCCCTGACACGGTCACGCGTCCCAGGGGGCGCGCACGGTCCTGCGCGTCCACCGGGCGCCGGGCTCGGCGCCCGGCTCCCCCTTCGCCGGACGTGTCCACGGACGCGGCGAGCGCTCGGGGTCCGGGACACCGGCTGCGCGAAAGCGTGCGTCCGGCCGGCCCGGCGCGCCCGCCTCCACCGGCAAGGCCCGCATCGACCGTGCCGCCCAGAACACGTCGCGCAGCGCCCTCATACCGCCTCGCCGTGCCCGCCGGAGCCGCGCTTCGTCCGTCAACTCGGCCCCTCCTCAAGCTGCTTCAAGCCTCGTGGCCACCCCACCGGTCGGTCCTGCCCTTCCGATCGCCCCCGCGGACGCGCGGCACACTTCGGTTCGCCGTCGGCGCGATCACGGATACGGGTCGACCAGATCCTCCAGCACGTGGGCGTAGGTGCGGAGACCGGCCTTGACGCCGTTCTCCGCGGGCGAATCGGGACGCAGTACGTCCGGCAGGAAGGTGACGCGCCACATCCGGAAGGTGTCGGATGCAGCCCGCTCGGGGTCGGCGTCCAGCAGGGATCCCGCCGTCCGCACGGTGTCGACCAACAGCGGCGCGACGGCCTCAGGGCCCGGGTTTCTCACCGTGGCCGCTCCGACAAGGGCGTTCAGGAGGGTGGTCGACTGAAGATCCCCGCCCATGTGAACCATGCGTCGCAGCACGACAGGGTCGTCGGTGTCGGGAGGATACCCCTCGATGCATCCGGAGTACATCGACAAGGACTCGGCCGTCACCTCGCGCCCGTCGTTCCACCCTCCCTGCGTCTCGAAGATCGCCATCGTCTCGGGACAGAAATCACCGATGCCCCTGATCAGCTCCAGCAGACGATCGATCTCGCGCCGGTGCCCGCCACGAAGTCGGCGAGGGAGACATCCCGCAGAGGCCGTGCCCCCGATTTCCTCACCGCACCGATCTCCAGAATCGCCCACAGAGGAGCGAATACGTCATAGCCCAGTCCGGTCTCCGAAATCGGCGCGCGCTTTCCGGTCATACCGAAGAACCTCGCCTCCATCGGACAAGTCCCATGACGTGCTTCGTCAGCGCCGTGTCGTGAACAGCTCAGGGGGCAACTTCCCATGGAACGGCATCGCGGTGGAAGCGAACCGGCACCCGTCGACATCACGATCACGTGCCCCGTCGAGCGCCATGGCCCCACGGTGCCCCACCTCGACGGCACGCGCCGAGCAGCAACCACCAGTACAGGCAAGGGCGTTCGCGGCACGTAGCCTCTTCCCATGTCCCGTACCACTCCGCCCCGTCCGCTCGACGTCACCGCGCTCTTCCCGGAGGTCGCGCCGCTGGCCCGTAGTGCCGTCCGGCTGCATCCGCGTGCGGGTGCCCCCACGGTCGCGGACAGTTCGATCGGCGGGCCCCTGCTGTGGCCCGCCGAGGAGCCATGGCCGACCTGCTCGGACCATGTCGGGGGCCGGCTGCGCGGGATCGCCCCCGACGACGTACGGCTGCGGCGACGCACTCTCGCCGAGGCGTGGAGCCGGCCGCGTGCCGAGGGTGCCGAGCTGCTCACCCCGGAGGAGCGTGTCGTCGTCGACCGGGGCTCGGCCGAGGTGCGGATATCGCAGGCCGGACCGGTCCCCCTGATCCCGGTGGCGCAGCTGTACGCCGCCGACGTCCCTTCGCTGCCCCGCCCGCCCGGCACGGACCTGCTGCAAGTCCTGTGGTGCCCCTTCGACCACGAGGACTACGTCCCCGCCGCCCGGCTGCGCTGGCGGGCCTCCGCCGAGGTCACCGACCCGCTCACCGCCGCCCCGCGGCCGGAGCTGATCGGCAACAGCGACTATCTGCCCGAGCCGTGCCTCCTGCACCCCGAGACGGTCACCGAGTACCCGGCGCCGCACGAGCTGCCCGAGGACCTGGCGGAGCGGATCGAGCTCTGGGAGGAGAGCCAGTACCCGGACGAGGACGCCGAGGACGCCGAGGACTGCGACACCGTCGACTACCAGTACGACCTCAGCGTCGCCCCCGGCTGCAAGCTCGGCGGTCATGCCCCCTGGAGCTTCAGCGATCCCTTCCCGATGGCCTGCCCCGAATGCGGTGCGGACGTACGGCCCCTGCTGACCCTCGACGGTGCCGAATGGGACGGCGGCAGCGGGAGCTGGCGGCCGGTCGAGGACGCCGGCTACACGGGCCTGCACTCCCTCGGCCCGGCCTGCTCCACCCAGCTCACCATCGGCCGGAGCTACAACCTGCAGATCTACGTGTGCACGGCCTCGTACGACCATCCGCACGTGCAGAACATGCAGTGACCGATGCGGCCGTCGGTGCCACCGGCGGCCGCGTCCGCGCGGCCGCACCGGGCCGTCTCTTCCGGGCCCCCACCTGGAGCACCCCCCCGCGACACCCCACCACCCCCGTCCGATGGTGGACCCATGGCAGAAGACACCACCACCCTGGCCGGACCGCCCGACGAGGGGTCGCTTCCTCCCGTGCGGGACTGGCCGGACGTCGGGACGAACGCGACCGACTTCGACCCGGTGCTCGCGGAGCTGATGCGGGAGGGGCCACTGACCCGGATCCGGCTGCCGCACGGGGAGGAGGACTGGGCGTGGCTGGCGACGCGCTACGAGGACGTCAAGACGATCACGAACGACGCGCGGTTCAGCCGAGCCGAGGCGTCCGTACGGCAGTTCACGCGGCTGGCGCCGCACTTCGCGCCCCGGCCCGGCGCGCTGGCCTGGGCCGATCAGCCGGACCACAACCGGCTCCGCCGCGCCGCCTCGACCGCCTACACGGTGAGCGCGGTACGGCGGCTGCGGCCCCGTGCCCAGGAGATGCTCGACGAGCTGGTCGACGCGATGGTGCAGGACGGGCCGCCCGCCGACCTGGTCGAGCGGGTGCTCGAACCCTTCCCGATCTCCGTGGTGTGCGAGGTCATGGGCGTCCCCGCCGACGAACGCCGGAAGGTGCACGACTGGACGCGGGAGATCATCTCCACCGCGGGCGGCGCCGAGGCCTCCGAGCGGGCCAAGAAGGGCCTGTTCGGCTGGATCGCGCAGGCCGTCCGCGACCGCGGCGACAGTGACGGCCAGGACGTGCTGTCGCTGCTCGGCGCGGCGGTGAAGAGCGGTGAGCTGCGGCACGAGGAGGCGGTCAGCGTCGCCGGCCCGCTGCAGATCGGCGGTGAGGCGCTCACCAACAACAGCGGCCAGATGTTCTTCCTGCTGCTGACCCGGCCCGAGCTGCTGGAGCGGGTGCGCGAGGACCCGGCGTCCCGCCCGGCCGTCGTCGAGGAACTGCTGCGCTACATCCCGCACCGCACCGCGGTGGGCCTCCCCCGCATCGCCCTGGAGGACGTCGAGATCGGGGGCGTCCGCGTCAGCAAGGGCGACCCGGTCTACGTGTCCTACCTGGCCGCCAACCGTGATCCGGCGGTCTTCCCGGATCCGGACCTCGTCGACGTCGACCGGGACGCCGGCGCGCACATGGCGTTCGGCAACGGCCCGCACTACTGCACGGGTGCCGTCTTCTCCCGCATGCAGATCGAGCTGCTGCTCGACACCCTGCTGGAGCGTCTGCCCGGACTGCGGCTCGCCGTGCCCCCGGACGAGGTCCCGTTCCGGCAGCGCACGATGATCCGCGGTCCGGAAGCCCTGCCGATCGCCTGGTAGGCAGAGCCGGGAAGCCTGGTAGGCAGAGATGGGGGAAAACAGCGGAAGGGCCCGTACGACCGAAGTCGTACGGGCCCTTCCAGGAGCTCTGTCAGGAGCTACCAGGTCGGATCAACTTACTTGTTGATCTTGGTGACCTGGCCGGCGCCGACGGTCCGGCCACCCTCACGGATGGCGAACTTGAGGCCCTCCTCCATGGCGACGGGCTGGATGAGCTCGACCTTCATCTCAGTGTTGTCGCCCGGCATGACCATCTCCGTGCCCTCGGGGAGGGTCACAACACCGGTCACGTCAGTCGTACGGAAGTAGAACTGCGGACGGTAGTTGTTGAAGAACGGCGTGTGGCGGCCACCCTCGTCCTTGGACAGGATGTAGGCCTGGGCCTCGAACTCGGTGTGCGGGGTGACCGAGCCCGGCTTGATGATGACCTGGCCGCGCTCGACGTCCTCGCGCTTGATGCCGCGGAGCAGCAGACCGACGTTCTCACCGGCCTGGCCCTCGTCGAGCAGCTTGCGGAACATCTCGATGCCGGTGACCGTGGTGGTGGTCTTCTCCTGCTTGATGCCCACGATGTCGACGGTCTCGTTGACCTTGAGGACACCACGCTCGATACGGCCGGTGACGACCGTACCGCGACCGGTGATCGTGAAGACGTCCTCGATCGGCATCAGGAACGGCTTGTCGACGTCACGCTCGGGCTGCGGGATGTTCTCGTCGACGGCCTTCATCAGGTCGAGGACGGACTGGCCCCACTCCTTGTCGCCCTCAAGGGCCTTGAGCGCCGAGACCTTGACGACCGGCAGGTCGTCGCCCGGGAACTCGTACTCGGAGAGGAGCTCACGAACCTCGAGCTCGACGAGCTCCAGGATCTCCTCGTCGTCCACCATGTCGGCCTTGTTCAGGGCGACGACGATGTAGGGAACGCCGACCTGGCGGGCCAGGAGCACGTGCTCCTTGGTCTGCGGCATCGGGCCGTCGGTGGCGGCAACCACGAGGATGGCGCCGTCCATCTGCGCCGCACCCGTGATCATGTTCTTGATGTAGTCCGCGTGACCGGGGCAGTCGACGTGGGCGTAGTGACGCGTCTCGGTCTGGTACTCGACGTGCGCGATGGAGATGGTGATACCGCGCTGGCGCTCCTCAGGAGCCTTGTCGATCTGGTCGAAGGCCGAGGCCTCGTTCAGGTCCGGGTACGCGTCGTGCAGCACCTTGGTAATGGCGGCCGTGAGGGTCGTCTTACCGTGGTCAATGTGACCGATGGTGCCGATGTTGACGTGCGGCTTAGTCCGCTCGAACTTCGCCTTCGCCACTGGGGTCCTCCTGTGGAGTGGTTCTGTACGCCTTACTCATCGGCGCCAGGGTGATCTTTGCTGGGGTGCCGCCCGCCGGGGTTCTTCCCTGGGGTCGGAACCCCGGCGTTCGGTGTCAAGCCTAAAGCGTGTGAACGGGGTGCGTTACTCGCCCTTGGCCTTCGCGATGATCTCCTCGGCGACGTTCCGCGGAACCTCGGCGTAGGAGTCGAACTGCATCGAGTAGCTTGCGCGACCCGACGTCTTGCTGCGGAGGTCTCCGACGTAGCCGAACATCTCCGAGAGGGGCACGAGGCCCTTCACGACGCGGGCACCGGCCCGCTCCTCCATGGCCTGGATCTGACCACGGCGGGAGTTGATGTCGCCGATGACCTCACCCATGTAGTCCTCGGGCGTGGTGACCTCGACGGCCATCATCGGCTCAAGGAGCACGGGGGACGCCTTGCGCGCGGCCTCCTTGAAGGCCTGCGAACCGGCGATCTTGAACGCGAGCTCGGAGGAGTCGACCTCGTGGTAGGCACCGTCGAGAAGCGTGACGCGGACGCCCGTCATCTCGTAGCCGGCGAGGATGCCGAACTGCATGGCCTCCTGCGCACCGGCGTCGACCGAAGGGATGTACTCCTTCGGGATGCGACCACCGGTCACCTTGTTCACGAACTCGTACGAGGCGTCGCCGCCCTCGATGGGCTCGATCGCGATCTGCACCTTGGCGAACTGACCGGTACCACCGGTCTGCTTCTTGTGGGTGTAGTCCACGCGCTCGACGGCCTTGCGGATCGTCTCGCGGTACGCGACCTGCGGCTTGCCGACGTTGGCCTCGACCTTGAACTCACGGCGCATGCGGTCGACCAGCACCTCGAGGTGCAGCTCGCCCATACCGCCGATGATGGTCTGGCCGGTCTCCTCGTCCGAGTGAACCTGGAAGGAGGGGTCCTCCTCCGCGAGACGCTGGATGGCGACACCCAGCTTCTCCTGGTCACCCTTGGACTTGGGCTCGATGGCGACCTGGATGACCGGCGCCGGGAAGTCCATGGACTCCAGGATCACCGGGCTCTTGTCGTCGGACAGCGTCTCACCGGTGGTGGTCTGCTTCAGGCCCATGACGGCGACGATGTCGCCGGCGCCCACCGACTCGATCTCCTCACGCTTGTTCGCGTGCATGCGGTAGATCTTGCCGATGCGCTCCTTCTTGCCCTTGACGGAGTTCAGCACGGCGGTGCCGGACTCCAGGCGGCCCGAGTAGACCCGGACGAAGGTGAGCTTGCCCAGGTGCGGGTCGCTCATGATCTTGAACGCGAGGGCGGAGAGCGGCTCGTCGTCGGACGGCCTGCGCGTGACGACCAGCTCCGGGTCCTTCACGTCGTGGCCCTCGATGGCCTCGACGTCAAGCGGAGTCGGCAGGTAGCGCACGACCGCGTCGAGCAGGGGCTGAACGCCCTTGTTCTTGAACGCGGTGCCACAGAACACCGGGGTGACCGTGGTGTCGTTGGACTTGCCGGACGCGATGGTGATGCGACGGATCGCGGCGTACAGCTGCTCCTCGGTGGGCTCCTGGCCCTCCAGGAACAGCTCCATGATCTCTTCGTCGTTCTCCGCGACGGCCTCGACCAGCTTGCCGCGCCACTCCTCGGCGGCCTCGGTATGCGTGGCCGGGATGTCGACGACGTCGTACATCTCGCCCTTCGCCGCCTCGGCGGACCACACGAGCGCCTTCATGCGGACCAGGTCCACGACGCCCTTGAAGTCGGCCTCGGCGCCGATCGGAAGCTGCATGACGAGCGGCTGGGCGCCCAGGCGGTCCGAGATCATGTCCACGCAGCGGTGGAACTCGGCGCCGGTACGGTCCAGCTTGTTCACGAAGCAGATACGCGGCACGCCGTAACGGTCGGCCTGACGCCACACCGTCTCGGACTGCGGCTCGACACCGGCGACACCGTCGAACACCGTGACGGCACCGTCGAGGACGCGCAGCGAGCGCTCCACCTCGACCGTGAAGTCGACGTGGCCCGGGGTGTCGATGATGTTGATCGTGTAGTCGTTGTCCTCAAGCGGCCAGTGACAGGTGGTGGCAGCAGAGGTGATCGTGATGCCACGCTCCTGCTCCTGCTCCATCCAGTCCATGGTGGCGGCGCCGTCGTGGACTTCACCGATCTTGTAGCTGACGCCGGTGTAGAAGAGGATCCGCTCGGTGGTGGTCGTCTTGCCCGCGTCGATGTGGGCCATGATCCCGATGTTGCGGACCCTGGCCAGGTCAAGTGAAGTGGTAGCCATAAGGCTTCAGTCTTCTCTCGGTCTCGATGGGGGTAGCGACTACCAGCGGTAGTGCGCGAAGGCCTTGTTGGACTCGGCCATCTTGTGGGTGTCCTCGCGCTTCTTCACAGCGGCACCAAGGCCGTTGGAGGCGTCGAGAAGCTCGTTGAGCAGACGCTCGGTCATGGTCTTCTCGCGACGGGCGCGGGAGTAACCGACGAGCCAGCGCAGCGCGAGCGTGTTGGCGCGACCGGGCTTGACCTCGATCGGAACCTGGTACGTCGCACCACCGACACGGCGGGACTTGACCTCGAGGGTCGGCTTGATGTTCTCCAGCGCGCGCTTCAGCGTGATGATCGGGTCGTTGCCCGTCTTCTCACGCAGACCCTCCATGGCGCCGTAGACGATGCGCTCGGCGGTGGAGCGCTTGCCGTTGAGCAGCACCTTGTTGATGAGGGAGGTCACCAGAGGGGAACCGTAGACCGGGTCGATGATGACCGGGCGCTTCGGGGCGGGGCCCTTACGAGGCATTTCTACTTCTCCTTCTTGGCGCCGTAGCGGCTGCGGGCCTGCTTGCGGTTCTTGACACCCTGGGTGTCGAGCGAACCACGGATGATCTTGTAGCGAACACCCGGCAGGTCCTTCACACGGCCGCCGCGCACGAGCACGATGGAGTGCTCCTGCAGGTTGTGTCCCTCACCCGGAATGTAAGCGGTGACCTCGATCCCGCTGGTCAGACGCACACGCGCGACCTTACGCAGGGCCGAGTTCGGCTTCTTCGGGGTGGTCGTGAACACACGCGTGCAGACGCCACGACGCTGAGGGGAACCCTCGAGTGCGGGCGTCTTGTTCTTCTCGACCTTGTCCTGCCGGCCCTTACGGACCAGCTGCTGGATCGTAGGCACTACTTCTCCGGTTTCTGTGTGCCGAATGGTGAAGCTAACCTGGAACGTCGCCGACCCACGCGGTCGGGTGTGTCGAAACTGCTGACTTCCGCCGTGAGGCGAAAAGGGCGCAGAGTACGGTGGCCGCGCACGGCACCCCTTGCGGTTGAAGGCACGCACGGGGGCCAGGGCACACCCCAGGCACAAGGTCTGAGCGTACCTACCTCATTCGCTGCGGTCAAAACAAATGGAGTCCGGAGGCCCCAGGCTGCGGGCGATGTCAAGCCGCTGTACCCTACGCGATCTTCGAATTGGCGATCGACGCATGTCAGCGCGACCGGTGCGCGGGGTACGGTCAGCCCGGCGGAGGGTCTCCGCGTGCGGGCCCGACAGCGCGCCAACAGACTGAGGGTCATGTCCGCGCCACAGGTGCCTCCGGCCGACCCCGATCCCCCTCCTGCGCGCTCACCCCTCTCGACGTTCGGGGAGAAGGTGGCGTACGTCGCGGCGCCGGGGACGGTCGTCTTCGCCCTGCTCTACTACTTCGGCAGCCTGTACGTCAGGGAGTACTACTCCGCCCTCGGCGTGGTGCCCGAGGATCTCGGGATGTCCGTCCAGAACGTCGTGGCCAGCAGCACGAGCGCGATCTTCTTTCCGCTGTGCGTCCTGCTGGTCGGCGGGCTGATCGTGTTCCTGGCGTTCGGCTGGCTGGGACGGGCGCTGGCCGGGCCGGGGCATGACACTCATCGCCGTACGGCGATCATCCTGCTGCTTGCCGTCGGTGCGGCCATGGTGCTCGTGGGCCTTCCGGCCTTGTTCTCGTACCTGCCGGTCCTTTTCCCGGCGGGCTGGCCGCGTGTCTTCGTGCCGGCCCTGATGGTGGCCGTGGGGTCCACGCTGGCCGTCTGTGCCGTCCATCTGCGGCTTGGCCGGAGCACGGGGGGCACGGTCCGGCCCAGCCCCGCCGACGACCGCGTGTGGCTGGCGGTAGGCGCGCTGCTGATCGGGTTGCTGACGGTGAGCCTCTTCTACGACATGGCGCAGTACGCGGTCGTGGCCGGTCGCAGCGATGCCAGGCTGGACGCGAGAAGGGGGTACAAGGACACCCCGCTCGTGGTGGTCCACTCACGGGTGCGCCTCACCCACTCCGCGAAGGACATCGAGTTCCGCGACCGCGGCAGCGCGAACGGGCCGTACCGGTACGAGTACCGGGGTTTCCGTCTCCTCGCGAAGTCACCGACCCGCTTCTACCTGGTCTCCTACACCTCGCGCTGGAAGGACCGCCGCGTGGTGGTACTGCCCGACGACCACACCGCCTGGCTGGAGATCCGCAGCGCCGAGAAGACCGCCGGCGCTACGTCTGTGGGGCCGGCGTCTCGTCTTCGGCAGGCGTCGGCGGACCGGTGGTGACGGGCTCGTCCGTCGTGGGCTCGTCCGTCGTGGGCTCGTCCGTCGTGGGCTCGTCCGTCGTGGGCTCGTCGGTCGTGGGCTCGTCGGTCGTGGGCTCCGAGGTGGTCGGACCCGTGTCCGAGGTCGGGCCCTCGGTGGCTTCGCCGTGGATGGCGGCCGTGACGGTGGAGCCGTCGGCCAGCGTGAGCGTCAACTCACCGGCGTACGGGCCCGGTTGTGTCGGCGTGTACTGGAAGACCAGTTCGCAGCCCTCCGGCGGAACCTCGCCCAGACACTTCTTGATCATCTCGGCCTCTTCGCCCTCGATCTCGCCCTTGGCGTCCTGCAGGGGCGTGGTGCGCGCCTGCTTCGACGCCTCGAGGTCCACCTCTCCCTGGACCGGCTTGCCCACCTGCGTCGGCGGAAGCTCGATGTCCGACGCGGAGGCCTCCTCGGAGTCACTGCCCAGGAAGATCTCACCGTCCGACTCGCCCTCGCCCGTGGGTGTCTCGCTCTCGTCCGGGGTCTGTGTCACGTCCTCCTCGATCTCACCGGACACGGTGTCCGAGGGCCCGGGAGGCGTCGGCCCTCCCCCACAGGCCTCCGTCGCCGCCAGCGCCGCCAACGTCGCAGCCACGGCCAGGCATCGGGCAATCGCTGACGTCATGGCGTCGGCACCTCCGCGTCCGCTCGGCCAGGTCCGGCACAAGCTCGCACACCGACTGCCGGGTAGACACGGACCGCGGTCGCCGACACGGAGCGATCACTCGAACGACAGACCCGAACAACGCCGAAGGGCGGTCACCCCGCAGGGTGACCGCCCTTCAGTTCAAGCTGCCCGCTTACTGGTTGTACGGACCGTAGTCGTAGTCCTCCAGCGGAACGGCCTGGCCGGAGCCCGTGCCGAACGGCGAGTAGTCGATGTCGTCGTAGCCGACGGCCGAGTACATCGCGGCCTTGGCCTCCTCGGTCGGCTCGACCCGGATGTTGCGGTAGCGGGACAGACCCGTACCGGCCGGGATGAGCTTACCGATGATGACGTTCTCCTTGAGGCCGATGAGGCTGTCGGACTTGGCGTTGATCGCCGCGTCCGTCAGAACTCGGGTCGTCTCCTGGAAGGAGGCGGCCGACAGCCAGGACTCCGTCGCCAGCGAGGCCTTGGTGATGCCCATGAGCTGCGGACGACCCGAAGCCGGGTGACCACCCTCCTGGACCACACGACGGTTCTCGGTCTCGAACTTCGAGCGCTCGACCAGCTCGCCGGGCAGCAGCTCCGCGTCGCCCGACTCGATGATCGTCACACGGCGCAGCATCTGCCGGATGATGATCTCGATGTGCTTGTCGTGGATCGACACACCCTGCGAGTTGTAGACCTTCTGGACCTCGCCGACCAGGTGGACCTGGACGGCACGCTGACCCAGGATGCGCAGCACGTCGTGCGGGTTGGTGGCACCCACGGTGAGCTTCTGGCCCACCTCGACGTGCTCGCCCTCGCTGACCAGGAGTCGGGCACGCTTCGAGATCGGGAACGCCGTCTCGTCGCTGCCGTCGTCCGGGGTGACGACGAGCTTCTTGGTCTTCTCGGTCTCCTCGATCCGCACGCGGCCGGAGGCCTCGGAGATCGGGGCGACACCCTTCGGGGTACGGGCCTCGAAGAGCTCGACGACACGGGGCAGACCCTGAGTGATGTCGTCACCGGCCACACCACCGGTGTGGAAGGTACGCATCGTCAGCTGGGTACCGGGCTCACCGATGGACTGGGCGGCGATGATGCCGACCGCCTCACCGATGTCGACCAGCTTGCCGGTGGCCAGCGAACGGCCGTAGCACATGGCGCAGGTGCCGACGGCGGACTCGCAGGTCAGGACCGAGCGGGTCTTGACCTCCTCGATGCCGTGCTTGACCAGCTCGTCGATGAGGACGTCGCCCAGGTCGGTGTTGGCCGGGGCCAGCACCACGCCGTCGACGACGATGTCCTCGGCCAGCGCACGTGCGTACACGCTGGTCTCGACGTTGTCCGCCTTGCGCAGGACGCCGTCCGCGCCGCGCTCCGCGATGTGCAGCTTGAGGCCACGGTCGGTGCCGCAGTCCTCCTCGCGGATGATGACGTCCTGGGAGACGTCGACCAGACGACGGGTGAGGTAACCCGAGTCGGCGGTACGCAGAGCGGTGTCCGCCAGACCCTTACGGGCACCGTGCGTGGAGATGAAGTACTCCAGCACGGACAGGCCCTCACGGAAGGACGCCTTGATCGGACGCGGGATCGTCTCGTTCTTCGCGTTCGACACCAGACCACGCATACCGGCGATCTGACGCATCTGCATCATGTTTCCTCGGGCACCCGAGTCAACCATCATGAAGATGGGGTTCGTCTTCGGGAAGTTCGCGTTCATCGCCTCGGCAACCTCGTTGGTCGCCTTGGTCCAGATCGCGATGAGCTCCTGCGTGCGCTCGTCCTTGGTGATCAGACCGCGTTCGTACTGCTTCTGGACCTTCTCGTCCTGCGCCTCGTAGCCCTTGACGATCTCCTTCTTCGCCTCGGGAACGACGATGTCGGAGATGGCCACGGTGACGCCGGAGCGGGTCGCCCAGTAGAAGCCCGCCGCCTTCAGGTTGTCGAGCGTCGCCGCCACGATGACCTTGGGGTAGCGCTCGGCGAGGTCGTTGACGATCTCGGAGAGCTGCTTCTTGCCGACCTCGTAGTCGACGAACGGGTAGTCCTCGGGCAGCAGCTCGTTGAAGAGCGCGCGGCCCAGCGTGGTCTTCAGGCGGAAGGTGTCACCCTGCTGCCACTCCGGCTCGCCCTCCTCCTGCGCCGGCGGGGTCCAGCCGCGCGGCGGGATGGTGCCCACCGGGAAGCGGATGTCCACGCGCGACTGCAGCGAGAGCTCGCCGGCGTCGAACGCCATGATCGCCTCGGCCGCGGAGCCGAAGGACCGGTCCTCGCCCTTGACGTTGCGCAGCGCGCCGTCGGTGGTCAGGAAGAACAGACCGAGGACCATGTCCTGGGTCGGCATCGTGACCGGACGGCCGTCGGCCGGCTTGAGGATGTTGTTCGAGGACAGCATCAGGATGCGGGCCTCGGCCTGCGCCTCCGCGGACAGCGGCAGGTGCACGGCCATCTGGTCACCGTCGAAGTCCGCGTTGAACGCGGTGCAGACGAGCGGGTGGATCTGGATGGCCTTGCCCTCGACCAGCTGGGGCTCGAAGGCCTGGATGCCGAGGCGGTGCAGCGTGGGCGCACGGTTCAGCAGAACCGGGTGCTCGGCGATGACCTCTTCGAGGACGTCGTACACGACCGTGCGGCCGCGCTCGACCATCCGCTTGGCGCTCTTGATGTTCTGCGCGTGGTTCAGGTCGACCAGGCGCTTCATCACGAACGGCTTGAAGAGCTCCAGCGCCATGGCCTTCGGCAGACCGCACTGGTGCAGCTTCAGCTGCGGACCGACGACGATCACGGAACGCGCGGAGTAGTCCACACGCTTGCCGAGCAGGTTCTGACGGAATCGACCCTGCTTACCCTTCAGCATGTCGCTGAGGGACTTCAGCGGACGGTTGCCGGGGCCCGTCACCGGGCGACCACGACGGCCGTTGTCGAACAGGGCGTCGACCGCCTCCTGGAGCATGCGCTTCTCGTTGTTCACGATGATCTCGGGCGCGCCGAGGTCGAGAAGCCGCTTCAGGCGGTTGTTGCGGTTGATGACACGGCGGTACAGGTCGTTCAGGTCGGAGGTCGCGAAGCGGCCACCGTCCAGCTGCACCATCGGACGCAGGTCCGGCGGGATGACCGGCACGCAGTCGAGCACCATGCCCTTGGGGCTGTTGCTGGTCTGCAGGAACGCGGAGACGACCTTGAGGCGCTTGAGCGCACGGGTCTTCTTCTGGCCCTTGCCGGTACGGATGATCTCGCGGAGGCGCTCGGCCTCCTCCTCCAGGTCGAAGGACTCCAGGCGCTTCTGCAGCGCCGCGGCACCCATCGAACCGTCGAAGTACGTGCCGAAGCGGTCACGCAGCTCGCGGTAGAGGAGCTCGTCGCCCTCCAGGTCCTGGACCTTGAGGTTCTTGAAGCGGGTCCACACCTCGTCGAGACGGTCGATCTCGCGCTGCGCACGGTCGCGCAGCTGCTTCATCTCGCGCTCGGCACCCTCGCGCACCTTGCGGCGCACGTCGGCCTTGGCACCCTCGGCCTCGAGCTCGGCCAGGTCGGTCTCGAGCTTCTTGGCGCGGGCCTCGAGGTCGGCGTCGCGGCGGTTCTCGATCTGCTGACGCTCGACGGAGACGTGGGCCTCCAGCGAGGGCAGGTCGCGGGTGCGGCGCTCCTCGTCGACGTACGTGATCATGTACGCCGCGAAGTAGATGACCTTCTCCAGGTCCTTCGGGGCGAGGTCGAGCAGGTAGCCGAGGCGCGACGGAACGCCCTTGAAGTACCAGATGTGGGTGACGGGGGCGGCCAGCTCGATGTGGCCCATCCGCTCACGGCGCACCTTGGCGCGCGTGACCTCGACGCCACAGCGCTCACAGATGATGCCCTTGAAGCGGACACGCTTGTACTTGCCGCAGTAGCACTCCCAGTCCCGGGTCGGACCGAAGATCTTCTCGCAGAAGAGTCCGTCCTTTTCGGGCTTGAGGGTGCGGTAGTTGATGGTCTCGGGCTTCTTGACCTCGCCGTGGCTCCACTGACGGATGTCGTCAGCGGTGGCCAGGCCGATCCGGAGCTCGTCGAAGAAGTTGACGTCGAGCACTATGCGTCAATCCCTCTCAGGGTCGTAAGTCTTGGGGTCTGATACGGGGGTCCTGGGGCCGGCCGGGCTCTTGTCGAACCCGGCCGGACTCCCGTCAGACCTCTTCGACGCTGCTCGGCTCGCGCCGGGACAGGTCGATGCCGAGCTCCTCCGCCGCGCGGAAGACGTCCTCGTCGGTGTCACGCATTTCGATGGACATACCGTCGCTGGACAGCACCTCCACGTTCAGGCAGAGAGACTGCATCTCCTTGATGAGCACCTTGAAGGACTCGGGGATGCCGGGCTCGGGGATGTTCTCGCCCTTGACGATGGCCTCGTAGACCTTCACTCGGCCGGTGACGTCGTCGGACTTGATGGTCAGCAGCTCCTGGAGGGCGTACGCGGCGCCGTAAGCCTCAAGCGCCCACACCTCCATCTCACCGAAGCGCTGGCCACCGAACTGGGCCTTACCACCCAGCGGCTGCTGGGTGATCATCGAGTACGGACCGGTCGAACGGGCGTGCAGCTTGTCGTCGACCAGGTGGTGCAGCTTGAGGATGTACATGTACCCGACCGAGATCGGGTCCGGGAACGGCTCGCCGGAGCGGCCGTCGAACAGCCTCGCCTTACCGGTCGGGAGCACCATGCGCTCGCCGTCGCGGTTCGGGATGGTGTGCTGCAGCAGGCCCGCGAGCTCGTCCTCACGCGCACCGTCGAAGACCGGGGTGGCGACGTTGGTGCGCGGGGCGACCTGGTCGGCACCGATGGCCTGCAGGCGCTGCGCCCACTCGTCGGCCAGGCCGGAGACGTCCCAGCCGCGGCTGGCGAGCCAGCCGAGGTGGATCTCCAGGACCTGTCCCGGGTTCATTCGGGACGGCACACCGAGGGGGTTGAGGATGATGTCGACCGGGGTGCCGTCCTCGAGGAACGGCATGTCCTCGATCGGCAGGATCTTGGAGATGACACCCTTGTTGCCGTGACGGCCGGCGAGCTTGTCACCGTCCGTGATCTTGCGCTTCTGCGCCACGTAGACACGAACCAGCTGGTTCACGCCCGGCGGCAGCTCGTCGCCCTCCTCACGGTCGAAGACGCGGACGCCGATGACCTTGCCGGTCTCGCCGTGCGGCACCTTCAGGGAGGTGTCGCGGACCTCGCGGGCCTTCTCACCGAAGATCGCGCGGAGCAGGCGCTCCTCCGGGGTCAGCTCGGTCTCACCCTTGGGGGTCACCTTGCCGACGAGGATGTCGCCGGCGATGACCTCGGCACCGATGCGGATGATGCCGCGCTCGTCGAGGTCGGCGAGGACCTCCTCGGAGACGTTCGGGATGTCCCGGGTGATCTCCTCGGGGCCGAGCTTGGTGTCACGGGCGTCGACCTCGTGCTCCTCGATGTGGATCGAGGAGAGGACGTCGTCCTGCACGAGGCGCTGCGACAGGATGATCGCGTCCTCGTAGTTGTGACCCTCCCACGGCATGAACGCCACGAGCAGGTTCTTGCCGAGCGCCATCTCGCCGTTCTCGGTCGCCGGGCCGTCGGCCAGGACCTGGCCGGCGATGACCCGGGCGCCCTCGTCCACGACAACCTTCTGGTTGACGGAGGTGCCCTGGTTGGAGCGGGAGAACTTCGCGAGGCGGTACGTGGTGTACGTGCCGTCGTCGTTGGCGGTGGTGATGTAGTCCGCGGAGACCTCCTGGACCACACCGTCCTTCTCCGACTTGAGCACGTCGCCGGCGTCGACGGCGCAGCGGTACTCCATGCCGGTGCCGACGAGCGGCGCCTCGGACTTAATCAGCGGCACGGCCTGACGCATCATGTTCGCGCCCATGAGGGCACGGTTGGCGTCGTCGTGCTCGAGGAACGGGATCATGGCGGTCGCGACCGACACCATCTGGCGCGGCGAGACGTCCATGTAGTCGACGTCGTCACCGGGGACGTAGTCGACCTCTCCGCCACGACGGCGGACCAGGACGCGGGACTCCTCGAAGCGGAGCTCGTCCGTCAGCGGCGCGTTGGCCTGCGCGATGACGAAGCGGTCCTCTTCGTCGGCGGTCAGGTAGTCGACCTCGTCGGTGACGACACCCTCGACGACCTTGCGGTACGGCGTCTCGACGAAGCCGAACGCGTTGACGCGGCCGTAGGAGGCGAGCGAGCCGATCAGACCGATGTTCGGGCCTTCGGGCGTCTCGATCGGGCACATGCGGCCGTAGTGCGAGGGGTGCACGTCACGGACCTCGAAGCCGGCCCGCTCACGGGACAGACCACCCGGGCCGAGCGCGGACAGACGACGCTTGTGCGTCAGCCCGGACAGCGGGTTGTTCTGGTCCATGAACTGCGACAGCTGGCTGGTGCCGAAGAACTCCTTGATGGAGGCGACGACCGGCCGGATGTTGATCAGGGTCTGCGGCGTGATCGCCTCGACGTCCTGGGTCGTCATGCGCTCGCGGACGACGCGCTCCATACGAGCCAGACCCGTGCGGACCTGGTTCTGGATGAGCTCGCCGACGTTGCGCAGACGACGGTTGCCGAAGTGGTCGATGTCGTCGGTCTCGACGACGATCGACGTGCCGTTGTCACCGACGGTCTCGGTCTCACCGGCGTGCAGCTTCACCAGGTACTTGATCGTCGAGATGATGTCCTCGACGGTCAGGATGCCGGCGTCGAGCGGGGCGTCGCCGCCCAGCTTCTTGTTGACCTTGTAGCGGCCGACCTTCGCGAGGTCGTAGCGCTTCGGGTTGAAGTAGAGGTTCTCGAGCAGCGTCTGCGCGGCCTCACGCGTGGGGGGCTCGCCCGGACGCAGCTTGCGGTAGATGTCGAGCAGCGCGTCGTCCTGGCCCTGGGTGTGGTCCTTCTCCAGGGTGGCGCGCATGGACTCGTACTCGCCGAACTCCTCGAGGATCTGCTCGGTCGTCCAACCGAGGGCCTTGAGCAGGACGGTCACGGACTGCTTGCGCTTGCGGTCGATGCGCACACCGACCATGTCGCGCTTGTCGATCTCCATCTCCAGCCAGGCGCCCCGGGACGGGATGACCTTGGCCGAGAAGATGTCCTTGTCGGACGTCTTGTCGATGGAGGAGTCGAAGTAGACGCCCGGCGAGCGGACGAGCTGCGACACCACGACACGCTCGGTGCCGTTGATGACGAAGGTGCCCTTGTTGGTCATGAGCGGGAAGTCGCCCATGAAGACCGTCTGGGACTTGATCTCGCCGGTCTCGTTGTTGGTGAACTCGGCGGTGACGAAGAGCGGGGCCGCGTACGTGAAGTCGCGCTCCTTGCACTCGTCGATGGAGTTCTTCGGGGGCTCGAAGCGGTGGTCGCGGAACGTCAGCGACATCGACCCGGAGAAGTCCTCGATCGGGGAGATCTCCTCGAAGATCTCCTCCAGACCGGACTTCGTGGGGACGTCCTGTCCGTTGTCCAGAGCCGCCTCGACACGAGCCTTCCACGCGTCGTTGCCGAGCAGCCAGTCGAAGCTCTCGGTTTGCAACGCAAGAAGGTTCGGAACCTCAAGGGGCTCCTTGATCTTTGCAAAGGAGATGCGCAGCGGGGCGGTGCTGGCGCCGTTGTTCGTATTCGCGGTCGAGGCAGTGCGCGAGGCGGCCAAGAGGGGGTCCTTCCGAGGGCTCGGACTCACTACGCGCGTACCGGTCCCATGCTGGACACAGAGAGAGGCCGTTCCCGAATCAGCCGAACAAGGCCAGGTCAGGGACGATTCAATCGTCGGTGCTCATACACGGGCATGCCCCTGGTGACGGGCAGGAGGCAGCTAACAGGCAGCGCAAAGGGTCAGTGTAGCCACAAGGCCCACTGATGTCCAGTCCCGGTTTTTGAGACCCTCGTTGTTCTCAACACCTGCGGCAAGCCACGCCCTCAATGCACATCGATACTGCCCTCTTCGTCGTCGATCCATGCCTCGGATTCGGATCGTTGTGACGACGCGTCCTGAGAATTGCGCGCTGCGTGCGGTTCGTCAAGGCCCCCCATGCCCCAAGCAAGTGCCGCGATCGTCACGTGCGACACCTCTTGCAACCCGTCTTGCGGCCCGTCACAGGGCGGGCGGAGGCACAACGAAGATCACCATACTCGTCGCCACCGACAGCGCAAGGCAGCCGCCGCGGCGACCCCCTGGAACGCCGAAGAGCGACCACCCAGTTGGGTGATCGCTCTTCAGTGCGTCAGCGTTACAGCGCCGCCGGAACGCCTCGTGGCGCCGCCGGAGAGAGCTGCTTCAGCTCGCGGGTACGGTCCGCGGGGACCGTGAGGTCTTACTTGACCTCGACGGCCGCACCGGCGCCCTTGAGGGCCTCGGCAGCCTTGTCCGCGGCCTCCTTGTTGACCTTCTCCAGGACCGGCTTCGGGGTGCCGTCGACGAGGTCCTTGGCCTCCTTCAGACCCAGGGAGGTCAGCTCGCGCACGACCTTGATGACCTGGATCTTCTTGTCGCCGGCGCCCGTGAGGATGACGTCGAACTCGTCCTTCTCCTCAGCGGCCTCGGCCGGGGCACCGGGGGCGCCCGGGGCGGCAACGGCGACGGCCGCGGCGGCGGTGACGTCGAACTTCTCCTCGAAGGCCTTCACGAACTCGGAGAGCTCGATGAGGGTCATCTCCTCGAACTGAGCGAGCAGGTCTTCCTGGCTGAGCTTCGCCATGATGGGCGATCCTTCCACTAATTCGGCTGGTGCCGGATGTACATGTCGGCGGGCGTACTTTCGGCCCGCTTCGACCGTCGCCTCAGGCGGCGTCGGTCAACGTGCGAGCCGAATTACTCGGCACCGCCCTGCTCGTCCTGCTTGGCACGAAGAGCGTCCACGGTGCGGACGAGCTTCGAGGGAAGCGCCTGGAAGAGCTGCGCAGTCTGCGTCTGCTTGCCCTTGAAGGCACCCGCCAGCTTGGCGAGCAGAACCTCGCGGGACTCGAGGTCCGCAAGCTTCTTGATCTCGTCGGCGGACAGCGCCTTGCCGTCAAGGACACCGCCCTTGATGACGAGGTTCGGGTTGTCCTTGGCGAAGTCACGAAGACCCTTCGCCGACACCACCGGGTCACCGGTGATGAAAGCGACCGCCGTCGGACCGTTGAACAGGTCGTCGAGCGTGGAGATCCCGGCCTCGTTGGCCGCAATCTTGGTCAGCGTGTTCTTCACCACGGCGTACTGGGCGTCGTCACCGAGCGAACGACGCAGCGTCTTGAGCTGCGCCACGGTGAGACCCCGGTACTCGGTCAGCACAGCGGCGTTCGAGCTGCGGAACTGGTCCGCGAGCTCGGCTACCGCGGCAGCCTTGTCGGGCCTTGCCATAGAGCGTGGCCTCCTTCCGGGTGATGAGGACCGCTCGGAAGGGGCTGGGGAAAACGAAACGCCCCGGCGCAGGCGCTCGGGGCGTAGCTCGACCGGTACGTTCACTTGCTGGGCAAGCGGACTCCGGGAGCACATCCACAGTCACCTGCGCGGGTCGTCCGCAGTTCAGCGGATCCTTCGGCCACCACGTCCTCTTACGAGCACACGGCAACGACCAGCGGTCTTTGGCTTCTGGAGAACAGTACGTGAAGGGGGCGCCGCCGAGCAAATCCGTCAAGGGGCGCTCCCCCGGGACCCACGGGCCGGCACTCACCGGCCCCGGAACGGGGCGGGCGGGCCGGGGCCGGGGCCGGGACCCGACGGGTCCGGCCGGCCCGCGGCGGGTCAGCCCTGGGCGCCCTTCAGCATCTCGGCGAGGTCGACGGTGTCACCGGCGGCCGGGGCCTTGATCGACACCGGCTTGTTGAAGTCGAGGAAGGTGATGGTCACGTCGAACGGGCCCTTGTCCGCGTCGGCGCGCGTGCGGAACTGCTTGGTGTGGTCGTCGCCGTCGATCCACATGTCCATCGTGAGCTTGTCGATGCCCAGGTCCTCGTACTGCTTGAGGCTCTTCTCGCGGCGCTCGCGGGTCGACTTCTTCTCGTCCTTGAAGCTCGCGCGCAGGGCGTCGAGGGTGATCGTGCCCTTGTAGTGGGTGGTCTCGACGCCGTCGACCTTCTCGGCGCCGACCTTCTTCACGTCCTTGGAGCCGGACAGGAAGGTGGACTCCTGGGCGGGGTTCTGGTCGGCCTGGTCGGAGAGCTTGCTCGCGTCGAACCCCGGGGAGCCGTCCCCGCGCTCGGCCATCCCGGACATGTCGAACTTCATCCAGTGCTTGCCGTCGAGTTCCTTGGCGGCGTCCTCGCCCCCGCCCAGGTACATGGCCTTGTCGACGATCCGCAGCTCCGTCGTGCCGCCGTCCTGGCCGGACGCCGTGATCTTCATGCTCATGGCCAGCGGCTCCATGTTCATCGCCGCGGTGGCCTTGACCCGGCCCGACTCCGGGACCGTGCCGCTCATCCGGTAGCGCAGCGACGTGATGTCCTCGCTGTTCTTGGCCGCTCTGGCGACGGCCGCGGCGGGTGCCATCTTCGGCTCGTCCTCGGCCTTCGACTTGGAGCAGCCGACAGCGCCGCCGCCGAGGACCAGCGCGGCCAGCGCCGCTCCGGTCGCCCCGCGTCGCACGGTTGCGCGAACAGAAATCCCCATGCTTCCCCCCAGGAAACACTTGAGTGATACACAGACTGGCCGTGAGCGTATCCCAAGGGGTGCGGGTGGTCCTCTTGAATTCCTGTGGGGCGGACGGGGCGGGCGGGAGCCGGCTCGGGCGGGCGCGGGGCAGAGCGAGGCCCCGCGTGCCCGGGGCCGGGCGGGGGTGCGGCGCGCACGCCGCACCCGCCGACGCCGGTTCTCAGGAGCTGGTGCCGCCGGTCGCGCCCTGCTGCTGCATGAGGTCCTTGAAGTCGGCGGTGTCGCCGGCCGGCGGCTCCTCGGCCGAGACCTTCACGCCGTAGTCGCTGTAGTAGGCCGTGGAGGACATGGTGCCGGTGGACAGCTCGCCCTTCTCGACCTTCTTGACCAGCAGGTCGTCGCCGTTGACCCAGATGTCGATCTGCTCCGTGCTGACGCCGGCCTGGGTGAGCTGCTTCTTCAGGTCGGCCAGCTGGCCGGCGCTGAGGCTGGAGTTCTTGGTGGCGAGGTCCGCGACGTCCACGGTGCCGGAGTAGTGCGTGGCCTGCTCGCCGCGCACCGTCTCCTCGCCGACCTTGCGGACGTCGCCGGAGGCCAGCAGGAGCTTCACGGACTGGTTCGGCGTGGTGTTCTGCATCTGGTCCTTCAGATACGCGCCGGAGCCGCCGCCGAGCTTGGCGAGGTCGTCGTACCCGTACCGGATCCAGTGCTTGCCGCCCGCCTGCTGGGCGAACTTGTCGCTCATCCGCGCGTAGTAGGCGTCGGGCAGGTAGCGGGCCTGCATCGACGTGCTGCCCGTCTGACGCATCGTGTCGGCCATGGTGCCGCCGGTGTACGTGATGGTCAGGTTGCCGGTGAGGCCGTCGGCCCAGCCCATGACTCCGTCGGCCTTCATGGACATCAGCGTGCCCATGGTCGTCGTCGACTCGACCTTGGCGGAGTCGGCGGAGTCGGTGGACTTCTCCGCGGAGCGCAGGGCGGCTACGGGACTGACGTGCGTGGTGCCCTTGTGCACCGCCTTGTCGTCCTTGCCGGAGCCCCCCGAGGAGTCCGAGGAATTGCAGGCGGCCACCCCTGTCAGCGCGCTGACCAGCGCGATCGAGAGGGTCACGCGACGCACGGTCGTGCTCTTCATTCGTCCCACCCCTATGCGAAATCTGTGTCCTGCACGCTAGCGCAGCCCACTGACACACGTATCCGGATTCTTCGTCCGCAGACATGGACGGGCCCCGCACCTCGAAAGGTTGCGGGGCCCGTGTCAAGAACGCGTGCGCGACGCGGTCACCGGGGTGAGCTCAGGGCTCAGACGGCGGCCGGGTCCTCCTCGACGAGGAGGTTGCGGGTGCGGTTCGGGTCGACCGGAACGCCGGGGCCGATCGTGGTGCTGATCGCGGCCTTCTTGATGTAGCGACCCTTGGCGGCCGACGGCTTCAGACGAAGGATCTCTTCGAGCGCGGCGCCGTAGTTCTCCACCAGCTTGGTGTCGTCGAAGGACACCTTGCCGATGATGAAGTGCAGGTTCGAGTGCTTGTCGACGCGGAACTCGATCTTGCCACCCTTGATCTCGGTGACAGCCTTCGCGACGTCCGGGGTCACGGTGCCGGTCTTGGGGTTCGGCATGAGACCACGGGGACCGAGGACACGGCCGAGGCGACCGACCTTGCCCATGAGGTCCGGGGTGGCGACGACGGCGTCGAAGTCCAGACGGCCCTTCGCCACCTCGTCGATCAGCTCGTCGGAGCCGACGATGTCGGCGCCCGCGGCAGTCGCGGCCTCGGCACGCTCACCGGTCGCGAAGACCAGGACCCGGGCGGTCTTGCCGGTGCCGTGCGGGAGGTTCACGGTGCCACGGACCATCTGGTCGGCCTTGCGCGGGTCGACACCCAGACGGAAGGCGACCTCGACGGTGCCGTCGAACTTGGTCGTGGAGGTCTCCTTGGCGAGGCGGACGGCCTCGAGCGGGGCGTAGAGCTTGTCCCGGTCGACCTTGGCGTCCGCAGCGCGGAGAGACTTGCTGCGCTTGCTCACTACTGCTCCTGATGTGTTCTGAGGAGTCGTGGTGCGGGCCGAGCAGGCCCTTCCACGGTTGTCCTGAAGGTGGGTGTCAGCCCTCGACCGTGATGCCCATGGAACGGGCGGTGCCGGCGATGATCTTCGCGGCGGCGTCCAGGTCGTTGGCGTTGAGGTCGGGCATCTTGGTGGTGGCGATCTCGCGGACCTGCGCCTCGGTGATCTTGGCGACCTTGGTCTTGTGCGGCTCGCCGGAGCCCTTCTCGACACCCGCGGCCTTGAGGATCATCTTGGCGGCCGGCGGCGTCTTGGTGATGAAGGTGAAGGAACGGTCCTCGTAGACCGTGATCTCCACCGGGATGACCCAACCGCGCTGCGACTCGGTCGCGGCGTTGTAGGCCTTGCAGAACTCCATGATGTTGACGCCGTGCTGACCCAGCGCCGGGCCGACCGGCGGAGCCGGGTTGGCGGCGCCGGCCTGGATCTGGAGCTTGATGAGCCCCGTGACCTTCTTCTTCTTGGGAGGCATGTGCTCTCTCCGGGTCCTAGTGAGAGTTTTCAGCTTCCGTCCGGTTCATCCGGATGGAGGCATACCGCACAACGATAACGGGTATCCTCGCGCGGCCAAAAACCGAGCAGGTCAGACGGTCTCCCGCAAGCGGGAGGTGCCCCCAGTGAGAGCCCGTCTGACCTGTTCGGAAGCAGTGGATCCGAAAGAACGTCAGTTCTTCTGGATCTGGTCGAAGGAGAGCTCGACCGGGGTCTCGCGGCCGAAGATCTCGACGAGGCCCTTGACCTTCTTCGAGTCGGCGTTGATCTCGTTGATGGTCGCCTGCAGCGTGGCGAAGGGGCCGTCGGTGACGGTGACCGAGTCGCCGACCTCGAAGTCCAGCACCTGGACCTCGACCTTGCGCTGCGGGGCGGGCTTGCCCTCGGCCTCGGCGGCCTCGCGGGCCGCCTTCTCCTCGGCCTCGGGTGCGAGCATCTTGACGATCTCGTCCAGGGTCAGCGGGTACGGGTCGTAGGCGTTGCCCACGAAGCCGGTGACGCCGGGAGTGTTGCGGACGACACCCCAGGACTCGTTCGTCAGGTCCATGCGGACCAGGACGTAGCCCGGGAGCTTGTTCTGCTTGATCGTCTTGCGCTCGCCGTTCTTGATCTGCGCGACCTCTTCCTGCGGCACCTCGGCCTGGAAGATGAAGTCCTCGACGTTCAGCGAGACGGCGCGCTGTTCGAGGTTGGTCTTCACGCGGTTCTCGTAACCGGCGTAGGTGTGGATGACGTACCACTCGCCGGGGAGGGTGCGCAGTTCCTCGCGCAGCGCGGTGACGGGGTCGACGGGCTCGGCCTCTTCCTCGGCCTCTTCCTCGTCGAGGGCCTCCTCGGAGACCTCTTCGTCCTCGACGTCCTCACCGGACTCGTCCTCGACGTGGAGGGCGTCCTCTTCGGCGGGCTCGCCGGCTTCGGCGTCGGCAGCGTCGACCTCGTCCGGGTCCTCGGTGTCCGCGCCCTCCACGATGTCGAGCTCGTCCTCGACGGACTCGACCGACTCGGAGGCGTCGTTCAGGTTCGGGTCAGACACGGTGGCTGCTTCTTCCTGGATGCATGGGGGTGGAACACGCGAAAGGGGCGCCGGTGACGGCGCCCTTCGCTCTCGGCTCAGCCGAAGACGTACTTGGCGGCGTGGTTGAGCCCATAGTCAATCACGGTCACCAAGGCGATCATGATGACAACGAAGACAATCACCACTGTGGTGTACGTCGTCAGCTGGTTGCGAGTCGGCCAGACGACCTTGCGGAGCTCCGCGATGATCTGGCGGTAGAAGGTGGCAAGGCGCTTCAGCGGGCCCTGCTTGGCACGCTTACCGCCCTTGCGGGGCTTCTTCTTGGACTCGGGCGCCTCGGCATCAGGCATGTCGATGGAGCCCACGGCGTCCGTCACTCGTCCTCACCTGATTCCGGGTCGTGGCCGTGCCGCGCCCGGTTGAGCCGCACGGCGGTGCATTGCAGTACGTACATGCGCACACATCCTGGCGAAGGAGTGTGTAGCAGGGCCGGAGGGACTTGAACCCCCAACCGCTGGTTTTGGAGACCAGTGCTCTACCAATTGAGCTACGACCCTTTGATTTCCCCCAACGTACCGCATTCGCCCGGGTGCTCGTTGTGCACCGGGTGAGTGCGGCCGGTGAAGGCCAACGAGGTGAGAGTGTACGTGCTCCTGGGCCGGGCGTCGAACAGAAAGTGTCCGCACGGGCCTCCCATGACGAAGATCCACTGGTGAGCCGTCCGGATCCGGACGGATGTTCTGTGGATGTTCAGTCCGTGAAACCCGCGTGCCGGGGGCGTTTCGGGTCTGAAACGATGGGTGCCATGAGCGCTGCAACCCCTCCCACCGAGCGCCGGGTCTCCGCCCGAGTCGGCGCGATCTCCGAGTCCGCCACCCTCGCCGTGGACGCCAAGGCCAAGGCCCTCAAGGCCGCCGGGCGTCCGGTGATCGGCTTCGGCGCCGGTGAGCCCGACTTCCCGACCCCGGGCTACATCGTCGAGGCCGCCATCGAGGCGTGCAAGAACCCGAAGTACCACCGCTACACGCCGGCCGGGGGTCTGCCCGAGCTGAAGTCCGCCATCGCGGCGAAGACCCTGCGCGACTCCGGCTACGAGGTGGAGGCCGCCCAGGTCCTGGTCACCAACGGCGGCAAGCAGGCCATCTACGAGGCCTTCGCCGCGATCCTCGACCCGGGCGACGAGGTCATCGTCCCGGCGCCGTACTGGACGACGTACCCGGAGTCGATCCGTCTCGCCGGCGGTGTGCCGGTGGAGGTCGTCGCCGACGAGACCACCGGCTACCGCGTCTCGGTCGAGCAGCTGGAGGCCGCCCGCACCGAGAACACGAAGGTGCTGCTGTTCGTCTCCCCGTCGAACCCGACCGGTGCGGTCTACACCCGCGAGCAGATCGAGGAGATCGGCCGCTGGGCCGCCGAGAAGGGCCTGTGGGTCCTGACCGACGAGATCTACGAGCACCTGGTCTACGGGGACGCCGAGTTCCACTCGCTGCCGGTGGTCGTGCCCGAGCTGCGCGACAAGTGCATCGTGGTCAACGGCGTCGCCAAGACGTACGCGATGACCGGCTGGCGCGTGGGCTGGGTCATCGGCCCGAAGGACGTCGTCAAGGCCGCGACGAACCTCCAGTCGCACGCCACGTCCAACGTCTCCAACGTGGCGCAGGTCGCCGCGCTCGCCGCCGTCTCGGGCGGCCTGGAGGCCGTCGCCGAGATGCGCGAGGCCTTCGACCGCCGCCGCAAGACCATCGTGCGCATGCTGAACGAGATCGACGGCGTGCTCTGCCCGGAGCCCGAGGGCGCCTTCTACGCGTACCCGTCGGTCAAGGGCCTGCTCGGCAAGGAGATCCGCGGCAAGCGCCCGCAGGACACCGTCGAGCTGGCCGCGCTGATCCTGGAGGAGGCCGAGGTCGCGGTCGTCCCGGGCGAGGCCTTCGGCACGCCGGGCTACCTGCGTCTGTCGTACGCCCTCGGTGACGAGGACCTCGTCGAGGGTGTCTCGCGGATCCAGAAGCTGCTGGCCGAGGCGCGGGACTGACGTTCTCGTACGCCCTCGGGGGCGTCGTTCTCGATGTCGCGCTGCACGCGCGTGTGCGGGCCGTTTCCCTTCGGGGAGGCGGCCCGTCCGCTTGGGGCGCCCCGGCCGGCAGGCCCGGTCGGGTGCCGTCCGGCCGCGGGGAGCCGGCCCGTTCGTCCGTGCGATCAAGGCCACTAAAGAGGAAACAGCTACCGGGAGGGCGGGGAGGTGCGGCAGGATCCTGGGATGGAGCGTGTACGTGATGTCTCTGAGCTGCCGAAAGCCCATCTGCACCTGCACTTCACCGGTTCGATGCGGTCCACCACCCTGCTGGAGCTGGCCGACAAATACGGTGTCCGGCTGCCGGAGGCGCTGACCGACGCGCTGACCAGCGGGGAGCCGCCGAAACTGCGGGCGACCGACGAGCGCGGCTGGTTCCGCTTCCAGCGCCTGTACGACGCGGCCCGCTCGTGTCTGAGGGAGCCCGAGGACATCCAGCGGCTGGTCCGCGAGGCCGCCGAGGAGGATCTGCGGGACGGCTCGGGCTGGCTGGAGATCCAGGTCGACCCGACGTCGTACGCCCCGCGTCTGGGCGGGCTCATCCCGGCGCTGGAGGTGATCCTGGACGCGGTGGACTCGGCGGTGCGGGACACCGGTCTCGGGATGCGCGTCCTGGTGGCCGCGAACCGGATGAAGCACCCGCTGGACGCCCGTACGCTGGCCCGTCTCGCGGTGCGCTACGCGGGCCGGGGCATCGTCGGTTTCGGGCTCTCCAACGACGAACGGCGCGGCATGGCGCGGGACTTCGACCGGGCCTTCGCCATCGCGCGCGACGGCGGGCTGCTGTCCGCCCCGCACGGCGGGGAGCTGACCGGCCCGGCCTCGGTGCGTGACTGCCTGGACGACCTGCACGCCTCCCGGATCGGCCACGGGGTGCGGGCCGCGGAGGACCCGCGGCTGCTGAAGCGCCTCGCGGACCGCCAGGTCACCTGTGAGGTGTGTCCGGCCTCGAACGTCGCCCTGGGCGTCTACGAGAAGCCCGAGGACGTCCCCCTGCGCACTTTGTTCGAGGCGGGCGTCCCGATGGCGCTCGGCGCCGACGATCCGCTGCTCTTCGGTTCCCGCCTGGCCGCCCAGTACGACATCGCCCGCCGCCACCACGCCTTCACGGACGCGGAGCTGGCCGAGCTGGCGCGCCAGTCCATCCGCGGTTCGGCGGCCCCGGAGGACGTACGGGCGAAGCTGCTGGCGGGGGTCGACGACTGGCTGACGTCCTGAGGGGCCGCGCGCCGCTGTCCGGAGCGTGCCGGGCCGCCGCGTCCCGGGCGTGAGGCTGTGCCGCGCCCGCGCCCGCGCCCGCGCGCGCCGGGCGGGCCGGTGCCGGGGTGAGGGTGTCCGGGTCCGCGCGGGTGGCGCCCGGGCTCGCTAGAGGCGTACGCCGACCGTGACGGGCTCGTTGACCAGGGTGATCCCGAAGGCCTCGTGGACGCCGGCGACGACCTCGCGGGCCAGCGCGAGGAGGTCCTCGGTGGTGGCCTCGCCCCGGTTGGTGAGGGCGAGCGTGTGCTTGGTGGAGATCCGCGCGGGCCCGCTGCCGTAGCCCTTGGTGAAGCCGGACTTGTCGATCAGCCAGGCCGCGGAGGTCTTGGTGTTGCCGTCGCCCGCCGGGTACGCGGGCGGTACGGTCCCGGCGCCGAGCCGGTCCTCCACGCGCGCGTGGAACGCGGCGAACTCCTCGTCGCTGAGGATCGGGTTCGTGAAGAACGACCCGGCGGACCAGGTGTCATGGTCCTCGGGGTCCAGGACCATGCCCTTGCCGGAGCGCAGCCCCAGCACCGTCTCGCGGGCGGCCGTCAGCGGCACCCGGTCGCCGGGTTCCACGCCGAGCACGCGGGCCATCTCCGCGTACCTGATCGGAGCCGACAGCCCTTCCGCGTCCTCCAGCCGGAAGCGGACGCGGAGCACGACGTAACGGTCGGGGTCGGCCTTGAAGCGGCTGTGCCGGTACGAGAAGGCGCACTCCGCGTTCGTCAGCGTGACCGTCTCGCGCGCCGTGCGGTCGTAGGCGACCACTTCGGTGATCGTCGACGACACTTCCTGGCCGTACGCGCCCACGTTCTGGATCGGGGTGGCGCCCGCGGAGCCGGGGATGCCGGCGAGGCACTCGATGCCGGCGAGTCCGGCTTCGACGGTGCGGGCGACCACGTCGGTCCACACCTCGCCGGCCGCCAGCTCCAGCCGCGTGCCGTCGAGCGCGAAGCCGGTCGTGGCGATGCGCAGGGCCGTGCCGTCGAAGCCCTTGTCGCCGATGACCAGGTTCGATCCGCCGCCGATGAGCAGCAGCGGCGTACCGGTGTCGTCGGCCTCGCGCACGGCGGCGACGACCTCGGCGTCGGTCGTGGCGGTGATCAGCCGGGTGGCCGGGCCCCCGAGCCGGAAGGTGGTCAGCGGGGCGAGCGGGGCGTCGTGGAGTTCCTGCACGCGCCCAAGACTACGAGAAGGGCCGGGGGCGTCCGGCCACCGGTGGCGGCGGGCACGACGGCATACGCCCTCCGTGGCGGCACGGACACGGCTGTGGCCCCGCCGTCGGGGCGGGGCCACAGCCGTGTCACGTGCGGTCAGTCGAAGCGTCGCAGCACCTGCGCCCAGTCGAGGGGCAGCTCGTCGGCGGATGTCTTCCAGGTGAGGAACTTCGCGTCCTTCATCTGGTGTCGCAGGCCCCCCGCGGCCGGGGCGTGCGGGCCGGAGCGGGCGAACTCCTTGAGGGCGGCGGGCGACTCCCAGGCGGACACGGTCCAGAAGGTGCGCCGCAGGGGCGCCGCCTTCAGCGAGGCGCCGTACGCGCCGGGTGCCTTGCCGACCTGCCGCCACACGCCCGGCGTCCGCGCGAAGAACCGGAGCGCTCCCCACAGGGTGCGGGTCTCGAACCGGGAGGCCATCACGTGCAGCTCGGTGTCCTGCGGCGGCGTGTTCGGCACGGTCCAGGGAAGAGTGGGCATGTCCGGGCTCCTTCCGGGCTTCAGTGGGTGGCGGTCTCGAGGGCGGGGGCCGGCGCGGAGGACGCGACGGGCGTCCGTGCGGCACGGCGTGCGGTCGGGATGACCAGGGCCGCGATGCCCGCCAGGGCGACGACCGAGGAACCGACCACGAGGGCGGGCCGCAGGCCGTCGACGAAGCTCTGCGCGGACTCGTAGCCGCCCTGCGCGGAGAAGATCGAGGACATCACCGCGATGCCGAGCGCGCCGCCCACCTCGCGCAGCGCGTTGTTGGCGCCGGAGGCGATGCCCTGCTCGGTGGCGCTGACGCTGGACATGACCAGGTTGGAGGCGGGCGCGAAGTACAGGGACATCCCGACGCCGCTGATGATCAGCGCGGGCAGCTGGGAGAGGTACGAGGCGTCGGCGGCGATCACGGTGGCGTAGTACGCGAGGCCCGCGGCCTGGAGGAAGAGGCCGGTGGCCACCACCGGGCGCCCGCCGATGCGGTCGGAGAGGTAGCCGGCGATCGGCGCGACGAGCATCGGCATGCCGGTCCAGGGCAGCATCCGCAGTCCCGCCTCGGTCGGCGAGTAGCCCAGGACGCCCTGCATGTACTGGCTGAGCAGGAAGATCGAGCCGAACATCCCGAGGAACATCAGCAGGCTCGCGGCGTTGATCCCGGCGAAGGCGCGGGAGCGGAAGAGCCGCATCGGCAGCATCGGGTTCTTGGCGCGGCTGCCGTGCAGGACGAATCCGGCGAGCAGCGCGGTGCCCGCGAACAGGCCCGTCAGGACGAGCGGGCTGGTCCAGCCGTCGGCGGGTCCGCGGACCAGGCTGTAGACGATCCCGAAGAGGCCGCCGCTGGCGAGCAGGGTGCCGGGGACGTCGAGCCGCGCGCCGGTGCCGTGCGACTCGGAGAGGCGCAGTCGGGCGAGCGGCAGCAGGGCCAGGCCGAGCGGCACGTTCAGCCAGAAGATCCAGTGCCAGGACACGTGTTCGGTGAGGCTGCCGCCGATGAGCGGACCGGAGGCGACCGCGAGTCCGTTGACGGCACCCCAGATCCCGTACGCCATCCCGCGCCTGGCGGGCGGAACCGCCGCGGTCAGCAGGGTCAGGGTCAGCGGCATCATGATCGCCGCACCCACGCCCTGGACCGCCCGGGCGGCGATCAGGGAGTCGATGCCGGGCGCCATGGCCGCGGCGGCGGAGGCGCCGGTGAAGACGCTCAGCCCGACGAGGAAGAGCCGTCGGCGTCCGAAGCGGTCACCGAGCGCCGCGCCGAACATCAGCAGGACGGCGAAGGTGAGCGTGTAGGCGCTCACGGTCCATTCCAGGTCGTCGAGCGCTCCTCCGAGGTCCTTGCGGATCGAGGGCAGGGCGGTGGTGACGACGAGATTGTCGAGGGCCGCCATGAATCCGGCGACGCTGGTGATGACGAGGGCCCAGACCGCTCCCCCGCGACGTGCTGCCGGTTCCGTGTGCCCCGCCGGTGCGGACTGTGCCGTTCCCTGTGACATCGCTCCCCCAGAGCGTGATGACCATCAATGGTTAGTTATTGCTGACTAACTTTCGCGGGCATGGAGAGGGCAGGAATTCCCCCGACTCCGGACCCGCGGTCCCTGCGTCCGTCTCAGGCCTCAGCCCGCGTATCTCAACCCTCAGCCCGTCGAACCCGTCGAACCCGTCGGGCCGGAATGGCCCGTGAGGCCCGCCGGACCCGTCGCGCCTACTTCTCCAGCCGGCCCGTGATCCTCGCCGACGGATAGAGCCCTTCCCACACCCGATGCTCGGGCGGGAAGCCCATGGACACCAGGCAGTTGACGAGCATTCCGTACGCCATGAAGGTCGCGGTCTCGTCCACGTCCGCACCCAGCGGCACGTGGACCACGTCCCAGAGCCGCATCCAGCCGGCCCGCACCGCCTCGCCGAGTTCTCGGTCACCGGCCTCTTCGGCCGCGGCCACGGCGACGTACATCTGCATCTGCATGAGCAGCCGCTCCGGCTGCTCGGCGATGACCTTGACGTACGCGTTCGCCATGGCATGCAGGGCGTCTTCACCCTGCAGCCCCTCGGAGGCCTCCTCGAAGGTGCGCCGAGTGAGCTCCATGCAGTACTCGGCCGCCGCGAGGAAGATCGCCTTCTTGCCCGGGAAGAGGCGGAAGAGGTACGGCTGCGAGACACCGACGCGCTTGGCGATCGCCTCGGTGGATGTGCCGTAGTAGCCGCCGCGGGCGAACTCGCTCATCGCCGCGCGGATGACGCTCTCGCGCCTCTCCTCTGCGCTCATCCTGACCATGCGAGTAAGTTAGTACTCAATCACTAACTACGTCAAGGGGGCCCGGCTCGGAGCCTGCCGACGGAACGCCTTGCCCCCGCAGCGCGTTCGGAACGCCTTGCCCTCGCGGCGCGTTGGGGCCGGTAGGGGTCCTCACGCACGTAAGGGGCGCCCCGCCATGGAGGACGCCCCTTACTTCCGTACTTCCGTACTTCCGTACTTCCGCCGCAAGCTCGCGGCGCTTCCGTCGTGCCTTCACGGCACTTCCGTCGAGCCCTCGCGGCCCGCTCCGGCCTCTCAGGCCAGCCGTACGACCGCTCGTGACATGCCCAGGACCTTCTGGCCCGCGCTCGTCGCGGTGAGGTCGACGCGGACGGTGTTGTCGTCGAGCTTGGCCCCGATCTTGGCGCTGACCTCGATCGTGGCGCCCTTGTCGTCGTTCGGGACGACGACGGGCTTGGTGAAGCGGACGCCGTACTCGACGACCGCGCCCGGGTCGCCGACCCAGTCGGTGACGACGCGGATCGCCTCGGCCATGGTGAACATGCCGTGGGCGATGACGTCGGGGAGACCGACCTCGACCGCGAACTTCTCGTTCCAGTGGATCGGGTTGAAGTCCCCGGAGGCGCCCGCGTACTGGACCAGGGTGGCCCGGGTGACGGGGAAGGTCTGGGCCGGCAGTTCGGTGCCGACCTCGACGTCCGCGTAAGTGATCTTCGCCGTCATGTCAGCCCTCCTCCGCCGCGCGTGCGACCAGCTTGGTGACGGCCGTCACGACGTGCTCGCCCGACTCGTCGTGGACCTCGCCACGGATGTCCAGGATGTCGTTGCCCGCGAGGGACTTGATCGACTCGATCGTCGAGGTGACCGTGAGCCGGTCGCCCGCGCGCACGGGGCGGGTGTAGGCGAACTTCTGGTCGCCGTGCACCACTCGGCTGTAGTCGAGGCCCAGTTGCGGGTCCTGGACGACCTGACCGGCGGCCTTGAACGTGATCGCGAACACGAAGGTCGGCGGGGCGATCACATCGGCGTGCCCGAGCGCCTTGGCGGCCTCCGGATCCGTGTACGCGGGGTTGAGGTCCCCGACGGCCTCCGCGAACTCGCGGATCTTCTCCCGGCCGACCTCGTAGGGGTCGGTGGGCGGGTAGGACCGCCCCACGAAGGACTGGTCGAGCGCCATGGGCTCGGCACCTCCTGGTTGTCTTCGCTGGACTCGGCGTCCCGGCCGGCGGAATGTCGTCCCGTCCGGACCGGAACGGATTGTCTTCCCGCCCTGGCCGGGACGGGTCGTCGCTCCTGTCATAGCCGGGCGGGCTGTCTTCGCTCTATAACGACGCGGCGCCCTGCGGCGACGCGGCACTCGTCCGGACCCGCCGCACCCTGGGGCGCCTCGGGTCCACAACGACGCGAGGCCGCCCCCCGCGAAGGGGACGGCCTCGTGTACGAGCCTGATTTATCGCGTTTCGCGGTGCGCGGTGTGCGCGTTGCAACGCGGGCAGTGCTTCTTCATCTCCAGTCGGTCCGGGTTGTTACGCCGGTTCTTCTTGGTGATGTAGTTCCGCTCCTTGCACTCCACGCAGGCCAGCGTGATCTTCGGGCGGACGTCGGTGGCAGCCACAGGAGTGCTCCTTGACGAACGGATGGGACGATTAACGCATAGAAGAGTAGCCGATCGAAGGACCGACCCCACAATCGGCTACTGTCAGTAGCGGTGACCGGACTTGAACCGGTGACACAGCGATTATGAGCCGCTTGCTCTACCGACTGAGCTACACCGCTGTGATGCGATCGGGCCCCGTCTTGCGACGGGAACCTCTCACACCAGAGCCCCAATACGGAATCGAACCGTAGACCTTCTCCTTACCATGGAGACGCTCTGCCGACTGAGCTATTGGGGCGAGCGATGAAGACATTACACGGTAGGCCGCCGATCGCCCAAATCCGTTTCGCGGCACCCGCCCCGGCCTGTTCCCTTCCGCTTCCGCGGGCTTCCCCACGGGCCCTCCGGAGCCCCTCACGCACCTCTGATCACCAGGGATCGTCCCGGGGCCGCGCGCTCCGGAACCAGCAGGCCACACCGGTACGACTATTGCGCTCCTCCCCGACGTGGGCGGGTTGCCACCCTAGGCTCGACCCACGCTGAGTGATCTTGAGTCCCGCTCCTCGCGGGCGCCCGTCCCGCACCCGAGCACCAGGAGCGCGATGCCCGACAGCCAGCCGCAGCCGCCCCACTCCTCGTCGGGCCAGGCCGACACGGCCACCCTGCTGCTGTGCGGGGCGCGACTCACCGACGGCCGGACCGTGGACGTACGGCTGGGCGGCGGGCGCATCGAGGCGGTCGGCACCGCGGGAAGCCTGGCGACAGGGGTCGCCGGCGGCCTCGCCGCGAAGGTGGACCTCGACGGCTACCTCCTCCTGCCCGCCCCGGCCGAGCCGCACGCCCACGTCGACACCGCGCTGACGGCCGACGGCGAGGGGCCGCTCGCCTACAACTCCCCGGAGGTCCAGCGCCGGGCCACCGAGGCGGCGCTGCTGCAACTCGGGCACGGAGCCACGGCGCTGCGTTCCCACGTGCGCGTCGGCGACGTACAGGGGCTCGACGCGCTGGCGGCGGTGCTCCAGGCCCGGCGGTCGCTGCGCGGGCTCGCCGAGCTGACGGCGGTGGCGATGCCGCGGGTGCTGACCGGGGCCGCCGGAGCGGACGGTCTGGCGATGCTGCGGGACGCCGTGAAGATGGGCGCCACCGTGGTGGGCGGCTGCCCGGACACCGATCCCGATCCGACGGGATACGTGGAGGCGGTCCTGGAAATGGCCGAGGAGCTCGGCTGCCCGGTCGACCTGCACACGGACGGCGCCGACCCGGCCCGGCTCGCCCGGCTCACGGCGATGGCGGGCGGGCTGCGGGCCGGCGTGACGCTCGGCCCGTGCGCCGGTCTCGGACGGCTGCCCGCCGAGGCGGCCTCCCGGGCGGCCGACCAACTCGCCGCGGCAGGGATCACGGTGGTGTGCCTGCCGCAGGGCGGCTGCGGGTCGGTGGACCGCCGAGGGGTCGCGCCGGTACGGATGCTGCGCGCGGCGGGCGTACGCGTGGCGGCGGGCAGCGGTGCCCTGCGCGACCTGTCGAACCCTGTCGGGCGGGGGGACCCGTTGGAGGCCGCGTACCTGCTGGCCTCGCGGTGGGGACTGCGCCCCGAGGAGGCGTACGACGCCGTGGCGGGTGCGGCGCGGGCCGCGCTGGGACTGCCCGAGGTGCGCGTGGAGGCGGGATTTCCGGCCGAGTTGCTCGCGGTACGGGGTGAAGGGCTCGCGGGGGCGCTGTCGTTGGCGTACAGCCGGATCGTGGTGCACCGCGGGCGGGTGGTGGCGCGGACCAGCGCGGTGCGGGAGTACTGCAACTCGGCGACCGTGGCCGGAATGGACCTGCCACGGCAGGGGCGGGCCGAATCGTCGTGAGGCACGCCGGGCCGCGCTCCGTGCGCCGCGCCGGGCCACCGTGCGGTGTGCCTGAGAGCCGCTCCCATAGTGCGGGCCTCGCCTCACAGCCGCCTGTACGGAGCGGGGCTCGCCTCACAGCCGCCTGTACGGAGCGGGGCTCGCCTCGGAGCAGGGCGCGCCTCGTAGCAGCCTTGCCCGGAGCAGGACCCGCCTCAAAGCCGCTCGCACGGGGCAGGACACGCGCCTGGGAGCCGTCCTTGTGGAGCGGGGCATGCCCGGGAGCCGTCCTCGTGGAGCGGGGCATGCCCGGGAGCCCTGCGCCTGGAGCAGGGCGCTCGCTCGGACCCGCGCGCGTGGAGTGTTCTCGTGCTGCCCTCCACGCGCGCGCCGTCGAAGGCCGGGGCCCGCGGCCCCGGCCGCTCCCGGCCCCGGAGCCCGGAACCGCCCCGGGGCGGGAGTCCTGAACCTCTGGAGCTCGTCGCCGCCCTCTAGAGTTCGTCGCCGCCGAACAGCCCGCCGGCGAGCGGGCTGCCGCCGGGAACCTTGTCCACGGGGATCTCCGTGGCCCCCGCCGGCGCGTTGACGTCGCCCGCCTCGGAGAACTTCAGGACCAGCGGCAGCTTCGCGGGCTTCGGGGTGTCGGCGAGGACACCGAGGTCGATCTTGACCTGGGTGAGGTCGCCGTTCTTCAGCGTGAAGTCGACCGCGACCTTCTTGTTCGGGGCGTCCTTGAGCTCCTTGTCCGTGGGCAGTTCCGTACCGGGCGGAAGGTCGCCCTCCAGCGGGCGGAGCTTGTCGAAGACCCCGCGGATCAGCTCACGGAAGTTGGCCTTGGCCACCACGTGTTCGGTGCCGTCGCCGCCGCTCTTGGTGCTGAAGGTGACGTCACGGGCGATGACACCGCGGACGGCCTTGAGGATCTTCCGCTGGGTCTTCGCGTCGACGTCGTCGGCCGACCCCTTCGCGCCGCGCTTGTGCGACTTCTGGGCCTTGGCCAGTTCGCGGGTGTCGACCTTCACCCAGTCGCCCTCGAGGATCTTCTTGAACTCCTTCTCGGAGTCCGGGATCTGGTCGACCGTCGGCATGGGGACACCCATGGCCTTGCCGATGGCCTTCATGTCGGAGCGGTAGTACGTGAAGTCGCCGACGACCCGGTACTCGGCGAGGACGCCGTCGGCCCCCGAGATCTTGAGGCTCGTGCCGATCAGGTCCTTCTCGCCCGAATCCTCCAGCGGCTTACGGGACTTGACGGCGACATCCACACGCAGGCCGCTGACGAACTTCCCGAACTCCGGCGGCATGGCCTCCTCGGCGTCGCCGGACGCGTTCGCCAGCGAGGTGATCGCGTCGGGGGTGGCGTCGAGGTCCAACTGGAAGGCGAGGGACTTCTTTTCGCCGAGCTGGTCGACGGCGTGGTCGACCTTCTGTCCGGCGGTGAGGTTCTTGACCGTGCCGCAGGCGGCCGCGGTGGCGAGGAGGACGGCGGCGCAGCCGGCCGCGGTGACGGTCTTGCGTATGGCGGTGATGATGCTCTCCTCTGTGACGCCGCGCGCGTCCGCACGACGTCCCCTCGAATCCTCGTTCTCAGTGATCACACATGTGACACATGAGCCGCCCACAAGGTTGTGCGGCGAACGCGTCCGTCCGGGCGTACGGTCGGAAACATGCGCATTGTCATCGCTGGAGGTCATGGTCAGATCGCGCTGCGGCTGGAGCGGCTGCTCTCCGCGCGCGGCGACGAGGTCGCGGGTATCATCCGGCGCCCCGAGCAGGGCGACGACCTGCGGGAAGCCGGCGCCGAGCCGGTTCTGTGCGATCTGGAGTCGGCTTCGGTGGAGGAGGTGGCCGCGCACCTGCAGGGCGCCGACGCCGCCGTCTTCGCGGCGGGAGCGGGTCCGGGCAGCGGGGCGGCCCGCAAGGAGACGGTGGACAAGGGGGCCGCGATCCTGTTCGCGGACGCGGCGGAGCGCGCGGGCGTGCGCCGTCATGTGGTCGTGTCGTCGATGGGCGCGGACCCCGCGCACGAGGGGGACGAGGTGTTCGACGCGTATCTGCGCGCCAAGGGCGAGGCCGACGCGTACGTACGCAGTCGTCCGGGCCTGGACTGGACGATCCTGCGCCCCGGGGGCCTGATCGACGACGCCGGCACCGGTCTCGTACGTCTGGAGGCGCACACCGGCCGCGGCATGATCCCGCGCGACGACGTCGCCGCGGTCCTCGCGGAGCTGGTGGACACCTCGGCGACGGCCGGGCTGACCCTGGAACTGATCAGCGGCTCGACGCCGGTCTCGGTGGGGGTCAAGTCGGTGGCGGGGAACTAGACGGCGGCGTATCCGCGTGCTCGTCGGGTGGGCCGCGGATGATCGTCGGGTGGGCCGGGGCTGCTCGTCCGGCTCGGTCCGGGCGTACGTCAGAACAGCGGGAGCTGTCCGGGGAAGTCGGGGACCGTGTACCCGTCCAGTGTCGGCTGGGCCGTGCCCGTCTGTGCCTGCCGGCGTGAGCCGGGGCACGAGACCAGCGCTCCGCTCCCCCGCGGGCCCGGCGGATCGTGCCGCGCGAACCGGCCCGCGACGACGGCGATCTCCCGGCGGCACTCGGGGCAGTTCCTGCGACGCGACGACATGGGTCCAGTCTGCCCCGGCCGGGCGGCACACAGGCACAGCCCTGCCCTCCACGGGGGTACGCAGAACCCCCGCCGGACCGCGTTCTCGCGGTCCGGCGGGGGTTTTCCCGAGCGAAGGGCCGACGGCGTCGGGAGATGGTCCTACCAGGTGACCGGCAGCTCCAGCGGGAAGCGCCGGATCGTCTGCTGGTCCCACCGCACTTCGTCCGGCGGCACCGCGAGCTTCAGCCCGGGGAAGCGCTGCATGAGGCGGCCGACGGCCACTTCGAGCTCCGCCATGGCCAGCGGGACGGCGATGCAGCGGTGACCGCCCCAGCCGAACGTCATGTGCGGACGGTTCGGGCGGTCGACGTCGATGACGTCCGGCTTCGGGTAGCGCTCCGGGTCGCGGTTGGCCGCCAGGTACGAGACGTGGACGAAGTCGCCCGCCCGGATCTGTGCGCCGTCCAGCTCCACGTCCTCCAGAGCCATCCGGGGAATGCCGACGCCCTTGCGGAACGGGATGTAGCGGAGCATCTCGTGCAGGACGTCGGTGAGCGTCTCGGGCCGGCGCCTGATGTGGTCCTCCAGCTCGGGGTGGGTGAGGAGCAGGTAGACGATGTTGCTGATCTCGCAGGTCGCGGTGTCCTGGCCGCTGAGTGCCAGGGTCAGCGCCATGACCGCCAGTTCGTTGTCGTCGAGGTGGTCCTCGCCGTCCCGCGCCTCGGCCATCAGGCTGATGAGGTCGTCGCCGGGTGAATGGCGGCGCTGCTCGACGAGTTCGGCGAAGTAGGCCGTCAGATCAGCCTTGGCCTTCGCGGCCGCGTCCTTGTTGTGCGCGTCGACGACCAGCAGCCGGAGCACGGCCTCCTGCATCCGGGGCCAGTCCGCCCGTTCGACACCGAGGAGGTCGAGGACGGTGTGCTGGGGAAGCGTGGTGGAGAGGTACTTGACCAGGTCCGCCGGCGGGCCCTTCTCCTCCATCTCGTCGAGCAGGAGGTCCGCGAGCCGGACGATCCGGTGCCGCATGCCGTCGACCCGCTGCTGGGTGAAGGCCTGCGACGCCAGCTGGCGTACGCGGCTGCTGTGCGGCGGATCCATCACGTTGATGGACTCGGGCGAGACGATGGGCTCGGCCGTGAGCCGGGGGTAGTCGTGGCCGATGATGGCCGCCCGGCTCAGACGCTGGTCGGTGGTCACGTGCTTGACGGCGTCGAAGCCGGTGACCAGCCAGGCGTCGGCCTCGCCGTAGGGCAGCCGGATGCGGGCCGGGGCGTCACGGTGCATCAGATCCGCGAGCACCGGGTCGAAGTCGAGTGCTTCGCTGAAGTCGAACGGGCAGGTGGGCGTCTCTTTGTCACCGGTCATCAGCCGGCTCCTCCGGGGGGCATAGGTACGACGTTGGTGGCGTCCACTGCGTGACGAAGGCCGGCGGCGAGCTTCACGGCGTCACCGACGGCCCAGAAGTGGACGAAGAACAGGCGTGGTTCGTCGGTCAGGTTGTGGTGGTGGACCTCGACGAGCTCGACGCCGTTGCGCCGCAGGGCGACGAGTGCGGGCTGGACCTCCTCGGCGGTCATCACCAGGTCACCGCTGATCGCCGCCCGTCCGCCGCCCAGTGCCTGGAAGTTGACGGAGGTGGTGGCGCCCAGTCCCGGGGGAAGGATCAGGTGGCCGTCGGCGATGGCCTCGCGGCGGGCGAAGACGCTCTTGTAGATCTCGCCGTCCGCGTAGCCCTTGACTCCCAGCGCGGCGTCGATCGCCGGGGTGTCCAGGTCGATGGGCGGCGAGGTGACGGTGGGTTCGGCGGGCGGGGTGCCGGTGCAGGCGAACGCGGCGCGCAGGCCGCGGGCGACGGCGACCGGATCGTCGCCGTGGGCGTGCAGATGGACCCACCAGACGTCCGGCTCGTGAGCGAGCAGGTGCTTGTGGATGGCGGTCTGCATGATCCCGTGGTCCTGCAGCACGTCGATGAAGTGCTGCAGTTCGCGCTCGGTGACCACGGCGTCGCCCATGAGGAGCGTGCTGTGGTCGGTGTACCGGACGAAGGACACGTGCGTGCCCAAGGCGAGGGTGGGGTTGATCCGGACTCCGCGGGTGAAGACCGTGAGGTCGTTGCGCGGCATGCCCGTGTGATACATGAACCGCTTCATGTCGCCGGGCCGGCCGAGGGCCTTGCCCACGTCCGCCCAGTCGGCCAGTTTTGTCAGTACCGGCTCGGCCATTGCCCGCCCGTTTCGGGTGGAGAGGGCGTGGGCTTCGCTCGGGGCCCCGGTCAGCACGGGTGCGAGGGCCGCCACGGCCAACACACGACGCCGCGACGTGGTGGGCCGGGAGTGGGTGTCCTGCCGTCGATCGTCAGCCATGTCATATGCCTCCTGGCTGTGATGGAAACACGCACGACGGCGCGGATCCGTGATCCGCGCGGCCATGTGCGGCCAGGTGGACCAACGGAGTCTCCTGACGGCGTGGACGGCTCCGCCACCCGCGTCACGACGTCGCGCGGGGCCGCCGCACGGTCGCGGTCGCCGTCGGCGGAGCGGGGCTCCTCACGCCTCCCGGTGACGGAGGCCACGTGGCGTCGAGGGCTCCGGGCGAGCGGTGGCGTGGGCCGGGTATCGCGTCCACGGCGCCCGTCCGCCCGCTCCGGACGGGGCGTTCGAACACGAGGCGGCACAAGATGGAAGCCGGCCGCCCACGCATACGAAGAAACCCCCTCCGAACTGCGGAAACGCAGTTCGGAGGGGGTTTACCTTCATGTGGCGGCGCCAGGATTCGAACCTGGGAAGGCTGAGCCGGCAGATTTACAGTCTGCTCCCTTTGGCCGCTCGGGCACACCGCCGGGTTTGCTGCTGTGAGCTCCGCTTTTCGGCGGTGCTCCCTGGCAACGACGTAAACGATACCTGATGCTCGGGGATGCTTCGCCACCCAATTGATCGACGCTCGGGGGGAGGGGGGTGGCTAGGCTTATGCGGATGCGGCCGGGGACCGACGCCGGGCTCGACGGCCGCCCCTACGCACCCCGATACAAGGAGCCACAGGACATGGCCGACTCCAGTTTCGACATCGTCTCGAAGGTCGAGCGGCAGGAGGTCGACAACGCCCTCAACCAGGCCGCCAAGGAGATCTCGCAGCGCTACGACTTCAAGAACGTCGGCGCCTCCATCTCGTGGTCCGGCGAGAAGATCCTGATGGAGGCGAACTCCGAGGAGCGGGTGAAGGCCATCCTCGATGTGTTCGAGACCAAGCTGATCAAGCGGGGCATCTCGCTGAAGGCGCTGGACGCCGGTGAGCCGCAGCTCTCCGGCAAGGAGTACAAGATCTTCGCCTCGATCGAGGAGGGCATCTCCCAGGAGAACGCCAAGAAGGTGGCGAAGATCATTCGCGACGAGGGCCCCAAGGGCGTGAAGGCCCAGGTCCAGGGCGACGAGCTGCGTGTCAGCTCGAAGAGCCGTGACGACCTGCAGGCCGTTCAGGCCCTCCTCAAGGGCAAGGACTTCGACTTCGCGCTGCAGTTCGTGAACTACCGGTAGCAGTCGCCGGCCGACAGTGGCCGCTTGCGTCAACCGGTCCCATCGGCCGGTCCGTTACGGCTACGGCTACGGCTACAGCTACGGCTACGGCTACGGCTACGGCTACGGCTACGGCTACGGCTACGGCTACGGCTACGGCTACGGCTACGGCTACGGCTACGGCTACGGCTACGGCTACGGCTACGGCTACGGCTACGGCTACGGCTACGGCTACGGCTACGGCTACGGCTACGGCTACGGCTACGGCTACGAGGAAGGGTGGGCACCAGGGGTGCCCACCCTTCTCGCCTGCTGGCCGCGGTCTCGGGACGGGTGCTCAGCGGCGCGCGTCGTCAGCGTCGCGAGTCGCCGAACAGGATGCGGTAGAGGACCAGCAGGACGAGCGAGCCGCCGATCGCCGCCGCCCAGGTGGCTCCGTCGTAGAAGTGCTTGGTTATGGGGTGGTCGAGCCAGCGGGCCGAGATCCAGCCGCCGATGAACGCGCCGGCGATGCCGATGACGGTCGTCCCGACGAAGCCGCCCGGGTCGCGACCCGGCAGCAGGAACTTGGCGATGGCGCCGGCCAGCAGCCCCAGAATGATCCATCCGATGATGCCCATGTCCTGAACCTGCCCTTCCGCGCTGTGTCCACGCTGTCCCGGACCTGTGTTTCCGGTCGGGCCGGGGTGTGCCGTCGCTGTTCGTGTCCGGCGCGGGCTGCGCGTGTGTCGGTGCTGTCGTCCGGCGCCGTTCTTCGATGGCGCCTCGGTGAACAAGACGTCACCGCGGCTCCGGTCGGTTGCGCTGATCAGTAAGGTGCGGCGCATGACTCCGTCCGATACCGAACTTCGGCGCACTCTGGGCGTCGGCGACGCCGTGGTCATCGGGCTGGGCTCCATGGTCGGCGCCGGGATCTTCGCCGCGCTGGGACCCGCGGCGCGTGCGGCCGGGACCGGGCTCCTGCTCGGGCTCGCGGCCGCCGCCGTGGTCGCCTACTGCAACGCGATGTCCTCGGCGCGCCTCGCCGCCCTGTACCCCGCCTCGGGGGGCACGTACGTCTACGGGCGCGAGCGGCTCGGTGCCTTCTGGGGGTATCTGGCGGGCTGGTCGTTCGTCGTCGGCAAGACGGCCTCCTGTGCGGCGATGGCGCTCACCGTGGGTGCGTACGTCTGGCCGGACCAGGCGCACGCGGTGGCGGTCGCGGCCGTGGTGGCGCTGACCGCGGTGAACTACGGCGGCGTACAGAAGTCGGCCTGGCTGACGCGGGTGATCGTGGCGGTGGTGCTGGCGGTCCTCACTTCCGTGGTGGTCGTGTGTCTGGGCTCGGGCGCCTCGGACGCCGGGCGGCTGGACGTCGGTGTCTCGACCGGAGCGGGCGGGGTGCTCCAGGCGGCCGGGCTGCTGTTCTTCGCGTTCGCGGGGTACGCGCGGATCGCGACCCTCGGCGAGGAGGTGCGGGATCCGGCGCGCACCATCCCGCGGGCGATTCCGCTGGCGCTGGGGATCGCGCTGGTGGTGTATGTGATGGTGGCGGTGGCCGTCCTTTCCGTGCTGGGGCCTGCCGGGCTCGGCCGTGCTGCGGCGCCACTCGCCGACGCGGTCCGTGCGGCCGGTGCGCCCGGGTTCGTGCCGGTGGTGCGGGTGGGGGCCGCCGTGGCGGCGCTGGGGTCGCTGCTCGCCCTGATCCTGGGGGTGTCGCGGACGACGCTGGCGATGGCCCGCGACCGTCATCTGCCGGGTGCTCTGGCCGCCGTGCATCCCCGCTTCCAGGTGCCGCACCGGGCGGAACTGGCCGTGGGCGCGGTGGTGGCAGCGCTGGCCGCGACGGTGGACGTGCGGGGCGCGATCGGGTTCTCCTCCTTCGGTGTGCTGGCCTACTACGCGGTGGCCAATGCGTCGGCGTGGACGCTGAGTTCTGCCCCCTTGCAGCGGGTCGTGCCGGTGGTGGGTGTGATCGGGTGTGCGACGCTCGCCTTCGCCCTGCCCGCGGTGTCGGTGGTGGTGGGCGCGGCCGTGGTGGGGGCGGGCGCTGCGGCGTACGGCGTGCGACGGTGGGTGGCGTCGCGGTCGTCGTGACGACGGCATGCGGTCGGATGGCAGCGGGCGGCGTCCCGGTGTCCAGACGGCGACCCGCGATCGGACGGCAGGGGGCAATGTCGCGGTGGTCGTGACGGCGGCCCACGACCGGACGGCAGGGGGTGGCGTCCCGGCGGTCGTGACGGCGACCCGTGATCAGGCCTCGGCGTGGGGGGCTGGTCCGGCGGCTTGGTGCCTCGTCGGCGCGGGCTAGGAGGCCTGGGCCGTCGTGGTGCGTATGCGGAAGTCGGGCCAGAGGGCCAGGTCCGCGCCGTCGTTGGCCTCCTCGTACCAGCCCGTGCCGTCGAGCCAGGTGCGCAGCCAGGTCGTGAGGTCGGGTGCGTCGACGAACCAGGCTTCCTCGGCCGCGTCGCCGTTCGGCTCGAAGAGCAGGACCGGGCCCCTGGGGTCGTGGCAGTCCACGCACGCGTACATGCCGCAGCCCCAGTGGGATATCGGCAGGACGCCCTCCGGCCAGGGCCAGTCAGGGTCCTTGCGGGCGCTCTTGCGGTTGGCGAGGTACTGCGGGACGGCTGCCGGCTCGCCCGACGGCGGACCGTCGAGCAGGGGCAGCAGGCCGTAGGACGGGCCGAATCCGCCGTCTCCTATCCGCAGATAGAGCGCGGCGAGCAGGGGCGGCAGCGGGAAGCCCAGGGTGGCCTCGGCGCGGGCGACCGCGGCCCGGTCCACGGGAGCGGGGAGCGAAGGCCAGCCCCACGGCCGGGTGTTGCGGGCCTCGGAGGAGACCCGTGCCAGCAACTGCTCGATTTCGGTCATGGGTTCATGATGCAGCGCGCCACTGACAATCGGGCAGCCTGTGGAAAACCCTCAGACGGGCCGGACGTCGACGGCTCTTCCGGCGAGGTGGGCGAGGAGTTCCTCGAAGTCCGGCGGGCGTCGGCCGGGGTGCGGGGTGGCGTCCGGGTGGCCGCGGGCGGCGCCGAGACGGGCTCGGGCGACGTCCGCGTCGTGCCAGATCAGCGTGAACGGCCAGGCCGCGCCCCAGCCGCCGTTCAGGCATTCGTCGAGGGTGTCGAGGTCCCGCCCGAAGTAGCCGCCGGGGCCGTTCACGGCTTCGCCGAGCGCGCAGAAGAAGCCGTGCTCGTCGGTGACGTGGCGGCCGTCGAGGTGATGGGTGGTCCCGGCGGGTGTGTCCGGCTGCCCGGCGGCGCGGTTCACCGCGGCGGTGCGAAGCCAGAAGGCGCGGCCCTCGGGCCCGCAGCCGGCCCAGGCGTTGGCTGTCGTCGGGCGGCCCTGCCACCACAGGTCCCAGACCTCGGACGCCGCACTCGGCGGTCGCTCCGACCAGGGGTCGAGCGTGAGGTCCACGAGGCCGGGGCCGTGTGCGGAGGGCATCCATGCGGTGAGTTCGCCCTCGACGGCGGTCTGGACGGCGCGGCCGGTCACGTCGAGGCGCAGCAGCTTCGCGTGGCCTAGGTCTTCCTCGCCCGCGTTCAGAGCCCGTTGGAGGGCTCCGAGAGGAGTGCAGCCGAGCAGCCGCAGAGGCGGCTCCGGCGGTTCTGGCTGCCGCCCGTACAGGGGTTCATCGGGTGACGCGCGGTCGTGCGGTTCTCGCACCTCGTGCGCCGGCGGGGGCGGGGCGTCGAACAGGCCCTCGCAGTCGGCGCACCGGGCCCAGGTCTCCTCCAGCGCGACCGTGCCGCCGAGTTCGCCCGCCGTGTCGTACGACAGCAGCAGGTATCTCGGCGGTCCCTCCCCCGCGCCCATGCGCTAGCGCGACGCGAACGGCTGGTCCGTACGCACGATTTCGCGTCCCAGGGGGAGCAGCGAGACCGGGATGAGCTTGAAGTTGGCGATGCCGAACGGGATGCCGATGATCGTGATGCACAGCAGCACACCCGTGACGATGTGGGCCAGGGCGAGCCACCAGCCCGCCAGGACCAGCCACAGGACGTTGCCGATGCAGGAAGGGGCACCCGCGTCGCGGCGCTCCACCGTCGTATAACCGAACGGCCACAGCGCGTAGATGCCGATACGGAAGGCCGCGATGCCGAACGGGATGCCGATGATGGTGATGCACAGGATCACCCCCGCGGCCAGGTAGCCGAGGAACAGCCAGAAGCCGCTCAGGACGAGCCAAATGACGTTCAGGATTGTCTTCACTGCTGGCGACCTGCCATCTGCTCGAGACGGGCGATGCGCTCCGCCATCGGCGGGTGCGTGGAGAACATCTTCGACATTCCCTGGCCCGGACGGAAGGGGTTGGCGATCATCATGTGGCTGGCGGTCTCGATCCGCGGCTCCGGGGGCAGCGGCAACTGCTTGGTGCCCGCGTCGAGCTTGCGCAGCGCGCTCGCGAGGGCGAGGGGGTCACCGGTGATGTGGGCGCCGGAGGCGTCGGCCTCGTACTCCCTGGAGCGGCTGATGGCGAGCTGGATGAGGGACGCCGCGAGCGGGCCGAGGATCATGATCAGCAGCAGGCCGAGGATGCCCGGGCCGTCGTCGTCGTTGGACCGGCCGATCGGGATGAGCCAGGCGAAGTTGACCAGGAACATGATCACGGACGCGAGGGCGCCGGCGACGGACGAGATCAGGATGTCGCGGTTGTAGACGTGGCTGAGTTCGTGGCCGATGACTCCGCGCAGCTCGCGCTCGTCCAGGATGCGCAGGATGCCTTCGGTGCAGCACACCGCGGCGTTGCGCGGGTTGCGGCCCGTCGCAAAGGCGTTCGGTGCCTCCGTCGGGGAGATGTACAGGCGCGGCATGGGCTGGCGGGCCTGGGTGGAGAGCTCGCGGACGATGCGGTACAGCGCCGGGGCCTCGAATTCGCTGACCGGGCGGGCGCGCATCGCGCGTAGAGCCAGTTTGTCGCTGTTCCAGTACGCGTACGCGTTCGTGCCGATGGCGACGAACAGCGCGACGACGAGACCGGTACGCCCGAAGAAACTGCCGATGACGATGATGAGTGCGGACAGTCCCCCGAGGAGTACGGCGGTCCTGAGCCCGTTGTGCCGGCGGTGCACGGTACGCCCTCCAAGTGGTGCGGCAGGGGAACCCTTTGCTTGCTGATGCTGCTTCCACTCTTCAGTGGACCCTCCCGTACTGGTCAACGCCAGACGGGGAGCACTAGTTCCCTTGTGCGCCCACCGGCGCGCGTGGGCCGTCCGGGTGATGGCGGACGGCGGCCACGCGTGCGCGCGTGCGGTGCGAGGTGCCCGTGCCTGTGGCCGCGTCGGTCAGAAGAGTCCGGTCGCGGAGAACCTCAGGACCAGCTGGGGCGCGCCGGACAGCGCGATGCCGAGTACGGCCGTCAGGGCGAGCGCGGCCGTGAGCGGGGCCGGCACACGGTGCTTGACCGGCTCGCCTTCGGGGGCACGGAAGAGCAGCGTCGTCCACTGGAGGTAGTAGAAGAGCGCGATCACGACGTTGACGGCCATGACCACGGCCAGCCAGCCGAGCCCGGCGTCGACGGCCGCCGAGAACACGGTGACCTTGGCGAAGAGGCCGATGATGCCCGGGGGCAGTCCTGCGAGGCAGAGCAGGAAGAAGCCCAGGAGCAGCGCCGACAGGGGGCTCTGCGCGTACAGGCCCCGGTAGTCGCTGATGCGGTTCAGGCGGCTTCTGCGGCCGACGACGGCGGCCACGGCGAAGGCGCCCAGGTTCACGGCGGCGTACATGAGGGCGTAGGCGACGGTGGAGCCGATGGCCTTCTCGGCGTCCTTGGAGTAGGCGGCGGCCGCGATCGGCACCAGGAGGTAGCCGGCCTGGCCGACCGAGGACCAGGCGAGCAGGCGTACCGCGCTGTACGCGCGCGTGGCCGTCTGCCGCAGGGCTCCGACGTTGCCCACCGTCATGGTGAGGGCGGCGAGTGCGGCCAGGGCCGGGCCCCAGACGTCCGCGTAGGACGGGAAGGCGACGACGGTGACGAGGATCAGCCCGGAGAAGCCGACCGCCTTGCCGACGACCGAGAGGTACGCGGCGATCGGCAGGGGCGCTCCCACGTAGGTGTCGGGCACCCAGAAGTGGAAGGGCACGGCCGCCGTCTTGAAGGCGAAGCCGACGAGGGTGAGGACGACGCCGGTCTGGGCGAGGGTGTCGAACTGTCCGTCGACTTTCTGGATCTTGTCCGCGATCCGGGTGAGGTAGAGGGTGCCGGTCGTCGCGTAGACGAAGCTGATGCCCATCAGGCTCACGGCGGTCGCGGTGACCGAGGACAGGAAGAACTTCAGGGCCGCTTCGGAGGACTTCCTGTCGCCGTACTTGATGCCGACGAGCGCGAAGGCGGGCAGCGAGGCGACCTCCAGGGCGACGATGAGGGTCGCGAGGTCGCGGGAGGCGGGCAGCAGAGCGGCACCGGCGGCCGAGGAGAGCAGCAGGAACCAGTACTCCCCCTCGGGGAGTTCCCGGTCGGCGTCCTTGATGGCCGTGACCGACAGCAGGGCTGCCAGAAGCGCGCCGCCGAGGACGAGGAACTGGATGACGAGGGTGAACCGGTCCGCCGTGTAGCTGCAGACATTGGCGTCGCCGGTCAGGCAGAAGGTGGCGCGGTCGCCGTCCAGGAGGGGCAGCAGCATCAGCGCGGACGCGGCGAGGCCCGCCACCGACACCCAGCCGAGGACGGCTTTCCTGGCGTCGCCGATGAACAGGTCGGCGACGAGCACGACGAGTCCGACGACCGCGGCGAGGGTGGGCGGCGCGATGGCGAGCCAGTCGACGGACTGGACCAAGGAGCTCATCGGGTGCCTCCTGCGAGGAGCTGCTGGACGGCCGGGTCGGTGAGGCCGAGGAGGGCCCTGGGCCACAGGCCGGCGACGACGGTGAGGGCGACGAGCGGCGTCCAGGCGGCGAACTCGTAGCTCTGGACGTCGGCGAGCTTCGGGCTGCCCGGCTGCGGGGTGGCGCCCATGCAGACGCGGCGCACGACGACCAGCATGTACGCGGCGGTGAGCAGGGTGCCGAACGCGGCGATCGCCATGAAGGTCAGATACGCGGGGCGGCTGAGGTCGTCGGCGGGATCGAACGCGCCGAACAGCGCCAGCATCTCCCCCCAGAACCCGGCGAGGCCCGGCAGTCCGAGCGAGGCGACGGCGGCGAAGGCGAGGAGTCCGCCGAGGCGGGGCGCCTTGCCGTAGAGCGCGGCGCCGGTCTCCTCGGCGAGGGCGTCGAGGTCGGTGGTGCCCGTGCGGTCCTTCAGCGCCCCGACGAGGAAGAAGAGGAGGCCGGTGATGAGGCCGTGCGCGATGTTGGCGAACAGCGCGCCGTTCACCCCGGTCGGGGTCATGGTCGCGATGCCGAGCAGGACGAAGCCCATGTGGCCGACGGACGAGTAGGCGATGAGCCGCTTGAGGTCGCCCTTCGCGCCCTGTTTGGCCAGGGCCAGACAGGCCAGCGATCCGTAGATGATCCCGACCACGGCGAAGGCCGCGAGGTACGGCGCGAAGGTGTGCATGCCGTCCGGCGCGATCGGCAGCAGGATCCGGACGAATCCGTACGTACCCATCTTGAGCAGGACGCCGGCCAGCAGGACCGAACCGACGGTCGGCGCGGCGGTGTGCGCGTCCGGCAGCCAGCTGTGCAGCGGCCACATCGGCGTCTTGACCGCGAGCCCGATCCCGATCGCCAGAACGGCGACGACCTGCACGGATGTGGTCAGCGACCGGCCGTTGTCAGTGGCGAGTGCCACCATGTCGAATGTGCCCGCCTTGATCCCGATCAGGAGCAGGCCCAGCAGCATGACGACCGAACCGAGCAGCGTGTAGAGGATGAACTTCCAGGCCGCGGCCTGGCGCTCCGCACCGCCCCACCGGGCGATGAGGAAGTACATCGGGATGAGCACCGTCTCGAAGGCGAGGAAGAACAGCAGCAGGTCGAGGACGGCGAAGGTCGCGAGGGTGCCGGACTCGAGGACGAGCAGCAACGCGACGAAGGCCTTCGGGGTCGGGCCCGCGGGCATCTTGAAGTAGCTGTACAGCGCGCACAGGAAGGTCAGCAGCGCGGTCAGGACCAGAAGGGGGAGGGAAATGCCGTCGACACCGAGGTGGATGCGCACGTCGAGTGCGGGGATCCAGCTGATGTCCGTCGTGGCTTGCATCTTCGACGGCTGGTCGTGGTCGAAGCCGAGCGCGAGGACGATCGCCGCGATGAGCACGACGCCGGTGACGGTCACCCCGTGCCGCAGTACGGCCTGGTCGGGCGACTTCCCCTTCAGCCCGGGCGGGGCGGGCAGAAGAGCCGCCGCGGCCCCGATGAGCGGGCCGACCACGATGAACGCGAGAAGGATCTGCATCACGGATTCACTGATATCGATCACGCCTGCTCACGCTCCCGTGGCGACGAGGAGGGCGGCGACCACCAGGACGACGGTGCCGGCGAGCAGCGCGCTCACATAGGTCTGCACATTGCCGGTCTGGGCGCGGCGTACGGCCGCACCGAGCCAGCGGGGTAGGGCCGCCGCACCGCGTACGTAGGTGTCGACGACCTCGCGGTCGAGGAACCGTACGAGTGAGGCCCCGGCCTGGACCGGCCGGACGAAGAGCGCCGAGTACACGGCGTCGAGGTGGAAGCCGACGGCCGCGTGGCGGTGCAGCGGGCCGAGCAGCAGCCGGCCCGGGTCCGCCGGGTCGGGCGCGTAGGCCACGTCACCGAACGCGGACGCGTGCAGAGCGATGGCCTCGGCCTCGACCGTCCCCGCGTCGGCGTCCGGGTGGGCCACGACGGCACCGAGGGGCACGCGCGCCGCCATCGCGGTGGTGTGCCGCCAGGCGCCGTAGGTGACCAGTCCGCCGACGAGGGCGAGTCCTGTTCCGAGGACGGAGGTGGTGAGGACCGGTGTCAGATCGCGGCCGTCGAACCAGTCGGGCAGCGTGCCGTACGCCAGACCGAAGACGAGCGACGGGACGGCGAGCACCCACAGCACGACGGTCATGCTGAGCGGCTGCCTGCCGTGGTCGGGGGCCTCGGCGCCCTGGCCGCGGAAGGCCAGCAGCCACAGTCGGGTGGCGTACGCGGCGGTGAGCACGGCGGTGATCAGCCCGGAGACGAGGACGATCCAGCCCGCGGCACCGGGGGCGTGTTCGGTGTGACCGGTGGCGACGTGCTCGGCGGCGCCGAGGACGGCCTCCTTGGAGAAGAAGCCGCTGAACGGCGGGATCGCGGCGAGCGCGAGCAGCGCCACGGTCATCGTCCAGTAGGCGTCCGGCACGCGGTGTCGCAGGTCCTTCATGCGGGACATGACGGCCAGCGAGTTGGTGCCGGAGGCGTGGATGATCACGCCGGCGGCGAGGAACAGCAGGGCCTTGAAGGCGCCGTGGGCCATGAGGTGGAAGACGGCGGCGTCGCGGTCGCCGACGGCGAGGGCGCCGGTCATGTAGCCGAGCTGGCCGATCGTCGAGTAGGCGAGGACGCGCTTGATGTCGTCCTGGGCGAGCGCGGCGAGCGCCGAACCGGCCATCGTGACGGCGGCCATGACGGCGAGGACGACCATCGCGGCCGAGGAGGCCTGGAAGACGGGAAGGAGCCGGGCGATGAAGTAGACACCGGCGGCGACCATCGTCGCGGCGTGGATGAGCGCGGAGACGGGCGTGGGGCCCGCCATCGCGTCGGGGAGCCAGGTGTGCAGCGGGAACTGCGCCGACTTGCCTGCCACGCCGGCGAGGAGCAGCAGGGCGACCAGCGTCGGATGGTGCAGTCCGCCGCTCGCGACGGTGCCGAGGACCGTGGTGATGCGGAAGGACCCGGCGTCGGTGGCGAGGGCGAACAGGCCGATGAGGAAGGGGACGTCGCCGAGCTTGGTGACCAGGAAGGCCTTGATGGAGGCGGCTCGGGCCTCGGGGGTCTCCCAGTAGTGGCCGACCAGGAAGTAGGAGCAGATGCCCATGATCTCCCAGCCGACCAGCAGCACCATCAGGTCGCCGGAGTAGACGACGAGCAGCATCGCGGAGGTGAACAGGGAGACGAGAGCGGCGTACGAGGGGTAGCGCGGGTCGTCGCGCAGGTAGCCCGTCGAGTAGATCTGCACGCAGGACGCGACGACGCCGACGAGTACGGCGACGAGGGCGGCGAAGCCGTCGATGTGCAGGGCGAGTTCGATGGGGACGGAGCCGGTCGGGGTGAGCTCGGTGTGCGAGTCGACGGCCGGGCCGCCGCCTTGGCGGACGGCGACGAGGACGGCGAGGACGAGCGAGGTGAGGGTCGGCAGGACCGCGAGGGGACGCACGAAGCCGGGGGCCGTGCGGCCGAGGAGCAGTCCGGCCGCGGCGCCCAGGAACGGAAGGAGGGGGACGAGGACGGCGAGGGTGGTCGTGGTCACGCGGTGGCCTCAGCCTTCTCGTCTGCCGTGACGGTGGCCTCGTCGGGGCCGTGCGGCTCGGCGCTGTCGCGGAGCTTGTCGATGTCCGAGGTGCCGCGGCCGCGGTACACGGCGAGGACGATCGCCAGACCGATGCCGATCTCGGCGGCCGCGATGGCGATGGTGAACAGGGTCAGGGCCTGGCCGGAGTGCAGGGTGTCCCGCGCGGCCCTGGAGAGCCAGACGTCGAAGGCGACGAGGTTCAGGTTGACGGCGTTGAGCATCAGCTCGACGGACATCAGGACCAGGATCGCGTTGCGGCGCGCGAGGACTCCGTACAGACCCGTGCAGAACAGGAGGGCGGAGAGCACGGCGGGATAGGCGAGGTGCATCAGCGGGTCCCTTCCTTGTCGCTCCGGCCGTTCGGGACGTTCCGCGCGCCGGGGACGGTGCGGGCGCTCGGGGTGGGCGCCGCGTCCGCCTTCGCCTTGCGGGACAGGACGATCGCGCCGACCAGGGCGGCGAGCAGGAGCACGGAGAGCGCTTCGAAGGGAAGGACCCAGCTCTGGAAGAGGCTCGCGCCGGTCACCTCGGTGGATCCGGCGGGGGCGCCGCCCAGGTCGACCCAGGTCGTGCGGAACGCGTCGACGACGACCCAGACCAGGGCTGCCGCCGCGGCGACGGCGACCACCAGGGCGGCCCAGCGGTTGCCGGAGTCGGCGTCCGGGGAGCGGCCGATGGGCGCCTTGGTGAGCATCAGTCCGAACAGGAGGAGGACGACGACGGAACCGACGTAGATGAGGACCTGCACCCAGGCGATGAACTCGGCGGTGAGCAGGAGGTACTCGACGGCGAGACCGCCGAGCGTCACCACGAGCCACAGCGCGGCGTGCACCAGCTGCTTGGTGGTGACGGTGACGAGCGCGGCGCCGAAGGTGACCAGGCCGACGAGGAGGAAGGCGATCTCGACGCCGGTCGGGGAGAGGAAGCCGTGGCTCTGGGCGGCTGCGGTGGTGGCCCGCGCCGTCGCGGCCGTGGCTGCTGCGAGGCTCACGACTCACCGTCCTGCTGCGCGGGGCGTTCGGGGGTGTCCGCGGCCGGCGGCTCGGCCGGGGCCGGGGCCGCCGTCTCGGCCTGCGCGGCGGCCTCCTCGGCGGCGAGCTTGTCGGCGGCCTTGCGGGCGGCGGCGATCTCCTTCGGCTCCTCCGCGCTCGGATCGAGGGCGGGCGGGGCCGGGACGGTCCACATCCACTCGCGGAGCTTGTCGCGCTCGTGGGTCAGTTCGTGGATGTCGGTCTCCGCGTACTCGAACTCCGGGGACCAGAAGAGCGCGTCGAAAGGACAGACCTCGATGCAGATACCGCAGTACATGCACAGGGAGAAGTCGATGGCGAAGCGGTCGAGGACGTTGCGGCTGCGCTCGCGGCCGCCGGGAGCCGCGGGCGGGACCGTCTCCTTGTGGGAGTCGATGTAGATGCACCAGTCGGGGCACTCGCGGGCGCACAGCATGCAGACCGTGCAGTTCTCCTCGAAGAGGCCGATGACGCCGCGGGTGCGGGGCGGGAGTTCGGGCTGGGTGTCCGGGTACTGCGCGGTGACGGTCTTCTTCGTCATCGTGCGGAGGGTGACGGCCAGGCCCTTGGCGAGTCCGGAGCCGGGGATCGACAGGCGGGACATGGTTAGGAGATCACCACCTTGACGATGCCGGTGAGGGCGATCTGGGCGAGGGAGAGGGGCACGAGGAGGGTCCAGGAGAATTTCTGCAGCTGGTCCTCGCGCATACGGGGGTAGGTGACGCGCAGCCAGATCACGACGAAGGCGAGCAGCGCGGTCTTCAGCAGGGTCCAGACCCAGCCGAGACCGTCCGCGCCCCAGGGGCCGTGCCAGCCGCCCAGGAACAGGACGGTGGTCAGCCCGCACAGGACGATGATCCCGGCGTACTCGGCGAGGAGGAAGAGAGCGAAACGCAGACCCGTGTACTCGGTGTACGCGCCGAAGATGATCTCGGAGTCGGCGACGGGCATGTCGAAGGGCGGGCGCTGGAGTTCGGCGAGGCCGGCCACGAAGAACACGATCGCGCCGACGATCTGCCAGGGCAGCCACCACCACTCGAAGGCGCCGACGATGCCCGGCAGGGAGACGGTGCCGGCCGCCATCGCGACGGAGGCGGCGGTCAGCAGCATCGGCAGTTCGTAGGCGAGGAGCTGCGCGGCGGTGCGGAGGCCGCCGAGGAGGGAGAACTTGTTGGCCGAGGCCCAGCCCGCCATGAGCGAACCGAGGACACCGACGCCCATCACAGCGAGCACGAAGAAGATGCCCGCGTCGACGGCCTCGCCGACCGCGCCCTCGCCCGGACCGATGGGGATGGCGAGCAGGACGAGAAGGTACGGGAGGAGGGCGACGGCGGGAGCGAGTTGGAAGATACGCCGGTCCGCTCCCGTCGGGACGACGTCCTCCTTCTGCGCGAACTTCACGCCGTCCGCGACCAGCTGGGCCCAGCCGTGGAAGCCGCCCGCGTACATCGGGCCGAGGCGGCCCTGCATGTGGGCCATCACCTTGTGCTCGGTCTGACCGACGATCAGGGGGAAGGTCAGGAACACGACGAAGACGACGAGGAGTCGCAGGGCGACGTCGAGAGCGTCGTTCACTGCATGCCTCCGGAAGAGTCGTCGGGGTCGGGGGCTGTGCCGGTACCGGTGCCGGTACCGGTGTCAGTGCCGGGACCGGGTGCCGCGGCGGGTGCCGTGTCCGGTGCGGTCCGGGGTTTTGGGGCCGCGTCGGGCTCGGGGGTCGTGTCGGGTTCCGGCGCCGTGTCCGGCTCAGGTGCCGTGTCAGGCGCCGCGTCCGGCTCGGGGGCGGCCTCGGGCGCCGGTTTCGCCTCGGGCTCGGGTGTTGCCTCAGGCTCGGGTGTCGGTGTGGGCCGGGGCGCCGCGTCGGGCTCGGTGGCGTCGGCAGGGGCTGTCGTCGGTTCCGGCTCGGGGGCGTTCGCGGGGCCCGGGGTCGGCTCCGGCTTCGGCTCGGGCTCCGGCTTCGGCTCCTCGTCGAAGGCGGGGCGGGCGTGGTGCCAAGGTGCGTCCGAGCTGCGCGACGCGGTGGGCCTCGCCGCTGACGCGGGAGTCGCGGGTGACGCGGGCGGCGTCGCCGCCTCGGAGGCGGCCGGTTCGGAGGCCGGCGCTTCGGGGGTGGGCGGGGCGGCCGGAGCCGCCGCCTCGGCGGAGGGCGCCGGCTCGGTGGCGTCCAGGGTTCCGGCGTCCGGGGTTCCGGCGGTGTCCGGGGTTCCGGCGGCGCGCTGCGAGGCGGAGCCCTGGCTCGCGCTGCGGGCCCGACGCGGCCCGGCAGGTGCGCTGGGCCGCTCAGAGGCACCCGGCTGCTCCGGACCCGACGGCCGATCCGGCGCGGACGCCTGGTTCGAGGCGGACGCCTGGTTCGAGGCGGACGCCTGGTCCGAGGCGGGCGCAGGGGCTTCGGCGCGCTGTGAGGCGGAGCCCTGGCTCGCGCTGCGGGCGCGCCGGGGTGCAGCCGGCGTCTCCGCGCCGGCCGCGGCGGCACCGCCGGCAGCAGCCGCACCGGTTCCCGCGGCGGTCTGGCTCGCCGAGCCCTCCCCCGCGGTGCGGGCCCTGCGTACGGGTCGGTCGCCGGCGGCGCGGGCGGCACCCCGGGCCGGGCGGGCCGGGGCCGGCGGGAGCTGGCCCTTGAGCGGGCCCCACTCGTTGGGGTCGGGGACGCCGGGCGGAAGCATCTGGCGGCGCTTCGGACCGCCGTGTTCCGATTCGCCGGGCTCCTTCGCGCCGGGCCAGGCCTTGGCGACGCGAGCGGCCAGGACGAAGTCCTTGCGCAGGGGGTGGCCCTCGAAGCCCTCGGGCAGGAGGAGCGGGTCGAGGCCGGGGTGGCCCTCGAAGGTCACGCCGAACATCTCGTGGGTCTCGCGCTCGTGCCAGGCGGCGCCCGCGTACACGGAGACGGCGGAGGGGAGGGTGGCGGCGGCGTGCGGCACGGTCGTACGGACCAGCAGGCGGCGCACCGGGGACAGCGCCACGACGTGCGCCGAGACGCGGAAGCCGGTGCCGGGTTCGTCGACGGCGCTCAGCCAGTCGAAGAAGGTGCAGCCCAGCGTGGTCCGGGCGGTCTCGAGGGCGGCGAGCCATGCGGTGGGAGGCACGTCGACCGTCAGGACGTCGTACGACTCGTCGGCCGTGGCCTCCGGGCCGAAGAGGTCCTCGACGGGGGCGGTGAGCCAGCCGGTCACTTGTCGCCCTCCCCCGGGTTCGTGGCGGGCGGCTTCACCAGGCCGCTCTGGAGCGCGGCGGCGGACGGACGGTCCGCCGCGGAGCCGTAGCGCTCGCCGAGCGATTCGCGGGCGATCTTCTCCTGGAGCTTGAGGATGCCCTGGAGGAGCGCCTCGGGACGCGGCGGGCAGCCGGGGACGTAGACGTCCACCGGGATGATCTGGTCGACGCCCTTGGTGACGGAGTACGAGTCCCAGTAGGGGCCGCCGCAGTTGGAACAGGCGCCGAAGGAGATGACGTACTTGGGCTCGGGCATCTGCTCGTACAGGCGCTTCACGGCCGGGGCCATCTTGTCCGTGACCGTGCCGGACACGACCATCAGGTCGGCCTGGCGCGGACCCGGCGCGAAGGGGATCACGCCGAGGCGGATGAAGTCGTGGCGGGCCATGGACGCGGCGATGAACTCGATCGCGCAGCAGGCGAGGCCGAAGTTGAAGACCCACAGCGAGTAGCGGCGGCCCCAGTTCAGGACGACCTTCATCGGCTCGGGCGCCAGGCGGGCGAGCGCGCCGAGCCGCTTGGGCTCGGGAAGCAGCACGGGCTCGGGGGTCGAGGGGGTCACGTCCATGTCAGGACGCCCTTCTTGTATGCGTACAGCAGGCCGACGGCGAGGAAGCCGAGGAAGATGAACATCTCGACGAGCGTCGCGGCGCCGTAGCCGGGCGCGGCGAAGACCGTCGCCCAGGGGAAGAGGAAGATCGAGTCGACGGCGAAGATGACGTAGAGGAAGGCGTAGACGTAGTAGCGGACCTGGGTGTGCGCCCAGCCCTCGCCGACGGGGTCGACACCGCACTCGTAGGTCAGGAGTTTCTCCGGGGTGGGGACCACGGGCCGCAGCAGGCGACCCGCCCCGAAGGCGACGGCGACGAAGAGCACGCCCACGACGGCGAGCAGTCCGACCACCGAGTAGGACTGGAAGTAGTCCGCCGCGACGACGGCCCCGGTCGCCGTGACTACGGTCGGTTCCGGCACGTCAGCCCCTCGCTCCCTGACCTTGTTGCGCCCCGTCGTGTGCCCGTCGCGCACTCCGTGATGCGCCTTGTTCGACGATCTGTACGGACGGGAGTCTAGGGCCTGCTAAAGAGACCGTAAGCAGCCCGTCACGCCCGGACCACCGCGGACGGGCAGGACCGGGCCAGGAGACGGTCCAGTCCGGACCGGGGGCGGGGCCGGGGTCCGGGTCCGGGAAACAGAGAGCAGGACGTGAGGAGACAGGGAGTACATCCCGGTGCGTACTCGGAGCTCGCGGGCCCATGCATGACAGGGGTGGGGTTTTCCCCCGTGCATCGGGGCGGCCCACCTCATGGCGCCGCGGCTCGCCGCCGGGCACGCTTGCGGATATGACCGAACGCATCACGCTCACCGGCCCGCCGGGAAGAACCTCCGGCGCTGTGCCGGGCGGCCCGCCGGGCACAGCGGACGACGGCCCGTCCGGCGGACGTCCCGACGGCGACGGGCTGCCTCCCGCACGCCTAGCCTACGACCCGCAGACATGGCGGGAGATCGCGTATCTCCTGGTCAACCTGCCGGTCGCGCTCGTCGGTTTCGTCTACGTCGTGACGCTGATGTTCACGGGTGCGGGGCTCGCCGTGACGGTCATCGGGCTGCCGCTGCTCGCGGTCGGGCTGCGGGGTGCTCGTCAGCTGGGCAAGGCGGAGCGAGCGCGGGCCCGGGCACTGCTCGGGCTGCGGATCGACGAGCCCAGCCCGCTGCCGGTGCGCCGGACCGGCTTCTTCGGCTGGCTGTGGTCGAGCCTGAAGGACCCGGTGGGCTGGCGGACGGTGCTGTACGACTTCATCCGGCTGCCGTGGGGCATCGTCACCTTCACGGTGACTATCACGGGGCTGTTCGTGCTGTGGCCGGTGCTGCCGTTCGTCGCGCGGGCGCTGACGAACGTGGACCGGGCCCTGGTGCGCGGGCTGCTGTCGCCGTCCGACGAGCTGGAGCGGCGGATCGCCGAACTGGAGTCCGACCGGGGGGTCGTCGTCGACACCGCGGCGGCGGACCTGCGCCGCATCGAGCGCGATCTGCACGACGGGGCACAGGCCCGGCTGGTCAACCTGGCGATGGGGCTGGGCCTGGCCAAGGAGAAGCTGCTGGAGGACCCCGACGCGGCGGCGGCCATGGTCGACGAGGCGCACGGCGAGGTGAAGCTCGCGCTGCAGGAACTGCGCGATTTGGCCCGCGGTATCCATCCCGCGGTCCTCACCGACCGCGGCCTGGACGCGGCGCTGTCCGCGGTCGCCTCCCGCTGCACGGTGCCGGTGAAGGTGACGGCCGAGCTGGAGATGCGGCCGGCGGCGGCGATCGAGGGCATCGCCTACTTCACGGTCTCCGAGCTGCTGCAGAACGTGAGCAAGCACAGCGGCGCGCGGTCCGCGTCCGTCGACGTGTGGCGGACGGACGATCGGCTGCTCATACAGGTGTGGGACGACGGCCGCGGCGGGGCCAGTCTCGACGGCGGTACGGGGATGGCGGGCCTCGCCGACCGGCTCGGCGCGGTCGACGGGCTGTTCGTCATCGAGTCGCCGGTCGGCGGCCCGACCGTCGTCACGGCGGAACTGCCGTGGCGGGACCGGCGCGACGACGCCGTCCGCTGAGCCACCGCGCACCGCCGTCGAGCCCCTCACGTGCCCGGCCATGCCACCTGCCCCGAGGCGATCCGCGCCCCGGGGCGTCGCGCACCCCGAGGCCCTGTCCGCCCTGACGTGCCGGCTTCGGCGAGGCCGGGGTGGCGGCCCCGCGCGCAGGTGGCGGCGGTCCCGTGCGCGCCGGCGTCACGGGGAACGCGTACGGCACGCCCCGCACCCAATGCGGGGCGCCGTACTGGGCGAGGTAGGGAAAACCCCCGCCCCGAGACGCCGACGCGCTCCATGGTCCGGGGAGGCCGTGAGCAGCAGAGTTGAGACACCAGCCGACGAGCGGGTCGAGACGAGCAGAACGGACGGGGCGATGGCCACGGAGTCCACGGAGTACGGACAGGGATACGGGTACCGCGGCGGGCCCGGTTCCCGGGGGACGGATGCCGGTGAGCGACGGCGTCGGCTCCCGACCGCGCTGCGGGCGCCGGTCGAGGCCCGCAGCTGGCGGGAGCTCGGCTACGTGATGCTGAGCCTGCCGCTCGGGATCATCATGTTCACGTTCGCCGTCACGATGGTCTCGCTCGGTGCCGGCCTGCTGGTCACCTTCCTGGGGATCCCGGTGCTCGCCGCCGGTCTCGCCGGCTGCCGCGGCTTCGGCGCGCTGGAGCGGGCGCGGGCACGCGGGCTGCTCGGCGCCGAGGTGGCCGAGCCGGAGCCGCTGCGCATGAAGAAGCGGGGAGCGGGCGCGTGGATGGGCGCCATGCTCAAGAGCGGCACGTCGTGGCGGCACCTGCTGTACACGGTGATCCAGTTCCCGTGGTCGGTGTTCTCCTTCGTGGTGGCGTTCGCCTTCTGGTCGTACGGCTGGCTGATGCTGACCTATCCGCTGTGGTTCTGGCTCTTCCCGATGTACGGGGGACAGGGCGGGCTCCAGCTGTACGGCGACGGGACGCACTCGGTCTACCTCGACAACCCGTTCGAGATCGCGGTGACCGCGGTGGTGGGGCTGCTCTTCACGATGGCCACGCCGTGGATCGTGCGGGCGCTGACGACGGTGGACCGGCTGATGGTGCACGGGCTGCTCGGTCCGTCACGGCTGGCGACGCGCGTGGTGGAGCTGGAGTCGGACCGCGGGGTGGTCGTGGACACGGCGGCGGCGGACCTGCGCCGCATCGAGCGCGATCTGCACGACGGGGCGCAGGCCCGGCTGGTCGCTCTGGCGATGGACCTGGGGCTGGCCAAGGAGAAGCTGACGGAGGACCCGCAGGCCGCGGCGCGGATGGTGGACGAGGCGCACGGCGAGGTGAAGACCGCGCTGCAGGAACTGCGCGACCTGGCCCGCGGCATCCACCCCGCGGTCCTCACCGACCGCGGCCTGGACGCGGCGCTGTCCGCCGTCGCCTCCCGCTGCACCGTTCCGGTGCAGGTCGAGGTCGATCTGCCGGCGCGGCCCGCCCCCGCGATCGAGGGGATCGCCTACTTCACCGTCTCCGAGCTGCTGCAGAACATCAGCAAGCACTCCCGGGCCACGCGCGCCACGGTGGACGTGTGGCGGGTGGAGAACCGGCTGATGCTCCAGGTCACCGACAACGGCATGGGCGGGGCCGACGTCTCCGCCGGGTCGGGGCTCGCGGGGCTCGCGGAGCGGCTCGACGCCGTGGACGGGATCCTGGTGGTGGACTCCCCCGTGGCCGGGCCGACCCGGGTCACGGCGGAGCTGCCCTGGCGCGGCTGACCGGCCGTTTCTCTCCTGGTCCGTGCCGCCCGTCCGGTGGGTGGGTCGGGTCCGTGCCGGTGATCCGCCCGTTGCAGCCCTTGTGCGGGGCGGTGCCGGTAGGACCTCGGTGGGTGCGTGGCGCCGTCCGCAACGGGCATTTGATTCACCGGCACGGCCCCTTCCGTGAGATGTCGGGTGCGGGCGGTAGTGGGTTGCGGCGGCGGGCGAGGGGCGCGCCGCTGTGCGCGGGCCCAGCGACACAGCCCATCCGTAAGACGCCGGGTGCGGGCGGTAGTGGGTTGCGGCGGCAGGTAAGCCGGCGGGCCCAGCGGCGCGGCCCCTTCCATTGGGGGCCGGGTGCGGGCGGCAAGCGAGGGGCGGGCCGGGTGCGCGGGGCCCGCTGGCGCGGCCCCTTCCGTGCGTGGGTGGGGTCCTTGGGGTGGCGGATGCCCTCAGGCTTCGCCTCTGGCCCGGGACGGGCCGAAAACCGGCGCTCCACCGGGGCGCCCAGTGATCGTTGTCGGTCGTATGGCGGCCGGAACCCGAAGTCATGCCTCCCTAATCCCGTTGCCCGGGCGCAGGCCGGTCCGAATGCTGGAATGCTGGGGTCTGTCGTACGAGCGGGGACGAACCCGGCACGGGCCGGGAGCGGACCTCGGACGGGCCGGGACACCCTCGGTCCGGTCCGGGGGACGGGCTCTGGGGGGCCGAGAATCGTGGAGGACAGAGTGCGGGTGGTCATCGCCGAGGATTCAGTGCTGCTCAGGGAGGGCCTGACCCGGTTGTTGACGGACCGCGGGCATGACGTCGTGGCCGGGGTCGGCGACGGTGAGGCGCTGATCAAGACCATCACCGAGTTCGCGGCGCAGGACGCGCTGCCGGACGTCGTCGTGGCCGATGTGCGGATGCCGCCCACGCACACCGACGAGGGGGTCAGGGCCGCGGTGCAGCTGCGCAAGGCGCATCCCGGCCTAGGTGTGCTCGTGCTGTCGCAGTACGTGGAGGAGCAGTACGCCACCGAACTGCTGGCCGGTTCCAGCCGCGGGGTCGGTTATCTGCTCAAGGACCGCGTGGCCGAGGTGCGGGAGTTCGTGGACGCGGTGGTGCGGGTGGCCCAGGGAGGCACCGCGCTCGATCCGGAGGTCGTGGCGCAGCTGCTCGGGCGCAGCCGCAAGCAGGACGTGCTGGCCGGGCTCACGCCCCGGGAGCGGGAGGTCCTGGGCCTGATGGCCGAGGGGCGGACGAACTCGGCGATCGCACGGCAGCTGGTGGTCAGCGACGGAGCCGTCGAGAAGCACGTCAGCAACATCTTCCTGAAGCTGGGACTGTCGCCGAGTGACGGGGATCACCGGCGTGTTCTCGCGGTGCTCACCTACCTGAACTCATGACGGGCTGACACTGTGTCAGTTATGGAGCGGGGCTCGGCGCAGCACGGGCCCCGCCGCACGGAAAGCCCACAACAAGCCCAGAACCGAAGGACGAGCCGGGAGCGTCATCCAGGAAAGAACCCGGGGGGCGGGTAAATCATGACAAGTCAGGGTGCCGGGCCGTCTCAGATTGATGTCCATCATGTGAATGGCCACGGGAAGGCGACCCTTACCGACGTAGGGTTGAAAAGGGGAAGGTCTGTGGGAAGGCCGCTCCCCGACAGCCGCCTCGAAGGAGGTCCAGTTCAGTGACGAGCCAGGTCAGTAGCCCAGCGGAGCATGCCGATGGAGCCGTCGTAGGGGAACAGCGCAAACCGGCCGGGACGAAGGACGTCCGCCGGCTGGACCGGGTGATCATCCGGTTCGCGGGGGACTCCGGTGACGGTATGCAGCTCACCGGCGACCGCTTCACCTCCGAGACCGCTTCCTTCGGCAACGACCTCTCGACCCTGCCGAACTTCCCCGCCGAGATCCGCGCGCCCGCAGGCACCCTGCCGGGCGTTTCGTCGTTCCAGCTGCATTTCGCGGACCACGACATCCTCACGCCCGGTGACGCGCCGAACGTGCTGGTCGCGATGAACCCGGCCGCCCTGAAGGCGAACATCGGCGACGTGCCGCGCGGCGCGGAGATCATCGTCAACACGGACGAGTTCACCAAGCGGGCGATGACGAAGGTCGGCTACGCGAACAGCCCGCTGGAGGACGGCTCCCTGGACGGCTTCAACGTCCACCCGGTGCCGCTGACCACGCTCACGGTCGAGGCGCTCAGGGAGTTCGAGCTCTCGCGCAAGGAGGCCGAGCGCTCGAAGAACATGTTCGCGCTGGGTCTGCTGTCGTGGATGTACCACCGGCCGACCGAGGGGACCGAGAAGTTCCTGCGGAGCAAGTTCGCGAAGAAGCCGGACATCGCCGCCGCGAACATCGCCGCCTTCCGCGCGGGCTGGAACTTCGGCGAGACCACCGAGGACTTCGCCGTCTCCTACGAGGTGGCGCCGGCCGCGAAGACGTTCCCGACCGGCACCTACCGGAACATCTCCGGGAACCTGGCGCTGTCGTACGGTCTCGTCGCCGCCTCGCAGCAGGCCGACCTGCCGCTGTACCTCGGCTCGTACCCGATCACGCCGGCCTCGGACATCCTGCACGAGCTGAGCAAGCACAAGAACTTCGGCGTCCGCACCTTCCAGGCCGAGGACGAGATCGCGGGCATCGGTGCGGCCCTGGGCGCCGCGTTCGGCGGTTCGCTCGCCGTCACCACGACCTCGGGGCCGGGTGTGGCGCTGAAGTCGGAGACGATCGGTCTGGCGGTGTCGCTCGAACTGCCGCTGCTGGTCGTCGACATCCAGCGCGGCGGCCCTTCCACGGGCCTGCCGACCAAGACCGAGCAGGCCGACCTGCTCCAGGCGATGTTCGGCCGCAACGGCGAGGCACCCGTCCCGGTCGTCGCTCC
>NZ_MLCE01000022.1 GCF_002300165.1 Streptomyces sp. Tue6028 | reverse complement strand
GGGCGGGGACACCTGGACGGTCGTCGGCTGAGACGCGGCCGCCGCGCGGTGGGGCATGCCCTTCACGAGGCCCGGGAGCTCGCCTCCCGGGCCTCGTCGTAGGTGCGGCGGGCCTGCTCCACGTCGTCCATGCGCTCCGCGGTCCACGACGCGAGGGCCTTCACCTGCACCGCGGCCTCACGCCCCAGGTCGGTGAGCGAGTAGTCGACGCGCGGCGGGATGACCGGTTTGGCGTCGCGGTGGACCAGCCCGTCGCGCTCCAGCGTCTGCAGGGTCTGCGTCAGCATCTTCTCGCTGACCCGCCCGATCGCGCGGCGCAGCTCGCTGAAGCGGAACGGGCGCTCCAGGAGCTCGATCAGGACGAGGACGCCCCAGCGGCTGGTGACGTGCTCCAGGACCAGGCGGTAGGGGCACATCGCCTCGCCGACGGTGTACTTGTTCTCTGCTGCTCCGGTACTTACTGCCATGCCAGTACCTTACTTGAAAGTGGGTACTTTCGCAGAGTTAGTGCACCTCCTAGGGTGAGTGTCAGACCACCCCACAAGGAGTTCACTCATGAGCATCGTCGTCACCGGAGCCACCGGACACCTCGGCCGTCACGTCATCGACGGCCTGCTGGAGAAGGTCCCGGCGGCCGAGATCGTCGCCGTCGTCCGCAGCGAGGAGAAGGCCGCCGACCTCGCCGCCCGCGGCGTCGAGCTGCGCGTGGCCGACTACAGCGCGCCCGAGACCCTGAAGGGCGCCTTCGCCGCCGGCGACAGGGTGCTGCTGATCTCCGGCAACGCGGTCGGGCAGCGCATCCCGCAGCACACCGCCGTGATCGACGCCGCGAAGGAGGCCGGGGTCGCGCAGCTCGCGTACACCGGTGTGCTGGGCGGTCCTGCGGCCGACTTCAAGCTGGCGGACGACCACAAGGGCACCGAGCAGGCGATCCTCGACTCCGGCCTGCCGTACACCTTCCTGCGCAACGGCTGGTACCACGAGAACTACACCGAGAACCTCGCCCCGGTGCTGGAGCACGACGCCGTCGTCGCCGCCGCCGGCGAGGGCCGCATCGCCTCCGCCTCCCGTGCCGACTACGCGGCGGCGGCGGTCGCCGTGCTGACCGGCGAGGGGCACGAGAACAAGGCGTACGAGCTGAGCGGCGACACGGCGTGGGGCCTGGCCGAGTACGCGGCCGAGCTGAGCGCGCAGACGGGCCGGGAGATCGCGTACAACAACGTGCCCGGCGAGGTGCTGCAGGGCATTCTCACCGGTGCGGGTCTGCCCGAGCCGTTCGCGGCGATCCTCGTGGACGTCGACGCGGCCGTGGAGCGCGGGTTGCTCGCCGGAACCAGCGGCGACCTGTCCCGCCTCATCGGCCGCCCGACCACCCCGCTCGCCGAGTCGGTCGACGCGGCGCTGAAGGGCTGAACCGGGAGCCCCTGGGGTCCCGTCGCCCCCACCCCTGCCTGTCATGACCGTATGGCGATACGGGCATGACAGGCAGGGGTCCTCGGCGCTACCTTCTTCGAGACTTCCGCCGCACGAGAGCGGCGGTCACACGAGAAGGAGGCAGCGGTGGCCGCGACGTCGAAGAGCGAGCAGCGCGTAGGTCTGCTGAACGGCTTCGCGGCGTACGGCATGTGGGGGCTCGTCCCCCTCTTCTGGCCGTTGCTGAAGCCCGCCGGGGCGGTCGAGATCCTCGCCCACCGGATGGTCTGGTCCCTCGGCGTGGTCGGTATCGCACTGCTGGTGATGCGGCGCTGGGCCTGGGCGGGCGAGCTGCTGCGGCAGCCGCGCAAGCTGGGTCTGATCACCATCGCCGCGGCCGTCATCACGGTCAACTGGGGCGTCTACATCTGGGCGGTCAACAGCGGACACGTGGTGGAGGCGTCGCTCGGCTACTTCATCAACCCGCTCGTCACCATCGCGATGGGCGTCCTCATCCTCAAGGAACGGCTGCGGCCCGTGCAGTGGGCGGCCGTCGGCGTCGGCTTCAGCGCCGTCCTCGTCCTCACCATCGGCTACGGCCGGCCGCCGTGGATCTCCCTGTGCCTCGCCTTCTCCTTCGCCACCTACGGGCTGGTGAAGAAGAAGGTCAACCTCGGCGGCATCGAGTCGCTCGCCGCCGAGACCGCGATCCAGTTCCTGCCCGCGCTGGCCTACCTGGTGTGGCTGGGCTCCCAGGGAGACGCGACCTTCGCCGCGCAGGGCGGCGGGCACGCCCTGCTGCTCGCCGCGACCGGTGTGGTGACGGCGATCCCCCTCGTCTGCTTCGGGGCGGCGGCGATCCGCGTGCCGCTGTCGACGCTGGGCCTGTTGCAGTACCTCGCGCCGGTCTTCCAGTTCCTGCTCGGCATCCTCTACTTCCACGAGGCCATGCCGGCCGAGCGCTGGGCCGGGTTCGCGCTGGTCTGGCTCGCGCTGTCGCTGCTCACCTTCGACGCCCTGCGCACCGCGCGGCGGGCGGCCCGCCAGCTGCGGAACGCCGGCCGCCCCTCGGAGGCCGAGGTCGCCGAGGCCGCGGAGATCGCCGTGGGGACCGAGGTCGTCACCGGCGCGGACGCCGTCGTGAGCCCCGGCACCGCCCCGGACGCCGGCACGGTCACCGCCCCGCGCGAGCACGCGTAGGGGGCACCGCCCGGGCACCGCGCCGTCCGGCCGCGGGACCGCTTCGGCGACCCGGCCCGCGAACCGCCGGTGAACTGGCAGGATGCCCGCCATGACGCCCACTCCCCTGCACTGGAAACTCGTCGTCGATGCCTCCGACCCGCACACCCAGGCCGACTTCTGGGCCGCCGCGCTCCACTACCGGGCCGAGGACAACAGCGCGCTGGTGGAACGGCTGCTGGAGATCGGCGCGCTGCCGGCCGAGGCCACCGTCGACTTCCACGGCCGCGCGGCCTTCCGGGACCTGATCGCCGTACGGCATCCGGACGACCCGTACGACGAGGAGAGCGGCACCGGGCTCGGCCGGCGGCTGCTCTTCCAGCGCGTACCGGAGGCCAAGACCGTCAAGAACCGGCTCCATCTCGATCTGCACACGGCGCCGGCAGAGCGCGCGGCCGAGGTCGAGCGGCTGACGGAGCTGGGGGCGAGCGTGCTGCGGCACGTCAAGGAGCCGGCCGGCGAGTGGGTGGTGATGGCCGACCCGGAGGGGAACGAGTTCTGCGTGCACTAGCGCCCGCGCGACCATCCCCGGCGTCGCCCGAAGGGCGGGACACACGCGGAGTGCCGGGGCTTCGGACGTACGGCGCCGTAGGGGCCGTGACTTCGGACGTGCGGCGCCCCGGGGGGAGCCGTGACTTCGGACGTACGGCGCCGGGGGCCGTGACTTCGGACGTACGGCACCGCGAGGTTCCGGTATGCGGACGGGGGTGACCGGATTCCGCTCTTGACGGAGCGTCAGCCTCACCCCCACCATCGGGCTCCCCACTCACTGCGGAATTCGGAGCCCCCCCACATGAAGCTCTCCGTTCCCGGACGTGCCGTCGCCGCTGCCGTCGTGGCGGCCACCACGCTCCTCACCACCGGTTCCATAGCCGGCGCGGCACCCGCGTCCCCCGCCGCGGCCGCCGCCCCCGACCTCCCCGTCGCCAACGTCAAGGCGCATCTCGCGCAGTTGCAGTCCATCGCCACCGCCAACGGCGGCAACCGGGCGCACGGCCGCACCGGTTACAAGGCGTCCATCGACTACGTGAAGGCGAAGCTGGACGCGGCCGGGTTCACCACGACCCTCCAGCAGTTCACCTCGTCCGGACGCACCGGCTACAACCTGATCGCCGACTGGCCCGGCGGCGACTCCAATCAGGTCGTCATGGCCGGATCCCACCTCGACAGCGTGACCGCGGGGCCCGGCATCAACGACAACGGGTCCGGATCCGCGGCCGTCCTGGAGACGGCGCTCGCCGTGTCCCGCGCGCAGTACAAGCCCACCAAACACCTCCGGTTCGCCTGGTGGGGCGCCGAGGAGCTCGGCATGGTCGGCTCCCGGTACTACGTCAACAACCTCTCCTCCGCGAACCGCTCGAAGATCAGCGGCTATCTGAACTTCGACATGATCGGCTCCCCGAACCCCGGCTACTTCGTCTACGACGACGACCCCGCCATCGAGAAGACCTTCAAGGACTACTTCACGGGCCTGGGCATCGCGACGGAGCCGGAGACCGAGGGCGACGGCCGCTCCGACCACGCCCCCTTCAAGAACGCCGGCATCCCGGTCGGCGGCCTCTTCAGCGGCGCCGACTACGTCAAGACGACGGCCCAGGCCGCGAAGTGGGGCGGTACGGCGGGTCAGCCGTTCGACCGCTGCTACCACTCCTCCTGCGACACGACGTCGAACATCAACGACACCGCGCTGGACCGCAACGGCGACGCCCTCGCCCATGCGGTGTGGGCGCTGTCGTCCTAGGCGGGCATCCCGGTCAGCGCCGCGGCCCCGGCGGCGGCGCGACCGGTGGCCGTGCCGGGCCCGCGACGGGGGTCGCCGCCCTCGCCGCGGGCGCCTTGCGGCCCAACTCCCGCATGGCGTCCGTGCGTTCCACGGTGAGCGCGTGGGCGGCGGCCGGCGTGGAGACCGAACGCATTCTGGCGGCGACCACCGCCGGTACGCGCCCGCCGAGGGCGACGTCGGCCGCGACACGCGAGCGCAGGGCGCCGACCCGGGCCAGGTGATGCTGCAACTCGCCCGCGCCGAGCGACTCGACGTGGACGTCCACCGCGGCCCGTACGGCGGCCGGGGAAGCCGGGATCGGGGCGGCGCCCCGCGGGCCCGCGGGCGTCGCCGCGCGATCGGGGCGGCCCCGCTTCCCGGCGCCGCCCGGCGTGATGGTGCGCCAACTCATGGTGCCGGTCAGCTCGTTGACGGTCACCTCGGTACGCGGGGCCGGGTCGCCGGCCCGCGGGGCGCGGGCACCCGGGCGTGCCGCCCGCGTCCCCGGCTGCGGTGAGCGGCGGCGGGCCGCGGCGGCCCGGCCGGCCTCGGCACCCGGCTCCCCGGCGCCGGCCCCGAGCCCGGCGACCCCGGCGCCGGACGCGCCGGCCCCGGCCGCACCCGCGCCGGGCCGGGCCCCTCCTCGTCCCGCGGGACCGCGCCGTGCGCCCCGGCCGTCACTGACCATGGGCCCGGGGCGTCTGCGCGTAGGGGTTGTCGGCCATGACACGGGCGCGCTCGGACAGGCGGCCCATACGGGTACGCGCCGACTCCAGCTGCTCGATGTCCTCGGCGGCGGGACCGCCGTCGGCCGCGAGCTCCGCCCACACGCCGATCAGGTCACGTCCCAGGTGCAGGCCCTGGAGCGGGTCGCGGACGGCGCGCCAGGCCGCCGCCGCGCTCTGCACGTTGCCGTACGCGGCACGCGGGTCCCGGTGCCGTCGGCGGACCTGCGCGAGGTCCAGCGACAGGTGGAAGGACCTGAGCGCGTCGCCCGCCAAGTAGGCGATGTACGCGGTCAGTTCGCGCAGCTTCAGCACCTCGGGGTGCTCCTGGCCGAGCGAGTGCGACGCCTCCGCGACGGCCTGCTCCGCCATGCCCGCGGCCGCCTCGATCCGGCCCATCTTCACGGCCTCGTTGATCCGTGTCACGGGCTCCTGGAGGAACTGCGGCGAGCCGTCGCCCTCCGGCGCCTGGTCGAGCACGGCCTCGGCGACGGCGTCGAAGCCGCGCACGGGAGCGGGCTTCGGCTCCGGCTCGGGCTCCGCGTCCAGCAAGGGCGCGGGCTCGCTCACGGCCTTGCGTGCGGGGGCGGGCTCGGCCACCGGTGCCGGCCCGAACTCCCCCGTCGGCGCGGCCACCGCACCGGCGGCCGACTCGGGCACGGCCCGCAGGACGTGCGTCGCCGCGCTCCCCGGCAGCGGCTTCGGCTCCGGCACGGCACGCAGCACGAACGTCGCGGGCGTGGGCCCCTCCGCGACGGGCTGCGGCGCGGGGGCCGGAGCAGGCGCGGGGGCCGGCTCGGGCCGCAGCACGGCAGCGGGCGGCTGCACGGGAGCGGCCTGCGGCTCCGGCTCGGCAGCCGGCCGCGGCGCGGACGCGTACTCGGACTCCTGCGCACGGACCGGCTGCGGCGCGGGCCCGAACTCGGCCGCGACGGGCGCGGACTCCGGTGCGGGACCGGGCTGCGGCGCGGGCCCGAACTCCGTCACGGCGGGCGCGGGCTGCGCGACGGGAGCGGGCGCGGGCGCAACCGCGGGCGACACGTCCGGCTCGGGCCGCTGCAGCTGCGGCTGCGGCTGCGGCACGGGCCTGAACTCCTGTGTGACAGGCAGGGACACCGGTGCCGTCTCGGGCAACGGACGCGGTGCGGACTGAGGGTCCCGCAGGGGCGCGGGCGCCACCTCGGACTGCGACTGCGGCGCAGACGCCGGAGCGGGCTCGGCCCCGAGAGCCGCACCCGACTCGGGCCGCACGGCCGCCGCGGGCCGCTGCTGCGGCTCCGGCACGGCGACCGGCCGCGAGACGGGCGCGCGCTCGGGCTCCGGCACGGAGGCAGGAGCGGGCGCGGGCGCCACCTCCGACTCAGGCCGCACCACCGCCGCGGGCCGCTGCTGCGGCTCCGGCGCAGGGGCGGGAGCAGGGGCGGGAGCGGGCGCCACCTCCGGCTCGGGCCGCGGCGCAGGTGCGGGGGCAGGGGCAGGGGCAGGGGCAGGTGTCGGCTCCGGCACGGCGACCGGCCACGGCTCCGCGACCGGCCCCGCTGCGGGCCCGAACTCCGGCCGCGGCACCGGCGCGTGCTCGGGCTCCGACATGGAGGCAGGAGCGGGCGCGGGCGCCACCTCCGACTCAGGCCGAAGCACCGCCGCGGGCCGCTGCTGCGGCTCCGGCGCGGCGACGGGCCGCGGCTCCGCCACCGGCCGCGGCGCAGGTGCGAACTCCGGCCGCGGGACGGACGCGTGCTCGGGCTCCGACGCAGGGGCGGGAGCAACCGCGGGCGCCACGTCCGGCTCGGGCCGAAGCACCGCCGCGGGCCGCTGCTGCGGCTCCGGCGCGGGGGCAGGAGCGGGTGCGGGCTCGGGTGCGCGGACCGGCTGCGGCGCGGGCCCGAACTCGGCCGCGACGGGCGCGGACTCCGGTGCGGGAGCGGGCCGCGGCGCAGGCGCGAACTCCGGTGCACCGGGCGCCGACTGCGGCACGGGAGCAGGCGTCGGCGCGGGCTGCGGCTCCGGTGTGAGCACCGGTCGCTGCGCGGGCGCCGACTGGGGCACGGGAGCAGGCGCCGGCGCGGGCTGCGGCTCCGGTGTGAGCACCGGTCGCTGCGCGGGCGCCGGCTGCGGCACGGGGGCGGGCTCCGAGGCCGGCTGGAGGTCCGGTTCCGGTACCGCGCGCAGGACGTACGTCGCCTTGTCCCGGTGGGGAGCCGGCGCCGCCCCCTCCCCGGACACCGGCGCGGACACGGGCGCGGGCGCCTGAGCCTGGGACACCGGCGCGGACGCCTGAGGCCGGGCCTGGGGCGCCGGCGTGCTCTGCCGCGGCTCCGGTCGCGTCGGCGGCTCCGGCTCGGCGGCCGTCACCGGCGCCCCCGGGCCCACCCGCACGGGTTCCCCGGCGTACTGGCTGGACCCGTCCACGTGCACCTGGAGCGGCACGACGTAGCCGATGCGCTCGTCGTCGACGGTGGCGAGGACCGGGTGGCCGGTGGCGAGGACGAGCCGGTGCAGGTAGGTGAGGACGGCGGCCTGGACGGTCTCGCCGGGCGCGGCGACGACCGGCATCCCGCCGACCGTGGCGCCACCGCCCGTGCGGTCCGCGGTCACCGGCACGTGCACCTCGATCGGCGTCACCCCGGTGGCCGGGTGCCCTCCGGGGGCGACACCGGCCGAGCGCTGCCGCTTGAGTTCCCGCTTCTGTTCGCGGCTGAGTCGAGACATCGGTTCCCTCACTCGGGGTGTTCGGTCGAGGCGGCGGAGGACGGAGTCGAGGAGGACGCGGCGGACGATTCCGGGGACGGAGGGACCGCGGCCTCCACCGCGTTCACCTCGTCGACGTGCCACGGCCGACCGTGCCCCGCCCGCGTGAGCTTGAGGAAGACGTTCGCGCGCGGCCCGGTGCCCGTCCAGCCGTCGCGGCCGTGCGCCGTGCCGTCGACGTAGAGGGCGCGGTAGGCGAGGACGGCCGTGTCCCTGGGGCCGTCGCCGTCGTCGTCGGGGGTCACCTCCACCGTGGTCCAGGCCTTGTGCCCGGCCCAGGTGTTCCAGGCGTCGCCCGCGCCGCTGGCCGGCCGGTAGGACCGCTCGGCAGCGGCCTTCTTCGCCGTGAACCAGCGCGCCGAGCGCAGCACGGCGTCGTGCGGACCGGAGTCGTACTTCGTGTCATAGCCGTACGCCACCTCCGCCCACGCCTCCGATACGTCCGTCGCGTCCGTCCCGTCGACGCCCGACGGGCTCGGCACCCGCGCGTCCGCGCCCAGCGGCTTGCCGGACGGGAGGGGTGCCTTCGGCGCCACCGAGGGCACCGCGGAGGGCGACGCACCCGGCGCACCCACCACATCACGATGGTCCTGCAGGCCACAGCCCGTCAACGCCACCAGGCCCGTCACGGACACGACCGCGACGGCGATCGTCCTCGTACGCGTGCTCATCGTCGCCTCCCTCCTTCTCACTTCAGCCCCAGCCAGGGTGCCGGGTCCACGTATGTGCCGTTCTGCTGGACCTCGAAGTGCGCGTGCGGTCCCGTCGAGTAGCCGGTGGAGCCCACCGCGCCGACCTGCTGACCGACCTTCACCTTCTGACCGACACGGACGCTGAGGGCGGACATGTGGTTGTAGGTGGTCGATATCTGGTCGCCGTCGATGGTTCCGTGGGAGATCACGACACGGTTTCCGTACCCGTTGGACCATCCGGCGAAGGTGACCGTCCCGTCCCGGGCCGCCTTGAACGGCGTACCGGCCGCGGCGCCGAAGTCGATGCCCGTGTGCAGCTTGTAGACGTGCAGGATCGGGTGCATGCGCATGCCGTACGGGGAGGTGATGGGCGGCTTGCCGGGAAGCGGCATCGCCATCTGCTGACCGTCGGGAATCTTGCCCGGCGCGTCGTCCACCGACTCGTACTTGGCGATGAGCGACTTGATGCGGGCGACGTAGTTCTGGGTCTCGGTGTACGGGGGCATGCCGCCGTACTGGTGCACCGCGCCCGGTCCCGCGTTGTACGCGGCGAGCGCGAGGTCGAGGGTCTCGCCGCGCGCCTCACCACGGTTCTTGTAGCCCTCGACCTGCTTGGCGAGCGCGCAGTCGTAGCGGCCCTGGGCCATGATCGCATCGCCCGGGTCGTACGGGGACACACGGCCGTTGCCGTCGTCGTCCCGTCCCCAGGTCTGCCAGGTCCCGGGCATGAACTGCGACAACCCCTCGGCGCCCACGGGCGACTGGGCGTTGGGGTTCCAGCCCGACTCCGCCTCGATCTGCGCGGCGATGACGGCGGGCTTGATGACGTCGCACAACGCGCCCGCCTTGAGGACCCACGGCACGTACTGCTGCGGAACGGCGCCGTCCTTCAACCCACCGCCCCCGCCCGCCCCGCCGCCGTCCTCACTCGATGCCCCGCTCACTCCGACCATCATGACCACCGGCATGATCACCGCGGCTATGCAACCGCCGACCACCCAGGTCATGGTGCTTCCGCCCCCGTTGGACATCGGCTCCCCTCAGCCTCAAGATCCGGTCGTGTACATGCTGTTGAGTCTCTCGGCTCCCACCCGTTGCCTGCGTCACCGCGACGTCACAGGCTCGTCCCAGGAACTCACACCCCGTTACCTAACCTGTTCGGGCGACGTGAAGATCGGTGGGGCCGACGACGGAGGAGAGTGGCGATGAAGGGGGTCGCGATGCAGGGGAACGAACGGCACGGGCCGGACGGGCCCGAGATCTGGATCCGCGGTCCGGTCGGCGAACCGGAGCCGCGACAGCGCGAAGAGGGGCCCATACCCGCTCAAGCCGTCGTCAGTCCAAGGCAGTTCGCCTGGGTCGCGACGCACGGCGGGGCCGGCGCCTCCACGCTCGCCACCGTCTTCGGCGGTCACGACGCGGGCCGCGGCTGGCCGCGGCCGGACCAGGGCGAGCCGGGCTCGGTGCTGCTCGTCGGGCGGACGCACGCCGCCGGTCTGGAGGCCGTCTCGCACACGCTCGACATCTTCCGGCGCGGCGACGCGCCCCCGGGGCTCGACCTCGACGCCATCGTCCTGGTCGCGGACGCACCCGGTCGGCTGCCCCGTCAACTCGCCCAGCGCATCAAGGTGATCAGCTCCGTCATCGACGTCTACCGGGTCCCGTGGGTGCCCGACTGGCGCACCGGCGACCTGACCGGACCGCTGCCGCGCGACATCACATCACTGGCCCGACTGACCGGGAGGACCACCCCATGAGCACCCTGCACGCCCTGACCGGCACGCTGGCCGCGGGCCCGCCCACCGGTGTCACCAAAGAGCTCGACTTCGTCCTCAACCTCATCGCCTGGCTCGTCACCGCGGCCGGTGTGGCGGGGCTGCTGATCGTGGGCAGCCGTATGGCGCTGGCCGTGAAGACCGGTGACGGGGACGAGCACATGAGCCAGTTCCTGATGGTGATGGGCGCCTGTGTCATCGGCGCCACGGCGGGCCCGATCGTCGGCTTCGTCATCTGAACCGCCGCCCCCGTCGACGCGCTCCTCCGTCATGGGGGGCAACTCGCCCTCGTCCGTTTCTGCCTGAGGCACCCTCACTTCCCGGTGAGGGTGCCTCAGTTCGTCGCGCCCGGCCGTCGTCCCACCTGCTACTTGATGACGAACTCTTCCCGTGTGTCACGGACACGTCACCGACAGGTGCTGGATCACTACATCGCTTGGCCGGACCCCACAGCAGTCGCCAAGCTCACTGTGCAACCGGGAACCCGGGCGCCACACCGCCCTCGTCCCTCCTGCGCGACCGCTCAAGCACCGCTCACAGCAAGCACGTCGTCGGCGAGGCAGCCGACCACATCGGGGAGAAGCCATGTTCAAGGCGATTGCAGCCAAGGCACACGAGTACATCTACCTGGCGGACGGAAAGGTCCCCGACCCCAACCGCAACGCGCCGGGCGCACTGACCGGCAAGGTCGACACCGTCCTCGGCATCCTCGCCTGGGCCGGCACCGCGGCGGGCGTCGCGGGTGTGCTCATCACCGGCGCGATGATGGCGATCTCCATGCGCCGCGGCGAGGGCTCGGAGCACATGGGCCGCCTCGGCATGGTCCTCGGCGGCTGTGTCCTCGTCGCCACCGCGGGTCCTGTCGTCACCTTCGTCTTCGCCTGACCGCCGGGCGACCGGACGAACCGATTCGACGACCCGATCCGAAGGGAGCGCAAACCATGCTGAACTCCGGCCGGTCCCAAGGGGGCAGCGGGGAGTGGGAGCAGCCGTTCTGGCAGCAGCGAGGCTGGATCCTGTCGGCCGGGTTCCTGCTGGTGCTGCTCGTCCTCGCCGTCTTCACGATGCTGGACGGCGGCGGCGGACGGTCGCCGCAGGCGTCTGGCGACCCGGACCCGAATCCGACCTCGTCCTCCGGCTCGCACTCGGGCGGGGGCAAGGAGGGCGCGGATGCCCGGCCCGCCGGCTGCCGTACCGACGACAGCGACCAGGCGAAGCCGACGAGCGTGCCGAAGGACTTCACCTGGAAGGCCGACGGCACCGGTCTGGTGCCGGTCTCGAAGACGGTGGGCCCGCTCAAGTACGACGGACCGGTCTGGTCCTGCTTCGCGCACACGCCGATGGGCGCCGTACTGGCCGCCCACGCCATCACCGACCACCTCAGCTACCAGGGCTGGCGCGAGGTCGTGGACCGTCAGGTCGTCGCCGGCCCCGGCCGCGACGCGCTGATCCGCAGCCGCACCGCCGAGGGCGACAAGCCCAGCTCGGGTTCGCAGGACGCGGGCGGCTACGCCGGCTTCACGGTCCTGTCCTACGACAAGCAGAAGACGACGGTGATGGTCGTGGTCCGCGTCCCCGGCAAGGACGCCTACGGCACCGCGTCGGTGACCATGCGCTGGGACGACGGCGACTGGAAGCTCGCGCCGGACGCCGACGGCACGGTCTATTCCGGTATGTCGCAGGTCAGCGGCACCAAGGGCTTCGTCACGTGGGGGGCGTGAGATGAGTTGCAGCTGGAAGATCGTCGACTGTGTGATCGACGAGGTCGGTTCGGAGTTCACCGAGGGCGCCGTCACCGTCTTCGCCAAGGCCATCGGTGACGCCGCGGCCGAGGTGCTCAAGGCGCTCAACGGCGTCTGGATGCACGTCGACGTGGACGACCCCTCCCAGCCCATCGGGCTGATCGACGCGGAGATCGACTGGATCGTCGCGTACGTGGCCGTGGCGTCGCTGCTGGTGGCCGCGATCAGAATGGCCCTGGAACGCAAGGGCCAGCCCATGAAGCAGGCCTTCATGGGCATGTGGAAGGTCATCCTGGTCGGCGCGGTCGCCGTGCCGGTGGTGCAGGCGCTGACCAAGGCGTCGGACCTGTACGCCCAGCACGTGTACGCGAAGTCCGACCTCGGCGACCGCGCGTCGACGATGCTCGGCGTCATCACGCTCAACCAGCCGGGTCTGGTGCTCATCTTCGGTCTGCTGGTGATGCTGTCGAGCTTCGTGCAGATCTGTCTGATGTACATCCGCATCGGTGTCCTGATCATGCTCGTCGGCACACTGCCGCTGGCCGCCGCCTCCTCGATGACCGGGTGGGGCGAGGGCTGGTGGAAGAAGCACATCGGCTGGCTCGGGGCCTGGCTGCTCTACAAGCCGGCCGCGGCGCTGATCATCTATTCGGCCACGTCGATGACGCAGGACACCAAGAACCTCGACCAGACCATCGCCGGCATGGGCATGCTGATCATGGCGGTCTTCGCCCTGCCGGCCCTGCTCAAGCTGATCGTCCCGGCGACGGCTGCCCTCGGCGGCACCTCCGGCGGCACGGTCGCGCTCAACGCGGCCAACAACGTGGCCACCGGGGCCGTCAGCATCGCCGCGGGCGGTGCCGGAGGCGGCGGGGGCGGAGGTGGGGGCGGCGGCGGTGCGGCCGGTCCGAAGGGCTCGCCGTCCGCGGGTGCCGGATCCTCCGCCGGCGGGGCCGGTGGCGCGGGAGGCGCCGCCGCAGGAGGCGGTGCCGCCGCGGCGGGAGCCGCCACGGGTGGCGCGGCCCTCGCGGTGCAGGCCGCCGCGGTCGCCGTGCAGACCGGTGTCGCAGCCGCCTCGGAAGTCGCCAACTCCCTTGACGACAACGACGGCATGAAGGGCCACAACCAGTAGGCAGCAGGCCGCCAGGCCCCGGGAGCGGGGCGGGCCGCCCGGTGAGGCGGCGCCCCGCTCCCCCGTCCCCGTACACCCGAAGCACTTCGAGTCGAGCCGGAAGAAGGAACCCCATGTCCACCGACGCCATGACGCGTCCCACGTACGGGAACTGGCGCAGGCCCCGCCGTCCCGGACTCGGTCCGCTGGGTCTGCTCGGCACCGTCGTCGCCTTCGGCGGACTGCTGGTGGCACTGCTGGCGTCACTGGTGTCGCTGCTGGCCGCGATCGTCGTGCTGGTGCCGGTCGCGCTGTTCCTCGCCCCGCTGGCGCTGCGCACCGTCGACGGCCGCAACGTCTACCAGGTCCTCGCGATCCGCATCGGCTGGATGAAGCGCAAGGCGAACGGCTCGCACACCTACGTCTCCGGGCCGCTGTCCAAGCGCCCCGGCGGGCGCTACCAGCCGCCGGGCCTGCTCGCCCGCACCAAGATGTACGAGGGCCGCGACGCCTACAACCGCTCCTTCGGCGTGCTGCACCACCCGGGCCGCGGCCTGTACACCGTGGTGCTGGCCTGTGAGCCGGACGGCGGTTCGCTGGTCGACCCCGAGCAGGTCGACATCTGGGTGGCCTCCTGGGGCGACTGGCTGTCGCGGCTGTCGCACGAGCCGGGTCTGCGCGGCGCGCAGGTCGTCGTGGAGACGGCCCCGGACACCGGGACGCGGCTGGCGGCCGAGGTGCTGCCGCGCATCTCGCCGAACGCTCCGGCGGCGGCCCGCGCCGTGATGGAGGAGGTCGTCGAGCGCTACCCGTCGGCGTCCTCCGAGATGCACACGTACATCGCGCTCACCTACGGCCCCACCGGCGGCCCCAAGCGTGAGGTCGAGGACATCATCACCGACCTGTCGATGCGGCTGCCGGGTCTGCTGTCCGGGCTGGTCGCGGCCGGCGGCGGCAGCGCGTACCCGCTGGCGGCGGAGCGGCTCGCCGAGATCGTGCGGGTGGCGTTCGACCCGGCCATCGCCCCCGACGTGCTCAGTGCCCGCGCCGAGCACTCCACCACCGGGCTGGAGTGGAGCGACGCGGGGCCGGCGGCGGCCGTCGAGACCGTCACCGCGTACAAGCACGACTCGGGTGTCTCGCGCACCTGGATGCTGACGCTCGCGCCGCGCGGCACGGTCAGGTCGAGCGTGCTGCGCGGCCTCCTCGAACCCGCGCCGGGCACCCGGCGCAAGCGGGTCTCCCTCATCTACCGGCCCATCGACCCGGCGACCTCCGCCCGCATCGTGGAGTCCGACCGGCGCTCCGCCCACTTCATGGCGGGCTCGCGGCGCGGTCTCGTGCAGGCGCGGGCCAGCTCCGAGATGCAGGCCGCCGAGCAGACCGCCGCCGAGGAGGCGGCGGGCGCGGGGCTCGTGGAGTTCTCGCTGATGGTGACCGTCACCGTCGACGACGAGGAGCAGTTGCAGGACGCGGCCATCACCGTCCGCAACCTGCAGGCCTCGTCCCGCATCCTGATGCGCCCCGCGGACCGTATGCAGGCCTCCGCGTTCACCTGCACGCTGCCGGTGGGCCTGCTGCCGTGGGAGCACACCCTCGTTCCGTACCAGATCCGGGAGGCGCTGTGAGCAAGCAGTCGACGCCGAGGCCGCAGGTGGCGCCGCCGCGCGGCTGGTACGGCCCCGCCGGCGGCCAGGTCGGGCACGTCGATCCGCCCGCGCTGTGGCGGGCGACCACCGTGCAGGCGTGCGGGCTGTGGCCGTTCGCGGCGGGCTCCGGCGCGCCCATGACGGGCGTCCCGCTGGGCCAGCACCTGCACACCGGGGCGACGGTGTGCGGCGACCCCATCTCCTGGTTCACACGGGCCCGTTACATCTCCAACCCGTCCCTGTTCATGCTCGGCATGCCGGGTCTGGGCAAGTCGACGCTGGTCAACCGGATGCTCATCGGGATGTCGGCGACGGGCATCACCCCGCTGGTGCTCGGCGACCTGAAGCCCGACTACGCCGACACGGTCAGAGCGCTGGGCGGCCAGGTCATCTCGATCGGTCGCGGCGTCGGCGGCATCAACGTCCTCGACCCGGGCGCGATGGGCGAGGCGGCGGTGCGCATCGGCGGCGAGCGCGGCCGGGTGCTGGCCGCCGAGGCCCACGGCCGGGTGCTGAACATGGTCGCGGCGCTCATCACGATCGTGCGCGGCCGTCCGATGGACGACCACGAGCAGTCGGTGCTCTCCGCCTGTCTGCACCACCTGGCGGAGCGTACGAAGCCGGGGCGGGCCCCGCTGCTGCCCGATCTGCTGAAGGTGCTCGACGAGGGCCCCGACCGGGTCCGCGCGGTGACGCTGGACCGGGGCAACGTGGCCCGGTACCAGGAGGCCGTGGACCCGCTGCACCGCTCGCTGCTGGGCGTGCTGGACGGCCCGCTCGGCGACACCTTCGCGGCCGAGACGTCGACCCGGATCGACCCGGCGTCCCCCGCGGTGTGCGTGGACATCTCCCGCATCGGTGAGGCGGACACCCAGCTGACCGCGGCCGCGATGCTCGCCGCCTGGTCGGACGGGCTCGGCACGGTGGCCGCCGCGCATGCGCTCGCGGACGCCGGACTGGCCCCGCAGCGCTGGTTCTTCACCGTCCTGGACGAGCTGTGGCGCCCGCTGCGGGCCGCCTCCGGCATCGTCGAGCGGATCGACGCGCTGACCCGGCTCAACCGGTCGCTCGGCCTCGGCGACGCGAAGATCACGCACACGCTGAAGGACGCCGAGGCGCTGGGCAGCGAGGCGGACCGTGCCAAGGCGCGGGGCTTCGTGGAGCGGGCCGGCATGGTCGTCTGCGCGGGCCTTCCCCGTACCGAGATGAAGGAACTCGGCGAGATCGTGGGGATGTCCGAGCGGGAGATCGAACTGGTGTCGTCCTGGTCGTCCCCGCCGGGCTGGGCGAGCACGGGCGGGAACGAGGAGCCGCCCGGCCGCGGCCGGTTCCTGATCAAGGTGGGCGGTCGTCCCGGCATCCCGATCAAGGTGTCCATCACGGACACCGAGCGGGCCCTGCACAACACCAACACGCGCTGGTCGGAGGCAGGTCCGAGCCTGTCCAAGGGCGCGTAGGGCGAGCCGCGGGGGCGGCAGGACACCGAAAAAACGGGGAGCAGCAGTGAGCAGCACACGCAAGAGTCAGCACAGCGGGGAGGACTTCCTCCCCTGGATCGTGCCGGGCGCGGCCTTCCTCGTCGGCACGCTCTTCTTCGGGGCCTGGCTGGGCGGCACGGCCGGAGCCGCGGTGAGCGGCGCCGGCTGGGACCCGCCGCCCTTCGGCCTGGCCACGATGTCCACGCTGGTCAAGGACGGCCCGGCCGCGGTGTGGCCGACGGCGTCGGCCGGCGCGGTCGCCGCGGGCATGGCGACGGTCTTCGGCGCGGTCGTCGCCGTCGTGGTCGTCCTCGTCCTGCTGGTGCGGGGCCGGACGGCCGGGCCCAGCGGGCTCGCGGGCCGCAAGGAACTGGCCGGCCTGCTGCCCAAGGGCGCCGAGCGCCGGGCCCGTGAGCTCCGCCCGGCGCTGGCGAAGCAGGGGAAGATCACCGCGGACGACACGGGGAACCTCCTCGGCAACCTGGAGCCCAGTGGCCCCGAACTCCGCTCCAGCTACGAGGACGTGGAGCTGGACCTGATGGCCCCGCGTGCGGGCAAGTCCACGGGCATCGCGGTGCCGCGCGTGCTGCGTGCCCGTGGCAGCGTGCTGCTGACGTCGAACAAGGCGGACGTCTACAGCGTGACGCGCGCCGAGCGCGAACGCGTCGGCCGGGTGTGGACGTTCGACCCGCAGGGCATCGCGCACTCACCGCGCACCCTGTGGTGGGACATGCTCGCCGACGCGTCGACGATCGAGGGCGCCCGCCGCCTGGCTGGGCACTTCGTGGGCGCGGTCAACGACGACGCGACCCGCCGCGACTTCTGGATCTCGGCGGCCCAGAACACCCTCACCGCCCTCTTCCACGCGGCCCAGCGCGGCGGCCGGCAGATCGGCGAGGTGCTGGCCTGGCTGGCGGACCCGGCCGACCGCACGCCCGTCGACCTGCTGCGGGACGCCGGCATGGCGGCCCTCGCGGACCAGCTCCAGGGCACCATGCAGGGCGCGGTGGAGACCCGGGACGGCATCTACGAGACGGCCCGGCAGTGCGTGGCGTGCCTGCTCGACCCGGCGATCGCCGCATGGGTGACGCCGGACCCGGACCTGCCGCAGTTCCTGCCGGACCGGCACGTGCTGTCGAACGACACGCTCTACCTGCTGTCCAAGGACGGCGGCGGTTCGGCGGCCGGTGTCATCGCCGCGGCGGCGGACTCGGTGCTGCGCGCGGGGGTCGTGGCGGCGGAACGCATGGGCGGGCGGCTGGAACCGCCGATGACGGCGGTGCTCGACGAGGCCGCCAACGTGTGCCGGATCTCCGATCTGCCCGACCTGTACTCGCACTTCGGTTCGCGCGGCATCAACATCGTGACGCTGCTGCAGAGTTACCGGCAGGGTGCGCGGGTGTGGGGCGAGGCCGGCATGGACGCGCTCTGGTCGGCCGCCACCATCAAGCTCCTCGGCGCCGGTCTGGACGACGCCGACTTCGTGGAGAAGATCTCCCGGCTCGTCGGCGAGCACGACGTGTCGACGGTCAGCTGGTCCAAGGGCAAGGAAGGACGGTCCCGTTCGACGTCGTACCGGCTGGAGCGCATCCTGCCCGCCGACCGCATCCGAGCCCTGCCCAAGGGCACCGCGCTGCTCCTGGCCACCGGCGTCAAGCCGGCGCTGGTCAGGCTGCGGCCCTGGTACGCCGAACCCGGCGCCGACCGCATCGCGACCGCGGCGCAGGCCGAGGTCAAAGCCATCACCGCCCGTGCCGCCGAAGGGATCACGACCCGATGACGACCGCCGAAGCGCAGTCCGCCCCGCCGTTCATCCTGTACCTCGACGGCCAGGAGTACGCCGACGAGATGACCGGGCTCTCCGTCTGGGTCTCGGACCTGCTGCTGCCCGTGTACGGCCGCGAGGTCACCTCGCAGCAGCCCTGGTGCCCGCGCTGGTGGGAGCACCTGGAGGCGGTGGCCCGGCTGCACGGCCTGTGGCTGGCCTGGCAGGAGCACACCGACCCGGCCGCGGGCGCGTCCGGACCGGCGGTCTGGCACCGCGACCATCTCGGGCCCGTGCTCGCCGAACTCCGGTCGCCCGCCGGTCCGTTCGCGGGCTGCAAGGAGGGCAGCCACCGCGCGAAGACCGCACCGTTCGCCGAGCCGTACGACAAGCATCCGGGCCTGTGACCCGGCCCCGGCGGCCAGGTCGCGGGAGCGGCCGCGTCCCTACACTGAACCGGCGGCCGGAAGATCACCGCCGGGGTCCGGACCGCGAAGGGCCGAGGACCGCCCGGACGCGACGCGGACCGGACCGGACGGAACCTCCTGCACACGCCTGCCGGCCGCCCGCCGATGCCGGGGCGCCCCGCCGCACGGACCCGACCGGCCGCCCGGCCACCGCCGGCCGGCGGGGACTGCCGTCACGGACGGGCCGTCCCCGCCGTTCGAACCTCGTCGAGGAGAAGCACACATGAACCACCCGCACACCCCGTACTTCGAGGACGTCGTCGACTGGCGGCACCACCGGGCGGGACACGCGCACACCCTGGTGCGCGCCGTCCGCTCCGGCGACGGACGCCGGGCGGTGGCCGTCGTGTCGGAACTGGCGAGCAACCCCGACGACCGCGGCATCACCGACGACTTCGGTTCGGTCGCCGACGCCGCGCTGCCGGTGCTGCGCCGGGCCTTCGGACCGCAGCTCGAACAGGTCGACTGGATCGCCCACTTCGGGTCCTTCTCCTACCACGACCCGACGGGCCCCGAGACCTTCACCCGGGTCACCGTGACACCCGGGCCAGCAGGACACCGCGACGATCTGTCCGGCGACGAGCCGCTGGCGGCGAGCCGGGTGGAGGAGCTGCTGGGCCGCGGACTCGACCCCGTCGCCCAGGTGCTCGCGCGGATCGAGCGGGCGGGATGAGGCGCCGATGACCGAGCATGTGTCGGGCCGGGACGTCCTGCGTCAGGCCAAGGAGCTCTACCAGCCCTACCGTGACGCCGTGGAGCCCACGGGACAACGGGTGGCGATCATCCGCTTCGAGCCGGCCGCCACCGATCCGCAGGACTGGCGGGTGCGCCTGGAGGCCTCCAAGGTCTCCGCCGAGCAGAAGGTGAAGAGCTTCGAGCACCTCGGCTTCAAGGCGGACCACATCGTGATGCCGCCGGGCACCACGCGTGCGCAGTTCGCCGAGACCCTCGACCGCGCCAACCAGGATCCCGCGACCCGCGCGATCATCGTCCAGTTCCCGCCGCCCGCCCATCTGCGTCCGCTCGTCGAGCGGATGGACCCGGCCAAGGACATCGACGCACTCCTCAAGGGCCGCTCCCAGTACGCGGCGTGCGCGACGGCGGAGGGCATCTGCCGTGTGGTGCAGCCCTTCGCGCAGGACGATCCGACGATCGCGGTGGTGGGCAGCAAGGGCTTCGTCGGACAGGGCGTGGTGCACACGCTGCGGGAGCAGGGCCACCGGCTGATGGAGCTCGACGCCGGGGACGACCTGCGGCGGGTGCGCGACGCCGACATCGTCGTCTCGGTGACCGGCAACCCCGGGATCCTGGGACCCGACCATCTGCGGCCGCACCACCGGCTCGTCGTCGACTCCGGTTTCGTGCCGCAGCCGGACGGCAGCGTGCGCGGCGACGTCCAGCGGGCCGCGTACGGCATCCCGCAGCACCTCACGCCCGTGCCCGGCGGCATCGGGCCCGTCGAGATGGCCACCTTGATGGAGCGGGTGGTGCGCAGGGAGGTCGACCCGGCCGCCCCGTCCTGGAAGGTCGAGCCGCGCCCGTACCTGACCAAGGAGCAGATGGCGCAGGGCGCGTCGGCGGCACCCGCGGCCTCGGTGGCGGCCGCCGCCGGACGCGGGTCCACCGCCGGGCAGAAAAGCACCGCCGGACAGGCCGCCTCCGCGGCCCAGGGAGCTCCGGAGAGCCGGACGACATCAGCGCAGCAGACGGGACCCGCGAGCCGGACAGGACCGGCGAACCAGACGGGCCCGACGAACCAGGCGGGGTCCGCGAGCCGGACAGGACCCGCGAACCAGACGGGATCTGCCGCTCAGGGGCCGCCCACGACCCCGGGCAACCCCGTGGCCCAGGCCGCGAAGCTGCGCGGCGCCGGTGGGGCCGGGAGCGGGGGCGCTACGAACACGGCGGGCGGGCCCTCCGCCGGCGGCGGCCCGTCGGCACCGGTCCGGCCGCAGCTCCCCCTGCAGCCGAGGCCGCCGGCCCCGGGGCCCGGCCGCTGAGCCACGCCGCGCGAGCCGCGGGACACCGGCCGGGACGAGACCGTACGAGACTTGTCCCGGCCCTGCCCCGCGCACGCGCCGCACCCCGTCCCGCACCGGGCCCGCGCGCACCTCACGCATCCCGCGCGTGCCCCGCACGCATCCTGCCCGCCGTACCGAAGGAGCCTCGGCCGACGCCATGAGACCCGAAGCGGAAGTGGACCCGGCCTCGGCGCGGGCCCCGGAACCGGACGCCCTGCGGTGGCTGTCGGCCGAGGACACCGCCGCGGCCGTCCGCGCGCGCACCATGAGCGCGGTCGACGCGGTCGCCGCCGCGCTGACGCGGATCGCGCGGGTGGACCCCGGCCTCTCGGCGTTCGCGGAAGTGTGGGCCGAGGAGGCCCTCGGGCGGGCTGCCGAGGTGGACGCGCGGGTCGCCGCGGGCGAGTGGCTGCCGCTCGCGGGCGTTCCGATCGGCGTCAAGGGCCGGCACGGACTGCGCGCGGCAGGCGCCCTGGTCGCGGCCGGCTGTGTGCCCGTCGGCGCCACGTCGGTGCCCGGCCCGGGCACGCCCTGGCAGACGTGGGGCCTCGGGGCGCACGGCCGGACCGTCAACCCGTGGCGGGCCGACCGGACGCCGGGTGGTTCCTCGGCCGGCTCCGCGGCGGCGGTGGCGGCGGGGCTGGTACCCCTGGCGACCGGCAGCGACGGCGCGGGCTCCGTGCGGATTCCCGCGGCGTGGTGCGGCGTCCTCGGCCTGAAGACCACGACCGGCCGACTCCCGTCGGCCGACCGCACCGGGCTGACGGCGGCCGGAGTCCTCACGCGCAGCGCCTCGGACGCCGCCGCGTACTGGCGGGTCGTGGCCGCCGGCCCGGACGGAACCCCCGCCGGGCCGCCGCCCGCCTCCGCACAGCAGCCCCCTTCCGCACCGCCCGGCGCCTCCGTACCGCCCGGCGCCTCCGTGCCCCCCGTCCCCGCCGTCTGGTCCGCCGACCTCGGGTTCGCCGACACCGATCCCGGCATCGCCGCCCGCGCGTTCGCGGAGGTGCAGCGGCTCGCCGCGGCCGGGATCGTCCGCCTGGTGGAGCGCGAGGTGACCCTGACGGACCCCGGTCCCACCTGGCTGGCCCTGCGGACGCAGGGCGGCGACGTCTCCCGGGCGCGGACCGTGCGGGCGGCCGACGACAGGTGTCTCGCGGAGCTGTTCGGCGAGGTCCCGCTGCTGCTGACACCGGCCACACCGAACCCACCACACGGCCACGAAGGTCCCGGCGACCGCTACTCGACCGCTCTCACCTGGGCGTTCAACCTGAGCGGACATCCCGCGGCGAGCGTTCCCGCAGGTCTCGGCCCGGACGGCTGCCCGGTCGGACTCCAACTGGTCGCCGCGCACGACTGCGAACCACTGCTGCTGGACGTCGCGCGACGGGCCGAGCGGCACCGGTCCGCCCTCGTTCCCGTCTTCGACGGCGGACGGGACGGGGCGGCACCGCCCGCCGCGAGCACCGCGTCGACCACGGACAGCACCCCGGCCGGCCCGTGGACCAGAAGCAGACGAGGAGGACCCCACCGATGAACGAGACTCCCGCACACGGCGCCCCCGACGGCGCGACCCCGGGGGCCGGTCCGGCCCCCTCCCTGCGCGCCTATCTCGGCCTCTACTCCGCCGGGTTCGTCGGTCGCGAGGAGATGATCGCGACCGTCGCCGCCTGGCCCTTCGAGCCCGAGGAGGGGCTCGACGAAGGGCATCCCGAACCCACCCACCAGGACAACACCCTGTCCGTGGTCTCCGCCGCACGGCTGCTCGGGCAGCTGACCCGCGAGGACGTGGCGGAGATCCAGCGCCGCATCGACCTCCGCGCCGACGGCGGGGCGGGCGGCGGGACCGAACGGCGGCCATGACCCCGCACGACGGGCCGGAGGCATGGCTCACACCTGAATACCGCGCGCTGTACCGGGCGTTGCAGACCCGGATGTCGGCCGGCGGCGATCTGGCGCCGGGGGACGGCGACACGTACAGCCGGTTCCGGCACGGCGCGCTGTGGACGCCGGACCGCGAGCGCCTGCACGAGGCCGTCCTGGAGGACTTCAAGGCCCGCTGCGCCGGAATACCGCGCGACGGCCACGCGGCGCTGCTCACCGCCGGGGCGCCCGGCGCGGGCAAGGGCGGCGCGCTGCGCGGCCTCGCCGAGTGGCAGGGACGTGACGACGAGCTGGGCCGGGCGCTGACCCGGGTGCACGGCATCGACGTACGCGACTACGTGGTGCTGGACCCGGACGAGTTCAAGGTGGCGCTGTCCGAGCACGGCGGCACCCCTCGTCTGCCGGACGACGCACGCGAATTGCCGGGCGGTCGCCTGCTGTCCCCGTCGGAGACGGCCTCGCTCACGCACCGCGAGTCGGCGTTCCTCCAGGGCGTCTTCGAGCAGTGGGCGCGCGCCGAGGGCCACAACCTGCTCTACGACGCGACGCTGCGCGACCAGCGGTGGAACGAGCAGCTCCTCGGCGACCTGCGCGCCGGCGGCTACGACAGGCGGGTCCTGCTGTCCGTGGAGGTGCCGGTGGAGCAGTGCCTCGCCCAGAACGCGAGCCGCTGGCAGCGCGGCCGCGCCGACTTCGAGGCGGGCCGTGACCGGTACGGAGGACGTATGGCCCCCGAGGACATGATCAAGGACCTCTATGCGCAGAGCACCTCGGGGCGTGGCTTCTCCGTCGGCCGCGAGAACGCCGAGAAGCTGGTGGCGTCCGGGCTGGCGACCGGCTTGATCACTTCGGAACGGGGGGATTTCCCGGCCGGGCCCGGCGCGCGGGCGGACCGCACGGCACGGGCGGGACTCGGGGCGGGTGCCGCACCCGTCTTCCGGGAGGGCGACGCCGTCCTGCGTGTCGCCGCCGCGGGCCGGCTGCGCTCGGGCTCCGGTACGGCCACGGGCGGGCCGCCGTCGGCGCCCGCCGGCCCGGCGGTCACGGTCAGGACGCCTGCGCCCCGGCCCCCGCGGACGCCATGAACAGCTATGCGCCCGCCGGCGGGCTGAACCGGTCCACGCCCGCGAGGATGCGCTGCTTGCGCGCCTGGTTGTCCAGCAGCCGGGCCCGGCTGAAGCGGGTCGCGTCCTTGCGGTACAGCTCGCGGCCGAGGTCGGAGGTGAAGCGCTCCGCGGGGACCTCGCCGGCGCCCTCCGGAAGGAACTTGAGGACCTCGTCGAGCGCCGCGAGTGCGTACGCGAAGCTCGCGCGGTGGTCGCGCTGTTCGGTCGGCGGCACGTTCAGCAGCCGCAGCCCCGAGTCCGTGCCGACCTGGTCCGAGACCCACAGGAACTCGCCGGGGTCGATGATCCTGGACGGCTGCGCGCCACCGAACGCCGGTGGTGCGGGCGGCAGTTCGTCGGACATGACGAACGTGAACGAGCGGGTGCGGCCGCACTGCGGGCACACGCCCTCGTACACGGCGACCAACGCGCCGTCACGCTCTTCGAGACGGTGCTCGCGCTCGAAGTCCCTCGCTCCGCACGCGCAGGCGTGCAGGTCCATGTAGAGGTGCGCTTCCTGAGTCGAACGAGCGATCAGCATGCCAAAATCCTACGTGCCACGAGGCGGCCGAGGGGGAAGTGCCAGTGGAGCAGGAACCGTACGACAACAGGGCGGGGAGCGCGCGGCCGGGGACAGACGGTGCGGCGCCGGACAGGGGGCCCGCTTCCGGGGAGATCACGGTCATCACGGCGACCGACGTGGCGGGAAGCCGTTTCACCGGCGGCACCGGCACGGCCCCGGAACCGGGCCGGCAGGCAGCCGTCGTCGCGCAGGCGCAGGCCGTGCTGCCGATGGTCGTACAGAGCCTGTACGCCGAGCAGTTGCGCTCCGTGGAGCTGCGCGGCGACGACACCGGTGACCCCCACTTCGTGCTCACCGACCACCGGGGCAAGGAGTTCACGCTGCGCGTGGACGCGGTGCCGCTGCCGACCGGCACGGTCGCCCGCATGCACGTCAACACCACCTCGGACCACCACTTCGTGCAGCTCTCCGACCGGATGGACCCGCAGCAGGTGGGCCGGGCGCTGAGCCACGAGCTCGGCGAGATGCTCGCGGTGCGCGAGCGGGCGGTGCGGGCTGCGGCCGGCGACCCCTCGGTCGCCGGGGTGGCGCCGCCTCGGGAGGTGCTGCTGACGCGCGGCCGGCTCACCGCCGCCGAGGAGGGTTTCCGGCTGACCGAGGAGGATCTCGGCCGGGTCGGCGAGCTGAACCACCTCGCCGCCCGGATGTCGGACGCCACGTTGGAGAACGCTCAACGCGCGGAAGCGCGCGAGGAGTTGTCCGCCCTCATCGATCACACCGGGCTCCGCCCGCAGGCCTCCTCCGGATCCGAGCAGTTCGACCGTGAGCGCCAGGCCGCGGACCTGCGCCTGAACTCGATCGAACCCCATCTGACGCCCCAGGCCTGGCAGGCGGTGTCCCATCTCGCCGTGCCCGCCGAGCAGTTGTCCGGCCAGGACGCGGCGGACCTCCAGGCGTTCCGGGCCCGCGCCGCGTACACGCTGCCGCTCGGCAACGGGCCGCCGATGCCGGGCATGCGCCCCGACGGCACCCCCGTTCCCCGCGAGGAACTCGCCGCGGCGGCGGCCGAGGCGGCCGACCGGCGCACCCGGGCGAGCGCCGCCACCCTGGACCAGCTGCGCGCCGAGGTGGCGGCGAGCGGCGAGTGGCCCACGCGGCAGGTGATGATCGGCGGCGGCGCGAGCCTCGTCGGCCGTGATCCGGACGCCCTGCTCGTCGACGCGCGGGGCCGCTGGCACCTGGACCCGGGCCAGGGCATCGTGCAGTCCGCCGACCAGGTCCGGGACATGCGGGCGACCGGGCTGGGCGACGCCCACCAGTTCGTCGACCCGACCGGGCGGGTGCCCCGGGACGCCGTGCGCCTGTGGGAGGACGAGCTGGCGGTGCGCGGGCCGGTCGTCGACGGGACCGCGCGGCTGCTGCCCGCGCGGGACGGCCGCCTGTACGCGCACATCCGGCCCAACGACGGCTCCCCGGACGTCTATGTGCAGGTCGAGGGCGTACCGACGGTCGCCACCGGTCTGCCGCCCGAGATGGTGCCGGGCGTCGACCGTCGTGACGTGGTGAACCTGCCGGAGGCGATCGGCGCCGTACGCGGACAGCTGCCCGCCGACTCCCCGGTCCACGAACGTCTCGCCGGGGCGCCCGACGCACGGCAGACGCTCCAGGTCCTGCGCGAGGAAGGGGTGCTGGACACCCTGCGGGCCGATGGCGGGGCCCGGTCCGCGCTCCAGACGCTGGACGCCACCGCGCAGTGGGAGCAGGCCAGGGCGACGGCCCCCGGGCGGGTCTTCCTCGGCGACGAGATCGCGGAGAACCGTTTCGACGTGAGCGCCGCGGATGCGCCGAGGACGTGGCTGGTCGCGGGCGCGGGCGGCACGGGCGTGGCCGACGCCGAGATCATCCTGGAGGCCGACCCGCAGGCCCGCGTCACCATCTACGGGCCGAACCTGCCGCCCGCGCTGGAGAACCAGGTCCAGTTCACCGCCATGCGCGAGCGTTTCGTCGCCGAGTACGGCGGCGACGGCCGGCTCACCATCGACATCCACCCCGACAACCGGGTCGGCGCCGTGCAGATGCGCACCGGGCCCGACGGGAAGCCCCGCTTCCGGGAGGGGCACGTGGAGGCGGAGGCCTACGTCGCCAGCCTCGGGCGCACCGCACCGGTCCCGGAGGCGCTCCGGGACATGGGCGAGCAGACGCGCGCCGCGGGCGGGCAGGTACGCGGCGACCTGATGTTCGACCACGACCGGCAGTACCTCGGCTACGGCATGACCTTCGAGTCCGGCGGGCAGCAGCGTCGCGTCGAGGTGACCGGCGCCGCCTCCCAGGCGCTGCCCCGTGACGTCTTCCCGCGCGACACCCAGGCCGCGCTGGGCGCCATGGCCGCCCGGCAGGTCCCGTCCCAGAGCGGCAACGCGGCCCCCGGTTTCGCGCCGACGGCCCAGCAGTCCGTGCGCCTGACGCAGGCACGGGAGCAGGGGACGGTGGAACGCCACGCGGCGGTACCGGAGAGCTGGCAGCGGCCGGCCGTGACAGCGGGGACGACGCCTGCCTCCGGCCCTTCGGCAGGCCCCTCCTCGACCACGGCCGCGCCCGCGGGCACCCCGTCAGCCGCCCTCACCAACCCCGTCGCGGGCACGCCGCCCGCCACTCCCTCCAGCCCGTCCGCGGGCACGCCGTCCGCCAACCCCGTCGCGGGCGCCGCACGCCGCCAGTCCGGCCGGGGTTCGGCCGCTCCGGGCGGTCCGGTGCCGGGCTCGGCACCCGGGCCGGCGTCGCCCGGGCAGCCACCTCGCGTCCAGCGCCCTCCTCAGCCGGGCGGGGGAGGCGGCGCGCCGGGGCGGTGACGCGGGGGTCATGGGCCCCTGGACACCTGCATGCATGTGCATATATTGTCCACGCATGTAGTCGCTTGCAGTCGCTCCATCGCGCGTACCCCAGGGGGACCCATGACCCGCCGTTTCCTGTTCCTGCTCGGCAGCAGCCGTAGCGACGGCAACACCGAGCTGCTCGCGCGCAGGGCCGCCGAACAGCTGCCCGGCGACGTCGAGCAGCACTGGCTGAGCCTCGCCGAGCATCCGCTGCCCGACTTCACGGACCTGCGGCGCGACAGCGACCACCTGCTCCCGCCCGCCGGAAGCAACGTCGCACTGCTGCTCGACGCCACCCTCGCGGCCACCGACATCGTGATCGCCTCGCCGCTGTACTGGTACTCGGTGTCCGGCCTCACCAAGCGCTACCTGGACTACTGGTCGGGCTGGCTGCGCACCCCCGGCATCGACTTCAAGGCGACGATGGCGGGACGCACCCTCTGGGGCGTCACCGCGCTGGCCCACGAGGAGCAGGAGGTCGCCGACCCGCTGGTCGACACCCTCAACCACTCCGCCGCGTACATGAGGATGCGCTTCGGAGGGGTCCTGCTCGGCAACGGCAGCCGGCGCGGCGACGTGCTGGAGGACGCCGAGGCACTGGCGCGCGCGAAGGCGTTCTTCGCGCAGGAGCCGCCGCTCGCCCGCTTCCCCTACGAGTCGGCCACCGTCTGACCGGCGCCGCGCGCCCGCCGTACTTCGGCCTCCCGCACGGCGATGTCCTTCCGGACGTGATGCCCTTCCGGACGGCGGCGTCCGTCTAGACGGTGATGTCCTTCGCCGCGAACCGCGCCCACGCCGCCGACCCGAACACGGCGGCGTACAGGCCCTGGAGGCCCAGGTTACGGACGAGGTCGTCCCAGTACACCGGTTCCCGCATGAGGTCCGCGAAGGACAGCCAGTAGTGCGAGAAGAAGTACGGCTGGAGCGCGTGCAGCTGGGGGATCTGGTCGAGGATCTGGACGGTGATGAGGAGGCCGACCGTCGTCGCCATGGCCGCGATGCCGCTGTTCGTCAGCGTGGAGACGAACAGGCCGAGCGCCGCGACCCCGACCAGTGAGGCGGCGACGACCAGGGCGATGAACAACGCCCGGCCGAGGCCTTCCGCGAAGCTGATCCGGGTCCCGGAGATCGTCGTCAGGTCTCCCAGCGGGAACAGCAGCGCGCCCACCGTGAGCGCCGAGACCGCCACGACGAGCGTGGCGACCAGACAGAACGTCATCGTGGTCGCGTACTTGGTGAGCAGCAGCCGGGTGCGGCCCGCCGGGGCGACCAGGAGATAGCGCAGCGTCCCCGCGTTCGCCTCGCCCGCGATCGCGTCACCCGCGATGACGCCGATCGCCATCGGCAGGAAGAACGGGAGCGTCGCGGCCAGCGCGGTGAACACCAGGAACAGACCGTTGTTGGTGACCTGCGAGATGAACGCGGGGCCTTCACCGCCGCCGCCCGCCGCCGAGCCGTCACTCGTCTCGATCCTGATGGCCACCCCGACCAGGATCGGCACGGCCGCGAGCACGCCCAGCAGGGCGATCGTCCGCCATCGCCGGAAGGTGGTGGCCAGCTCGCTGCGGAACAGCCCGAACGTCCACAGCAGACCGGGGGACCGCGTGGCCCCGGCCGGGGCCGCCACGGCCTCGCCCAGGTCCGGCCGCGTGTCCGGCCCCGGCACCGCCTCAGCCCGCGACATCGAACCCCTCCCCCGTCAGCGCCACGAACGCGTCCTCCAGGGAGGCCCGTTCCACCCCGAAGCCGCGGACCCGTACGCCCGCCGTCACCAACGCGGCGTTGAGCTCGGCGAGTTCACGGTCCGGGGGCTCGGCCGTCACCCCCGTCTCGGTCACCACGAGATCCGCCACGCCCTGTTCCTTCAGCACGCGCGCCGCGTCGCCCGGGTCCGGGGTGGTCACCACCAGCCGGCCCCGCGCACCGGCGGCGAGGTCGGCCACCGCGCCTTGGACGACCAGCCGTCCCTGCGCCATCACGGCGGCATGCGTGCACACCTGCTCGATCTCGTCGAGCAGGTGCGAGGACAGGAACACGGTCGTGCCGTCGGAGGCCAGCTCACGCACGAGGGCCCGGATCTCCCGCATGCCCTGCGGATCCAGGCCGTTGGTCGGCTCGTCCAGGACGAGCAGGCGGCGCGACTGGAGCAGCGCCGCGGCGAGCCCGAGCCGCTGTTTCATGCCCAGCGAGTACGCCTTGGCCTTCTTGCCCGCCGCCGCGGTGAGGCCGACCCGGTCGAGGGCGTCCGCGACACGGGTGCGCCGAGTGCGCGGGTCGGCCGTCGGGTCGGCGGCGTCGTACCGCATCAGGTTGTCGCGCCCCGAGAGGAAGCCGTACAGCGCGGGGCCCTCGATGAGGGCCCCGACCTGGGGGAGCACGGCGCGTGTGGCACGGGGCATCGGCCGCCCCAGGACGCGCGCCGTGCCCGAGGTCGGCTCGATCAGGCCCATCAGCATGCGGATGGTGGTGGTCTTGCCGGAGCCGTTGGGCCCGAGGAAGCCGAAGACGCTGCCCGCCGGGACGGTCAGGTCCAGACCGTCGACGGCGAGCTGTCCGCCGCGGTAGCGCTTGGTGAGGGCGCGGGTGGCGATCACCGCGTCCTCGGCGGGCACGGCGCCCGCGCCACCCGTGTCGTCCGTCCGGTCGGACTCGGCGGCGGACAGCTCCTCCATGGGCTCCCTCGGTTCGCTCGGCTGCGGGGGACTCAGTGGGCGGCGTCGGCCGCCTTCACCAGGGCGTCCTTGGTGACGGCACCGGCGTACACCTTGCCGTCGTCCGTGATCAGCGCGTTGACCAGGCGGGTCGAGAAGACCGTACCCGAGCCGAACTTGCCGGAGACGTGGTCGCCGAGGGAGTTCAGGAACCCGTCGACGTCGCTGTTGCCGGACGAGCCCGACGGCATGCCCTGGCCGCCCGTGTCGAACTCGGCGATCGAGTTCCAGCCCTTGCCGATGGTCTTCAGTCCGCCGAGTCCCTCACCGAGCCCCATGCCGAAGTCCTCGCCGGACTTCCGGGAGTGCTCCGGAGCCTTCGACTCGTCGGCCTCGGTGACCTTCGCGCCCTTCGGCGGGGTGAAGTCGAACGTCGACGCGGCCGGCGCGGAGAAGTCGACCTTGGTGAAGCCCGCGTCGACGACGGCCGCGCCGCCGCTCGCCGGCGTCAGCGTGAACTTCAGCGGCAGGCCCGTCTTCGCGTCCACCCCGATGCTGATCGCGCCGACCGTGGAACCGGACTGCTTCGGCTTGATGACCAGCCGGTACGCGTCCCGGCCCGCGATCTGGGCGGTGCCGTCGACGGTCACGGAGGTCGTGTCGTCGACCGCCTTCAGCGCTTCCTCCGCGAAGTCCTTGGGCGTGGCCGGGACGTCCTCGGGCGCCTTGCCCTTCTTCTCCTCGGACCGGGGCGCGGTCGCGTGGTAGGCCTCGTTCGACTTGCTGTCGTACGCCCATACGTCGTCGCCGTTGTGGATGACGCTGTACTCGGCCGCGCTGTCCAGAAGGGAGATCCTGCCCTTGTCCGGGCCGTCGGCGGCGACGCGCAGCGTGTGCGTGCCGGAGGCCAGTTCGAGGAGCTTGGACTGCGGGTCGGCGGAGGAGCCGCCGTCGCCCTCGGCGGCGCCGGAGGCGATGCCGCTCGCCAGACCGCCCAGGTCGGGCAGTCCGAGATCGGTGCTGATCTTGACCGTGCCGGACACCTGCTGGACGTCGGACTTGGCGATCTTCTCGATGAGCTGCTGCGCGGTGACCTTCGGCAGGTCGGGGTCCCCGGAGTCGGCGAGTGCCGGGACCAGCCCGATGGTCGCCGCCGCCACCCCCACCACCGCGACCGGGACGACATACCTGGCGGCCTTGCGCCGCCCGGAGCGCACGTCCTCGGCCTCGTCGGCCTTCGTGCTGTCGTCGGATTCGTACGGTGCCATGTGTGCCTTACCTCCGTCGTCGGCGGCGGCCCTACCGTCGTGCCCTTCTCCACTCCTAAGCCGCCATTCTCACCCGAACCGGTGAGGAGTGGTGTTATCCATCTGACCAAATCGGCCGGAGGGAAGCGTCAGACCCCGGACTCAACTCCGCGTACTCCTGCGGTATGACGCGGGGAGGCGGTGTCTCCCCCGACCCGTAGGGGTTCAGGGAGACACCGCCCGGCCGACGGGCCGTCGCGCCCGGCACCGGGCCGGGCGCGGCGGCCTGCGGGGTCAGCGCTGCACGAACACGTAGTCCGCCTGGTAGGGCACGCCCACCACGGTGCCCGGCGTGCAGGACCCGGCGGGTGCCACGCCGCCCACGGTGTTGAGGCGGAGGATCTCCTGCGTCCCGGCCAGCAGACCACGGTGCTTGCCGGAGCCGGTGGCCTTGAGGTCCAGCTCGGGGATGTTCTTGTCGCCGTTCGGGGTCTTGGAGATCAACGCGCCGGTGACGGCGCTGCCGTCGGGCGCGACCCACTGCGGCGTCCCGGAGCCGGGCTTCACGAACGAGTGGGCGATGTGGCCGCCGAGCCGGGCCGAGACGTCGCGCTGGACGAAGGCCCGGCCGCCGTCCTCGGCGGTCTTGCACTCGTAGATCTGCCTGCCCCGGACCACCGAGGCCTGGAAGTTGTCCAGGACGTTGTGGAAGTCGAAGGTGCCGGTGACCTTGTGGAGCTGGCCGCGGACGGCGCCGCCGGGGAACTCGGCGGTGTGCAGATTGGCGTAGAAGGAACCGGGGTCGGTCTTCAGCGCGTCGAGCAGGGCCGCGTCCTCGACCTCGACGGTGCCGACGACGCTGTGGTGCCTGATCTTGCCGAGCAGCCCGGTGAAGTCGACCTTGACACCGCCGTTGGTGCCCTTGGCGCCCTGGTGGATGTGGAGCAGGGTCGGCCTGCCGGTGCCGCGCCAGGTCACGGCGACGGACACCTTGTTGCCCTTGACCTTGATGAACTCCAGGGCCGCGCCGTCCTTGTCGCCGACGGCGGGGCCGCCCTGGACGGGCACCTCGTTGGCGCCGCGCAGGCTGGTGGCGAGGATGGTGCCGCCGCTGCCTCCCATGACGCCGCTCTGCGTGACGATGGTCCGGTCGCCGTGCGCGGAGTGGCTCGTGCCGCGGTCTTCACGGTGACTGCCGCTGTCGGCGACCGCCGGGATGACGGCGGCGGCGATACCGGCCGCGGCGGCGACCGTGACACCGGTCAGGATCAGACCCTTGCGACGCGTACTGATCGTGGCGTTCGATCCCATGATTCTGTTTTCTCCCCGTACTTCAGCCGACGCCCCCTGCGTCAGCTTCTGGGCATGAGTACGGACATGATCTGACCCTGGACTCATTCCAGCCAAGTGACACACGTCACACTCCCGGGTGAGCCCCGAACGCGCCGAAACACCTGGGAACCGAGCACGACGATTCAGCCCGTCCGGCGCTTGAGGACGAGGCCGTCCAGGCCGATCAGAGGGCACGGAAAGCCGGCCCGGGCCCAAGAGCAGGCCACGAGCCGAGCGTGGACCGGGGCAAAGGCGCGAACGAGGGCCAGGGGCGAGGGGGGCCGTGGCCAGAACGTGGACCGGGCCCGAAGGACCAGGTCAGCCGGCCCGGTGCACCACCGCGTCCACCAGCTCCACGAGCGCCGCCTTGGCAGCACACTCCGGCAACGGAGCCAGCGCCGCACGCGCCTCCTCCGCGTACCGCACGGTGTCCCGCCGCGCCTGCTCCAGGGCCGGGTGGGACCGCAGCCGGGCCAGCGCCTCGGCGTGCCGGGCGTCGTCGGTGAGGTCGGAGTCGAGCAGCTCGCACAGGGCGATGTCGTCCGCGAGCCCGAGCCGCTCCGCGCGCTCACGCAGCCGGAGCACCGGAAGCGTGGGGATGCCCTCGCGCAGGTCCGTGCCGGGCGTCTTGCCGGACTCGTGCGAGTCGGACGCGATGTCCAGCACGTCGTCCGCGAGCTGGAAGGCGACACCGAGACGCTCCCCGTACTGGGTGAGCACGTCGACGACCGTCTCGTCGGCGCCCGACATCATCGCGCCGAACCGGCAGGCGACGGCGACCAGCGAACCGGTCTTGCCGCTCAGGACGTCGAGGTAGTGATCGACCGGGTCGCGCCCGTCGCGCGGCCCGGCGGTCTCCAGGATCTGGCCGGTGACCAGCCGTTCGAAGGCCTCGGCCTGGATACGGACCGCCTCGGGCCCGAGGTCGGCCAGGATGTAGGAGGCGCGGGCGAAGAGGAAGTCGCCGGTCAGGACGGCGACCGAGTTGCCCCAGCGAGTGTTGGCGCTCGGCACCCCGCGCCGCACGTCCGCCTCGTCCATCACGTCGTCGTGGTACAGCGTGGCGAGGTGGGTGAGCTCGACGACCACCGCCGAGGGCACGACGCCCGGCGCGTAGGGATCACCGAACTGCGCGGCGAGCGTCACGAGGAGCGGCCGGAACCGCTTCCCGCCGGCCCGCACGAGGTGCTGGGCGGCTTCCGTGATGAAGGGGACCTCGCTCTTGGTGGCTTCGAGCAAACCCTCCTCGACAGCCGCCAATCCGGCCTGGACATCGGCTTCGAGAGCCTGGTCCCGCACGCTCAGCCCGAACGGCCCGACGACGGTCACGAGAGGTTCTCCTGTCTGCTGACGATCACATGGCGAAACTCGGTCGATCATTCGGTCGATGACACGGTTTGTCGATGTGTCGCTGCCATCACTCAAGTCAGCGTATCCGGTCACGTTTCGATCACCACGAGCGCCCACCGTCCCCCGGCCGACTTGGCTCCGGCAGGAGGTACCTCCATGCCCGGGCGGTATCCGATCACCAACGGTATGTTCGCGATCAGCCGATACCCGGCGACATGTGGCGATACGTTCCGATGTAACCGGAAGTGGGTGACCGTGTCCCGAACCTGCGCCGAGTCGAGCCCGGCAGCCGGCCCTCGTCGCCGACCGGTGGGCATCACCTGGCCGGACGCACGCACACGGCGGAACACAACCCCTCGATGGACGCCGCGCACGGCGCCGCCCACCGAGGTCACTCCCACGCACCGCGCGCGCCCCACGCACCGCAAGGGCCCGCCGGGCCGCCCGGACAGGCCACGCCCCACGACCGTGCCGAACCGCCCGAGTCCCACGGCTCCGCCGGGCCCGGGAGCGCGATGATCATGCACATCCGTACGTCCTTCCCGTGCGAGACCGCCCACGAGGACCTCTGGATCCCCCTCCCGGACGGCACCCGTCTGTACGCGCGCGTCTGGCGCCCGCTGACCGAGGAACGCGTACCCGCTCTCCTCGAATATCTTCCGCACCGCCTCACGGACCGGACCGCGCCCCGCGACTGGCAGCGCCACCCCTGGTACGCGGGCCACGGCTACGCCTCCGTCCGCGTGGACACCCGCGGGCACGGCAATTCGGAGGGCATGCCGGCGGACGCGCAGGCACAGGAGGAACTGGACGACGGCGTGGCGGTGGTCAACTGGCTGGCCGCCCAGCCCTGGTGCACGGGAAGCGTCGGCATGTTCGGCATCTCCTGGGGCGGCTTCGGCTCTCTCCGGATCGCGGCCCTCGCACCCGAGCCGCTCAAGGCGGTCGTCGCGGTCTGCTCGACGGACGACCGCTACGACAACGACGTCCACTACGCGGGAGGTTCCGTACGGGCCGCCGGCCTGCACGCCCGGTCGGCCGCGACGCTCGCCTCCGCCGCCCTTCCCCCGGACCCGGCGCACGTGGGCGAGGTGATGTGGCGGGACATGTGGGTGAAGCGGCTCCAGGCGGTGGAGCCGCCGGTCCACACCTGGCTGGAGCACCAGACCCGGGACGCGTACTGGCGCCACGGGAGCGTCCGCGAGGACTACCGAGCGATCCGGGCGGCGGTCCTGGCGGTCGGCGGCTGGCACGACCCGTACCGCGACACGGTGCTGCGTCTGGTCGAGCACCTGCCACCCGATCGCGTACGCGGAGTGATCGGCCCGTGGTCGCACCAGTACCCCGACCGCGGCCGGCCGCCCGGCCCGGCGATCGGCTTCCTCCAGGAGACCCTGCGCTGGTGGGACCACTGGCTGCGCACCCCGGCGACGCCCGGCCCCGACCCCGGCCCCGGCCCCGGCCCCGGCCCCGGCCCCGGCGGCATCATGGCGGAACCGCTCCTGCGCTCGTACGTCATGGACGCGCGCCCCCCGGCGACGACGTACCCGGTGATCACCGGCCGCTGGGTGGGTGATCACGTCTGGCCGTCACCCTCCGTGACCTGGGTCACCTACGCGCTCCAGGGCGATCCGGTGGCGGTGCGCTCACCGCAGCACACCGGGGTGGACGCGGGCCGCACCGTCCCGCACGGCCACGACGCCGACCTGCCCCCGGACCAGCGGGAGGAGGACGCCCGGTCGGTCTGCTTCGAGTTCGAGGTCACGGAGGAGACCTGGGTCCTGGGCCGCCCGGCGGTCCGGCTGCGGCTCACGTCACACTCCCCCCGGGGCCAGGTGATCGCCCGGCTGTGCGACGTGGCTCCCGACGGCGCCTCGACGCTCGTCACCCGGGGCGTGCTGAACCTGTCGGCGCGCCACGGCAGCGACCGCGCCACGGCGTGGGTGCCGGGCGCGACGGAGGACGTGCTCGTCGAGCTGGACGCCATCGGTCACGCGTTCCCGCCCGGGCATCACGTCCGGCTCGCCGTCTCCTCCGCGTACTGGCCGTGGGTCTGGCCCCAGCCCGGTCCGGAGACCGGCTTCACCCTGGACCCGGCGGCCGGCGTCCTCGAACTCCCGGTAAGGGCACGGGAGTCGGACCCGGCGATCGCCTTCGAGGAGCCGGAGCAGTCCGCACCCCTCGGCGCGGTCTCCCCCGCGACGCTGGACGAGCCACGCCCCGAACGGCTCCTCGTGCACGACGTCGCCAAGGGCGAGTGGCGCCTGGAGACCGACCCCCGTCGCGAAAGCACCCGTATCCACCCGGACGGCCTCGAAGTCACCGAAGACGTCAAGGAGTCGTACACGATCGACGAATCCGGCCCCTTGTCGGCGCGCGCCCGATCGACCTGGTCGGTCCGCTTCCACCGCCCCGTCCTCGCCTGGGACGCCCGGGTGACGACGCGATCGGAACTCGCCTGCTCCGAAGGGGAGTTCATCGCCTCCGACGAGGTCGTCTGCAAGGACGGCGACGAGGTGGTCTTCCATCGGACGTGGGAGAAGCGGATCCCGCGCACGGCGGGCTAGGCCCGCCGCCACCCCGGCCCTGCCCGCCGGGGCGGCCGGATGCACGGCCGCCCGGCCCCACGGAAACCCTCACACCCTGCCCGAGTTGCCCGACTTGTGACTCCCGGCTCACCATGCCCTGATGTCCGAGTTGTCCGACTCATACCCATAGCTCACCGAGGCGCGATGTCCGAGTTGCCCGCCTTGCCGCTTTAGTTGGCCTTGGTCTCGTGAGTTGGGTCACGTGCGCCCTTGTCCGGGAATTTACGCCGTCTTCACACGATCCCTTCGCTAAAGGCAAGTTGAGGATCCAATTCCGGTTGAATCGGACGTATTGACACCGCCTTAATCAGGCGAAAGCGATCTTCGTCCGAAATTCAGACCTTGTTCCCGACATGTGCTCTCGCATACGTTCACGTCGATCCCGGGCGGATCGCCGAATCCTGCCGCCGCCCGGACCCACCCACCCACGCACACACGGCAGGAGCGGGGGAACCCAGGCAAGCCGTCGATCCGGGACAAACCGGAACGACTAGGGGTCAAGCCGCACAGAGAGCGCGGCCGGGCACCTCCCCGCCCGAACCCGACAGCTCACCTCGCAGGCGCAGGAGAGGAAACCGCCATGTCCGGACGACTCATGAACCGCCGCTTCAGGACCAGCCCCCTCATCACCCGTGGCGTGCTCGCCGCCGGTGTGGGCGGAGTCGCCCTCGCACTCCCCCTCCTGAGCGCCACCGGCGCCCAGGCCGCCACCACGACACAGACCGTCCAGGCGACCGTCCCCCAGGTACAGCTCCTCACCTACACCGTGGTCGCCGGCGACACCCTCCAGACCGTCGCGAAGAAGAACCCGTCGAGCGGTGGCTGGCAGGCCCTGTACGACGCGAACAAGGCCGTCATCGGCCCCGACGCCGCCCACCTGCGCCCGGGACTGGTGCTGACGGTGGGCACGAAGAACCTCGCGACCGGCGTGGTGTCCCCGCTGACCAAGGCCGCACCGGCGGCAGCGGCTCCCTCCTCCGGCAAGACGTACGCCAACAACCTCGACGGCTGGATCAAGCACTCCCTGGACATCATGGCCAAGAAGCGCATACCCGGCACGTACTACGGCATCCACCGCAACGTGATGCGCGAGTCCTCCGGCAACCCCCGCGCCATCAACAACTGGGACTCCAACGCCAAGGCCGGCATCCCCTCGAAGGGGCTCCTCCAGGTGATCGACCCCACCTTCAAGGCGTACCACGTCGCCGGCACCTCCATGGACCCGTACGACCCGGTCGCGAACATCACGGCCGCCTGCAACTACGCCGCGGCGAAGTACGGCTCGATCGACAACGTCAACGGGGCGTACTGACCCGGCGACAGCGGCACATCGTCTCTTCGGGGCGCGCGGCGGACCTCCGCCCGCGCCCCGAATCGGCATCTCTGTCCGTTTTTCTCCGCTTTTCTCCTGCCGAGGTGTCCGCGCCCCGGCAGGACGTCCGCACCGCGACGAGACGCCTACAGCCCGAAGAGCCGTTCCAGCACGACCGCGATGCCGTCGTCCTCGTTCGACAAGGTCACCTCGTCGGCCACCGCCTTCAGTTCCGGATGCGCGTTGGCCATGGCGATCCCGCGGGCCGCCCAGTCGAACATGGGGATGTCATTGGGCATGTCGCCGAAGGCGAGGGTCTCGGCGGGCGTGAGACCGAGGTGCGCCGCGGCGAGGGCGAGACCCGTCGCCTTGGTCACGCCGCATGGCTGGAGTTCGACGGTGCCCGGCCCCGACATGGTGACCGTCGCCAGCGAACCGACCACCGACCGTGCCGCCGACGCCAACTCGTCGTCGGTCAGGGAAGGGTGGCGGAGCAGCACCTTGCTGATGGGTTCCGTCCACAGGTCGTCGCGCCGCCGCACCCGTACCGCCGGGAGCGTCGGGTGGGGCATCACGTAACCCGGCTCGATCAGGGTCAGCCCGTCCACGCCGTCCTGGTCCACCGCCGCGTACAGCAGGCCGACTTCCGCCTCGATCTTGCCGAGCGCCGTCTCCGCCAGTTCCCTGTCCAGGGTCACCGACCACAGCATCCGGTCCGCCCCGGCGTCGTACAGCTGCGCACCCTGACCGCACACCGCCAGTCCCTCGCCGCCGAGTTCGTCCAGCAGCGGCCGCACCCTCGGTGCGGGGCGGCCCGTCACCACGAGATGCCGGGCACCCGCCTCGGCCACCCTCGCCAGCGCGGCCCGCGACCGGTCGGAGAGGGTGTCGTCGCCGCGCAGCAGCGTTCCGTCCAGGTCAGTGGCGATGAGTGAATATGCAGTCGGAGCGGCCATGATCCGAAGAATACGGATCGCACGACTCAACGGCCCGCCGTGAACCGGACGACGTCCGGTATCCCGCCCGCAACGCCCTTCACCGTCCGGACGGCAGGGGCAGTTCGCCGTACAACCCGTGCGCGCGGTAAGCGGAGACACCCCTTCTCCACAGCCGCGCAAGTGCGAGGGGCGCCGCCTCGTCCGCGACGCCCCTCCCCCAACTCACCTGTGTGCGGCGGCCAGATGTCCGGTCAGCCGGGGCGAGGCGAACTCCGTCCCGCACACGAACCGCATCACCGGCCCGTACGAGGCCGCCGCCGGCAGCCCGGTGAAGTACAGGCCGCGGACGGAGGAGCGGTAGCCCGCGCCCAGCCTCGGAGTGCCGCGGCTGACCGCCAGTTCGGTGCGCAGCTCATGCCCGAGGAAGTCCATCGCCGCGATGTCGACGCGATAGCCGGTCGCCGCGACGACATGGTCGGCGAGGAGTTCCTCGGCCCGGCCCTCATGCGTCCGGACGGTCAGGACGGGACTGCCCTCGCGCACCTGGGCGCGGACGATCCGCCGGACCTCTCGGACCTCGACCTTGCCCTCGAAGCGGTCGCGCAGCCACCAGGCGCCGAGCGGGCCGAGCACCCGGCGCACCAAGTAGTGCCGGGCCCTCGCGGGCAGGTGGCGATAGGGCTGCGGGTAGTAGCTCAGGGCCCACAGGGACCAGGCGCGGCCGAAGGGGGACTCGGGGCGCAGCCTCGGCTGGTTCCACGGGGGCGCGCCGAAGTCCACGGCGCCCCTGCCGCGGGCCACCACCCGTACCCGCGCACCCGCCTCCGCCGCGAGCGCCGCCGTCTCCAGGGCGGACTGGCCTGCGCCGACGACGATCAGCTCCTTGCCGGAGAAGCGGCTCAGGTCGTGGTGCTGGGAGCTGTGCGAGACGGGGCCCGTGGGGGTGGGCCCGTCGGCCGCCACGCTCGCGAGCTCGGGAGGCAGATGGTCGAGCCCGGACAGGCCGGTGGCCACCACGACAGCCCGAGCGGTGAACAACTCACCGGAGTCCAGCTTGAGTTCGAAGCCGTCCGCGCTCTCGTCGGGCCCGGGGCGGGCGGAGCCGCCGGAGCCGCCGGAGCGGCCGCGGCCGGCCTTGCGGTCGACGGAGACGACCCGCACCCGCTCCAGCTCGGGCACCAGCTTCTGCTGGAACCACTCGCCGTACGCGATGAACGTCTCGACGGGGATGATGTCCTCGTCCGTGACGAGGCGCGGTATGCCGGCCGCGTCGCAGTAGTCGAGGAGTGTGTGCCCGCGCTGCGGGGCGTCGATGGTGGATGCGGCCGGGGTCGACTTGAGGAGCATTCCCTCGGGCATGTGGTCGCGCCAGCTCACCATGGGCTCGCCGAAGACACGCACCGGGACACCGCGGGCCCGCAGATGGGCCGCGGTCGACAGGCCGAACGGCCCGGCACCGATGACTGCTACCGGATGAATCACGAAGTCCCCTCCCCAGGACGTCGGACGTCTGCCGTCACTTCGTGGTGGTGCTGCCGCGGCGGTTGGTGCGCCACAGCTGATACAGGTGCTTCGCGCCCGGCCGCACGAAGCGCGCGAGCATCGTGAAGAACGGCCGCAGGTCGTCACCCGCGAGCCAGGCCAGCTCCGTACCGCTCGCGCGAGTCGGCGCGTGCGGTGTCGTGTAGCCGCTGCGCCGGTAGGCGAGCAGCGCCGGCAGGTCGATGTTCTCCACGACGTAGCGGTGACCGGCCCGCTGTTCCCCCTCCGGAACGGCGCGCCCCGTCAGATCCAGATGCATGGCGCGGACGACGTCGATCCCCGACTCGTTCTCGAAGAGACGGAACTGCGCGCCCATCCGCGGGTTGAAGTCGAGGAGCTTGTACTGCCCGTCGCGCCGGTCGAAGCGCAGGTCGAGGTCGATGATGCCGCTGAAGCCGATCTCCTTGATGAACCGGGCGGCGAGGTCGGCGAGTTCCGGGTTGTCGACGACGTACGCGTTCGCCGTCATGCCCGCGTGCGGCGGCCAGGAGCGGACCTTGACGCCCGTGAACATCGCGAGCGGCGTCGAGTCCGCGTCGAAGTACGCGTGCACGATCCAGTCCTCCGCGTCCTCCCTGGGCAGGTACTCCTGGAGGATCACGCCCGGTTGCGGGCCCCAGTCCCGGGCGAGCGTCAGCAGGCCCTCGCGGGTCGCGATCCGGGTCGTGCCGTTCACGGCGGGGCGGCTGCGGCGCACGAACGCCTCGCGGTTCTTGGCGACGACGGGAAAGCGGGCGCTCTCGGCGAACTCCACGATGTCCTCGTACGACTGCGGAAAGGCCGCCGCAGGACTGGGGATGCCGTGTTCGACGCACAGTTCGTGCAGCCCCTGCTTGCTGGCGAGCCGGCGGGGCAGCTTGGCGTCCACGCGCGGGAAGAGGAAGCGGTCGCCCAACTCGTCCTGGTGCTCGGCGATGAGGACGGCGGCCTCCTCGTCCGTCGGCACGAGGACCGTCGGCCGCCCGATCCGCCCGCCGATCCGCAGCAGCCCCTCGACGAGCCGCTCCGGTTCCTCCGTCCCCGTCGTCGGCCAGACGAACGCACGGCGCAGATAGCGCGAGCTCGCGGCCGGTGTGTAACGGTCCTCGGTGATCGCATACATCGGGATGCCCAGCCGGCCCAGACTCCGGATGGCACCCACCCCACCGTGATGCAGCGGATAGTCGCCGAACTTCACGATGAGGCCCGGAACATGCTGGTCGGCGTGCACCGGCGCACTTCTGGAGCTCCTGGCCACGGGTCCCCCCACGCGTCCCCCTACGGACCGGACCCACCCCGTCCGTGTCCCCAAAGGACGCTAAGCCGGAATTGCCACGTCCGACAAGGAAAATTCGGACATTGCAAACTCTTTAGGCACTGCCACAGCAGGGTCACTCCCCCGTAACGTGTGCCGCGACCACACAGAACGTGTGGCACACCTGGATCAGACGACGCGTACGAATCCGAAAGCGAGGCACCTACCGATGCCCCCCTTCGATGTCCCCGAGGGCGATCCCTTCGGCCCGCACAACCTTCCGTACGGCGTGTTCTCCCCGAACGGCGACCCGGGCGGTTCCGCGGAGCGGCGCGTCGGCGTCCGGCTCGGCGACCACGTGCTCGACGCGGGTGCCGCCGCCCGCGCGCTCGGTTCCCCGTACGCCGAGCTCCTGGCGCAGCCCACGCTGAACCCGCTGCTCGCGGCCGGCCGCACCACCTGGTCCGACGTACGCCGGGCGCTCACGGCCTGGGTGACCGTCCCGGCCCACCGGGAGACCCTCGAACCGCACGTCCACCCGCTGTCCGAGGTCACGCTGCACCTTCCCTTCGAGGTGGCGGACTACGTCGACTTCTACGCCTCCGAGAACCACGCCCGGAACGTCGGTCAGATCTTCCGACCCGACGCCGCCGACTCCCTCACCCCCAACTGGAAGCACCTGCCGATCGGTTACCACGGCCGCTCCGGCACGGTCGTGGTGTCCGGTACGGACGTCGTACGCCCCTCCGGCCAGCGGAAGGCGCCCACCGAGGCCGAGCCCGTCTTCGGTCCCTCCGTCCGTCTCGACATCGAGGCGGAGGTCGGTTTCGTGGTCGGCGCCCCCTCACCCATGGGCACGCCCGTCCCGCTCTCCTCCTTCCGCGACCACGTCTTCGGCCTGTGCCTCCTCAACGACTGGTCGGCGCGCGACATCCAGGCGTGGGAGTACGTGCCCCTCGGCCCCTTCCTCGGCAAGTCCTTCGCCACATCGGTGTCGGCGTGGATCACCCCGCTCGACGCCCTGGACAGCGCCCTCGTCGCGCCGCCCGCCCGCACGCATCCCCTGCTCCCCTACCTCGACGACTCCGTCGAGGAGCCGGGCGGCTACGACCTGCGGATCTCCGTGGCGATCAACGGTCACGTCGTCTCCGAACCGCCCTTCTCCACCATGTACTGGACGGCCGCGCAGCAGCTCGCCCACATGACGGTGAACGGCGCCTCCCTGCGCACCGGCGACCTGTACGGCTCCGGCACCGTCAGCGGCCCCTCCGACGCCGAACGCGGTTCCCTCCTGGAACTCACCTGGAACGGCCGCGACCCGCTCGAACTCCCCGACGGCAAGCGCACCTTCCTGGAGGACGGCGACGAGGTGACCCTGACGGCCTGGGCACCCGGCCCCGGCGGAACCAAGGTGGGGCTGGGAGAGGTCCGCGGCCGCATCACGAGCGCCGCCGGCGTCACGGAGGCCTAAGAAGCACGTCCGGCGCCGCGGAGGCCGGGGGCCTGGGCACACGCCCGGCGCCGCGGAAGCCCAACGCCCAGGCGCACGCCCGGCGCCGCGGAAGCCCAACGCCCAAGGGCACGCCCGGCGCAACGGAAGCCCAACGCCCAAGGGCACGCCCGGCGCCGCGGAAGCCCGAGGCCCAGGGGCACGCCCGGCGCCGCGGAGGCACGGGGTCCGGGGGTCGAATCGGCCCCCGCCCCGCCTCCGCCGCCGGTGGCAGATCTTCGACGGCGGCATCGAAAGCCGCAGGTCAGGGCAGCGCCCGCCGCGTGCCCAGGTGGCGCAACACTCCAGCAACACCACTCGCCGCACCGCGTCGGTATCGTCCGGCGCATGCTCACCGACCGCATCCGCGACCACGCCGGCCAGGGCGCGACCACCGTCGCCGCCCGCCGGCGTCGGCTGCGCGCGGACCGGGCGCGGCAACTCGCCGACCTCCTCCGCCGGCAGGTGCTGACCGGCGGCTATCCGGACGGCTCCCTGCCGCACGAGGCCGCCCTCGGCACGGACTACCGCGCCTCGCGCAACACCGTCCGCCAGGCCCTGGACCTGCTGCGCGCCGAAGGCCTGGTGGAACGACTGCCCGGCGTCGGCACCGTCGTCGTGGCACAGAAATACCCGCAGGGACTCGACCGGCTGATGGGACTCGCGGAGACCCTGCGCGAACACGGCCAGGTCAGCAATGAGGTCCGCTCGATGGGCCCGGTGGCCGCACCCGCCCCCGTGGCCGACCGCCTCGGCATCGCCCCCGGTGCCGACGTCCTCTACATCGAACGCCTCCGCCGCCTGGACGGCCTCCCGCTCTCTCTCGACCTCACCTACATCCCCCTCGACCTCGGTGCCGACCTGCTCGCCGCCGACCTGGAGAACACCGACGTCTTCCGCCTCCTGGAAGCCATCACGGGACAGCCCCTCGGGCACGCCGACATCACCCTGGAGGCGGTGAACGCGGACGCGCACTCCGCCGCCGTGCTCCAGGCCCCGCGCGGCACCGCCGTCCTCATGCTGGAACGGCTCACCCATCTCGCCGACGGCCGCCCCGTGGACCTGGAGTTCATCCGCTTCCGCGGAGACCGCATCAGCATGAGCGGACAGCTCCGCCGCGCCCGCTGAGCACCCCCTGTGCACCTCACCCCTTCCGTATCCCGCAGGACCTTCCTGGAGACAGCCATGCCCTTGGCACCCCAGCGGGCCGACGTGCCCGTGACCATCGACGAGTCGAAGTGCATCGACGGCTGCACCCTGTGCGTCGACATGTGCCCGCTGGACTCCCTCGCCATCGACGAGAGCAGCGGCAAGGCGTACATGCACGTCGACGAGTGCTGGTACTGCGGCCCGTGCGCCGCGCGCTGCCCCACCGGGGCCGTCACGGTCGACATGCCCTATCTGCTGCGGTGAGAGGCCCGAACCCCCATGAGACACAAAGCGATCGCCGCCCTCACCACGGCGGCTCTGGTCCTTCCCCTGACCGCGTGCGGCGCGGACACGGCGGCCGGCGACGGCTCCACGGTCACCGTCACCGTCGGCTACCAGTCCAAGACGATCAACACCGTCACGGCCGGCACCCTGCTGCGCTCGCTCGGCTCCTTCGAGAAGCAGCTCGACGCCCTCGGTGACGGCACCACGTACAAGGTGAACTGGCAGGACTACGCGACCGGCGCCCCGATCACCGCCCAGATGACCGCCGGGAAGATCGACATCGGTTCGATGGGCGACTTCCCGCTCCTCATCAACGCGGCCCGCGGCAAGCAGCTGGGGCGCCCCACCCACCTGGTCTCCGTCACCGGCTACAACCTCCGCGGCGGCCTCAACACCATCGTCACGGCCCCGGATTCGAAGCTTCGTTCCCTGAGTGACCTGCGCGGCAAGAAGGTGTCGACGAGTGTCGGCTCGGCCGCCGACGGCACCCTCGTGCGGGCCCTCCAGCGCGCCGGCATCGACCCGGACAAGGGAATCCAGAAGCTCAACCAGCAGCCCGCGGTGGGTGCTTCGGCGCTCACGGCGGGCAGCGCGGACGCACTGTCGCAGTTCGTCGCCTGGCCCGGTCTGCTCGCCTACCAGGGCAAGGCGAAGGCCCTGTACGACGGCGCCGAACTGAACCTGCCGACCTTCCACGGCGTGACCGCCCGGGAGGACTTCGCCAAGAAGCACCCGGCCGTCCTGGAGGCCTTCCTGAAGGCCCAGTCGGAGGCGACGGACTACCTGCACGACCACCCGGTGGCCGCGGCGGAGAAGGTCGCGAAGGCCACCGGGCTGCCCGCCGAGGTCGTCTACCTCTACAACGGCGCGCACGGCACGGCCACCTTCGGTCCGGCGCTCCAGCCCCGCCTGGTCTCCGCCCTGAAGAAGGACGTCGCGATCCTGAAGTCGGCGAAACTCGTCGGCGACGTGGACGTGGACGCCTTCGTCGACGACCGGTACGTCAAGCGTGCGCTCGGCCCGGCCGCGTACGCCGACCAGCTCGCCGCGGCGCCCCCGCCGGCCGCGAGCGAGGCGTGGCCCGAGGGCGCCGCCACCACCCGCGCCTTCGACTCCCCCACCGCCCTCCTGCGCTACGTGGCCGCGCACCGCTCCACCCTCCGCGCCGCGTACGTCCCCGACACCACCACCGGAACCCTCTGGTTCGCGGACAGGTCGGTGTGGGTGGCCGACGGCGACGAGCTGCACCCCTTCGTCACCCAGGCCGCCGCCCGGAAGTACGTCGCCGCCCACCGGGGCGCCCGCACCCTCTCGTACGCCGCGGCCCTGGCGCGGGCGTCATGACCCGCCATCTCGTCAGGGCCGCGTCGCTCGCCGCGGCCCTGACCGCCTGGCAGCTCCTGACGAGCCTGGACGTCGACCTGTGGCTGCGTTTCTCGCAGTTCCCCACCGTCGCCGACGTGGCCCGCGCCTTCGGCGACCGGCTGGGCGGCGACGACTACTGGACGGACCTCACCGACAGCCTCACCCGCATCCTGACCGGCTTCGTGCTGGCCGCCGTCCTGGGTGTCGCCACCGGCCTGACCGTCGCCCGCTCCCGCCTCGCCGAGGACCTGCTCGGGCCGCTGCTCGAAGTGGTCCGCCCGATCCCGGCGATCGCGCTGGTGCCCGTCGCGATCCTCCTGTTCCCCAGCAACGAGCAGGGCATCGTCTTCATCACCTGCACCGCCGCCTACTTCCCGGTCCTGGTCTCCACCCGGCACGCCGTCCGCGCCCTCACACCCGTGTGGGAGGAGGCGGTGCGCACGATGGGCGGCGGCCGGTGGCGGGTGCTCGGCTCGGTGGTCCTGCCCGGCGCCCTCCCCGGGATCTTCGGCGGCCTCTCCGTCGGCATCGGCGTCTCGTGGATCTGCGTCATCTCCGCCGAGATGATCTCCGGCCAGTACGGCGTCGGCTACCGCACATGGCAGGACTACACCGTCGTCGACTACCCCGGCGTCTTCGTCGGCATGGTCACGATCGGCGTGCTCGGCTGGCTCACCTCCACGGCCGTCGAACGCGCGGGCCGGTGGCTCACCCGCTGGCTGCCCCGCACGGAGTACGTCGCCACGGCACACCTCCGGGTTCCCGGGGCGCGCGGCCGGGTTCTGGGGCCGCGCGCCCGCAAGGCCGCCGCTGCGGCGGTCCCCGCCGGGACGACGACGCCCGCACATCCCGAGGGGGTACGCGATGAGCACCTCGTCTGAGACACCAGCCGCCGTGCGCGGCACCCGGCTCTCCCTCGTGAACGCTTCGCTCGGCCGCCCCGGCGCCCCCGCCCTCGACAGCGTCGACCTCGACGTCGCGCCCGGCGAGATCCTCACCGTCGTCGGCCCCTCGGGCTGCGGAAAGTCCACCCTCCTGCGCACGCTCGCCGGGCTGCTGCCCGCCCTCGCGGGAACGGTCGCCCAGGACGGCAGTCCCCTGGCGGGCCCCGCCGCCGACCGGGCGCTCGTCTTCCAGGAGGACTCCCTCCTGCCCTGGCGCACCCTGCGCGCCAACGTCGAACTCCCGCTGGCCATCGCCGGAACGGCACGCTCCGAGCGGCGGCGGCAGGCCGAGTCCTGGCTCGCCCGGGTCGGACTGGCCGGCCGCGAACGGCAGCTGCCGCACCGCGTCTCCGGCGGACAGCGCCAACGCGTCCAGCTCGCCCGCGCCCTCGCCGGCGCACCCCGCGCCGTCCTCATGGACGAACCCTTCGGCGCGCTCGACGCCCAGACCCGCGCCGGCATGCAGGACCTCCTCGTCGAGGTACTGCACGGCAGCGGGGCGACCGTCGTCTTCGTCACCCACGACGTGGACGAGGCACTGTTCCTCGGCGACCGGGTGGCCCTGCTCGGCGCCGCCCGCCCGGACGGCCCGGACGGCGCCGCGGGCAGCGGGCGGCTCCTCGCCGTACGCGAAGTCCCGCGCCCCCGCGAGCGGTCCGCATCGGACGACCCGGCGAGGCTCGCCCTGCGCCGTGAGGTCCTCACGTCACTCGGCAGCTGAAGAACCCGAAAGGCACTCCCGTGGAGATCCCCGCGCTCGCAGCCGCCGAAGAGCTGTCCTGCGACGTCCTCGTCATCGGCGGCGGCACGGCCGGCACCATGGCGGCGCTGACCGCCGCCGAGCACGGTGCCGACGTCCTGCTCCTGGAGAAGGCACACGTCCGGCACTCCGGCGCCCTCGCCATGGGCATGGACGGCGTCAACAACGCGGTCGTGCCCGGCCGTGCCGAGCCCGACGACTACGTCGCCGAGATCACCCGCGCCAACGACGGCATCGTCGACCAGTCCACCGTCCGCCAGACCGCGACCCGCGGCTTCGCGATGGTGCAGCGCCTGGAGTCGTACGGCGTGAAGTTCGAGAAGGACGAGCACGGCGAGTACGCGGTCCGCCAGGTGCATCGCTCCGGCTCCTACGTACTGCCGATGCCCGAGGGCAAGGACGTCAAGAAGGTCCTCTACCGGCAACTGCGGCGGCGTGAGATGCGCGAGCGGATCCGTATCGAGAACCGGGTGATGCCGGTGCGGGTCCTCACGGCCGGGGGCCGCGCGGTCGGTGCGGCGGGCTTCAACACCCGCACCGGGCGGTTCGTGACGGTCCGCGCCGGCGCCGTGATCCTCGCCACCGGCGCCTGCGGCCGGCTCGGCCTACCCGCCTCCGGCTACCTCTACGGGACGTACGAGAACCCCACCAACGCCGGTGACGGGTACGCCATGGCCTACCACGCGGGCGCCGAGCTCACCGGTATCGAGTGCTTCCAGATCAACCCGCTGATCAAGGACTACAACGGTCCCGCCTGCGCCTACGTCGCCAACCCGTTCGGCGGCTACCAGGTCAACCGGCACGGCGAGCGCTTCGTCGACTCCGACTACTGGTCGGGCCAGATGATGGCCGAGTTCGCCGCGGAGGTCGCCTCGGACCGCGGCCCGGTGTACCTGAAGCTGAGCCACCTCCCCGAGGAATCGATCAGCGCCCTCGAATCCATCCTGCACTCCACGGAACGCCCCACCCGCGGCACCTTCCACTCCGGCCGCGGACACGACTACCGCACCCACGACGTCGAGATGCACATCTCCGAGATCGGCCTGTGCGGCGGTCACTCCGCGTCCGGCGTCCGGGTCGACGACCACGCCCGGACGACCGTGCCCCGCCTGTACGCCGCGGGCGACCTGGCCTGCGTCCCGCACAACTACATGATCGGCGCGTTCGTCTTCGGTGACCTCGCGGGTGCGGACGCCGCCCAGTACGCCCCCTACGCGGGCGAGTTGCCGCAGGACCAGCTCCGCGAGGCGCACGAGCTGATCTACCGCCCGCTGCGCTACCCGGACGGACCGCCGCAACCCCAGGTCGAGTACAAGCTCCGCCGCTTCGTGAACGACTACGTCGCCCCGCCCAAGTCCGGCGCCCGGCTCTCGCTCGCCCTCGAAGCCTTCGAGCGGATGCGCGCGGACATCGCGGCGATGGGGGCCCGCACTCCGCACGAGCTGATGCGGTGCGCCGAGGTCACCTTCATCCGCGACTGCGCGGAGATGGCCGCGCGTGCGTCGCTCGCCCGCACGGAGTCCCGCTGGGGCCTCTACCACGACCGCACGGACCATCCGGTGCGCGACGACGTCTCCTGGTTCCACCACCTCGATCTGCACAAGTCCCCCTCCGGATCGATGGAGTTCACGGCTCGTCCCGTGGCTCCCTATCTCGTCCCCGTCCCCGACTTCACCCCGACCGGCGGGCCCTCCCGGCACCTCGGCGAGGTCCACGCGGAGGGCGTGGCCACGGCGGGCGCACGGGACGCGGCCCCCGTGGCCGCCGCGCCCACCGGCGGAGCACCTGCCGTGGACATCGCGGCCACCGCCCCCGCGCCTGCCGCAGCCACCACAGCCACCACAGCCACCACAGCCACCACAGCCACCCGCGGAGCATCACTCCCCGCCGATACCGCACTGCCCGCCGACAGCGCCCGCCGCCTCCCGGACGGCACCCACGGCGGGGACGACGGCCCCGACTCCTCACCCCGCCTGCTGGAACTCCTCGCCCTCGCCGAGCAGGAGCCCGAACTCCCCTCGCTGCGCCCCTACCTGACCGACCCCGCTCCCGCCGTGCGGCGCGCGGCCCTCGCCGCACTCACCGAGACCGTGCCACCCGGCACCGGACCCGTCCTCGCCGACGCGCTGCGGGACCCGCACGCTCAGGTGCGGGCCGCCGCGGCCGCCTCGCTGCGCGAGCTGGTCGAGACACTGGCGCCGGAGCCCGCCCTGCGCGACGGTCTCGCCGCCGCGCTCCCCGGGGGCGATCCCGTCGTACGGGCCGCCGCGCTGGACGTACTGCGGGCACTGCGCCTCGGTGACGCGTCGCTGTTCGCGGACGCCCTGGCGGATCCCGACATCGCCGTGCGTATCGAGGCCGTGCGCGCCCTGGTCTCCGTCGACGCCACCGAACCGCTGACCCGGGCGGCGGCCGACCCGTCCCGCGAGGTCCGCGTCACCGTGGCCAAGGCGCTGGCCCATGTGACGCCGGACGACACGGTCCTGGCCACCGTCGACCGGCTCACCGCCGACCACGACGCGCTGGTCCGCGCCGCCGCCTTCGAGGCGCTGGCCGCCACGGGCTGCCCGGCCGGGCCCGCCTCGCGTGCCGTCGCCGCCCTGGCCGACCCCGCCTGGCAGGTCCGGGCCGGCGCCGCGACCGCGCTGTCCGCCGCGGACCCGGAACCGGCCGTGCCCACGCTGACCAAGGCCCTCTCCGACCCGAACGCCGACGTCCGCAAGGCCGCGGTGCTGGCACTCGTGCACCACGCCGGCACCGACGAGGACGCGCGCGCCGCCCTCGCCACGGCCGTGACGGACCCCGACGCCGACGTCCGCGCCTACGCGACCCGGGCCCTGTGACACCGGGCCCGTGACACCAGACCTCGTAACCGGCGTCCCCGGACACCGACCCCGCGGCCACGAGCCCCGCGAACGCCGGACCCCACGATGTCAGGCCCCGATGTCAGGCCCCGCGGCCCCGAACCCCCGTCGGCACCGGCACCGGCGCCGGGCGACCCGCGAGGTGCCGCATCCCGGTGGCCCGGTCCCGGGGGACTCGGCGTCCTATATCCAGTCCTCCGGCTCCGGCTCCTCGCTCATCTCGGGCCAGTCCGGGTCCGGTGCCTGATCAGCGGCCGGGCCCGAGGCCCCGCCGCTGGACGGGGCCGGGGTCTCGCCGGGGGCACCGCCCAGCGAGGCGAGCACCTCCAGCACTCCCTCGCCGTACGTCGCCAGCTTCTTCTCTCCCACGCCGCCGATACCGCCCAGGCCGGCCACCGAGGTGGGCCACACCGTGGCGATCTCGCGGAGCGTGGCGTCGTGGAAGATGACGTACGCCGGGACGCCCTGCTCGCGGGCCTGCTCGGCTCGCCAGGCGCGCAGCGCCTCGAAGGCGGGGACGAGCTCCGGGGGCAGCTCGGCCACGGCGGCCTTGGCCTTGCGCTCGCCCTTGGCCCCCGACGACGAGCGGGGTGCGGCCTGCCGCTTCGGTTCCTTGCGCAGCGGCACCTCACGCTCGCGCCGCAGCACCTCGCCGCTGGTCTCGGTGAGCACCAGCGTCCCGTACTCCCCCTCGACGGCGAGCAGCCCCTGGGCGAGCAACTGCCGCACGGCGCCGCGCCATTCGGGCTCGGACAGATCCTCGCCGATGCCGAACACGGACAGCTGGTCGTGGTCGAACTGGATCACCTTGGCGGTGCGGCGCCCCAGCAGAATGTCGATGATCTGTCCCGCGCCGAACTTCTGGCCCCGCTCGCGCTGCAACCGCACCACCGTGGACAGCAGCTTCTGCGCCGCGACCGTGCCGTCCCAGGTGTCGGGCGGAGTCAGGCAGGTGTCGCAGTTGCCGCAGGCCGGGGCGTACTGCTCCTGGCCGAAGTAGGCGAGGAGCTGGGACCGGCGGCACTGGGCCGTCTCGCACAGCGCCAGCATGGCGTCGAGATGGGCGGCGGCCCGGCGGCGGAACGCCTCGTCGCCCTCAGAGCCCTGGATCAGCTTGCGCTGCTGGACCACGTCCTGAAGGCCGTACGCCATCCAGGCCGTGGACGGCAGTCCGTCGCGGCCGGCGCGGCCCGTCTCCTGGTAGTAGCCCTCGACCGACTTCGGCAGGTCGAGGTGGGCGACGAACCGGACGTCCGGCTTGTCGATGCCCATCCCGAAGGCGATGGTGGCGACCACCACGAGCCCCTCCTCGCGCAGGAAGCGCGACTGGTGGGCGGCGCGGGTGCCGGCGTCCAGGCCTGCGTGGTACGGAACCGCCTCGACGCCATTGCGGGAGAGGAACTCGGCGGTCTTCTCCACCGAATTGCGGGAGAGGCAGTACACGATGCCCGCGTCGCCGGCGTGCTCCTCGCGCAGGAACGACAGCAGCTGCTTCTTGGGGTCGGCCTTCCCGACGATCCGGTACTGGATGTTGGGGCGGTCGAAGCTCGCCTCGAAGTGGCGGGCCTTCGGCATGCCCAGTCGCTGGGTGATCTCCTGGTGCGTGGCGCGCGTGGCGGTGGCCGTCAGGGCGATCCGCGGGACGTCGGGCCAGCGCTCTCCGAGCACGGACAGTGCGAGGTAGTCGGGGCGGAAGTCGTGGCCCCACTGGGCCACGCAGTGCGCCTCGTCGACGGCGAACACGGAGATCTTCGCGCGGGACAGCAGGTCCAGAGTGGTGTCCAGGCGGAGCCGCTCGGGCGCCAGATAGAGCACGTCCAGCTCGCCCGACAGGAGCTCCGCCTCCACCATGCGGCGCTCGTCGAAGTCCTGCGTGGAGTTCATGAACCCGGCGCGCACGCCGAGCGCCCGCAGCGCGTCGACCTGGTCCTGCATCAGCGCGATGAGCGGGGAGACCACGACGCCGGTGCCCGGTCTGACCAGTGCGGGAATCTGATAGCAGAGCGACTTGCCGCCGCCCGTCGGCATCAGGACGACCGCGTCACCGCCGGCCACCACGTGCTCGATGATCGCTTCCTGCTCACCGCGGAAGGCGTCGTACCCGAAGACACGGTGGAGCGTGGCCAGCGCCTCGCTGTCGCCCTGTGTCATCGTCGTGTCCGCTCCGGTCATCGCACCCGTCCCGCCCGTCCCGCTCATCGCTCGTCGTCCCCCGTATGTCGTGCTTCGCCCACGACAGCCACCATAGGGCTCCGCGCCGACACCCTCGGAGTTATCCACAGGCTGCTACGCCGCCGCTGCCCTCCGTGCACCTCAGTCCCCCGCGCCCCGGCTCGGCGCGCCCGCAACGCGTCGGGCCCCGCTCCCGGTGAGGGAGCGGGGCCCGACGCCTGTGCACGTCCCGGCCCGCGTGGTCAGCGGACGAAGACCCCGGCCTGACTCGCCAGGTCCAGGAAGTACTGCGGCGCGACACCGAGCACCAGGGTGACCGCGACGCCCACGCCGATCGCCGTCATGGTCAACGGCGACGGCACGGCGACCGTCGGGCCCTCGGACCGCGGCTCGCTGAAGAACATGAGCACGATGACGCGGATGTAGAAGAACGCCGCGATCGCCGACGAGATCACACCGACCACGACCAGCGCGCTCGCGCCGCCCTCCGCCGCCGCCTTGAACACGGCGAACTTCCCGGCGAAGCCGGAGGTCAGCGGGATGCCGGCGAAGGCCAGCAGGAACACCGCGAAGACCGCCGCCACCAGCGGGGACCTGCGTCCGAGCCCCGCCCACTTGGAGAGGTGGGTGGCCTCGCCGCCCGCGTCCCGCACGAGTGTCACGACGGCGAAGGCGCCGATGGTGACGAACGAGTACGCGCCCAGGTAGAAGAGGACGGACGAGACGCCGTCGGGCGAGGTCGCGATGACACCCGCGAGGATGAAGCCCGCGTGCGCGATCGACGAGTACGCCAACAGTCGCTTGATGTCCGTCTGTGTGATCGCGACGATCGCACCGCCCAGCATGGTCACGATCGCGACGGCCCACATGACCGGCCGCCAGTCCCAGCGCAGGCCCGGCAGGACGACGTACAGCAGGCGCAGCAGCGCGCCGAAGGCGGCCACCTTCGTCGCCGCGGCCATGAAGCCGGTCACGGGGGTCGGCGCGCCCTGGTAGACGTCCGGCGTCCACATGTGGAACGGCACGGCGCCGACCTTGAACAGCAGTCCCATGGCGAGCATGGCGGCGCCGATGAGCAGCAGCGCGTCGTTGCCCATGGTGCCGGCGAGCGCCGGGTCGACGTTCTGCACGGTGCCGTCGACGACCTGCGCGATCGTCGCGTACGACACGGAGCCCGCGTAGCCGTACAGCAGGGCGATGCCGAACAGGGTGAACGCGGAGGCGAAGGCGCCGAGCAGGAAGTACTTGACCGCCGCCTCCTGCGACATGAGCCGCTTGCGGCGGGCCACCGCGCACAGGAGGTACAGCGGGAGCGAGAAGACCTCCAGGGCCACGAAGAGCGTCAGCAGGTCGTTGGCCGAGGGGAAGACGAGCATGCCGGCGATGGCGAAGAGCAGGAGCGGGAACACCTCGGTGGTGGTGAACCCGGCCTTGACGGCGGCCTTCTCGCTGTCGCTGCCGGGCACGGACGCGGCCTGCGCGGCGAACGAGTCGACGCGGTTGCCGTGTGCCTCCGGGTCCAGTCGCCGCTCGGCGAAGGTGAACACGCCGAGCAGGCCGGCCAGCAGGATCGTGCCCTGGAGGAACAGGGCGGGTCCGTCGACGGCGATGGCGCCCATCGCCGCGATGTGCGCCTTCGTGGTGCCGTATCCGCCCGCCGCGAGCGCGACGACCGCGGCGAAGGCGGCGGCGAGCGCGACGACGGCGACGAACACCTGGGCGTAGTAGCGCGACTTGCGCGGCACGAACGCCTCGATCAGAACCCCGATGACGGCCGCGCCGACGACGATCAAGGTGGGCGACAATTGCCCGTATTCGATCTTCGGTGCGCCGATCTTGTCGATCGGATCGACTGCGGTTGTCCACAGGCTGTGGACGGCTGCTGCGCTCACTTGGCCGCCTCCACCTCGGGCTTGGGGTCCGTCTTGTGTACGTCTGACATGGTCTGCTTGACCGCCGGATTGACGATGTCGGTGACGGGCTTCGGGTAGACGCCCAGGAAGATCAACAGGGCGATCAGCGGGGCGACCACCAGGAGCTCGCGCACCCTGAGGTCGGGCATCTCGGCGACCTCCGCCTTCACCGGGCCCGTCATCGTCCGCTGGTAGAGGACGAGCGTGTAGAGCGCGGCGAGGACGATGCCGAAGGTGGCGATGATGCCGACCACCGGGTAGCGCGTGAACGTGCCGACGAGGACCAGGAACTCACTCACGAAGGGCGCGAGCCCCGGCAGCGAGAGCGTGGCGAGCCCGCCGATCAGGAAGGTGCCGGCGAGGACCGGTGCGACCTTCTGCACCCCTCCGTAGTCGGCGATCAGGCGCGAGCCGCGCCGCGAGATCAGGAAGCCGGCCACCAGCATCAGGGCGGCGGTCGAGATCCCGTGGTTGACCATGTACAGCGTCGCACCCGACTGGCCCTGGCTGGTCATCGCGAAGATGCCCATGATGATGAACCCGAAGTGCGAGATCGACGCGTAGGCGACCAGGCGCTTGATGTCGCGCTGGCCGACCGCGAGCAGGGCGCCGTAGACGATGCTGATGAGCGCCAGCACGAGGATGGCGGGCGTCGCCCACTTCGAGGCCTCCGGGAAGAGCTGGAGGCAGAAGCGGAGCATCGCGAAGGTGCCGACCTTGTCGACGACCGCCGTGATCAGCACGGCGACCGGGGCGGTGGCCTCACCCATGGCGTTGGGCAGCCAGGTGTGCAGCGGCCACAGGGGCGCCTTCACCGCGAAGGCGAAGAAGAAGCCGAGGAAGAGCCACCGCTCGGTGCTGGTCGCCATGTGCAGCGAGCCGTTGGCGCGGGCCTGCACGATCTCCTGGAGGGAGAAGTTCCCGGCGACCACGTAGAGACCGATGACGGCGGCCAGCATGATCAGGCCGCCGACCAGGTTGTAGAGGAGGAACTTCACGGCGGCGTACGAGCGTTGCGTCGCGGCGGCCGCGTCTCCCTCGGCCGTGGAGGTGGCCGACCGGTACGCACCGTGCGCCCTGTCACCGAAGCCGCCGATGAGGAAGTACATCGGGATGAGCATGGCTTCGAAGAAGATGTAGAAGAGGAAGACGTCGGTGGCCTCGAACGAGATGATCACCATCGCCTCGACGGCGAGGATCAGCGCGAAGAAGCCCTGGGTGGGACGCCACCGCGAACTGCCCGTCTCCTGCGGGTCGGCGTCGTGCCAGCCCGCGAGGATGATGAACGGGATCAGCAGCGCGGTGAGCGCGATCAGCGCCACCCCGATGCCGTCCACACCCAGTTCGTAGCGCACGCCGAAGTCCGCGATCCAGGGATGGGACTCGGTGAGCTGGTAGCGCGCGCCGTCGGGGTCGAAGCGCACCAGGGTCACCGCGGCGAGCGCCAGGGTGCCCAGGGAGACGAGCAGCGCCAGCCACTTGGCGGCGACGCGCTGCGCGGCCGGCACGGCGGCCGTGGCGACCGCCCCGAGCGCCGGGAGCGCCGCCGTCGCTGTCAGCAGAGGAAAGGACATCGGTATCAGACCGCCCTCATCAGCAGGGTCGCGGCGATGAGGACCGCCGCACCGCCGAACATCGAGACCGCGTAACTGCGCGCATAGCCGTTCTGCAGCCTGCGCAGTCGGCCGGAGAGGCCGCCCACGGAGGCCGCCGTGCCGTTGACGACGCCGTCGACCAGCGTGTGGTCGACGTACACCAGGGAGCGGGTGAGGTGCTCGCCGCCGCGCACCAGCACGACGTGGTTGAAGTCGTCCTGGTACAGATCGCGCCGGGCTGCCCGGGTGGCCAGGGAACCCCGCGGGGCGACCACCGGGACGGGACGGCGCCCGTACTGGGCGTACGCGATTCCGGCGCCGACGACGAGCAGCACCATCGTGGCCAGCGTGACCGTGAGGGCGCTGACCGGCGAGTCCCCCTCGGAGTGCCCGGTGACCGGCTCCAGCCAGTGCAGGAAGCGGTCGCCGATGCTGAACAGGCCGCCCGCGAAGACCGATCCGAAGGCCAGCACGATCATGGGGATCGTCATCGACCTGGGCGACTCGTGCGGGTGCGGCTCGTGACCGTCCGCGTCCGGCTGCCAGCGCTTCTCACCGAAGAAGGTCATGAGCATCACGCGCGTCATGTAGTACGCGGTGATGGCCGCGCCGAGCAGGGCCGCGCCGCCGAGGATCCAGCCCTCGGTGCCGCCCTTGGCGAAGGCCGCCTCGATGATCTTGTCCTTGGAGAAGAAGCCGGACAGGCCCGGGAAGCCGATGATCGCGAGATAGCCGAGGCCGAAGGTGACGAAGGTGATCGGCATGTACTTCCTGAGGCCGCCGAACTTCCGCATGTCGACCTCGTCGTTCATGCCGTGCATGACCGATCCGGCGCCGAGGAAGAGCCCGGCCTTGAAGAAGCCGTGCGTCACCAGGTGCATGATCGCCCAGACGTAGCCGATGGGGCCGAGGCCCGCGGCCAGCACCATGTAGCCGATCTGGGACATGGTCGAGCCGGCCAGCGCCTTCTTGATGTCGTCCTTCGCGCAACCGACGATCGCTCCGAACAGGAGCGTGACGGCACCGACGACGGTGACGACGAGCTGAGCGTCGGGCGCCGCGTTGAAGATCGCGCCGGAGCGGACGATGAGGTAGACACCGGCGGTCACCATCGTCGCGGCGTGGATGAGGGCCGAGACCGGGGTCGGGCCCTCCATCGCGTCCCCGAGCCAGGACTGCAGCGGCACCTGGGCCGACTTGCCGCAGGCCGCGAGGAGCAGCATCAGGGCGATGGCGGTCAGCTTGCCCTCGCTCGCGCCCTGCGTCAGCCCCGCCTCCTCGTGGGTGCCGAGGACCGGCCCGAACGCGAAGGTCCCGAAGGTCGTGAACATCAGCATGATGGCGATCGACAGGCCCATGTCGCCGACTCGGTTGACCAGGAAGGCCTTCTTCGCGGCGGTGGCGGCGCTGGGCTTGTGCTGCCAGAAGCCGATCAGCAGGTACGAGGCGAGACCCACGCCCTCCCAGCCGACGTACAGCAGCAGGTAGTTGTCGGCGAGGACGAGCAGCAGCATCGCCGCGAGGAACAGGTTCAGATAGCCGAAGAAGCGGCGGCGGCGCTCGTCGTGCTCCATGTACCCGACGGAGTACAGATGGATCAGCGAGCCGACGCCGGAGATCAGCAGCACGAACGTCATCGACAGCTGGTCGAGCTGGAAGGACGCGTCGGCCTGGAAGCCGGCGACCGGGATCCAGCTGAACAGGTGCTGGCTGATGGTCCGGTCGTCGGGGCTCTTGCCGAGCATGTCGGCGAAGAGCACGACGCCCATCACGAACGAGGCCGAGGCGAGCGCCGTACCGATCCAGTGGCCGACGGCGTCCAGCCGCCGTCCGCCGCACAGCAGTACGGCCGCTCCGAGCAGGGGCGCCGCGATCAGCAGCGCAATCAGGTTCTCCACGATTCAGCGACCCCTCAGAGCTTCATCAGGCTGGCGTCGTCGACCGAGGCCGAGTGGCGGGAACGGAACAGCGACACGATGATCGCGAGCCCGACCACGACCTCCGCGGCGGCGACGACCATCGTGAAGAAGGCGATGATCTGGCCGTCGAGATTGCCGTGCATGCGGGAGAAGGCGACGAACGCGAGGTTGCAGGCGTTGAGCATGAGCTCGATGCACATGAACACCACGATCGCGTTGCGTCTGATCAGTACGCCGGTGGCGCCGATCGTGAACAACAGGGCCGCGAGATAGAGGTAGTTGACCGGGTTCACTTCGACCCCTCCCCCGTCTTCGTGCGCTCCAGGCGCTCCTCGGCACGCTGCTCCAGGGCCTTCAGATCGCTCAGTGCCTCGGTCGACACGTCACGGATCTGGCCGCGCTCGCGCAGCGTCTTGTTCACGGTCAGCTCGGACGGGGTGCCGTCGGGGAGCAGGCCCGCGATGTCCACCGCGTTGTGCCGGGCGTAGACGCCGGGCGCCGGGAGCGGCGGTACGTGCTTGCCCTCGCGCACACGCTGTTCGGCCATCTCGCGCTGGGTCTTGGCGCGCTCGGTGCGCTCGCGGTGCGTGAGCACCATGGCGCCGACGGCGGCCGTGATGAGCAGGGCGCCGGTGATCTCGAACGCGAACACGTACTTCGTGAAGATGAGGGCGGCGAGGCCCTCCACATTGCCGTTCGCGTTCGCCTTGGCCAGGCCGTTGAAGTCCTTGATGGAGGCGTTGCCGATGCCGCCGAGGAGCAGGACGCCGAAGCCGAGACCGCACACCAGGGCCAGCCAGCGCTGCCCCTTGATGGTCTCCTTCAGCGAGTCCGCCGCGGTGACACCGACGAGCATGACCACGAACAGGAACAGCATCATGATCGCGCCCGTGTAGACGACGATCTGGACGATGCCCAGGAAGTACGCGCCGTTGGCCAGGTAGAACACCGCGAGGATGATCATGGTCCCGGCGAGGCAGAGCGCGCTGTGCACGGCCTTCTTCATGAAGACGGTGCCCAGGGCGCCGATCACGGCGACGGTGCCCAGGACCCAGAACTGGAAGGCCTCCCCGGTGGAGGTGGAGTATGCGGCCAGCTGCGCGCTCATCCCTCCGCCTCCTCACCGGCGGGCGCACCCGACGTGTTCGCCGAGGCGGGCACCTCGCCCTGGGAGAGGGCCACTTGGCGCTGCGTGCCGGGCGCGGCCTCGGTCACCAGACCCCGGTAGTAGTCCTGCTCGTCGGTGCCCGGGAAGATCGCGTGCGGTGTGTCGACCATGCCCTCGTCGAGCCCGGCGAGCAGCTGCTCCTTGGTGTAGATGAGGTTGGCCCGGCTGGAGTCGGCCAGCTCGAACTCGTTCGTCATCGTGAGCGCGCGCGTGGGGCACGCCTCGATGCACAGTCCGCACAGGATGCAGCGGGCGTAGTTGATCTGGTAGACGCGGCCGTACCGCTCGCCCGGCGAGTAGCGCTCCTCGTCGGTGTTGTCCGCACCCTCCACGTAGATCGCATCCGCGGGACAGGCCCAGGCGCAGAGCTCACAGCCGACGCACTTCTCCAGGCCGTCCGGGTGGCGATTGAGCTGGTGCCGGCCGTGGAACCGCGGAGCGGTGGTCTTCTGCTGCTCCGGGTACTGCTCCGTCAGCCGCTTCTTGAACATGGCCTTGAAGGTCACGCCGAAGCCGGCGACGGGGTTCTGGAAACCCTGCTTGGTCTCCTTCGGCTCCTCAGCCATCGGACCCCTCCTTTCCGTCACGAGATCCACCCATTGATCCGTCACTCGCAGTATCGGACCCGCCACTGACAATGAGCTCCCGCTCGCGACGCGAGCGGCGCCTCGGCACCGGTGGCAACTCCTGCCCCGGCAGCGGCGGCACGGGGAATCCACCGGCCATCGGGTCGAAGGCGGCGGGTTCGGCGGGCACCTCCCGGGCCCCCTGCTTGTCGCGGAAGATGTCCGCGACGAAGGAGAGCAGCAGCAGGACGAGGACGCCGCCGCCCACGTACAGGGCGATGTCCGCGAAGTCGTAGTTCTCGTTCCTGAGCGTCCGTACGGTCGCGACGAGCATCAGCCAGACCACGGAGACCGGGATGAGCACCTTCCAGCCGAGCTTCATCAGCTGGTCGTAGCGGACGCGCGGGAGCGTGCCGCGCAGCCAGATGAAGAAGAAGAGCAGCAGCTGCACCTTGATGACGAACCACGCCATCGGCCACCAGCCGTGGTTGGCGCCCTCCCAGAAGGTGCTGATCGGCCACGGGGCCCGCCAGCCGCCCAGGAAGAGGGTCACCGACACCGCCGAGACCGTCACCATGTTCACGTACTCGGCGAGCATGAACATCGCGAACTTGATCGACGAGTACTCGGTGTTGAAGCCGCCGACCAGGTCGCCCTCGGACTCCGGCATGTCGAACGGCGCGCGGTTCGTCTCGCCGACCATCGTCACGATGTAGATCAGGAACGAGACCGGCAGCAGGATGATGTACCAGCGGTCCTGCTGCTGCTCGACGATCGTCGAGGTGGACATCGACCCGGAGTAGAGGAACACCGAGGCGAAGGCGGCGCCCATGGCGATCTCGTAGGAGATCATCTGCGCGCAGGACCGCAGACCGCCCAGCAGGGGGTAGGTCGATCCGGAGCTCCAGCCCGCCAGCACGATGCCGTAGATGCCGACGGAGGCGACCGCGAGGACGTAGAGCATCGCGATCGGCAGGTCGGTCAGCTGCATCGTGGTGCGGTGGCCGAAGATCGAGATCTCGTTGCCCGCGGGGCCGAAGGGGATCACCGCGATCGCCATGAAGGCCGGGATGGCCGCGACGATCGGCGCGAGGACGTAGACCACCTTGTCCGCGCGTTTGACGATGACGTCTTCCTTGAGCATCAGCTTGATGCCGTCGGCGAGCGACTGGAGCATGCCCCAGGGGCCGTGCCGGTTCGGGCCGATGCGCAGCTGCATCCACGCGACGACCTTGCGTTCCCACACGATGGAGAAGAGCACGGTCACCATGAGGAAGGCGAAGCAGAAGACCGCCTTGATGACGACCAGCCACCACGGGTCGCGGCCGAACATGGAGAGGTCTTCAGCGGCGAGGTACGGGCTCATGCCTCCACCTCCTTGGGAGCCTCGGCGGCGGAGCTCGCCGGACCGATACGGACGAGTGCGCCGGGCTGCGCCCCGGTGTCGGAGGCGACGCCCGTTCCGGCGGAGTTCAGCGGGAGCCAGACCACGCGGTCGGGCATCTCGGTGATCTGGAGGGGGAGTTCGACCACTCCGGAGGGGCCGGTCACGGCGAGGAGGTCGCCGTTCGCGACGCCCGCCTCGGCGGCCGTGGCGGCCGACACGCGCGCGCGTGCGGCGTGCCGGGTCCCGGCGAGCGCCGCGTCGCCCTCCTGGAGGCGGCCCTGGTCGAGCAGCAGACGGTGTCCGGCGAGGACGGCCTCGCCGGCGGCCGGACGCGGCAGCTGCACGGCCGTCTCCAGGGGCTCGGTGGCCCGCGGCCCGTCCCAGGCGCCGAGCCGGTCCAGCTCGCCGCGCACGGTGCGCAGGTCCGGCAGGCCCAGGTGCACGTCCATGGCGTCGGCCAGCATCTGCAGGATGCGCGCGTCGGTGGGCGCAAGGCGTCGGGTCATCTGGTCGGGCTTGAGTGCGGCCTCGAAGAGGCGGGCGCGGCCCTCCCAGTTGAGGAAGGTGCCCGCCTTCTCGGCGACGGCGGCGACGGGAAGCACGACGTCGGCGCGCTCGGTGACCTCGCTGGGGCGCTGCTCCAGCGACACCACGAAGCCGACTTCGGACAGGGCGGCACGCGCGCGTGCCGGGTCGGGGAGGTCGGCGACCTCCACGCCCGCCACCAACAGGGCCCGCAGCTCGCCGCCCGCGGCGGCCTCGACGATCTGGCCGGTGTCACGGCCGTAGCGGTGCGGAAGCTCGGAGACGCCCCAGGCGGCGGCGACCTCCTCCCGCGCGCGGGGGTCGGTGGCCGGGCGTCCGCCCGGAAGCAGCGACGGCAGCGCGCCCGCCTCGATCGCGCCGCGCTCGCCTGCCCGGCGCGGAATCCACACCAGCTGGGCGCCCGTCGCGGACGCGGCGCGTACGGCCGCGGTGAGCCCGCCGACCACGGAGGCGAGGCGCTCACCGACGACGATCACGGCGCCCTCGGTGCGCAGCGCCTGCGCGGCCTGTGCTCCGTCGCCCTCCAGGCCGACTCCGCTCGCGAGGGCGTCCAGCCATTCGGTCTCGGTGCCGGGCGCGGCGGCCAGCAGGACGCCGCCCGCCTTCTCCAGTCCGCGCGTCGCGTGCGTGGCGAGCGAGAAGGTCTTCTGGCGGTGCCCCCGCCAGGCCTTGCGCAGCCGAAGGAAGACGCCGGGTGCCTCCTCCTCCGACTCGAAGCCGACCAGCAGGACGGCGGGCGCCTTCTCCAGGGAGGTGTACGTGACGCCCGAGCCGTCCAGATCCCGGCCCCGTCCGGCGACGCGGGCCGCCAGGAAGTCGGCCTCCTCGGCGCTGTGCACGCGCGCGCGGAAGTCGATGTCGTTCGTGTCGAGGGCCACGCGCGCGAACTTGCTGTAGGCGTAGGCGTCCTCGACGGTGAGCCGGCCGCCGGTGAGGACACCGGTCCGGCCCCGGGCCGCGAGCAGCCCCTGCGCCGCCGCCTCCAGGGCCTCCGGCCAGGAGGCGGGCTCCAGCTCACCCGACGCACCGCGCACGAGGGGCGTCTCCAGGCGGTCGCGCTGCTGCGCGTACCGGAACCCGAACCGTCCCTTGTCGCAGATCCATTCCTCGTTGACCTCGGGGTCCGGGGCCGCGAGGCGCCGCATGACCTTGCCGCGCCGGTGGTCGGTGCGCGTGGCGCAGCCTCCGGAGCAGTGCTCGCACACGGAGTGCGAGGAGATGAGGTCGAAGGGGCGCGAGCGGAATCGGTACGCCGACGAGGTCAGCGCGCCGACCGGGCAGATCTGGATGGTGTTGCCGGAGAAGTACGACTCGAAGGGGTCGCCCTCACCGGTGCCGACCTGCTGGAGCGCGCCGCGCTCGATCAGCTCGATCATCGGGTCGCCGGCGATCTGGTTGGAGAAGCGGGTGCAGCGGGCGCACAGCACGCACCGCTCCCGGTCGAGCAGCACCTGCGTGGAGATCGCCACCGGCTTCTCGTACGTCCGCTTCCTGCCCTCGAAGCGGGACTCGGCGTTGCCGTGCGACATGGCCTGGTTCTGCAGCGGGCACTCGCCGCCCTTGTCGCACACCGGGCAGTCCAGCGGGTGGTTGATGAGCAGCAGCTCCATCACACCCTGCTGGGCCTTCTCCGCCACCGGGGAGGTGAGATGAGTCTTGACGACCATCCCGTCCGTACACGTGATCGTGCAGGACGCCATGGGCTTGCGCTGGCCCTCGACCTCGACGATGCACTGGCGGCAGGCGCCCGCCGGGTCGAGCAGCGGATGGTCGCAGAACCGGGGGATCTCGATGCCGAGCTCTTCGGCGGCCCGGATGACCAGGGTGCCCTTCGGCACGCTGATCTCGGCGCCGTCGATCGTCAGCGAGACGAGATCCTCCCGCGGGACCGCCGCCTCCCCGCCTCCGGAGGGAGCGCTGGTGGTCACTGTCATGCGTTCACCTCCGTGCGGTCGGCCCAAGCGGTGGACTTGGCCGGGTCAAAGGGGCAGCCGCGGCCCGTGATGTGCTGCTCGTACTCCTCACGGAAGTACTTGAGCGAGGAGAAGATCGGCGAGGCGGCGCCGTCGCCGAGGGCGCAGAACGACTTGCCGTTGATGTTGTCGGCGATGTCGTTCAGCTTGTCGAGGTCGGACATGAGGCCCTTGCCGGCCTCGATGTCGCGCAGCAACTGCACGAGCCAGTACGTCCCCTCACGGCACGGCGTGCACTTGCCGCAGGACTCGTGGGCGTAGAACTCGGTCCATCGCGTGACGGCCCGCACCACGCAGGTCGTCTCGTCGAAGCACTGGAGGGCCTTGGTGCCGAGCATGGAACCCGCGGCGCCGACCCCTTCGTAGTCGAGGGGGACGTCGAGGTGCTCGTCGGTGAACATCGGCGTGGAGGAGCCGCCCGGCGTCCAGAACTTCAGCCGGTGGCCGGGCCGCATTCCGCCGCTCATGTCGAGGAGTTGGCGCAGCGTGATGCCGAGCGGGGCCTCGTACTGGCCGGGGTTCGCGACGTGGCCGCTGAGCGAGTAGAGCGTGAAGCCCGGGGACTTCTCGCTGCCCATCGACCTGAACCATTCCTTGCCTTTGTGCAGGATTGCGGGAACGGATGCGATGGATTCGACGTTGTTCACCACAGTGGGGCACGCGTAGAGGCCCGCGACGGCAGGGAAGGGGGGACGGAGCCGCGGTTGGCCACGGCGGCCTTCGAGCGAGTCGAGCAGCGCGGTCTCCTCGCCGCAGATGTACGCGCCCGCGCCCGCGTGCACGGTGAGCTGGAGGTCGAGCCCGCTGCCCAGGATGTTCTCGCCGAGGTAGCCCGCCTCGTAGGCCTCACGCACGGCCTCGTGCAACCGCCGCAGGACGGGGACCACTTCACCGCGCAGATAGATGAAGGCATGCGAAGACCGGATGGCGTAGCACGCGATCACCATGCCTTCGATGAGGCTGTGCGGGTTCGCGAAGAGGAGCGGGATGTCCTTGCAGGTTCCCGGCTCCGACTCGTCGGCGTTGACGACCAGATAGTGCGGCTTGCCGTCGCCCTGCGGAATGAACTGCCACTTCATTCCGGTCGGGAATCCCGCGCCGCCGCGACCGCGCAGTCCGGATTCCTTGACATAGGCGATGAGGTCGTCGGGCGACATCGCGAGCGCCTTGCGCAGACCCTCGTATCCGTCGTGCCTGCGGTAGACGTCCAGCGTCCAGGACTTCTCCTCGTCCCAGAAGGCCGAGAGCACGGGCGCCAGCAGCTTCTCGGGGCTGGACTCTCCCCCGGCCTCCGGCTGCGACGTGCTCCCGTATTGGGTGGACAAGGTCATCACTCCCCCTCCTCGGCGACGGGACCCGCCGGGTGGGCCGGGTCGGAGGCCGATGTGTCCTGCGGCGCGTCGTGCGAGCTCAGGTGCTCGGGGTGCGGCTGGTCCTGAGGCGCCCCGCCGCCGCGCGGGTGCACCACGCGCGCGGGGGCGGCCTCCCCCTTGGCCAGCCGGAGCCCGATCAACGACGCGTGACCGGCGCTGCCGCTCGCCTCGACGGCTCCGGCGCGCTCGTCGGGGAAGCCCGCGAGGATCCGGGCGGTGTCCTTGAAGGTGCACAGCGGGGCACCGCGGGTGGGCTCGACCTGTGCTCCCGCGACCAGGTCGTCGACGAGGCGCTTCGCGGAGTCCACGGTCTGGTTGTCGAAGAACTCCCAGTTGACCATCACGACCGGCGCGAAGTCGCAGGCCGCGTTGCACTCGATGTGCTCCAGGGTGACCTTGCCGTCCTCGGTGGTCTCGCCGTTGCCGACGCCCAGGTGGTCCTGGAGTGCCTCGAAGATCGCGTCGCCGCCCATGACCGCGCACAGGGTGTTGGTGCAGACGCCCACCTGGTAGTCGCCGGAGGGCTTGCGCCGGTACATCGAGTAGAAGGTCGCGACCGCGGTGACCTCGGCCGTGGTCAGGCCGAGCACCTCCGCGCAGAACCGCATTCCCGTCCGCGTGACGTGGCCCTCCTCCGACTGCACGAGGTGCAGCAACGGCAGGAGCGCCGAGCGGGAGTCCGGATAGCGGGCGACGACCTCCCGCGCGTCGGCTTCGAGCCTGGCCCGGACGTCGTCCGGGTAGTCGGGCGCGGGCAGGTGGGGCATGCCCAGGCTGACGCCCTCGGAGGGGGTGGTGGTCACCGGTCGACGCCTCCCATCACGGGGTCGATGGACGCCACGGCGACGATGACGTCGGCGACCTGGCCGCCCTCGCACATCGCCGCCATGGCCTGGAGATTGGTGAAGGACGGGTCCCGGAAGTGGACCCGGTAGGGGCGGGTGCCTCCGTCGGACGCGACGTGCACCCCGAGCTCGCCCTTGGGCGATTCGACCGCCACGTACGCCTGGCCCGGCGGGACGCGGAAGCCTTCGGTCACCAGCTTGAAGTGGTGGATCAGGGCCTCCATGGAGGTACCCATGATGTTCTTGATGTGGTCGAGGGAGTTGCCGAGACCGTCGGGGCCGAGCGCGAGCTGGGCCGGCCAGGCGATCTTCTTGTCGGCGACCATGACCGGGCCCGGCTGGAGCCGGTCCAGGCACTGCTCGACGATGCGCAGCGACTGCCGCATCTCCTCCACGCGGATCAGGAAGCGTCCGTAGGAGTCGCAGGTGTCGGCGGTCGGCACCTCGAAGTCGTACGTCTCGTAGCCGCAGTACGGCTGGGACTTGCGCAGGTCGTGCGGCAGGCCGGCGGAGCGGAGGATCGGGCCGGTGGCGCCGAGGGCCATGCAGCCGGCCAGGTCGAGGTAGCCGACGTCCTGCATGCGGGCCTTGAAGATGGGGTTCCCGGTGGCGAGCTTGTCGTACTCGGGAAGGTTCTTCTTCATCTTCTTCACGAACTCGCGGATCTGGTCCACGGCGCCCGGGGGCAGGTCCTGGGCGAGGCCGCCGGGGCGGATGTACGCGTGGTTCATCCGCAGGCCGGTGATCAGCTCGTAGATGTCGAGAATGAGTTCACGATCACGGAATCCGTAGATCATGATCGTGGTGGCGCCGAGCTCCATGCCGCCGGTGGCGATGCACACCAGGTGGGACGAGAGCCGGTTCAGCTCCATCATGAGGACGCGGATGATCGAGGCGCGGTCGGGGACCTGGTCCTCGATGCCGAGGAGCTTCTCGACCGCGAGGCAGTACGCCGTCTCGTTGAAGAACGGCGTCAGGTAGTCCATGCGCGTCACGAACGTGGTGCCCTGCGTCCACGTGCGGAACTCGAGGTTCTTCTCGATGCCGGTGTGGAGGTAGCCGATGCCGCAGCGGGCCTCGGTGACCGTCTCGCCGTCGATCTCCAGGATGAGCCGGAGCACGCCGTGCGTGGACGGGTGCTGCGGACCCATGTTGACGATGATGCGCTCGTCGTCGGAGGTGGCCGCGGTCTGGGCGATCTCGTCCCAGTCACCGCCGGTGACCGTGTAGACGGTGCCCTCGGTCGTCTCGCGGGCCGACGCGGCTGATGCAGAAGAAGGGGTCTGCGTGCTCATGAGTACGACCTCCGCTGGTCCGGAGCCGGGATCTGGGCGCCCTTGTACTCGACGGGGATGCCGCCGAGGGGGTAGTCCTTGCGCTGCGGAAAGCCCTGCCAGTCGTCCGGCATCATGATCCGCGTCAGTGCCGGGTGGCCGTCGAAGATCAGCCCGAAGAAGTCGTACGTCTCGCGCTCGTGCCAGTCGTTGGTCGGATAGACGGAGACGAGCGAGGGGACGTGCGGGTCGGCGTCGGGGGCGCTGACCTCCAGCCGGATCAGCCGGTTGTGGGTGATCGAGCGCAGGTGGTAGACGGCGTGCAGCTCGCGGCCCTTGTCGTGCGGGTAGTGGACCCCGGAGACACCGGTGCACAGCTCGAAGCGGAGGGCCGGGTCGTCGCGCAGGGTCTGGGCGACGCGGACCAGGTGCTCGCGCTCGATGTGGAAGGTGATCTCGCCTCGGTCGACGACCGTCTTCTCGACGGCGTTGTCGGGGACGAGTCCCTGTTCCTCCAGGGCGCCCTCCAGCTCGTCGGCGACCTCGTCGAACCAGCCGCCGTAGGGGCGGGTGGCCGGGCCCGGGAGCCGGACGGAGCGGACCAGGCCGCCGTAGCCCGTGGTGTCGCCGCCGTTGTCGGCGCCGAACATGCCCCGCTGGACGCGGATCTCCTCGCCGCCCTCGCCACGCTGGCCGGGGAGGTTCGAGGCTCCGAGGTCCTTCTCGGGGTTGACTCCGTTGCCGTTCGCGTCGCTCACCGCAGCAGGCCCTTCATCTCGATGGTGGGAAGCGCCTTGAGCGCCGCTTCCTCCGCCTCGCGGGCCGCCTCCTCGGCGTTCACGCCGAGCTTGGAGGTCTGGATCTTCTGGTGGAGCTTGAGGATCGCGTCCATCAGCATCTCGGGCCGTGGCGGACAGCCCGGCAAATAGATGTCGACCGGGACGATGTGGTCGACTCCCTGCACAATCGCGTAATTGTTGAACATTCCACCTGATGAGGCACAAACCCCCATGGAGATCACCCACTTGGGGTTGGGCATCTGGTCGTAGACCTGCCGCAGCACCGGCGCCATCTTCTGGCTGACCCGGCCGGCGACGATCATCAGGTCCGCCTGTCGCGGCGACCCGCGGAAGACCTCCATGCCGAAGCGCGCCAGGTCGTAGCGCCCGGCGCCGGTGGTCATCATCTCGATGGCGCAACAGGCGAGTCCGAACGTCGCGGGGAAGACGGACGCCTTGCGCACCCATCCCGCGGCCTGCTCGACGGTGGTCAGCAGGAATCCGCTCGGCAGCTTTTCTTCGAGTCCCATGTCTTAAGGCCCCTCAGTCCCATTCCAGGCCGCCGCGCCGCCATACGTACGCGTACGCGACGAAGACGGTGAGCACGAAGAGCAGCATCTCCACGAGCCCGAAAACACCCAGGGCGTCGAAGGTGACGGCCCAGGGGTAGAGGAAGACGATCTCGATGTCGAAGACGATGAAGAGCATCGCCGTCAGGTAGTACTTGATGGGGAAGCGCCCGCCGCCGGCCGGCGTGGGGGTCGGCTCGATGCCGCACTCGTAGGCTTCGAGCTTGGCGCGGTTGTACCGCTTCGGACCGATCAGCGTGGCCATGACCACGGAGAAGATCGCAAAGCCTGCCCCGAGGGCTCCCAGTACGAGGATCGGCGCATACGCGTTCACGCTCCTCGCTCCTCTCAGTCGGCACTGACTGGTGGCGGTTCGGCGGGCGAGCACTCCCGCCCCACAGGTCCCACGAGCTCCACCCGTCCCGGCGAAGATCGCGAACATGTGAAGCAGGTCACAAGCCCAACTGCCTCGCATCTTATGCCCGCCGGTCTGTGATCTGCGACACGGGGTATTACACAAGCTTTGTGATCTCCACCACCTGACGAACGATCATGAAGTCGTATGAGCAGTGATCTTCATACGCGAAGCGTCCGGTCGATCACCAGAGGTGACATTTCCGCTCGTCACCGCAGGTCCGAGGCGGCGTCTCCATATCAAGAGACTTCCTCTGCATGCAAATTCGAGTTGGACGCAGACCCTTGATAGAGGACCGCGTTCACACTTCGGAGGGAGCTCCGCGGCCGATGTGGACGCGTGCACGCGTTCACGAGCGGGGGACGGGTGGAGCTCACGCGCGGGACGCCGTCGCCCCGGTGACCGTTCCGTGACCTGCGCCACATCTGCCTGGGGGTCAGATAAGCCGGGCTTGGCCATCGGCTTCAACCGGTGGTAGGTGGCGGGCAATTCGGACGTAATACAGAAAGCCCATGATCACGGGCTTGGCGAGGGCTGTCCGCAATGCCCGTTACGGCGTCAATAAAGAGTGACGCGCGACGATTTCGGCGGCCGATTGAACAACTGTGGCGCACCACACGTTTCTTGAAGGTATGGAGGAGCCCCTGGTACCGCTTGTACCCATGTCCCACACCGCTCACATACGAAGCCACCGGAAACCCCGTCGCAACGCGTCGGCGCTCGCGATGCGCGCCGGTGTTGCCGGTGGCGTTCTCAGCACCCTGGCCGTGGCCGGTGCGTCCGGTTCGGCGAACGCCGCCGAGCCCGTGACGCAGACCCTCGAACTGCCCACCCTGACGGCCGACCTGGCCACCCAGGTCGCGCAGTCCGCGGACGCCACCCAGCAGGCCGCGGCCAACTACGAGCTGCAGGCGGAGCGTGACGCGGCCGCCGCAAAGGCCGCAAAGCAGGCCAAGGCGGACCTCGCCGAGGCCAAGCACAAGGCCGAGGCCAAGAAGAAGGCCGCCGCCGAAGCCGCGCGCAGGGCTGCCGCCACCGAGGCCGCCTCGCGCTCCTCGGAGCGGACCACCCTCTCCGCCTCCGCCTCCACGTCCACGAACGTCTCCGCCCCGGCCAGCGGAAGCGTCGCGACCGTCGTCGCCTTCCTCAAGGCACAGGTCGGCGACGCCTACGTCATGGGCGGCACGGGCCCGAACGCGTGGGACTGCTCGGGCCTCGTGCAGGCCGCGTTCAAGCAGGTCGGTGTCGACCTGCCGCGCGTCTCGCAGGACCAGTCGACGTCCGGCACGCCGGTCTCGCTGTCCAACCTGCAGGTCGGCGACATCCTGTACTGGGGTTCCGCCGGTTCGGCGTACCACGTGGGTGTGTACATCGGGAACGGCCAGTACCTGGACGCCGCCAACCCCTCCAAGGGTGTGGTGATTCAGGACCTTTCGGGCTATCCGGCCACGGGCGCGGTCCGCGTCCTCTGAGCCCTCGCCGGGAGGGCCGCCGCCTCAGAGGCGGCGGCCCTTTCGTGCTGCCCGCCCCCGTCTCCGTCCTGCCGCCTTCCCGCCTCCCTCCGACTCCGCGCCCCTGTCCGGGGTTGCCTATCCGAGGTCGAAGGTGTTCGGCAGGCCGAGCTTGTGGCGGAGTTCGTCCACCCGCTTCAGCGGCTCCATCTCCGGGGGGCGGTACAGCTCCCAGACGCGACACCGCTCGGTGTCCGAATCGTCCGCTTCCAGCAGTGCGTTGACGGCCCGCCGCGCCGATTCGTTCGCGCCCTCCATCGTCGCCAGGTCGACGTCCGTGCGGACGTAGTCGCCGGCGAGGAAGAAGTTCGGGACCGCCGTGCCGGCGGTGGGCCGGTTGTAGAGCGTGCCCGTGGGGTGGATGAGGAGCTGCTCGCGGTTCTGCGGGTCGGGCCCGCCCAGACCTGTCACGGCCGGGTCCATGAACCAGCCGATCCGGTCCTCGTCCCTGAGCGTCGTCTTCCCGGAGTCGTTCAGCCCGTCCTTCAGCTGCGCCCACAGTTCGGCGACGATCTCGTCCTTGGTGCACTCACGGGCTGTCCTGCCGTACAGGATCCCGGGTTTGTCCCACTCGGAGACGATCACGGACAGGCAGTCGTGGGCCTCGCCGTCGCCGTAGTCGCGTGAAAAGTCCCGTACGTCCCAGAACTGGGCCTGGCCGATGCCCGTCACCGACCACGGTGAGTCGAGGCAGTTGATGTGGCCGTGCACGACCGGGGTGGGCGTGCGCAGGTAGAACATCACGCCGGTCATCCAGTCCGTCCTCAGCGCGTCGCACCGGCCGAGCTGCCGGTCCGCCGCGCGCAGGGCGGGGCCCCAGGTCGCGCGGGCGTGCTCCACGGGCATCGCGGAGAGGTAGTGGTCGGCGGTGACGGTCCGTTCCCGGCCCCCGTCGCGGTCCGACACACGGACCCCCGTCACCCGACCCTGCGCGTACAGCACCTCCCGGACCTGGGTGCCGAGGACGAACTCGACACCGAGGGAGCGCAGATGCGTCTCCCAGGGGTCGATCCACGCCTCGCTCGTCGGCGCGTTCAGGACACGGTCGACGTCGGCGTCGCCGTCCATGCCGCGGCCCAGCAGCCCCCACAGCAGGAGTGCCTCGATGATGACGCGGCCGACCGTGCGGGTGGAGGCGATCTCGGCGCGGGTGGCGACGAGGTTGCGGGTCTGCCCGATGCCCAGCAGGGTCTGGTACTCCGTGCTCATCTCGCCGGCGCGGATGAAGTCCCACCAGGACACCTTCTCCCACTGCTCCTCACGGCGGGCGTCGCAGCTGGTGAGGTGGACGAGCAGCCGGTCGGCGAAGTAGGCGGCCTCGTGGGCCGGCAGGCGCGTGCCGAGGTCGAGGACCGACAGGATCTGGTCGCGGAGCCAGGACGGCGTGATGTCGCCGGGGGCGGGCGGAGTGGTGGCCCGGCGCAGCGGGAAGTGGAGGTCGGGCCGGCCCGCGTCCCGCGCGAACAGCGCCTCGGTGCCGCCACGGAGGTTGTCGTGGACTCCGCCCGCGTTGCCGGGGAAGGGGATGCGGCGCATCGTGTCCGGGAGGTTCCGGTAGAAACCGGGAAAGAAGCGGAAGCCGTGCTCGCCGGGGAGCGGTCTGCGTCCGCCGGCACCGGTCCCGGGGACGTCCATCGAGCGGGCCTTGCCGCCGAGTCGGTCGTAGTACTCGTAGACGGTCACGGCGTAGCCGCGCTCGGCGAGTTCGTGGGCGGCGCTGAGGCCCGAGACCCCGCCGCCGAGGACGGCGACCCGCCTGCCCGCGGCCGGGGCGGCCGCGGCGCTCCCGGCCGTCGCTAAGGAGACGGCGGCGGCCGTGGCTCCGACCGCTCCTCCGGCCGCGGCCAGGAAGCGTCTGCGGGTCTGTCCGATGTGCTCCTGGGACTGCTGCGCGTGTTCTGTTGTCATGAGCAACGGAGGGTAGGGAGGGGCTCCGGAAGCCGGAACCCCGTCGGCCCGCCACCCACAGCATCCTCACAATCACCGGGAGAGACAGTCATGCCACGTGTGTTCGTCCAGGGCAGCCCCGTCGACACGTATCCGCGGCTCGCGCCGGAGGCCCGGCGGGGTGCGGTACGGCGGATCACCGAGGTCGGCGAGGAGGTGCTGCACAAGCCGTGCCGGGACGTGACCGAGTTCGGGCCCGACCTCGCCGCGCTCATCGACGACATGTTCCTGACGATGTACGTCGCGGAAGGCGCCGGTCTCGCGGCGAACCAGGTCGGGGTCGCGCTGCGCCTGTTCGTCTACGACTGCCTGGACGACGAGGGGGTCCGGCACGTCGGGCACCTCGTCAATCCGGTTCTGGAGCCGCTCGGCCCGGCCGGGCGGCGGCTGCTCGACGAGGGCGAGGGCTGCCTGTCGGTGCCGGGCGCCGTGATGGACGTACCGCGTCCGGACCGGGCCGTCGTGCGCGGGCAGGACCGGGACGGCCGTCCGGTCCGCGTCGAGGGCACCGGGTACTTCGCCCGCTGCCTCGCCCACGAGACCGACCACCTCGGCGGGCAGGTGTATCTGGACCGGCTCTCCGGACGGGAGCGCAAGGAGGCCCTGCGGCAGGTGGCGGAACGACGCGAGGAGGTCTTCGCGCGCCGGGCCGCCAATCGGGAGGCGCTCGGTTCCTGAGAGGGGCCTTGCCGGCCGCCTTCCCACAGCTGCGGGCGGGCGGCCCGGCGAGCAGCTCGGTGCCGCCCCCTCACACAGGCGGCCCCGGGTCGAGGCGTCACCGGTGCCGCCCCCACGGACGGAGGGGGCGGCACCGGTGCTAGGCCTTCGGCGCGACCTTGCTCAGGCCGTTGATGATCCGGTCCATCGCGTCGCCGCCGGTCGGGTCCGTCAGGTTGGCGAGCATCTTCAGCGTGAACTTCATCAGCATCGGGTGGGTCAGTCCGCGCTGCGTGGCGATCTTCATGACCTTCGGGTTGCCGATGAGCTTCACGAACGCGCGGCCGAGCGTGTAGTAGCCGCCGTAGGTGTCCTTGAGGACGCGCGGGTAGCGCTGGAGGGCGAGTTCGCGCTGGGCCGGTGTGGCGCGCGAGTGCGCCTGGACGATGACATCGGCAGCGATCTGGCCGGACTCCATGGCGTAGGCGATGCCCTCGCCGTTGAAGGGGTTCACCAGACCGCCGGCGTCGCCGACCAGCAACAGGCCCTTGGTGTAGTGCGGCTGGCGGTTGAAGGCCATCGGGAGGGCGGCGCCGCGGATCGGGCCCGTCATGTTCTCCGGGGTGTAGCCCCAGTCCTCCGGCATGGACGCGCACCAGGCCTTGAGGACCTCGCGCCAGTCCAGTTCCTTGAAGGAGTCGGAGGTGTTGAGGACGCCGAGGCCGACGTTCGACGTGCCGTCGCCCATGCCGAAGATCCAGCCGTAGCCGGGCAGGAGACGGTCCTCGGCGCCGCGCCGGTCCCACAGCTCCAGCCAGGACTCCAGGTAGTCGTCCTCGTGACGCGGCGAGGTGAAGTACGTGCGGACCGCGACGCCCATCGGACGGTCCTCACGGCGGTGCAGCCCCATCGCCAGGGAGAGGCGGGTGGAGTTGCCGTCGGCGGCGACGACGAGCGGGGCGTGGAAGGTGACCTCGCGCTTCTCCTCACCGAGCTTGGCGTGGACGCCGGTGATGCGGCCGGTGCGGTCGTCGACGATCGGGGCGCCGACGTTGCAGCGCTCGTACAGCCGCGCGCCCGCCTTCTGCGCCTGCCGCGCCAGCTGCTCGTCGAAGTCGTCCCGCTTGCGCACGAGTCCGTAGTCGGGGAAGGAGGCGAGATCCGGCCAGTCCAGCTGGAGACGCACACCGCCGCCGATGATCCGCAGGCCCTTGTTGCGGAGCCAGCCCGCTTCCTCCGAGATGTCGATGCCCATCGAGACGAGCTGCTTGGTGGCGCGCGGGGTCAGGCCGTCACCGCACACCTTCTCCCGCGGGAACGCGGTCTTCTCCAGGAGCAGGACGTCGAGTCCCGCCTTCGCGAGGTAGTACGCGGTGGTGGAACCGGCTGGCCCGGCCCCGACGACGATGACGTCGGCGGTGTTTTCGGAGAGGGGCTGGGGCTCGGTCACGGCGGGGTCTCCCCAAGACTCGAAATCAACGTGCCGACGGGCACTGGACATGGGCAGTCTATGCAGCGGTACTGATCACCCGGCTGAAGGGTTGCCCCGTGAACCGACCTCTCCCCGACGTACGGCTCCGTGTCCCCACCGACGAGGACGCCTTCGCCTGGCACCGGATCTTCGCCGACCCGGAGGTCATGGAGTTCCACGGAGGCAGGGCGGCCGAACTGTCCGTGTACGAGGAGCTCACCGCGCGGCAGCGGCGGCACGACGCGGAGCACGGCTTCTGCCTGTGGACGATGGTCGGCCCGGAGGGCGAGGTGCTGGGCTTCACGGGGGCGCAGCCGTGGCCGCACGGGTGGGGGCCGACCGGCGAGATCGAGATCGGCTGGCGGCTGGGACGGGCGCACTGGGGCAAGGGGTACGTCACGGCGGCGGCCCGCACCACCCTGGAGCGGGTCCGCGCGACCGGAGTCCGTGATGTCGTGGCCATGGTCAACGCGCGCAACGAACGCTCCATCGCCGTCACGAAGCGGCTCGGCATGGAGCTCGCCGAGCGGTTCACGACTCCGGTGACGGGCCAGGAGGGCCACCGCTACCGCCTGACGCTGGCCTGAGCGACCCGGTACCTGCTCGCGCGGCCCGGTGGCGCCCCCGGCACCGGCCCGCGCGGGACCGGCGGCGCCTCCGACGACTTCCGGATGGCACCGGCGGAGGCTTACCCTTCCGGTACCGCTGGGGGTGAAGCTTGTGCAGATAACACCCAAGACACCCGAAGTGCGCGTGCCGCGGCTCGTCGGTCTGATGGCCGTGGACGCGCGTGAGACGGCCGAGGCGCAAGGGGTGCTGCTCGTCGCACCGGACCGGCCCGACTTCCTGCGCACGGTCGTCGACTATGTCGTACGGCAGTACCCGCCACCCGGCGTGGAGGTCCCGCGCGGTGCCCTGGTCACCGTGTGGTTCGACCTCGGTGACGCCGAGGGCGGCGCGGGAGTGCGCGAGCCGCGCCTGCCACGCCCGCCGTCGGGCGGGATGCGCCGCGAACTCGACGAGCCCGGTGATCCTTTCGTGGTGCCGCACTGAGCGACCGCGCCGGTACGCCGCCGCGGCCCGCACGCCGACCGCTCCGGGGCCGGCCGCGCCGCGGTCAGGCCTTGAAGCCCCGGTGCAGGGCCACGACCCCGCCCGTCAGGTTCCGCCAGGCCACCTTCGACCAGCCCGCCTTGCGCAGCCGCTCGGCCAGCTCGGGCTGGGTCGGCCAGGCACGGATGGACTCGGCGAGATAGACGTACGCGTCCGGGTTGGAGGAGACGGCGCGGGCGACCGGCGGCAGCGCGCGCATCAGGTACTCGGTGTACACCGTGCGGAACGGCGCCCAGGTGGGGTGGGAGAACTCGCAGATCACGACCCGCCCGCCGGGCTTCGTCACCCGGTACAGCTCGCTCAGCGCGGTGTCGGTGTCCTGCACGTTGCGCAGCCCGAAGGAGATGGTGACCGCGTCGAAGGTGTCGTCCTTGAAGGGCAGCTTCGTCGCGTCGCCCGCGGTGAGCGGAAGCCACGGGTGGTTCCTCTTGCCGACCCGCAGCATCCCGAGGGAGAAGTCGCAGGGCACGACGTAGGCGCCGGTGCGCGCGAAGGGCAGGGAGGAGGTCGCCGTACCGGCCGCGAGGTCGAGGATCTTCTGCGCGGGCCGCGCGTCGACCGCCTTGGCGACCTCTCTGCGCCAGACCCGGTCCTGGCCCAGCGACAGCAGGTCGTTCGTCAGGTCGTACCGTTCCGCCACGTCGTCGAACATCGAGGCGACTTCGTGCGGCTGCTTGTCCAGGGATGCGCGGGTCACGGGCCCATTGTGGCAGTACGGGCCGGGCGGCTCTCCGGCACCCGGCCCGTACGCCGGCCTCGCGTCCCCCCTGGAGACCTCCGCCGGGTCCCGCTCAGGGAAGGAGTCTCGGCTTCTTCCTGGCCGCCACGTCCTCGACCCAGCCGAAGAGCGGGACGGCGATCCAGATCAGCAGCCAGCCGATGCCGAACATGAACCACTGGCTCTCCAGCGGGAGCCACTTCTCGAAGGCCGGCACCTTCCAGAACTGATCGATCAGCGGGACCGCGAGCACCAGGGCGATCTCGTGCCAGAGGTAGATCGTCACGGCCCGGCCGTTGAAGATCGTCACGATCCGGTCGAGGCGCCGGAAGCGGGTGAGCCACGCGAAGTCGACATCGCAGTACGCCTTGAAGTACATCAGGAGCGTCACGAAGCCGGCCGACCAGAAGGCCTGCGCGAGCGGGATCTCGTCCAGGTCGTAGGTGCCGGCCGCCGACCGCTGGACGAACGCGTACCAGCCGCCGCAGGCGAGCGCGGCCAGCGACGCCAGGACGACCGGTCCCGGCCTCAGCCGCTGGAGCACACCCTCGCGGTGCGCGAATCCGAGGAGCCAGCAGAACCCGTACGTCGCCAGGTCCGTGAGGGCGCTGCCGAAGCGGTCGTACGGCGGCTGCCAGACGTACTGGAAGACCACGATCGGGACGAGGGACAGCAGCAGGACGGGGGTCGGGGCCCTGCGGAAGATCCGCAGGAGCAGCGGGGAGAGCAGCACGAACCAGAGGTACGTCCGCAGGTACCAGAGGATCTCCCAGGCCTGCGCGCCCCATTGGTTGCCCGGCGGGTCGCCGACCGGCACGATCCAGAACACGATCTGCCAGCCCGGCATCCAGTCGTGGATCAGCATGGCGACCACGACGAAGAACCCCCAGAACCAGAAGGGCGGCAGCAGCCGCCGCATCCGGCTTCTGATCACCTTGAGGGCGGGCCGTTCCAGGGACTTCGCCATCAACGTGCCGGCGAGCGCGAACATCACGCCCATCGAGGGGAAGACCAGGCCGGCCCAGGCCCAGCCGAACGTGTGGTAGGTCACGACACGGACCAGGGCGACGGCTCGGAGGGCGTCGAAGTAGCGGTCGCGGCCTTGTGCTCCTGCTCCCGTCCGCGGCGCGGACTCCTCCGGCGCGGGGAGCGGTTGCTCCGCCGCGTCGCCGCCGGGGTCCGGTTGCGCGGGGGACGGCAGTTCGGTCGGGTCCCAGCCGTGCGGCGCCGCGGGAACACCGCCCGCGGCGGCGTACTCGGGAGACACCGCGCCGTACGCCTGCGGCTGCCGGGCCCGGCCGTACGGATCGGAGGGCTCGCCATGACCGTAGGGATCGGGCTGCTGCACGTAGCCGTAGCCGTAGCCCTGCTGCGGGTACTGGTCGTACTGCCCGAACTGCCCTGGCTGGTCGTGCTCTTGGTGGTACTGCTCTTGCCGGTTCTGGTCCCAGCTCATCTAGCTCACCCCCGCCGGGGTGCCGACCTCGCCCGTGCGCTTGAGTTTCTGCCAGCGCAGACGTCCGCCGGTGAGGGCCGTGACGCAGGAATGGATCAGGACCAGGTACATCATCTGCCGGTACGCGAGTTGCTGGAGCGGCAGCATCGCGAGGTAGCGGTACTTCTCCCGGTCGAGCCGGAAGGCGTAGGCGGCGCAGACGAGTTGGACGCCGAGGACGGCCAGCCAGGCGAGCAGGGCCGCACGGAAGTCCACGAAGACCATCGAGTAGACGGTGAACACGTCGATGAGCGGCGCGAAGACCGGCGTGACGATCTGGAAGAGCACGACGAGGGGCATGCCCACCCTGCCGAAGCGGCCCGAAGGGCCCCTGTCCGTCAGGGACTTGCGGTGCTTCCACAGCGCCTGCATGGTGCCGTACGACCATCGGTAGCGCTGCGACCACAGCTGCTTGAGCGAACCCGGCGCCTCCGTCCAGGCCCTGGCGTGCTCCTGATAGACGACGCGCCGGCCCGCCCGGTGCATGGCGATGGTGATGTCGGTGTCCTCGGCGAGCGTGTCCTCGCTCATGCCGCCGACCTCCAGCACCGCGTCCCTGCGGAAGGCCCCGATGGCGCCCGGGATGGTGGGCATGCAGCGCAGCAGGTCGTACATGCGGCGGTCGAGGTTGAAGCCCATCACGTACTCGATGTGCTGCCAGGCACCGATCACGGTGGTGCGGTTGCCGACCTTGGCGTTGCCCGCGACCGCGCCGATCTCCGGGTCGGCGAAGGGCTGCACGAGCTGGTGCACGGCGTCCGGTTCGAAGACGGTGTCGCCGTCCATCATCACGACGATGTCGTATCCGGCATTGCGTACGCCGTTGTTGAGCGCGGCGGGCTTGCCCGCGTTCTCCTGCCGAATGACCCGGACGTTGGGCATGCCGAGCGACTCCGCGATCTCGGACGTGTTGTCCGTCGACCCGTCGTCGACGACGATGATCTCGATCGGATGAGTGCTCCTCGCCAGCGACTTGAGGGTGTTGGCGATGCACTCCTTCTCGTTGTAGGCGGGCACGATCACGGACACGGGTTCGGTGACCGGCGGCCCCCAGCTGAACCTCCCGCCCCGGCCGCGCCTGCGGTTGCGCTGCCGGTGGTGGCGGCGGGCGAGGACCAGCATCATCGCGAAGCGGCCCATGACGGCGACTCCGACGACGACGAGGAACCAGGACAGGGCCGGTACGACCCACTCGGCCACGGCGACGGCCCAGATGAGGGCCCTGCCCTCGTAGAGCGTCGCGCCGGTGGCGGTGCGGTGGGCGGCCTGCTCGGTGCCGACCGTGGCGGCGCCGGCCGAGCCGGGGCGCCCCCCTCGGCCGTCCGCCGGGGCCGCTCCCCCGGCGGCGGCCTGCCCCGTGCCGTCGGCGCCGGTGCGGTCCAGCCGGGCCTGCGCGCCGCTGACCGTGGTGAAGGTGTAGCCCTTCGCCTTCATCTTCTTGATGTACGTGTCGAGCGCCTCGACCGTCTGCGAGCGGTCGCCGCCCGCGTCGTGCATGAGGACGATGGCGCCCTTGTTCCTCTTCGGCGTCGCCCACCGGACGATCTTCGAGACGCCCGGCTTCTTCCAGTCGTCGCTGTCGGTGTCGACGAAGACGCTGGTGTAGCCGAGACCGCCGATCTCCTTGTAGACGGGCCAGCTGTAGTTGTCGACGGCGTCGATCTCCGACGAGTACGGCGCGCGGAACAGCGTGCTGGTGACGCCCGCGGCGCCCGCGAGGGCGAGCTGGGTCTGGTTCAGCTCGCGCTTGAGCCGGGCCGCGCCCTGGTAGGAGAGGTCGACGTGGGTGAAGGTGTGGATGCCGACCTCGTTGCCCTGCTCGACCAGCTTCTTCACGATGCCCGGATAGCGCGAGACCATCGAGCCGACCATGAAGAAGGTGCCCTCGACGTCGTTGTCCTCCAGGACCTCGAGGACCTGGGGCGTCCAGGTGGCCGTCGGCCCGTCGTCGAAGGTGAGCACGATGGTCTTCGCCGGCACCGACCGGGTCTTCGCCGTGCCGTTGTCGAAGGTCAGGATGGGCCCGCCGTCGAGGATCTTCTCGGGGACCTCGTCGTAGGCCGCGCCGTCGCGCACGCGCGAGTCGTTGCCGATCTCGGAGCGCAGGTAGCCGTCGAGGAGCATCACGCTGACGAGGGCCAGCAGGAGCAGGAGGGCGAGGATGACGCGCGGCTTCTGCAGCGCCGCGGCCCTGCCGGCGGCCCGCTCCATCCTGGAGGGGGCGCGGCGGCGGCCACGCGAGGGCGTCGTCGTAGTCATGAGAGTGGCTGCGTCCCGGTCAGTTGGCGCCGGTGGAGGCGGACACGGAGAGAGCGGAGGAAGGGGCGGCGCCGGTGGGCAGGCCCGACGGCGGGGTCCCGGTGGGGGCGCCGGTGGGGGCCGTGCCGCCCTGCGGCCGCATGCCGCCGCCTCCGGGGGCGGATCCGGCCCGGCCGCCGTCGAAGGGGAACAGCGCGGACGGCGTCAGCGAGGTGCCCCAGCCCATGAAGGCCATGCCGAGCACACAGGCGTACCCGAGGCAGACGACACCGACGAGCGTGCCGAAGCGGCGCAGCAGGCGCGCTCTGCGCCCGGAGTTGTCAACGAAGACGGGACCCTCGGCGGCCCCGTGGCCGCGTTTGCGGCGACGGCCGCGGGCAGTTGCGCGGCTTTCGACGGCGGACTCGGATTGCATTCCCCGGAGATTAAGGCGCCTTTATGTGCGAAAAACTCGGTCTCTCATGTGAGGCGCCCATGAGAGACGCCTCAATCTGTCCTTTCTCTATGAGATTTCCCGGACGACCGCCCCTTCCGACCACCACGCCGTTGGGTGATACACCCTGCTTTGCGCCACCCTTTCACCCCCTTTGCCCGCTTCTCCTCATGGTGTCGCCCCGCACGATCTTCATTCGGGATTCCCGACCGCGTGTGCCACATTTCCCCTACGGATTCAGCGTTCTGTTTCCGTCCTGAGACAGAAATCACGAGAGCGGGTGCTTACGCAATGAGGAGTTTCCTGAAGCCCGCCGGCGGGCTCTTCTGCCTGGCGGCGCTGGCCTGTGCGGGGTGCTCCTCGGGCGGTGGCGGGGCGTCGGACGTGGCCTCCCCGCGGTCGGGCGGGACGCATGCGGCACCCGCGCCCAGCGACAGCGACAGCCCGTCGTCGGCCACCTCGTACGCTCCGTACGTGAGCGCCACCACCGCCTCCGCCACGGACTCCAGCGGGTCGCCGTCGACGTACAACCTGGCCTTCGTGATCTCCGACGGCAGCGCCTGCACGCCGAAGTGGAACGGGACGTACGCCCTCGGCGACTCGGCCGTGGCGTCGCGGATCTCGGCGCTGAAGAAGTCGGGTGCGAGCGTACGCGTGTCCTTCGGCGGGGCCTCCGGAAAGGAACTCGCCTCCACCTGCGACAGCGCGAGCGCACTCGCCGCGGCCTACGGTGCCGCGCTCGACGCCGCCGGCTCGTCGCAGGCGGACTTCGACATCGAGGGCGACGAGCTGGCCGACTCCGACTCGGTGGCGCTGCGCTCGGAGGCGATCGCGCTGCTCCAGAAGGAGCGCACCGATCTGGAGGTCTCCTTCACCCTGCCTGTGATGCCGTCCGGACTCGACGACGACGGCCTCGCTCTCCTGGAGTCCGCCAACGACCACTCCGTGAAGGTCGCGACGGTCGACATCATGACGATGAACTACGGCAGTTCGTACGCGGGCGACATGGGCGACTACGCGATCACGTCCGCCGAGGCGGCCCACGACCAGCTGGAGGTCGTCTTCGGGCTGTCGAGCGCGGGCGCCTGGCAGGGCCTCGCGCTCACCTCGATGATCGGTGTCAACGACGTCGACAACGAGACGTTCACGCTCTCCGACGCCGCCCAGGTCCGCGCGTTCGCCGAGGAGAAGGGGGTGGCGTGGGTCTCCATGTGGTCGGCGTTCCGCGACCGGCAGTGCGTGGACGGCGACGCCGATTCCGATGACGCGGCCACCGACTGCAGTGGGGTGAAGCAGAGTTCGGGGGCGTTCGCGCAAGCCCTCGCAGGCTGAGCCGGCCGCCGTACGTGAGGGTGCGTGAATGTGCGCGAGGGTGCGTGCACGTGCGCGAGGGTGCGTGCGCGCGGGGACGGGGCAACGCGCCAGCGGACCCGGGGCGTTGGCGGGCAGGCCCAGGGTTCTCGCGGGCAGGCACGGGGTGTTGGCAGGGGAGCCGGAGTGTCGGCGGGTGGGAACCCAGGCCGTGCGCGGCCCGGCGGCCGGTCTAGCGGCGCCGGTGCACCAGGCGTCCCGCGCACACGGTCGCGAGGCACGTCCCGTCCGTGTCGAAGACCGCGAGGTCGGCCCGCCCGGTGTCGGTGATCACCGGCGTCCGGGGGTGCGCGAGCACGGCGACGTCGTTGCGCGCGGCGGCGGCGCGCAGGCCGGCGTCGTCCGCGTACGCCTCCAGCACAGCGGTGGCGCCCGACTTCAGTACGGCGTGGACGCGTTCGCGGGGGCTGGGTGCCGCGGGCAGGACCCCTTCGTGGACGCGGGCGGGCCCGAGGGAGCCGGGCCAGCGGCGTACGCGCGCCCCGGGGAACCGCTCCAGCAACTCGTCCAGCGGACCCACGCCCGCGACACGGTCCCCCTCGACAGCCACGGCGCCGTCCTTGAGCGGCGCCGTGTCGCCCCAGCTGCGCCGGAGCTCGTCGGCGGTGTGGATCGTCAGCACGGCGCGGCTAGTTGGAGGCGAGCAGCTTCAGCTCGGGGTGTGCCGTACCGCCCTCGATCGCGGTCGACGAGATGTGGGACATGACGCGCTCGTCGACGGGGTCGTTCGCCGGGTCGTCGTGGACCACGATGTGCTCGTACGTCGTCGCCCGCTGGGCGGGCACGCGGTCGGCCTTGCGGATCAGGTCGATGATCTCCATGCGGTTGGAGCGGTGCTTGGCGCCCGCGGAGGACACCACGTTCTCCTCCAGCATGATCGAGCCGAGGTCGTCCGCGCCGTAGTGCAGGGAGAGCTGGCCGGCCTCCTTGCCGGTGGTCAGCCAGGAGCCCTGGATGTGCGCCACGTTGTCGAGGAAGAGACGGGCGATCGCGATCATCCGCAGGTACTCGAAGAGCGTGGCCTGCGTACGGCCCTTGAGGTGGTTGTTCTCGGGCTGGTACGTGTACGGGATGAAGGCGCGGAAGCCGCCCGTCCGGTCCTGCACGTCACGGATCATCCGCAGGTGCTCGATGCGCTCGGCGTTGGTCTCGCCCGTGCCCATGAGCATCGTGGACGTCGACTCCACACCGAGCCGGTGCGCCGTCTCCATGATCTCCAGCCAGCGCTCGCCGCTCTCCTTCAGCGGGGCGATCGCCTTGCGGGGCCGCGCCGGCAGCAGCTCGGCGCCGGCGCCGGCGAAGGAGTCGAGTCCGGCGGAGTGGATGCGCTGGATCGCCTCCTCGACGCTCACCTTGGAGATGCGGGCCATGTGCTCGACCTCGGAGGCGCCGAGCGAGTGGATGACGAGCTGCGGGTACGCGGCCTTGATCGCGGAGAAGTGCTTCTCGTAGTACTCGACGCCGTAGTCCGGGTGGTGGCCGCCCTGGAACATGATCTGCGTGCCGCCGAGCTCGACGGTCTCGGCGCAGCGCCGCAGGATGTCGTCGAGGTCGCGCGTCCAGCCCTTGGCGGTGTCCTTGGGGGCCGCGTAGAAGGCGCAGAACTTGCACGCCGTGACGCACACGTTCGTGTAGTTGATGTTGCGCTCGATGATGTACGTCGCGATGTGCTCCGTACCGGCGTATCGGCGGCGGCGTACGGCGTCGGCGGCGGCACCCAGGGCGTGCAGCGGGGCGTCCCGGTAGAGGTCGAGCGCCTCCTCGGGGGTGATCCGCCCGCCTGCGGCGGCACGGTCGAGGACGGACTGGAGGTCGGCCTTCTCGGTCACCGGGGCGTCCCTTTCGGAGGGGTGTGGGCGGACCGATCCAGCGTACGCCAGCCACCTCGAGGGCTCGACGCCAGCCCGCGTACCCCGTGGCCACGGCCCCGTTCAGGCCGCGTACGCGCCGATCAGCAGCCCCACGTAGGCGCCCGCGACGAGGAAGGGCCCGAAGGGGATCGACGTCTTGCGTCCGGCGCGCCGCACCACGACCAGGCCCATCCCGTACAGCCCGCCGAACAGGAACCCGGCGAAGGTGGCCAGCAGCACCACGCTCCACCCGTACCAGCCGAGTACGGCCCCGAGGCCCAGCGCGAGTTTCACGTCACCGAACCCCATGCCGTTCGGGTTGATGAGGAAGAGGAGGAAGTACGCGCCGCCGAGCGCGAGCGCCCCGTACAACGCCGTCGACCAGTCCCCGGCGTGCTCGGGCACGAGCGCGGCCGCTCCGAGCAGTACGAGCGCGGCACCGGCGAGCGGCAGGGTCAGCACGTCCGGCAGCCGCTGCACCCGGAAGTCCACCACGGCGAGGAGCACGCCGAGGGGCGCGAGCAGCAGCCAGACGGCGAGCTCCGGCCGGGTACCGGTGGCGAGGGCGAGCCCGGCGCAGACGACGGCGGTGGTGAGGGAGATGAGAGACACGCCGGGGCCGTACGCGGACGGGGTGTCGCCCAGGGCCACCCGGCCCGCGTCGCCGGACACCTCCGACGCCGTACGCGGGATGCCGGGCGCACGCCTCCGGTCGCCGCCGCACTCCGGGCAGCGGGCGAGCCCGAGCCAGCCGCGCGCCGGGCCGGTGAGGGCGTGCCCCTCGGGGCAGCGGTCGCGCCACGGCTCGTCCGGCCGCACGGACAAGCGGTACGCGGGCCGGGGCACCAGCAGCCCGGCCGCCGCGCCCCAGAGAGCGGCGCCGACGGCCACCCAGAGTTCGAGGTCCACGCATTCACCCCAAGAGTTCGTTTACTGCCGCGGGTCATCGTCGCGCAGGGCACGCCGGGTGGGCCATCGTCCGCGGGGCGGATCAGCACGGGCGTCGTCCCACGGGCCGGTCGGCGGGACCGCCCTTCGCCGGTGGGGCGGCCCGGCACGGCCGTCGCCCGCGGGCCGGATCAGCCGACCGGACCCACCCGGCGCGGACCGCACCGGCGCGCGGACCGGGGCTCGGCCGTCGGCCCGGATCACCTTGGGTCCGGTCGTCGCCCGCGGGCCGGATCAGCCGACCGGACCCACCCGACGCGGGCCGCACCGGCGCGCGGACCGGGGCTCGGCCGTCGGCCCGGATCACCTTGGGTCCGGTCGTCGTCCGCGGGCCGGATCAGCCGACCGGACCCACCGGCGCGGACCGCACCGGCGCGCGGACCAGGGCTCGGCCGTCGGCCCGGATCACCTTGGGTCCGGTCGTCGCCCGCGGGCCGGACCGGACCGGGCGTCCTCCCGCAGGGGGATCGTCTCGGCGCGTCCTCCCGCAGGAGGCGGATCACCTCGGCGCGTGCACCCGCAGGGAGCTGACCGTCTCGGCGCCTCCCGCCACGGAGGCGGGGGCGTCGTCGCACGGGGCGGGCGCCTGGTCGCCCAGGCGGACCCTCGGCGGGCGCAGCAGGCCGCCCCCGGCGGGCCCCAAGTGGGCGCAGCAGGCCCCGGCGGGCCCCAGGTGGGCACGGCCGGTCCCCGACGGGCCCACGGCCCCGCGCCCCACCCGGCTCATCCGACGGCGGCGACACCGCTCCGCCACGTCGGCAGCAGTTCGTCCAGCAGCGCTTCGGTGCGCGGCGGCAGCCCGCGCGCACCGCTGCGGGCGACCAGGTCCGCGGCGAGCCGCTTCATACGGTCGCCGTCACCGGTCGTGTGCGTCGCGCGCAGCAGCTCGTTCCACAGGCGCTCGTCGGCGGGGGCGGAGTTCAGGGCGGCGTTCAGGGCCTCGATGGCCTTCTCCGCGCGATCCTTCTCCAGGTGGAAGGCGGACAGCGCGAGCCCGATGTCCGCGACGAGCAGCGGGAGTTGCGCGTCGATGATCTCGTGCGTGAGCCAGCCGTACCGGCCCGCCGGCCGGTCGGCGAGCAGCGGACCGCGCACCAGGACGAGCGCGTCCGTGAGCAACCGCCCGCGCACCGCACGACTGTTGACGCCCTTGCCCTGCGTCGCCTCGTGGTACAGCGACCGCAGTACGTCCAGGTCGGAGACGACCGACTTGGCGAGCGTGAGCCGCCCGGTGGCGTCGGTGCCGAGGCGGGCGGTGCCGTCCGGGTCGGTGCCGAGCCAGTCGCGCAGCCGCTCGACGAGCGCGTCCCGCACGTCGTCGGTGACCCCGCGCGGCCACAGCGCGGACGACAGCACCCGGGGGTGCACGCCCTCGCGGTGCAGGAGCAGCAGGGCGAGCGCCTCATGCATCAACGGGCTGCGCTCGCCGTCGGGTGTGTCCAGACCGATGATCTCGTACGGGCCCACGAGCCGCGCGTACACCGCCGGACGTCCCTGCTCGCTGATGTCGACGAGGAACGGCGGCGCCGCGGAGTTGGTGCTCTCCCGCTCGGGGTCCGCCTCGACGAACAGCTCCACGACCGCCCGCTGCTGCGCCACCGGCAGCGACTGCGCGTCGAGTTCGAGGCCGAGCAGCGGTGCGAGCAGTTTGCCCTCGCCGGTGATCTCCATCTCCCAGGCGGCGCCCGGCAGATCACCGCTCTCCGTGCCGACGAGGTAGCCGATGCCGAGCCGGCTCGCGTCGGCGGCGAGTTCGGCGAGCTTGACGGCGTCCTCGGCGGACGGCTCGGCGGCGAGCAGCACCAGGTGCGGGGCCCAGCGGGTGTGCTGGGCGGGCCCGGTACGGCCGGTGAGCACGGAGTCGTGGCCGGCGGCGCCCAGCGCGCCGCGCCGCTGCCGCGTCTCCGCCTCCATGGTCTCCACGAGCGCCTCGACGTCGTCGAGGTGGCGCAGCCGGTTGGGCGCCAGCGGCGTGAGGTCCTCGCCGAAGCCGACGAGCGTGATCGTCATGCGGTCGGACCAGCCATTGGTCGCCAACTCGGCGGCGACGGAGGCGAAGACGCCCGCACGGTCGCTCGCGCTGCCGCTCAGCGACACGATGCCGGGGACGGACTCCAGGTTGAGGAGCAGCCGGGAGTCGTCCATCGTCCCGAGGCTGACGAGGCCGGGGTAGGGAGCGGCGGTGTCGACGTCCTCGTACCGCTCCGCGTCGGCGCGCGCCAGCATCCAGAACGTCTGGTCCTGCCCGAGCTGCCAGGGCGCGGGCGGCTTCCCGGCCGGCTGGGCGAGCTGGAGGTGCAGGTCGCCGTTGCCGCTGAGCCAGGCCGCGTAGACCGTCGGCAGCGGGCGGGACTCGGCGGCGAGCGCCGCGGCGAGCCCGCGCAGCGACAGGTCGAGCAGGCGTACGCCCTCGGGGTCTGCGCCCACCAGCAGCGCGTCCTGGGCGTCCGCGGCCGAACCGGTGGGGACCGGCGGTTCCATGCCGCGCCGTCCGCCGACCGCGCCGAGCGCCGACTGCCACAGGGCCTGGCGACGCCGGCGGCCGAGCGCGCCGAGCAGGCCCGCGGCGAGGAGGGGGGCGCCGACGAGCGTCTCGGGCAGCCCGAAGGAGAACCCGCTCTCCTCGGCGGCCGAGGAGTCCGAGGCGTGCGAGGCGCCCTGCTCGTGCCGCTGGTCCCCGGCACGGCCGACTCCCTGGTCGCCGCCCGGCCGCTGATGGGGCAGGTGGATGTGGGCGGTGTCCCGGTCGCCGGCGCCGCCGCCCTGCTGCCCGCCGCCCTGCTGGTGGTCGCCGGTCTTCGCGTAGTCGTGGATCTGCTGCTGGACCTGCTCGGAGACCTTCGGCGCCTCGTCGGGCAGTTCGACGAGATCGCCGCCGTGGGCGTCGCCGGGCATCTCCAGGATCCAGCCGGGGCGGATCAGGCTCGCCTCGGAGAGCTTGGAACCGTCGGGCTGCGTACGGTCCTTGTTGAGCTGGTAGATCTCCTTGTAGCGGCGCCCGTCGCCGAGGTGTCGCTCGGCGATCTCCCACAGCGAGTCGTGGTGGCGCCCCTCGGGCGGATGGATCCGGTAGTACTTGGTGTCGCCCTCGTGGGCGTCGTGACCGCTCCCGGCGTCGGCGTGCGACGCCGCGTCGGCGGCCTGCTCGGCGAGCGCGGCGGCCGCGCTGGACGCGGCCTGCTCCTGCTGCTGTGCGAACAGCCCGCCCGGGGTCTGCTGCGCGGCGGCGACCGTGCCGCGCTGGTTGCCCTCCAGGCTCTGGCCGAGCTGCGAGAGGCCCGGCGCGAAGCTGGCCGCGGTGGCGCCGACGAGCAGCAGCGCGGCGACGAGCTGGCGGGCGAGCAGTTGGCTCGGACCGGCGCCGGGGACGCGGTTCGGCAGGCCCACGCCCGACAGCGCGGCCTTCACCTCGACGAGCACGCAGGCGGTGAACTGGGCCCAGGCGAACCACACGATCACCGTCAGCACGTTGATGAACGTGCCGACCGTGATCTCCTGCTGGAGCCAGTCCAGCGAGGGCGCCCCGTGCGGCAGCGGCCACCCCACGCTGACCACGAGCGCGCCCGGAACGCCGACGAGCAGCACCAGCAGCGCGACGAACGCGGCGGTCGCCTTCGCGAAGTCCCCGAACGTCCGTCGACGCCGGGGCAGCGGCTGTGGCGTCCGATTCCTCGGACCCGGCGTGCTTCCCGTCGAGCTTGAAGTGGTGCGTCGGGCCATGGCGGGTGTCCTGGGGTCGTGTGGTGAGGGAGGCGAGAGCTTGGAGCTGCTGAGGTGGTCCGGGGGGTGTGCTGAGCCTATCGAGATCGTACGGAGGTCGTCGAAGGTCAGACAGGGGACGGGACTTGAGCCACGGCCCGCTTTACCGGCCCTCACCCCCTAAGTCCGACTTGCCTGTTGCCCCGGAATCCGTGTCCCGCCTCAGCTCATCATCATTCGCAACCGTCATGTCACAGTTCTCACGGTCCCCACACAATCCCCCGTTGCCGCCCCGATGCCCTCTACGTGCCCCTGATAGCTTCGTTCTCTGCTGCACACATGCCGAACACAGGGGGAGAAAGCCCGTGTCCCGTCGCGCCCTGACCACAGCCGCCGCCGCGCTCACCGCGACCACGGCCCTCCTGCTCACCGCCTGCGGCGGAGGCGACGACAAGTCCTCGGACGACATCAAGGGCGCGGACACCGGCTCGACGTCACCGTCGGCTTCGGCGTCGGGGGGCACCCAGGCCGGCCGGCCCGACGTGAGCGTGCCCAAGGACCTGGACCTGGTCTTCGACTTCGACACCCCGTCCGACGCCAAGCACGCGGCGGCGCTCTCGGACGCACAGAACTACATCCGCGCCCTCGACCACGGCATCGACAAGCGGGACCCCGAGGATCCCGCGTACCAGTTCTACTCGGACGGCAGCGCCTCCCAGTACGCCAAGTCCCAGATCCAGGCGTGGGTCAAGGGCGGCTGGACCGTGACCGGCACGGACAAGTACTACGACGCCGAGACCAACGCCGTGGGGAAGGGGAAGCGCGTCCTCGTCAGCTTCTGCAGAAACCAGGCGGAGTTCTTCGGCAAGGAGATCAAGACCGGAAAGGTCCTGCGCACCAAGGAGAGCCTGAGCAGCTATCAGAAGTTCACCATGATGATGTTCCCGCCGACCGGCTCCTCGCCTGCCTGGAAGGCACAGGTGATCGAGGTCAAGGGGAAGGCGAAGGAGTGCCAGGCATGAGGATGCGCGGACGTTCTTCCCACTGGACCCCGGTGGCGGTGGCGGCATTGGTGCTTTGGAGCGGGGGCACGGCGTACGCGGACGGTCCCGCCGACAACACCACGCCGCCGACGGGCCCTTCGGGCAACTCCGACGGCAACGGGAACATCAACGCCTCAGCCACCCAGTCCCAGATCAAGGTCCGCCAGGTGAAGGGCCCCACCACGGGCAAGCGGGGCAACATCACGTCGGTCGACCCCAGCTGGGAGCCCCCGGCGTGCTGGTACGAGCCCGTCATGACGCCCGAGCAACTGAAGAAGTTCTCGGAGACGAACGGCAGTGGCGATGTCGGCGTCCACGAGACGTGGATCGGCAAGGGGCTGTGGACGGACCACTACCGGGACGAGAAGCCTGAGAAGAACTTCGACGACACCTGGTCCGCCGCGCCCGGCTACAAGGACTACAACATAGGCAAGAAGGGGTACTTCTGGCGCAGCGTCGCACCGGACGACACGGACCCCAAGTCGTGGGACTGCGGCCGGATCATGTTCTGGCAGGACGGCAACACGGTCCCGCAGGTCCCGAACGCCCCGACCCCGAAGACGCTCGCCGAGTACGCCTACAACCAGGTCAAGATCCCGGACACCAAGATCGAGCTCAAGCCCGAGGGCAAGTCCACGGTCAATCTGCCCACGTGGATCTGGCTCGACAAGGGCACCTTCCAGGACGTCACCGTCCGTGCCGAGCTCCCGAACACCAACCTGTGGGCGGAGACCACGGCCAAGCCGGTCGCGCTGCACCTGGAGCCCGGCACGGAGGACGCCGACACCTTCCCGGCCTCCGGCGAGTGCAAGATCAACGACGACGGCTCGATCGGCACCCCGTACGAGAAGGGCGACTCCGACAGGACGCCGCCGTGCGGCATCGAGTACCTGCGCGCCACGAGCGGTGCGCCGTACCAGCTGAAGGCCTCCATCACCTGGCAGATCTCCTGGGAAGGCACCGGCGGCGCCAAGGGCGACCTCCCGGACGGCACCTTCGAGACGACCCAGGACATGAATGTCCAGGAAATCCAGTCGATCAACCGGTAGGCCCGCGCGCGCCGACGTCGCCCACATCGGCACGGAGTCGTGCCGCACGGCGATCGAGACACAGCCCGGCGACAGCAAAGCCCGCACCGGGAAGGCGGATTGATCCGACGGCTCACTGCGCCATCGCCGAGGCCACCGCGAGGGCGGCGCAACCGAGGAGCTCAGATGATCCGCCCCGTAGGCTTCTTCTCCGAACTCGACCCCGGCTGGGGACTGCCTCTTGACGGACTCATGCGTGATGCCGTGAACCCGACGGGAGAGCCGGACGAGGCGGAGGTCGTCTCCTACCTCAGAAACGGGGCGCGGATCTGGAGCGAAATGAGCGCGGGCCCCGACGTCCTGGACCCCGGAGCTCCCGGCCTGTGCGGCATCGGATCTCTCTACACGGACGGCACCTGGCTGTGGCGTGAGGATCTCCCCTACTACCTCGGCACGTATCACGTGTCCCTGCCCGCGGAGTTCGTCGCCCACGTCAGGCTCGCCCACCACCAGATGCCGGAAGTGCCGGAGACGCGGCTGATGGAAATCCTGGAACGGGACCTCGGAATCGATGTGACATAGGCAGGAGCCGGCGAAAGAAACGTCCGGGAGAGATGCGACGAATGCCAGATATTCCAAAGCACCGTGACCGACCGGTGGATGGTGGTGAAGAACAGCGGCCCATGGTTCGGCCTGAGCCACGCGCAGCTTCACGAAGTAGAAATCCACGTCTCTGACATGAAGCAGATCCCAGCGCCTTTCAAGCTGAATGAACCAGCCCGCACGGTCCCGGCAGAGCCCGATCGTCTTACCATCGAAGTCAGCGAGCGTCTGGCTGAATACCTTGAGACCGCAGAAGACCTTGTGCTCGCCCCGGGCACAAGACAGTCGCCTCTGTCCGACAACCCTGAACACCGTGTGCGCGTCGGAGTCATGACGGACGGTGAATGGGTGTGGGATCTCGCGTGGGCCGACCTGGTCCGCGAAAGCCGAATCTCCCCCGGGGACGACTTCATGCATCATGTCGAGAGGCTCGACTTCCTGCTGCCCGAGGTCTCGGAAGAACGAATCATGGAGCTCTGCGAAGCTCTTGACATTCCGTACTGATTGTCGGCCCGCGCCTCGACAGCCGCGACTTCACCGGCATCGCCCAGCTCGGCACACTCTGAAAGGCGGTCGACCTGCGCCCATGACGACGGTGCCCGCGCCCTACCGTATCGGAGAGGAAGAAACCTATATCGAGTGCGCCATTGGTTCGCTCACAGAGAAACTCGCTGTCAAGCTTGCCGGATATCTGGAGAGCGCAGAACCGCTGCTCTTCTCCCCCGGTACTCTTCCCGACCCCTTTTCCGATTCCGAGGGAATGCGGGTTCGTGTCGGTGTCATGACGGACGGGACCTGGGTCTGGAATCTGGCCTGGTCCGACTACGTCCAGTACCATCGCGTGGCCCCGCCCGCCGAGTTCATCCGGCACGCGGAGTCGCTCGACTTCGTACCGCCCGAGATTTCGGAGGACGAAGCAATGCGGCTCACCGAGGCCGCGGGGCTCCCGATTCCCGACTGACCGCCGAAGCCAGACGGCTGACGGCTGACGGCTGACGGCTGACGGCTGACGGCAGGACAACTCATGAGGCAGGAAAGAGGAATCTAGCACCGTGCCCACCACGCCCGACCCGATCCACGACCCAGCCGGCCCGGGCGAACAGGAGGGCGTCCAGGAGGTGGCCCAGGAGGACTTCAGAGGAATTTCCCTGTCCGTCCCCGAGTCCTGGTGGGAGTTCGACATCCGCCCTGAGGGCCGGGACAGCACCATCCGCGCGCTCGTCGACGAGCGGATCCGCGAAGTTCCCGAACTCGGGGACTACCGCGCCGAGCTGACCGCCATGCTGCGCAGGATGGCCAAGGACGCGCACGACTCCGGTGCCGTGTACATGGGTTGCATGGCGGAGAACTTCGAGGGCGTGCCGCTGTCGGCGACCGTCACCATGTCCGTGCTCGGCGCCAAGAACAAGCAGGGCGTGGCCCTGTCCACGGATCCGCGGGCCATCACAGAGAGCCTCCGGGCCATCACGCCGCGCCGCGACGGCGACGTCTGGCGCACGGTCACCACGGTCGACATCCCCGAAGTCGGCCCGGCTGCCCGGACGTTCGGCGTCGAGGACGTTCCCGTCGCGCAGGGAGACACCCGTACCCTTCGTATGGTGCTGACCCAGACGTACATTCCCGTCCCGGGAACCGCCGGCCAGGTGGTGCTCGTCTCCGGGGCCAGCCCGGTGCTGGACCTGGCGGAGGCGTTCCACGACGTCTTCGACGCCGTGACCGGCACGTTCCGCTTCGTCTGACGAATCAAGGGGGAACCGCACATGGGCACGGGCAAGAGCGACCTCGCGCTCCCGCTCAGCGAGCTGGAGGACTACGGCGGGCGGCTGCGCGACATCAAGACCCGGCTGAACCACACCAAGAAGCTCTTCGAGTCCTACAAGGACGACCTCGGCGACCACACGGTCTACGACGCGCTCGACGACTTCGAGTCCGGCTGGGAGGACGGCCGTGAGGACATCTCCCAGGCCCTCGACGCCCTCGCCGACATGTCCGACGCCGTCGTCCGCGAGTTCAAGAAGCTCGACGACAAGCTGGCCAAGGACGTCTCCGACGGGGTGAAGACGGAGAAGAAGGGCGGCAAGGGCGACGGCGGGAAGTAGCGCAGGGCCGGGCGCATCGCACCGCGCCGGCCGGCGTCACGCCTCTCGCAGTACCGCCAGGGCGAACGCCAGGCGTCGGTCCAGCCAAGGGGCGTGCGGGTGGTACACCCGCACGCCGTCCAGGTGGCCGGAGGTGAGGACCAGGTCCTCCTCCTCGTCCCCCGTACGCCACGTCACCGGCTTCCACACGTGCGTACCCCGCTGGTCGCCGCCCTCGGCCCCCAGGCCGGCGACGGAGTCGACGACGCCGGACACGAGGGCGCCGGCCCCGCGGACGGCCTTCTCCCTGCCCCGCGCGGCGATGTCCTTCGCACTGCCCCTGGCCCAGTGGTAGCGGGCCACGATCTCCGGGTGTCCGGGCTGCCGCAGCCACCAGCCGTGCTGGACGGCCCGCTTGGCGGCGGAGGTGCGGTGCACGTGTCCCAGTTCCGCTCCGTCGGCGTCGGTCACGCGGTAGGCGGTGCCGCGGCTCACGGGCGTGAGGACGCACAGTGGTGCCCCACCGGGCTCGACGGCCGCGTGCAGCTCGTACGACGGGGTCCTGTCGTCGGCCTCACCGAGGCGTGTGACGACCGCCGCCGGGGCGAAGTACCGTACGCCGTCCCGCATCGTCGGTTCCCGTACCGCCCGCTCCCCCGTCAGCGCCTTGCGCCGGAAGGCCGCCGGGCGCAGCACGTCGCCGACGACGAAGCCGCCGACGCCGCCGGTCCCTTCCCACGGCACGGGTTCGACGACCGGCTCGTCCTTCTTCCGCCCGAACACCGCCAGGCCACCTCCGCTCGTCCGCCGCCGCGATGCCGGCTCAGCCGACCTCGTTCTCCGCCACCGCGCTGCCGTGCACGACGACGTCGCCGCCGTAGAACATGCCGGTGAAGACCGGGGAGTAGGTGAGCTGGACCTCGACCTCGACCTGGTTCTCGTCCGCGGCCACGCAGTGCGTGGCCGCGATGTCCGCGCCGGACATGCCCATTTCGCGGGCGAACGCCTTCACGCGGGCCCCGCAGTTCTGGTAGCGGATGGGGGCGCCGCCCTTGCCCTGGTTCTGGTAGAGGGCTTCCTTGTCTACGTCCTGGGCTGCGTAGCGGGCGGCCTGTTCCGCTATGTCCGCGGCCCGCTCGCGCTTGGAGATCGACATGCCGCCGTCGATGACGAAGGCCGACAGGGAGAGGAAGACGATCGCGAAGATGATGACCGCGCCGGCACCGGAACCACGGTCGTCCAGGCGGGCCCGGCGCGCCCCGGCCCACTCCCGGGCGCGGGTACGCAGCCCCGAGGGCACCTCCCGGTCGCCCGGTTCGCTCCGCCCCGCCCGGGCACCAGGACCAGCCTGTCCCACGTCTGCGCGCAGCCTCATGTGCCCCATCACGCCTTCCTCTTGAAGGGGTCGAGCGGCGAGGTGAACGAGCTGGTCAGGGTCGTCGGGACGTCCAGGCCGAGCATGGCAAGGCCCCGCACCTGGCAGCTGACCTCGACCGTGAAGAGCTCGGCGTCCGCGAATCCGGTGCTGGTCTTGGTGACGGTCACCGGGCCGGAGCACACGTCCGCGAGGTCGGCGTCGGCCGCCTTCTGCGCCTCGGACATGGCGGTCGTCTCCTCCCGCTGGAGGGATCCGGCGCGTGCCGCGTCCCGCGCGGCCCCGTCGAGCGCGCCCCGGCCGTCCACGAGCTGCCCGAAGGCCACCAGGACGAGGATGAAGAGGATCATCACGGGAGCGAGGATGACCACCTCCACGGTGGACAGTCCCCGGTCCCCCTGGTGACCCCAGGCCCCCCGGGGTCCCCGGCCCCGGTCGCCCTCGCGGCACTCCGTCACCCGGTCCCGTACGAAGGAGACGAGCCCCGCCATCAGTTCTCGCCCTCCTTCACGAATCTCTCCACCGGGCCCACCGACTGGGCATGCACCGTGAGGTCCAGGCCCGGGAACACGGTGGGCACCTTGGCGGTGATCTCCACCCCGACCTTGTTCTGCTCGGGCTGGAGAAGCTTCACGTCCGGGGACAGGACCAGCTGCGGGCCGAGCTGGCGGATGTAGCTGTCCACGACGTCACGTGCCTCGCCCCGCCACGCTCCGGGCTGTTCGTCGGCCGTGGCGCGGGCCTTGCGGGCACCCGCCTGGGCCGCCGCCTGGGCCACGTGGTCGGCGAAGAAGTACAGCGCGAACTGCACCGTCGCGAAGATCATGAAGAAGAGCACCGGCGTGAGCAGCACGAACTCGATCGCGGTCATGCCGGAATCGCCGCGGGCGGAGGCGGCCTCCACCCGGCGGCGTACCCAGCGACGTACCCCTGGACGTGCGCGCACCCGTGTCCCCGTGTGAGAAGTAACGGAACGGCTCAGCAGGTCTTGCCGGCGTCCGCGCCCTTGATGCAGTCGCCCACCTTGTTGGCGCCGTCGCTGAGGGCGGCGTTGATGATGGCGGCGACCACGCCGACGATCGCGACGACGACGGCGGAGATGATGACCCACTCCACCGCGGACGCACCCCGGTCGAGTTCGCCGGAGCGGGCGCGCTGCACCCGGCCCTGGAGGAAGGTGATCAGGAAGTCCACCCCCGGGATCCCGGTGCTGAAGTTCCGTCCGTTCATGATGAGTTGTCCTCTCGAAATGACGTGGATGAAGTTGTCGGTCGGCGTCAGACCTGGAAGACGCGCATGGCGGCGGGAAAGATCAGGAAGACCAGGAAGCCGGCGCACAGCAGCAGCTGGGCGACGAGCATCGACTGCGACTTCTCGCCCGCGCTGCCCTCGATCTCGGAGAGCTCGCGGTGCCGCATGGTCTCGGCGCGGGAGGCGAGCGACTCGCGGACCTTCGCGCCGTCGTCCGCGACCAGTGCCAGGGAGGCCGACAGGTCCTTCAGTTCCTCGACACCGAGTTCCTCGCCCAGCGAGCCGAGGGCCTGCCACTGGCTGATGCCGGTGATGCGGGCGTCGGCGAGCGCGTTGCGGATGCGCTGGGTGGCCCACCCGTCGGAGACCTCGGCGGCGGCCATCAGCGCCTCGGGCAGGCCCCGGCCGCCGGCCAGGCTCATCGACACGAGGTCCAGGTACGCGCCGATCACGCGCCGCAGGTCGCGCCGCTTGTCCGCCGCGTCCCGCCGCACCTCCACGTCGGGGAGGAAGAAGAAGACGAGGGCGAACAGCAGGGCCAGCCAGACCGGGATGATCGGGCTGCTGCCGAAGCCGAGCGTCCAGACGACGGCGAAGAGGAACGGTCCGAAGAACACGCCGGCCGCGGCGAGCAGCACCTTCGTCGCGAGGAACTTCTCCCAACTCCGGTCCAGGACGGCGAGGTCGGCGCGCAGCGAGCGTTGCTCCCAGCCCTGCTGGAGGTAGAACTCGGCGACCCGGGTTCCGACTTGGGCCCGCAGACTGCCGAGTTTCCCGGCGTCCTGTCCGCCGCGGTGCGCGGATTCGTAGGCGGCGCCCCGCGCCCGCATCGCGTCGATGCGCGCGACCTGCGCGACCGCGCTGCGCTTCGACGGCATGAGGGCGCGTACGAGTGCGTAGGCGCCCAGGCCCAGGACGGCGCCGATCAGGATCGGCATGGTCAGGTTCATCGACGTACCGCCTCGTCGGTGGAAGCCGGCGTACGGGGGCGCACGAACTGCACCGACGACTCGTCGCGCACCAGGAACCGCTCGGGCGTCTCGATGGTGGAGAGCTTGCGCAGCCACCAGAAGCCGAGCGCGAACAGGCCGCAGACACAGGCGAGGACGAGCTGTCCGACCGCCGTGCCGTACGGCTTGACGAAGTCGCGGTTGAAGATCGACAGGCCGAGGACGAAGGCGATCGACACCGCGACGACGATCTGCACCGAGCGGCGGGTCGAGGCGCGCTGGGCCATCACGCGCTGGCGCATGTCGACCTCCTCGCGAGCCGACTTGGCGAGCGCGCCGAGCACTTGGCGCAGACCTGGCCCGCGCAGCCGGGCGTTGAGGATGAGTGCGGCCACGATGATGTCCGCGGACGCGTCGTCGATCTCGTCGGCCAGTTGCTGCAGTGCCTCGGGCAGCGGCGTACGGGAACGCAGCCGGTCCACCAAGGAGTCCAGGTGGGGCCGCAGGACGGGGGCCGAGGCGCGTGCCGAGGCGGGGATGGCCTGTTCCAGGCCGACCGCTCCGGCGATGGTGTCGCGCAGCGACTCGGTCCAGGACGCCAGGGCCTCCACCCGGCGCATCGCGGCGCGCTCCTCGGAGGCGCCGCCGAAGAGCTTGTCCCAGAAGAAGACGAGGATTCCGGCGGCGATTCCGGCGACGGCCCACCGGGTCAGCAGCAGGACGACGAGTCCCACGATGGCGGCGGTGGATCCGCGTCGGCCGGCGAACCGGACGAGTTCACCGGCCCGTTCGCTCGCCTTCTGCTTCTCGTGCTCGGGCTTGGCCGGCAGTCCGCGGACCGCGACGGCGAACAGCGCGATGCCGCCGCCCACGGCGACACCGGAGGCGAGCGCGAACAGGACGGTGGTGGAGAACAGCCCGCCCATGGAGCCGAGCGAGCCGAGCGCGGCGAGGGAAGTCATGTCCGTCATGCGATGATCAGCCCCAATTCCCGCCGCCGGGCAGCCGGTAGCCGTGCTGGACCAGGTCGTCGAGGCAGGCGATGGGCGCGTGCGGCACGACCCGTCCGTCGGGGGCCTCGGCGAACACCTCGCTCGACAGCACCCGGCCGTCGACGCCGTTGACCTCGCGCACGGAGGTGACCATGCGCTGGAGCCGGCCGCCCGTCTGGTAGTTGTTGCGCCGCTGGATGAAGACGACGAAGTTCACCGCGCCCGCGACGAGCATCTGGCTGGCCTCGATGGGCAGCCGCTCGGTCGCCTGGAGCGCGTAGGTGGAGATGCGGTTGAAGACCTCGCTGGAGCTGTTCGCGTGGATCGTGGACAGCGAGCCGTCGTTGCCCTGCGACATGGCGTTCAGCATGGTCACGATCTCGTCGCCGAGGACCTCGCCGACGATGACCCGGGAGGGGTTCATACGGAGCGATCGGCGCACCAGCTCGGCCATGGTGATCGACCCCTGCCCCTCGGAGTTGGGCAGCCGTTCCTCGAAGGCCACCACGTTCGGGTGCAGGTCGGTGAAGGTGTCGAGGCCGAGTTCCAGGGCCCGTTCGACGGTGATGAGGCGCTCGTGCGGCGGGATCTCGTTGGCGAGGGCGCGCAGCAGGGTGGTCTTTCCTGCGTTGGTGGCGCCGGCGATCATGATGTTCTTGCGGGCGCGAACGGCGCAGGCGAGGAAGTGGGCGACCTCGGGCGTGATGGTGCCGTTCCCGACCAGGTCGGAGACGAAGACCTTGCCCATCCGCGCACGGCGGATGGACAGTGCGGGCCGGCGCGTCACGTCCATGACGGCGGAGAGCCGCGACCCGTCCGGCAGCCGCAGGTCGAGCTGCGGGTTGGCGGAGTCGAAGGGCCGGGAGGAGAGACCGGAGTAGGCGCCCAGCACCTGGATGAGCTCGATCAGTTCCTCGTCGTTCTCGGCGACGGGATCGCCCTTGACCTCGCGGCCGTCCGCGTAGCCGATGAAGACCTGGTCGTACCCGTTGATGTCGATGTTCTCGACTTCCGGGTTGTCGAGGAGCGGCTGGAGGCGGCCCACGCCGAACAGCGCGGCGTGCACGGCGGCCGCGTACTGCTCCTCGGTCTCGGCGTCGAGGGGGGTGCGTCCGAGGTTGATCTCGGTACGGGCGTAGTCCTCGAGTATCTGGGCTATGACCGCCCGCGCGTAGTGCCGTTCGTCCTCGCTGGACATCGGCGTGACGCCGCGGACCTGGTCCTCGCGGCGCTGTTCGGCGATGCGGTCACCGGCGTCCTGCCGGAACCGCTTGACCAGCTGGTGGTCGACGGCGGTCATCGCCCTGCTCCGGCGGCGGGCTGCCCGTGCGGCCCCTGCGCCCCGGTGGCCGGTACGGACCAGGCGGCGCCGTACTGCTGGTACAGGTCCGCGGTGACCTTGCGGGCCGAGCGGATGAGCAGCGACTTGTCGAGCCGTCCGCGCTTGCGTCCCGCCAACTGGTCGGCGCCCGCGGGGTCGTCGGCGAGGGTGCCCACGACGCGCGCACCGGTCTGCGCCGCCACCAGCATGTCGTTGACCTGGTGGACGAGCTTCGCGGAGTCGCCGGGGTCGGTGACGAGGACGACGCCGATGAGCGGCGTGGCGAGGGTCGCGGCGCCGCGGGGGCCGCCGTGCAGCTTGGCGGCGAGGGCGGCGGCCCGGTCGCGTACGCGGGCGATGGACTCCGGCTCCGTACGGGAGACCAGCAGGACCAGGGCGGCCTGCGAGAACATCTCGACGACGGGGGTCTCGCCGCTGATCCGGCCGCAGTCGGCGATGACGTCGGCGGGCGCGTGCGGGGAATCGGCGAGCTGCGCGAACGCCCGGCCGAGGGTGGGCCACAGTCCGGCGAGACCGGCGGCCTGTTCGGCGATGCCGAGCCCGACCAGTACCTCCAGGCCGCCACTCAACGGCTGGACGTGGTCCCAGAGTTGGTCGGGCACGAGACCGCGCCGTGCGGTCGCCGCGATGGACAGCATGCCGGTGTTGGGGTTCAGCGGACCGCCGTGGGCCGCCGCGCTGCGGTAGACGAGGTCGCCGCCTGCGGGGTCCGTCTCGGCGAGCAGGACCCGGCGGGGCCAGACCGCGGCGAGGGCGACGGCGGCGGTCGTGACGCCGGGGGATCCCTTGTCGGCGGCGAGGGCGATGAGCGCCATGGCTTCTACTCCACTCGCCCTCAGTTGCCGGAGACCAGGACGAGGGAGACCGCGTTGGCGGCGGCGGCGCGGGTCAGTGCCGCCGCGTCACTCTCGTCGACGGTCACCGTGACCTGCTTGTTGGTGCTGCTGATGGTGCTGTCGCTGTCGTCCGGCACGCTGGTGACGCGGGCCGCGGAGACGATCGGCGTGCTGCTTCCGCCGCTCGACGACGAGCCGGACCTCTCCGAGGAGGAGGAGGACGACGAGGAGGAAGAGGAGCTGTCACCGACGAAGTAGGCGGCGACGATGTCGCCGGACTTCAGGTCGGCCGGGTACTGGCCCTCCTTGAGGGAGAGACCGACGACGGCCTTGCCGGCGGGGAGGCTGCTCTTGCTCGCGAACATGTCGCCGATGACGACGGTCCCGTTGTAGATGGTGGACTTCGCCTTGAGCGCCTTGAGGCCGGTCCGCTGGTTCCAGCGGACGTAGTTGATGGAGGGGTCGTCCGCGACCATCACCGAGGTGATGTGGTCGCCCACGGACTCGCCGGCCTGGATGTCGGCCGTCACCCGGACGACCTCGACACGGTCGCCGGCCCGCAGCACCAGCATGGTGGCGCCGAGGGCGCCGACGAGGATGAGGAGGACCGCGAGAGCGGCGAGCGCGGGTTTGCGCTCGCGAGGCGCCGAGGGCAGACGCTCACCCATCGCCGGCTGCGCCGACGTGGCGGAACGGTTGTTTCCCGCCCCCGTACGCTCTTGGATCTTCACGCAACCGCTCCCCGTACACCCAAGAAGATTTCTGCCAATTCACATGCCAATTGGGACACTTCGCCCCCGGTCCGCCCGAGGTGGACGTACCGCCCGACCTGGCCGGATAGCCAGCGCTGGAGCGAGTGTCAAGCCATGGCACCGTATCAGCCGCACATAAGCCCCTCAAGGCGCGTCAGGGACCGCTGACATCGGCGGACTCGTCGTTGTTCACGCGCAACGGAGGGCGTCTGGTTCCCTGTTGGGGAAGGGAATCGGACCTGGTGCTCCGGTGTGCGGGCGCGAATCGACGAAGGCCCCGGCGCCGACGATTCGTCACGGACTGCGCACGAGGCCTGCACGAGGTGCTCACGGCCGGGTCGCGTGGCAGTGATCTTTCAGTCGCATGGGGGACGGGGTGGGGGGGGTGGGGTGCGCTCGTCCCACCTCCGGGGTGCCGTCGGGGTAGGGCGCAACTGTCGCTCTGAGCCCCACCTTCCGGGGCGTCGCGGGGGGCCTCGCCGTCGCCCTGAGGCTCCCACCGACTTCATCCGTGACCCGCAGCCACGCCTCAGACATGCAGGGACTTCGCCGCGAACGCCAACAGGTCATCGAGACACAGGCGGCGCGCCCCGTCTCCTTCTGCTCCTCCGGAGAGAATCCAGTCCACGTCCCAATCCACCCGGAATACCTGTCCGCGGAAATTCTCGAACTCGACAAAGCTTCCCGGGGCGGCGTCGAGCAGTTCGAGTTCACGGTACAAAGTCTCCGGCTTGACCAGAACGCCGTCCGGACCGCCCGCCCTTCCCTTGGTCACCGTGTTGTCGTACCGCACCCTGAGGAAGGGAACCGGTGTCCGATCGAGGTCGGCCGGAGTGAGGAACCTGATGAATCTCTCCCGGGCATCCTCCACCGAATAACGGTCGGGCCGAGCGAATTCACACGCGTATCCGGGGAATACTGCCCAGGTTACCTTCTGCAGTTCCGGTTGCTGCACTTCGTGATAACGGTGCACCCCCGGACGCGCAGCGGCGAGGACGTCAAAATCGCGCCCCGGATACCGGAAGCCGGGAATCGTGGTCAACAGTGTGTCGCCGGACTGGAGCCGGGAGCTGTTCTCGCGTGCCGTCACGAGGAGCGCGCGGACCAGCCCCTCGTCGTAGGAGTCACGGGCGTTCACCTGGAAGAGATGCCGACGATCCCCGCTGAGCACCGCAGCGAAGTCGAGCCCGGGAATGGGCGACCAGTGCCAGGCGTCCGAGATTCCCGAAAACTCCTCAACACCCGGAAAACTCGACACGACAACGGCCGGATCCATACAGCCCTCCTCTTACGCACCCGTGAGGAATAATTCGGTCCGATATCCTGTCGATACCGCGGCGCACGCCGACCATCACGGCCGTCCATCCTTCTGGGGTGCCGGGTGCGCCGTCGCTCCGATGCTCGGCTTTTCTGCGTCCCGCCGCGCCGTCACAGCGCCGCGTGATGCTCCGCGAACTCGGCGATCACCTCAGGAGGATTGGCCGCCTCGGTGGCTTCCGTCTCCCAGCCGGGCCGGTCCATGTCGAACAGCACGACCGGCACCGGCCGTCCGAGGGCCCGTTCGAGGTGCCCGTCGGCCCGCAGGCGTCGCGCCGTGTCGATGCAGACTGCGTCGAAGTGCGCGACGAGTTCGTCGTCACGGGCGTCCCGCTCGTCCTCGGAGAGTGTGCCGTCGTCCTCGTACCAGAGCCCCTCCGCCTTGGCTTCTGCCAGGTGCAGGGCGCTGCCGACCGGGTCCTCGGGCACGTGGCCGACCGTCTCGAAACCCTCCAGGAGCCAGTACGCGTACTCCCACCGGGCCGTCCCCTCGTACGAGCACTCCTGCTCCAGGACCCGGCGGACCTCGCTCTCGGTGTTGTAGCCGATGGCCACATACGGACAGCGGGGGTCCTGGCCCACGCGCCAGATGCGGAACGAGACGACGTAGATCTCGGGCTTGAGCGCCTCGGGGAAGCCGTCCACGATGCGCACGGCCTCCTTCAGGACATGCTGTCGGAGGGCCGCCGCCCCGGCTTCGTCGCTCATGTCAGAACCCCCACGGGTTGTGATGCGGAACCAGCCCCGGATCCTCCGACCACACCAGCCGCACCTCCAACTGGTCACCCAGCAGCGCGGTCAGACGCTCGACCGCCCAGCCGTTCCAGCAGACAGCCGTCGGAAACCCCGTCGTGCGGAACGCCGGCACGTCCACCGGCACCGCCTCCGGCCGGAACACCGACCGCTGCACCCGGCCCAGCTGATCCGGCGGCGACGACCTCTCCATGTCCAGGCAGTCCGCCACCCGCTCCACCAGGTACAGCAGGTACTCGTCCGCCGCCTTCTCGATCCGCACCGGCAACAGCCGGCCCGCCTTCTCCAGGTCGTCCCGCAGCAGATCCGCGATACGGCGGCTCAGGACGGGGGAACCGGGAGTTCCGGTCGGAAACTCGTTCTTCTTCCAGCGCGGGTCGCCTACCCACTCCGCAGTGAGCTCCGTGGGATACATCCCGGTCGAACCGCCCAACTGCCAGCGCATCAGCTCCACCCGGACGTCATCGAACTGGAGCATCTGGAACTCTCGCATGCTCGGCAACAGGCGATACAGGGACAGAGGAGTTCGGCGGTCTTCGGTCGTCATGGCGCCTTCCATCAGAATGTGAGCCTTGTCCAACGCGCTGTCGGTGCCGGCAGGTTGTTCACCATCTGGCCGGGCGACAGCTCGTGTTCGACCTCACGCCCGATGGTGCGCAGTTCCGCGCGTATCGAGTTACCGATCTGGGCATTGCTGAGGCCCGCGGCCAGTCCTGCTGCTTCCGTGTCCCTCAGGTGCTCATTGAGCCTCAGCAGGAACGGATTGCGGTGGGTGAAGTTGTGGGGCCGCGGGTGCCCCAAGGGTATGCCGTTGGCCGCCTCGTCGATGTCCACGCCGTACCGGGCCAGAATGGCGCGGCTGTCCGCGGTGCGGCCGACCACCCGGTTCAGGGTGGAGGGGACGATGTGTGCCGCCGCCTGACCGGCCAGGACCGGGCGCCCGTCCGCGGCCAGGTTCTTGCCGAGGACGCGGGAGTGGCAGATCAGTCCCAGGTAGTCGATCCACCGGAGCGGGTTCGGCACATACGCCCGCGGGTTGGGCCCGGCGTCCAGGCCGAGCGGATCCGGACTGATGTAGGCGGCGGTGGTCGGGTCGTAATGTCGCAGGTTGTTGTAGTGGAGCCCTGATTCCGGGTCGAAGTACTGCCCCGGGAAGCGCAGGGGCGTGCTGGTGGCGGCGTCCGGCTCCCCTGTGGTCAGCCCCCAGAGCGTGGCACTGGAGCGCCAGCCGACACCGCCCGTCTCGTCGACCAGTTCGGTCGGGGTGCCCACCAGGTCGGTCACGATGGCGTAGAAGCGCTCGTCGACGACCTCCTGCGAGGCATCGGCCAGGAGCGTGCGCTCTGTCTGGGCGACGGGGGTCAAGCCCTCGCGGTCCCAGGTGAGGACCACTTCCTCCAGGCGTCCCGGCACGGGCGCCGTCTGCTCCACGAGGTGCGGCCCGTCCCAGGTGAAGCGGATCTCCTCGACGACCGGGGCCTGCGGGTGTGTGTCGGCGCCGGGTGCGAGTCGCTGTTTGGCGACCCGCCGTCCCAGGGAGTCGTACACGTAGCGCCATACCGTTCCGTCCGGGGTGGTGACGCTCGTGAGCCGGTCCTCGCCGTTCCACGTGTAGCGCCAGATGTCCGGCTTGCGGGACAGGCGCGTCCTGCGGCGCAGGACCACCCGTCCGGCGGCGTCGTACTCGTAGTGGACGGAGCCGGCCCGGGTGACGCGGTTGCCCGCATGTTCGCGCACGCCGCGGGCCTCGGGGGCGGGCCGGCCGTCCGGCCAGTCCGCCCGCGTCTGGTTGCCCGCGGCGTCGTAGGCGTACGTCTCGGACCAGTCGGCGGCACGTATCGCCGTGACGCGGGCCGCCGCGTCCTGCTCGAACGCACGGAGACCGGTGGCCTGGTCGAACAGGGAGCTCGGAGTGCCGTCGGCCTGGTAGGTGTACGTGCGGTCGGCCAGGGGTCGTGCGCTGCCGGACGCCGTCACCCTCATGGACGTGGGGCGGTGGTACGCGTCCCAGCCGCGCGTCAGGACGACCTCGCCACCGCCCAGCCCCCGGGCGGTCTCGCGGCCGAGCTCGTCGTACGCGGAGCGGAGGGCATGCCCGGAGGCCACGAGGGCGGTGCGATTGCCGGCGGCGTCGTAGGTGTACGTGGTGGTGGCGCCGGTCGGTGTGGTCCTTCGCGTGGGCCTGCCCAGGACGTCGTACTCCGTCGTGAGGGCCAGGCCGTCGGTGGCCTCACCGATCACCCGGCCCGCCGTGTCGTACGCGTACGTCAGGGTCACGTCGGGGCCCTCGGCGCTCAGGACGCGGCCGGCGGAGTCGTGCGTGTAGACCGTCGACCGGCCGTCCACGGTCTTCTCGCACTGGTTGCCCACCTCGTCGTAGGCGAACGCCGTCGACTGGCCCAGCGGGTTTGTCCGGCTGAGGAGTTGCCCTGCGGCGTCGTAGACGTAGGAGACCGTGCGGCCGTCGAAGTCGGACTCGGTGACGAGGCGGCCGGCGGCGTCGCTCGTGTAGTCCCAGGTGAGTCCGCGCGGTCCTGTGACCTGAAGGAGCCGGAGTTCCGTGTCGTGCGTGAACGTGTGGCGGGCTCCGTCGGGCGTGGTGCGTGAGGCGAGGACCCCGAGCGGACCGTAGGTGTTCCGGGTGACCCGTCCCATGGGATCCGTGTGGGTGAGCAGGTTGCCCTCGCCGTCGTAGGTCCAGGACTCGGTCGCGCCGTCCGGTCCGGTCCGGTCCGCCGGACGGCCCTCCACGGTCCAGACGAAGCGCGTCGTGGCGCCCAGCGAGTCCGTGACGCTGCTGCGTCGCCCGAAGGCGTCGTAGGCCGCGTGGGTCACGGCGCCGAGCGGGTTCGTCACGGACGTCGGCTGGCCGGCGGCGTTGTTGACGAACCGCGTCACCGCGCCCACCGCGTCCGTCACCGAGGCCACGGCACCGGTTCGATCGCGGGTGAACCGTGTGGTGGCCCCGTCCGCCGACGTCAGAGCGGAGCAGTTTCCGCGATCGTCCCATTCCTGACGTGTGACGGCTCCGTCGTACGTCACCATCTCGACCGGCCGGCCGAGGTCGTCGTGACGAACGGTCGAGGTCGAGCCGTCGGGCAGGCGCACGCCGACGAGGTGACCCGTCGGTCCCCAGTCGAGGCGGATCGTGCGGCCCAGCTCATCGGTGCGTGACAGCAGTTGGTCTCGCCGGTCCCATTCCTGCAGGACGGTGTGCCCCAGCGGGTCGGTCTCGGCGACCAATTGGTAGAAGTCGTTGAACCCGTATGTGGTGGCGTGCCCCAGCGAGTTGACGGCGGTCGTCACGTGCGCCTCGTCGTCGTACGCGAAGGTGTAGTCGAGGACGCCGTCGATGCCGTGGGCCGCGACACAACGGTCTTCACCGTCGTACGTGTAGCGGTACCAGGCGCCCGTACGGTCCTCCCAGCCGGTGACGCGCCGCCTGTCGTCGTAGAAGAGCCGCTGCGGTCGTCCGGAGGAGTCGTGGATCTCGGAGAGGTTGCCGTCCTGGTCGTAGCCGTAGCGCAGGAGGGTGGGCCGGTCGGGAGCGCTGAGCAGGGTCAGCGCCGTAACCTGACGGTTCTCCGTGGTCACACCTATGCGGTAGCCGCCGTGATGGGCGACTTCGGTGGGCAGGCCGGTCGCGTCGTAGGCGATCGTCATCGTGTTGTCGTTGCGGTCGCTGACGGCAACCAGCGGAAGTTCGCCCGCGGGCCTGCCGGGGAGCGGCCGGAACCGAAGGGTCACACCGGCGTGGGGCTGGTGCACCGTGAGCTCGCCTCCCGTGGCGCCGTCCCAGCTCAGGGGCCAGTGCGGGCCCTCTACGGGCAGCAGTTCGAGGCCCGGCTCTGGGACGGGATAGTGGAGGATCATGCCGTCGGCGGTGGCGAACCTCACCCCGGTGGCGTCGAGCAGCAGCCGCTGATCGAGTGTGGAGGTCCAGCTCCGGCCGAAGAGACGGCCGCTGCGGGTGCCGGTGCGGTGGTGGCGCTCGATGAGAAGGGGGAGGACGCCGTCGAGTTGGACGTCTGTTGCCGAGGTGACCATCTGGCCGGTGGCCATGTCGATGGGGTCACCGCAGGTGAAGAGCTTCTTCATCTGCCGGCCCATGAGCCGCGCGTTCTTGCCCATCCCCTTGACGCCCATGGCCATGCCCTTGAGGCCCATCTTGCCGAGGCCCTTCATACCCTTGGCGAGCTTGCCCAGGCTGGTGATCCCCTTGCCGCCGGGTATGCAGTCCAGCGCCGCGAACGCCACGTCCCACAAGGACGCTTGGCCCTTGCGATATTTGTTGAGGGTGTCGGCGAGGACGACGAGAGCGGCGATCAGCACGATCGCGCCGAGGATCGGCCCACCGATGATCATCGCGATGATCCCCACCACCGCCACGACCACCTTGCACACCGCGACGATGGTGTCCCAGTTGTCGGAGAACCAGTCCCCGACCTCCTCCCACCACTTACGGTTGTGGATCCCCGCGTCCGACGCCTCACCGATCTTCGTCTTCGCCGTACGGGCCGCCTCCTCGCGCATCTTCCGCGCGTCCTCGGCCATCTTCTTCGCCGCGTCCAACGCACCGTTCGCACTCGTCACATCCGACTGCGCCGACGTCCGCGCCGACTTCGCATGCTGCGCATCCCGCGTCGCCGCACGCACCTTCGCCTCGTCCGGCTTCTCCTTGTCCTTACTCCCCGTCGGATCGTCCTTGTACTTGTCCGCTTCCTTGTTCGCCCGCGACACCCACGAATCGGCGGAGGAGAGCCGGGACTTGGCCGAGGACAGGTCGGACTGCGCCTCACGGCCCTTCGCCAACGCCTTGTCCGCCAGCGCCTGCGCGCGCTCCAGCTCCGGCCAGTACGCCGCCAGCGCATCCCCGGCCATCTCGTAGGACTTCTTCAGCTTCTTCAGCTGCTTCGGCACACCCGAGAACTCGTCCCCGAACGCCTTCGCCGACTTCCCCGCCCACTTCAGAACAGCGTCCTCGTCCGCCATCCCCTTGACCGACCGCAACGCCTCCGAGACATCGTCCGCGAAGTCCAGCAAACTCTTCGCCAGGTGACGCACACGGTCCGGATCACCGGGAGTGGGGTCCTTGTCCAGATCCAGGACATGCCAGTCCCCCGGCCGATTCCCCGCCATACCGCAACCCCCGTCACGCCCACACCACAACAACCGTACGAACGATCGAAGTTACTAGGGATGCGCGGATGGCGGGAAGGGCGTTCGCCCGGTCTAGTTCGCGAAGCGGAATGTCGAGGTGACGGCGTCGAAGATGTCGAAGAAGGAGTCCGCGAGGTCGAGTACCTGACTGCTCCCGGCGACGAGGGCGACCTTGCCCTCCTGGCCCGGCACGGGGATGAACGTTTGCATGAGCACGGCGCGGACGGTGCGGTTGAGGGCGTCGTCCGGTACGGGGATGTCCTCGATGCCGTAGGTGCGGGCCGCCGGTCCCACGCCGGGGATGTCGACGGTGGTCACCTTCCGCCAGGCGTCGCCCTCCTTCTTCGCCTCGCGCACGGCGAGCTGGCCCGCGATCGTCGCGGGGTCCGTCGAGAGGGGGTCACCGGACTGGGTCCGGCCGCCGACGATCGAGACCGTCACGGACGCGGTGATCGGAGTGTCGCCGCCGAAGCTCTCCGCCATGCAGCCGCAGTACAGCGCGCCCGACTTCCACGCGTCGGCCGCGGACTTCCGCAGGAAGGCGGTGTACGTGTCGCGGTACGCGGCCAGCTCCGGGTGCTGCTCGATCCGTTCGCCGACCATGCGCCGTATGGAGTCGTCGCGGGACTCGGGCCGCACGTCGAACTCCCACCACGACTCGGGCACCTTGATGCGAAAGCCACCGCGCTCGATGGTGAGCGTCTCCATGTAGCGGGCCATGGCGCGTCCCCCGTTGCTCGTCCTTCAGTTCGGCCGGGTCAGCCTACGAGGTGACGCGCGGCGTCATTCGGGCACCTCGACCCCGTCACGGAATCAGCAGCCCGGCACTCCGCTCAGACGGACAAGGACCGTTCCGCGAAAGAGAGCAGCTCATCGAGCGGGATCTCCTTGGGCGCACCGGCATCCGGCTTCCACTCCGCCACGAGCCCTGGGCGCAGGTGCCCGTCGTCCGGCCGCCTTCGTGAGAGCCCTCCGACCACTCCATCACTTCCAGACGGTCCGTACGGGTGGATGCCCGTCGCGTGGCGCCGTCGGAATGCGTGCGAGGCGATGCCCTTTCAGCGAGGACGCGACCGTCCGCGCAAACCCTTCCCAGCCACCCCAATCCCCCCGATCCACCCTTCGCGATACGCAAGAGCGAAAACTTCCCGGCCGTGCCAAGGCCAGGCAAACGCAGGCCCATAGGCATCCCAAACAACACCCGGAGAGCCGCCCTCCTGGGCGCGCCGGCCGAAACCGTCCTTAGGATTGGCCGGACGATCGCCATGACCGGAGGGGCGTCCGCTCGCACTCCCGTCGGGGCGATCTGTTCACAGAGGCAACGGGGACGGACATCGTGAGTGATCTACGGCTCGAGGGCACGATCTTCGAGGACCTGAGGAAGACGTTCTCCACCGTCACGGACCGCATGGACACCGCCCGCCGCACGCTGCGCGGCACCGACGGTTCGGTCGTCGGGGACGCGGGTCTCGTGGACGACGTGCACGACTTCGCCGACGACTGGGGCTACGGCATCAAGCAACTCGGCAAGCACACCCAGGGCGCCATCAAGATGATCGACAAGATCGGCGAGTCCTTCGAGAAGCTCGACCTGGACCTCGCCGAATCGCTCAAGTCCCCGAAGAAGAAGGGGCACTGAGGCACGCATGGGACGCCCTCCCTTCCCCCACATAGGCTGGGACCCGACGCCGGGCGACGTCGAGCAGACGCGTGAGCTCGCCAAGAAGCTCGGCGGACTCGCGGGCGAACTCGGCACGGCTCTGCGGGAGTTGCAGCAGATCGAGTGCGGCGCCTGGAGGGGCAAGACCGCGCTCGCGTTCAGCGAGCACATCTCCACAGACGTCACGCCGCTGATCGAGAAGAGCCACGACTCCTTCGACAAGGCGTCGCGCGCCCTGCACCGCTGGGCCGGGCAGCTCTCCGACTTCCAGGACGAGGCCGACCGGCTGGAGAAGACCGCCGGCGAGAAGCTCGACGCCGAGGACAAGGCCGAGAAGAAGGCCGAGGGCAAGGGCAGCGACGAGCTCGGCAAGGCGTCCGGCGCGGTGGACAAGGTCATCAGCGACGTCCACGACCTCGAGGACCGCTACAAGAAGGCCGCGGCCCTCATCAGCAAGGACCTCGACAAGGCCGCCGACATCGCACCGGACGAGCCCGGGTTCTGGGACAAGCTGGGGCACGGGATCGCGGACGCGTGGGACGCCACCGGTGAGTGGATCAAGGACCACGCCGATCTGATCGCCTTCATCGGCGACCTGCTCAGCGACCTGACCGCGATCCTGGGACTGCTGGCCATCATCACCATCCCCTTCGAGCCCCTCGGCGCCATCTTCGGTGCCGCGGCTCTCCTCACCAGCGGTCTCGCCCTGTTGAGCCACTCCATAGCGAAGGCCGCCGGGGCGGACGTCAGCTGGATGGAGATAGGTACGGACGCACTCGGGCTGCTGCCGGGCATCGGCCTGTTCGGGAAGGGGGTCAAGGTGGCCACCAAGGCGACTGCGGCGGAGCGGGCCCTGATGTTCGGCAAGGGGATGCAGGGCACGGAACTGGCGGCCGGCGCCCGCAACCTCTTCGCCACCGGAGAACTGGCGCAGAAGGTGGAGGGCGGACTCCCCCTGCTGGGCAAGCGGATCGTGCTGGGCGGCTCGTTCAAGGAGATCGGTTTCATCAGCTCGGGCTCCGGAACCATGAACCGTCTGGCGGGGCTCGCCGAAGCGGGCTACCACCAGGGCCAGTGGATCGGGACCAAGGGGCTGAAGCTCATCAGCGGCAACAGGCTGGCCCTGAACCCGGAGACCCCCGTGGGTATCGCCCTCGACGCCGCGGGCAAGATCGGCCCGAAGATCACCACCATCACGCAGCACATCGGGGAAGCCGTCAATCCCGGCGACCGCTTCCACGACGCAGCCACCTCACACTGAAGGCACCATTCGGATGGCTACTTGGCAACCCGCCCCCGGTGAGACCCTCCTGGCGCGTACCCCCGGCTGCTTCGCCACCGGCACGGCCGTCGCCGTCGCGGGTATGCGGTGGTTCCGGGACACGGAGCGCAACGACATCCAGCACGAGCTGACGGGGTGGCCCGAAGGCCCGGACTTCACCATCCGGTCGAAGACCGAGCGGCGGACCCGGGCAGCCGGCGGTTTCGCGGGCCGTGCCCTCGCTCTGGCGGTCATGGGTGCGGTGGAAGCGCTGGCTTCCGCGGGGAGCGTCGGCAGCAGCCCCAGGGGGACCGGTTCCGCGCAGGACCGTGCGAACGAGGTCGAGGACTTCCCCGTCCTGTGGGCGGCGCCCGGCACGCTGGCACGGACGCTTCCCTGGCAGCTCGATCCGGGCCGCTGCCCGGAGGACTACCGCACCCACGTCCTCGTCACCGACCGCCGCGTACTCGTTGTCGGCTTTCCCGACGACGACACCGCGCGGGACGAGGTGCTCTGGGAGACCGACCGGGACGCTATCGCGCGGGTCGAACGCAGGACGTTCACGCGAATGGGGGTGGAGGCGCAGATCGTCTTCGCCGACGAGTCCTGGTGCAGGCTCGCCCCACCGGAGGCCGACAGCCACTGGGAGGTCGTACGTCATCTCGCCCACGCGTCCGAAGTCGTCCCGCTCGAGGCGCTGACGCCCGGCCAGCGGGAGGCCGTGACCGCCTTCGCGGCGGAGCACGCCGCGCTCCGCACCGTGGTGACACGGCGCCCCAGCGGCCATCTCACGATCGAAGCGGTCTCGAAGCCGATTCCCGACCCGAGCACGGGTGCGGACCCCCACCTGAAGATCGTGGGGTCCGACGGCGAGCCCGTGAAGTCCAAGCCAGGCGACCTCTGACCGGAACGGCCCGCATGACCACCTCGACCAGCTCCATACCATCCCTGACCTCCGACGGGTCCGACATCCCTCCTGTCTGGTTCTCCGTCCCCGAGGGCCTCTTCACCCTCCCGATAGCCCTCACCGTCGAGCAACGCACCGCTCTCGCACACGAGTTCGTCCGCGAGCTCTATGCGCGGGGCGACGAGTCGATCTGGGCCCCCGCAGCCCCCTACTACGCGGCGATCGCCGAGTACATGGCCGGCGAGGGTGTCTCGTACTCGGCCATGGGTCTCTTCTCGACCGAGGAAGGCGGTGTCGCCCAGTGCGCTTTCACCGTGGCGGCGGTGGAGACCGACCAGACGGACCCGGAGGTCGCCGCGCAGGGCACGCTGGCGGTTCTCACCAAGGACCCGCTCAACGACGCGCGTCGGCTCGATCTGCCCTGCGGCCCCGCGGTTTCCTGCATCACCCTGCGTGAGCTCACCCTGGATCCGTCGGTGACCGCGAGTGGCGAGGAGGCCAAGCTCCTCACGGGGCAGATCCAGGTCCACGTGCCCTTCCCGACAGGCCCGTACACGGCGGTCTTCACGCTCTGCACGGCGTCGACGGAGTACTGGGGCGAGTTCTGCGACATGGTCGCGGCGATCCTGCAGACCGTCTCCTTCGTCGAGCCGGAGGACTGAGGCCGCCATGGACGAGAACACCGTCGATCGGTCCGGTCCGCACGCTGCCTGGCCGCCCCGGACGCCCCTCGGCACTACCTGGCGGGGCGTCGCCGTCCTCGCGTTCACGCTCGTCGCCATGGCCGCCGGTGCATGGCTCGGCTCCTTGCTCGTCCCGTACGACGACCGTGCCGTGACGCTCCCCACCGGGCCGGTCGCCCTGGCCGTGGGCGGTCTGATCGGGGCGTGGCTTCGGGCACGCAACGGTTTCCTGGCCGTCGGAATGATCGGGAGCCTCGTGGGTTCCCAGGCCGGTGCCCACCTCCTGCACGACGGCCGCGTCTCACTGCACCCCCCGTACCTCGCGCACTCCCACTGGACGACCTACGAAGTCTCGCTCCTGGCCCTCGGTACCGTCGCCGCGCTCGTCGCCGTCGTCTGGGGCACGGTCAGCGGTCACCGCCGCCCCCGGCCGTACTCGGACAAGAAGCGGCCGGACGCGGGGAGTCGGTCCGCGGCGGGGGAAGGGGATACCCAGGAGTCCGCGTCGCCCTGAGGAGCCTGCTGTCGCGCGCAAGGCCCGCTTCGCCGGCCCTCTGTGCGGGCGGTCCGCGACGAACGTGGGACGCATCGATAGCGGCCGCGAAGAGTCGGTCCCGCTGCCGAGCTCTCGACGTCAGCGGCACGGCCGTGCCCGGCATGTCGGCGACGGACACACATCGGAACCGGACGGTTGCCTGATTCGCGTGCATTCAGCGCCTCCTGAAGGACTTTTCGGAGAGAGCTCGGCCTGGCGAAACCATCGGGCACACCTATATCGTCGTGGCTCTTGACCATTCCTTTGTCATCCGAGGGGCCTGTCGTGGAGCACCGCCCTTTGCACGTTGCTGCCGCGCTCGTTGCGACCACGACCCGACAGCCGGCCGCTTCGGGCGGCGACGAAGCCGACGGCCTGCGAGGGAAGGGGCCTCGGTGGCAGAGCCGGACCTGACGGTCGACTACGACTTCCTCGCGGAGTCCGAGCGGAAACTCGGCCGGCTCCACAGGATGTTCAAGGACATCGAGAACCGTCGTGACGACATGCACGGGCACTGGGGCTCGGACGCGGTGGCCGACGTCATGGTCGACTTCGTCGACAACTGGGACGACTACCGCACCAAGCTCATCGAGAGCATCGAGTCGGTCGGCAAGCTCGTGGCCGGCACCAAGAAGGCCTTCGAGGATCTCGACGACGAACTGAGCAAGCGCGACGAGAAGAAGCCGAAGAAGTGACGACAGCGACCTCCGCACGACGCCCGGCCGACTGGCAGCCGCTGCGTGACGCGGACCCGGTACCCGGCGACCCGGAAGAGATCCGTGCCGAGGTCCGGCACATGGTGTCGGTCGCCAAGAAGCTCCGGGAGCAGGCCAAGAACCTCCAAGCCATCAGCAAGGAGGACAAGCTCAGGGGAAAGTACGTCGAGCGCCTGCGCGAGGACTCCTCCACGTTGGAGAAACACATGCGGGAGGTGGCCGGCCGCTACGAGCGTGTCCACGGCCATCTGACCACGTGGGCGAACGAGCTGGAGGACTTCCAGTCCGACGCCGACCGCGTGCTGCGCCGGGCCAAGGAGAAGCAGGACGAGATCGAGGCGGACAGGGCCAGGGATTCCGGCTCAGGCTCCGGCGACAAGGACGACCCGAAGCCGTCCGCGGGTGAACCCGGCGAAGACCCCCTTCAGACGTACCGGAACCAGCTGGACACCATCACCGGCGAACGCGACACCCGTGCCGACCACCACGCGCGCAAGATCAGGGACGAGATCGATGACGTCATCGAGGACTCGGTGTGGGACAACATCAAGGGGTGGTTCCACGACAACGCGGACTGGATCAAGACGGTCCTCGACGCTCTCGGCTGGATCGCGACCATCGCCGGCATCATCGCCATCTGGATTCCCGGCCTGAACGTGCTGGTTCTCGGGATCGCCCTGCTGACCGTCCTGGCCAGATCGATGCTGGTCGCCTCCGGTGACGCGTCCTGGACCGATCTGGCCTTCGACGTCGGGGGCCTGCTCCTGATGGGCATCGGTCGTGGCGGCATCAACCTGCTCAAGGGTGCGAACAAGGTGACCACCGCCGCCGCCCAGACCAGCCGGACCGCCGGGCTCAAAGCCGGACTGCGGTCCCACAAAGGGCTGCTGAACGATCTGAGCAGGGCCATGGCCGGCGCGCAGGACGACGTCTCCCGCAAGTTCTTCTCGGACCTGCGCACCTTCACCCTCAAGAAGATCTCCCGGGACACAGGGCTGGTGGCCAAGGGCCCGACCCCCGTGTCCACGGTCTCCAAGTGGCTGCACCTGGGGGACGACGAGGCGGCAGGACTGTTCGGACAGTTCCGGGCGAACAAGGGTGTCTTCCCCGGTTCCGTGTCGGGCGGTGGCTCCGCGCTCGGGCATCTGGGGTACGGGGCGTCCATGGGCGCCGCGTACGCGGGCATGGGCGTCGACGTCATGGACAAGTCGTTGAGCAAGAGCGACTCCGTCGGCTGGCTGGACGAGCACGGTCTCCTCCCCGGCGACAAGCCGTACAACGACGGCTACAACACCTGGAAGGAGAGCGGCTGGATGCCCGCCGCGGACACGCACTGGTGAACACTCGCGTGCGCACATGGAACGACGCCGGACGCGACAGAGAAAGGAGGAGGAATGGCTGAGTCCCTCCGCGAGCAGTTGGGCACCGGCCCGAATTTCCGGGTACGGGTGACCATCATCGGCGCGCTGGTCTCCATCGCCCCGCTGATCGTGGTCTCGCTCCTGATCCCCGATGCCGGTCGCGACGTCCTGTTCCCGGTCTACTGGGCCCTGTTGACGAGCTGCCTGCTCCATCTTCTGTGGATCCTGATCAAGAATCCCACGCCCAGCAAGAGGCCGCCGCTGCTGACGCGGGATCTCGCCATGGGATGGTCCCTACTGCTTCCCAGCCTGATCAGCTCCTTCTGGCCGGGGATCGTCGCCTCCCCTTTGTTCACCGTGCTGGTCGGCGTCACCTGGATCGCCGAGAAGATTCGGAACCGCAGTGTCACATCCTGAGCCCCCCGTGGAATCCACCTGTGCCCCGAGCGGGTTCAACATCGTCCCGCCGCCCGGATGGGACACCGTTCCACTGCGGAACGGCACGAGCGAGGCCATACAGCGGATCGTAGGGAAATCCGTGGCCCAACTCCCCACCGGATTCCCGAAGGACGACATTCCCACGGCGCGTCTGCGGCTGGCCAGGGAGTTGAAGCAGACCGTCCGGCAGGCACGGCAGTCGCACGGACTGACGCTGTATCTCCCCGTCGAGCGCATGCACGGAATCATCATTCCGGCTTCGTTCGTCGCCTCGGAGCCGCTGGCGGCACCGACAGGCGAGCTGGCACCCGAAGCCGTACTCAGAGATCTCGCGCGTGACGCCGAGGACGCCTCCGTTCGCGAGGTCGACGGGACGGCGGCCATACGGACCCTGCGGCGGCTTCCCGCCGATCCGGAGAACGGAGTCGAGGTTCCGACCTGGCGGGTGCAGTACACCGTGCCGATTCCGCACAGTGTCCCCGCTCAGTGGCTGACCTTCTCCTTCAGCACGCTGATCGCCCCCGATATGGGCGCTGAATTCGCCGAGATCCTGGTCGAGCTCTTCGACGCCGTGATGACGACTTTCCGTTGGAGCTACGCATGATGATCGTCGAGACCGACGCCGATCCGGCGCTGTGGTATCCGATGCCGCTGGGAGGCAGCGGATCCGAATTCGCTCGGTGGCTGGACCTCCACCTCGATGCCAGTGCCCTGCTCCACCGGCGCAGCCTCACCTGGCGTGAGAAGCGGCGGACGCGGAAGTTCCTGGAGGGCTCGGCCACCCGGCTGCGCGACCGAGTCCAGGCCGACCAGGCGTTCGTCTTCGGCGCCATGCCGCCCCAAGCCGCGCCGTTGGTCTTCTTCACCAAGCAGTTCGCCTGCGACGAGGAGCACAGCGATGTGCACCTGAGCATGCTGGCCGAGCCCGATCCGGCGACCGCCGCCGCAGGCCGTCGCGTGGAGACGGTCTCCTTCGTCTCTCCTCGCTTCGGCGAGGGTCTGCGCAGCCTGTGCAGTTGGGCGGGACCCGACGGCGCTCTGATGCTCTCGGTCGCGTACGCGTGGAACGATCCGGAACACGGGATCGATCTGGTCCTCAAGGGCCACTACGACGACCCCGCGCTCCTCGAAGCCTCCTTCGACGCCGTCGACGACTTCGCCAGAAGCCTCCGCCTGAGCAAGGCGGTATGACCGGCCGGTGGGCCGGGTCTCCGGGAGCGGCGTGCGGCCGATGCCGGAAGTGTGGGCAGGCCGACGCTCCGCCCCTCGGCACCGCGGAAGGCCGGACCGCGGTCACTCGGTGCGCCCCCGGGCGGCCGTGGACCCGCCGTCACCCACGAGCGGTGTGATGCGCAGGGCCCGTACCGCCTCGTCGGCCAGTTCCGCGATCCGCTCGGAGCGGGAGGTCTCCTCCCATTCCACGGTGACGACGACGAGGGTCTGCAGGGCGGGCGGAAAGACCGCGTACTTGATGAACTCGGTCAGCTTTCGGCCGAAGCCGAACATGCGCTTCACCCTGAGCTCGGACTGCACACGCACGGCGGGACCGGCGGGCAGTTCGAGTCGAGTGATCTCGGGGGCGCCCGTGACGTCGGCGTTCTCCCACTGCAGCAGCGCCGGAATCACCTCGTCGACGCCGGGGCGCGGCACGCCCTCGTCTCCGTATCCGTCGACCACGAGGGTGGCCAGGGCCCTCCCTGTGTCGCAGTAGTAGGCCGCCGCGAGCGTGGGGGCGTCCGCGTCGAGGGCTACCGCGCGCCCGACCATGTCGTCGATGACCGAGGCACTCTGTATGGCCGGAGCCTGCGGGTCGAGCCGACGCACGACCTCCGTCGCCCTTGCCCGGGCCTCGGCCTTCGTACCCTCACGGAGCGTCAGGTCGATCCAGCCGGGCTGGAACTCGACGCTGCACTCGTACGGTTCGAGCAGAACGGGAGGGTCATCGTGCGCGGTCATGCTCGTCCCCTTCGCGAGATGCGGACAAGGACGCCGACCGGTCGGCCGACGCGGCAGGTGACCTGTCGCTCACGCTCCCGATCAACGCCTGCGCACCTGTTCGGCGGGTGCTCGCCGTCCAGGCATCCTTGACCGGTCGCCGACCGGACTCTCTCCTCGGTGATGAGGACCGGTCGGGGGCCACCGCTGAAGCCGATCCGCGGGGTGCGGGGCGTGAGCGGGGCAGCGAGTCCTCCACGGTCGCCGCACCGAGCCGGGCTTCGACGGGACGACGGGCGCGCCGGGACACCGCAAGTACCCCGTCGCGCCCACGCATCGCACCGGACGCGAGGCGCTACTTCCCCTTCACGCCCTTGGCCAGCTGGTCGTCCAGGTCCTCGTACGCCTTCGCGGCGTCGTCGAGGAACTTGGCCATGCCCTTGAGGCCCTCCAGGGTGTCCTTCATGCCCTTGGTGAACTCCTTGAAGGAGTCGTCGAAGGCCTGCGAACCCTTCGCGGTCGTGTAGCCGTCCGCGACCAGGCCGTCGATGTAGCTGTCGAGCCCGTGGAGCTTGTCCTCCATCTTCTCCTTCTCGTGGCCCAGACGCTTCGCAGCGTGCCGCATCTTCTCGTATGTGATGTCTGCGTCTTTGCCGCCGGCCATGTGGCGTCCTCCATGCTTCAACTCGCCGCAGGGCCAACCCCCGTGGCTCCTGATGCGGATGATGCGATCTTCCGCATTGAGCAAGCAGCTTACTTACGGCGCTTGCAGGAGCACACCCCGGTTCTGTCACGGGCGCGCTCCGGCCTTGTGCGGGCGGGCGCCGCAGGGCATGTGACCGGCGGCGGGTCTTCAAGGAGCCCTCACACGGCTCGTTGCCTGCGGGAAGGCGGGAGCGGCTATCGTCGTGGGCACTGTGGCCGGCGTTCCGGGAGCGGCCTCAGGTGGCTGGGGAGGACGAGAGTGCGCCTGACTCTGACCGTCGTCGATCCGCTCGGCGGTGCCACCGCCGACGTGGTTCTTGATGCGGATCCCGAGTCCTCGGTGGGGGACATCGCCAAGGAGCTGGCGGCGCACGTCGGGTACAGCGGTGGCGCGCAGATCATCCCGATCGGGCAGCACCAGGCCGCGAGCGGCGGGGCGCCCGTCGCGTACGTCGACGGGTATCCCGTCGATCCCGGTGCGACGATAGGTACTTCGCCGCTGCGCGAGGGCGCCGTCGTCAGTCTGCACGACCCCGCCGGGTGCCTGCCGGGCGAACCGTCCGGGCTCGTCGAGCTGAGGGTCGCGGGCGGTCCGGCGGCCGGCGCGGTGCACCGGCTCGGGATCGGCCGGTACGACATCGGCAGCGGGCCCGCCTCCTACATCCGCGTCGACGACCCGGAGCTCCCGCAGCGGGCCCTGACGCTGTCCGTGGCGACGGACGGGACCTGCAAGGTCGCCGTGCACGGGGACGCGAAGGACAAGGAGAGCGTCACCCTCGACGGATCGGCCGTCGAGGAGCGCGACAGCGACGAGTGGCCGCTCGGCAGCCAGGTCGCCGTCGGCAACACCCTTTTCGAACTGGACCGTTACACGCCCCCGAACGCCGCCCTGAAGTGGTCGGACGACGGTGCGGGCCTCGACTACAACCGGCCGCCCCGGCTGCACCCGCCGGAGCGGGAGACCAAGTTCCGGCTGCCCAGCCCCATTCGTGACTACGAGGCCCGGCCGCTGCCCTGGCTGATGGCCGTGACCCCGCTGGTCGGCGCCGTCGTCTCGGTGATGATCTTCGGGCGCTGGTACTACCTGATCATGGCGCTGCTCAGTCCCCTGATCATGTTCGGCAACTTCTTCATGGACAAGAAGCAGGGGCGCAAGTCCCATGCCAAGCAGGTCAAGGAGTACAAGGAGCACAAGGAGCGGATCGAGAAGGACGCCCAGGAGGCGCTGGTCGCCGAACGGCTCGACCGGCGGCAGGCCCTGCCCGACCCGGCGGCCGTCCTGTCGCTGGGCACCGGGCCGCGCACCCGGCTGTGGGAGCGCCGGCGCACCGACGCGGACCATCTGCTGCTGCGCGTCGGGACCGGCCGGCTGCCCTCCGAGGTCGTGCTCGACGATCCGGAGCAGGACGACCACAAGCGTGAGGTCACCTGGACCATCGAGGACGCTCCGGTCGCGCTCCCGCTGCGTGAGCGCGGGGTCGTCGGCATCGCGGGGCCCGGCGATTCCGCGCAGGCACTGGGGCGTTGGGCCGTCGCGCAGACGGCCGTGCTGCACAGCCCGCTCGACGTGCAGTTCTACGTACTGACGGAGAACAGCGGCCGGGAGGGCTGGGACTGGGTGCGGTGGCTGCCGCACAGCCGGCCCTCGGGCGCCCAGGACGCCAACGTCCTCATCGGTACGGACGCGGAGACCGTCGGCGCCCGCATCGGCGAGCTGACGCAGCTGCTCGACGCCCGGCAGAAGGCGGCGAAGCAGAACGGCAACAAGGCGTCGTTCAACGACCCCGACATCGTGGTCGTGTGGGACGGTTCGCGCCGGCTGCGTTCCATGCCGGGCGTGGTGCGGCTGCTGCGCGAGGGTCCCGCCATGTCGATGTACGCGATCTGTCTGGACGCCGAGGAGCGGTTCCTGCCCGGCGAGTGCCAGGCCATCGTGATCGCGGAGCCGAAGCCCGAGGAGCACACCGTCCCGCAGCAGCGGGTCGCACCGGGTGTCCCGGCGGCCCCCGGCGGTTTCCCTTCCTTCCACGCCTGGCACGCCGCCGACGCCGACGACTCCGCGGCGGGCGCGGAGCAGGCACTCGAACTGCGGCTGCGCGTCCAGCAGACGGGTGTGGCGCGCGTCCGCGACGTACGGCCGGACTTCGTCTCGGCGGCCTGGTGCGCTCGGCTGTCGCGTGCCCTGTCCCCGCTGCGCGACATCAGCGGCGAGACCGAGGACTCGGCGCTTCCGGGCGCCAGCCGACTGCTCGACGTGCTCCAGCTGGAGCCGCCGACCGGTGACGCGATCACCGCGCGCTGGCGGATGGGCGGCCAGTCGACGATGGCGGTCATCGGCGAGTCGTACGACGGCCCGTTCGGCATCGACATGCGCCGGGACGGTCCGCACGGTCTGATCGCGGGCACCACCGGTTCCGGCAAGTCGGAGCTGCTGCAGACCATCGTGGCGTCGCTGGCCGTGGCGAACACGCCGGAGAACATGACGTTCGTCCTCGTCGACTACAAGGGCGGCTCGGCGTTCAAGGACTGCGTCAAACTCCCGCACACCGTCGGCATGGTGACCGACCTCGACGCCCATCTCGTCGAGCGTGCCCTGGAGTCGCTGGGCGCCGAGCTGAAGCGGCGCGAGCACATCCTCGCCGCGGCCGACGCCAAGGACATCGAGGACTACCAGGACCTCGTGCGCCGCGACCCTTCGCAGGCGCCGGTCCCCCGACTCCTCATCGTCATCGACGAGTTCGCGTCCATGGTGCGCGACCTGCCGGACTTCGTGACGGGCCTGGTGAACATCGCCCAGCGGGGCCGCTCGCTGGGCATCCACCTGCTGCTCGCCACGCAGCGGCCGAGCGGTGTGGTCTCCCCCGAGATCCGGGCGAACACCAACCTGCGGATCGCCCTGCGTGTCACCGACGGCGGCGAGTCCAGCGACGTCATCGACTCCCCCGAGGCCGGACACATCTCCAAGAGCACCCCGGGACGGGCCTACGTCCGCCTCGGGCACGCCTCGCTGGTGCCGTTCCAGTCGGGCCGTGTCGGTGGCCGTCGTCCCGGCGCCGCCGATCCGACGGTGCTCGCCCCGTGGGCGGGCCCGCTCGGCTGGGAGGACCTGGGCCGGGCCGCGCTGGTGAAGCCGAAGGCGCAGCAGCGCGAGGAGGAGGAGATCACCGACCTGAAGGTGCTGGTGGACGCGGTCCGCGAGGCCAACCAGGTGCTCGGCATCCCCGCCCAGCACAGCCCGTGGCTGCCCGCGCTGTCCGACACCCTGCTGCTCGACGAGATCCCGGTGCCCGCCTTCTCGGGCGGACCGGGCAAGCTGCCGCCCGCCCCGTACGGTGTGGAGGACCTGCCCGCCGACCAGGCCCGCCGTCCGGTCGTCGTGGACTTCGCCTCGTTCGGTCATCTCCTCGTCGGCGGTGCGCCGCGCAGTGGCCGCTCGCAGATCCTGCGGACCCTCGCGGGTTCGCTGGCGCGGACCCACTCGGCGGCGGACGTGCACCTGTACGGCATCGACTGCGGCAACGGCGCCCTGAACGCGCTGACCCGGCTGCCGCACTGCGGGGCCGTCGTCAGTCGCAACCAGACCGAGCGCGTGGTCCGTCTCATCGCCCGCCTCAAGGGTGAACTCACCCGCCGCCAGGACCTGTTGGCCGACAAGGGATTCGCGGACATCGGCGAGCAGCGGGCCGCGGTGCCGGAGGAGGAGCGGCTGCCGCACATCGTGGTGCTGCTCGACCGCTGGGAGGGCTGGCTGCCGACGCTCGGCGAGTACGACCACGGTGACCTGACCGACCAGCTGACCGCGATGATGCGGGAGGGCGCGAGCGTCGGCCTGCACATGGTGATGACGGGCGACCGCCAGATCCTGTCGACCCGCATCGGCTCGCTCACCGAGGACAAGTACGGTCTGCGGCTCGCGGACCGCTCGGACTTCTCGCTGCTCGGCATCAACGCCCGCAAGGTCCCCGAGGAGATCCCGCCGGGCCGCGGCTACCGCAACGAGCACGGCACCGAGACCCAGTTCGCGCTGCTCTCCGAGGACTCCACGGGTCAGGGACAGGCCGCGGCGATCGCCGCGATCGGCGAGGCCGCGACGGCCCGTGACGCCGATCTGCCGCGCTCGCGGCGCCCGTTCCGCGTCGACGTCCTGCCCACCCGGATCTCCTTCACGGACGCCTGGGAGATGCGCGACCCGGAGGCCTCCCGCTCCAGGCTGTGGAGCCTGGTCGGCATCGGCGGCGACGACATCATGGGCTTCGGTCCCGACCTCGCGCAGGGTGTGCCGACGTTCGTCATCGCCGGTCCGGCCAAGTCGGGCCGCAGTACGACCCTGATGAACATGGCGAAGTCGTATCTGGCGCAGGGCGTCCGCATCGTCGTCGCCGCGCCGCGTCCGTCGCCGCTGCGTGAACTCGACGGCGTGGACGGCGTGCTGAAGGTCTTCGACGAGGACGACATCGAGAGCGACGACCTGCGCGAGGCCATCGACTCGGCCACTCCGCAGGAGCCCGTCGTGGTCCTCGTCGACGACGGCGAGGTGCTGGAGGACTGCGACGCCGAGACCGTGTTCAAGCGGATCGTGCAGCGCGGCGCGGAGCGTGGTCTGGGCCTGGTCATCGCCGGTGACGAGGACGACGTGTGCAGCGGCTTCTCCGGCTGGCAGGTGGAGATGAAGAAGGGCCGCCGCGGAATCCTGCTCTCCCCGCAGGACTCCTCGGCGGGTGAGCTCATCGGCATCCGCACGAACCGGAGCATGGTCGGCGGGCCGGTGACCCCGGGCAAGGGCCTGCTGCACCTGGGCGACGGCGAGCCGTTGACGGTCACGACGCCGATGTGACGTGGGCCGACGGCACGCACACCGAGACGCGGGCCGACGGCACGCACACCGATGTGACGCACGCGGGCCCCGGTCCGGAGCACCTCCGGACCGGGGCGCGCGGCCGAGAGCAGCGGGCCGGACCCGGCGGCGTACGGCCCGCCTCCGGGTCCGGGGACGCTCAGGTCCGGGTCACGCGGTCGCGCGGGTCCCGGCCGGGACCCGCGCTCACACGGCGGGCAGCGCGTAGATCTCGTACCCGTGCGTCGCCAGCAGCCGGTTGCCGGAGATGGTGACCCGCCAGGGTTCGCCCGGGCCCTTGTTGTCGTTGTAGACCCAGCGGGGCTTGCCCGTCTTCGCCTCCATGGCGAAGATGCCGCCCTCGTCCCAGTAGGACGCGCCGTACAGGGTCGCTCCGGCCCGCAGGAACGTCGTGGGCGCCCGGCGGGCTCCGGGGTCCTCGCAGAGCCAGATCTTCTTCCCGGTCCTGACCTCGACGGCCCACACCCCGCCGTCGTGGTCGGCGACGTACAGCACGTCGTCGATGACCGTGGGCTCGTCGAAGCCGCGGCGGCCGTTGGGCGACAGCGTCCACACGACCTCGCCGGTGTCCGCGTCGAGGGCCGTCAGCTTGTCGCCCTGGAGGAAGACGAGCCCCGAGGCGACCTTGGGGGTCCAGCTCCAGTCGTCGCCGAGCTTCTTCGTCCACAGCTGCTGTCCGGTCGCCGTGTCGCGGACGGTCAGGTTGTACTTGGAGTCCGCGTAGGCGAGGTACTTCCCCGAGGCCGTGCCCTGGACGTCCCAGTTGTCGGTGCCCCAGTCGCGCATCTGCGACCACACCTGCCGACGCGTGCCGATGTCGATCGCGGCGACGCCCTTGCGGTAGTCGGTGGCGCTGTGCGAGTCGTTCAGGTCCGTCACCGTGACGTAGACGTGCTTGGCGTCGGCGGCGACGGTCTCGTCGAGGTCCAGCTTCTTGTCGAGGCGTGCGCGCCAGGCCTCCTTGCCCGTGGTCACGTCCAGGGCCACGAGGACGCCGTCGAAGTCCCCGTCGGCGAGGAAGAGTGTGCCGTCGACGAGCAGCGGCAGGGCGCCGGACCTGGCGACCCCCTTGCGGGACCACTTCGGCTTGCCCGTCTTGACGTCGTACGCCACCAGCGGGTCGCCGATGACGATGAGCAGGCCGTCGTGGATCATCAGCGGCACGTCGTCGCTCGTGCTGTCCTCGGGGACCGACCGGTGCCACAGGGCCTGCGGTGCCGTGCCGGCGGGCGGCGTCGTGAAGGTCTCCGCGTCGGGCCCGGTGGAGCCGCCCGCGCCCGTCGAGGTGTCGGAGGAGCCGCCGTCCCGTGACAGCCACCAGGCGGTGCCGCCGCCGAGGACCGCGACACCGGCGACGCCGGCCGTCAGTCCGAGGAAGCGGCGCCGGGAGGGCGCCGGGGCGGACGGGGGCGTGCCGAGGGCGACCGTGCCGGGCAGGGGGGTGCCGTCGGCCGGACCGCCGCCTGCCGGGGCGCCGTACGCCGGGGCGGGGGTGCCCTGGGCGGGCGGATAGCCGTAGCCCGGCACCGGCGTCCCGGCCGGGGCGGGGGTGCCCTGCGCGGGAGTGCCCGGGGCCGGTGTGCCGCCCTGCATCGCCGGCGGCGGGCCGAAGACCGGTGCCGTGGCGGGGGCCGGTCGGGGAGCCGGGGTGTCCGGGGCCTCCAGGTCCAGGATGCCCGCCGCGTGCGTCGCGATGGTCGAGGCGACCGCCGACGGCAGCCAGTCGGTCAGCACGCTGTCGATGCCGCCCGGTGCGAGGGCCGCCACGAGTTCGCCGGGGGCGGGCCGCTGGTCCGGCTCCTTCAGCAGACACGCCCGGATCAGGCCGAGCAGGGACTGCGGTACGCCGGTGAGGTCGGGCTCGCCGTGCACGATCTGGTAGAGCATGGCCGCGTGGGAGGCCGCGCCGTCACCGAAGGCGTTGTGGCCCGTCGCCGCGAAGGTCAGGACGGCGCCCAGCGAGAAGACGTCGCCCGGCGTGCCGACGTCCCGTCCCATGGCCTGCTCGGGGGGCATGTAGCCGGGCGAGCCGACCACGACTCCCGTCTGTGTCATGCGGTTTCCGTCCACGGCCCGCGCGATGCCGAAGTCGATGACGCGGGGGCCGTCGGCGGCCAGCAGTACGTTGGACGGCTTGAGGTCGCGGTGGATGAGGCCGGCCGCGTGGATCTCCTGGAGGGCCGTCGCGAGGCCCGCGCCCAGTGCGCGGACCGTGCGCTCGGGCAGCGCGCCGTGGGCGTCGACCACGTCCGTGAGGTCGGGGCCGAGCACGTACGAGGTCGCCAGCCACGGCAGCGGCGCGTCCGGGTCGGCGTCGACGACCGGGGCGGTGTGCCGGCCCGAGACGGCGCGGGCTATCTCCACCTCGTGCTCGAAGCGGCGGCGGAAGTCGGCGTCCGCGGCCAGGTCGGGGCGCACCACCTTCACCGCGACCGTGCGTCCGCCGGGCGAACGGGCCAGGTACACCCGTCCCATGCCGCCCGCGCCCAGTCTTCGCAGCAGCCGGTAGCTCCCCAACTCCCGCGGATCGTCCGGCTGCAGTGTCTCCATGGTCGGGCCTTCCCCGTTGTCGACGCCCAGAACGGCGTCCCGTCGCGGCGTAGTTGCGAGCGGTGCGGTGGTGTTCGCTATCGCAGACACAGTAGTGACGGGTGGGGCGGGCGGGGCGGGCGGGGCGGGCAGGGCGGGCAGGGCGGGCAGGGCGGCGCTAGTCGACCTTGGACATGCGGGCCACCGGGTCCCCCGCCTCCGAGTTGTCCGTCTCGTACCTGAGGTCGTCGCCGACGGGGGTGAGCCGCACCTCGTGCCGGCCCTTCGTGCACACGTCGCGGTTGGACTTGCCGGCGACGCTCGTGGCGACGAGCTGCTGCCTGCTGACCTTCTTCAGCACGAACACGGCGTCGCAGATGCCACCGATCTGGTCGGTCTGCCGGAAGGTGCCCAACTCCTCGCCCACGGACGCCTGGTGGAGGGTGACACGGAAGGTGCCCATGGGGAGCGTGCCGCCGAGGGCGAGGGCGTCGCCCTCCCAGGTGCCGAGGTAGACGGCGGGGACGGTGCCGGGGGCCTCGCCGGCGTCCGTGCCGGACGGACGGGGGCTCGCGCTCGCGGTCGCCGCGGGGCCGGTCTGTGCCGGGCCCGCACCCTGGTCGTTGGTGTCGCCGCCGCCCGGCATCAGGTCGAACAGGAACGCCGAGCCCACCGTGACCGCGGCGAGGGCTCCCGCGACGGCCAGCGCGACGGTGCAACTGACCTTTCGTCCACGTCCGTTCGCACCGGTGACCGAGGTGGCGGCGACGCTGACGGAGACCTTGCCGGGGTGGCCGGCGGAAGGGGACGCCCCCGCGGGTCCGGCGTCCTGCGGCTGCGCCGGGCGCTGCTCGGGCAGGTGCGCCGGCCCGGGAGGCATGGTGGGCGGCGGCCCGAATCCGGCGGGTGGCGGCCCGAAGCCCTGCGCGGGCGGCCCGAACGCCCCGCCGCCGGAGGGGAAGACGCCGTCGGCGGAGGCCGGGACCGACTCTGCGGGCGCCCCCGCGGCGGAGCCCTGACCTGTCGGAGCGGATGTCCCCGGAACGGACGCCCCCGGGGCGGAGGCCTTCCCGGGCCAGGAGGGTGCCGCGCCCGCGACAGCGGCATCCGTGGCGGACGCCGCGCCGGACGCGTCGCCCACCGAGGGGCTGCTGAACCCCACCGGCCCGGACGGCAGCGCGGTGTCCACCGCCTCCAGGTTCAGCAACTGCACGGCGCTGCGGCTGACTTGCTCGACCAGTGGTCCGGGCAGCCAGCCCGCCGTGACGAGCCGGGCCGCCCCGTCGGGGGCCAGGTGTCCGGCCACCTCGTCCGGGGCCGGGCGCGCGGCCGGGTCCTTGGCCAGGCAGGCCGCCACCAGTTCGCGCAACTCGCCCGGAACGGCGTCCAGTCGGGGCTCCTCGTGCACCACTTTGTAGAGGAGGGACGCGGAGGAGTCGCCGGGGAAGGGGGGTTCGCCCGTCGCCGCGTAGACCAGGACCGCGCCCAGCGAGAAGACGTCCGCCGCTCCGGCGACGCCCTTGCCGAGGATCTGTTCGGGCGACATGTAGCCGGGGGAGCCGACCGAGACGCCCGTCGAGGTCAGGGAGGCGGTGCCGTCCGTGGCACGGGCGATGCCGAAGTCGATGAGGAGGGGGCCGTCGAGGGTGAGCAGGACGTTGGAGGGCTTGACGTCACGGTGCACCAGGCCGAGCGTGTGGACGGCCGACAGCGCCTCGGCGAGACCGGCGCCCAGCACCCGTACCGAGTGCGGGGGAAGGGGGCCGCGGCCGTCCGTGACGGCGGTGGCGAGAGAGGGGCCGGCCGCGTAGCCCGTGGCGACCCACGGGACGGAGGCCTCCGGGTCCGCGTCGAGGACGGGCGCCGTCCACGCGCCGCCCACCCGTCGCGCGGCCTCGACCTCGCGGCGGAAGCGGGCACGGAATTCCTCGTCGAGCGCGAAGTGCGGGTGCACGATCTTGACGGCGACCGTGCGGCCGCCCGCGCTGCGCCCCAGGTACACGCGCCCCATGCCGCCGGAGCCCAGCCGGCCGAGCAGCCGGTAGGGCCCCACGACGGTGGGTTCGTCGGCTCCGAGCGGCTGCATGGCGTCATCCCCTCCCCCGTACGCTCTGGACGCACTGCCCAGCAGCGTAGTTCCGTACGCGCCCCGGGCCCCGGCACGCGCGGCCCGGGGACTCGGCGGACTCAGGCCTCCAGCAGCCGTACGTCCACGTCGGCCGGGAAGCCGGTGGTCGCGCCGACCCGGCGGGCGAACTCCCGTACGGCCTCCAACTGGGGGCCGCCGAACCGGAAGTCGAGCGTGGTGAAGTACTGCTCCAGGACCTGCTCGTCGAAGGCCTCCCAGCGGGCCGCCTGCTCGGCGACCTTGGTGACCTCGACGAGGGAGAGGTCCCGGGAGGACAGGAAGGCCTCGTGCACCTTGCGCGTGACGACGGGCTCGCGCTCCAGGTAGTCACGCCGGGCGGCCCACACGGCGAAGACGAACGGCAGGCCCGTCCATTCCTTCCACAGGCTGCCGAGGTCGTGCACCTCCAGGCCGTACTTCGGGCCGTCGAGGAGGTTGGCGCGCAGGGCGGCGTCGCCGATGAGCACGGCGGCGTCGGCCTCCTGCATCATCAGGCTGAGGTCCGGCGGGCACGTGTAGTACGACGGCTGGACGCCGATCTTCTCGGCCAGCAGCAGCTGGGCGAGGCGCACGGAGGTGCGGGAGGTCGACCCGAGTGCGACCCGGGCGCCGTCCAGCTGGTCCAGCGGGACCTGCGAGACGATCACGCAGGACATCACCGGGCCGTCGCAGCCGACGGCGATGTCGGGGAAGGCGACGAGTTCGTCGGCGTGCTTGAGGAACTCGACGAGCGTGATGGGCCCGATGTCGAGATCGCCCTGCACCAGCTTCTCGCTGAGCTTCTCCGGGGTGTCCTTGGTGAGCTCGAAGTCGAGGAGCGTGCCCGTTCTCGCGAGCCCCCAGTACAGGGGCAGGCAGTTCAGGAACTGGATGTGGCCGACGCGCGGCCGGGTGCGAGAATTGTCCACATCGCGAGGCTAGCCCCCATGGGGTACCGTGCTGGCTCCAGGGTCCCCGACGGATACCGGAAAGACCCTCGACCCCTTCTGTCAACCCTCGTGACACCGCTACGTCAACCCGCTTCCGACCCTGGTCAAACATTCGGGTGACGTGATCTTGCCCTCTATTGCTTTCGGCTGCCTGCGTGCTAGGCTCGCCGCAAGTTGCAGTTTGGTTTCCCTTGCAGTACAGAGCCTGCGGAGCATGTGACCGCGGGCTCTAGTCGTTTTCAGACGTATGCAGTTGTTTACACAATCGCAGGTTCTGGAGCAGGGCAACCCTTTGGGCCCAAGGAGGGCTTATGGCTACCGGAACCGTGAAGTGGTTCAACGCCGAAAAGGGCTTTGGTTTCATCGCCCAGGAAGGCGGCGGCCCGGACGTCTTCGTCCACTACTCCGCGATCAACGCGAGCGGCTTCCGCTCTCTCGAGGAGAACCAGTCGGTTTCCTTCGACGTCACGCAGGGCCCGAAGGGTCCGCAGGCGGAGAACGTCACCCCGATCTGAGCCTTCGGCTCCATGAGCCCGATGCTTTGACCCGGACCTGATAGCAGTACCCAAGGAGCCCCGTGCCGTTCGGCAACGGGGCTCCTGCCTTTTCCCCTGCGCATTCCCGCTTTCCCGCCCTTTCCCCGCCGGGCGGACCGGAGTGCCTCACACGTGCTGCATGACCAGGACGAAAGCCGTTCCGGTTGCAAGCGCCTCGTACGCGTGCGGAACGTCGCCCCGGTACGACATGTAGTCGCCGGCGCCGAGTTCGACCGTCTCGCCGCGCGGCCCCGCCGCCAGCCGCCCGGCACCCACGATCAGATGCTCCACCGTCCCCGGGATGTGCGGGTCCGACTCACGGACCGCACCGGGTTCCATCCGCAGGTGGTAGATGTCCCGCCGGGCCCCCGGAGGGCTCGCCGAGAGGAGCGTCGCCGCGTAGTCGGCCCGCTCCGAGTGGACGGTCGGCCCCTCGCCCGCACGGATCACCTGGACGGCCGGCGCCGGCGGTTCGACCAGCGCGCTGAACGGCACGCCGAGCGCGACGCCCAGCGCCCACAGCGTCTCCACGCTCGGATTCCCGCCCGCCGTCTCCAGCTGGGACAGCGTGGACTTCGCGATGCCGGCGCGTTTGGCCAGCTCGGAGAGGGAGAGCCCGGCGCGGGTCCGTTCACGGCGCAGGGAGGCTGCGATCCAGTCGAGGGGAAGGCGGGTCGGGGGGCCGTCGCGCCCGTCGGCCGGCTCGGTCATGGCGTTCGCTCCATCGGTACGTTCGTTCGGCTTGACGAACAGGTCCGTCACTGTTCATTGTAGAAAACATGCGTTCGCTCATCCGAACACCCTCCGGCGCTCCGCCCGCCCTCGATCCACGGCTCCTGCGCGACGTGGGCCTGGTCTGTCTCGCCGGCGGGATCGTCGGGAGCTCGTTCGGGGCGATCGCCGTCGCGGGCGGACTGCCGGTCTGGGTACCGGTGGTGATGTCGCTGATCGTGTACGCGGGTTCCGCCCAGTTCAGCGCGGTGGGGATCCTGCTGGCCGGGGGCGGACCGTTCGCCGCGGCGGCCACGGGGCTGCTGCTCAACACCCGCACGGCGGCCTTCGGTCTCGCCGTCGCGGACGTCATCGGCCGCGGACGCCTGGCGCGGTTCGTCGGCGCCCACCTCGTCACCGACGAGACGGTCGCCTTCGCCCTGGCCCAGCGCGACCCCACCCGCCGTCGGGCCGCCTTCTGGATCTCCGGTCTCGGCCTGTACGCCTCCTGGAACCTGTGCGTCCTCGGCGGCGCCCTGGCCGGGGGTGCGCTGGGCAACACCGCGCGGTACGGCCTCGACGCGGCGTTCCCGGCGGTGCTGGTGGCGCTGGTGCTGCCCGCGCTGCGCGAGAACACGGACGTGCGGCGCGCCGCGCTCGCCGGAGCGGCCGTGGCCCTGGCCCTGACGCCCTTCGTCCCGGTCGGTGTGCCGGTGCTGCCGGCGCTGACGGGCCTGCTCGCCCTCCGGAGGCCGGCGTGAGCGCGACGGTCGCCGCGATCCTGGCGCTCGCCGTCGGGACGTACGCCTTCCGGCTGGTCGGCCCCCTGCTGCACGGGCGGGTCGAACTGTCCGCGCGTGTACGGCACTTGCTGTCGTCCGCGGCCGTGGTCCTGCTGGTCGCGCTGCTCGCCACGGGGGCGTTCACCGAGGCCCGGGGGTTCGCGGGCTGGGCCCGGCCCCTGGGAGTGCTGGCGGGCGGGGTGCTCGCCTGGCGCCGGGCGCCGTTCGTGGTGGTGGTGCTGGGGGCGGGCGCCACGACCGCGGCCCTGCGGGCGGCGGGGCTGGGCTGACCGCCCCCGGCCCTCACTTCGCGTACAGGCCCTCGATCGCGTCGGCGAAGTCCCGGGCGATCGCTTCCCTGCGCAGCTTCATCGACGGGGTCAGATGGCCCGCCTCCTCGGTGAAGTCCCGCGGCAGGACGGTGAAGCGGCGGATCGACTCGGGCCGGGAGACGAGCCGGTTGGCGTCGTCGACGGCACGCTGGAGGATCGCGAGCAACTGGGCGTCGTCCGTGAGGAGTTCCGGAGGGACGGCGTGCTTGCCGTTCATCCGCCGCCAGTGGGCGACGCCCTCGGGGTCCAGCGTGATGAGGGCGGAGACGTACGGGCGACGGTCGCCGACCACCATGCACTGCGCGATCAGCGGATGGGAGCGCAGCCAGTCCTCCAGCGGTGCCGGGGCGACGTTCTTGCCGCCCGCGGTGATCAGGATCTCCTTCTTGCGGCCGGTGATGGCCAGATAGCCGCCGTCGTCGAGCTCCCCCAGGTCTCCCGTCGCGAACCAGCCGCCCGGCGCGGCGTCCACCACACCGCCCGCGTGCGGGTCCCAGTAGCCGCGGAAGAGCTGGCCGCCGCTGAGCAGGATCTCGCCGTCGGCGGCGATCCGCACCCGGGTGCCCGGCAGGGGCCAGCCGACCGTGCCCAGCCGGGGTTTCTGCGGTGGGGTGACGGTGGCTGCGGCGGTGGTCTCGGTGAGGCCGTACCCCTCGTATATCTCGATGCCGGCGCCCGCGTAGAACGCGGCGAGCCGGCGGCCGAGCGGGGAGCCGCCGCAGATGGCGTAACGGACCCTGCCGCCCAGCGCGTTGCGGATGCGGCGGTAGACGAGCGGGTCGTAGAGGGCGCGGGCGGCGCGCAGGCGGCGGCTGGGTCCGGGGCCCGTGCCGTGCTGCCGCGCCTCGACCGCCTCGCCGTAGCGGCGCGCTATCCCGGCCGCCCGGTCGAAGGAGGCACCCCGGCCCATGCGTTCGGCCGTCGCGCGGCCGGTGTTGAAGACCTTCTCCAGGACGTACGGGATGGCCAGCAGGAAGGTCGGCTTGAAGGAACCCAGGTCCGCGAGGAGGTCCTCGGTCTGGAGACTCGGCGCGTGGCCGATCTTCACCCGGGCGCGCAGACAGGCGATCGCGACCATGCGCCCGAAGACGTGGGACAGGGGCAGGAAGAGGAGCGTCGAGGCCGCGTCGGAGGTCTTGGCCTTGAAGATGGGGTGGAGGAGTTCGATCGCGTTGTCGACCTCGGCGAAGAAGTTGCCGTGGGTCAGGGCGCAGCCCTTGGGGCGGCCGGTCGTGCCGGAGGTGTAGATGAGGGTGGCGAGGGTGTCGGGCCCCAGCACCCCTCGGCGCACGGTGACTTCCTGGTCGGGGACCTCCTGGCCGAGTTCCGCGAGCCGCTCCACGTGCCCCTTCTCGAAGACCCACATGTGCCGCAGGTCGGGCATCCGGTCGAGCTCCGGGCCGAGTGCGGCGGCCTGGGCCACGGACTCCGTGGCGAGCGCGACGGCGCCGGAGTCCTGGAGGATCCACCGAGTCTGGAAGACCGAGGAGGTCGGGTAGACGGGCACGGTCACCAGCCCGGCGGCCCAGGCGGCGAAGTCGAGGAGCGTCCACTCGTACGTCGTGCGCGCCATGATGGCGATGCGGTCGCCCGGTACCAGCCCTTCCGCGATCAGCCCCTTCGCCACCGCGAGGACCTGCGCGGCGAACTCCGCGGCGGACACGTCCTTCCAAGTGCCGTCCTGCGTCTTCCGGCTCAGGACCACGTCGCCGGGCGCCGCGTCCGCGTTGTCGAAGGGGATGTCCGCGAGGGATCCGTGCCGCACCTGTCCGACCAGCGGGGGGACGGAGACCTCGCGCACCACGCCGTCCAACCGCCTGATTTCGGGCTCCATGAGGGGAGGTACGGGGGAGTACAGGCTGGGCACGGGGCGGCTCCTTGTCGACCGGGGGCCAAGGTGGCGTGAGGGTCGCGAACCCTCATACGGCCCTGGGAGACGGGCGGTTCACGAGAGGTTTCGCGCGGGGCGCGGGGGTGTTCACGGGGAGGGGGGACGGGGGCGCGGAGTGGCGGCAACCACGCGAGACGGGGATCGTACGGCTCCCACGTGTGGGGTTTGTGGGGCTTTGGGGCGGGCGCGGTGCGAGTTACCCCTGGTATCCGAGGTTTCTCCCTGGTCCGGCCTTCGCTTCTGCGCTTCGGATCCGTCTTCCCCCACAACACCCCTCCGCGTCCACATCTCCTCCACCTCTCCGCGCCGCGGCGCCCCGCGACCGGACCGGCCGCGGGGCAGGCCGACGCCGGCGGCACGGTCCGGTCCGGGGGCGAGCCCGCGCGGACCGGGCGGACGATCGCTAGGCAGGCCGTTCCAGAATGGCGGTCACGCCCTGACCACCCGCCGCGCAGACGGAGATGAGGCCACGCCCCGGCGCGTCCCGTTCCGCGAGGAGCTTCGCCAGCGTCGCCACGATGCGGGCGCCCGTGGCGGCGAAGGGGTGGCCGGTGGCGAGGGACGAGCCCGCGACATTCAGGCGGGAGCGGTCCACCGGCCCCAGGCCGCGCCTCTCCCATGCGGCCAGGGTGGCGAGGACCTGGGAGGCGAACGCCTCGTGGACCTCCACGAAGTCGAAGTCGTCCAGCGTGAGTCCGGCGCGCTCCAGCATGCGCGGGACGGCGTGGGCGGGGGCCATCAGCAGACCGTCCTCGCCGCCCGCCACGTCGCCCCCGACGAAGTCGACGGCGGCCGTCTCGTACGCGGTCAGGTACGCGAGCGGTGCCAGACCGCGCACCTCGGCCCACTCGTCGCTCGCGAGGAGGACCACGGCGGCGCCGTCCGTCAGGGGGGTCGAGTTCCCCGCCGTCATCGTCGGGCCGGGACCGTCGAGCCCGAACACCGGCTTGAGGGCGGCGAGTTTCCCGGTCGTCGAACCGGGCCGCAGGTTCTGGTCGCGCTCCAGCCCCCGGAAGGGCACGACGAGGTCGTCCAGCAGCCCGCGTTCGTACGCCGCCGCCAGCCGCTGGTGGCTGGCGGCCGCGAGTTCGTCCTGCGCCTCGCGCGTCACGCCCCACGCGCGGGCGGTCACGGCGGCGTGCTCGCCCATGGACAGGCCCGTGCGCGGCTCGGCGTTGCGCGGGACGTCCGGGACGAGATGGGAGGGGCGGATCCGGGAGAGCGCGCCGAGCCGCGCCCGCACCGACTTCGCGCGGCGGGCTTCGAGGAGGATGCGGCGCAGCGCGTCGTTGACCCCCAGCGGGGCGTCGCTCGCCGTGTCGGCGCCTCCGGCGACCGCGGACTCCGTCTGGCCGAGGGTGATCTTGTTGGCGGCGGCGACGACGGCCTGGAGGCCCGTGCCGCAGGCCTGCTGGATGTCGTACGCCGGGGTGCGGGCGTCGAGCGCCGAGCCGAGGACCGTCTCGCGGGCGAGGTTGAAGTCGCGGCTGTGCTTGAGGACCGCCCCGGCGACCAACTCCCCCACCGCGCCGGGGCCTTCCAGCCCGAAGCGCCGGACGAGGCCGTCGACCGCCGCGGTCAGCATCTCCTGGTTGGAGGCGGTGGCGTAGGGGCCGTCGGACCGGGCGAAGGGGATGCGGGTGCCGCCGACCACGGCGACGGGGCGAGTGCGCGCGAGTCCTGGTGCTGGTCGGTCCTGGCGCGGCCGGTCCGGCTCCGGCCGGCCGGGCGTCGGGGGTTCCTGGAGGCTCATCTCGACCTGTTCCTTGCCCTTGACGTAGCCTTACCCTCGGTAACCTTACTCCAGAGTAAATTTACGCCCGAGCTGAGAGTTGGACAATGGCCGACCGCTATCTGAGCTTCACCGGCACCGCGCCCGGTCGCTTCCTGACCCGTCGGCTCGGGCTGCCGCAGCCCGCCGCGCTGCACCGCTGGTCGGCCGGACGCCCGCTGCTGGAGGGCGGGTTGCTGCACCTCACGGCGGGCAGGCCGGGCCTCGACGGGCTGGCCGGTGTGCTGGCCCGCACGGGGCCGCCCGCCGGGACCGCGGGCGGCCTCTCCGCGGACTCCGCCCCGCCCACGGACGGGAGTTCCGGCAGCGGCGGCGACCGTCCCGCCGCCGTCGTCCTCGACGCGACCGGTGTCGCCGACGTGGACGCGCTCGCCGAGGTGCACGCGGCACTGCACCCCGTGGTGCGCTCGGTCGCCGACAGCGGCCGGGTGGTCGTCCTCGGGGCGCCCCTCGACCCGGCCGACCACCGGCAGGCCGCCGCCCAGCAGGCCCTGGAGGGGTTCGTACGGTCGCTCGGCAAGGAGATCGGGCGGGGCCGGACGGTGACACTGCTGCGGCTCACCGGCGCCGGCGCCGCCGAGTCGACGCTCCGCTTCTTCCTGTCGCCCAAGTCCGCCTACGTCAGCGGCCAGGTCGTCGAGGTGACCGCGCCGGGGCGGCCGGACGACGGTCCGGCCGAGGCACCCGCGGACCCGGACCGGCCTCTGGCCGGGCGGACCGCGCTCGTCACCGGGGCCGCGCGGGGCATCGGCGAGGCCGTCGCCGAGACGCTGGCACGGGACGGCGCGCGGGTGGTGTGCCTGGACGTGCCGGCCGCCGGGGCCGGGCTCGACGCGCTCGCCACGCGCCTCGGGGGTGTCGCGCTGCCGCTCGACATCACCGCAGCCGACGCGGGGGCGCGCATGGCGGCCGCCCTGCCCGACGGGCTGGACGTGCTCGTGCACAACGCGGGGATCACCCGCGACCGCAGGCTCGTCAACATGGCTGCGGAGCGCTGGAGTTCCGTGCTCGACGTGAACCTGGCGAGTGTGCTGCGCACGACGGACGCACTGCTCGACGCCGGGACGCTGCGGCCGGGCGGGCGGATCGTCGCGACCGCCTCGATCGCCGGGATCGCGGGGAACGCCGGGCAGACCAACTACGCCGCGTCCAAGGCGGGGATCGTGGGGCTGGTGCGGGCGCTGGCGCCCGGGGCCCTGGCGGAGCACGGCGTCACGGTGAACGCGGTGGCTCCCGGGTTCATCGAGACGAAGATGACGGCGGCGGTGCCGCTGTTCATCCGCGAGGCCGGGCGACGGATGAACTCCCTGGCGCAGGGCGGACTTCCCGTGGACGTCGCCGAGACGACGGCGTGGCTCGCGCATCCGGGATCCGGGGCCGTGAACGGGCAGGTCGTCCGAGTGTGCGGGCAGAGTCTGCTCGGCGCATGAGGGCGGGCCGGGGGCGGGCCCGTCCGACGGCCGCGCCCAGGAGCCCGACGGCCTGCCCCCGACGGCACCCCGGAGCCCGACCGCCTCTCCCCGAGAGCACCCCGCCCCCCGGCCCCCAGTCCCCTCCTCGGCCCGAACGACCCGTGCCCGGACGGCCCGTCCCCGAACGACCCGTGCCCGAACGACCCGTGCCCGAACGCCGGACCGACCGCGATCCCTCTGGAGCCCCCATGGACACCCGCACGCTCACCTCCTCACCGGCCCTCCTCCCGGCACTCACCCGCGGTGCGCTGCTCTCGCCCCTGCGGCGGCCCCGGTCCGACGCACCCGTGCCGTCGACCCGGCTCGTCCTGCCCGGGGTGCGCGTCGATCTCGCCCGGCTGGCCGCCTACGAGCGGGTGTGCGGCTTCGCGACGGGATCGCGGGCGCTGCCGCCGACCTATCCGCACGTGCTGGGGTTCCCGCTGGCCATGCGGATCATGGCGGGCCGGGGGTTCCCGCTTCCGCTGCTCGGCCTCGTGCACACGTCGATCGAGATCACGCAGTGGAGCGCGCCGCCCGTGACGGCCGAGTACGAACTCGCCGTGCACGTCGAGCGGTTGGTGCCGCACCGGCGGGGCACCGAGGCGCGGGTGCTGACCGAGGCGCGGGTCGACGGCGGACTGGTGTGGGAGTCGAGGAGCACGTATCTGGCGCGGCACCGCCGACGCGACGGGGACACGGCCCCCGAAGCCGCGACCACGGACACGGGCGGCGCGGGCGGGACGGGCAGTGCGGGCAGTGCGGGCAGTGCGGGCAACGCATTCGGCACGGGCGGCCCGAGCGGCACGAAGGGCGTGGGCGACACGGAAGGCGCGAGCGGCACGGGCGGTGCGGACGGCCCGTCGCTTCCCTCACGGGCCGAGTGGCGGCTGGCCGGGGACGTCGGGCGTCGGTACGCGGCCGTGTCCGGGGACCGCAACCCCATTCACCTGCACCCTTTCACCGCCCGCCTCTTCGGCTTCCCGCGTGCGATCGCCCACGGCATGTGGACCGTCGCCCGCTGTCTCGCCGAGTACGGGCCGCAGGGCGAGGTGACCGTGCGCGCCGATTTCAGGGCGCCGGTCCTGCTGCCGGGCACGGTGACGTACGCCGCCGAGGGCCCGGCCTTCGAGCTCCGGGGCGGAGACCGCGTCCACCTCACCGGCGAGGTGCGCCCGGCCCTGTGGTGATCAGTCCTGCGGCGGCGGGGACCAGGGACGGCCCTCCATCATGTTGCCGAGGCCCGACCAGGCGAAGTTCATGAGCGTGGCCGCGGCCTGCTTGGCGGAGATGCCAGGGGCGGCGTTGGCCCAGGCCGCGAGGGACTCGGCGGCGCCGACGAGGGCCTCGGCGAGTCCGGCGACCTCCCGTTCGGGCAGGGACGGGTCGCGGTGCGCCTCGCGGGCGGCGACGACGATCAACTGGGTGACGAAGACGACGAGTTCCTCCCGCATCGCGAACACCTCGGCGGCGAACGGCTCCCCGTGCGTCCGGGCCTGAAGGTGCAGGACCGCCCAGCCGTCCGGGTTCTCGGCGGTGTGCGTGAAGAACGCCCGCAGCCCTTCCCAGAGTTGACGGTCGGCGGGGACGCCCGGCCGGACGCCCGCGCGGACGGCATCGGTGAGCGCCTTGGCCTCACGGCGGATGCAGGCGGTGAAGAGGTCTTCCTTGGAGTTGAGGTACAGGTACACCAACGGCTTGGACACGCCCGCCAGATCGGCGATCTCGTCCATCGAGGCGGCCCGGTACCCGCGCTGACCGAAGGTCCGTACGGCGGCGTCCAGCATCTGCTGTTCGCGCACCGCGCGCGGCATCCGCTTGTTCTTCACAGCACCCATGCGGGCAAGCGTACGATCGGCCGCCGCCGGGGCGGACCGTACGGAGCGCGAAGAGCGGCCGCCGGGGCGGACCGCCCGGGGTGCTAGGAGGGCTGGCCCTGCGCCCCGCGGGCGGCGTCGTCGGCGATGTCCTCCTGGCCGCGGTTGCGGTCCAGGTTGGCCTTGGCGCGGTCCACGCGTGCGACGACCTGGGCCGAGGCGCGGTCACGTTCCTTGCGCAGGACGACGAAGCTGATCGGCGCGGAGATCACCAGGGCGAGCAGGACGACCCACATGAAGTTGGAGTCGCCGAGGCCGCGGGGGGCGATCCCGGAGTAGACGAGGCCCCAGACGACCACGAGGCAGCCCGCGAAGATCCCAAGGCGCATCAGTGTGTAGCGGAGCATGTCCATCCACTCTTCCGTTCCGAGGGCGTCCTCCCGGCCCGGGCGGGGCCCGGAACCCGGGAAAACGTCCCAAAGGTCACCGTCCAGTGAAGCACGAGCGGACGGCGATCTTTCCGGGGGGTCCGTCTCAGGCCGCGATCCGCGACAGGGGCCGCAGCATCGTGATGTCGTCCCGGTCGTCGCCGGGCGCGACCCGGATGGCCTCGGGGACCCGGCCGACCTCCTTGTAGCCGCAGGAGGCGTAGAAGTTCTCCAGACCGAGGCCGCCGCGGCAGGTCAGCCGTATCGCCTCGACGCCGTCGAGGCGATACGCGGCGTCCTCTGCGGCGGCCAGCAGGTCGCGCCCGTACCCCTTGCCCTGATGACGCGGGTGCACCATCACCGTGTACAGCCACACCCAGTGCCGCATGAGCCGGTGGGTGTTGTGCGTGAGGAACGCCGTCGCGGCGACGGTGCCGTCCTCGTCCCGGCCGACCAGCAGCCGGGTGCGGCCCTCCACCATGGCGACGAGGTGCTTGAGGAGTTCGGGCCGTATGTCGTCCCGGGCGACGGGCGGCACGAAGCCGACGGAGCCGCCGGCGTTCGTGACGTCCACCCACAGGTCCAGCAGTTCGTCCCGCAGGGCGGGGGTCGTCGCGGGGTCCAGTTCGAAGGTCAGTGCCACCTACGTGTCACACCCGCATCGGCTGGGGCGACTCGCGGCGCGCCGGGTCGGGACCGTCGTACTCGCGGATGATCTCGTACCGGGTGTTCCGCTCCACCGGGCGGAAGCCCGCGTCGCGGATCAGGTCGAGGAGGTCCTCACGGGTCAGCTTGTTCGGCGTGCCGTAGTTGTCCGCGTCGTGCGTGATCTTGTACTCGACGACCGAGCCGTCCATGTCGTCGGCGCCGTGCTGGAGGGCGAGCTGGGCGGTCTGCACGCCGTGCATCACCCAGAACACCTTGACGTGCGGCACGTTGTCGAAGAGCAGACGGGACACGGCGAAGGTCTTCAGCGCCTCGACCCCGGTCGCCATCTGGGTGCGCGCCTGGAGACGGTTGCGGACCTTGCCGTCCTTCATGTCGACGAAGTCGTGCTGGTAGCGCAGCGGGATGAAGACCTGGAAGCCGCCCGTCTCGTCCTGGAGCTCACGCAGGCGCAGCACGTGGTCGACGCGGTGGCGGGGCTCCTCGATGTGCCCGTACAGCATCGTGCACGGGGTCTTCAGACCCTTCTCGTGCGCGAGCCGGTGGATGCGCGACCAGTCCTCCCAGTGGGTGCGGTGGTCGACGATGTGCTGCCGGACCTCCCAGTCGAAGATCTCGGCACCGCCGCCCGTGAGGGACTCCAGACCGGCGTCGATCAGCTCGTCGAGGATCTCCGAGGCGGACAGCCCGGAGATCGTCTCGAAGTGGTGGATCTCCGTGGCGGTGAAGGCCTTCAGCGAGACGTCGGGCAGGGCCTTCTTCAGCTCGCTGAGCGACCGCGGGTAGTAGCGCCAGGGCAGGTTCGGGTGCAGTCCGTTGACGATGTGCAGCTCGGTGAGGTTCTCGCTCTCCATCGCCTTGGCGAGGCGGACGGCCTCCTCGATGCGCATCGTGTACGCGTCCTTCTCGCCCGGCTTGCGCTGGAACGAGCAGTACGCGCAGGACGCGGTGCACACGTTCGTCATGTTGAGGTGACGGTTGACGTTGAAGTGGACCACGTCGCCGTTCTTGCGGGTGCGCACCTCGTGGGCGAGCCCGCCTAGCCAGGCCAGATCGTCCGACTCGTACAGCGCGATGCCGTCCTCGCGGGTCAGCCGCTCACCGGCCCGGACCTTGTCCTCCAGCTCGCGCTTGAGCCCGACGTCCATGCTCTTACCTCTCCTCGTGACGAACCGTGACAACCGTACTCCCCCGGCTTCGCGGCGGGAGCGGCCCCCATCAGGTGCTTCGTGCCCTACTGCTCCTCGGGCAGCTCGCCCACCCGGTTCTCCCACTTCGTGGAGAGGACGATGGTCGTACGGGTGCGGGAGACGCCCTTGGTGCCCGACAGGCGCCGGATGGTCTTCTCCAGGCCGTCCACGTCGCTCGACCGCACCTTGAGCATGAAGGAGTCGTCGCCCGCGATGAACCAGCAGTCCTCGATCTCGCCGAGGTCCCGCAGCCGGCGGGCCACGTCCTCGTGGTCGGCGGCGTCGGAGAGCGAGATGCCGATCAGGGCGGTGACGCCGAGGCCGAGCGAGGCCGAGTCGACCGTCGCGCGGTAACCGGTGATGACACCGGCCGCCTCCAGCCGGTTGATGCGGTCGGTGACGCTGGGTCCCGACAGACCGACGAGGCGCCCCAGCTCCGCGTAGGAGGCCCGGCCGTTCTCCCTCAGGGCCTGGATGAGCTGCCTGTCCACCGCGTCCATGCGATCGATAGCCTTCCGCTGAAGAGTTCTGAAAAGTCCTGAACCGAACTGCCTGTACTGAACCGTCTGCACTGATCCGTCTGTACTGATCCGTCTGTACTGATCCGTCTGTACTGATCCGTCTGTGCTGAACGAACCGCCTGGTGTGAACCGTCCGTGCCGCGCTGTCCGTGCTGATCCGACCGAGCCGTACCGTCCGAAGTGAGCTGCCTGCGCCTGCCGCGTGGGTGGTGCGGCCGTCTCAGGTGGCGCCGCCGCGGGAGCCGCCGCCGAGTTCGCCCTCCCACCGGCGGTACAGGTCGTGTTCCACGCCCGCCGCGTCGAGGACCCGGCCGGCCACGAAGTCCACCAGGTCCTGGATGTGCGTGGCCCCCGCGTAGAAGGCCGGTGAGGCCGGCAGCACGGTGGCGCCCGCGTCGTCCAGGGAGACCAGGTGCCGCAGCGTCTGGCCGTTCAGCGGGGTCTCCCGGACGGCGACGACCAGCTTGCGCGACTCCTTGAGCGTGACGCTCGCGGCGCGTTGCAGCAGGTCCTTGGAGAGGCCGAGGGCGACGCCCGCCACACAGGCGGTCGAGGCGGGCACGATGAGCATGCCCTTCGCCGGGTACGAGCCCGACGAGGGACCCGCCGCGAGATCGCCCGCGCTCCAGTGGCGTACGCCGTCGACGCTCACGTCGAAGGTGCCGGGCTTGCCGTCGGCGCCCCGGGCCAGCCACTCGCGCAGGTCGTCCTGCCAGTGGGCGTCCCGGAAGGGCAGGCCGGTCTCGTCGAGCAGCGTGAGCCGCGAGGCCCTGCTGACGACCAGGTCCACGCTCTCCCCGGCCGCCAGGAGCGCACGCAGCACCGCGGCGGCGTACGGCGTACCGGAGGCGCCCGACACCCCCACGATCCAAGGCCGGCGCTGCGTCTGTCCTGGCTTCATGATGTCGAGCCTATCCGGCCACTGCCCGGTTTCAGACCGTGAGCCCGCGCACCAGCAGATCGAGCAGGGCGCAGACGAACAGGGCGATGCCGATGAATCCGTTGACGCTGAAGAACGCGCGGTTCAGGCGGGACAGGTCGTGCGGCTTGACGATGGAGTGCTCGTAGAGGAAGGCACCCGCCACGATCACCAGGCCGAGCCAGAAGAACGCGCCCGCGCCGGTGGCGACGGCGTACCAGACGAACAGGCCCGTGGTGACGGCGTGGCAGCCGCGCGCGCCCCAGATCGCGGCCGGGATGCCGAAGCGCGCCGGCACCGACATGACGCCGATCTCGCGGTCCGTCTCGACGTCCTGGCACGCGTAGATCAGGTCGAAGCCGCCGATCCAGATGCCGACGGCGAGACCGAGGACGACGGCCTCCCAGGACCATTCGCCGGTGATCGCGAGCCAGCCGCCGACCGGGCCCATGGCCTGGGCGAGGCCGAGGATGGCCTGCGGGAAGTTCGTGAACCGCTTGCCGTAGGGGTAGACCACCATCGGGATCACCGCGACGGGGGCGAGGGCGAGGCAGAGCGGATTGAGCAGCGCCGCCGAGCCCAGGAAGATGACGACCGCGATGAGGGCGCCCGTCCAGGCGTGCTTGACCGACATCGCGCCGGTGACGAGCTCGCGGTGGGCGGTGCGCGGATTGCGGGCGTCGATCTCCCGGTCGATGATCCGGTTGACCGCCATCGCGAAGGTCCGCAGGCCCACCATGCAGACGGTGACCAGCAGCAGCCGGCCCCAGTGGATGTTCTTGTCCATCTGGAACATCGCGGTGAGGGCGGCGATGTACGCGAAGGGCAGCGCGAACACCGAGTGCTCGATCATCACGAGGCGCAGGAACGCCTTGGTGCGGCCCGGCTGCGGGATCGCCGCGGAAGCTGAACTCACAGGCCGTACTCCTTCCAGCGGCGGTCGACCTTCGCCGCCGTCTCCGGGTCGGAGAGGACCATCTCGGGCCAGCCGCCGTCCCGGGTGTAGCCCTCCTCGGGCCACTTCTTCGTCGCGTCGATACCCGCCTTGCCGCCCCAGAACTGCTGGTAGGAGGCGTGGTCGAGATGGTCGACCGGACCTTCGACGACGCTGAGGTCGCGGGCGTAGTCCGTGTTGCCCAGCGCCCGCCAGGCCACTTCGTGCAGATCGTGCACGTCGCAGTCCGCGTCGACGACCACGATGAGTTTGGTGAGGGACATCATGTGGGCGCCCCAGACGGCGTGCATCACCTTCTGGGCGTGTTTGGGGTACTTCTTGTCGATCGAGATGATCGCGCAGTTGTGGAAGCCGCCCGCCTCGGGCAGGTGGTAGTCCACGATGTCCGGCACGATGATCTTCAGCAGGGGCAGGAAGAACCGCTCCGTCGCCCGGCCGAGCGGCCCGTCCTCGGTGGGCGGACGGCCGACGACGATCGACTGGAGCAGCGGCCGCTTGCGCATGGTGACGCAGTCGATGGTGAGGGCCGGGAAGGGTTCCTGCGGGGTGTAGAACCCGGTGTGGTCGCCGAACGGCCCCTCCGGGAGCATCTCGCCCGGCTCCAGCCACCCCTCCAGGACGACCTCGGCCTGCGCCGGGACCTGGAGCGGCACGGTCTTGCAGTCGACCATCTCGATCCGCTTGCCCTGGATGAACCCGGCGAAGAGGTACTCGTCGATGTCACCGGGCAGCGGGGCGGTCGAGGCGTACGTCACGGCCGGCGGGCACCCGAAGGCGATCGCGACCGGCAGCCGCTCGCCGCGGCGGGCCGCGACCTGGTAGTGGTTCCGGCTGTCCTTGTGGATCTGCCAGTGCATGCCGATGGTGCGCTTGTCGTGGCGCTGGAGCCGGTACAGCCCGAGATTGCGGATGCCGCTCTCCGGGTCCTTGGTGTGCGTGAGCCCCAGGTTGAAGAACGAGCCGCCGTCCTGCGGCCAGGTGAACAGGGCCGGAAGGGTGTCGAGGTCGACGTCGTCGCCGCGCAGCACCACCTCCTGCACCGGCGCGTCCTTGACCTTCTTCGGCGGCACGTGGGTCATCGCGCCGAGCTTCCCGAAGGCCTCGCGCACCCCGACGAAGCCGTGCGGCAGTTCGGGCCTGAGCAGTCCGCCGATCTTGTCGGAGATCTCGGCGTACGACTTCAGCCCGAGGGCCTTCAGCAGCCGCCGGTCGGTCCCGAAGACGTTCATCGCGAGGGGCATCGCGGAGCCGCGCACGTTCTCGAAGAGCAGCGCGGGCCCGCCGGACTTCTGCACCCGGTCGACGATCTCCCCGACCTCCAGATACGGATCGACCTCGGCCTTGATGCGCTTGAGGTCACCCTCGCGCTCCAGCGCCCGGAGCAGGGAGCGAAGATCGTCGTAAGCCATGGGTCCAAGTATCGGCCACCGGCTACCCTGTGCCCGTCACCGGGGCCCCTGTGCCGCCCCGCAACTGCTCACTGGGGGTTCGTTCGGGCATGGTCAGGTATCTGCCGTTCCTTCTGGTCCTGGCGCTGTGGATCTACGCGTTCATCGACTGTCTGAACACTCCGGAGGAAGAGGTCCGGGGCCTGCCGAAGGTGGTGTGGGTGATCATCATCCTGCTCTTCGGCGAGGTGCTGGTCGGGCCCGTCGCCTGGCTGGTGGCCGGCAGGACCCGCCGGGCCCCGGTGGGCGGTTCCACCCCGTCGGAGTGGCACCGCAACGCCCGCACCCAGTACGTCGCCCCGGACGACAATCCCGAGTTCCTCAAGTCCCTGAAGGCGGAGAACGCCAAGGACGAGGCGCTCCTGAAGGACTGGGAGGCGGACCTGCGGCGCCGCGAGGATGAGCTGCGCCGCCGTGAGCACGGCGAGGAACCGAAGGACAGCTGATGGAACTGCGGCTGCTGGTCACCTTCGAGAAGGTCGCGACGGTACTGAGCTTCACGCAGGCAGCCGCCGAGCTGAAGTACGCCCAGTCCAGCGTGACCGGTCAGATCCGTGCGCTGGAGTCCTCGCTGGGCACGGAGCTGTTCGACCGGCTGGGCAGCCGTATCCGGCTGACGGAGTCCGGTGAGCGGCTGCTGCCCTACGCGCGGCAGATCATCGAGCTGACCGAGGAGGCCCGGGCCGCGGTCGTGGGCGCCGAGGAGCCCTCCGGTGCGCTGACCGTCGGCACCATGGAGTCGCTGACCTCGTACCGGCTGCTGCCGCTGCTGGAGCTGTTCCACCACCGCTACCCGGGGGTGCGGCTGTCGCTGCGCACGACGATCGGGGACGAGACCCGTCAGGCGTTGCGGCAGGGCGCGTACGACGTGGGCTTCCTGATGGAGGAGGAGACCCGGCACGCGGGGCTGGACGTCGCGGTGCTCGCGGTGGAGCCGCTGGCGCTGGTGGCGGCGCCGGGCCACGACCTCGCGGGGGTGCGGGCCGCGCGGACCGCGGATCTCGTCGGGCAGTCGCTGCTGGCGACCGAACCGGGCTGTGCCTACCGGGACTTGTTCGAGCGGGAGCTCAACTCCCTCGAACCGGCGGGCTCCGGGGTGTCCTTCACGGAGTTCGGCACGATCGAGGCGACCAAGCGAGCCGCGGCGGCCGGCCTCGGGATCGCGTTGCTGCCCGAGGTGACGGTCGCCGCGGAACTCGCGGGGGGAACGCTGGTGCGGTTGCCGTGGGAGGCGCCGTTCACGCTTCGGACGCAACTGGCGTGGCGGGCCGGGAAGCGGCTTCCCGGTCATGTGCGGCTGTTCGTGGAGCAGGCGCGGCGGCTGGTGTCCGAGGAAGGGTGACCCGCAGGCTCGCCGTCACGATCAGCGGGACGCCGAGGGCCTGCACGAGCCCGATGTGGTGCCCGTAGACCACCCAGTCCATGACCATGGCGACGGCAGGGTAGGTGAAGGCCAGCACGGCGATCTTCGCGGTGGGGAGCTTGGCGTACGCCGCGTACATCAGCACGTACATCAGGCCGGTGTGGATGATGCCGAGGCCGACCAGCCAGCCCCAGTCCGCGCCGGTGCCCCGCATGGCGCCGAAGTCGGCGAAGGGCAGCAGCAGCGGGATGCCGACGAGTACCTGGACGAGGGCGATGAGGTGCGGGCGGACACCCGTGATGCGCTTGGTGACCAGTGTGGACAGGCCGTACAGCAGCGCGGCGAGGAGGGCCTGTCCGACGCCGAGGAGGTAGGTGCCGCCGCTGGTGAAGTCGGCGGGGGTGACGCCCGACACGAGGACGAGTCCCGCGAAGGCGACCGCGACCCAGCCGATCTTCGAGGCGGTGAGCCGCTCGCGGAAGAGCAGGGCGCCCAGCAGGACCACGTAGAACGGCTGGGTGTGGTAGACGACCGTGGCGACGGAGATCGAGGTGTTCTCGTACGACTGGAAGAGCAGGACCCAGTTGAAGACGATGAACACCCCGCCCAGTGCGGCGAGTCCGAGGGTGCGCGGGGTGAAGCCGTGACCGCGCAGCCAGCCGCGGGCGACGACGTACGAGCCCAGCGCCAGGGCTCCGAACAGGACACGGAAGAAGACGACGTTGAAGGGCGAGGCGCCCGACTCGACGACGAAGACTCCGAGGGTGCCGGAGAGCACCATCGCGGTCGTCAGCTGGGCCGTGCCCTTGTTCTCTGAGGTCATGCCGACGAAGCTACGAGCGGGCACCGCGGGCGGTCCACGCGCCACTGGGGCGTCCTGCCGATGGGGGAATCGGCGGGGCCGATGACGCCTGGTCCCAACAGATTGCACACCGACGCGCCTCCCGAAAGGTTCGCGGTGAGCGCGGGGCCGTAGGTGGTGCTCGGGCGCCGTCAGGCGTATGGCTCGGGTCTCGGGTCTACTTCCTCGTCCAGCGCTGCGATGCCGTCCCGGACACGCAGGTCGAGGTGACGGGCCAGCCCGCGGACTCGTCGAGGCACCGGCTGTTGTACATGTTCTGCAGGGTGCCGCCGGAGCCCGTGCGCCAGGACACCTGAGTGCTCTGGTCGCAGTCGGCCGACATGATGTTGTAGGCGTTCACGCTCAGGCACTGACCGGTGTGCTCGTTGACCACGTGGAACGAGCCGCCCGACATGCTCTTGTAAGCCCATGAGGCCGCCGGGCTGTCCGAACATTCCCCGAGGACCGGGCCACTGTAGGCACTCATCACCAGGCATTGGCCATCGGCGGCGTTCGTGAGCTGGTAGTAGCCACTGGCGGGGGCTTTCGTCGAGGTGCCGCCCGAACCGCTCGAGCTGCCCGAGTCGCCGCCGCTGCCACGCGAGCCGTCCGAGCTGTCCGAGGTGTCGGAGCCGGCCTGCGCGCCCGCGCCCCCGGCGTCCGCCTGCGTTCCGCCCGTCCCCTTGCCCTTGCTCTTGCCCTTGCCCTTGCCCTGATCCACGGACGAGGACGGCGACTTTGCCGTGCCCGAGGGGCTCGCGCCCGAGGAGGACCGCGTGGGGTCGAGCGACGCCGGGAGCGACGCGGAGGGGGTCGACCGTGCCTCGTCGTCCGGTGAGGACGTGAACGGCAGCAGCCGGACCGCGAGGGTCGCGCCGGTCGCCACGACCACGACCGGAACGACGGCGAACAGCACGCGGGTCCGGCGGCGTTCGCGCCGCTTCGGGTCCGGACCGGCCTCCGGTCCCGCCTTCTCCTTCTCCTTCGGCTCCGGCTCGGCGGAGGGCAGGGTCGGGACGGGGGCGGGCAGCTTGTCGGCCTTCGGGACCGTCGCGGCGAAGGCGGCCCGCTCGGACAGCGGCTCGGTGATGCTCCGCGGCCACGGCGGATCGGCGAACGGTCCGTGCTGCGCCGCGAGTTCGGCGAGCTCGGCGGTGGTGGGGCGGCCCTCGAAATCCTTGTCGAGGCAAGCCGCGACTACCTCGGCCAGTGCAGGATCCAGCGCGCGCAGCGGAGCCAGGTCGGGCTGCTCGTGGACGATGCGGTACAGCACGGCGTGCCCGGAGTCGTCACCGAAGGGCGGTCGGCCGCACGCCGCGTACGCCGCCATCGACCCGAGCGCGAACACGTCGGCGGCGCCGCTCAATCGCCGTGTTCCCGAGGCTTGTTCGGGCGACATGTAGGCGGGCGTGCCCACGACGATGCCGGTCCTGGTCAGCTGGCTCTGTTCCGCGGCACGGGCGACACCGAAGTCGATGAGGGTGAGCCCGTCGAGGGTCAGCATGACGTTGGATGGCTTGAGGTCCCGGTGCACCATGTCCAGCGCGTGCACCGCGGCCAGCCCGGAGGCCGCCTCCCGCAGCAGCAGCCACAGCGCGTCGGCGGGCAACGGGTGCCCGTGCAGTTCGACGGCCTCTCTCAGGGTGAGCCCGGGAACGTACGCGGTGGCGAACCACGGTGGCCGTGCCTCGCGGTCACTGGCGAGCAATGGCGCGGTGGCCTCCTCGGGCAGCCTCGAGAGGTTGTCCAGCTCGTGTCCGAAGCGCCGCAGGAAGTCCTTGTCCTCGGCGACGACGGAAGGCAGCACCTGCTTGACGGCTGCGTAGCGCCCCTCGTGCACGCCGAGGTACACCCGACCCATGCCGCCGGACCCAAGCCGCCCCACCAGTGGAATCGCACCGATCCGCCGCGGATCCTCGGCCTCCAGAGGCTCGGCTCCGCTTCCGCTCAGATCTAACACATCGCCCCGTTTTCCCGCGTTGCCCGTCATGCGCCCTGCGCCCTCGATGCCAGACCGGCGGCGGCCCGCCCATCCCCCCCTCAGACGGGCGGACGCGCCGTCGACGGGAGCAAGTCTGATCCAGCGGTAAGTAGAATTGGAAGCAGTTTCTAGAAACTTGCTCTAGAAATGAACGGATACCACACAGTACGAGGACATCCATCCGATGAGCCCCAAGCAGCATCGCGGCGAGGTTACCGCCGACCTGCTCCTTGATGCCGCACTTCGCGTGTACGCCGCCTCGGGCGAACAGGGCCTCACGGTCGGCGCGGTCACCCGGGAGAGCGGTGTCAGCCTCGGCAGCCTCTACCACCACTTCGGCAGCCTGGACGGCCTGCGCGCCGCCCTCGCCCAGCGCTGGCTGGGCCGGCTGCTGGACGCCATGGTCACGGCCCTGCGTGGCGCCGGCACCGCCCGCTCGGGCATCGACGCCCTCGTACGGTCCTATCTGGCCTTCGTCCGGGAACACCGGGACGCGGCGCTGCTCCTGCACTCCTCGGCCGCCGACCGGCAGAGCTTCGCGCAGGGCAAGGAGCTGCGGGACGCGCAGGAGGCCCGGCTGTCCCCCTTCGCCTCGTGGATGAGCACCCACATCGAGTCCGGCGAGGTCGCCGCGCTCCCGCCGGCCCTCGTCGAATCCCTGGTTCTCGGGCCCGTCGTCGCGGTCGCCCGCCGCTGGCTGTCGGGCATCGACGACGTCGACCTCGACGAGGCGGCGCGGGTCCTCCCGGAACGGATCTGGCGGTCGGTCAGCGCAGCGCCGCGGTGAACGCCGCCCACGCGGTCCGGGTGATCAACAGGACAGGTCCATCAGGGGCCTTGCTGTCACGGACGGGGACGAGACCGGGGGTAGCGGGGGCCACTTCGACGCAGTCGCCGCCGTTTGCTCCGCTGTAACTGCTCGTGATCCAGCGGGCTGTGCTCAGATCGTGGCTCTTCATGATGCTCGTACCCTTCCATCACGTCGCTGATCAGAGCGGCGGACTGAGGGGCTGACAGAGCGTCCGCCCGGAGCACATCATAGGTCCGGCTGTGGCGCTCGAAGATGGCCGGATCGTCGTTGAAATGCCCCCGGTCCAGGGACTCCGAGTAGACCCATCGATGCCTGTCGGGCAGCTCGATCAGCGACAGGGAGGTATCCGGGCGGTCGATGTCGGCACGCTCCAACGGGACCACCTGGATACGGATGTTGGGGCGCCGACCGATGCCGAGCAGGTGCGCGCACTGGTCCCGCATCACCGCGGGGCTCCCCACCACATGGCGCAGACAGATCTCGTCCAGCACCACGAGGTAGAGCGGTCCGTCGTCGGCGTGGAAGCGCTGCTGTCGGCTCAGACGTGCCCTGACCCGCTCCGTCACGTCGTCCGGCCCGGCAAGGCGACGGGCGAACAGGGCGGTTGCGTAGTCGGCCGTCTGCAACAGACCCGGTATCACCTGCGTCTGATACGCGCGTACGGCCACAGCCTCGGCGTCCATCCGCGCCCTGCGGTCGAACCAATCCGGATGCTCCACCTGCGGATACCAGTCGATGCGGCCCCACAGCCGTGTCAACACCCCGTTCGAGTCCAGCAGTTCGTCGCAGCGCTTGGCGAACGTGTCCTGCGGTACCCGCGTCCCCGCCTCGACGCGGGCCACGTGGGACCGGTCGCAGGGGATCTCGCGCGCGAGGCCTTCCTGGGTGAGGAGCGCGACCTCGCGGAAGTGCTTCAGCACCTCGCCGAACACGGCGGCGGTACTGGCCGCCGCCCCTCCCTCCGCGTTGCGTCGGCTCACGGCATCCCCCTCCGTGACAGTGGGCCACTGTCACGCGTCCGGCATTGATACCGACCGTTCCCCTCCGCGACGCTCGATACACACAGGGTGACCGAGCGGTGCGGAGCGAACATGGCCGGGCAGGCGAAGCAGTGGGAACCGGGAACGATCGTCCACGACCCGCGGACGGGCAGGGTCGGCGAATACCGCGGCCAGGCGGGCCCGTACGCGATGCTGCGGCCCGTCGGCGGCGGCCGGGAGTGGGAGGCGGACCCGGCGCTGATCCGACCGGCGACACCGGAGGAGCGGCTCGGCGCGGGCGTGCGGGCCGCCAACGCCCGTTCCGCGAAGGCCACGGACAGGCGCCGCGTCTTCCGGTACGTGCCGTACGTGATCGTGCAGGACGCGACGGCGGAGCCGGAGTACGAGGCGCACTGCGTCTCGGGGGACGAGGCCGACTGCGGCGCGGGGTCCGGCCCGCGCCCGGACCCGGCCGAGGTCGAGGAGTGGCAGCGCCTGCACACCCAGGACACCCGACACACGCGCTACCGGCGCCATTTCGCGGACTACGCGGTCCTGGAACCGACCGAACCCGTCGGTGCGACGCCCTCGCAGCCCGTCGTCACGGGCCCGCCACCCGGGCAGGGGCGGCACCCCGGTGCGCCTCAGCCGTCCTGAGCGTCCCGCAGGACGAGCGCGAGAAGGCCGGGGAAGCGGGTGTCGAACTCGTCGCGGCGCAGGCGGTTGACGCGCTTGGGCCCCTCGTCGCGCTGCTCCACGAGTCCCGCGCCGCGCAGCACCGCGAAGTGATGGCTGAGGGCCGCCTTGCCGACGGGCACGTCGAAGCTGCCGCAACTGCGGCTCCACTCCGCGGAGTCGGCCAACTCCCGCACCAGCGTGATGCGTACGGGGTCGGCGAGGGCGGCCAGGGCGGTCTGCACGGACACCTGGTCCGGGTGGGTGTGCTCGGGCGCGGCCCGATGGCTGGTGCCGGTCCGCTGTGCCACGCCGTGCTCCCCTCGTCGCCCCTTGCGGAGTGTTCGATGAAAACCATACACTCCCGAGTGTTCGCTTTTCGTTGAACACTCGCGGAGGGGTGTGCCATGCGCGCAGTCGAGTTCGAGGAGTACGGCGGTCCCGAGGTCCTTCGGGTCGTGGAGACGCAGGTCCCGGAGCCGGGACCCGGGCAGGTGAGCATCGACGTCGCGTACACCGGTGTGAACTTCGCCGACCTGAAGGCGAGGTCCGAGGGCTACCGGGTGCCGGGCCTCCCGTTCGTGCCCGGACTGGAGGTGTCGGGTCGGATCAGAGCGGTCGGGGCGGGCGTCGAGGGACTGACCGTCGGTCAGGAGGTCGCCGCGCTGACGGAGGGTGGCGCGTACGCGGACGTGACCGTGGCCGACGCGGTGACCGTGTTCCCGCTCCCGGCCGGGGTCGACCTGCGCACCGGCGCCACCCTCCCGACGGTCGTGCCGACCGCCTACGCCCTGCTGCACACCGTCGGCCGGCTCCAGCCGGGCGAGACCGTGCTCGTGCAGGGCGCGGCGGGCGGTGTCGGCACCGTCCTGGGGCAGTTGGCGAAGGCGGCGGGCGCCGGGACGGTGTACGGCGTGGTGTCGGCCGCCGCGAAGGCGGAGTACGCCGCCGAGCAGGGCTACGACGAGGTCTTCGTGGGCTCCTTCACCGACGAGCTCCGCGCGGCGACCGACGGCCGCGGCGTCGACGTGGCCCTGGACCCGGTCGGCGGCGACACCCTGCGCGACAGCCTGGCCTCCCTCGCCCCCTTCGGCCGCCTGGTCTCCTACGGGAACGCGGGCGGCGCGGAACCCTGGACGGTGGGCCAGCCCGAGCTCTACCCCACCGGCCTGTCCGTCGCGGGCTTCTCCATCCTCGGCCTGGCCCGGACCGCACCCGCCGCGCTCCGTGAGATCGCCGAGAAGGCCTTCCGTACGGTCGTCGACGGCACGGTGTCCCTGCCGGTGAGCGCGGAGTTCCCGCTGAAGGACGCGCCGGAGGCGCACCGGTTGATGGGATCCCGGACCAGCACCGGGAAGCTGCTCCTGAGGGTGGCCGACTGAGCTCCGCGCCCGCGGCGAGCCCGGTCCGGCGGGGTCGGCCCTGCTCCCGGACCGTCGCCTCCACCGTGATGTGGTCGGGGTCCGGAATGCCGCTCGCCCTTTCCTCGGTCGCACCCGCCCGCATCCTTCGGACCGACTCCGTAGACCATCGGCCGACGACGGGCGCCCCGGACGGTTCCCAGACTGGGTGCACGACCAAGGGCATCGGGAGGCGCGATGGGAACGCGGGGGATCAGCAGGGCACGGTTCCTGGGGCTGGCCGCGGGGGCCGGGGGCGCGGTGGCGCTGTCGGCGGGGGCCGCGGGACAGGCCCGGGCGGCCGCGGCGGCCCCGGCCGCGACAGCAGGCCGGCGGGGGCGCGGACTGTCGTACCGGGGAGTGGTGTACGAGGTCGGGGAGGGCGAGACACCCGCGACCGGGTGGAGTGCCCGGCGGATGCGCGCGGATCTGCGGGCCGTCGCCCGCGATCTGCACGCCGACTCCGTCAAGGTGACCGGAGACGGCGTCGAGCGGCTCACCGCCACCGCGGGCGAGGCGGCGGAGCGCGGGCTCGGCGTCTGGCTCGAACCGACCCTCGGGGACGTGCCTGAGCGGGACATCCTCGACCACCTCGCGGAGACCGGCGCCTTCGCCGAGCGGCTGCGCCGGCAGGGCGCCCGGGTGCACCTCAGCGTGGGCTGCGAGTTCCTGCTGTACGTCCCCGGGATCGTGCCCGGCGCGAACATCCTGGAACGGGTGGAGAACCTGCTCAAGGGCAACTACGACCCCGTACGCACCGCACGGGAACTGCGCCGGTTCACGGCGCGGGCCGCGTCGACCGGCCGGTCCGTCTTCGGCGGACGGCTGACGTACGCCGCCGCGCAGGACGAGGACGTGGACTGGCGGCAGTTCGACCTCGTCGGCCTCGACTACTACGGCTGGTTCGGGCGGCGCGACCAGTACGTCCGCGATCTGGCCCGCTACCGCCGCTTCGGCAAGCCCGTCGCCGTCATGGAGTTCGGCTGCTGCACCTTCCGGGGAGCGCCGGAACTGGGCGGCATGGGCTGGGACGTCGTCGACCGTACGAAGGAGCCGCCCGAGATACGGAAGGGCCTGGTGCGCAGCGAACGCGCCCAGGCCGCGTACCTGACGGACGTGCTGGCGGTGTTCGAGTCGATGGGGCTCTACTCGGCGATGGCGTACACCTTCGTCTCCCCGGACGCCCCGCACCGCCCGCACGACCCGCGCCACGACCTCGACATGGCGAGCTACGGCCTCGTCAAACCGATCGAGAACCGTCCGGGCGACCCGGAGTCCGGCTGGCACTGGGAACCGAAGGAGTCCTTCCGCGCGTTGGCCCGGCAGTACGCGCGGTCCCGCGACCGCTGACCGCGGCCGGGCGGGTTCGCGCCGTACTCCCCCAGGTGGAAGGCTGCTTCCGCCGCCGTCCACCCCGGGGACGAGGGGGCCGCCGCGCAGTCGGCCTCCGGGACGGCCCGACACCGTCATGCAGGTGGAGCCTCGGCCCGCGGGGGACGCGGCAGCATGGAAACCCCGTCCGAACCTCATGCTCAGGAGTTCTCGTGTCCGTTCCTGCCGGTGCCCGTCCGATGCGTCTCGCGCGCGGAGCATCGCCGTGGCTCGTCCCGACCGTGGCCACCGCGGCGCTCAGTCTCGTCCGCGCGCGCCGCTCCGGCGCCGCCAAGGCCGTGGCCGTGCCCGCCACCGCGCTCGCGGCCGGCATGCTGTGGTTCTTCCGCGACCCCGAGCGCGAGATCGCTCCGGGCCGGGTCATCTCGCCCGCCGACGGTGTGGTGCAGAGCATCATGCCGTGGAAGGACGGGCGCACCCGCGTCGCGATCTTCATGAGCCCGCTCAACGTCCACGTCAACCGCGCGCCGCTGTCCGGCACGGTGACGTCGGTCGAGCACATCCCCGGTGGGTTCGTTCCGGCGTTCAACAAGGAGAGCGAGAACAACGAACGCGTCGTCTGGCACTTCGACACCGAGCTCGGCGACATCGAGATGATCCAGATCGCCGGCACGGTGGCCCGCCGCATCGTGCCCTACGTCCCCGAGGGCACCAAGGTCGAGCAGGGCGAGCGGATCGGCCTGATCCGATTCGGCTCGCGCGTCGACATCTACCTCCCGGAGGGTGTGGAGCCCGCGGTCGAGGTCGGTCAGAAGACCACGGCCGGCATCACCCGACTCGACCGCGACTGAGGACCGTCCGCGGCCGGCTCCTCGGCTCACCGGCCTGACGGCGGGGACGCGGCACGACTGCGGCGCGACCGGCGGCACTGCGCGGCGCGATCGGCGGCACCGCACGACCGCGGCGCGGCGCGACCGGCGGCGTGCCGCGTCGTTGCCCCGGCGTTCCGGCCACAGGAGAGTGGAGGCATGGAGCGCATCGATCAGGCACGGGCGCGCGCGTGGCTCGCCGTCGCCCTCGCGGAGGCCCGCGCCGGGCGCGCCGAGGGCGGCATCCCCATCGGGGCGGCGCTGTACGGCGCGGACGGCACCCTGCTGGGCCGCGGCCACAACCGCCGGGTCCAGGACGGCGACCCCTCGGCGCACGCCGAGACGGCCGCCTTCCGGGCCGCGGGACGGCAGCGGTCCTACCGAGGGACGACCATGGTGACCACGCTCTCGCCGTGCTGGTACTGCAGCGGCCTGGTCCGGCAGTTCGGCATCTCCCGGGTCGTCGTCGGCGAGGCGGAGACCTTCCACGGCGGCCACGACTGGCTCGCCGGGCACGGTGTGGAGATCGTCGTGCTGGACGATCCGGAGTGCGCCGCGCTGATGCGCGCCTTCATCGAGGACGACCCCGCACTGTGGAACGAGGACATCGGTGACTGACCCGAAGGCCCCGGCCGGCCCCCGCATCCCCACCGTCGACCTGCGGCCCTGGCTCTCCGGCGACCCGGACGCCCGCGCCGCCACCGCCCGCACCGTCGACGACGCCCTCCGCACGGCGGGCTTCCTGCTCGTCACCGGGCACGGCGTCGACCCGGCGCTGCGCGCCCGCATCCGCACCGCCGCCCGCGCCTTCTTCACCCTGCCCGCCGCCGTGAAGCAGCCGTACGCCGCCCGGGTCGGGGGGCGCGGCTGGCTCGGCCCGGGCGCCGAGGCCAACGCCTACGCGGAGGGCACCGAGACACCGCCCGACCTCAAGGAATCGCTGACCTTCGCCACGCACGAGCCCTTCGAGGACCCCGAGGTCAACGCCGAGTGGTACGCGCCGAACGTCTGGCCGGCCGAGGTCCCGGAGCTGCGGGAACTGTGCGAGGAGTACCTGGCAAGGATGGGCGAGCTGGAGAACCGGCTGCTCGTCCTGCTCGGCGAGGCGCTGGGGCTCGCACCGGACTTCTTCACCCGGCACATGGACCACCCGACGTACGGCTTCAACATCAACTGGTATCCGGGGACGGAGGTGCTCGGCGAGCCCGAGCCGGGCCAGTTCCGCATCGGCCCGCACACCGACTTCGGCACGGTCACGATCCTCGACCGCCAGGAGGGCCGCGGTGGTCTCCAGGTGCATACGGACGAGGGAGGCTGGCAGGACGCGCCCTTCGACCCGGCGGCTTTCACCATCAACATCGGTGACCTGATGGCCCGTTGGACGGGCGACCGGTGGCGTTCGGGGCGCCACCGGGTGCTGCCGCCGCCCTCGGACGCACCGGCGGAGGAGCTGATGTCGCTGGTCTACTTCGGCGAGTGCACGCCGGGGACCCTCGTCGAGTCCGTCCCCGCACCCGTGGGCCGTGTCGTGTACGAGCCCGTCGACTCGCACGTCTACCTGCGCGAGAAGCTGAACTCGATCACAGTCGGCTGACCGGCGGACACTTTTCGTAACCCAACGGACACCGTGCGCCCTATCCCGAACCAACTCCCCCTTTTTACACTGGTGTTGATACACCTCACAGCAGCACATCGGACCGGACCGCGCCAGGGGGAGATGCGGTGCACACAGGGCTGCACGGCCGGGGAGCGCTGTTCGACACCGATCCGCCCGGACTCGCGTCCCGGCTCGTCGGTCTGCGTCCGTACCAACTCCGCTCGACGCCGTACGAACACCCCGGCGAACTGCCCTTCGTGGTGTTCGCGGGCGGGCGCGGGCTCGGCAAGAGCGCCGTGCTGCGGGAGCTGCGCGACGCCTACCGCGGACACACGCCCGTCGCGCTGATCGACGGCGAGGACCGCCAGTTCGCCGCCCCGCCGCCCGAGCGTCCCGCGGAGGCCTGGTCACCGGTCGGACAGGCGCTCACCACGATCGCCGAACAGCTCGCCGAGCCGGTGACGGGCGCCGGGCGGATCGGTTTTCCGAGACTGGCGGCGGGTCTGCTCGCCGTGGCCGCGGGCGGCTGGAGCAACCGCGACGTGCCGCGCATCCGGCAGGAGGCGGAACGCATCCTGCTGCTCAACGAGACCGGCTCGTGGCTGTCGGGCTTCGCCGGCCGCTGGGTGAGCAAGGTCATCTCCAAGCTCGTCGCCTCGATGAGCGGCACCGGCCCGGTGGTGGAACCGATCATCGAGGCGACCCTGGAGGCGTTCGCCGAGGGCATCGCCCCGGCCCATCGCCGACTGCGCAAGGCCGCCACCTGGTACCGGGACTACCCGAACGCGGGCGGCAGCCCCAAGCTGGCCCTCATCCTGCTGTCCCGGCACTTCCGGGCAGGCGGCGACTCGCTCCGGCACGCCGAACGCCATCTCGTACGGGCCCTGCTCGCCGACCTCGACGACGCCTACTCGGGCGTCATGCAGCGTTCGCACCGGCGCGGGCGCCCCGTCGTCCTCATCGACAACGTGCAGGAACCGGCGGGCCTCGGCCTGCTGGAGCCGGTCCTGCGCGACCGCGCCGACGGCATCACCGACCAGGTCGTCTTCTGCGCGGCGCTGCGCGGCTACGCCCACCCCGCCCTGCGCAACGCGGGCCGCCGCACCCTCCCCGAGGCAGCCCGGGAGAGCGGCTGGGAACCGGGCACCTCACCGTCCTCGCGCGCGCTGCTCGTCTCCCTGCCGCCGCTGACGCCCGACGACACGCTGCACATCGTCGACACCGTCGCCCAGGGCCCGTCCCCGGCACCCGGCGCCGCGGACGTGCCCCCGCACCTCCCGCACGCCACCCACCGGCTGACCGGCGGCAGCCCCCTCGGCATCACCCTGCTCGCCGGCTCGGCACGCCAGAACCTGCCCCAAGGAGCCGACTCCCTCGGCCAGTTGCTCACCGCCGACGTCGCCTTGCACGAGGACCGGGACGGCCGCCCCACCTATCAGGAGCTCCTCGCCCACCTGGTGCCCGGCGGGCGGCTCGACGAGCTGACCGTGCTCGCCGCGGCGCACGACCGCGACTCGGCGTGCGTGCTCGCCGAGGCCCAACTCCCCGAGGACTTCGGCGCGTCGGGCGTCCTCGACCTGGAGGAGCGGCTCACCGCGGAGGGCTGGCCGACGGCCTCCGGACAGTTCGTCGGAGACCCGTTCCTGCGCGCCCTGCTCCTGCTGCGGCTGCACCACGGCGACCCGGACCACGCACGCTGGCGGGCCGTGCACCGCACCCTCGTCGACCACTACCGGGACACCGGCGAGCCGGCCGCGCAGGACACCGCCCGCTATCGGCTGCACCACGAACTCGCCCTGGGCAAGGCCGACTCCGCGGTGGCTCATCTGCGCGACACCTTCCCGCGCACCGATACCCGGGTCTGGCTGTCGTCGCTGCTCTTCATCGCGTCCGCGCCGTACTTCCACCCGCACGACCCGGACGGCCGGGACTTCGACGGCCACGACCACCGGGCCTCCGTCGCGCTCGGCCGCACCGACGCGGCGCAACAACCCCCGGACAGCGTGGACGCCGTGCTGCATCTGCGGGTGCGACGGCTGCTGCACGCCGTCTGGCAGCTGACCGACCCACTGGTCCTGCCGGACCCGAAGGTGACCGAGCGGCTGCGCTTCGAGCTGGAACAGCTGTCGAACCTGCGGCCGGCGGGCAACGCCCTGCTGTGGCGGGCCTCGCGGGACTGGCCGGCCGACGCCCTGGCCGGCCGCCCCTTCCACGTCCCGGGCGACGACGACGAGATCGGGAACGGAGGCAGGTGATGGCTCGTGTGTGGACGTGGCTGCGCGAAGACATTTGGGAGATTCGTTTCCGCCGGTATGTCGCGCTGACGCTCGTGGCCGCCCTCGTGGGCCTCGGCGTGTGGGGCGGCATGACGGCCGCCAAGGAGAACCGCTCCTGCGCCCCCGGGGTCGTCCAGCCCAAGGGCAGCGACGAGTGCGTGGGCGTCTCGTGGACGACGTACGCCTTCCGCCGCCCGCAGTTCGCCGAGACCATCCGGGCGATCAACCGGGAGAACCACCGCCTGTCCCCCGGCAGTTACGTCACCGTCGCCCTGCTCGAACCCTTCACCGCGAGCGACGCGGACAACCTCGGCGACGTGCTGCACGAACTCCAGGGCGCCTACCTGGCCCAGTACCAGGCCAACCACGACACGACCGGCCTCAAGCCGAAGATCCGGCTGGTGCTCGCCAACCCCGGCGCCACCGGCGCGCACTGGCGGCACACCGTCGACCAGCTGGAGCGCATGACGAAGGGCCCCGACCGGCTGCGCGCGGTGACCGGGGTCGGCCTGAGCACCGACAACAACAAGAAGGCCGTCCAGGAGCTGACCCGCCGGGGCATCCCCGTGATCGGCAGCTCGATCACCGCCGACGACCTGGCCAACGGGCAGGACGGCAAGGACCCCTTCCCCGGGCTCGCCCGCGTCTCCCCCACCAACACCGACGAGGCCCGCGCCCTCGCCTCTTTCGCGAAGGTGTCGGCCGCCGACGCGTTCCTGGTCTACGACCGGACCGGCGACCCGTACACGCGCACCCTCCAGCGGTCCTTCGAGAAGATGCTCAAGGGCTCCCGCTACGAGGCGCAGCCCTTCACCCCGCCCGCCGACCGCAGCAAGGAGGGCAGCACCGCCAATGTGTTCGCGCAGGTCAGCAACATCCTGTGCAACACGCCGAAGACCACGGACACCGTGCTCTTCGCCGGCCGGCACACCCAACTGCGGCAGTTCATCAACGCGTTGGGGGCACGTGGCTGCGTCGACCGTCGGTTCACGGTCCTCACCGGCGACGAGGGCTCGTACCTGGCCGGGGACAAGGACCTCGACCCGGCCGCCCTCAAGGACCCCCTGCTGACCGTGCGGTACACGGCGCTCGCCCATCCGGACGCCTGGCCGAAGGACGCCGCGAGGACCGGCGGCAGCGCGGCCGACGCGAAGGTGCTCCGGGATCTGCTGGCGAGTGCCGCGCGCGAGCCGGCCGGCCCCATCGGGAAGGTCGGCCTGGACGACGGCCAGCTGATCATCGCCTACGACGCCATGCGGCTCGCGGTGCACGGCATCCGCGGGGCGTCACCGACCGGCAAGGTGCCCGCCCTGCGGGACGTGGGGCTCCAGTGGCCGCAGGTGAAGGGCAAACAGCTGCGGGTGAACGGGGCGAGCGGATGGATCTGCCTGGACGCCCACGGCAACCCGTACGACAAGGCCGTGCCGATCGTGGAACTCACCCCGGACAGCCGCACCCGTTTCGTGCGGATCGCCTGGCCGGAGGGGAAGCCGCCGGCGAAGGAGTGCCTGCCGCCGTCGTAGGGACGGCGGCGCGGGGCACGGCCCCGGGCACCGGGGCGGTGGGTCCTAGGGAAACCCCCTAGCCGCCGAGCTGCCGGGCCAGGCGTTCGAAGCGGGCCCGCCACTCCGGGTCCCGCTCCGCCTCGGTCTCATGGGTGAAGCGGACCGTGGTGCCCCCGGCCACCCCGTGCTCCAGATGGAACCGGACCCGGCCGCGCCCCTCGACGGTGTACTCCGCGATGCGCTCCACGTCCCAGGCCGTGATCCGCCCGGCGCCCAGCCCGCTCAGGGTGACGGCCCCGCCGAGCCGCGGCTCGAACGGATCGGCGGCGGCCAGCCACCCGCGCAGTCCCGCGGGGGTGGCCAGCGCCGCCCAGACCTTTTCCACAGGCTGGGGAAGACGCAGCAGGAAGTGCAGGACCCGCGCGTTCCCCCGCATCTCGGTGGCGCCCTCTTCGATCGGTGGCAGCTCGATGGGTTGGGTCATGACTCCAGCGTGGCCCGTGGTGGCCGGTTCCGCACGCGTGACCGCCCCTGACCTGCATTTTCGTTGCTCAGGGTGCCCGGCCGGCCACCTCGGGGCGGCCGGCCGGACGACGCCGGCTAGACGCCCGCGTAGGAGTGCTTGCCGCTCACGAAGATGTTCACGCCGTAGTAGTTGAACAGCCAGCAGGCGAAGGCGATCAGGGCGATGTACGCCGCCTTGCGGCCCTTCCAGCCGGCCGTCGCACGGGCGTGCAGGTAGCAGGCGTAGGCGACCCACGTGATGAACGCCCACGTCTCCTTGGGGTCCCAGCCCCAGTAGCGGCCCCAGGCGTCACCGGCCCAGATGGCGCCCGCGATGATCGTGAAGGTCCACAGCGGGAAGACGGCGGCGTTCACGCGGTAGGAGAACTTGTCGAGCGAGGCCGAGGCGGGCAGCCGCTCCAGCACGGAGGTCGCGAAGCGGCCGGGCTTCCCGCCGCCGGCCAGCTTGTTCTCGTACGAGTCCTTGAACAGGTAGAGCAGCGTGCTGACGGCGCCCACGTAGAAGATGGCGCCGCACAGGATCGCGGTCGAGACGTGGATGTACAGCCAGTACGAGTGCAGGGCCGGGACCAGCTGGTCGCTCGCCGTGTACAGGACGGTGACGGCGAGACCGAGGTCGAGCAGGACCGTGGTGACCAGGAAGAGGCCCATCCAGCGCACGTTCTTCTTCAGGGCCAGCAGCGCGAGGTACACGCCCACCGCGACCGTGGAGAAGGTGATGTTGAACTCGTACATGTTGCCCCACGGCGCGCGCTCCACCGACAGGGCGCGGGCGAGCACACCGGCGGCCTCGACGGCCCAGGCGACCACGGTGAGGGACACCGCGATCCGGCCGTAGAGGTCGCCCTGCTCGTCGCCGCCGTGCGCGCCGGGCCCGTCGGGCACGTCGCGGGCGCCGGCCGCGGAGCGGGTGACGACCTTCGGCCGCTCCAGGACGGCGGTGCCGCCGGCCGTCTGCACGGTGACCGCGGGGGCCGTCGCGGCGCCCGCGCCCTGTTCGCCCTTGGCGGTGAGCGCCTGCGCGGTGCGGGCGACCTTGCTGCGGCTGCCGAAGAGCCACTCGGCGATGTGCGCGAAGAAGGCCAGGGTGTAGACGGCCATCGAGGAGTAGATCAGCACGTTGCTGATGTGAGCGAGGTGTTCGTTGGTGGCGGTGGCGAGAGTCACTGCTTCTCAGCCCCTTCGGCGGCAGATACGGCGTGCGGGTCGGGGGTGTCCTGGTCGGACCCGGGCGTGTCCGGGCCGGGTTCGGGGGCGCTGGGCGCCTGTTCGTGCACGAGCGCGGCGAGGTCGCCGAGCTCCTCGGGGAGCTTCGCGGACTCGCTGCGGCCGAGGCCCGCCATCTCGACGACGGTGACGCCGTCGGTACCGGGGGTGGCCCGCACCCAGACGCGGCGGCGCTGGATGAACAGGGATCCGGCGAGGCCGAAGATCGCGACGAAGGCTCCCACCAGCGCCCAGTCGCTGCCGGGCTGCTGGGTGACCTGGAAGCCCGCCCACTCCTTGACGTCCTTGTCGAAGGTGATCGAGCCGGCGCCGTCCGGCAGCTTCATGGTCTCGCCGGGCAGCAGCCTCGCCTTGAGGATGGCGCCCTTGGCGTCCTTGAACTGCTTCATCTTGGAGGTGTCGAGCTGGTACACGTTCTGCGGGAGGCCCGAGTCGACCCCGAGGCTGCCGTGGAAGCCGGACACCGCGAGCACGGGGAAGTCCAGTGCGGGGAACTGGGAGAACATGGTGCCCTTGCCGGCACCCGCGAACGTCGGCACGAAGAAGGCGGAGAAGCCGAGCTGCTCGCTGCGGCCCTGCGCGTTCCGGTAGCCGTCCATCACCTTGATCGCGCCCTGCGAGGTGACGTTCGCGTCCAGCGGCAGCAGCGGCACGGGCTGGTGGAAGACGACCTCGCCCTTGCCGTCCCGGACGGTGACGACGGGCGCGTAGCCGTGGCTGACCAGGTAGACCTTCGAGTCGCCGATCTCCAGCGGCTCGTTGACCTTGATGGTCTTCTTCCGCGGCTTGCCGTACGCGCCCTCGCTGTAGGTGACCTCCGCCTGGTACGTGCGCGGGGTGCCCTTGTTGGGGCCGGTCCGCTCGTAGGTGCCGGTGAAGTTCTTCAGGTCGAAGCTGAACGGCGTCAGGTCGTCGTTGCTGAAGAGGTTGCCCGACTTGAAGTCGTCGTACTGGAGCAGCGTGTTGGAGAAGCCGCCGCCCTCGACGATCAGCTTGTTGCCCTCGGACTTGAAGAGCTGGCCCCAGGCGAAGGCGACGAGCATCACGACGAGCGCGATGTGGAAGAGCAGGTTGCCGGTCTCGCGCAGATAGCCCTTCTCGGCCGCCACGGCGTCGCCGTCGAGGTGTGCGCGGAACCGCCGCTGCTTCAGCACCTTGAGCGCGGCCTCGCGAACCTCCTCGGGCGCGGACTCGGTACGCCACGTGGCATACGCGGGAAGCCGCGTCAGCCGCTTCGGGGCGCCCGGCGGACGGCCCCGCAGCTGTCCGACGAACTGCCAGGTGCGCGGCACGATGCAGCCGATGAGCGAGACGAACAGCAGGATGTAGATCGCCGAGAACCACACCGAGCTGTACACGTGGAACAGCCCGAGCTTGTCGTAGACCGGCCCCAGCAGGCTGTGCCGGTCCTTGAAGTCGGCCACCTTCTGCGCGTCGGTCCCGGACTGCGGGATCAGCGAGCCGGGGATCGCGCCGAGCGACAGCAGGAAGAGCAGGATCAGCGCAACCCGCATCGAGGTCAGCTGCCGCCAGAACCAGCGGGCCCAGCCGACGATCTCGCGTCCGGTCCAGGTGATCCAGCCGATGGCGCCGGGCGTCCGCGAACCGCCGAAGGAGCCGGGCATCGCCGTCTCCACGGGCGCGGTGGACAGCTGCGAGCCGGCCGCGCCGAGCTCGCCCGCCGCGTCCGGTTCCGTCGTCTTGCCGGTGTCAGTGGTGCTCATGGGTCAGATCCCTACCGTGAAGCCGTCGGACCAGGTTTGCATCTGCTGCACGATGCTGTCCCACGCACCGGTGAGCAGGAGCAGGCCGGTCACGATCATCATTCCGCCGCCGATCCGCATCACCCACGTGTAGTGCCGCTTGACCCAGCCGAAGGCGCCGAGCGCCTTGCGGAAGGCGACCGCGGCCAGGACGAAGGGGATGCCGAGCCCGAGGCAGTACGCGACGGTCAGTATGGCGCCCCGTCCGGCGCTCGCCTGGTTCGCGGCGAGGATCTGCACCGAGGAGAGGGTCGGGCCGAGGCAGGGGGTCCAGCCGATCCCGAAGAGCGCGCCGAGCAGCGGCGCTCCCGCGAGACCGGTCACCGGCCGCTTGTGGAAGCGGAATTCGCGCTGCGTCAGGAAGGGCATGCCGCCCACGAAGAACACGCCCATGAGGACCATGAGCGCGCCGAGCACCTTGGACAGGACCGCCTGGTACTCGTGCAGGGTCGAGCCGAAGTAGCCGAAGAGCGCGCCGCCGGACACGAACACGACGGTGAAGCCCAGCACGAACAGGCTCGCGCCGACCGCCATGCGCCCGCGTCTGGCCTCCGCCAGGTCGGTGCCGCTGACCCCGGTGACGTAGGAGAGGTAGCCGGGGACCAGCGGCAGCACGCACGGGGAGAAGAAGGAGACGAGCCCCCCGACCACGGCGATCGGGAAGGCGAGCAGCAGGGCGCCGCTGTAGACCGTCTCGTTCCTGCCGGTGGACTCGGCCAGGGACATGGCGAGGAGGGACACGTCAGGTCACTTCTCCGCGAGCACGGGGGCGAGCATCTTGCGCAGGTTGTCCTCGCTGAGCGCCTGGAGCGTCCGGGCGGCGACCTTGCCCTCGCGGTCGATGATGAGCGTGGAGGGGATCAGCTGCGGGTTGAGCGTGCCCTTCTTGAAGCGGAGCATCAGCTTGCCGGTGGGGTCGAACAGGCTCGGGTAGCTGACGCCGTGTTCCTTCTCGAAGGCGAGGGCCGGGCCGGTGCCGGCGTCGCGGGTGTTGATGCCCACGAACTCCACGCCCTGGTCCTTGGTGTCCTGGTAGACCCGCTCGAAGTTGGCGGCCTCGGCCCGGCACGGCCCGCACCAGGAGCCCCAGACGTTGAGGACGACGACCTTGCCCTTGAAGTCGCGGACGTCGAGCTGCTTGCCGTCGATGGTCTTGCCCGACAGGTCCGGGATCGCGGTCCGGTGGCCCTTGGCCGCCGTGTCGACGCCGTTCTTGCCGGCGACGAAGTTGGTGTTGCCCGCTCCCCCCGACGTACCTCCGGAGGTGCACGCGGACAGGACGAGCGCGGCGACGGCGGCCCCGGCGGCGAGCAGGGCGACGCGGCTACGGGTGCGGTTCGGGCGCTGGTCGGCGCGGCAGGCGGCACTCATGTGAAAAGTTTCGCATGCCCGTTTCGGGGATCTTCCGCACCCCCCTTGCGGGCGGAAACCCGCATATCAGGCGGCCTTTCGGGCTCCTCGTCGACGCCCGTGCGGGTGCCCGCACCCGCAGGGGTGCGATTGCCCCGGCTCGCACCGTTTCAGGTGTCGCTGTCCGTGTCGGCCCCGGAGCCCCGGCCCGAATCCTTGCCGACGTCCCGCAGGAACGTCTTCCAGCCGCCCGTCGGCCGCTCCCCCACCTCCAACGACCGGAGCCTGGCGAGGACCTCGGGCCGCTGCACGTCCAGCCAGTCCGCGAAGTCCCGGAAGGAGACCATGCGGATGTCCGCGCCGTCCTCCCGCTGCCGGGCGATGTGCGTGAAGGCCTGCTCGACGGCGTCCATGTAGATGCCGCCGTTCCACTCCTCGAAGTGGTTGCCGACGAAGAACGGGGCGCGGTTGGTCTCGTAGGCCCGCTGGAACCCGGAGATGTAGGACTGGGTGGCCTGGGTGCGCCAGGCCGGGTAGTTGTACGACGGCGCCCTGGTCGTGTTGACCGACTGGTTGGCGAGGATGTTGTAGTCCATCGAGAGGACCTCGAAGGTGTGCCCCGGGAAGGGCATCCCCTGGAGGGGCAGGTCCCACAGGCCCTGGTTCTTCCGCGGCCAGCGCTGGCGGCCGCCGGGCGAGGAGGCGTCGTAGCGCCAGCCGAGCTTCCGTGCGGTGGGCAGCAGGTTCTCCTGGCCGAGCAGGCACGGGGTGCGTCCGCCGACGAGTTCCTTGTCGTAGTCGAAGGGCAGTGCGGGCAGATCGGTCCAGCCCGTGTTGGTCCGCCACTCCTTCACGAAGGACTTGGCCTGTTCGATCTCACTGCGCCACTGGGAAGGGGTCCAGTCGGCGACCGAACCGTAGCCCGCGCAGAAGTGGCCGTTGAAGTGGGTGCCGATCTCGTGGCCGGCGAGCCAGGCACGGCGGACGAGCTTCAGCGTCTGCTTGATGTGGTCGTCGGTGAGGTAGCCGATGTCCGAGGCGCCCCTGGCGTTGTTGGGCGGGTCGTACAGGCGCTTCTTCGACTCGGGCAGCAGGTACAGCCCGGAGAGGAAGAACGTCATCCGGGCGTCGTACTTCTCGGCGAGTCCGAGGAAGCGGTCGAAGAGGCCGGTGCCGACCTCGCCCGCGCCGTCCCAGGAGAAGACCACGAACTGCGGCGGGGTCTCGCCGGGCTGCAGGGGCTCGGGCCGGTCCGGACGGCCCGGCTGCTCGCCGGTGAAGGCGGTGGAGCCGTCCCCGATCGGCTTGGCGGCCTGCCTCGGGGCGCCGGGGTGTCCGTCGCCGCGGGAACCGCCGCCCCCGCCCGGAGCGTCCTGCGAGGCGGTACCGCACGCGGCAAGTCCCAGGCCGACCGCGGCACCTGCCCCGAGGCCGATCATTCCCCTCCGGCTGATGTCCCGCATGCGGTCCCCATTTCATCGCGCCCTCTCAGCTGGCTCTCAGCTGGCACTCAATGAGAGGGCACGACGAAGACGGGGGTTCAGTCCCACACGCACGTATTTATGTGATTTTACGAAGATACGCTCATATGGCAGGACGCCTTGGGGAATCGACGGGCCGTCAGGCGCCGAACGCCTTGCCCGCGCCCTTCACCGGCTTCGCGCCCGCGAGGAGATGCGCCGGCACGAGGTCCCGCGCGGGCTCGGTGTAGCCCACGGAAACGATCTTGTCGCCCCGGTAGGTGAACGTCGTCAGGGACGCCAGCGTGCACTGCCGCTTGCGCGGGTCGTGCCACAGCCGCCGACGCTCGACATAGCTGCGCACGATCCAGATCGGCAGCTGGTGGCTGACCAGCACCGCCTCGTGCCCGCGCGCCGCGTCCTTGGCCGCGTCCAGCGCGCCCATCATCCGGACGACCTGGTCGACGTACGGCTCACCCCAGGACGGCTTGAACGGATTGACCAGGTGCTTCCAGTTCTCCGGGCGCCGCAGCGCACCGTCCCCGACACCGAAGGTCTTGCCCTGGAAGACGTTGTCGGCCTCGATGAGCCGCCCGTCGGTCGCGAGGTCGAGCCCGTGCGCCTTCGCGATCGGGGTCGCCGTCTCCTGCGCCCGCTCCAGGGGCGAGGCCACGACGTGGGTGACATCGCGGGACGCCAGGTGGTCGGCGACCCGGTCGGCCATCTTCCGCCCCAGTTCGGACAGGTGGTAGCCGGGCAGCCGCCCGTACAGCACCCCGTCCGGGTTGGCGACCTCGCCGTGCCGCATCAGGTGGACGACGGTGATGTCCGTGGTGTTGCCGTTGTCACTCATGCACTGGCCTCCGCCGCTGCCCGCGCCGCCGCCGGAAGGGCGTCGGCGATCCGCTGAACCGCCTGCTCGTCGTGCGCCGTCGACACGAACCACGACTCGAAGGAGGACGGCGGCAGGTACACGCCCTGCGCCAGCATCGAGTGGAAGAAGGCGGTGTACCGGAAGGACTCCTGCGCCTTCGCGTCCTCGTAGTCACGCACCTCCCGCCCGGTGAAGAAGACGGAGAACATGTTGGAGGCGCTCTGCAGCCGGTGCGCGACGCCCTCCTTGGCCAGTGCCTCGGACACCAGCGTCCGGATCTGCTCGGAGACCGCGTCGATCTTCTCGTAGGCGGCGTCGTCGAGCAGTCGCAGCTGCGCGAGACCGGCGGCGGTGGCGACCGGGTTCCCGGACAGCGTGCCCGCCTGGTAGACCGGCCCGGCGGGCGCGAGGTGCGCCATCACGTCGGCACGGCCGCCGAAGGCCGCGGCGGGGAAGCCGCCGCCCATCACCTTGCCGAAGGTCATGAGGTCGGGACGCACGCCGTCGACCCCGTACCAGCCGGCCCTGCTCGTCCGGAAGCCGGTCATGACCTCGTCGGAGATGAACAGGGCGCCGTTCTTCGCGCAGGCGTCCTTGAGGCCCTGGTTGAAGCCGGGCCGCGGCGGGACCACGCCCATGTTCCCGGGCGACGCCTCGGTGATCACACAGGCGATCTCGCCGGGGTGCGCGTGGAAGGCGGCGTTCACCGCTTCGAGGTCGTTGTACGGAAGGACGATCGTGTCGCCGGCCTGGGCGCCGGTGACGCCCGGGGTGTCGGGGAGCGCGAAGGTGGCGACGCCCGAGCCCGCCGCGGCGAGCAGCGAGTCGACGTGCCCGTGGTAGCAGCCGGCGAACTTGATCACCTTGGAGCGCCGGGTGAACCCGCGGGCGAGCCGGATCGCCGACATGGTCGCCTCGGTGCCGCTGGAGACGAGCCTGACCTGCTCGACGGGCTCGATGCGCGCGACGATCTCCTCGGCGAGCGCGACCTCGCCCTCACCGGGCGTCCCGAAGGACGTGCCGCGTGAGACGGCTTCCTGGACCGCCGCGATGACCTCGGGCTGAGAGTGTCCGAGAATCATCGGCCCCCAGGAACAGACGAGGTCGACGTACTCACGACCGTCGGCGTCCGTGAGGTACGGACCCGCACCGGACACCATGAACCGGGGCGTACCGCCCACGGCGCGGAAGGCCCGCACGGGAGAGTTCACGCCACCGGGCGTGACGGCCGCCGCACGGTCGAATAGGGCCTGCGAGGCCGGTGCTTCGTAGGGATAGGGCAGTTCGGTCATGACCTGCGACGTCTCCGACTCCGGGGGCTAGTGACCTCCTCAGGGTAGGCCAGGGTCCGAGGGCGGCCGTGAGGGGAAGAGCACGCGGGCGTGAACGCGGGAACCCGGCACGACGTACGGCTTCTCGTAGGCGTCCCGCAACGGCTCCCGCTCCCGGGAAGCCGTACGGGACCGCGTACGTTGCAGGTACGCAAGGTCCCGGAATCGCGGGGATCCGGCGGGCCGGTGCCCGGCAGGAGGACCGGGCGGCGCCCCCGGTCATCTGCAAAACTGGGGCCCGGCAGGGACAGCTCACAGGAACGGTGGTGTTCAGAGGCCGCGAAGATCCCGCGGAACAGTGTTTCAGCGCACGTTTCGGCGTGCGGCCGTGGGGGAGGTCACTGTCACGATGATCGGGTTGCGTGGCGGGGGTCGCGCGCCTTAGAAAAGCAGTCGGGTGGAGATATGCATCGCGGTGGCGGACTGGGCGAGGGGACCGACGACCTCGGGCCTCGGCGTGCCCGGCGGGGAAGGCACCGGCGCGAAGCGGAGGAAGCGGCCGAGGCACGCAGGACCCAGGGATCGCAGGGATCCCAGCTATCTCCGGGAGCGCAAGGTGAGCCCGAGCGGAGCGACCGCGGGGTCGATCGGCTGAGGGCCGGGAGCGGGAATGGTGGCCGGGTGGGGGTGACGTACAAATACTTCGGCGCGCCGGACGGCGCCACGGCTGCACGTGTCCCGATCTCGATGCGCCCCGAAGAACTCGGCGGCGACGAACTCGGCATGAACGGCATGTTCACCAAGATCAAGCCGGAGACGATGGCCGCGATGGTCCTCACCGGCATCGAGGGCGTCCCCCTGCACAAGGTGCCGCCCCTGGAACTCGTCGTCCTCCACCCCGACTACGCCGTCGTGAAACTCCCCATGACCGTCGTGGACCCGCTGCGCGGCATCGGCGAGGAAGCGGTCGGCGCGGCCGCCTTCATCTGGTCGACCGTCCCGGACCGGGGCGGCCCCCGCGACGCGTTCAACGTGTACCAGCTGCTGCACGAGTGGCAGGACTTCTCCCACCGCCTGCACGAGGCAGGTCACCAGCCGTACTGCCTGGTCTGGCCCTGAGCCCGGTCCCTCGGACTCGTCCGGTCCCCCGGGCTCGCGGGACGTCGCCGGGCGGTGGCATCCCCGGGTCCGTCGCGTGCGCGGTGCGTGCGTCGGCCGTCCGCGGACATGCCGATGCGGCGCATGCCTGCCTATCGTCGAAGAGGGAGACCGCGGCGGACCACCCTCGGCCGGTCACGTCCTGACGAGCGAGTGCGTGCGGCCCGTTCCCGGCCCCACACCGCTACGAAGGGCTGGATCATGTCTGCTTCCACCGCTTCCGCCTCCACCGGCACCCTGCGTGCCGCGCAGGTCTCCGAGCCCGGTGGCACCCCGGAGCTCACCCAGGTCGCCGCACGGGAGCCGGGTCCCGGGTCCGTGCGGATCACCGTCGAGGCCTGCGGCGTCTGCCACTCCGACCTGCTGATCGCCTCGGGCGCGCTGCCCGGGACCACGTTCCCGGTCACGCCGGGTCACGAGATCGCCGGCCGGATCGACACCCTCGGCGAGAACGTCACCGGCTGGCAGGTCGGGGACCGGGTCGCCGTCGGCTGGTACGGCGGCAGTTGCGGGCACTGCGACGCCTGCCGCAGCGGCGACGCGGTCATGTGCCCCGAACTGGCCGTCCCGGGCGTCGCCTACCCCGGCGGGTACGCCGACTCGGTCGTGGTGCCCGCCGTCGCCCTCGCGGCGATCCCGGACGAGCTGACCGCGGTCGAGGCGGCACCGCTGGCCTGCGCGGGCGTGACGGTCTTCAACGCCCTGCGCCACACCACCGCCGGCCCCGGCGACACCGTCGCCGTACTGGGCCTGGGCGGCCTCGGCCACCTCGGTGTGCAGTTCGCGCAGAAGATGGGCTTCGACACCGTCGCCATCGCGCGCGGCCAGGAGAAGAGAGACCTGGCGCACAAGCTCGGCGCCGCCCACTACATCGACAGCACCACCGAGGACGTCGCCGAGGCGCTCCAGGCGCTCGGCGGCGCCAAGGTGGTCCTGGCCACCGTCACGAACGCGGACGCGATGTCCGCCACGATCGACGGGCTCGGGCGCCGCGGCGAACTCGCCATCGTCGGCATCTCCCCCGAACCGCTCCAGGTCAACGCCCTGCAACTGCTGCAGGGGGCACGGAAGGTCTACGCGCACGCCTCCGGCGCCGCCGTCGACACCCAGGACACCCTGCGCTTCGCCGCCCAGAGCGGTGTGCGCGCCTGGACCGAGGAGGTTCCGCTGGAGGAGACGGCCGCCGCGGTCGAGAAGATGACGAGCGGTCAGGCCCGGTTCCGCATGGTGCTCACCACCGGCCACTGAGGAAACGGCCGCAAAGCCCGCTGCCCGCGACTCCCTGACGGTCCGCCACACCCCATGCAGTACGTTGGCGGGCCGGGTCGGTGAAACGCCGGGGGGAGGGCCTGACACGTGCGGGGACGAAGGCTGGACGACCGCTACGAACTGATCGAGCTCATCGGCTCGGGCGGCATGGGCGAGGTCTGGCGGGCCAGGGACGAGCAGTTGGACCGCGAGGTGGCGGTCAAGATCCTCCGCGCCGCGGGGGACGACGAGGCCGAGCGGACGGAGCGGCTCGGCCGGTTCCGGCGCGAGGCCCGGGTCGCCGCCGCCCTCGACAGCCCGCACATCGTCACCGTGCACGACCACGGGGCGGACGGCGAGAGCCCCTACCTGGTGATGGCGCTCGTCGAGGGCCGCACGCTGGAGCAGATCCTGCGCGACAGCGGGCGGGTGCCGGCCGAGGACGCGCTGCGCTGGACCGCCGACGTGTGCCGGGGCCTGAGCGCCGCGCACCGTGCGGGTGTCGTCCACCGCGACATCAAGCCCGCCAACGTCATGGTCACCGGCGAGGGCACGGCGTCCACCGCCAGGATCGTCGACTTCGGCATCGCGCGGTTCACCGAATTCCGGGCCACCGACGCACGGTTGACGCACACCGGCCGGCTGCCCTTCGGCAGCGTCCAGTACATGGCGCCCGAACGCTTCCGGCAGCTCCGGGGCGACGGCCGCACGGACCTGTACGCGGTGGGCTGCGTCCTGTACGAACTCCTCGTCGGCAGGCCCCCGTTCGTCGGGGACGCGGCCGGCATCATGTACAACCACCTGCACGACGAGCCGCTGCGACCGAGCCGGGCCCGCGCCGAACTCGGCCCCGCCGTCGACCGGTTGGTGCTCGACCTGATGGCGAAGGACCCGGACGACCGGCCCGCGGACGCGGACGCGGCGCTCGCACGCATCGAGGCGCTGGCGCAGCCGTCCGCTCCTGCCGCCGCGGAGCCGCCCCCTGCCCCTGCCGCGGAGCCGGAACCGGCTCCGGCTTCGGTCCTGGAATCGGCTCCGGCTCCGGCGGCTCGGACAGCCGACGGCCCGAGCGAACCGGCCCCCGAGGACGCCAGGCCGCCGTCGTCCGCCGCCCGGCCGTCGGCCCGGCACGTCGTCAAGGACGCCGACGAGCGGCGCGGAACGCCGTCCCCGTGGACCCCGGCGGCCCCACGCCGCATCACCCGCCGCACCGTCCGGCTCGCGGTCGCCGCCGCACTCCTCGCCGTCGGCATCCCGGCCGCCATCGCCCTGAACTCGTCGTCCTCGGACCACCCCGAGCCGCGGGGCCAGGGCCGCCCGCCGGTCCCCGGAGGGACCTCCGCCGCCCCGACGACGTACACGCTCGGCGTCGGCTACGCCTGGGGCGACGACGAGGACGGCCGGGTGCCCGAGATCCGCGCCCGTGTCGTGCGGGCCGCCCTGAAGGAGGCCGAGCGCAGGGCGAAGCGGAAGATCCCCGTGCGCGTCGTCGCGGTGGAGGACTACGGGCAGACGCCCGCGGAGAGGCTCCTGGAACAGCACCCCGGGATGATCGCCATGGTCGGCGACGTCGGGGACTTCGCGAGCGCCGACGTGGACTGGTCGCCGCGCATGGCGATGGTCGACACCTGCGAGTCCGGGGGCGACCCGGACCACGAGTACGCCCTCCCGGCGGCCGAGTACGAGGCGGGGCGCCAGGCGGGCCGCTATCTGACCGGGGCGTACGGCGCGGGCCGGGTCGTGGAGACGTCGAAGAGCTACTGGGACACGGACACCGACAAGGACACCTTCGGGCACGGGCTGCGCGCCGCCGGGCTCACCGCGCTGCCGCTGCCCTCGCAGAAGGGGACCGAGGACATGAGCCGGAGCCGGATCGAGCGCGAGCTCGGCACGGCCCGGCCGGACGCCCTGGTGGTGTCCGACCTGCGGGCCGGCGGCGGTGAGGAGAACCTCGTGCCGGCCGCCCGCGGGCGCGGCACGCTCGTCGCCGTCCACGACGTCTACGGGTCCGCCTGCGACGTCTCCTCCGACCTGGAGATGTTCGCCCGGCAGGACCGGCAGCTGGCGGACGGAAGCCTGCGCTTCCGCACCTTCAACGACGAGCGGCAGAAGCCCGACTGCACGGACTTCCCGAAGCTGTGCACCGACTCGGCCGAGTTGCGCGCCCTGCTGAAGCACCGCGGCACGGCGGAGCTGTACGACGCCACGCTCGCCGTCGCCGCGGGCATCGACCGCGTGGCCGGGGAGGACGGGGACAGGCCCGCCGCGGACCTCGCCCGCACCCGGCTCCGGGCCGTCCTCGAAGACGTCGAGACCGACGGGCTCCTCGGGCACTACGCCTTCAAGGACCACCAGGCGACGGCCCGTCCGGTGTGGGTCGACCGTCTCGTCGACGGCCGGTGGAAGCAGTTGGGGACGGTCCGGCGGCTCACCGGCTGACACCTCGCGGCAGGGCGGCCGGTGTCCTGCCGCGACGCCGACACGCGTGGTCGTCAGAGTCCCGTCAAGGGAGGCCGCACCCGGCCTCCCTCGGCTCTACCGTCGCTCCCATGGAACGCGGCAACGACGCGGTCGACGCATCCCCGCCACCGCCCACAACCAACGGGACGGCACCCGAGACGGCCTTCGACCGGCACTGGTCCCGGGACCTGCTCACCTCGGTGCGCTGCTCGGCGCTGCTCCTCGGCCTGCTGCTCCTGGTCGACTGGGGCGCCGGCACCCTGACCGGCCCGCGCGCCGCCCTGTGGGTGGGCCTGGCGGCGCTGCTCTTCCTGGTGCTCTTCCCCACCCGGGTGTCGGCGGGCCGCGGCTGGCTGGTGTCGCGGCGGCTGCTGGGCACGCGACGGGTGCGCACCGACGAGCTGGTGTCGGTGCGCTGTCTGGACGGGGTCGGTCAGCGCCTCGTGCTGCGGGACACGTCCGGCGCCCGGGTGGAGATCGACCCACAGGTACTGATCTCCAACCCCCCGCTGTGGCACCGGCTGGACGAGGACGCCCGGCTCTCCGCCCGCCGCGGCTCGCTGACGTGCGGGGCGACCGCGCTGCGCCGCATGGCGGAGAGGATCGACCGCGAGACGGCGCGGACGGTGTTCGAGGTGTCCGGGCTCGACTGAGGCCCGCCCGCCGGCCCGGCCGGTTGCTCCGAATGCACGACGGCGGCGGGATCCTAACGGGTCGCTTGCCGCCCGACGGCGCCGTCAGACTCCCCGCAGGCCCCCGTCCCCCGGCTTACGCTCCGGCCGTGCTCAACGTGACGGCGATCCTGAAGCGGCTGGTGATCGGCCGGGCCATGCGCAGCGAGGAGCTGCACGAGACGCTGCTGCCCAAGCGGCTCGCCCTGCCGATCTTCGCCTCGGACCCGCTGTCGTCGGTGGCGTACGCGACCCAGGAGATCCTGCTCGTCCTCACCCTCGGCGGGCTGACGTATCTGCACTTCACGCCGTGGATCGCGGCCGCGGTCGTGGCGCTGATGACGGTCGTGGTGCTGTCGTACCGCCAGGTGGTGCACGCCTATCCGAGCGGCGGCGGCTCGTACGAGGTGGTCTCGACGAACCTCGGCCCGTCCGCCGGTCTGGTCGTCGCGGCCTCGCTCCTCGTCGACTACGTGATGACGGTGGCCGTGTCCGTCGCCTCCGGGGTCGACAACATCATCTCGGCCGTCCCCGGGCTCGTCGGCCAGCGCGTCCCGCTCGCGATCCTCTTCGTCGCGCTGCTCACCGCGATGAACCTGCGGGGCGTGCGCGAGTCGGGGCGGGCGTTCGCCTCGCCGACGTACCTGTTCATCGGCGGCGTCCTGATCATGGTGATCACCGGACTGGTCCGCTACCTCCTCGGGAACGCGCCGGTCGCCGAGAGCGCGCGGTACGGCATCAGCCCCGCGCCCGGCGACGCTCATCTCGCCGGTCTGGCCCTGCTGATGCTGGTGCTGCGCGCCTTCTCCTCCGGATGCACGGCGCTGACCGGTGTGGAGGCGATCTCCAACGGCGTACCGGCCTTCCGCAAGCCGAAGCCGAAGAACGCGGCCACCACGATGGCGGCGATGGGCGCCACCGCGATCGCGATGTTCGCCGGCGTCACCACCCTGGCGATGGTCTCCAAGGTGCACATCACCGACGACGCCTGCCGGCTGACGGGGCTGGACGGCGACTGCTCGTCGTACACCCAGCGCACGGTGATCGCGCAGATCGCGGCGGCGGTCTTCGGCGGCGAACACAGCGTCGGCTTCTACCTCATCCAGGCGACGACGGCACTGGTCCTGATCCTGGCGGCGAACACCGCGTTCAACGGCTTCCCGCTGCTGGCGTCGATCCTCGCCCAGCACCGCTACCTGCCCCGCCAGCTGCACAACCGGGGCGACCGACTGGCGTTCTCCAACGGCATCCTGGCCCTCGCACTCGTCGCGGGCCTGCTGCTGTGGGGCTACCGGGCGAACGTCACGAGCCTCATCCACCTCTACATCCTGGGCGTGTTCACCTCCTTCACGCTCTCCCAGCTGGGCATGGTCCGGCACTGGAACGACGAGCTCCGCTCGGAGCGCGACCCCGCCACGCGGCGGCGCCACCACTCGGCACGGGTGGTCAACGCCGTGGGCGCGGTGGTCACCGGACTGGTCCTCGTCATCGTCCTGGCGACGAAGTTCACCGAGGGCGCGTGGCTGGCGGTGCTCGCGGCGACGGTGCTGTGGGTGATGATGCGCGGGATCCGGCGGCACTACGACGCCGTCGGCGCGGAGCTGGCGGTCGACGACCCCCGGAGCGAACTCGTACCGCCGTCCCGGGTGCTGGGCATCGTGCTGGTCTCCCGGCTGCACAAGCCGACCCTGCGGGCCCTTTCGTACGCGCGTGCCTTCCGCCCCGACCAGCTGGAGGCGCTCACCGTCTCCGTCGACCGCGAGGAGGCGACGGCGCTGCGCGAAAGCTGGGAGGAGTACGGCATCGACGTACCGCTGAAGATCATCGACTCCCCCTACCGCGAGGTGACCCGGCCCGTCGTCGAGTACGTCCGCTCCATCCGCCGGGAGAGCCCCCGCGACCTCGTCGCCGTCTTCGTCCCCGAGTACGTCGTCGGCCACTGGTGGGAGAACCTGCTGCACAACCAGTCGGCGCTGTGGCTCAAGAGCCGGCTGCTCTTCACCCCGGGCGTGATGATCACCAGCGTTCCCTGGCAGCTCACCTCCTCGGAGCGGGCGAACCGTCCGACGCCCCGGGCGCCCGGCGCGGTCCGCCGCGGTGTGCCCCGGGGGACGCGGCCGGCCGGCTCGCGCGACGGACGACGTGGGTGACCGGCACATCCTGACGCGGTTGACCAGTAGATCTTGACGCGGCCTTGATGCGTCTTAACGCGGTCTTGATGCGTTCGGCCCTCACATCCACGGGCCCCGGGATCACTCTCTGCATACGCTGGTCTCGCCGTCTCCGCGATGGCCGGATACCGATCGCAGAGCCGCCTGTCAGGAGCACGCACCGATGGCCACCACCACACCCGCCCGGGCGAACCGCTTGCGGGCCTGGATGCTGGAAGGCCTGTCCGACATGGCCAAGACCCCTCAGGGGGCGCAGGCCACGCCGGAGCAGGCCCACAAGGGCCAGCGGTGGTGGCGGGTGATGTGCCTGACCGGCGTCGACTACTTCTCCACCCTCGGATACCAGCCGGGCATCGCCGCACTGGCGGCCGGACTGCTGTCGCCCATCGCGACCATCGTGCTGGTGATCGTCACCCTCGCGGGTGCACTTCCCGTGTACCGCCGGGTGGCCGAGGAGAGCCCGCGCGGCGAGGGCTCGATCGCCATGCTGGAACGGCTGCTGTCGTTCTGGAAGGGCAAGCTGTTCGTCCTCACCCTGCTCGGCTTCGCCGCCACCGACTTCCTGATCACCATCACTCTCTCCGCGGCGGACGCCTCCACCCACCTGGTGGAGAACCCGCATCTGACCAGCGTCCTGCACGACAAGCAGATGCTGATCACCCTGATACTCGTCGCCCTGCTGGGCGCGGTCTTCCTCAAGGGATTCCTGGAGGCGATCGGCGTCGCCGTCGTCCTCGTCGGGATCTATCTGTCGCTCAACCTCGTGGTCGTGATCAGCGGCCTGTGGCACGTGATCACCGCGGGCCATGTGATCACCGACTGGTCCAGCGCCCTCACCACGGAGCACGGCAACGTCTTCGCCATGGTCGGTGTGGCCCTCCTGGTCTTCCCGAAACTGGCGCTCGGCCTCTCCGGCTTCGAGACCGGCGTCGCGGTGATGCCCCACGTCGAGGGCGACCCGACGGACACCGAGGAGAAGCCGACCGGCCGTATCCGCGGCACGAAGAAGCTGCTGACCACCGCCGCCGTGATCATGAGCGTCTTCCTGATCTGCACGAGCTTCATCACGACGCTCCTGATCCCGGAGGACGAGTTCAAGTCGGGCGGCCAGGCCAACGGGCGCGCGCTGGCCTACCTGGCGCACGAGTACCTGGGCAACGCCTTCGGCACGGTCTACGACGCCTCCACCATCGCGATCCTGTGGTTCGCCGGCGCCTCCGCCATGGCCGGGCTGCTCAACCTGATGCCCCGCTACCTGCCCCGCTACGGCATGGCCCCGCACTGGGCGCGCGCCGTACGTCCCATGGTGATCGTCTTCATCCTGGTCGCGTTCCTGGTCACCTGGATCTTCGACGCGGACGTCGACGCGCAGGGCGGCGCGTACGCCACCGGTGTGCTGGTGCTCATCAGCTCCGCCGCCATCGCGGTGACCATCGCCGCGCGCAAGGCACGCCAGCGGGGCTGGACCGTCGGCTTCGCGGTGATCTCCGCGGTGTTCCTGTACACGACCGTCGTGAACGTCATCGAGCGGCCGGACGGCGTGAAGATCGGTGCCTGCTTCATCGCGGGGATCATCCTGGTCTCGCTGCTGTCCCGGCTCGCCCGCGCCTTCGAGCTGCGCGTCACCAGTGTGACGCTCGACAACATGGCGGAACGATTCATCAGAGACATGTCCAGCCGCCGCATCCGGTTCATCGCCAACGAGCCCGGACAGCGGGACAAGGCCGAGTACCGCGAGAAGATCGAGCAGATCCGGCAGGACAACGACGTCCCCATGCAGGAGGACTTCGTGTTCGTCGAGGTCACCGTGCTGGACCCCTCGGAGTTCGAGACGGGTCTCACCGTCCGCGGCGAGGTGCTGCACGACCGCTACCGCGTGCTGACCCTGGAGTCGGCGTCCATCCCCAACGCACTGGCCGCGCTGCTGCTGCACGTCCGCGACTCCACCCGGTGCACCCCGCACATCTACTTCGAGTGGACCGAGGGCGACCCGTTCACCAACTTCCTCCGCTTCTTCCTCTTCGGGCAGGGCGAGGTCGCCCCCGTCACCCGGGAGGTCCTCCGCGAGGCCGAGCCGGACCGCTCCCGCCGCCCCCGGGTCCACGTGGGCTGACCGGCGGGCTCCGCGGGGCGCCGGGGCCGGGCATCGGCTACCGGCCGCCGTCCCCGGCCCGCTGCACCCCCACGGTGAACCCGATCACCGTGCCCCCGCCCTCCCGCCGGAAGGCGAACGCCGCGCCCCCGTGCGCCGTGGCCACCTCGCGGACGATGGACAGACCGAGCCCCGACCCGGGCAGACTCCGCGCGTCGGCGGCCCGGTAGAACCGGTCGAAGACGCGGATGAGGTCCTCGTCCGCCATCCCCGGCCCCCGGTCGAGCACCTCGACCCGCGCGGGCCCGGGATGCCCCGCACCCGGAGCGGACGGGTCCACGCCCGCCTCCGCGCCCGGCCGCCGGCCCGACACCACCACCTCGATCGGCGCCGCCCCGACCCGGTCGAACTTCGCCGCGTTCTCCACGAGGTTGGAGACCGCCCGTTGCAGCGCGGTGGGCCGCCCCTCCACGGTCGTGTCGCCGCGCGCGGTGACCGTGATGTCCCGCCCGGACCGGCGCCGCGCGACGATCGCGACGTCCTCGGCGAGCTCCGCGAGGTCGAGCCGCCGGACGGGCTCGGTGTCGGACCGCCCGGCGGCCAGCGCGACGAGTTCGTTGACGAGGTCGGTCAGCTCGCGGGACTCCAGGGCGAGGTCGGCGACGAGTTCCTCCCGGACGCCGGGCGGCAGTTCGTCGATGCGCCGGAGCATGGAGATGTTGGTGCGCAGCGAGGTCAGCGGCGTCCGCAGTTCGTGGCCCGCGTCCTGGACCAGCCGCCGCTGGTCCTCCTCGGACTGGGCGAGCCGCACCAGCATCCGGTCGAAGGAACGGCCGAGCCGGCCGACCTCGTCGTATCCGGTGACGGGCACCTGGATGCCGAGGCGGCCGGTGCGGGCGACGTCCTCGGCGGCCCCGGCGAGCCGGACCAGACGGCGGGTGATGCGCCGGGCCAGCCACCAGCCGAACAGTCCCGCGGCGACGACGACGGCCGCGACGAGCAGCACGGTCCGCTGCTGGAGTTCGCGCAGCAGGTCCTCGGTGTCGCTGAACTGCTGGGCCACCTGCACCGCGCCCCGCCCGCCGCCGAGGGCGACCGTGGCGACCCGGTAGCGGTCGCCCCGGACGTCGACCTCCTTGTGCTCGTCCAGCCCGCCCGCCGTCCCGTGGTCGGCGACGGCCCGGTCCGCGGCGCGCACGGGCAGCGGCGGGCTGCCCCGGTCGACGATCACGCCGCCGGGGCCGAGGACCTGCACATCGGTGCGGCTGGGCCGGATGATGTCGTCGAGCGGCCCGTCGTGATCGGAGTCGGAGGCGGCGAAGTCGGCCGGGTACAGGGCCCGCTCGCGCACCTGGTCGCGCAGGTCCTGGACGACCTCCGCGAAGACGGTCTGCTGGTCGACGCGCACGAGCCGGGCGGCGGCGTCGTAGCTGAGGAAGCCGACGAGGACGGTGACGGCGGCGGCGACGGCCGCGAAGGACAGGGTGAAGGTGGCCCGCAGGGAGGACACCCGCCGGAATCTGGTCCGGGGGAACCTGATCCACCCCGCACCGCCCGCGGTGGGCCGGCGCGGCACTCAGTCCTCCCTCAGCACGTACCCCACGCCCCGCACCGTGTGGATGAGCGCCGGCGCCCCCGGCTGGTCGAGCTTGCGCCGTAGGTAGCCGACGTACACGGCGAGGTTCTTGGAGCCGGGTCCGAAGTCGTAGCCCCAGATGCGGTCGTAGATGGTGGCGTGGTCGAGGACGATGCCGGTGTTGCGGACGAGGAGTTCGAGGAGTTCGAACTCGGTGCGGGTCAGTTCCAGCTCCCGCTGCCCGCGCCAGGCCCGCCGTGCCTGGACGTCCATGCGGATGCCCGCGGCGGCGACCTGCCCCGGGGTGTCCTTCGCGGCGGCGGCCGGCGCGGGCGCCGGGTCCGGTGTCGCGCCGTCGGCGCGGTCGCCGGTGCGGCGCAGCAGGGCGCGCAGCCGGGCGAAGACCTCCTCGACGTCGAACGGCTTGACCACGTAGTCGTCGGCACCGGCGTCGAGGCCGGCGATGCGGTCGGCGGTCTCGACGAGCGCGGTGAGCATGAGGATCGGCGTGCGGTCGCCCTCCGCGCGCAGCACGCGGCACACCTGGAGGCCGTCGATGCCGGGCATCATCACGTCCAGCACGAGCACGTCCGGCGGGGTGCGGTGGGCCTGCGCGAGCGCCTCGACGCCGTCGGCGACGGCCGTCACCTCGTACCCCTCCAGCGTCAGCGCCCTCTCCAGGGCGTGGCGGATGGCGCGGTCGTCCTCGGCGAGCAGCACAGTCTGGGGCACCCCACCAGTCTGCCAAGCCCGTGGCGGCACACCACCTGATGATCATGGGTGCGGAGGGCTTCTTACCCGGATCACACCTCCGGGGCGAAGCCCGCCACGGGCCTCGCGGCGCTACGGCCGCAGCGCCGCGAGCTGCTGCTCGAAGGGGACGACCGTGAACGCGTCGGCCGAGTCCACCGAGGTGACGGCGCCCTTGAGCGAGCGGGGCGCGATGGCCGCGGCCGTGTCGGTGTCCGGGACCGCCGGGGCCGTCTCCGCGCGGGCCCCGGGAACCGTCCCGGCCGCCGACGCCCCCATGAACCGGGCCAGCTCCGCGCCGGCCCGTTCGATGCGCCCTTCCAGTCCCTCGTCGCCCCAGTCCTCCGAGGCCGCGTAGACGGCGGTCGGCAGGACCACGGCGCGCAGGTACGAGAAGAGCGGGCGCAGGGCGTGCTCGGTGACCAGGGAGTGGCGCGGGGTGCCGCCGGTCGCGCCGACGAGCACCGGCTTCCCGGTCAGCGAGTCCTTGTCGATGACGTCGAAGAAGGACTTGAACAGCCCGCTGTAGGACGCCGAGAAGACGGGCGTCACCGCGATCAGGCCGTCCGCCGCGGCCACCGCGTCCAGCGCGGCGGCCAGGCGCCGCGCCGGGAAGCCGGTGACCATGTGGTGGGCGATGTCGGTGGCCAGGTCGCGCAGTTCGACGACCTGGACGTCGACGTCGGCGTGCCGGGCGGTCGCCGCGGCGAGCCGGTCGGCGAGCAGCCGGGTCGACGACGGGGAGCTCAGCCCCGCCGAGACGACGACGAGCTTCATGCGACGGTCACCTCCTTGGCGGCGGCCACGCGGGCCGCGTGGGTGGGAGCCTCGGGCACGTCGGCCGGACGCCCCTTGGCGAACTCCTCGCGCAGGACGGGCACGACCTCCTCGCCCAGCATGTCGAGCTGTTCGAGCACGGTCTTCAGCGGCAGTCCCGCGTGGTCGATCAGGAAGAGCTGGCGCTGGTAGTCGCCGGCGTACTCCCGGAAGGACAGGGTCTTCTCGATCACCTGCTGCGGCGAGCCCACGGTCAGCGGGGTCTGCTCGGTGAAGTCCTCCAGGGACGGCCCGTGCCCGTAGACCGGCGCGTTGTCGAAGTACGGCCGGAACTCGCGCACGGCGTCCTGGGAGTTCTTCCGCATGAACACCTGGCCGCCGAGCCCGACGATGGCCTGCTCCGGGGTGCCGTGCCCGTAGTGGGCGTAGCGCTGGCGGTACAGGTTCACCATCTGCTTGGTGTGGGAGGCGGGCCAGAAGATGTTGTTGTGGAAGAAGCCGTCGCCGTAGTAGGCGGCCTGCTCGGCGATCTCGGGGGACCGGATCGAGCCGTGCCACACGAAGGGCGCGACTCCGTCGAGCGGGCGCGGGGTGGAGGTGAAGGACTGGAGGGGCGTGCGGAACTTGCCCTCCCAGGTCACCACGTCCTCGTCCCACAGGCGGCGCAGCAGGGCGTAGTTCTCGACGGCGAGGTTGATGCCCTCGCGGATGTCCTTGCCGAACCAGGGGTAGACGGGACCGGTGTTGCCGCGGCCCATCATCAGGTCGACGCGGCCGTCCGCGACGTGCTGGAGCATCGCGAAGTCCTCGGCGATCTTCACCGGGTCGTTCGTGGTGATGAGGGTCGTGGAGGTGGACAGGACGAGGTTCTCCGTGCGGGCGGCTATGTAGCCGAGCATCGTCGTCGGCGAGGACGGCACGAAGGGCGGGTTGTGGTGCTCGCCGGTGGCGAAGACGTCGAGCCCGACCTCCTCGGCCTTCTGCGCGATGGCGAGCATCGCCTTGATGCGCTCGCCCTCGCTCGGCGTCCGGCCGTTCGTCGGGTCGGTCGTGACGTCGCCGACGGTGAAGATCCCGAACTGCATGGCTGCTCACCCTCCAAGTTGTTGATGGTTCAACTATACCCACAGAACCGCACCCCGCCCCCACCTATTCCCCCACCTCCGGACCGTCCGGTCCCCACCCCCCGCCGCGTCGGCCGACGTACGATCCGGCCATGGCAGAACCCCGTCGCGACACCCGCGGGATCGTCGACCCGTCCGCACTGCTCACCCGCGTACGGTTCCGCCGCCACCCACCCGCCGAAGCGCTGCGCCGGCACGTGGAGACGTACTGGTTCATCGACTGGGACCTGCCGGAGCCGTACGCCTCGCACGTCGTCCCGCACCCGTCGGTGAACGTCACGTTCCAGTGGGACGAGGACGAGGGCCCGCCCTACGGCGAGGTGACCGGTGTCGCTCTCGGCCTGTTCACGCGGAAGCTGACCGGGCGGGGCCGGGTGTGCGGGGCGAAGTTCTGGCCCGGGGCCTTCCGGCCGTTCGCCCCGTGGGCGCCGGTGTCGCGATGGACGGGCCACGCACTGCCGGTCCAGGACGTGTTCACGCGGGCCGTCTTCGCCGCGACCCCGGAGGACACCGCCCGCTCGGTCGTGACCCCCGCCGACGACCGCGCCCGGGTGGCCGCGCTCGACGCCGTCCTGCTCTCGCTCGCCCCGGAGCCCGACCCCCAGGCCGACCTCGCCAGGGAACTGGTCGGCCGCATCCGCACCGACCGGGAGATGCGCCGCGTCGGCGACCTCGCCCGCTCGGCCGGCCTCTCGGTACGCGCGCTCCAGCGGCTCTTCTCCGCGTACGTCGGCGTCAGCCCCAAGTGGATCATCCTGCGCTACCGCATCCACGAGGCCCTGGAACTCGCCGGGACCCGCCGGGACGTCGACTGGGCCGCACTCGCCGCCGACCTCGGCTATGCCGACCAGGCCCACCTGGTACGGGACTTCACGGCGACGGTGGGCGTGCCGCCGACGGTGTACGCGACCGCGCAGCAGACCTCCTGACGCACCCCGTCACCAATTCGCTTGACCGCGCCGTACCAAGTGCCGCACATTTATCTGCGTGACACAGATACTGCACAACGCAAAAGAATCGGTCCATCCGCCCGCACGCACCCGCTGGGCGATCCTGGCCGTCGTCCTCGCAGCCGACGTCCTCGACCTCCTCGACGCCACCATCACGAACATCGCGGCCCCGACGATCGCCGAGGACCTGCACGGCGGCACGAGCCTCGTCCAGTGGCTCGGCGCCTCCTACGCCCTCGCCCTCGGCGTGCTCCTCGTCCTCGGCGGACGCCTCGGCGACAAGTACGGCCGTCGCCGCCTCTTCCTCACCGGCCTCGCCGGTTTCACCGCCGCCTCGGTCGCCTGCGGCCTGGCGCCCGAGCCCCGGACCCTCGTCGCCGCCCGCCTCGTCCAGGGCGCCTTCGGCGCGCTCGTCGTCCCGCAGGGCTTCGGCATCCTCGGCGTCGCCTGGCCCCGCGACCAGATCGGCAAGGCGTACAGCCTCTTCGGACCGGTGATGGGCCTCTCGGCCGTCGGCGGCCCGGTCCTCGCCGGCTTCCTCATCGACACGGACATCGCCGGCCTCGGCTGGCGCACCATGTTCCTCATCAACCTGCTCCTCGGCGGCGCCGCGCTCGCCGCCGCCGTCCGGCTGCTCCCGCGCGACAGCGGCGACCGCGCCGTCACCGTCGACGGCCCCGGCTCCGCCCTTCTCGCCGCCACCATGCTCGGCCTGCTGTCCGGCCTGATCGACGGCTCCGCACACGGCTGGACCCTCAGGAGCACCGCCCTGGTGACCGCCGGACTCCTCCTCTTCGCGGCCTTCTGCCACCGTCAGCGCACCGCCGCGACCCCCCTCATCCAGCCCTCCCTCCTGCACAACCGGGGCTTCACCTCCGGACTCCTGACCGGCGTCGCGTTCTTCGCCGCGGTCTCCGGACTCCTCTACGTCGTGTCCCTCTTCCTCCAGCAAGGACTCGGCCGGTCCCCCGCGGGCGCCGCCCTCGGCCTGACCCCCCTGTCAGCCGGCATCGTCGTCGCCTCGATCGCCTGCTACCGCCTGATCGGCACACTGGGCCGCCGGCTGACCCTCGCCGGATTCCTGATCACGTCCGCCGGGACCGGCTGGCTGCTCGCCCTCGTCGTGAGCTCCGGCACCGGTACCGGCGCCTGGGCCCTCGTCCCGCCCCTGCTGGTCGTCGGCCTCGGGATGGGCACCTGCTTCGGCTCCCTGTACGACGTCACCATCGGGGACATCGCCCCCGCCGAGGCCGGCAGCGCGGGCGGCTCGCTCGGCGCGGTCCAGCAGCTCGCCAACGCGATCGGCGCCGCCGCGGTCACCACCCTGTACTTCGGGACGGACGGCGGCGAGGCCCACGCCACCGCCGTGAGCCTCGCCGCCGTCACCGCCGTCGCCCTGCTGTGCTGCCCCCTGGTGCTGCTCCTTCCCCGCAAGGCGCAGGAGGAGCACTAGTCCTGCCCTAGGGGACGAGCACCAGCCGCCCCCGCAGCCCGCCCTCGGCCAGCCGCGCGTGCGCCTTGGCCGCCTCGTCCAGCGGGTAGGTCTCGGCGACCCGCGTCGTCAGCACCCCCGCGTCGACGAGCCGCACCAGCTCCGCGAGACGCGCCCCGTCCGGCGCGACCTCCACCGAGCCGGTCCGCACCCCACGCACGGACTCCGGGTGAGCACCCGGGATGACCCCCACGAAGGCGCCCCCGTCGCGCACCCAATCCAGCGCGGCGGCACCGAGCAGCGCCGCGTCCAGGACCCCGTCCACACCGGCGGCCTGCGGCCCGAAGCGGTCGGCTCCCAGCGACCGCACGAGGTCCTCGTCGGCGGCCCGCGCCACGCCCGTCACCGTCAGACCGCGGTGGGCGGCGAGCTGGACGGCGTACCCGCCCACCGCACCCGCGGCACCGGTGACCAGCAGGCTCTGGCCCGGCTCCAGGCCGAGCAGGTCGAGGGCCTGCGAGGCGGTCAGCGCGTTCAGCGGCAGCGTCGCCGCGTGCACGGCGTCGACCGAGCCGGGCGCCGACGCCACCGCGCCGGCGTCGACGACCACGTGGTCGGCGTGCGTACCGAGCGTCTTGCCGGGCCCGTACGCCAGGGCCACCACCTCGTCCCCCACGTTCCACCCGGTGGCCACACCCACCGCGTCGACGGTCCCGGCCACGTCCCAGCCGAGCCCGAGCCGCTTGCCCGCACCGCCGAAGACACCGGCACGCACCCCCGCGTCGACCGGGTTGAGGGCGGCGGCGGCCACCTTGATCCGTACCTGACCGGCCCCGGGCTCGGGCACCTCGACCTCACCGACCTCCACGACGTCGGGCCCACCGAACCGATTCACCAGTACCGCACGCATGGCAACGCTCCCCACTTCCTGGGTCTCTTTCCCGTTGCAACAACCCTAGGAAGAGTTACTATCCATCAGTAAGTAGGCACCTGAAGGTGCGTACGTCACCCGGAGGTGAGCCATGGCGACCACGACCGCGGCCCAGCGGCGCGAGCAGGCACGCGTCGAGTACGACGCGTTCATCAAGAGCTGCCCCACCAACCAGCTCCTCGACCGGATCAGCGACAAGTGGGTCAGCCTGGTCGTCAGCGCGCTCGCCGGGGGATCCATGCGCTACAGCGACCTCGGCCGCAAGATCGCGGGCGTCAGCCCCAAGATGCTGACGCAGACGCTGCGTTCACTGGAGCGCGACGGGATCGTCGCCCGCACGGTCACCCCGTCCGTGCCCGTCCGCGTCGACTACGAACTCACGCCCCTCGGCGCCAGCCTCAGCTGCCTGCTCTCCGCCGTGAAGGACTGGGCGGAGCTGCACATCGAGGAGGTCAACGACGCCCGGGAGCGCTACGACTCCGCGCCCTGAAGGCCGCCGCCCCGCAGCCGGGCGATCTGCTCACCGGTGAACTCCACGGTGCGCCGCATGTGCCCGATGATCAGGGCGAGTTCCTCTTCCTCGAGCCCGTCGAACAGGGCGAACCAGCCGCCGCCCAGCCGGTCCCACATCCGCCCGAACTCGGCCATCTTCTCCGGCACGACCGCCACGAGCACTCGCCGCCGGTCGGCCGCGTCGCGTTGCCGCACGACGTACCCGGCCTTCTCCAGCCGGTCCACCAGCCGGGTCGCCGACCCGGTGGTCAGCCCGGTCAGCTCCCCGATCCGCCCGATCGTCACGGGCCCGTCCTCCAGGCTGAGCAGGTTCACGCACTGCAGATCGGTCGGATGCAGGTTCAGATGATCGGCGACGGCCTGGTTGAAGAGCGCGTACGACGCCATGTAGCGCCGCGACACCGTGGCCAACTCCCCCATCAGATGCTCCCGAGCCGCCATCACCACACCTTTCAGCAGGACACACCATCGTAAGCACCACCACCGCACCGGCCCACTCCCCACAGCGCCCGCACCGTCCGTTCCCGCAGGAACGGTCCCCCGGACGCACCCGCACCCGCCCCCTCCCCACAGGAGCCGCACCCCGGACGCACCCGCACCCGCCCCCTCACGGAAGGAGCCGCACCCCGGACGCACCCGCCCCCTCCCCACAGGAGCCGCACCCCGGACGCACCCGCACCCGCCCTCTCACGGAAGGGGCCGTGCCGGTGCATCACATGCCCGTTGCGGACGGCGCCACCAACCCACCGCACTGAATCGCCGGACCACACAAGGGCTGCAACGGGCGGATCACCGGCACGGACCCGACCCACCCACCGGACCGGAGGCGGGGCCCACCCACCGAACCGGAGGCAACCCACCCACCGGCCCGGAGGCAACCCACCCACCGGACAGACGGCGAAACGACCCGGAGGCACACGCCCCGGAGGCACACGGCCCGAACTCCTAGAAGGCGTAGAAGTCCCCCGTGTCCAGCACCAGCACCCGCTGCCGGTCATTGGCCCGGTTGGAATCCACCGCCCCGCCACCCCACACGGTGTCGATCCCCAGCGTCACCTCCGTGGGCGCCCCTTTCAGCAGCACCGACATCCGGATCTCCCGCCCCGCCCCGTCCGCGGACAGCGCCCCGGTCCGGCACACCAGGTCCCGCGCCCCCGTCCGCGCACAGCCGTCCGGCAGCCACTGCACATCGGCCAGCGCGGCCGACCAGCGCAGCCGCACCGTCGCGTCCATGACGGCGTTCGGCCCGTGGTTCCGCGGCGTCAACCGCAGGGCAACGCGCCCCGCGTCCATGGACACCCGCCCGTGATAGGCGAGATCGGCCTCGGGAGCCGCCGCGCTCACCGGAGTCACGCCCGCCACCGCGAGCCCCACGCCCGCACCCACCACACACAGCGTCCGCACCCACATGACGTCATTACCTCCGCTAGGGCCACCGCGTCCGTCACGTGGATGTATCCCACCCCAGCCACCCCCCAGGCGCCGTCCATCAGGTGAAGCGCCACGCACCGCAACCCACCCCTCACCAACCCCACCCACGCACCGCAACCCACCCCTCACCAACCCCACCCACGCCCCGCAACCCACCCCACACCCCCATGCAAGAGTGACCGCATGCTCATCGCCCGCTCAGCAGCCCTCTTCGTCGTCGCCGCCCTCTTCGAGATCGGCGGCGCATGGCTGATCTGGCAGGGCCTGCGCGAGCACCGCGGCTGGCTCTGGATCACCGGCGGCGTCCTCGCCCTCGGCGCCTACGGCTTCGTCGCCACCTTCCAGCCGGACGCGCACTTCGGCCGCATCCTCGCGGCGTACGGCGGGATCTTCGTCGCCGGATCGATCCTGTGGGGAGTGGTCGCGGACGGCTACCGCCCCGACCGCTGGGACATCACCGGGGCGGCGATCTGTCTGGCCGGAATGGCCGTGATCATGTGGGCCCCGAGGAACGGCGGCTGACCCCCCACCCCTCGGACCGTCGAGCCGCCCACCGACCCCGTCGCCTACCCTGACAGAGCCGATGCCGGGAACCGATCGCCCCGCCAGGACCGATCGCCGCGCACGGCGCACACCGCCGCGACACCACCGCGCCAGCCGAGGAGCCAGACATGACCGCGCCCGCCGCGCCCGCCGCCCCCTCCCGCATCGCCGTCGTCACCGGCGCGAGCAGCGGTATCGGCGCGGCAACGGCGAGGCAACTCGCCGCGGCCGGCTACCGCGTCGTGCTGACGGCCCGCCGCAAGGACCGCATCGAGGCGCTCGCGGAGGAGATCGGCGCGGCCGGTGGCCAGGCGACGGCGTACGCGCTCGACGTCACGGACCGCGCGGCGGTCGACGAGTTCGCCACCGCGTTCAAGACGATCGGCGTCCTGGTCAACAACGCGGGCGGCGCGCTCGGCGCGGACCCGGTGTCGACCGGCGACCCCGCCGACTGGCGTCAGATGTACGAGACGAACGTCATCGGCACCCTGAACATCACGCAGGCCCTCCTGCCCGCGCTCACCGCGAGCGGCGACGGCACCGTGGTGGTGCTGTCCTCGACGGCGGGCCACGGCACGTACGAGGGCGGTGGCGGCTACGTCGCGGCCAAGCACGCCGAGCACGTGCTGGCCGAGACCCTGCGCCTGGAGATCGTCGGCACACCGGTCCGCGTGATCGAGGTGGCGCCGGGCATGGTCAAGACGGACGAGTTCGCGCTGACCCGCTTCGGCGGGGACACCGAGAAGGCCGCCAAGGTGTACGCGGGTGTCGCCGAGCCGCTCACGGCGGACGACGTCGCGGAGACCATCACGTGGGCGGTGACCCGGCCCAGCCACGTCAACATCGACCTGCTCGTCGTCCGCCCCCGCGCGCAGGCGTCGAACACGAAGGTCCACCGGGACCTCGGATGACCGACCCCGCCGCAGAACCGCCCACCGCAGAACCCACCGCCGAAGAACCCACCACCGAAGAACCACGCACTGCGGAACCCGCCACCGAAGAACCACCCACCCCACCCACGCTCGAACAACGCCGCCTGGCCGAGGAGAAGAAGAACGAGCGGATGGTCTGGTACTACCTGGCGTACTTCCTCTTCGGCATCCACATCGTGGCGTTCGTCATGATCTACGCGGTGCGGCACGCGAAGTGACCGCACCCGACGCACCCTCCACGTACGCTCGCACGATGTGAACGGACACATACCCTTCAGGCGTCTGCACAACTTCCGTGACCTGGGCGGCCGCACGACGACGGACGGCCGCACGGTCCGCCCGGGCCGGCTGTTCCGGGCGGACTCGCTGGGCAAGCTCGCAGGCGACGACTGGGACCTCTTCCTGTCACTGGGCATCCGCACGGTGATCGACCTGCGCTACCCGTGGGAGATCGAGGGCAAGGGAAGGGTCCCGGAACACCCCTCGCTCGCGTACCGCAATCTGAGCATCGAACACCGCCCGTACGACCAGGCGGCGTTGGCCCCGTCCGTCGACCCGGGCCCGTACCTCGCGGCACGCTACGCGGAGGTCGCCGCGGACGGCGTGGCGGAGATCCGCGGGACGCTGGAGCTGATCGCGACGGCGGACGAGGGCCCCGTGGTCTTCCACTGCGCGTCGGGCAAGGACCGTACGGGTCTGGTGGCCGCGCTGGTGCTGTCACTGCTGGGAGTCGCCGAGGACGCGGTCGTCGAGGACTTCACGCTCACCGAACGGGCGACGGCCGCGCTGCGCGCGGACTGGCGGGCGGCGAACCCGGACCGTTCCCTGACCTGGCCGGGCTACGGCCACGCACCGGCCGAGGTGATGACCGGTTTCCTCGCGGACCTGAAGTCCCGCCACGGCTCGGTGGAGGGGTACGTCAGGAACGCGCTGGGCCTGGACACCGCGTTCGTCGAGCGACTCCGGGCGGCCCTCCTGGACGGGCCGCCCACCACAGAGCCGTCCGCCACCGGCTGATGACGGACCGTTCGACGGCACCGCCGGGCACGGGCCGCCGCATGCCGGCGGAGGCGGAACGCCGCACGGCGGCCGCCGGACGCACCGCCACCCGCCTGGACTGCCTGACCGGCAACCCGCGCCTGCACACCTACTACCGCTCGTACTACCGCTCGGCGGGCTACACCCCGGTCGGCAGGCAGACCGTGGAGGGTGGCTGGGACGGCCCGTACACGGTGACGCTCTTCGAGATGCGTCTCTGACCTGCCCCTCTCCCTTCGTCGGCCAAGTGCCAGACGGCTCCCCCACGGCGGCGGATCGGCCATTCGGATGCGGTCGGCTCGCGGCCGCCGCCGGGCAGCGGTGTCGTGGACACGGGTGCCTGCCGACGCCCGGCGCGTGGGCGGCTCCCGCGTCCGGCCGGGCAGCGACTCGGCCGTGAAAGGACAGGGGATGCGAATATCCGGGCCCATGGCGGGCCGCAGGGGCCATGCGGCGTTCGTCGCCGCGGTGCTGGTCTGCTCGACGGTGCTGACCGGGCCGGACCCCGCCGCGGCCGGCGGCACGCCCACCCCTTCGCCACCTGCCCCGCGGCTGGAGTGGAGCCCCTGCGTCCAGGGCAGCCCGTACGACTGCGCGACCGCGAAGGTGCCGCTGGACTACCGCGATCCGGGCGGTCGCCTCATCGACCTGGCGGTCATCCGGCACAAGGCGACCGGACCCGGGCGGCGCATCGGCACCCTCTTCTTCAACCCCGGCGGACCCGGCGGTCCGGGAACCGTGCAGATGCCGCAGAACTACGGGGCCTTCCCGCGCGAGGTGCGGGAGCGGTTCGACATCGTCAGCTGGGATCCACGAGGTGTCGGCAACAGCACCGCGGTGAACTGCTTCACGAGCGCCGAGGAGGCCGAGGCTTGGGGCGCCGACAAACCGGCCGGGTTCCCGGTGGGCGAGCGGCAGCGGGCGGCCTGGACCTCCGCGTACCAGGATCTGGCCCGGCGCTGTCGGCAGCGGGACCCCGAGCTCCTGCGCCATGTGTCGACCGCCGAGACCGCCCGCGACCTCGACCAGCTCCGCCGTGCGGTGGGCGACCCGCAGCTCACCTTCATGGGCGTCTCCTACGGCACGATCCTCGGTGCCACGTACGCCGGGCTCTTCCCCGGCAGGGTCCGTGCCATGACCCTCGACAGCAACATCGACCCGCAGGCCTGGACGAACCACGGCTCCGACGACGCCTCGCTCACGACGTTCCTGCGGATGGGCTCGGACCGGAGCGCGGCGGCGGTCCTGGACCGTTTCCTCACCCTGTGCGGGTCCGCCGGTGCCGCCCGCTGCGCCTTCGCCGCCGACGGCCCCAAGGCGACCCGGGACAAGTTCGACCAGTTGCTGCGGCGGCTCCGGGAGCACCCGGTGGGCGAATGGACGTACGCCCGCACGGTCGCCGAAGTGGTGAGCGGCCTCTACATCGTGCATCCGGGGTGGGCGGACCTCGCGGCCCGGCTGCAGAGCCTGTGGCAGGGGCGTGCCCCGCGGACGCCGGCGCCTCCGCCCGCGCCGCCGGTCCCGCATCCGAGTCCGTACCTGGGCGAGGAACAGGCTGCCGCGGTGCTGTGCGGCGACAGCCCGAATCCGCGTGACATCGCCGCGTACCCGGCGCAGGAGGACACCGCCGCCGCGCGTGCGGGCGACGTCGGGCGCTACTGGGCGTGGGCCGCCTCGCCGTGCGCCGTCTGGCCGGCCGTCGCGGCCGAGCGCTACCGCGGCCCGTGGAACAGGCCGACGGCCCACCCCGTCCTGGTGGTCGGCACCACCTACGACCCCTCCACCCCGTATCCGGGTTCGCAGGGCATGGCCCGGGAACTGGGCGACGCCCGTCTGCTCACCCACGACGGGTTCGGCCACACCGCGATGTACAACCCCAGTGCCTGCGTCGCGGAACACGAGAGCCGCTACTTGATCGGCGGCGTGCTCCCTCCGGCCGGAACGCACTGCCGGCAGGACACGCCCCCCTTCCCGGCGCCCAAGCCGACCGGCGGGATGGCCACCGGCGGCGGGGCGACGGCCGGCAGCACCTGATCCCCGCCGCGGACGCCCACCCGGCAAGGCGGCACCCCGCCGACATCACCCGGCAAAGCGGCACACCGCCGCCGTCGCCCGCCCCGGAAGCCGGCCGCCCCACCAGGCCCGCGCACGACAAAGGGCCCCGGACCGTACGGTCCGGGGCTCTTCGGGCCGGTGGAGTGCAGGCGGCCGATGGAGTGCTCGCCGTCAGCCCTTCACGCAGACGACCTGCTTGAGCTTCGCCACGACCTCCACGAGGTCGCTCTGCTGGTCGATGACCTGCTCGATCGGCTTGTAGGCGCCGGGGATCTCGTCGACGACGCCGGAGTCCTTGCGGCACTCGACCCCGCGCGTCTGCTCCTCCAGGTCCTTCGTGGAGAAGCGGCGCTTGGCCGCGTTGCGGCTCATGCGCCGGCCGGCGCCGTGCGAGGCGGAGTTGAACGCCTTCTCGTTGCCGAGACCCTTCACGATGTACGAACCGGTGCCCATCGAGCCGGGGATGATCCCGTACTCGCCGGAGCCCGCGCGGATCGCGCCCTTGCGGGTGACGAGGAGGTCCATGCCCTCGTACCGCTCCTCCGCCACGTAGTTGTGGTGGCAGGAGATCTCCTGCTCGAAGGTCGGCTTCGCCTTCCGGAACTCCTTGCGGATCACGTCCTTGAGGAGCCCCATCATGAGCGCGCGGTTGTGCTTCGCGTACTCCTGCGCCCAGAACAGGTCGTTGCGGTAGGCGCCCATCTGCGGGGTGTCGGCGACGAAGACCGCGAGGTCTCGGTCGACGAGGCCCTGGTTGTGCGGGAGCTTCTGGGCGACGCCGATGTGGTGCTCGGCGAGTTCCTTGCCGATGTTGCGCGAACCCGAGTGCAGCATGAGCCACACCGCTCCGGACGTGTCGACGCACACCTCGACGAAGTGGTTGCCGCCGCCGAGCGTCCCCATCTGGAGGGAGGCCCGCTCCTGCCGGAACTTGACCGCGTCCGCGACCCCGTCGAACCGGCCCCAGAAGTCGTCCCAGCCGGCGGTGGCCATGCCGTGGAAGCGTCCCGGGTCGACCGGGGAGTCGTGCATCCCGCGGCCCACCGGAATGGCCTCCTCGATCTTGGAGCGCAGCCGCGACAGGTCGCCCGGGAGGTCGTTCTCGGTGAGTGAGGTCCTGACGGCGGACATTCCGCAGCCGATGTCCACGCCCACCGCGGCGGGGCACACGGCGTCCCGCATGGCGATGACGGAGCCGACGGTCGCCCCCTTGCCGTAGTGCACGTCGGGCATCACGGCGAGGCCCTTGATCCACGGGAGGGTCGCCACGTTCTGGAGCTGGCGCAGCGCCACGTCCTCCACGGACGCCGGATCGGTCCACATGCGGATGGGGACCTTCGCGCCCGGCATCTCCACGTAACTCATATCGTCCTCATTCCCCCGAAAGCCATCAGAAGTCGTAAATCGCAAAACCGGCGCCAAGGTCGACGTATGGGACAACGGACCGGCGTCCACGGCAGTGCGTGCGATACACATTGTCTCCAGGTGCCGCCCTCGGGCGGCAACCGATTAAGCACTGGGCACCCCGGGCGGACGAGCCGCCGGGGACGCGTCGAGAGGAGCCTGGCCGTGCGGCGGAAGGCATACGTACCCGGCGTCGCCGCGCTCCTGGCGGCGCTGCTGGCGGGCTGCACGGGCGGTTCGGCCGACGGCGGCTCGGAGACGGACTCCAAGGGCAGCGACACGGGCACGGCGGCGCCGGCCCGGCCCGGCAAGTACCGCACGCTCCCGGAGGCGTGCAGCGCGGTCAGCCACGACACCCTCGACACGCTGCTGCCCGGGATCGAGCAGATCGCCGACGAGAAGCAGCGCGAGAAGGCGTACGCGGGCGAGGCCACGCCCACCTACGACACGGACCGGCGCGACGGGTGCCGCTGGAAGGTGGAGTCGACGTCCGCCTCCGACCGCCTGCTCGTCGACTTCGAGCGCGTCGCCTCGTACGACAACACGGTGAGCGACGACAACAAGGCCCGGGAGATCTACGCGGTCAAGGAGACGGCGGCCGACCTGCCCGAGCCCGCCGGCTCCGGTTCCGCCTCCGGCCCCACCGCCGGATCCGGCACCGGTGCGCCCGGCAGCGACGCGTCGGCCTCGTCCACCCCGTCCGCCCCGTCCTCCTCTTCCTCCGCCTCCGCCTCGGCTCCCTCGGGCCCCTCCGCGTCCGCGAGCGTGACCCCCGCGGACCTCCAGCCCCGCACGCTCGACGACGTCGGCGACGAGGCGTTCCTCGACGACCGACTGAGCGCCGCCGCGACGGCGCGGGCGCGCACGGTGACTGTGGTCTTCCGCACGTCGAACGTGATCGTGACGATCGAGTACGCGGAGCAGCCGACCGCCTCCACGGAGGCTCCGGACAGCAAGGAAATGCAGGACAGGGCGCAGAAACTGGCCCAGAAGCTGGCCGACACACTCGACGGTTAGCGGGCCCGGGGCTCCGGTCCGCCTCCGTGGCCGAACCGCCCGAAGGGGAACCGCCGGGTCGTCCCACCGCGTACCGTGGCCCCTCGGACCCGACCGGTCGCACGCGCCATGTGCGGCCGTACCACGAGCCCTACGAGTGAAGGAACCATGCACCGACCAGCACAGCGAGCAGGCCGAGCACCGCGATTCACCCGCATCCTTGTCAGCGCAGCCGCCGTTCCGGTGATGCTCGTCGCCGCGGGCTGCTCCTCCGACTCCGGCTCCGGTGGCGACGCGAAGAAGAGCGGCGGTGCGAGCCCGGACGCGAAGGCGTCGGCGAGTGCCAGCGCGAACGCCGTGCAGCCGGCGTCGTACGCGAAGCTGCCCGAGCCGTGCGCGGTGCTGTCGAAGAAGACGCTGGGCGAACTGGTCCCCAAGGGCGTCAAATCCGGCAAAGAGGGCAAGTCGGACGACGTGTCGTCGCGGGGCAACTGCTACTGGAACAGCCTCGACAACAACGGCGTGAAGGGCTCGCAGTTCCGCTGGCTGAACGTGGCCATGCTGCGGTTCGACTCGGACTCGCGCGGCGAGGGCGACCAGCAGGCGCACAGCTACTTCGAGAAGCAGGTCAAGGGCGCGCAGACCGCGACGGGTGCGAAGAACACCAAGTCCGAGCCGGTCTCCGGGACGGGCGACGAGGCGACCGCCGTCAGCTACGACCTGAAGAAGAAGGAAGGCACCTTCAAGCAGCAGACGATCGTGGCGCGCGTCGAGAACGTGGTCGTCACCCTCGACTACAACGGCGCCGGTCTCGCGGGCGAGAAGTCCCCGAGCGCGGCCGACCTGCTGAAGGACGCGAAGAAGGCCGCCAAGGAGGCGGTGGCCGCGGTCACCGCCGCCAACAAGGACGGGGGCGCCGACGCGGGCACCTCCCCGTCGGGGTCGGCCTCCAAGCCGGCGTCGAAGTCGGCGTCGCCGTCCAAGAGCTCCTCGAAGAGCGCCAAGCCGTCCGCCTCCACGGCGAAGAAGAGCTGACGCGTTTCCCGCCCGGTCCACGGCCCAACTCGTGGTCCGGTAAGGGCTTTTGCCCGGGCCCGGTCCCTTTCGGGACCGGGCTCGTTCCATGCCGGGCGCCCGTGGGCCGCACACATGTGCCACCCTGTTGCGCGCAACAACACGCACTGGGAGGGGAGTACGGGTGGCCGCGCCACTGCAGCTGACACGGATGCACCGCATACTCATCGGCGTGGTCGTCACCGGTGCGGTGATCATCGCCGGTATCGGCTTCGCCGGTTCGTACGCCGCCGTCCGCGAGCTCGCGATCAAGAAGGGCTTCGGGAACTTCTCCTACGTCTTCCCGATCGGCATCGACGCCGGCATCTGTGTCCTGCTCGCCCTGGACCTGCTGCTGACCTGGATCAGGATCCCCTTCCCGCTGCTGCGCCAGACGGCATGGCTGCTGACGGCCGCCACCATCGCGTTCAACGGCGCGGCGGCCTGGCCCGACCCGCTCGGCGTCGGCATGCACGCCGTCATCCCGATCCTCTTCGTCGTCGCCGTCGAAGCCGCCCGGCACGCGATCGGCCGGATCGCCGACATCACCGCCGACAAGCACATGGAAGGCGTCCGCCTCACCCGCTGGCTGCTGTCCCCGCTGCCCACCTTCCTGCTGTGGCGCCGCATGAAGCTGTGGGAACTGCGCTCCTACGAAGCGGTCATCAAGCTCGAACAGGAACGCCTCGTCTACCAGGCCCGGCTGCGCTCCCGCTTCGGCCGCGCCTGGCGCCGCAAGGCACCCGTCGAATCCCTGATGCCCCTGCGCCTCGCCCGCTACGGCGTCCCCCTCGCCGAGACCGCCCCCTCCGGCCTGGCCGCCGCAGGCATCGAGCCGGCGCTCCTTCCCCCGGCGCCGAAGCAGCCGGAGCTGGAGACGGCCGTCCCCGCCGCGGACGGCCGCGGTGCCGGGCAGGCGACCGCCCCGCAGGCCGCGTCGCCCCAGGACCAGCAGCGCCGCACTCCGGACGACGGCCGGCCCGCGCCCGCAGAGCAGCCGGAGTACGGGCAGCAGCCGCAGCCGGACGGCAACCCCTGGTTCGCCCAGCCCGGGCAGAACATCGTCTACGAGGGCGGCTACGACCCTGCCTTCGAGCCGCCCTACGACCCCACCTACGCCGCCGAGCAGGAGGGGTGGCAGTGGCACGACGAGCAGCAGCACCCGATGTACGAGCCCGGCCCGGAGGAGACCGGCAGCTTCCCGATCCCCGCGGGCGCCGGCGGCCGTACACGGCAGCTGGGCGAGGGCGGCGGCACCCCGGAGCCGGAGCAGCTGCCGATCCCCTCGCCGCGTGAGGAGCAGTCCGCGCAGTCGGACGAGAAGGCCCAGGAGGAGGCGTACTACCAGGTGTTCCGTCAGTCGATAGACGGCAGCTTCCCCACGCCGCGCGTCCTCGGCGACAACATCGAGGCCACCTACGGCACGACGCTCAGCCCCAGCGCGCTGAAGAACCTCACGGACCGCTTCCAGAACCGCTTCAACGCGGAGCTGGAGGAGGACCACATCGCCTAGGGGGTGTCGCCCGGGCGGACGTGAACGGACGAAAGGGGGGCTCCCGGTGATCACCGGGAGCCCCCCTTCGCCGTACCGTCCGGGGCGTTACGCGCCGAGCAGCTTGCGTACGCGCTCCTGCCCGACCGCGAGCAGCAGCGTGGGCAGGCGCGGGCCCGTGTCGCGCCCGACGAGCAGGTGGTAGAGCAGCGCGAAGAAGGTGCGCTGGGCGACCTTGATCTCCGGCGGGAGCTCCTTGGCGGTCGCGTCGGCGCTGTAGCCGGCCTGGACCTTGGGGACGCCGTAGACGAGGTGGGTCAGGCCGTCCAGGGACCAGTTCTCCTCCAGGCCCTCCACGAGCAGGCGCAGCGAGGCGCGGCCCTGCTCGTCGAGGGACGCCAGCAGGTCGGCGTCCGGCTCGTCGCGGACGACGGTGCGCTCCTCGGCGGGGACCTGCGTGTTGATCCAGGTCTCGGCCTTGCCGAGCCGGGGCCGGACCTCGTCGAGCGAGCCCAGCGGGTTCTGCGGGTCGAGCTCGCTGAGGATGCGCAGGGTCTGGTCCTCGGCGCCGGCGGTGATGTCGGCGACGGAGGCGAGCGTGCGGTACGGCATAGGACGGGGCGTCCTCGGCAGCTCCCCGGCGGCCGTGCCCACCGCGCGCGCGTACGCGGCGGCGTCGGCCGGGAGGACCGAGCCGTCGGCGACCTTGCCCGCGAGCTTGTCCCACTCGTCGTACAGCCGCTGGATCTCCTGGTCGAAGGCGATCTTGAACGACTGGTTGGGGCGACGGCGGGCGTACAGCCAGCGCAGCAGCTGCGGTTCCATGATCTGGAGCGCGTCCGCGGCCGTGGGCACGCCGCCCTTGCTGCTGGACATCTTCGCCATGCCGGAGATGCCGACGAAGGCGTACATCGGGCCGATGGGCTGCTTGCCGCCGAAGATCCCGACGATCTGCCCGCCGACCTGGAACGACGAGCCGGGCGAGGAGTGGTCGACGCCGCTCGGCTCGAAGATCACGCCCTCGTGCGCCCAGCGCATCGGCCAGTCGACCTTCCAGACCAGCTTGCCGCGGTCGAACTCGCTCAGCCGGACGGTCTCGGAGAAACCGCAGGCGGAGCAGGTGTAGGTCAGCTCGGTCGTCTCGTCGTCGTACGCCGTGACGGTGGTGAGGTCCTTCTCGCACCGGCCGCAGTACGGCTTGTACGGGAAGTAGCCCGAGGTGCCGCTGCCGTCGTCCTCGGCGGCAGCGCCGGAACCCTCGGCGGCCTCCAGTTCGGCCTCGTCGACCGGCTTCTGGCCCTGCTTCTTGGCGGGAGCCTTCTTGGTCCGGTACTGGTCGAGGATCGCGTCGATGTCGCCGCGGTGCTTCATCGCGAACAGCACCTGGTCGCGGTAGGCGCCCGAGGTGTACTGCTCCGTCTGGCTGATCCCGTCGTACTCGACACCCAGCTCGGCCAGCGCCTCGACCATGGCGGCCTTGAAGTGCTCGGCCCAGTTCGGGTGCTCCGAGCCCACCGGGGCGGGGACGGACGTCAGCGGCTTGCCGATGTGCTCCGCCCAGGACTCGTCGATGCCGGGGACGCCGGCCGGGACCTTGCGGTAGCGGTCGTAGTCGTCCCAGGACAACAGGTGCCGCACGGTGTACCCGCGGCGGCGGATCTCGTCGGCGACGAGGTGCGGGGTCATGACCTCGCGCAGGTTGCCGAGGTGGATGGGGCCGGAGGGCGAGAGCCCGGACGCGACGACGACCGGTTTGCCCGGGGCCCGACGCTCCGACTCGGCGATGACCTCATCCGCGTAACGGGAGACCCAGTCGGTGGTCTCGGTGCTCTGAGCCACGATCGGCACGTCCTTCTTTCTCATACGCCAGTACGGCTGACGCGTCCATTCTCCCAGCTCGGACCCGAACCGCGAAAACGGCTTTTCACCGCATGGGATACTGGGTTTTCTGTACTGAGAAACTCCCGGAACCCGAGCAGAACGGCACTCACTCCATGGCCTCGGTCACGTCCCTCACCGCTTCCGTCCACCAGCGCCTCGCGGACGCCCTCTCGGCAGCTCTGCCGGAGGCCGGTTCCGCGGACCCGCTGCTGCGACGAAGCGACCGGGCCGACTTCCAGGCCAACGGCATCCTGGCGCTCGCGAAGAAGGCCAAGGCGAACCCGCGGGAGCTGGCCACCCAGGTCGTCGCGCAGGTCGAGTCGGGTGACGTGATCAAGGACATCGAGGTCTCCGGCCCCGGCTTCCTGAACGTCACGATCACCGACAGGGCGATCACCGAGAACCTCGCCGCGCGGTACGAGGACGGCGCGCGCCTCGGCGTGCCCGTCGCGGACCACCCGGGCACCACGGTCATCGACTACGCCCAGCCGAACGTGGCGAAGGAGATGCACGTCGGCCACCTGCGGTCCGCGGTGATCGGCGACGCGGTCGTCCAGCTGCTGGAGTTCACCGGCGAGACGGTCGTCCGGCGCCACCACATCGGCGACTGGGGCACCCAGTTCGGCATGCTCATCCAGTACCTGATCGAGCACCCGCACGAGCTGGACCACAAGGGCGGCGCGGTCTCCGGCGAGGAGGCCATGTCGAACCTGAACCGGCTCTACAAGGCCGCCCGGACGATCTTCGACTCCGACGAGGAGTTCAAGACGCGGGCGCGGCGCCGGGTGGTCGACCTCCAGGCGGGCGAGCCCGAGACGCTGGCCATGTGGCAGAAGTTCGTGGACGAGTCGAAGATCTACTTCTACTCGGTCTTCGACAAGCTGGACATGGAGATCAGCGACGCGGACGTGGTCGGCGAGTCCGGCTACAACGACATGCTGGACGAGACGTGCCGCCTCCTGGAGGAGTCGGGCGTGGCGGTCCGCTCGGACGGCGCGCTCTGCGTGTTCTTCGACGACGTGAAGGGCCCGGACGGCAACCCGGTCCCGCTGATCGTGCGGAAGTCCGACGGCGGCTACGGCTACGCGGCGACGGACCTCTCCGCGATCAGGGACCGCGTCTTCAACCTGAAGGCGACGTCGCTCATCTACGTCGTGGACGCCCGCCAGTCCCTGCACTTCAAGATGGTCTTCGAGACCGCGCGCAGGGCCGGCTGGCTGAACGACGACGTGAAGGCCCACCAGCTCGCCTTCGGCACGGTCCTCGGCAAGGACGGCAAGCCCTTCAAGACGCGTGAGGGCGAGACGGTCCGGCTGGTCGACCTGCTGGACGAGGCGGTCGAGCGGGCCTCCGCGGTCGTGCGGGAGAAGGCGCTGGACCTGTCCGAGGCGGAGATCACCGAGCGGGGTGCCCAGGTGGGCATCGGCGCGGTGAAGTACGCGGACCTGTCGACGTCGGCGAACCGGGACTACAAGTTCGACCTGGACCAGATGGTCTCGCTGAACGGCGACACGTCCGTCTACCTCCAGTACGCGTACGCCCGTATCCAGTCGATCCTGCGGAAGGCCGGCGAGGTCCGCCCGGCCGCGCACCCGGAGCTCGAACTGACCGGGGCGGAGCGGGCGCTGGGCCTGCACATCGACGCCTTCGCGGAGGTCGTCGCCGAGGCGGCGACCGAGTACGCCCCGCACAAGCTGGCCGCGTATCTCTACCAGCTGGCGTCGCTGTACACGACCTTCTACGACAAGTGCCCGGTCCTGAAGGCCGAGACGCCGCAGCAGGTGGAGAACCGCCTCTTCCTGTGTGACGTGACGGCCCGCACGCTGCACCAGGGCATGGCCCTGCTGGGCATCCGGACGCCCGAGCGGCTCTGACACCGCGGGCGTCCGGGCTGACACAGCCCGACGACGGCCCCGGCGGGACGGCAGCGACCGTCCCGCCGGGGCCGTCCGCCTGTCAGGCGTAGTAGTGGATGCTGCCCCGCAGCGCTGCGGCAGCGCCCTCGCAGTGCTGGACGAAGGTCGCCGCGAACGCCTCGACGGCGCCGTCGTCCCCGCGCGCCAGCCTGGTCACGGTGAACTCGCCGGTGGACGTGTTGCATCCGCGCCCGTTGCCATGGACGTCGAGCCCGCCGAACGACTCGTCGCTGCTGCGCCGCGTCTCGTAGGTACGGCCCGCCTCCAGCCGCTGTCCCGTCGGCGGGGTGAGCAGCGCCGTGTAGTACTCGCGCTTGCCCGAGACGTCGTACTGGACGCCGTCGCCCCACGCACGGAGACCGAACGTACTGGTGGCACCGGTGTGCCGGGCGCTCGTGCCCTGCCCGATGTAGTCACCGGAGTCGCTGGTGTAGGCGTAGGACAGGGGCAGCGCCCGGTACTTGACGACGCCCTTGAGCGCCGGGGCCGTGGCGCTCTCGCAGTGCTGGGTGTACGTCGCGTCGAGGACGGTGATCGCGCCGGAGTCGTCCGTCTCGATCTGGTCGACCGAGAACTGCCCGTACACCTCGTTGCACCCGCGTCCGTCGCCGGAGACATCGAGGCCCGGGGAGCGGCCGGTGCGGAACGCGGCCCTCTCCGCGTCGCGGTAGACACCGGGGTGGAGCTTCTCGCCGGCCGGCGCGGCGAGTTCGACGTCCCACCAGGTGCTGTCGGTGGACACGCGGAAGCGGGCGTACTCCGCGGAGCCCCCCACGCTGATCGTGGCCGTCTTCGCCGTGTACGCCGCGGCGGAGCCCTGGCCTATGTAGTCACCGGCCTGGCTGGTGTGGCTGTACCTGGTCACGGCCACGGGTGCGCCGTCCGCGGCCGCGGCGGCCGCGGCGGGCGCGGCCAGGGCCGTGGTGAGACCGATCGTCGCCGTGAGACCCGCCAGCAGGCCGGTCAGAGCGCGTCGCCATCCTGTGCGTCGGGGCACGGATGCATCCCCCTCCATGAGGGCGGGCGCCCCCACTGGGCACCCGCTCCTCCGATGGAACAACCGTCACCGACATCCCTCGCGGCACTGACGTCAATCAGCCAACACCTTGTCCGTTCAACGGTGTTGGCGCCCCGCCCCCTCCCGCGGGAGGGGGCGGGGCGCGTTGTCAGTGGCGGACCCTAGAGTCACCGGCATGGCGACACTTCCGAACCCGCTGCCGCAGCTCGCGGCCGACCCGAGCGGCGCCTCGCTCGGGCTTGAACTCCCGCCCGGGACACTGGTCGACGCGACCGACGAGGGCCCCTGGCACGAGCCGCTGCTGTGGGACGCCGACGTCCCGGCGCGGCCCGGCGGCTGGGCGACGCTGGAGCCCGCCCGACGGACCGCCGGCCTGCTCCCGGTGCTCCTGGACGTGGGGGGCGACCGGGGCCGCCCGCAGGACTGGGAGTTGACGCCGGACGAGATGACGTATCCGGGGGACCACGACGCCGAGGAGGTGCTCGCGGAGTTCTGGGACGAGTACGCGGCGGACCCGCCGGACGCCGACGCGGACTACCCCGGCAAGGAGAAGGTCGTCGAGATATTCGGCGAACCCCACACGTTCGACGAGACGATCGCGCCGTACGGCCCCGTGTGGCCGGGCCTCGCGCCCGCCACCGGGCAGGGGGCCGACCCCGACGCCCGCGCCGCCGAGGTCGCCGACGCCCTCGCGGACGGCGGCTCGTGGCTGAAGGACCCGCGCCTCGCGCTCGTACCGGCACGGCGCAGCGCGGACATCCCGGCGGCGATCGGCTGGACCGGCCCGGTGAACCACGAGAACGACGTGGCGCGGCTCTGCGCCGTCCTGCGCTCGTGGGAGGACCGCTTCGGCATACGCGTCGTCGCGCTCACCTTCGACCAGCTGGTCCTGTCGGTGGCCGCCCCGCCGAGCACCCTGGCGGAGGCCGAGGCCGTCGCCGCCGAGCACTTCGCCTTCTGCCCGGACAACATCACGCAGGGCCATCACGAGGTCCTGCGCGAGTACGCGGCGCACGAGGTGCTCGGCCGGCAGGTCTGGTCCTTCTGGTGGGACTGAGCAGCGCGTGAGGCCGGTGGTCCTGCGACCACCGGCGCCCGCGCGCCGGCCGGTGGTCGCGCGCCGGACGGCTGTCCAGGGGGTTTCGTTCGGATCGGGTCGGATCAGGCCGCGGGGTCCGGTGCGGTGCATCGCAAGACGGAGGATCACCCGCGTACTGGGCGTACTCGGGTGGTCCGACAACGCGGCGAGGTGCCGTGCCGGGCCCTGCGGACCCGGGCTGATCCCAACGAAACCCCCTAGCCGCGCAGCCCGGTCCCGAGCCGCCGCAGCCCCTCCGCGATCTCTTCCGGAGTCTGCGTGACGAAGCACAGCCGCAGCGTCGCCGGATCGGGTGCGGCCGCGTAGAAGGGGGCTCCGGGCACGTACGCCACGTCCTGCTCCACCACGCGCGGGAGCAGGGCCGTGGTGTCGTACGACTCGGGCAGCCGCGCCCAGAGGAACATGCCGCCCTCGGGACGGGTCCAGGACGACCCGGCGGGCAGTGCCTCGGCGATGCCGGCGAGCATGGCGTCGCGCCGCTCCCGGTACACGGCGGCGACCCCGGCCACATGGGCGTCCAGGTCCCGGTCGGCCAAGTACCGTGCGGCGGCGAGCTGGTTGACGGTCGGGGTGTGCAGGTCGGCGGCCTGCTTGGCGACGGCACACGCGCGGCGCAGGGCCGCGGGCGCGCGCAGCCAGCCCAGCCGCATCCCGGGCGCCATCACCTTGGAGAAGGAGCCCAGCAGCACGGTCCGGTCCGCCGCCCCGTCGTGGGAAGCGATCCACGGGACCCGCTCGCCCTCGAAGCGGAGTTCGCCGTACGGGTCGTCCTCGATGATCCACAGTCCGCGCCGGGCGGCCACCTCGGCGACGGCGGCCCGCCGCTCGCCGGGCAGGGTGCGTCCCGTGGGGTTCTGGAACGTGGGCACGGTGTAGAGCAGCTTGGGCCGCTCGCGGGCCGTCAGGGCGTCCAGGGCGTCCGGGTCGAGGCCGTGCTCGTCGCCCGGCACGGCCACGATCCGGGCCCCCGCGAAGGAGAACGCCTGGAGCGCCGCCAGGTAGCAGGGACTTTCGACGAGCACGGTGTCGCCCGGCTCCAGCAGGGCGGTGGCGAGCAGGGACAGCGCCTGCTGCGAACCGGTGGTGACGAGCACGTCGTCCGCGGTGGTGGGCAGTCCGCGGGCGCGGGTCCGCTCGGCCAGCGCGGCCCGCAGCGCGGGCTCGCCCTCGGTCGTCGAGTACTGCAACGCCCGCTCGGGGACCTGTGCGAGCACGTCGCGGTAGGCGGCGGCGATGCCCTCGGCGTCGAAAAGCTCCGGTGCGGGCAGGCCGCCCGCGAAGTTGATGACCTCGGGGCGCGCGGTGACCGCGAGGATGTCGCGTACCGGCGAGCCGCCGATCGCGGTGGCCCGTGCGGCGAGCGCGGGCACGGGTGCACTGCCGCTCCTGGCGGGAACGTTCTCGACGACGGTCACGATGGGCTCCTTGTCCGCGACTCCACGACGGCACTTCGTTCCGCACCCTACGGAGATCCCTGCCGTCTACACCTTTCAATTCCGCGATCCGGACGGCCGGACGCCTCCCGGGCCGTGGATCTCGGCCCGGGACGGCCCGGCCGCACCGGGGTTCAGCGCTTGACGCCCGTGGCGGCGTACACGTTGATGTCCGCGTCCGTGACGTCGTTGATGTCGCGGTAGCGGACCTTCTCGATGTCGTCGAGCCCGGCGAGATGGGCGGGATCGGCGGCCTCCGGCGCGGGCGCGGCCCCGTCGGGGCGCCAGTGGTGCGCGGGCACGACACCCGGCTCGTCCATCTCCAGCCCGCACTCCGTGAAGAACCGCTCGACCTCTGCCCGGGAGCGCAGCACGAACGTGAACCCGCGCTCCGTGTAGGTGCGTTGCACGGCCCGGATGTTCTCCGGGTTGAGGTCCTCCGTGAGGTGGGTGAGCACGAGCCGGCTCCCCGAGGGCAGGGCGTCGACCAGCCGGCGCACGATCGGGTACGCCTCCTCGTCCTCGACGAAGTGCAGGATCGCCACCAGCACCAGCGCGACGGGCTCGTCGAAGTCCAGCGTCTTGGCGGCCTGTTCGAGGATCTGCGCGGGCTGCTTGAAGTCCGCGTCGATGTAGTCGGTGCGTCCCTCGGGCCCGCTGGTGAGCAGGGCGCGGGCGTGCGCGAGGACCACCGGGTCGTTGTCGACGTACACGACCCGGGCGTCCGCGGCGATGCGCTGGGCGATCTGGTGGACGTTCTCCTGCGTCGGCAGCCCGGTGCCGATGTCGAGGAACTGGCGTATGCCCTCCCGCGCGGCCAGCGTGGTGACGGCGCGGCGCAGGAAGTCCCGGTTGTGCCGCACGTCGAGGTAGCCCCGCGGGTTCGCCGCGAGGGCCGCGGCGGCGGCGTCACGGTCGACGGGGTAGTTGTCCTTGCCCCCGAGGAAGACGTCGTAGACGCGGGCCGGGTGCGCCTTGGTGGTGTCGATCCTCCTTCTCAGCTCGGCGGGGTCCTGGCTGAGAGCATCACCGGGCATAGAGCCTCTCCCTGGGGAGTTCGGTCATCGAAAGGGCAACAACCTAACTCGCGAAGGGACTTGAGAGTGCCCGCTCCGGCACGACGGCATCGAGCCGGTACGGGTGCGGGCACTGTCGTCAGGACGTCATGGAGCCGGTACGGCCGCGGTCGCTGTCGTCAGGACGGTTCGGTCGCGGACACCGCGGTGACGGTCACCGTGTCGTCGCACTCGGCCAGGACGCCGTCGTCCAGGGCGACCTGGTGCGAACCGGCACCCGGGAGGCCGACCACCAGGGTCGGGTACGTGACGGGCGTCGAACCGGACTCGCAGTAGCCGTCGGCCTCGCCCTGGACCTGGACGAACGTCAGCTTCGTCCAGGCCTTGCCGCCCGGCGCGAGCAGCACCTTGGACGCGGCGCCCGAGGACGTCACCGCCAGCGGGTGGTTCTTGTCCGGGGAGCCGTTGCCGGCACCCGCCACGGTCGGGTGGCCCTGGACGGTGCACGGCCCGGCGGAGGTGTTGGTGAACTGGACGACCGCCGCGCCGGTTCCGGTGCCGTCGGGCCGGTCCTCGGCCTGGCGCATGGACGCCTCCAGGTCCGACACCCCGCAGGCCTTGGCCGCCGCGGGCGTGGACGGCGCGGACGGCGAGCCCGCACCGCCGGGAGAGGCCTTCCCCGAGGGCGGCGTCGACGTGCCGGTGGACGGAGCGCCGCTGGACGCGGCCGGCTCGGCCGGTCGATGCGACGGCGAAGAGCCGGAGCCCACCCCGTCGTCGCCCGGCTGACACGCGGTCATGAACAGGGCGGCCGCCGACACGGTCACCATCGCCAGCGCTGCCCTGCGGACACCCGTCCTGTACTGCGTCCCGTACTGCATGCGGTCCCCCGAGAGAAGTTCAGGCGCCGGTCCTCACCGGCACTCGTCGCTTCAGAGCGCGGGACCGGTTCGCGGGGTTCACCTGCGGGGCGGTCTGTGACACGACGGTGACGGATTACGCCCGTAAGGCCGAAACTCCTGACAATCCACATGCATGGCGCTGCGTTCCGCCGACGCACCCGGCCGGCGCCGGCCTAGGGGGTTTCGTTTGGCGGGTCCGGCCTTATCCAAACGAAGCCCCCTAGCCGACGGCCGCCGTCTGCCACTCGCTGCCGCCCAGCGGATAGTCGTACGCCGGCCGTCCCGCGTTCCCGCTCGTGCGGAACACCTTCCCCCGGTCGTCGATCCGCACGGTCCCGTGCCGGGTGCCGCTCGACCACTCCAGCTCCAGGTACCAGCTGACGTCGTGCGCCCGCGCGTGCGCCAGCACGTAGAAGACCTCCGGATCGGACTCGCTGACCTTGTAGGGGAAATCGCGCTGGCCGTGCTCCGGCACGACCGACGGGCGTCCGTTGTCGAGGTCCACGCCGAAGGACTTCGTCGACACGTTGCCGCCGCAGCCCACGCCCATCGCGTAGTCGTTCCAGGGGAGCGGGCTGCCCTTGTGCACGACACGCACGTGCAGCGCCTCCAGCACGACGGTCGTCTTTCCGGTGCCCTGCACCGTGAGCGCGAGCATCTGGTCCTTGCCGGCGACGCCGCCCAGCGCGCCGACCCATCCGCGGGCGTCCTGCTCGCCGGGCGGCGGGGGCACCTGTGCGGGCTCCCGGTCCACCAAGTAGTGCTGGCTGCACGGGTCTTCGAACCGGTACGGGTCAGTGGCGACCAGGGGGGCTGTGCCCTCGGCGGCACCGGAGCCCGGTGCGGCGCCGCCCGGCGCGATGCCGGACGCCGACGGGCCGCCGCCGCGCGAGGCCGGCGCCGAGGGCGACGGGTGCCGCGTGCCGGGCGTCGCGGTGGCGGTCGCCGTACCCGTCCCCGTGACCGTGGTGCCGGGCGTGGCCTCGGCGGACGGCCCGACGGCCCCGGCGGACCGTTTCCCGCCCCGGTCGTCGCCCGTGCCGGGCACGAGGTTCACGACGAGAGCGGCAGCGGCGGCCACGGCGGCTGCGGCGAGCACGACGGAGCGCCGCCACCGGGGCACCCGTGCCCGCGCGGGCACGGGTCCGCCCGGTGAGCCGGGGAGGGGGTTCTTGGCATCGGAGGAGCCGGCTCCGGCGTCGGCCGCCCCCGGAGACCCGGCCTCGGCCTCCGTGTCTCCGGCGGAAGAAGCCCCCGGCACGTGAGCCGCCCCAGGTGCCTGCTCCGCCGTCGCCCCGTCGGCCGCCACCACCGTGTCGGCCGTCTCTGCCCCTTCGTCCGCGGCCGCCCCTTCGTCCGCGACCGCCCCGTCGGCCGCCGCTGCCCGGTCCGCGGTCTTCGGCCCACCCGCCGCGGCCGGCACCGGCCCGGTGGACGGCAGCGGCCCGGCCGACGCCTCCGGCTCCGCCGCCCCCTTGTGGCCCCGCAGCGCGTCCGCCCGCACCCACCTCCGGTGCAGCTCCAGCAGTTCGCCGGGAGTGGCCTTGCCCAGCCGGGCGAGCCGTTCCACGGGCGCGTAGTCCGCCGGTACGGCGTCCCCGTTGACGTACCGGTGCAACGTCGACGCACTCACGTGCAGCCGTTTCCCCAGCACCCCGTAACTGAGCCCGGACCGCTCCTTCAACTCCCGCAGAAGCTCCGCGAAATCGTCCCGCGCCACCCTTCCCCCATCCCCCGCGTCCCGGGGCCGCGTTCCAGGGGCATGTCGTTCCCCCAGGTCAGGCCCCGTGCAAACGTTCCGGCGTCCCGAATGCCCCGGCCACCGTGGCGGTCGGGACGGATCACCGCCCAAGCTGTTGTCATCCAAGCACGCCGCTCCCCTCGACCGGTCGAGCGGCCGCTCCAACCAGCCATACCTGCACAGGGGGATCACTCATGTCCGCACGCACCACCCGAACCCGCCTCCTCGCCGCCTCGACGGTCGCACTGGCCGCACTCGCGCTCTCGGCGTGCGACAACGGGCAGGGCGTACGGGACGAGGGCCCGTCCGCCGCGTCCAAGTCCTCGGCGCAGCCGACCGGTTCGTCGTCCACGGGGGGTTCCGCCCCCGGCTCCACGAGCAAGCCGGCCAGGAGCACCGGGGGCACGGCCGGCGGCATGGACGGCGGCACCACGGCCGGCGGTTCGGGCGGCGCCTCGGGCTCGTCCGGAAAGACCTCCGGGGGCTCGACGGGCGACGGCAAGGCCGGCGGGTCCACCCGCAACACCGCCTGCAACGGCTCCAACACGAAGACGACCGCCACCGAAGTCACCCGCCCCCTCAACCACATGCTCCTCACCGTCACCAACACCGGTTCGAAGAACTGCGACCTGACCGGCTACCCCGTCGCCCGCTTCGGTGAGGCGCAGGCGGTGCCGCCGGTCGCCGAGGAGACCCACCCGCAGGCGGTCGTGACCCTCACCCCCGGTGAGTCCGGCTACGCGGGCGTGCGCCTGTCCGCGGCGGACGGCAGCGGTGGCAACGGCTACACGGCCAAGACCCTGGTCGTCGGCTTCGACAAGGGCGCCTCCGCCCGCCCCGCGCTCCCCGCGAAGGGCGTGTACGTCGACGACAAGCTCCTGCTCACGTACTGGCAGCAGAGCCTGGACGACGCCCTGACGTACTGAGCACGGGCGGCCGGGGGGTCACTTACCGAAAGGTGAGGAGCTGACCAATTAGTGGGTACTTGTGGCGAGTTGGGGGCCCGAACCAGCATGGTCCCCATGACTTCCGAAGATCTTGCCGAGTCCCCGGCCGTCACGACCCCCGCCGCCCCCGTCTCCGTCCTGGGCCTCGGTCTCATGGGCACGGCCCTGGCCTCCGCCTTCCTGAGAGCGGGGCACCCCACGACGGTGTGGAACCGCACCCCGTCGAAGACCGGCCCCCTGGTGGCCCAGGGCGCCGCCCCGGCCGACACCCCCGCCCTGGCCCTCACGGCCGGCCCGCTCACCCTCGTCTGCCTCACCACGTACGACGACGTGGCCGGACTCCTCCACCCGCACGCCGACGCCCTCGCGGGCCGCACCCTGGTGAATGTCACCAACGGAACGCCCGCGCAGGCCCGGACGACGGCGTCCTGGGCGCGCGACCACGGCATCGCGTATCTGGACGGCGGCATCATGGCCGTCCCCCCGATGATCGGGACGCCCGCGGCGTACGTCCTCTGCAGCGGCGACGAACAGGCCTACCGGACGCACCGGGGCACGCTCGCCGCGCTCGGCGGCACCCGCTGGACCGGCACCGACCCGGGCCTGGCCGCGCTGTACGACCTGTCGCTGCTGACGGGCATGTACGGGATGGTCGCGGGCGTGGCCCAGGCGTACGCCCTGATCCGTTCGGAGGGCATCGGCGCCCGGGAGTTCGCGCCGCTGCTGTCCGACTGGCTGGTCGCGATGGCCGGCGGTCTGGTCCCGGGCACCGCGGAGGCCGTCGACAGCGGACGGCATCTCACCGACGTGTCCAGCCTGGCGGTCAGCCGGGCCGCGTTCCCGGGACTCCTCGCGACCTTCGCCGAACAGGGCCTGCGCACCGAGCTCTTCACACCGATGCGGGACCTGCTGGACCGGGCGGTCGCGGAGGGGTACGCCGACGACGGGCTCTCCCGCCTGGTGGAGCTACTGACGGCCTAGCGTCCGGGCGACCTCGGTGGCCCAGTAGGTGAGGATGTTCTGCGCCCCGGCCCGCTTGATGCCGGTCAGCGCCTCCAGGATGGCCTTGTCCCGGTCGATCCAGCCCTTCTCCGCGGCGGCCTCGATCATCGAGTACTCGCCGGAGATCTGGTAGGCGGCGACGGGCACGTCGACCGCATCCGCGACCCGCGCGAGGACGTCCAGGTACGGGCCGGCCGGCTTGACCATCACCATGTCGGCACCCTCCTCGAGGTCGAGCGCCAACTCCCGCATCGCCTCCCGCACGTTGGCGGGATCCTGCTGGTACGTCTTCCGGTCGCCCTGCAGCGAGGAGCCCACGGCCTCGCGGAAGGGGCCGTAGAACGCCGACGAGTACTTGACGGTGTACGCCAGGATCGACACGTCCTCTCGGCCGATCTGGTCGAGCGCGTCGCGGACGACACCGATCTGGCCGTCCATCATCCCGCTGGGTCCCACCACGTGCGCTCCGGCGTCGGCCTGCACCTGGGCCATCTCGGCGTACCGCTCCAGCGTCGCGTCGTTGTCGACGCGGCCCTCGGCGTCCAGGACCCCGCAGTGCCCGTGGTCGGTGAACTCGTCGAGGCACAGGTCCGACATGACGATCAGGTCGTCGCCGACCTCGGAGCGGACGTCGCGCAGCGCGACCTGGAGGATCCCGTCGGGGTCGGTGCCGGCGGTTCCCTGGGCGTCCTTGCCGGCGTCGTCCGGCACGCCGAACAGCATGATCCCGGAGACCCCGGCCTCCAGCGCCTCCACGGCGGCCTTCCGCAGGCTGTCACGCGTGTGCTGCACGACACCGGGCATCGCCGCGATCGGCACCGGCTCGCTCACGCCCTCCCGCACGAACGCGGGCAGGATGAAGTCGGCGGGGTGCAGGCGCGTCTCCGCGACCATGCGGCGCATGACAGGTGTCGTACGCAGCCGCCGCGGCCGCGTACCGGGGAAGGATCCGTACTTCGTCATACCCCCCACGCTACGCCTGCCCCAAGGGCACCTATACCGACGCTTTGTCGGCGTTCGCGACCGTGGGACGGGCCGGGACCGGCCCGTCGGGCGTCCGGGCGCGAGGCCGTCCGGGCCGCGGCGGTGGTCCGGTGACGGCAGCCCCCGTGTCCACGGGACGGGCAGGGGCCGAGGGGAGGAAACACCTCCCCTCGGCCCCCTGTCGTCAGGTGGTGCGGCGGCGGCGCGACCCGGGCCGGCGCTCGCTCGGCCGCGTCACCGGGTCACCGGCGTCCAGCGCGGCGGCCCGTCGGCGCAGCCCGAAGTCGGCCAGCGCCTCCGCGAGCTTGTGCACCGACGGCTCCGGCGCCATGACGTCGACCCGCAGTCCGTGCTCCTCGGCCGTCTTGGCCGTGGCGGGACCGATGCACGCGATGACGGTCACGTTGTGCGGCTTGCCCGCGATGCCCACCAGGTTCCGCACGGTCGACGACGAGGTGAAGAGCACCGCGTCGAAGCCGCCGCCCTTGATGGCCTCACGCGTCTCCGCCGGCGGCGGCGAGGCCCGCACGGTCCGGTAGGCCGTGACGTCGTCGACCTCCCAGCCCAGCTCGATGAGCCCGGCGACGAGCGTCTCGGTGGCGATGTCGGCCCGCGGCAGGAACACCCGGTCGATCGGGTCGAACACCGGGTCGTACGGCGGCCAGTCCTCCAGCAGTCCGGCGGCCGACTGCTCACCGCTCGGCACCAGGTCCGGCTTCACGCCGAAGGCGATCAGCGCCTTCGCGGTCTGGTCGCCCACGGCCGCGACCTTGATCCCGGCGAAGGCGCGGGCGTCGAGCCCGTACTCCTCGAACTTCTCCCGCACGGCCTTGACCGCGTTCACCGAGGTGAAGGCGATCCACTCGTAGCGGCCGGTCACCAGGCCCTTGACCGCGCGCTCCATCTGCTGGGGCGTGCGCGGCGGTTCGACGGCGATGGTCGGCACCTCGTGCGGTACGGCTCCGTAGGACCGCAGCTGGTCGGAGAGCGAAGCCGCCTGCTCCTTCGTACGCGGTACGAGGACCTTCCAGCCGAACAGCGGCTTGGACTCGAACCACGACAACTGGTCGCGCTGGGCGGCTGCGGAACGCTCACCGACCACGACTATCACCGGCCGGCCGCCGTCCGGGGACGGCAGCACCTTCGCCTGCTTCAGCGTCTGCGCGATGGTGCCGAGGGTGGCGGTCCAGGTGCGCTGACGCGTGGTGGTGCCGGCGACGGTCACCGTCATCGGGGTGTCGGGCTTGCGCCCGGCCGCCACGAGTTCACCGGCGGCCGCGGCCACGGAGTCGAGCGTCGTCGAGACCACGACGGTCCCGTCGGACGCGCCGACCTCGGTCCAGCAGCGGTCGGAGGCCGTCCGCGCGTCGACGAACCGGACGTCCGCGCCCTGCGCGTCGCGCAGCGGCACACCCGCGTAGGCGGGCACGCCGACGGCGGCGGCGATGCCGGGCACGACCTCGAACGGGACACCCGCTGCGGCGCAGGCGAGCATTTCCTCGGCGGCGTACGTATCAAGTCCCGGGTCCCCGGACACCGCACGCACGACCCGCTTGCCGCCCCGCGCGGCCTCCATGACAAGATTGGCGGCGTCCCTCGACGCGGGGTCACCAACGGTTGTTGACGCGCCGTCAACAACCGTCAGCTGAGGCGTGCCCGTGCCCCTGTACGCATCCGAAGAAGTGTCCGGATCGGTGTTCAGCACGGCGACGCTTTGTCTGGCATGCACACGCACCACGTCGAGCACCTCGTGCTCGGCGACGAGAACGTCCGCGTTCGCCAGCGCCTCCACGGCGCGCAGTGTCAGGAGTCCTGGATCCCCGGGTCCGGCACCCAGGAAGGTGACGTGCCCGTGTTCCGGACCGGCGGGAAGGTTGGTGGGGCTCAAAGTGCTCGCTCCCCCATCAGACCGGCCGCGCCCTTGGCAAGCATCTCGGCGGCGAGTTCACGGCCGAGCGCAATCGCTTGGTCATGTGTCTCGGGCACGGGACCGGTGGTGGACAGCTGCACCAGCGTCGAGCCGTCGGTCGTGCCGACGACGCCGCGCAGGCGCATCTCCTTGACAATCTGCCCGTCGGCCAGCAGGTCGGCGAGCGCGCCCACGGGTGCGCTGCAGCCGGCCTCCAGGGCGGCAAGCAGGGACCGCTCGGCGGTCACGGCGGCCCGGGTGAACGGGTCGTCGAGCTCTCCGAGCGCTGCGACGAGGTCCGCGTTGTCCGCGGCGCACTCGATCGCCAGTGCCCCCTGGCCGGGGGCGGGCAAAACAGTGTCGACCGACAGGAAGTCGGTGACCTCGTCGCTACGGCCGATCCGGTTGAGTCCGGCGGCGGCGAGCACGACGGCGTCGAGTTCCCCGCTGCGCACGTACCCGATGCGGGTGTCGACGTTCCCGCGGATGGCGACCGTCTCGATCGTCATCCCGTGATTGCGCGCGTACGAGTTCAGCTGGGCCATGCGGCGCGGCGAACCGGTGCCGATGCGCGCGCCCTCGGGAAGTTCGGTGAAGGTGAGACCGTCACGGGCGACCAGCACGTCGCGCGGGTCCTCGCGCAGCGGCACGGCGGCCAGCGACAGGTCGTCGGGCTGCGCGGTCGGCAGGTCCTTGAGGGAGTGCACGGCGAAGTCGACGTCACCACGCACCAGTGCCTCGCGCAGCGCGGTCACGAAGACCCCGGTGCCGCCGATCTGCGCGAGATGCTCGCGCGAGGTGTCGCCGTACGTCGTGATCTCGACCAGCTCGACGGGGCGCCCGGTCACCCGGCTGACGGCGTCCGCCACCTGCCCGGACTGGGCCATGGCGAGTTTGCTGCGCCTGGTCCCCAGCCTCAGCGCACCTTCTCGGTAGGTTCGCGGCTCACTCATGCTCGCCCTCGGTTCCTGGCGTTCTCGTTCTCGTTCTTGGGTTCGTCGTCGGCCCGCGAGACGGCGGCGACCGTCTCGGGGTCCAGGTCGAACAGGGTCCGCAGCGCGTCCGCGTACCCGGCGCCGCCCGGCTCGGCCGCGAGCTGCTTGACCCGCACGGTCGGTGCGTGCAGCAGCTTGTCGACGACGCGCCGTACGGCCTGCGTGATCTCACCGCGCTGCTTGTCGTCGAGGCCGGGCAGCCGGCCGTCGAGCCGCGCGATCTCGTTCGCGACGACGTCGGCGGCCATGGCTCGCAGGGCCACCACGGTGGGCGTGATGTGCGCCGCCCGCTGGGCGGCGCCGAAGGCGGCCACCTCGTCGGAGACGATCCTGCGCACCTGGTCGACGTCCGCGGCCATCGGCGCGTCCGCGGAGGCCTCGGCCAGCGACTCGATGTCGACGAGACGCACGCCGAGCAGCCGGTGCACGGCGGCGTCGATGTCGCGGGGCATCGCGAGGTCCAGCAGCGCGAGCACGGGCGCGGGCCGGGGGGCCTCGGCGACGGGCTCGGGCCTGCGGCGCTCGGGGATGCGGCCCGCGGTGGCGACGGCGGAGACCAGCGCGGCGATGGCGTCGGCCTCGCTCTCCGGGTCGAGCAGCGTGGACACGCCCGCGTCGTGGACCGTGGCGGTACCGGCGGCGGCCGGACGCTGCGCGCGGCCCGCCGCGTCGCCCTTGTCCACCCAGGCCGCGTGCTGCTCCAGCTCGGCCGCGGCCATGCCGGCCACCGCCGCCTCGCCGAGCACCGAGAAACCGGCCGTGCTCTGCACTCCGGGCAGGTCGAGGGGGCAGCCCTCCTCGGCGCCGACGCCGGCCGGCGCGAGCGGGGTGCCCGGCTGCGCGGTGCGGGCCGCGGGTGACGGCGTACGGGCGGACTCGGCACCGGGCACGGACAGTCCCGTGCGGCCCTCCACGGCCGCCGCGACGGCCTCGGCCGTCAGGACGAGCCCGGTGGCGCCGGTGCAGGAGACGGCGATGTCGGCACGTGTCAGCTCGACCGGTACCGACTCCATCGGTACCGCGCGGGCCGACACGTCCGTGTCCTCGCTGTCGGTGAGGATCCGGGCCAGGCGCTCGGCACGGTCGAAGGTGCGGTTGGCGATCACGATCTCGCCGACCCCGGCGCGCGCGAGGGTGGCCGCGGCCAGCGAGGACATCGAGCCCGCGCCGATGACCAGGGCCTTCCTGCCCTTGGCCCAGGCCTCGACCGCCGCACCGGCGGACAGCTGCTCCAGGCCGAAGGTGACCAGGGACTGGCCCGCACGGTCGATGCCGGTCTCGGAGTGTGCGCGCTTGCCGACCCGCAGCGCCTGCTGGAACAGGTCGTTCAGAAGACGGCCGGCGGTGTGCAGCTCCTGCGCGGTGGCCAGGGCGTCCTTGATCTGGCCGAGGATCTGGCCCTCGCCCACGACCATCGAGTCCAGGCCGCACGCCACCGAGAAGAGGTGGTGGACCGCCCGGTCCTCGTAGTGCACGTACAGGTACGGGGTGAGCTCCTCGAGGCCGACCCCGCTGTGCTGGGCGAGCAGCAGGGACAGCTCGGCGACGCCCGCGTGGAACTTGTCCACGTCGGCGTACAGCTCGATGCGGTTGCAGGTGGCGAGCACGGCGGCCTCGGCGGCCGGTTCGGCGGCGAGGGTGTCCTGGAGCAGCTTGACCTGCGCGTCCGCGGACAGTGCGGCGCGTTCGAGGACGCTGACCGGAGCGCTGCGGTGGCTCAGCCCGACGACGAGGAGACTCATGCCGGCATCACGGCGGGGACGTCCCCGTCGGGTCCCTTCTCGTCGTCGTCCTGGTGGGCCGCGGCCACGGCACCGGCCTGCGACTCGGCTTCCTCGCCGGCCTTGCGCTGCTCGTGGAACGCCAGGATCTGCAGCTCGATGGAGAGGTCGACCTTGCGCACGTCGACGCCGTCCGGGACGGACAGGACGGTCGGTGCGAAGTTCAGGATGGAGGTGACTCCGGCGGCGACCAGGCGCTCGCAGACCTGCTGGGCGACGCCCGGCGGGGTGGTGATCACGCCGATGGAGACGCCGTTGTCGGAGATGATCTTCTCGAGGTCGTCGCTGTGCTGCACGGTGATCCCGGCGACCTGCTTGCCGGCCATCTCGGGATCGGCGTCGATCAGCGCGGCGACCCGGAAGCCACGGGACGCGAACCCTCCGTAATTGGCCAGCGCCGCGCCGAGGTTACCGATACCGACGATCACAACCGGCCAGTCCTGGGTCAGGCCCAGCTCACGGGAGATCTGGTAGACGAGATACTCGACGTCGTACCCCACGCCACGGGTCCCGTAGGAGCCGAGGTACGAGAAGTCCTTGCGCAGCTTCGCGGAGTTGACCCCCGCCGCGGCCGCGAGCTCCTCGGAGGAGACCGTGGGGACCGAGCGCTCCGACAGTGCGGTGAGGGCTCGGAGGTACAGCGGAAGCCTGGCGACGGTGGCCTCGGGAATCCCTCGGCTGCGGGTCGCCGGTCGGTGAGTTCGGCCAGTTGCCACGGTGCTCCTGCGGGTAGAGCGGGGCTGCAGGCGGTCACACGTACCTAGACCGCCCCGTCGAATGCAGGCTATGTCTTTGTGAACGCGTGCACAAAGATGGTGTCCGATTTGCCCGGCCAACGTGACCGGGGTCACGCGCGCCCGGCGCATACGTATGGAACCGGCGCACACGCATCTTCGTTCGGCACCTGAAGGGGGCAAAACCGCACACTCTCCTCAACGCATCCCGCCCCCGAGACCAATCGCCGTCGATCCTAGGCGACTTTCCGGACCACTTGGACTACCCAGTCAGGTCACATCGAGGTCACGGCGGGGCGGCACCGGCGTTCCCGCACGGGGTCCGCCGGGTGAATTCACCGTGTGAGGGCTTTGCGCAGACGTTCCTCGTCCACCCGCCAGAACGTGTGCTGCGCGCCGTCCACCAGCACCACCGGGATCTGTTCCCAGTACTCGCGGTGCAGTGCCTCGTCCTCGGTGATGTCCTTCTGCTCCCAGGGCACGCCGAGATCACCGCAGACCTTCTCGACCACCTGCTGTGCGTCATCACACAGATGACAGCCGGGCTTCCGGATCAGTGTGACGAGCCGTTCCTGGGAGGCCTTGCGCCGAAACATGGGACTCATGTCGGCCATTCTCGCCCCGCGCACGGCGACACGGCTCCTCGGCGGGCACATCCGCGGAACCTCCCCTGAACACCCGCGGAGCCGCTCCGGCGCACCGATGGGAGCACTTCTTTAACGGCTCGGTCGCGGAGAGTTCACAGCGCCGAATCCTCTCGACTCCGGAACCACCGAACAAACTGGCTATGCTCACGCCATGGCCGCTCTCGGATGGCTCACTCCCCGTAGGCGCTCCGCCACGGCGCGGAGCGTGTTGGCAGGCGAGGCCTCTGCGGAGGCAGCGCGCAAGTCCTCGCAGGAACTGTCCTCGCAGGAACTGGAAGAACCGGCACCCGACACCGCCGCGGAGGAACCGGAGTTCCCGGTCCTCGGCGACGACAGGGCCGCCGCGTTCTTCGACCTCGACAACACCGTGATGCAGGGCGCGGCCCTCTTCCACTTCGGCCGGGGCCTGTACAAGCGGCGGTTCTTCGAGACACGCGACCTCGTCCGATTCGCCTGGCAGCAGGCGTGGTTCAGGCTCGCCGGCGTCGAGGACCCCGAGCACATGCAGGACGCGCGCGACTCCGCGCTGTCGATCGTCAAGGGACACCGCGTCTCCGAACTGATGTCGATCGGCGAGGAGATCTACGACGAGTACATGGCCGAGCGGATCTGGCCCGGCACCCGCGCCCTCGCCCAGGCGCACCTCGACGCGGGCCAGAAGGTGTGGCTGGTCACGGCCGCGCCGGTGGAGATCGCCACGGTGATCGCCCGCCGCCTCGGCCTGACCGGCGCCCTCGGCACCGTCGCGGAATCCGTCGACGGCGTCTACACCGGCAAGCTGGTCGGCGAGCCGCTGCACGGCCCGGCGAAGGCGGAGGCGGTCCGCGCGCTGGCCTCGGCGGAGGGCCTGGACCTCTCCCGCTGCGCCGCGTACAGCGACTCCCACAACGACATCCCCATGCTGTCGCTGGTCGGGCACCCCTACGCCATCAACCCCGACACCAAGCTGCGCCGGCACGCCCGGGACTCCGAATGGCGCCTGCGCGACTACCGCACCGCCCGCAAGGCCGCCAAGGTCGGCATCCCCGCCGCGGCCGGAGTCGGCGCGGTGGCCGGCGGCACCGCGGCCGCCATCGCCCTCCACCGCCGCCGCCGCTGACCCACCCCGACGCCACAGCCCCGGCCCGCCAGGCCGGGGCCGGCCGCGTTTCCCGTACACCCCCGCGAACTCCGGGGCCGTCCGGCGGAAACGCCGGAGAGCCCCGGCCCGTCCGACACCCGAGAGCCCCGGCCCGTCCGACACCGGAGAGCCCCGGCCCGTCCGACGCCGGGGAGCCCCGGCCCGTCCGACGCCGGAGAGTCTCAGCCCGTCCGACGCCGGAGAGTCTCAGCCCGTCCGACACCGGAGAGTCTCAGCCCGTCCGGCGCTTGAGGACGAGGCCGTCCAGGCCGATCCGGGCCGCGGGGCCGAAGCCCGCACCCCCAGCCCTCCCGATCCGCCGAGCGCCGCGCACCTTTCTCCCCGGCCTGACGCGCAGGAGTTCCAGCCCGTCCGGCGCTTGAGGACGAGGCCGTCAGGCCGACCGGGGGTCTAGGGGCTGAGCCCCCAGGAGTACGGGACGGGCAAGGGGCGGAAAGGGCGCGAACCGCCCGGTCCGGCCACCGGGCCACGCCCAAATCAGCGGGTTCTACCCGCACAGCCCCGCCGCCAGTCCCCTTGCCGCGAGACGGCCACAACACGCCCCGCACTCAGACGGAACACGGACTGATCCGATCAACAACTGTTCACCAACCGGCACTTGAAAAGGCGTCGATCGGTAACAGAAGCGACGTAATCGATGATTTTAGCAACTGGGTGTAGCGCTGCCTGTACGAAGCGTTATTCTCCTCAGACGCAAACCGGTACCCCTCCGTCGCTACGACGGGTGAACGGTCCCGCACTGCACGTGATGGAAGCTCTGCCTCTGGGAGTCCCGTGTACTCACACGTCGGGGTTGACGCCTCGGGCCTGGCTACGCTGCGCGCAACGGTCCTGGACCGTCTTCGCGGCTTCGTCCCCACCGCGTACGCCGTACCCGCCCTCGCCGCCCCCGCGCCCGTCGGTCCCTGCTACGCCCTGGCCGACGGCAACGCGGCGGTCGGCAGACGGGGCCGCTCGAGCTCGGCCACCACCGCACGCCGCCCGGCCGCGGACAGTGACAGCGCCAGGATGATGGACCTCGTGGAGCGCGCCCAGGCCGGCGAGGCCGACGCGTTCGGACGGCTCTACGACCAGTACAGCGACACCGTGTACCGCTACATCTACTACCGGGTGGGCGGGAAGGCGACCGCCGAGGACCTGACGAGCGAGACCTTCCTGCGGGCCCTCAGGCGCATCGGCACCTTCACCTGGCAGGGCCGCGACTTCGGCGCCTGGCTCGTCACGATCGCCCGCAACCTGGTCGCCGACCACTTCAAGTCCAGCCGGTTCCGGCTGGAGGTGACCACCGGGGAGATGCTCGACGCGAACGAGGTCGAGCGCTCCCCCGAGGACTCCGTCCTGGAGTCCCTGTCGAACGCGGCGTTGCTCGACGCCGTCCGGCGCCTCAACCCGCAGCAGCAGGAGTGCGTGACGCTCCGCTTCCTCCAGGGCCTCTCGGTCGCCGAGACCGCCCGGGTGATGGGCAAGAACGAGGGCGCCATCAAGACCCTGCAGTACCGGGCCGTCCGCACCCTGGCCCGGCTGCTCCCGGACGACGCGCGCTGAAGCCGTACCACCCATAGTGATCCCACACGTTCAGCGACGATCAACTCACCTTCTGTAAAAGTCTGTTGACTTCGCGGTCCGATCATCCGTCGTCCGTAACCCAAGTGCCGCGACGCTCGTTGTGCGGGATACAGGCTCCCTGTGGTCACCCCTTGGCCAGCACTGATCACTCGATCGTGTGGATGTGGTCAGGGAGTGCAACCCTCAGGACCCCCTGGGGAGTCGACCGTCATGACGAGAGGAGGTGCCGCCAGTGATCGCGAACGTATCGGCACACCGGCGGGCGAACGCCTTCGCCCAGGCTCTGGAGGAGCAGTCCGAACAGGGCCCGGCGGCCGAGCAGCCCGATGGATGGGCGCCGTCCCCGGCTGCTGCGGAACGGACCGAGGAGGGCCTGCTCCTGGCCCTCGCCACCGGTCTCGGCGAGCTGCCCAAGCCGGAGCTGGACCCCGAGGTCAAAGTCGTGCAGCGAGCACAGCTCGTCGCCGCGATGGAGGCCATGCTGCTGGAGGGCACTGCCAGGGGCGAGGGCCGCGAATCCGCGGTGCCCGAGCAGCGGACCCACCGGGCCAAGGGCGCGCACCGGGCGAGCGGGCTGGGCAAATTGCGACCGCGGTCCCGGCTGTCGAAGGGGTTGGCCGCGGGCGGGCTCACCGTCGGTGTGGCCGCGGGAGCCTTCGGCGGCGTGGCCGCCGCCAGCTCCGACGCCCTCCCCGGAGACTCGCTCTACGGGCTCAAGCGAGGCATGGAGGACATCAAGCTGGGCCTGGCCCACGGCGACAGCGACCGCGGTGAGCTCTACCTCGACCAGGCCTCGACCCGGCTGAGCGAGGCGCGGCGGCTGATGGAGCGGGACCGCTCGGGCCAACTCGACCACGAGTCCCTGGGCGAGGTCCGCCGTGCCCTGTCGGGCATGCAGCACGACGCCGCGGAAGGCCACCGTCTGCTGCACGAGGCGTACGCGAGGGACGGCTCACTGGGCCCCATCCAGGCCCTGTCCGCCTTCTCCCAGTCGCATCGTGAAGCCTGGGGCGCACTGCGCGACCGGCTGCCCGTGCAGCTCGGCGACGTCAGTGACCAGGTCTCGTCGGTCTTCGACGCCATAGACGAAGAGGTCGGCCCGCTGCGCTCGTTGCTGCCCCCGACACCCTCTCCGGAGGGCACCGGCCGGCACCGCGGCAGGAGCGAGGAGGCCACCGCCTCGTCCGGGACGGACGCTCCGGCGCCCAGCACCGCCACCAGCGGCTCCTCGGCCGGCGGTCACAGCAGCGGCAAGCCGAAGCCGTCCAGCTCGGACAGCAGCAGTGACGGCCTCATCGGCGGCAGCACGGGCGGACTCCTGGACCCGCCCAAGGACACCGCCAGTTCCTCACCGTCCGGCAGCAGGAGCACCCCGGCGAGCGAGCCGGACGTCACCCTGCCCCCGCTCCTCCCGGGCCTCCTCCCGGGCCTGGGCATCGACAGCGAGGACGACAAGTAACGCACTACGCGGCTGGGGGCGCCCTTCTCCGGAAGGGCGCCCCCAGCCGCGTACAGGCGCGCGTACGAACCGGTCCCGCCGAAGAACTCGGCAGGACCCGAAACACTCAGAAGAACACGGACCGCCGCTGCACCAGCAGCTTGTACAGCGTGTGCTGGATCTGCTCCCTGACCTGGTCCGTCAGATTGAACATCAGCATCGGATCCTCGGCCGCCTCCGGCGGATAGCCGTCCGTGCGGATCGGCTCACCGAATTGGATCGTCCACTTCGTGGGCAGCGGAATCGCACCGAGCGGCCCCAGCCACGGGAAGGTCGGCGTGATCGGGAAGTACGGGAAGCCCAGCAGCCTCGCGAGGGTCTTCGCGTTGCCGATCATCGGGTAGATCTCCTCCGCGCCCACGATCGAGCACGGGATGATCGGGGTGCCCTGGCGCAGGGCGGTGGAGACGAACCCGCCGCGGCCGAAGCGCTGGAGCTTGTAGCGCTCGCTGAACGGCTTGCCGATGCCCTTGAAGCCCTCCGGCATCACACCGACCACTTCGCCCCGTTCCAGGAGCCGTTCTGCGTCCTCCGCGCAGGCCAGGGTGTGACCGGCCTTGCGGGCCAGCTCGTTGACGACCGGCAGCATGAAGACCAGGTCGGCGGCGAGAAGGCGCAGATGACGGCCCGCGGGGTGGTTGTCGTGGACGGCGACCTGCATCATCAGGCCGTCCAGCGGCAGGGTCCCCGAGTGGTTGGCGACGATCAGCGCCCCACCCTCGGACGGGATGTTCTCGATGCCCTTCACGTCGACGCGGAAGTACTTGTCGTACAACGGCCGGATCAGCGACATCAGGACCTGGTCGGTGAGTTCGGCGTCGTAGCCGAAGTCGTCGACCTCGTAGTCACCGGTCAGCCGGCGGCGCAGGAAGGCCAGGCCCCCGGCGATACGCCGCTCCAGACCGCCGCCGTCCTGCGGCTGCTGGGGTGGCTGTTCCTCACGCGTCACAGGAACATCATCCTGTGGGACGGCCGGGCCCGGCAGGGGCTGGACCTCACGAACCACCACGGGCTCGCTCTTGCGCCGGCTCCCCGCGGTCCGGCGCCGCTGCGGGCGCTGCATCGCAGCCCCGCGCGACCGGTCGTCATCGAACGGAATGACTTTGGCGTCCGCCATCGTTGATGCGCTCCTCAGTTGGCGCTCTGCGTCGGGGGGTGGCCGCCGCCCAGGACGGGCAGCGCGGCGATCCGGTCGACGGCCCCCGCAAGGGCCTCGGGGGGCAGGAGTCCGGGCCCCCGGCTGCGGGCGAAGTCCGCGAAGGTCTCCGCGGTCGTGTACTTCGGCTTGTAGCCCAGCGTTTCGCGCATCTGGTTCGTCGACACGACCCGGCCGTGCGTGAGCAGCCGCAGTTGCTCCGGCGAGAAGTCCGTCACGCCCAGGGTACGCACGGCCGTGCCCGCCCAGCTGAGCGCGGGCAGCAGCAGCGGCACCGTGGGCCGGCCGAGACGTCGCGCGCACTGCGAGAGCAACAGGACGCCGTCGCCCGCGATGTTGAACGTGCCGCTGTTGAGGGTGCCGCGCTCCGGCTCGTGCGAGGCGAGTCGCAGGACCTCGATCACGTCGTCCTCGTGCACGAACTGCAGGCGCGGGTCGTAGCCGAAGACGGTCGGCAGCACGGGCAGCGAGAAGTACGAGGCGAGCGGCGAGTCCGCGCTCGGCCCGAGGATGTTGGCGAACCGCAGCACGCACACGGCCACATCGGGCCTGCGGCGCGCGAACCCGCGTACGTAGCCCTCGACCTCCACGGTGTCCTTCGCGAAGCCGCCGCTGGGCAGCGACTTGGGCGGTGTGGTCTCGGTGAAGACGGCGGGGTCGCGGGGAGCGGAGCCGTACACGTTGGTACTGGACTTCACGACGAGCCGTTTGACCGTCGGGGACTTCTGGCAGGCACCCAGGAGCTGCATGGTGCCGATGACGTTGGTCTCCTTGACCGTGGTCCGGCTGCCGCCGCTCAGCGCCGTACCGGTCACGTCCATGTGCACCACCGTGTCGACGGTGTGCTCGGCGAGCACCCGCGCGATGGCCGGCTGGCGGATGTCCGCCTGCACGAAATCGGCGCCGCCGAGATGATGCTCGGGCGGGACCGCGTCCACGGCGACCACCCGGTCGACCTGCGGGTCACGCTGGATCCGTCGCACGAACCGGCCCCCCAGCTGGCGGGCCACTCCGGTCACGAGCACGACCTTCCCCAAGATCAGCGCCTTCCTTCCAGAACTGGACGTAGCTCTGCGCGTACCCTGCCGGGTTCCCCGTGTGCCGCCAACCTAGCGGTTGGATGTTGCGCTGTGATGACCGCCCGATGCATGAAGTGACGACAGCCACAGACGTACGACCAGACCCAGCCATTCGGCCTAAGGCTCACACACGTCCACGCCCCGCACCGGACCGGCCCCGAACCTGCGCCGAACCCGGCGCGAACCGGCGCGAACCCGGGACCGGATCGGCGCCCGCACGGCCGCGCGGACCCGCCCGCACAGCCACCCCGGACACGCACGTGGCCCCCCACCAGCCGGTGGGGGGCCACGTCATGCGCTTGTGCGGCGCCGCTTACTTCTTGTTGCGACGCTGAACGCGAGTGCGCTTGAGCAGCTTGCGGTGCTTCTTCTTCGCCATCCGCTTGCGCCGCTTCTTGATAACAGAGCCCACGACTACCCTCGCTCACTTCTCTTTACTCGGTGCTGGGCTGCATGGGCCCACACGACCTATGAGGGGCCAGCCTACCCGTCCGAGCGCCGAGGTCGTAATCGAGGGGTTCCGGGAGATCTCCACGATCCCCCGGAAACGCCGTCAGGCCGTCTCCACCCCCACATAGCTCTCACGGAGGTACTCGTGAACCGCTTGCTCCGGCACCCGGAAGGACCTCCCCACCCGGATGGCCGGCAGATGACCGCTGTGCACCAGCCGGTACACGGTCATCTTCGACACTCGCATCACCGAGGCGACCTCCGCCACGGTAAGGAACTGAACCTCGTTCAGAGGCCTCTCGCCAGCTGCAGCCATGACACACCTGAACCTTCCGCACTCGACGGCCACCGGCTTCCCCTTCCGGTGACTCTTCGTCGTTGCGTGCTCACTCCCCAGACTAGGGGCGGGTGATGCGAGTGGGGAAGAGGGGATGCCATCGGCCGCCTACTGTGACAGACACGCTCGATTGAGTACATAGCGAGTAAGCGGTCGGTAGTAATCAGACCGCACAGCGTCATCAAGCGGAACGACGACGGACACCTGCCCCTCTGCCTCTCCGACGAAGAGCGCAGGATCGTCCGTATCGGCCAGCCCCATCGCCTCGAACCCCAGCTGACCTGCCCCGCAGACCCATCCGTGGTCCCCGATGACCAGCTCCGGGAGGGGGCCGCCGGCCTCCGCGGCGGCCGCCAGAGCGGTCCGAACCGGGAGCGGCGAGTGGGTGTGCGCGCCGGTCGCACGCCCGGTGGCCTGCACCCCTGGTTCGCGCACCAGCGCGACACCTTGTACGTAGTCAAGGTTGTACGTGCGTAGGCCGAACCGGGTCGTTATGTCGACACAGCTACCCTTCGCGGGAGTGAGGACCGTACATCCCGCCGCCGACAGGGCGTCCGCGAGAGCGGCGTAGAAACCGATCAGCCGGTGCGGATGACCGGTGCCGAGGAGCACCGGAGTACGGCTGCGGGCCGCCTCGCCGAGCCGCTGCGCGAAGGCGTCGAGCGCCACCAGGGTGCGCTCGGGATCGATCACATCATGCCCTGAAGTGTGCGCGGGATCGGCCGAAACCCCGCACTTGTCGGCCATCAGCTCGATCAAGTCCTGCTGCCGCCAGGTCCATTCGGGATCGAGGCCGAGCAGCATCCGGGGATCGCGGGCGGCGAAGAGCCGATAGCTGCGCAGGCTCTCCTCGCGCGAGGTGGCCACGGGCCCGGCCAACCGGGCGGCCAGCAGGTGTGCACGCATTGCTCCGGTGCTCAACACGTCAGCGATGCTGGCGCATCCATCGCCGCCACAAGCCCAAAACGCAGAAAATGCCCCACAGTTGGCCTAATGGGTCCACAGTGCCGGCACCGCTTCCGGCCGGGAGTCGCCCTAGGGGGGTTTCGTTCGGATCGGGTCGGATCGGGCCGCGTGGTCCGGCGCGGTGCATCGCAAGGCGGAGGATCACCCGCGTACTGGGCGTACTCGGGTGGTCCGACAACGCGGCGAGGTGCCGTGCCGGGCGTCGCGGACCCGGGCCGATCCCAACGAAGCCCCCTAGGCCAACAGACCGCGCAGCGGGAACACGGCCCTGCGGGTGGCGACGATCGCCTGGTCCAGACGGTCCGCGGGGTCGTACCCCGCTTCCCAGTCCTTCCAGGGCACGGGCCAGCGACCGTCCGTCATCCGCGCCGGCGCCAACTGCCGGGCACGAGCGAAGACTTCCTGCCGCCAGCTCTCGGGGATCACCGTCTCGGGTGCCAGCGGCCGGCCCGCGGCGATCGCGACCAGGTGCGTCCAGGACCGCGGCACGACCTCCACCACGGCGTACCCGCCGCCACCGAGCGCGACCCAGCGCCCGTCCGCGTACTCGTGCGCCAGGTCGTGGCAGGCCATCTGCACCGCGCGCTGGGCGTCGAGCGAGACGGCGAGGTGCGCGAGCGGGTCCTCGAAGTGGGTGTCGGCGCCGTGCTGGGTGACCAGGACCTGGGGCCGGAAGTCCGCGATCAGCTCGGGCACCACCGAGTGGAAGGCGCGCAGCCATCCGGCGTCCCCGGTGCCGGCGGGCAGGGCGACGTTGACCGCGGAGCCCGCCGCCTTGACGGCGCCGGTCTCCTCCGGCCATCCCGTCTGTGGGAACAGCGTCCGCGGATGCTCGTGCAGCGAGATCGTGAGGACCCTCGGGTCCTCCCAGAAGGCCGCCTGCACTCCGTCGCCGTGGTGCACGTCGACGTCGACGTACGCGACACGCTCGGCTCCCAGTTCGAGCAGCCGGGCGATGGCGAGCGCGGCGTCGTTGTAGATGCAGAACCCGGACGCGGCACCGGGCATCGCGTGGTGCAGACCGCCCGCGAAGTTCACGGCGTGCAGCGCGTCTCCGCGCCACACCGCCTCGGCGGCCCCCACGGACTGCCCGGCGATCAGCGCCGACACCTCGTGCATCCCGGCGAACGCGGGGTCGTCCACGGTCCCCAGCCCGTACGACGAGTCCGCGGACCCCGGGTCGGCGGACGCGGCCTTGACCGCCTCCACGTAGTCCTCGCGGTGCACGAGCCGCAGTGTGGAGTCCCCGGCGGACTTCGCCGCGACGACGTCGACGTCACGGTCGAGCCCGAAAGCGCCGACCAGGCTCCGGGTCAGCGCGAGCCTGACCGGGTCCATCGGGTGCTCGGGACCGAAGTCATAGCCCGTTACTGCCTCGTCCCACATCAGCTGTGCGCGGCCGCTCATGACCGTCACCGTATCGGTTTGGTTCAGGGGCGAACGACCGGGCGTACCCCAAGGTCACCAGGACCAGCACCATCGGTACGAGCATGGCGCCCCGGTAGTTCCAGGCGTCCCCCAGGGCCCCGACCAACGGCGAACCGATCAGGAAGCCCACGTAGTTGAAGATGTTCAGGCGCGCGATCGCCGTGTCCGAGGCGCCCGGGAAGAGCCGCCCCGCCGCCGCGAAGGTCTGCGGCACGATCACGCACAACCCCAGGCCCAACAGCGTGAATCCGAGCATGCCCACCCAGGCACCGGGGGCGACCGCCACGACCGCGAACCCGAGCGCCGCCACCACCGCCCCGAGCCGCACCACGGCCACGGCCCCGAAGCGCCGCACCCCGAAGTCGCCGATCGCCCGGCCCAGCAGCGTCGTCACCATGTACACGTTGTACGGAACGGTCGCCAGCTGCTCGGAGCTGCCCAGCACGTCCTGAAGGTACTTGGCGCTCCAGTTGGAGACCGTCGAGTCCCCGATGTACGCGAACGTCATCACGAGACACAGCGGCAGCAGCAGCTTGAAGACGACGGGCCCGCCCTCGGCCGCCTCCCGCTGCTCGGGCGCGCCCCCGTCGACATACCAGCGGCTCCCCACGAACGTGGCCGGAAGCAGCACCAGCGCCACCGGCAGGTAGGACACGAGCAGCGACAGGTGCCAGTGCGCCCCCGCCCACGCGAGCGACGCACCCACGATCCCGCCCAGGCTGTACGCGGCGTGGAAGCCGAGCATGATGCTGCGTCCGTACGTCCGTTGGAGGCTCACCCCGAGCATGTTCATCGAGGCGTCGAGCGCGCCGACCGCGAGACCGAAGGCGCCCAGGGCGATCGCGACCTCGACGAGGTGGTCGCCGGCGCCGACACCGAGCAGGGCGAGCAGCACGACCGGCTGGGACCAGCGCAGCAGACGGCTGGCCGGTATCCGCTTGACCAGGTGCTCGGTGGTCACGCTGCCGACCCCGGCGAGGATGGGCACGGCGGCCAGGAAGACGGGCAGCAGCGCGTCGGATATCCCGTAGCGGTCCTGGATGGCCGGGATGCGCGTCACGAGGAGCGCGAAGGTGGCGCCCTGAGCGAAGAAGCTGAACGCCAAAGAGGCCCTACCGCGTCGCAGCACATCTGTCATGGCGGCGAGCGTAGGGCCCCGGCTTACCGGTGGGTAGATCAAGCCGAAGATGAATTTTGCTCATCTCTTCGGGTGAAGCGGTGGAGCGGCACTCCGTGGGGACCGGGCCGAGCCGGTCGAGCGGCTTCTCGGGTGAACCGGGGCGGGCGGCCCCGCCGTTCAGCGGGTCCGGCCGGCCAGCTCCTGCTCCAGCAGCTTCTCCATCGGGACGACCGCGAAGCGCCCGCTGAGGAGGATGGCCAGGCCGATCGTGGCGACCATGACGACCGTGCCGAGCCAGACCATGGTGTCGACCGGCAGCGTGTACGCGCCCACCACCCGCAGCACGCACTCACCGAGCAGCGCCGCTCCCCAGATGAGGGAGAAGGTCCGCTCCGCCTGCCGGAACCGCTCGGAGCCGGCGAGCAGCCGCTCCCAGGCCGCGTTCTTGGCCGCGTCGCCCTTGATCAGGAACGGCTTCATCCCCTGCGTCATCATCGGCCGGCCGAGCCGCACCGACAGCAGGATGCCGATACCGACCACGCTGCCGACACCGCTGTCCTTCGCCAGCATCAATCGCGGGTCGCCGGCGACCAGGCTGAGGAGCAGTCCGACGACGTTGACGAGGAGGATCAGTCCGGCCAGCCCGTTGAACGTGCGCTCCTTCACCAGGCTCCACAGCGTCCGCACCGCCGGCACCACGCTGCTCCAGGCCAGAGCCGCCACGGTGCTCATCCCGAACCCGTTCTTCAGGAGGTAGTACGACGCCAGGGGCACCGCCACGTCCATGATCAGCGGCAGGAAGCTGGGCTTGGCGGCGGCCGGGCCGGTCGCCGCGACGGCGGTCGCTTCGGTGCTGGTCTCGATGGTCGTGGCGCTCATGATCGGGTCCCTCCGTCGTCGCTGTGTACGTCCCGTTTCGATGTACTCAGCTTCGCGGTCGGACCCCGTCCGCCGACAGAAACGATCGTCCGGAGCTCCGCATGACAAATGTCAGTCGCCGCGCATGGACGCCGTCACGGGCGGCGTCATACCAGCAGGTCAGCCAACTCGCCCATGTCGGAGAACAGTTGGGTGGCGCCGCCGAGTTTGGCGGCGGGTGTCATGGCGGTGAACCCGTACACGTCCATGCCTGCCGCATGCGCCGCCTGCACGCCCAGCGGGCTGTCCTCCACGACGACACACCGCCGCGGCGGTACACCCATGCGCTCGGCGGCGTGCAGGAACAGGTCGGGGGCGGGCTTGCCCCGTCCCACATCCTGCGAGCTGAAGACGCGCTCTTCGTCGAACCATTGGTCGAGCCCCGTCTTGCGGTGCCCCACCCGGATCCGCTCATGGCTCCCTGAGGAGGCCACGCAGTACGGCACACCGTCCGCGGCCAACTTCTCCAGCACCTGCACGGCACCGGGAACGGGCTCCAACTCCCGCTCGAAGGCGGCGAAGACGCGTGCGTGGAAGACGTCGTCGAAGTCGTCGGGAAGCCGCCGGCCGCTGCGCTCGTGCACGAGGTCGTGGATGCGGTGCATCGCCGAGCCCATGTAGTCCCTGATGGAGTCCTCGTACGAGGTCGGATGCCCCAGCTCGGTGAGATGGGCGGCCAGGATCGTGTTGGAGATCCGCTCGCTGTCCACCAGGACACCGTCATTGTCGAAGATCACCAGGTCGTATCGCATGGGTCGACCCTAATCGACCCGCGCAACGGCACGCAGGCAGCCCGTAAACGCAGAAAACCCCCGC